>JBDWAL010000055.1:0-468127 GCA_039978895.1 Aliishimia sp.
CCGCTGGTGGCGCAAAACGCGGATCCTTGAGCCAAGTATAGATCATGTTCGCGTTCATTACGTAGCGTCGGGCAACCTGCGCAACAGACACGCCCGGCGGCTTCGTCTGCTGGCAAATCTCCCGCTTCTCATCGTCCGACCGGCTTCGACGCTTCTTCATAACATGCCCCTTAGTGTCCACTTATCTAGATGGACACTTAGAACACTCACCAAACCAGCGTTAGGGCGGGTTCAACGAGCGCTTACGTTCGAAACGCTCTGGTCGAAACATGGCTCTTGCGTCGGGATGCCTTGAGGTTCGGACATTGATTGCTTCGGCATGATTGCAATTGGTGATCGGGGACGTCGAATTTTGTGACTGTCCAGCATGTGGTCTCCTCAGCGGCATTGTCTCTTTTGAATGCTACGTCGTCTCTTTGGGGCAGGGTTTCGAAGTCGATTGAAAGCTCGCATCCGTCGCATTTTCTAGAATTGCAAAACGTAGTTACTTGTATGTGAAAGGGAAATTTATGATTTTATTTTAGTTGCTTGCATGGCTTTGGGGGCTTGGTGGATGCGGAAAAATTGAAATAAACCCTGCAAAGAACCCATGGAAAACATCACGTTTAACCATTCTTTTGTAGGTATTAGCCTGTACTCAAGACAGTACGAATTGTGGGCAAAGGAAAACAAAGTGGCACTTATCGTAGCAGTTCTGGGAAGCGTCTTTGGCTTGTTTGCGGGCATTGTTAGTACAGTTTTGTTTGGGGCATCTCTGCTTGTAGGTTTTGTAATCTACTTGTGTGTTTCCATCGGCCTGATTGTTGCATGCACAATCAGTTTCGCATTCTCTTCTAAACAGAATGCACCTTCCGACACGACCTTTGAGGACTTGCTCGACGGGGATTGGTCGGAAACTGCGGCACAAGATGCCGTTAAACCAACGAACTCTGAAGCTGCGTTTAAAGAACAGCTCGACGTTCCTTTGTCAGAAGGTGAAAGACGAAACGGAAAAGATCGGGATTCGGCGTAACGAGCGCCCGTCACGAAACATGTAAATCCCGCGCTGTCGATGGGTTCAAGACGTCGTGTCTGGTAGGGATGCATCAATCCGCCTTAGACGGCAGGGCACAAGACGGTCAGATTTCCTAAATTTCGCAAATAGGCGTTGAATGCACTTGAATGACGCCCATTCAGTCATTTGAAAACTCACCGGTCTCATTTGGCCGCATCAAGTGCGCCAAACTCATAAGTGCAAAATTGTTCGTATTGAAGCGTTACAGTTGAACCATTTGTCTGCACGACGCCAAGAGACGGTGCTTCTTGTGCTGGTTTAAAAGTGCGCCATGACCATTCTCGGCGCGGCGGGGGCGCTTGACATAAACCCGAATGCATGGACCCAAACGCAATCGCAGAGACAGTTCCGGTTATTGGCCGATGGACGTGGACTATGAACAGGTGCTGCACACAATCAAATTGCGAAACAAGTTTTAGAAACTGCGCGCCATTTTCCAATTTTTCCGTGTCTTGCATTGGCAGGTCAAGAGCCAGGGGTGGGTGATGCATGAAAAGGAAGACTGGCGCGCAGCCGGACTCCTTTAAAGTTTTATGCAGCCAGTCACGCCTTACTTCACAGAACTCGCCCGCATCGGATCCGATCTTGTGGGTGTCAAGACAGACGATGGTTCCTTCATCAATGGGGACTGTATACTGAACGCAGCCCTTCATGCAGGTATCCGGTAACGAAAAGACTTGGCGGAACAGAGCCCTGTCATCATGATTGCCGACCATGGTAAGAAAGGGCATCTGCAGTCCCTTCAACCTAGAGGCCACCGCTTGATAGTCCTCAAAGCAATCATTATTTACGACATCGCCCGTGATGACGCATAGCGCCGCATCCGCGTGTTGTGCGGTCACGTGATCTATTGCGGATTGAAGTCGGAGCTTGGGATCGTGACCAAAGACGTCTCCCTCTTGCGCGAAGTGAATGCCTGATAACCATATCAGCTTGGTCATAATGATATCCGATTGTGTTTTGGCGATAGGTTGACACGTGGCGAAGCGCTCAGATCGCGATGGTTATCAATAGTTTCAGGGCAACCAGAAAAAAGGCCACTGCAAACACCGCCGAAATAGGTTGTTGCTTAGCGAAATAAATCTGAGCCGTTTGAGGCCTTGATAAAATTGTTGCAGTAAGGGTGTGCCCAATGACAGGGACGGCACCGCTCAGAAAGATAGCTGCAAGTGTCCATGTCTGGTGGTCTGAGGGCCGTAAAAACCGATGCAAAAAAACAAGATCGCCTTTGAATTTGTGAAGATGACCAAAAGCCCAATACAATAATACGAGCTTGGGTCAGCTGTTGAGGGGGATGAGCCGTTACCCGACATTGGAATCAACGTAATTTTAAGAGCGCGAATACCCAAATAGAAAAGGTAGGCGCACCCGAAAAGCTGAATAAATACAATGGCGTGCGGCGCTGTTTTGAAAATGACATCGCTAATCGTGATTGCAGCGATACTCCAAACCACGTTTCCTGTTGAAATTCCAAGCCCGGCGATAAGCCCTGCTGCTCACCCTCCTTTCAAAGAGGGGTCGATGACCGCGAGCATGTTTGGGTCGGGGGACATCCAAGCCAAAGCCAAGATTCCCGACAGAGTTAACAAGGATATAAACATATCTGAATTTTGCATAGGGCTTGGCTTCTTTCGATTTTGCCCCTTTTGGCACGCAGGCAACACGTTGACCAACCATGTTTCCGAATGTTGGTATTAGTAAAACTAATATCAAAATACGCATGCAGAATTTGAACCTAAACTCCCTCAGGATGTTTGCCTCCGCTGCTCGTCACGGCAGTTTCCTCAACGCGGGCGCGGAGTAAAACATATCTCAAGGCGCTGTTTCCCAAAGAATTAAGCTGCTCGAGTTGGACTTGGGGCTTTCATTATTCGAACGCGAAGCACGTGGGGTGTCCCTCACGAAGGCGGGCCGTGAACTCGCTCAAGCGGTCGAAACGTCTCTGGGGATGATCGAAGGAGCAGCCAAGAACATTCAACGTTTCGGAAATGAAATTACTCTGCATGTTTCGCCTTCTATCGCTCGAAAGTGGCTCGCGCCAAGGCTTCCTGAGTTTTCGAAAATAAGCCCTCATACCCAACACTCGATAGAGGCGAAAGCCGAGGTGTTGATGCGACGACCCTTAATCAAAAGGAGGTTGCAATGCGTGATGGCAAGAGCTTTCGCGCTAAGGGCAACCAGCAAATCAAGCGTCTTATCGAGTTGGAGTTGGTCGCAATATGCAATCCCGAATTCTTGGTCGCTGAACGCGAACTTACCCTCACTGAAATTTTGTCTTTTCCACTCATCCAAGGCACTCACCGTCGTTGGGATCAACTGTTCGAACAAGAAGGCACGCCGAAGGCACTAGAAACGCTCAACTTTAATTCAGCGTCTTTGGTGATCGATGCCGCAATTAACATGCAAGGAATCGCGATTGTCCCTCTCTTGTTTGTTCAAGACGACATTAAAGCAGGGCGCCTTAAGGAAGTTTGGAGGGACAAGACCCCATCCGGGGAGTTTCTATTTTTGATGTGGCCAAGGAACGACAGACCTTCCAAGCCAATTGCGGATTTGGTGCGATGGATTCAGGCCGAATTTGACCATGATATTTGAAAGCATGAACGCGGTGCGGTTGGTTGACCATCGGACTTTGATCCCAGAAAGCCTCTAGTTTGAGAGCACTACAGAGCATGACATTAAACCGGCCCCGCAGTTGTGCCTAAACGACCCGCCCTGAGGCCTGTTTTCGTGTGGAAATTCAAGCAGCAGTGCGGTGAATGGTTCGCCAGCCCCTTATGGACGCCTTACCGTAGTATTTCGCCCCCGAAGTCAGCGATCCGTGAGTGGCTACTTCGAGCCTAGTATCCACAAGAGGTACGCTTGCATCCGAAACGCGTCATTCTGCAGTGCGGAAAAACGACTTCAACCTACTTGCTCGTCAAAGATGTATTCCTGCGAAATTATCTTAATTTTAGTAAATCATGGATTGCTGAAGATTGCCGAAAATGGGTGTGCACAGTTACACCAAACAGGATTGCGGATCGATTGGCATGATGAATTTAGGACCGCGTTTTAAGCGGTACCGTATGAAGTTACTTGTCTTACCGGCTTTGCTTACCGCCCTTGCAGGATGTTCCTCACTCGGGGAGGACAGCTATGACTACCGCGCCGATCCGGTGTAGCAGCATTGGTAGCCAACGCGCCGAAGACCCTGCCGCCCCGCGTGCCCGCGCAACTGCTAGAGAACGTCCGCACCAAAACCAGCATCGACGGGTTCTGCGACGTGTTCAACAAGGGCACCCGACAGCAATACGCGACGTGCTGGTATCCATCTCATTTGGCTCAAAAAACCACAATGGGTGCTTTACGAATACGTTCGGCCCAATGGAGGTTCAGTCGGGAGCCGCGCGGGCGACCGAGTTGACCGTTGGCAAGGTGTCGCAATTTTAGAACCGTACACATTTTGAGAGGCAAAGGCATGACCTTTCTAAACACCGATCTTTTGCATGCTTATGCGACGTTGTCAGACTTCGCATACATTGATGAGATTTTCCTTTTACCCGACTCGAGTTTCGCCGGCGTGTCCGGCACCTTCGAAAACGTCTCCAAGGAGATCGACGGCGACTTTGGTTTCCAAGCGCGCGCTTTTTTCAACGACACAATCGATGAATTGGTCATCTCTTTCTCTGGGACGGAAGGGGTGCTGGACGACAATTTCGACCTCGGTGAGTTTTTGCAGACGCGCCTACCAATATTGGCCTGACGCTCGCAGGTCGCGGAGGGCGTGGACTTCGTCATTAATGCTATCAACGGGATGACGACAGAGTTTTTCATGCTGCCCGGCACCTATTCGATCACTTATATCGGCCATTCGCTGGACGGATTTCTTGCTCAAACGGCGAATGCCTTGGCCGGTGCATCGCTTTTTCTTAACTAAAGAGAACGCTCGATGCCCATGTAATGGTGGTGTTTGACGTGTATATTGCGTCTTAAGTGATTTGGTTTAAGCAATCCACGAAAGCGCCTATGATCATCGATCCGTCCCGCGCGAGCTTCGCTTGGGAGGTCCGCTATTAACCTTTCTTTTAGCATTTCGTTGATGTGAATGTGTTCAACGGTATACAAAGATATCAATCCTAACCGGATGTAAGTAAATGTAACTGCCATGTGTGTGGACCTGATGGGCCACACGGGTCCGCGGATCTACACCGAACAAAAGGGTGTTTGAAATGCGAGTACTGATGAGCGTATCAACTTGGGATGGATTGTTGTTGCAGGCCTATCTGCAAGAAAACGGTTTCCTCGTAACAGCTGCGAATGACGGCACAGATGTTTTTGAATCTCTTAACCTTTTAGGCCGTCCAATTGTGATGCTTGAAACGGATTTGCCGGACGTACATTGGGCGGAAAGCCTTGAGAGATTGCGCCGCGAACATAGGAACATGAGCATCCTTATCCTGAACAGCAATAGAAGTGATGCTGATATGACGCGGGCCTTCGAATTAGGGGCCGATGAGGTGATTGACCCCAATATGGATAGCCGAGAGGTTGCAGCCCGTATTCGCGCGGTCACCATTCGACGCGCCGGGCACTCTGGTCCTAATCTCAACTTTGGACCAATGCGATTGCGCATGGAAGAGCGGCGTGTGTATTGGGGCCCTCAGAAAATTGACCTGACGCCGACACAATACAACATCTTCGAAACTATCTGTCTCGCCTCGCCATATTCGGTCAGCAGACATGTTATCATGGCCGAACTCTATGGCATTGAAGAAGAATGTGAGCCGCTTTCAATCAATGTGTTCATATCGCACATTCGGTCACGTTTGGTTGCCGCTGGCGCGCCGAGAAACGCGATTGAAACGGTACTTGGCCGCGGTTATCGCTTGTCACAGTTTGAGCCAATGGAAAACGTCATGCCGTTGCCACAGGGGTTGCTGGTGAAAGAACCAAAGCAATTGAACGAACTGGCCTCTGTCGCATAAAAGAAAGAAAAAAGGGATTTGGGCCTCGATTGCGGGGCCTGAATTGGGTGGCCTCAAGTATTAGGCTATCAGCTCTGCAAGCTTCGATTTCGGGTCGAATGTTCTCAGCGAGTTGAATACGCTTGGCGCAAATTGTCGCTCAAGGGAACTGGGTTCTCAAAATTTTTCATCGCGAAGCGCTTTAAAATAGTCTAACGCCTCGGATATGCTCATCGCGTTTACCATCTTTTTCCGGCTGTTCACGACGGTTGCATTGATAAATGCAATGGTCGTAGCTGGCGTTGTGCATTCAGGGTTGCGCCCTGCTGCAACATCACCGGAACTTGCGGCCTATGTGGCTTCTGGTGGTTCTTTGTTCGATATCTGCGGAAACTCTGGTGTACCAGAAAACGCGCGGGTTCAAAAATGCGAAGTCTGTCAACTAGCTGGAGCTGCCATCTTACCGCGCAACTGTCATGGCGTGCCGCTGGTACTCTCTGATCAGACGCGTGTACTGTCGTTCGTCTCAAAACGACTCCTGCATACGCGCCCTTTGGATCCAACGCGCCTTACCCGTGCTCCTCCACATGCCTGACCTCTCCTAAGACAAGAGTTCAATTTTAACCCGCTATGGATGCGGGCTACAGGCTTGGAGCCAACACATGACATCTACTGACACGAATGCGCAGCCCGAGGGCGGCGTGAACAAACTTTATTTCGCAGCGTGGCGCTGGCATTTCTATGCCGGGTTGTTTGTAATCCCATTTCTAAGCGTTCTGGCCATAACTGGTATGAGCATGCTGTGGATCGCTTGGGTGGACGGAAGAGACGGGGAACGCACCCTTGTCGTTCCAACAGAGATGGCGACCCCAATTTCGGTTCAAGCAAGCGCTGCAGTTGCAGAAGTTCCAGACGGGGTTTTGAAGCAATACGTGGCGCCGCGCACAGTTGACGTGGCCGCGTTGTTCCGGGTCGATCAGGGCGATGACGCGATAATGGTTGTCGTTGACCCATACACCGCGCAAGTGATCGAAACTTATCCGCGCCACAGCGGGTGGTATGATTTTGCGGACAGTATTCATAGTGAATTGATGATCGGTGTGACGGGAGACAGGATGCTTGAAACAGCGGCTTCGCTGACGCTTGTTTTGATCGCAACTGGCTTGTATCTTTGGTGGCCCCGTAGGGTCGGATGGCGCCAAGCACTAGTTCCCAGTTTCCCAAAGGGTCGCGGGATGTGGAAATCACTACATGGTGTGGTCGGGATATGGCTGTCCGTTTTCTTGTTTTTCTTCCTAATCTCGGGCCTGGCTTGGTCAGGTGTCTGGGGCGGGAAAATGGTTCAAGCTTGGAGCCAATTTCCGGCGGAAAAATGGGACAACGTGCCTTTATCAGATGAGACACATGCCAGCATGAACCACGCCCGCCGCGAGGTGCCTTGGGCGCTTGAGCAAACGCCGTTGCCTGCTTCTGGCAGTGATGCCGGGGCCTTAGGTGTCGCAGGCAAGGCTGTAACGCTGGATACGGTTGATGCTTTGGCGCGCGAGATCGGTTTTGACGCACGTTACCAACTGAATGTGCCCCAATCTGCATCTGGGGTTTGGACTCTGAGTCGCGACTCGATGAGCACAGACAGCACCGATCCTATGTCTGATCGCACTGTGCATGTTGATCAATACACCGGAAAGATTTTGGCGGATGTTCAGTTTCAGGATTATTCGTTGGCTGGTAAGGCAATGGCCGTTGGGATTGCGCTGCACATGGGCACGATGGGCCTTTGGAGTGTGCTTGCGAATTCAATTGTTTGCTTGTCGGTTCTATTCTTGTGCGTCAGTGCTGTTGTGCTGTGGTGGAAACGACGCCCCGCGCACGCAGGTCGGCTGTCTGCACCGCCGATGCCAAAGGAATTGCCGCTGTGGCAGGGGGCTGTTTTGGTCGGTTTGGGTGTTGCGATGGCCTTCCCGATGGCGGGTTTGGCCCTATTGAGTGTCTTACTTCTAGATACTGTGATCCTGTCCAACGTGCCGCAATTGCGCCGTCGTCTGACATAAGAAACCGCCCTGCACCGACACGTTTTGTTCGGTGCAGGGCACACTTGATTATGGACAAAGTGCAATAGTGCGAAAGCGAATGGAACTTCCGCTTTACATCTAAGTTCCAATCTCAAAAATGAAGTGGTATCTCTGGTCTGCAATCCAGTGAGGAAAACGTGAGAATTCTATTAGCTGATGACCATGAATTGGTTCGAGAGACCATCGCAGCGTTTCTTGAAAGCGCTGGCACCTTTATGGTTGTTCAATCCTCCGATTTACCGAGCGTGGAAAAGGCTTTGGTTTCATATGATCCCTTCGACCTTGTTTTGCTTGATTATGAAATGCCCGGTATGAATGGTCTGGAAGGACTGGATAAGATCCTTGACGCAACGCGACCTCGGCCCGTGGCGCTAATTTCGGGGTCAGCGAACAAAGAAATTGCTGAGCAAGCGCTTGATCGCGGTGCGGCTGGATTTTTGCCCAAAAGCATGGCTGCCAAGTCTTTGGTCAATGCGATCAAGTTCATGGCTATGGGCGAAAAATACGCTCCGATTGACTTCATGACACAAGAAGTCGAAACGGCCGATCACCCGCTTCGCAAACTTCTGACAGCCCGCGAATTGCAGGTTTTATCCTGTCTGACCCGTGGTTTGGCGAACAAAGAAATTGCGCGCGAGATCGAACTGCAAGAAGTAACCATCAAGCTGCACGTTAAAACCTTGTGTCGTAAGCTTGAGGCCAAAAACCGGACACACGCGGCCATGATTGCAAAAGAGGCGGGTCTGTTTTAACCCGCCTTTTCTGTGATTATAGCTCCAATCCGTCCACAACCTGATCAAAAAACTGTTCCTGCAGATCGGCATGATCGATCAAATTTATCGACAGGTTGGTTAATTCAATCGTGACACTGTGATCCGCATTCTGAATGAGGTGTTCGCTGACCCATTCTGCTGACGTTGATCCGTTGGCCAATACATTGAAGCTGCGCAGATCAAGTCGGTCATTCTCAGTTCCGTCACGGGTGTAGTCATGTAACGTATCCACGCCATTGTTGGCGTCCACAGTTCGGAACACAAACCAATCTGTATCAGCGCCGCCCCATATGTCATCTGACCCAGTGCCGGAGATGATCTTATCACGCCCCGTGCCTGCATCGATGACATCATCACCTTGTCCAGCATTGATGTAGTCGCTGCCTTGACCACCATCGATCACGTCGTTGCCTTTGCCACCATAGAGTTTGTCTTTGTCATTGCCACCGTTCAAGGTGTCATCGCCGGTGCCGCCCTTGAGAATGTCGCGCTCTTCTTTTCCCGTTAGGATGTCATTGCCAGACCCACCAATAAGCGTGTCGATACCGGATCCCCCCGTGAGGCTGTCATCCCCCGATCCACCCTGCAAGGTGTTGTCACCGGCCATATCTGTCAGCGTGTCATTGCCTGTGCTTCCTTTCAAGGTGTCGTTTCCGCTGCCACCAATCAGGATGTCATTGCCGATGCCCCCATTCAGGGTGTCATCACCTGCGCCACCGTTTAGCGTATCGTCACCAGTGCCGCCTGCCAAAATGTCTTGGCCTTGATTGCCTGCCAAGATGTCGTCCCCTGATCCGCCGATAACTTGATCATCACCCGCGCCGCCGCTGGCGACATCGTTTTCGGACCCAGACGCTAGGATGTCGTTCCCGTCGCCGCCGGTCAGTGTATCAAGACCAGACCCCCCATTCAGAGTGTCATTGCCTGTTCCACCGTCGAGGACGTCATGGCCCGACCCACCATGCAGGGTGTCGTTGCCAGCGCCGCCGTACAATTCGTCGTTTTCTTCGCTCAGTAGGTTTCCATCCGCGTCATAACGATTGCCGAACTCGTCGTAGGAATAGAGCGTTGTGGGTGACGTTTGATCGGAATTTCCACCAAACAGCCAGTCATCACCTTCCCCGCCAAACAGAGTGTCATTTCCGCTCTGGCCAGCGATTGTATCTTCACCAAGCCCGCCATCAGATTGGTCAGCGCCGCGCCCCGTTTCAATAGTGTCATCATAGGTGTTTTCACCATCATGTGCGATGGTGACACCCAGATTGCGGATCAAAACCGATGCGTTGAGGTCAATCTCTGTGAACGGATCGACCGCGCGTGGATCAGAGGTGCCGTCATTGGACCTAGATCGTGGGCTGGTCGCAACCAAATCAAGATGTACTGTTGTTGCGTCGGCATTCGTGACCACCCTATAGATGCCGCCTGCGCTTACAGTTGAATCATCCATATCGTGATCGCCACTGTTGCCCGCAACATAGAAATTTCCGTCAGCGTCTTGGATTGCTGCCCCGAATGTCACTTCGGGTACGCCTGCGCGCATGACGCCGTTGACCAAAGTGCCTGTGACGTCCTTTGTTTCAAATGTGGGCACACCACCATCAGCAACGGCAGAGACATTGATGATGTACATTGTTGCGTTCGCGCCTTCAGATGTTGGCCGCGTCACCCCAAAAAAGCTTTGCGACACTGCATCATATGCCACATCCCACAGCTGATCTGTGATCAGGTTCTTTGGAAACTTGAACGTCTGCGTCGCAACAACGCCATTTGTATCCACAGAACCGACATCGATCATTGTGATGCTGTCCATACTTGATTGGAAAGCCCAAAGGTTGCCGTTGGAGTCGAAGTCTCCCGTCCATGACCGATAGGGTGTGGAGCCAATCTTATAACTATCACCAGCGGCGTCCAACATCACCAAGTCAGTTTTGTCGACAACTTTTCCAAGGCTGTCGACACCGTTCCCGACGGCAATGCCATAGATTAGGTTATCTTCAATGTTGAAGCCGATGGCGTTCACGGTGACGGTTGCTTGACTGCCAGCTTCAACATATGTCGCCTCAACTGGATCAAAGACCTGCAAGGTGCCGTTGATGACTTGGTAGATGCCTGTTTGACCTTCCGCAAATGTCTTGACTTCGAAGGTTTGCCCGTCAATCTCCTTGTCCTCCAGCGTGTAGAAGATAGGACCATCCGTGTTGACAATTGGGCCTGAAGAGCCAGAGCTGTCGATGGAACGGAAAGTGAGTTCGCCAGCGCCATCGACGCCTTCAAACGTAATGTCATGGGCCGAAAACGTGGCGCTGTTTGTGTCGAAACTGTCTATGACTTGCCCGTTCCAAAGGACTTCGACAGCGCCGCTTACCGTTTGCGCATTGTAGTTTGCGGCCAAATCGAAACTGATTGAGTAAAGTTCGCCTGATTGCGTGTCGATGGATTGGGTCATGCTGGTATGCCCATCATCTTCGGATTGGACCGACCACGCACCGGATTCTCCGTATTGAGCAAAACTGGTGGCGTTTTCGGTGCCGCGCAAGATGTTGGAGGATGCAAAGTCACCATAAACAACGTCATTGCCGTCGCCTGAATTGATTGTGTCATCGCCCGATAAGCCCAGTATGAGATCTGCGTCTGCAGAGCCATCCAGTGTTTCGGACAGATTGGTGCCGATCTGTTGAACGGAAGTTGAAAGTGTATTCATGATTTCCTCTTTAAAAACATGTGAGTAATGTGTGGGTTTGATTACCAACCGATACCGTTGTAATTCGCTTGCTGGTTCACTTCGGCGTTGATGCGAACCACATCGATGATTGGTTTTTCGCCTGCGTCTTTGACAGCTTGACGGTACAAGTCGCTGGCGTGGGTGACGATCAAAGCATCCGCGGATGCGACCACGTCTGCACAATCCGCCCGCATCATCATCGGCAAATCATGAGCCAGCGATCTCAAGCCTGAACTGGCGTGACGCACATATGCCAATTGTCCGGACAACTGTGTATCAGGTGTGATGGCGGGATCATGGATCACAACTTCGATGCCGTCTGCATTCAAGGCAGCAATCACTTCAAGAATGGGGCTTTCACGTAAGTCATCTGTGCCCGGTTTGAAGGCAAGGCCGAGAACGCCAACAGTCTTCGCACCTGTCTCGCGGGCCATTTCCAGCGCTCGATCGATATGGGTGGCGTTAGATGTGGTTAGGCTTTCGATCATGGGCAGTGACACACCCGCTTCCTTGGCGATGTGGGCCACCGCACGCACTTCTTTGGGCAGACAAGAGCCGCCAAATGCAAAGCCGGGTTTTAGGTAATAGGGTGACAAGTTCAACTTCGTGTCTTGGACAAACACATCCATCACATCATGGCTGTCGACGCCTAATGGTTTGCACAAACGTCCGACCTCATTGGCAAAACACACTTTTGACGCGTGCCAGACATTGTCCACGTATTTAACCATCTCCGCGGTTTCGACAGATGTCACGATTGGGTGCTCGTCTACGGGTTCATAGATGCGGGTCAATATGGCCGCGCTGCGTTCATCATTGGCGCCGATCACGGTCTTGGGGGGCGCATAGAAGTCTTCGACGGCTACGCCTTCACGCAAGAATTCCGGGTTAAAGCAGACGCCAAAATCAACACCAGCGACCTTTCCCGAAGCCCTTTCAAGTATCGGCGTCATGAACTTCATGGTGACACCGGGGGGGATCGAACACCGCATGACGACCACGTGGAATGCGTTCTTGTTTCGCAAGCCTTCGCCAATGGCCAATGCCGCGGCTTCGATGTAGCTGTGGTCACAACCACCATCGGCGGCTGTCGGAGTGCCCACAGACACGAAGGTCACATCTGTGCTGACAACGGCATGCACGAGATCGGAAGTGGCCGAAACCAGGCCCGTTTCTACGCCTTCACTTAACAAGCGTTCTAGATCGTGTTCATGGATCGGGGAGCGTCCCTTCCCGATTGAGGCGACTTTTTCAAGGTCGACATCGACGCCGATTACAGAGTGTCCCAAGCTGGACAAACACGCCGTCGAAACAGCTCCGACATACCCAAGGCCGATCACACTAATGGAGGGTTTTTCGTCAATGGCGTGTAAAGGGGCGTAAGCCGCTTGACCTGAGAGTTGGGCTTCGAATTTTGGGTGTAAATCAAACATGTGTTCGTTCCTAACTTGAGACTAAACACGTTATATCCTGCTGATTTTATTGGTTCTATTTCACCAAAGGTTAAGGGGAGTATCCTCCGTATGGGCTTGCTATCCTTTGGGGTAGGGGGTCCTACACTTGTTGATTTAAGCGGCGCAAATCGAAAAACCGCGTGTAAGGTGCCGCCTTTCACCGGGTGAAAACGTCTATGGTCGCATGAATGAATGTGAGGACTGGAGCGACCTACATGAAGATCGGAAGCGAGAGCAAATCGATATAAACCGCTAGACCGAACAGAAAGCCGATCACGGTTGTGACGAGTTGGAACATGGCGGTGGCATTTTTAACCTTGTCGATCAAAGTCGTTCCGCCGCCCGCGCTTTGATTGCCGCGATTTGACCATTTCTGTTTGCTCAAATGGAAGATCATGTAGACCTTCACGCTCGCGTTGATGATCTGGTTGAAATACAAGATGAACGGCCAAGTGATGTCTGGTGCGCGGGCATATCGGAACAAGAATAGACAAAGCAAAGTGCGGCTCAACACGATCCAGATCAAACAGTGCACAATGTATAGCGGTTCTATGAACAATGTGAGGATCGCCAAAGTTGGGCTGACCAACATCGTCCACATTGCGATACGTTGATCGACCAGACACCACCAGATGAAAGGTTTTGCAACGAACGGGCCAAGGGCGATGGCGCGTGATCCATTACGTAACATGTTGCCGGACCAACGGCGGAAGTTTTGAACCATGCGGCCCGTGCCTGAGCCTTCAATCTGCTCTATTGTGTAAACGCAAGCATCTGGCACGTATGTCATCTTGGCGTGTTTGGATAACAAGTAATACCACGTGCTTTTGTCGTCACCAGACAGAAAGCGGAAACGGCCCCAAAGCCAGTGATCCAGATGATCTGCTTCTATCGTGCGGATAAATTTTTCGTCGATGATGTAGCGCGCGCGAAAAACGCTCATCCGACCAGTTAGGGTCAAGACCTTGTCGGACATGGCATGGCTCTGCATGGCCAATCGGCGCTGTGCAAATCGCATGGATAACCAGTTTTGTATCCATTGCGGACCATAACAAATAACCTCTTCGTTGGTGGTCAACGCTTGTAAGTCAGGATCGGCGCCAAACATGGAACAGGTTTTTTCCAAAACATCGATGCCATAAACCGCATCCCCATCCATGAAAATTACCAGATCATCCGGACCAACCCCGGCGCGATTGATTGCGCGCAGGATCATCCCGATCGCCATGCGCTTGCCGGGTTGGTTTTGGCGTAGAAACACGATGTTGGCATCGACGTCAGCGCCATGGATACGCACGAAATCTGTGATGATGGCTTCGTCATAAGATGAACCGGTCCCAATCCAAAGCGTGGTTGGGATCCCTTCGCGTCGAATTTGCCCAATGATGGATCCGATTACGCGGCGTGTGATCGCAGGTTCTTCATAATAAGTGGTCATTTGGATGTGCAAATGGGGGGGGCGCCATCCCGAATTCCAAACTGAGTCTGCACGTGTCCGCATTTTAGGAAATTTGGATCGGGTGAATATCTCTGCACGCACAGCGTGGGTGAACCACCACCCAAACCGCCAGATTCCAAGCGAACCAAGCACGAAGGTGATATGGATCAGGTCTGGTTCAAAAAAGTTGTTTGGCCAAAACGTCAATGCAGCCGTCAGCGCGGAAATTAACACCGCGAATTGGGTTATCATACGTGGCGTCCATTTCTCGAACCCCGTGGGGGAGGGGCCAGAGAGGCTTTTTAACCAAACATCCAGATGTTTCTCAAAGGCATGGATCGTCTTAGGGGCGTTCATCTTCTGCTCCGAACCAGTCGGCAAGGAGGGTCCGTTTCAAACGGATGCTGGCGGGTGCGTTACGGCGAAACCATTTTCGGGTTTTCTGAATGCCTGCGTTGTCCGCTTTGATGGTTATGACCATTCCGAACTTGTCAGGCTGTGCGATGTCGGTGCCTGCTTGAATATCCATCACTTGTCCTTGGATGCGTTTTGACTGGCCGCGAAAAACGTAGGCCACGTCGGCTGGCATCCCAATGTGAACGCGGGTTGCCATCTTGTCATCAACCCAGCCAACAGCGATGCGCGGGGTGTTGTCCTCGACTTCGACGACCAAGTCATTGCGTGCAACAAAGCTACCCTTGAGAGCATATACGCCAAAAACCGTGCCATCATATTTTGCACGTACCACCAACTCATCGGCGGCTGCTTTGCGGTGGCGCAATTCGCGTTTCCAACGCCGTAAATCCAGATCACGTTCGTTGATGGCCTCTTCGAGAGTGCTAAGTAAATCGAAGTAAGAAAGCGCATTGACATCGCGACGTCGATCGAACTCATAAAGTGCAATACGCGCGGTTTCGATTTTTTCTGGATAGACCAATAGGTGTGGGTCGTTGCGTTGCCAAGGCTCCCAAACTGTTTGAAACTTAGCCCAAAGCATGGCGCGTTGATTTTTGCGTTGGAGGATGTGTTGAGCCAAACGGTTTTGCGCAATTCGCAGCCTACGCTCTGCTAAGAGCACCTCTGCGCGCACGTCCTCGACATCACTTTCGCGGTCGGGGTCTTCTATGCGGGCAAGGATATCGCCGCGTTTAACCGCTTCGCCGATGCCAACATTTATACGTGTCACATAACCTGATTCCGGGGCTGCATATTCAGTGATCGGCGCTACAAAACGCGCATGATCGAGTTGAACATGTGACAGGCGTTGCCAGATTTGACCGCCGAGAAACAAGATTAAGAACGCGGCAGCTGCAAGGTAAAAGGCGGTGTTCCAAATGATGCGCACCAATCGCGGTTTGGCCTTGGCGCGCCCTGCCGTTTCCTCTTCTTCTGTTTCGCTCATTGGCACTAAATCAACAGGTGTGTCGAGACTAGAGATGATGTCATTGGTCGACACCATGCGTCCTGACAATACGCCTTGATAGAAAGCCCCAAGTGTTTCCCGTTGGCGGACTGTAAGTTCATGAAAAGAAAAGTGACCCGGTGTGTCCGTTTCTTTGAGGCGCGCGGGAAAGGACACTTCCACACCTTGGAAAGGAACCGAAATTTGCACATCACCAGAGATGTCGCCCTGTTCGGGTTCAAGCCAAACACCAGCCAAAGACCAACGGTTTGCAACGATTTTGCATCCGTTCTCTTTGTTCAGATGCAACGGCGCTCTCACTGAAAATGACAACTCCGGCATTGGACATTCGTGGCGAATGTTCATTGCTTACTCCAGGTAAAAACCGGCGATCCGGCTGTTCTCACCTGTATCTAGTAGCGTGTTCCATCATGCCTTTCGTGGACGCAGGGGGTTAGCCAGCTGCGCGCATGGGTAGGGTTGCTATCCTAAAGTATAGGAACGTTCTGTTAAGGCGGACTGGGTGGCAGGCCATGCTAAAACAACCAGCTCAAAATGTTCTTTTAGGGTGTCCATGTCGCCTGCTTTTGCAGCCTGCTCGATTCCTCGCAAGGCCTTCTGGAAGCTGATAACCCCGATCATTCCTGCAGAGCCAATGGATTTATGTGTTTGGGTTGCAATCTTTGAGGTATATCGTTGTTCCATCAACTGTGGAATTTGGGCCAGCAAAGCGGTAACTTCAGCATCGAAGTCTGAAAGCAATTTTTTAAGGCGCATCGGCTTCAAAACATCCTGCAATTCCGAAAAAACATCTTCATCGAGTAGAGTTTCGGCAGTCTCAACAACGCGCGGGATTTGATACAGGTTATCAGCTTTAACAGCCAAAAGCAGCGCGTTTAGCAAAGTCGATTGCGAGACTGGCTTGTTGAGAACAGTATTCATCCCGGCTGCAACAAAGCGTGCATGTTCGTCGGCCAAGGCATGCGCCGTCAATCCAATGATCTTCGTCTCTTGGTTCGGACCCGTGGTGTTGCGAATAATTTCTGTTGCGCCCACGCCGTTCAAAACGGGCATGCTGATATCCATCAAAATCGCTGCATATTTCTGCCCCTGAGAGAGATCGACCGCTTCTTGACCATTATGTGCTTCTTGCACAATCATCCCATTCGCTTTCAGCATTTCGTGGACAATCAAGCGGTTGATTTCATTGTCTTCTACTAACAATACCTCCTGACCTTGTAGCGGGGAGAAATCAAATTTGGTTTCCAGGTCACGAACGGTTTTCTTCACTGACCTATCCGTTTGAAATGGCACAGTTACGGTAAAGCAAGAGCCTTTGCCGACGTTGCTTTTTAATGAAATTGTGCCCCCCATCATGTCGACCAATTGCTTGCAAATTGCGAGCCCAAGGCCTGCGCCGGACGCAAATCGGTCATATGATCGCTCTTGGGTGTAGAAACGATCAAAAACATGTCTTTGTTCGTCGGCATGGATACCCACGCCTGTATCGAGAACTGAAAACTCCAAGATTTTCTGATCTGAGGGATCCACGAGGGTCTTTGCGTGCAGGGTGACCGTGCCGTTTGTCGTAAATTTCAAAGCGTTGCTGATAAGATTGTAGGTGATTTGGCGCATGCGATGTTCATCCATGAGGACGGGATCGTTTGGCATTTTTTCTAGGTGCAATTTCAATGTGTTGCTTTGAGCATCAGCGGTGGTTTCATTCGTTGTAATGACATCTGAAAAGAACTGGGCCAAATCGAAACTGTCTTCGTTCAATTCCAGTTTCCCGGCGTCCATGCGTGAAATATCAAGCACGTCGTTGACATGATGCAAAAGTATGTCGCCGGATCGTTTGGCAATCTCTAGGAAGCTGCGCTGTTTCTTGGTGACTTTAGAGTTCCCCAAAAGCTCCAGCGTGCCAAAGATGCCATTTAAAGGCGTGCGCATCTCGTGGCTCATGACGGCCAGAAAATTGGATTTGGCGTTTTCAGCGGCAAGTGCTTCATCGCGGGCAGATTTCAGGTCTTGTTCAGCGGCCAAACGTTCAGTGATGTCGCGAAGGTATGAAATAAAAATAATGCCACGATGGTCAGAGGCCATCCCGATTGATATCTCAACTGGGAATTCTTCACCTGATTTGCGAAGCCCTGTGATCTCAATACGCCCCTTGCCGACCAGTCGCGCATCTTGCGTTTCATTGAAACGTTTCATTCCAGCAATATGCGCTGCACGCAGGTGCTCTGGGATGATCATCTCGGACATCTGGTGCCCGATTGCTTCACTGGCTTGAAACCCGAACACGGTTTCGGCAGCTTCGTTGAACTCCAAAATTACCCCTTGCGAGTTCGCAACAACGATAGCGTCTAAGGACACATCAAACGTCGATTTAAGGCGGGCATTTGCTCTCGCGACGGCCTCAGAGGCTTGGTGCCGCAATCGATATTGACGCATGATCACAAACAAAGTGAAGCCCAAGAATAATATGGTCGCAAGGCCAACGAATGCTGCAAAGAATAGCAGCCATGCAAGTGACGCGCGTTCAGCGTCTGCGCTTTGGGATCGTAACCTGATGCCGGTTAACGCAAGTGCATGAGCTTCGTCGCGGATTTTTGTAACTTCGTCGATTAAGGGGGATAAGCCGTTTAATAGTTCCGTGTCACTTCTGTCGATAATCGCAGTCAGTTTTTTCAAGCAATGTTCAAGTGTCCTGAGCTGTTCGTCAAAAGTCGCATCCTTGCGCATGTCTGCGAATATCGGCGCATCGCGCAACGTGCTTGTTCGACTATATAGATTGTCAAATCTGCGGCGGATGTCGCTCACATCTTCGGACTGTGTGTGCGATGTTCGCAAAGCCTCGTCTAACAAGACAAGGACATCGACTTCGACTTGCGACAAAGTCCAAGTCAAGTTGTCGCCGGGAGCTTCGCGCAACTCATTCATGCGCTGCGTGATGACAAGAGACAATCCAGAGAGGATAACTATCCCGATGAGGATAATGACCAAGGGTACGAAACGGCGTACTTTATCGTTTTTTTCAAACAAGACCGGAGCATTCCCAAAGCCATAGGGCATTAGCTTGCCCCTATTTTGTCGAAACGAGGCGATCCAATTGCCAGATTGAACGCGAATAGATCACCTCTGTACGATATTTTGCATCGTCATCGTAAGGGTAAACAATCCAGAGCGGCCCCTTGCCGCGCGCCGACATTTCTTCCCCATTCATAAGGTACGCAACAATGGGTGCGTTTGCTTCAAGCCCGTCAACGGGAATGTCTACTTTATAGTCGTTTGAAGCAATGGCGCCGATCGTGGGACCTATGGCCCCTGCGTATTCCAAAAGATCGCCTAAGCTTACCCCGGTAAACTCAATTTCGCCTTCGATCCAGATCGTGGAGGTTGTGAAGGTCTTGGTGTCCAACGCCTTTAATGCCTCAAGGTCCAGGGTGACGGTGCCCTCTGGTGAACCCATCGTCGTGTTGTTTAGATTGCCTGAGATCGTTAAAATGACATCACCCTTTGGGGTGGATAACGTGTCTGCCAATACGGGGAGGGACATCGAAGTGAGAACGCTGAAAGCGACAAAAACTGTGTTCATGAAGGACATGATAGCTCCGAATGAAGAAAGGCTTTTGAAGCTTTAAAGCGGTTGCTGGAAAAAACACACAACGCAGGCGGATAGGTGACTATACTTTTGTATAGCCCACCCATTTGCGCGACACGTTGTTCAGTTGAAAAAGCGTATAGTTACAGGTTCTTGGGTTGATGCTTTGGGCATGCGCAGTTTGATGCGAACAATTTGGGATTTTTGCAGGGCGCTCACGGCCAATGCCCATTTAGGACTGCGCTTGTCTGCGACCACTCGATCCGTTTTCACCAGTTTTGTGCGCGATTTCCCTCCGTTTGTGTCAATCAGCTCAACAATCAATTGTCCCGTGTCCGCTTGGTCTGCTTCGATTTCAAGCCCACGTATATCTGTGAGGGAAATGTTGTGATCGACGCTGACCCAATCCTTTCCAATCCGTGTCTCCAAGGTGCTGATCTGCGTGGTTTTTCGTGAGGCAAGCAAGGCGCCCAAGATTTGGCGCAAGCCGCTGATTTGGGTCAAGGGGGCAGAATATGGCGTCTCCCACACGACTGTTTGATACCCCGTGTTCGCCAAGGCTCCGCTGCGAATAAAGGCCTCCATTGAGCCAACTAAACCACCGCCTGTGACTGCAAGATTGTCCACTGACGCGTCCATCACAAACGCCAAAGCGTCTGCAACCTGATAAGCATCTCGCTGATATCGGTCCGAAAAGCTGGTGCCGACAAGTGCGATCTTTTCCTTGTCTGGAACATCGTTGAGTAAGGACGAGGCTGTTCCTTGTTGTGCATAAACAGGGGCGGAAACTGTTTCAATTTCAGGGCGCGAACCGCAAACATCTTTGACAACGCCAGCCAACGACCCTTTTTCTTCATAGCGTGCAGTCGTTTTTATGCGGGCCATGCTGTCTTGGGCTGACGCCTTGCCCATTGCCGCGTTAAGATGTGCCACGGACAACGCCGCCCCTGTTGGTGTCCAATGCGTATCGCGGGAAAAGTAATAGCCTTGGGCGTCCGCGCTTTGGGCGATGACAGAAAAATCCGGGGCTACGATCCCTGCAGCGTTCAAGGCCTTGATATAGGCGCTAAAACCTTGCTGAAGACGGGATAAATCTGCGTCCGAGGGCAGCCCCATGGCTTGAATTGCGTCATCTGTCGCGAAGAGTGGACGTGGCGGGGCAGCCATTACAACCAAATCCACGCCGTATTTGTCGAATTCGGATTTTATGCTGCGCCATAAGAGTTTAGCTTCATCTGTAACGGCATATTTGTCTTTCAATTGATCGTTCCCAATGATCCAACCCGTCGCGTCATCAGAAAAGAACGGGCCGCGCTTTTGGTACTTCTTAGGCAGTTGATCTTGTACCATGAGGTCGGCGCAATAAGGGGCTGCGCTGGCTCCTGTGCTGAGCACGATTGTGGCCATGATAATGTGTGAGAGGGTGCGTTTCATCGTGTCATCTCCAGAGATGTATAGCGCGTCGGAATTTCCCAGACGACAAGTTTTGGGGGTGTGTTTTGGAAGGTGTCAGAGGCGATAAAATCATGCATTGGGGCGAATGGTCCTTGGCCTTCCGTCGCAAAATTCAAGGCGTCGGCCCCTAGGGCATCTTGCAAGAAACCCAAGAAATTCCATTCTGCTTTGGCGCTGAAACTTGTCCCAACCAAAGCGACATCTATGTTTGTGCCCCCGAATAAACCGCTGCCGGTGTTTACGGTGGTTGTGTACGTGCTGATCTTGTTCTGGGCAGGGCCAAACGTTTCGCGCAAGACCCCTGTTGGCACGAATTGCAACAGATCGCCGTTGAAATTAACAGGGGAGCCTTGCACCGTGGTGACCGATGTTTGCGTCAACCCGATATCGAACTGCGCCAGATGGGATGCGACCATTTCAGCAACTGCGCGACTGCCTTCGGGCGACCAATGCGTATCATCCTTCAGAAACCCTTGACCCCATGCGGAATTGGAACTCAAGACGTTCTTGGCGTCCAATACTGGGACATTTCGAGAGGCCAAAAGTGATAGCAGGTGCCCGTGTCGCATTTCGGCTTCTACTGGACGATTAGTCTTAAGTTTGTCGGCGTGAACATCTGCTTTGTCCGGAATGATCACAGGGATCAATTTCACCCCTTTGCGTTTCATTAAGGCACGAACACGCGCGATTTCGGTCGCCGAATTGGACATGTTTTCGTAGAAATTCGGGTCAACTTCGAATTCCTCGGACGTGAACAACCAACCGTCTTTTCCAACAATTGCACCTTTATGCGCCTGTCCAAAAGCTGCGTATTTCATGGCTGCCATTGCTGAGATTGCCGTGTCATTTAGCGGGTTGGCGTGCGTAAACCCGGCTTCGTAAAGGGACTGTAGCGATCCATCGATCATGCTTTGCTCGCCAATGGGCTTGTCCATCAAAAGATGGGCGCTCAGACCAATAGCTGCCAATGAATAAATGAAGCCCACTGAGGCAAAAACCTGAAGCTTGTCGCTTAAAATCAACATATTACCAGTCCTTAGAATTGAAAATACAGGAAGGGGGAATGCGTTTGGGCAAGAAGGGCAATGCAGGCCAGTCCCATCAAAGCAAAATTACCGCTCAGCCGCAAAGATGCGGGTGTGTATGTGGAGATATCAGCCATGCGATGTCCAATGACAGAAATGACACCACCCAAAATGAGAGCCGCTATTTCAGTGCTTTGAACTTGCCAAGACATGGATAGGGACATGGACCATCCATTCACCCCGATCATGCCTGCGTAGATATTGATGGCATCGGTAACAGTGGCCGCGCGAAACATCACCCAACCGATCATCACAGCGGTCATGGTCAGCGGCCAAGCAATCAATCTAGGCCAGACGCTAGCTTTGGACTTTGATCCCAAGGCACGCTCTGCGGCCAACCAAATTCCGTGCCAAGTCCCCCATAAAATGAAAGTCCAGTTGGCCCCGTGCCATAGACCGCCCAGCACCATCGTCATGGCCAGATTGACATATGTGCGAGTTGTGCCTCGGCGATTTCCACCCAAAGGCAAGTACAGATAATCGCGCAACCACAAGGACAAGCTGATATGCCAACGTCGCCAGAATTCTGTAATGGATTGACTTGTGTAAGGCGCATTGAAGTTCTCGACGAATTGAAAGCCGATCATAAGGCCTAGTCCAATTGCCATCGCGGAATAACCGGCGAAGTCGAACAACAACTGTATGGAATAGGCTAAGGCCCCCAACCAGCTTTCAACACCCGTAGGGTTGGACAAAGCGAAGATGCGATCGGCCAAGGGGGCTACATTGTCTGCAATCAGCAGTTTCATCGCCAAACCTTGTGCGAACCTACCAATACCCCGCACAAATTTGGTGGGTGTGTGCGTTCGATTGGCAAACTGACCCGCCAAATCTTTGTAACGCAGAACTGGCCCAGCGATCAGCTGCGGGAACAATGAACCAAACGCCAAGAAGTCGATCAGGTTACGCGCGGGTGGTGCATCCTTGCGGGCGACATCGATGATATAACTGATGGATTGGAACGTATGAAAGCTGATGCCGATAGGAAGAATGATCGCGGGAATTGTGATGTCCGCGCCGCCTAAGGCCACAGATAAATCGCTTAATCCGGACATCGCAAACATAGTGTATTTGAAATAGCCCAAAACGGCCAAATCCAGTGAAACGCCAAGCCGTACAGCCCATATTTTTGTTGTGTCTGTGCGAGCCGTATGCGCGATATGAGCCGCGAGATAACTAACCGCGGAAATGCCAAAAACGACGGCAAGGTAATCCAATCGCCACCATCCGTAAAACGCATAACTGCCCACCAATATCATGATGGAGCGAGCAGATTTAGGGACCGCGTAATACGCTGTCAGAAACAAGGGTAGAAACCCGAAAACAAAAATTGGACTGGAAAAGATCATAACAGTTTCCCTTGCGTTTGGCGCCTACTTGGCAAGTGCGGCAAACTGGTTTTCGATCAGGCGCACGCCTGTGTCATCAGCAACGAAACTAAGGTTTTGACCGCGACGCAGCGCGACATCGAACGTCGCGAGTGGGATTTGTTGATCCATTGCGAAAACACCTAAGGTGATGGCGACAGGATTGACTTCACGTAGACCGGATGTCGCGGGATTAACGTCTTTGATCACCGCAACGGATCCATCCGCCAAACGCAGTTCAAGCGGCGTCTGTGTGCCATTTACAAGCAACAAGGCGACTTTGGATTGGCGCGAGCGGTGCGCTTCATTGATCGTGCGCAAAGTGCCGTCATCGTCGCGTAAAACGGTGGTGTAAGAGCCTGACGTGACATTGGTCAATTTTGATGCAGACACAGGAATGTATTTACCCGCGTCTTGCGCGATTAAATCAAAGGTAAACCCAGCGAATGCCGCGTTGTCTTTGCCTTCGAAGCCAACAAAGCGCACAAAACTTGCGTCATCGGGCAAAACGTCAGCGTAAAGGCTGGTGTCGTCGGCAGATGCAGAGGCCGAGAATAAAAGGCTGCATAGACAAGCCTTGGCGAAGTGTGGAAAAACGTTCATCGTTAATCTCCTCAAAAGGTGACTGACAGGCGCATATAGACGCGCGTTGCTGCGGAACGATCGACATAGGCGCGACCGGGTTTGAAATGGCCGACGCCGAATTCGACCTTTGACTTTTTGGTTGGACGCCATGCCCCGACTAGGCTGATTTCATTACCTAAAAACGTATCGGTGCCTGTCGTCACTCCAGATACGCGCGCCATGGGACCAACGCTGGATGCGCTGACTTGGCGGTAGTTGTGCACACCCAAATCCACCGAGAGTTTGCGTGAGGGGCGAAGTCCAACGACAAGTGAACCGACGGCCAAGTTCGACAAATCAGGTTGATATGCGTACCCGTAACGGTGCACTTGGGCTTGTCCGTAATTGTAGGTCTTGTTGGATTGTATGCCCGATTGGCGATACCCTTCAGAGCCCATCGCAAAGCCAAGAACAAGTTGCGGGTTTAGTTTGCTTTTCCCGAATTTGTGGGTTGTGTGAACATCAAAGCCAAAACCTGAACTTCTACCGTTAGCGCCATCTCCTGAAAGCACACCGATATTCCATTCATAGGCAAATCGTTGCGAGACTTTTTCGCTTGAATAGGCTGATAAGTGCAGGCTGTTTTCTGAGCCATCGTTTTCAATCAAAGCCAATGCACCCAAGCGTTTGTTTTTGGACGCGCGCCCATGATGGGCCATCAAATAGGATGCTGTTACGTCATGTGTGCCGGCGAATGCCGCAAGTTCAGTGACGCGATGTTTGGTTTTATGGCCGTAATGTATGCCATCGACCGCTGCATCAGCTACCCACTTATTTGCATCGGAAAACCGCATGCGACCGATTGTTAGGCGCGCGGCTTCACTTAATTCTAAAGAAACAAAAGCTTCTTTCGTGTTCCAGCGTGGCGCTGAATCGTAAGTGCGGTCTTGGGTGGTTTTTGTGCGCGCATCCAGTTCCCCATGGCCAAACGCGATCAATCGACGACCGAGATCAACCCGCCCAACAAACCCTGCGTAAATGGCAAACTCATTTGTTTGATCGTTTGTCGCGTCATCTCGACGTCGATTGTGTTCGCTTTGAAAGCGGATACTGGAATAGATTGAATAAGACAGGCGCTGCCCGAACTCATGATTGGTTTTCTTACGCTTTTCGGCGTCAAACACAGATGCGGCCGTTACGGGGCGGGCCTTTTTGCTGCCTGCCTCGCCAGCCTGAGGAACAAGGGCGACAGCGCTCAGGAATGCTGCGACAATACAGTGCAGTAGCTTGAATCTTGTCATCATTGCTAGGCCTTCGGATTTGCAAGGTTTGAGGAAATCTAGCTGTGTGCAGCGATTTCGAGCAGACCAGCAAAGGTCTAAACGCAGGGATATTTGCCTAGCGCGGCTATTCTTTTGGATAGGTGGGATGCTATGGGGGAAAATCTAACCGGCGTGCCAATGTAATAGATGCGCGGACGACACGTTTGAGAAAGTGAAAGCTGCCCCATGATGCATCCAACAGCTATCGTTTTTGATCTTGATGGAACGCTTATTCACAGCGCACCAGATTTGCACTTTGCATCAAACGTTGCCCTGAAAGCATTTGATCGGGAGCCGCTCGATCTGGCGACGATAATCTCGTTTATTGGCAACGGGGTGGAAAAACTGGTCGAGCGTATTTTGCGTGCAACCGGTGGAACAAACGAAAATCTTCAACGTGACGCACTCAGGATTTTTCTGGACGTCTACGAGAAAAACATGACGACCCTGACGCGTCCATACCCCGGTGTCGTTCCTGCTCTTGAAGCGTTTCGTGCTCAGGGCGTGCGTCTTGGAATATGTACCAACAAACCAACCGGGCCTGCGCGTGAGATTTGCGAACAACTTGATCTGGCCAAATATTTTGATGTGATCGTCGGGGCCGAACCGTCACAGCCGAAAAAACCTGATCCGGCATCGCTTATGCGCAGTATTGAGGTCTTGGGATGTCCTAAGAATGAAGCGCTATATGTCGGGGACAGTTCTATTGATTACCACACCGCGATTAATGGTGCCGTGACGTTCCGGCTTTTCGCAGGCGGGTATCTTAATGAACCCTTGCCAAATCTGAGTGGCGCTGACAAGTTTGATGACTGGTCCGTGCATGGAATTCTTACAAAATAAGACGGGCACAGAATTTGTTTTGGGAAGCGGTAGCTTAAAGCTAGCGTCGAAATCTTGGGAGGATTTTACATGAAACTAATGAACTCACTTTTATCTGGTGCCGCCGTGGCGATGGTTATGGCGCTTGCTGGTCCTGCAGCGGCTCAAGATTGCCCACGCGGAGACTTGGACAAGCGGTTTTGCGACGTGGATGGCGACCTGATCGCTGATACGCCAACCGACCCGGCAGATTTGGTCGATCCAGACACCTTAATTTTCGCCTATACGCCTGTTGAAGACCCTGCTGTTTATAAGGCTGCTTGGTCAGATTTCCTGACCCACCTTGAAAGTGAAACCGGCAAATCTGTGGTGTTCTTTCCAGTGCAAAACAATGCCGCGCAGATCGAAGCGATGCGTTCTGGCCGTCTGCACATCGCGGGCTTCAACACAGGTTCGAACCCCTTGGCTGTAAACTGTGCGGGCTTTAATCCGTTTACGATTATGGCGTCGAAAGATGGAAATTTCGGTTACGAAATGGAAATCATCACCTTTCCGGGCTCTGGAATTGAGAAAGTCGAAGACATCAAAGGCAAGCAATTGGCCTTCACGTCGCCGACATCAAATTCAGGCTTTAAAGCGCCCTCTGCGATCCTGAAAGGCGACTTTGATATGTTGCCAGAACGCGATTTTGAACCAGTCTATTCCGGCAAGCACGACAACTCGATCCTTGGTGTGGCCAACAAAGATTATATGGCTGCGTCAATTGCGAACTCTGTGAAAGCGCGCATGATCAGCCGTGATGTGATTAAAGCCGACGATGTGAAGGTGATCTACAAATCGCAAACCTTCCCGACGACTGGCTTTGGGACTGCGCATAACTTGACGCCCGAGTTGAAAGACAAAATCCGTGGCGCTTTCTTGAATTTCGAATGGGCTGGCACGTCTCTGGAAGCTGAGTTCGAAAAGTCCAATGAAGGTCAGTTCCTTGAGATGACATACCAGGAATTCTGGGAAGTTATTCGCAAGATCGACACAGCAAATGGCGTTAGCTACGCCTGCGAGTAAAATATGATAGGGCGGGCCATAGGGTCCGCCCTTTCTCAAAAACAATAAATGGGGCGGGGAAGTTTCATGCTGCGGCTTGAGAAGCTTGTGAAGACATACAAAACCGGGGATCAGGCTTTGAAGGCCGTTGATTTGAACATCCCGGAAGGCCAGGTTTTGGCACTGATCGGCCCATCAGGTGCTGGCAAATCGACTCTTATTCGCTGCATCAACCGGTTGGTTGAACCGACGTCTGGTAAGGTGCATCTGGGTGACGTCGAATTGACGGGTTTGTCGATGAGCGCATTACGCCGTGAACGTCGCCGCATGGGGATGATTTTCCAAGAATACGCCCTTGTTGAACGCCTTACGGTTATGGAAAATGTACTATCCGGCCGGTTAGGGTATGTCGGATTTTGGCGTAGCTTCCTGCGGAAATTCCCACAATCTGATGTAGATGAAGCGTTTCGTTTGCTGGACCGTGTTGGCTTGGCGCATATGGCGGACAAGCGCGCGGATGAATTGTCAGGCGGACAACGTCAGCGCGTTGGGATTTGTCGCGCGCTTATCCAAAACCCTGCATTGTTACTTGTGGATGAACCCACTGCCTCCCTTGATCCTAAAACATCGCGTCAGATCATGCGTTTGATTTGTGAATTGTGCAAAGAACGCGGATTGGCTGCGATCATCAACATTCATGACGTGGCATTGGCGCAGATGTTTGTGCAGCGTGTCATCGGTTTGCGTTTCGGGGCGGTTGAATTTGACGGCGCGCCAGACGGTTTGACCCCAGATGTGCTGACCAGCATTTATGGCGCTGAGGACTGGGAAGCCACCATCGAGAAAGTAGACGATGATGACGAGGTTGCCGCGCCATGACAGAGGCCACCTTTAACGTCGAAACAAAACTGGGTCAGCCTTGGAAGAAACCACCTTTCGTACAACGCAAATGGCTGCGTTGGACACTGATACTTGGGTTTGTCGCCTATCTGATCGCGGCCTACATGACGATCGAGGTGAACTGGTCGCGCGTCTATGAAGGACTTGAGCGTGGCAAGAAGTTCGTTCTTGCTTTCGCCAGCCCTGATTTTTCATCCCGATCTACAGACATTTGGGAAGGTATGATTGAAAGTATTATTATGACGGTCGCGTCCTCCGTTGTGGGCATCGCGATCTCTATCCCAATTGCTTTGGGTGCTGCGCGCAACGTGGCACCATTGCCTGTCTATCTGGTCTGTCGCGGCATCATCGCCGTGAGCCGCGCGCTGCAGGAAATTATTGTTGCGATCTTGCTTGTCGCGATCTTCGGCTTTGGTCCCTTGGCTGGGTTCTTGACGTTGAGCTTTGCCACGATTGGCTTTTTGTCCAAGCTTCTGGCTGAAGACATCGAAAGCATGGATCGCGTGCAAGCGGAGGCTGTCAAAGCGTCCGGGGCGCGTTGGACGCAGTGGATCAACTATGGCGTTCAGCCACAAGTTATGCCGCGTTTGATTGGTCTCAGCATGTACCGGATCGACATCAACTTCCGCGAAAGCGCAATTCTGGGCCTTGTTGGGGCTGGCGGCATTGGCGCGACGTTGAATACCGCCTTTGACCGTTATGAATACGATACTGCCGCGGCGATTTTGTTGATCATTATTGGGATAGTCATGGCGTTGGAGTATTTGTCCGGTGTCGTCCGAGCGAGGGTTCAATAGTGCCTGTACATGACACAAATGGCCTGAAGTTATGGCAACGCAGAACTGGGCGGGAAAGCCTGTTCCATTGGGTTCTATGGTTGGTTGGCATCGCGGTTTTTGCCTATTGCTGGCAGCAAATCTCCAATTCGACCACTTGGTTCTTTGTGTGGGATGCCCCGCGTATTGCGGAAGATATCTGGACGCGGGCAACACCCCCCAAATGGGGTTACATTGCGCAACTTGGCAAACCTATATGGGACACTCTTAATATTGCGACATTGGGCACAATCTTTTCGTTGATCCTAGCTGTGCCCGTGGCTTTCTTGGCCGCACGCAATACAACGCCGTCCCGATTTTTTGTTCGCCCCATCGCGCTTTTGGTCATCGTCTCGACCCGTTCGATTAACTCCTTGATCTGGGCTTTGTTGCTTATTGCCATCATTGGACCGGGCGTTTTTGCCGGGGTTATCGCGATTGCAATCCGCTCTATCGGGTTCTGCGCAAAGTTGCTCTATGAGGCCATCGAAGAGATAGACGATACGCAAGTGGAAGCGATTACAGCAACTGGTGCATCACGTTGGCAAGTCATGGCCTACGGCATCGTCCCTCAGATTATGCCCGCTTTTGCAGGGATTGCGGTGTTCCGCTGGGACATCAACATTCGCGAAAGCACTGTTTTGGGGCTGGTTGGTGCAGGCGGGATTGGCTTGCAGTTGTCATCCTCGTTGAATGTCTTGGCGTGGCCGCAAGTGTCGCTGATCTTGCTGGTTATCTTGGCAGCGGTGGTCATTTCGGAGTGGGTATCTGCCAAAGTGCGCGGCGCAATAATTTGAACGGATTTAGGTCTTGAATACAGATGAGGCTTTCGAGGCCTATGAGAACGTGCGTCACAGGCTTCCTGCAACACAGCGAACGGCCCTCTGTCACCGCGTGCCGCATCTTGAAGCTATTGCGGATGAGATAGACGTTTTCTTGCTGGACGCCTTTGGGGTTCTGAACATCGGCGAAACCGCGATAGAAGGCGTTCCCGAAAGGGTCGCGCGGCTGCAAAAAGCGGGCAAACGGGTCATGGTTGTCTCAAATGCGGCTGGATACCCACATGCGAACTTGATGGAGAAATACACACGCCTTGGGTACAATTTCGCGCCAGAGGACGTGATCTCAAGCCGTAAAGCGACTTTGCATGGGTTAACAAAAGACCCTGCATGCAAGTGGGGTTTGATGGCGACCGAAAGTTTGGGACGGGCCGATCTAGAAGGCCTTGATGTTACATTTCTCGCGGAAGCCCCAAGCGCCTATGACACTGTCGAAGCCTTCCTTTTGCTTGGCAGTGCAGTGTGGACGCAAACCCGCCAAACGCTGCTAGAGGCTTCGTTAATCCGCAATCCGCGCCCGGTCTATGTTGGCAATCCCGATATCGTAGCCCCTCGCGAAAATGGATTTTCGATAGAACCGGGCTTTTATGGACATGCCCTTGCGGACGCGACAGGTGTTCAGCCCGTTTTCTTTGGTAAGCCGTTCAGCAATATATTCGATCTGGCCTTTGCTCGGCTCGGTGCGTTTGATCCCGCGCGGACGGTGATGGTCGGGGATAGCTTACATACCGATATTCTGGGTGGCCAAGCCGCGGGGCTGAAAACGGCCCTTATTGAGGGCTATGGGTTTTTCGCTGGTTATGATGTAGACAACGCTATTGAAAAGTCGGGTATTCAACCCGATTTTATTCTGCAACGTCCTTGAAAATGGGCGGCTTTGAGGCTGCAATCTGCGGCGTTAAATAGAACGGTCCAATTGAGCGAACTTAGCATTCTAACGGCTGTCGCGTTCGGATCATTCAACTTTGAAGTCGTTCCAAAGGACGACAGAGGACATCAGTTTGGACGAACCGCATCTCATTGAATTCCTGCTTAACATAGCAGGTGCCGCGGCATTGTTGATCTGGGCTGTGCGTTTGGTGCGTACAGGCGTAGAGCGCGGCTTTGCAAATCAATTGCGAGGGTGGTTGCGCCATTCCGCGAGCAATCGTCTTTTGGCCGCCGGTTCTGGCTTAGGCGCTGCACTGTTTTTGCAAAGCTCGACAGCGGTTGCTGTTTTGACGTCTAACTTCGTGGCAAAAGGCGGGCTGTCAGCGGCAACGGGGCTTGCTATTCTGTTGGGCGCGGATGTCGGTTCGGCGCTTGTGTCGCAACTGTTGCTGGCGCGTCAGACATTTTTTATTCCGTTACTCTTGTTGGTGGGCGTATCGCTGTTCTTACGCTCCAGCAATGACAATACGCGGCAAATCGGGCGTATTTTCATCGGGCTTTCGTTGATTTTTGTGTCGCTCGACATGATCCGTTTGGCCACGGGTCCGATGGTGGCCAATCCGGGTATGCTGGTTGTGATGGAATATTTGGGTCGTGACTTACTGACGGCTTTTGTGATCGGTGCCGGGTTTGCATGGCTTGTGCATTCCAGCGTGGCGGCTGTGTTGTTGTTTGTCACTCTGGCTGGCCAGTCGATTTTGCCGCCATCGGCTGCGGCTGCGATGATCTTGGGCGCCAATCTAGGGGGGGCATGTATCGCTTATGTGCTGACTTTATCGGCCCCGTTGATCTCCCGGCAGATGGTGGTTGCGAACCTCATCTTGCGCGGTGGGGGGGCTATGATTGTTGCCGCACTGATTGCGATCTCACCTGATATTATGACTTATTTGGGCGCGGAACCTGCACGCCAAGCTATCAACTTACATCTTGTGTTCAACATTGCGATTGCCCTCCTGGCCCTGCCGTTCGTGGCACCTGTAACGGCGGCACTTGCGCGTATGATGAACACGAAACCAACGGGTGATGTGAACTTTGAGGCCACCACAGCCCTTGATCCAACAGCACTTGAGCGACCGAGCCGTGGGCTTGATTGCGCGGCACGTGAGTTGCTGGGCATGGGGCAGAAAATCGAAAGTATGCTGATCTCTGTTGAACCGCTTTATGACGAGTGGAACGAAGCCAGTGCGCAGGCGATCACGGACCAAGACAAAGCAATCAAGAAAATGCATCTAGAGGTAAAGTTATATCTGGCAAAACTTAGCAAAACTGGCTTGGAAGAAGATCTTAGCCGGCGGTCTATGGAATTGGCGTCTATTTCTACCAGTCTCGATACGGCCTCTGATGCGATTGCGCGGATCATGCTGGAACTGGCACGTCGGATGAAGACGCAGGGTGTGCATTTTTCCCCCAAGGGCCGCGAGGAAATCGGTGATTTTTCAGATCGGGTGTTGGGGAATGTGCAATTGGCTTTGAATGTGATGATGAACCAAAACCCAGCCGAGGCGCGTGAACTGGTGGCGGCCAAGGAAAAGGTCCGCAGCGTTGAGCAAAAGTTGCAGCGACATCACTTAGGACGGCTTCGCGAAGGCCTTGTCGAGAGCATTGAAACCAGCAACATTCACCAAGAAACATTGCGTGCCCTAAAGCAGATAAACACGTCGTTTTCGATGGTAGGATACCCGATTTTGGCCAAGTCTGGTGATCTTCTAAAGAGCCGATTGACCTAAATCCCAACATTTTGCGATTGTGCAAGAAGGACCCGTTACATGGCAATTTACTTCATCCGACACGGGCAATCCGAATTCAACGCGGCCTTCAAAGGAGATGGGGATCCGTTGATCTTTGATGCCCCCCTGACAAAGCTTGGATTTGAACAGGCTGCTGAATTGCGCGAGAGCATTGCGGAATTGGAAATTGCACGGGTCATCGCCTCTCCGCTTACGCGTGCGATCCAGACGGCCAGAACTGTGTTTGATGGCATTGCACCGATTGAAATACGCAGCGGACACCATGAATTGTTGAAATATAGCGGGGATGTTGGTCGTCACCCCGACAAATTGAGCGCCGATTTCCCGGATTTGTCTTTTGAAAACCTGCCACCCCGATGGTGGCACGCGCATGATGACCTGAGCGTCGCGGTACCCGTTGAACCGGAAGACATCTTCCAAAAACGCGTCGCTCATTTCGTGACAACGTTAGATGATCTTGACGGGCAGAACGTTGCCATTGTCGGTCACGGCAACGCGTTTCAAGAGATTATCGGCTTCATGTTAAACAATTGTCAGGTACATCAGTTTCGCTGAGACCTTGAGGGTCTCCAAATGTGCCCGCATGTTGCTAAGCGTCAAAAGCGCTGGGGTGCGAAGTTCGCAATGTTGCAATGTGGCGCACGCCCTTGCACAAGGTCCGACACGATCTTGCCCGTCACGCCGCCCAAAGTTAGGCCAATATGCTGGTGACCGAAGGCGAAGATGACGCGTTTTGAGGTGCGTGGCGATCCAATCACAGGCAGTGAATCCGGCAGAGTTGGCCGATGGCCCAACCAAAGGTCGTCTGGATAGCTAAGGTCCCCAAACATTTGCTGTGATTTGCGATGTAGATAATCTGTGCAACCGGTGTTGAAGGCGGCATCAACCGCATTGATTTCAACCGTGCCCGCTACCCGCAAGCCATGTGCCATTGGCGTTGCATAAAATCCCGCTTCTGCCCATCCAACAGGACGTGAGACAAGGTCACCTTGATCGCGGTAAAGCACATGATACCCACGCTCTGTGCCAAGTGGGAGGCGTTCAGCGCCGGTGCCTTCAATCTGTGTCGACCGTGCGCCAGCGGTCAAAGCAAGATGGCCAGAACGCATCTCTGTGCCGTCGGTCAAGCGTATGGTGACGCCTGTGTCGTCGGGCGCGCAATTGATGACGCTGTGGGGTAGATATGCGCCGCCCAACGCTTCAAACCGTGTTAGCATCCGGCTTACAAGTTCCTGCGGATCGTTAATATGGCGGGCCCCTTTGAAGCGAAGCCCCTTGTGAATTGGTTGGCGCAGGTTTGGTTCAAGCTCAAGCACATCGTTGGGCCCAAGTTCGTCAAACTTCACACCTTGTGATGCGCGCATATCATTGCTGTCGCGGGCACCTTCATATCCTGAGCGCGTAGACCAGACATATAAACAATCATTGCTGATGATTAAGTCCTGAGCATTGGCCTCTACGATGAGCGGATCAAGCCCTTCATCTGTGTGGGACAGGAATTGACCAAGCGCCTGAGAGATATGTTTCACTTGCGCCGGGCGGCAGTTTTTTAGGAAGGATAGCATCCAGCTTGGGTTTTTAAGCCCATGCCAGACGTTAAATCTGAGCGGGCTGTCAGGACTGATTAACAAGCGCGGCAAGGAGGTGAAGATAGATGGGCTGTTGACCGGAATGCAAGCATAGGTCGCAATAGTACACGCCGAGCCATATGTCGTGCCGGACCCCGGCGATGCTGGATCACAAATCAACGTCTTCAGGCCCTCCTTTTGGGCCCAAAGCGCTGTAGACATCCCCACCATGCCAGCCCCCACGACAATCAAGTCGAAGTCATTTTGTGGCATTGGCATCCTTCTCAGATGTGGGGACCAGTTTCGTGATCAAACGATTTCAAGCAACAATTTGGTGGTGTTTTCCTTGGTCATTTCAATCGGGTTCCCACCCGTACTTGGATCACTCAAAGCGCCTGCCACCAGACGGTCGATATCTGGTGTTTCGATCCCCAAGCCGGACAATTTTTGCGGAATTCCGAAAGATGCATTTAGCGCGTCCACAAAGGTGCAAAATCCATCGAACCCACCTGCGATGTTGAGATAATTTGCCGCTTCGCCAATTACATCCGTTATCGCATGTTTATTGAATTGCAGCACCGCTGGCATGCACACGGCGTTCGTTGTGCCATGATGCGTGTGATACATCGCGCCAATCGGGTGGGACAGGGCATGAATTGCCCCAAGACCTTTTTGGAACGCAGTCGCCCCCATGATCGCCGCCGACATCATATGCGCGCGTGCTTCGATATCGGTGCCATCGGCATAGGCGCGCGGCAGGTATTCTTTGACCAAACGCATCCCCTCAAGGGCCATTCCTTGTGACATGGGGTGGTAATGAGGTGAGGAAAACGCTTCTACGCAATGCGCGAACGCATCAAGGCCCGTGCCTGCGGTGATGAAGTTGGGCATCCCGACTGTTAATTCAGGATCACAAATCACCACAGTCGGGAGGAACTTTGGATGGAAGATGATCTTTTTTTCTTCCGTTTCGGAATTGGTGATAACGGACGCACGTCCAACTTCTGAACCGGTCCCGGCTGTTGTTGGCACGGCAACGATAGGTGCAATTGCGTCTGCGTCCGCACGTGTCCACCAGTCGCCAATGTCCTCAAAATCCCACAATGGTCGTGTTTGACCAGCCAAAAATGCTACGAGTTTCCCAAGATCAAGGCCAGAGCCGCCCCCAAACGCGACCACGCCGTCATGGCCGCCGTCGTTGAACGCCTTCACGCCTGCGGCTGCATTCTTTTCGTTTGGATTTGGATCGACATCGGCGAAGATTGCACGGCCAAGGCCCGCAGCTTCCAGTAAATCAAGCGTCTTAGCGGTGATATCCATGCCTGCAAGGCCACGATCGGTGATCAAAAGCGGTTTTTTGATCCCAGCTACGGCACAAGCATCGGCAATTTCAGCGATGCGACCTGCGCCAAAACGAATAGCTGTTGGGTAGGACCAATTTGCGGTGATGCTCATGTTCTTTAGGCTTTCTTGAGGTGGTAAGACTTGGGACGTGTGAGGTTGTGATATCCGATGACCGATAGACCGCCGCCGCGACCTGTGTCTTTGCAGCCCGTCCAGCATAGCCCCGGATCAAGGTAGTCGGCGCGGTTCATGAAAACAGTTCCGGTCTCAATTTGATCCGCGATTGCTTCGGCGCGGGCGGTGTCTTGCGTCCACAGGGATGCGGTGAGCCCAAAGTCACTGTCGTTCATCAACGCAATGGCTTCTGCGTCGTCCTTAACGGACATGATGCCGACAACTGGACCAAAGCTTTCCTCGCGCATAACGCGCATGTCATGGGTTACGTTTGTCAAAATCTGCGGCATCAAATACGCGCCACTGTCTTCCGGGAAATTGGCCGGATCGATATGCGCTGTCGCCCCATTGGCAATCGCCTCGGATGTTTGGGCACGGACTTCGTCGGCGAAACGCACATGTGCCATTGGGCCCATTGTGGTGTCAGCTTCCAAAGGGTTGCCCAATTTATAGCCGTTCACAATCGCCACTGCCTTTTCCACAAAGGTGTCAAACAGGCTTTCATGCACATAAATCCGTTCGATCCCGCAACAGCATTGACCAGAATTGAACATCGCGCCGTCGATCAGCGTGTCTACTGCCGCGTCCAAGTTGGCGTCTTCCATGACGTAGCCGGGGTCTTTGCCGCCAAGCTCTAAGCCGATGCCTGTGAATGTTCCTGCCGCCGCAGTTTCCATCGCCTTCCCGCCACCTACGGAGCCTGTGAAATTCACAAAGCCAAAGGCACGATCTGCGATCAAAGTGGATGTGGTTGCATGGTCCAAGAATACGTTCTGAAAGACGTCAGCCGGAATGCCAACCGAATGGAAGGCCGCCGCCATGCGTTCGCCGACAAGCGGGGTTTGTGATGCATGTTTCAACATCACAGCGTTGCCCGCAATCAGCGCAGGGGCCACTGTGTTGATCGCCGTCATATAGGGGTAGTTCCAAGGGGCGACGACCAGCACTAACCCATGCGGAACGCGTTTGATCACACGGCGGAAGGCCGCGCTATCTTCGATCTCAATTGGGGCCAAAGCGTCAACAGCAATGTCAGCCATGTAGCTGGCGCGTTCGTTAAATCCGCCAAATTCGCCGCCATAGCGGACAGGGCGGCCCATTTGCCAAGCGATTTCGGGCACGATTTCATCATTCATCGTGCCAACTGCGGCGACACCTGCTTGCACTAATGCGATGCGTTCGGCCAAAGGACGTGCAGCCCAAGCCACTTGAGCGGCATTCGCGCGCGCAACGGCGGCTTCGGCCTCGGATTGGGACAGGGTTTCGCGGGTTGCATAAACGGACCCGTCGATGGGGGAAATGCACTTAATCATAGTGTGTTGGCTTTCATGGGGCTGCCGAAATAGATCAACAGGCTTTCGTAAATGACATGCATTTCGCGCATACCGTAGGGGCGGTCAAACGGAGCATGGTCTTCTCCGCCAGACTCGAGTTCGGGGCCGTGTGTCGCGTAAAAAATGTCCACGTCTTCAAGATCGACATAAATTGATTGCTGACGTCGAGGATCGTCCATTTCCATGTCGGGGGCTTTTTGTATCAAGCGAATGGATACGGCGTCACGGCTTAGATGCACCATAGTGTCGCCAACGGGTTGGGCGCCAAAGTCCAAGCACCGCTTAAACCAATCGCCCGCATGTTTGAGATCACTCACCGGAATAATAGGGGTGCATTTTCTCAGGATCATGCCCGCTCAAACCCTCTGGCGATTTCCCAATCTGTCACGGTCTGGTCGAATTCTTCTTGTTCCCATTCTGCCGCGCGGGTGTAGTGATCGACGACGTCATCGCCCAAGGCGTCACGCAGAAATTTTGATGTGCGCAATGTTTCCGTGGCTGCGCGCAAAGTCTGCGGAATATCAGCGGCCTTGGCGTCTTCATAAACGTCACCAGTCGTGGCTGGGGCCAGTTCTAGCGCATCTTGGATGCCTTTGATCCCGGCCGCAAGCATGACAGCCTGCGCCAAGTAGGGATTCAAATCGGAGCCACCAATTCGGCATTCAACGCGTACACCCGTGGTGTTTTCGCCGCACAAACGGAACCCGGCAGTGCGGTTGTCCACGGACCAAACCGTCTTAGTTGGCGCAAACGTGCCTTTAGAAAACCGCTTATAACTGTTGACGTAAGGTGCGAGAAAATAGGTGTAATCTGGCGCGTATTTGATCAGCCCGGCCATGTAGTGGCTCATCACTTCGGACATGCCATGCGGTCGTGATGTGTCAAAGAACATGGCTTCGCCGTCTTTCCACAGCGATTGATGTACGTGGCTCGATGAGCCGACGCGGTCTTTGTGCCATTTGGGCAAGAAGGTTGCAGCGCGCCCATGTTGCCAAGAAATTTCCTTGATCGCGTGTTTGGCGATGGAATGGTAATCCGCACAATCGAGCGCTGGGGAATAGCGGATGTTCAGCTCTTCTTGTCCGGCTTCCGCTTCGCCTTTGGAATTCTCAATCGGCAGGCCGGCTGCAAACAGGTGATTGCGGATCGGCCGCATCACGCCTTCTTCTTTGGTGGTCTGGAAAATGTGGTAGTCTTCGTTATATCCGCTGATCGGTTCTAGATCACGAAAGTTGCTTTTGCGGATGTCATCGAAGCTTTTCTCGAACAAAAAGAATTCTAGCTCTGTGGCCATCTTGGCTTCAAAGCCCAAAGCTTCCAGCCGTGCGATTTGGGTCTTTAAAATAGCACGTGGGGAATGGGGGACGGGGGCGTGTGTGTGGTGATCTAAGATATCGCACAGGACCAGTGCAGTGCCTTCGAGCCATGGCACAGGACGGATCGTGGCCAAATCTGGCTTCATCACGTAGTCGCCATACCCGCTTTGCCAACTGGTCGAGGCATACCCATCAGGTGTCGCCATTTCCAAATCAGTCGCGAGCAAATAGTTGCAGCAATGGGTTTCCTCAAACGAGGTTTCTACGAAATTCACGCCGTGGAACCGTTTGCCCATCAAACGACCCTGCATATCGACGAAACACGCCAGAACAGTATCAATAGACCCGTTGGCCACTTGGGATTTCAGATCGTCGAATGTCATAAGTCCAGGCATGTCGCTTCCACTTTTCGAGTTGGTATTGGAGGCCGCACAGAACGGCGGCCCCCACAGAAAATATTAGCCGTAACGGTACGGGCGGCCTGCCTTGACCATATCGGCGTTGTATTTCTTGAAGATATCAACAACGCGGCGTTTCACATCGGATTCAGAAGCGATTTCTTCCCAGAAATCTTGCGCCGCTGTTTCAACGGTTGCCCATTCTTCGTCTGGGATCGTTGTCAGTTCCATTTTGGTGCCGTTAACACGCAGGTTGGCTTCGCCACCCCAGTACCACCACTGACGATAGTAGTGCGATTGATCACAGCACACACGGAACAGCGTTTGCAAATCTTCTGGCAGTTCATTCCAGCGATCCATATTGGCAAAGAACGACCCCGCCCAAGCACCAGAGATGTTGTTGGTCAGGAAGTAGTTGGTCACATCTGCCCAGCCAACAGTGTAATCTTCTGTGATGCCAGACCATGCAACGCCGTCAAGTTCGCCGGTTTGCAATGCGACTTCGATGTCTTCCCAAGGCAGGGTCACAGGCACCACGCCAAATTGGGTGAGGAAGCGGCCAGCTGTTGGGAAGGTGAAGATTTTCTTGCCCTTGAGGTCAGCAAGGCTGCGAATTGGGTCTTTGGTGGCGAAGTGACATGGATCCCAAGCACCAGCAGAAATGTGTTTAACGCCAACCTTGGAGTACTCTTCGTCCCAGATTTCGTTCAGGCCATATTGGTTGAACAGCACAGGCACATCCAAAGAATAGCGGGACCCGAATGGGAAGTAGCCGCCAAAGACTGTGACGTCTGTAGGTGAGGCCATAGAGTCGTCATCAGATTGAACCGCGTCAATCGTGCCGCGTTGCATTGCTTGGAACAGTTCGCCAGTTGGAACGATCTGGTCTGCAAAAAACAGTTCAATCTGCATGCGGTCGCCAGCAATTTTGTTGAACATTTCAATCGCTGGAACGATCACTTCTGCGGCTAACGCGGAACCAGCATAGGTTTGCATCCGCCATTTGATGGTGCTTTGTGCCAACGCTGGGGTTGCCAAGGCTGCAGCTGCCGGAGCAACGGCGGCGCCTTGGATAAACTTACGTCTTGAAGTCATGTTTTCTCTCCTTGTTTTGGATCTTCGACCACTTTGAGGCGGTTCTTTTAGGGTTTGTTGTAAACGAAATCAGGAAGCCACATTGCGATGCCGGGGAAGACCATGACCAACGCTAAGGCGAAAATCATAATCAGCACGAAGGGCGTAATAGAGGAATAAATGTCGCGCAAAGTAATCTCTGGCGGAGCCATCGCGCGCATCAAGAACAAGTTGTAGCCAAAGGGCGGGGTCATATACGCGATCTGGGTCGTGATGGTATAAAGGATGCCATACCAAATCAGATCAAACCCAAGCTCACCAACCAAAGGCACATAAAGCGGGGCTACAATTACAAGCATCGCCGTGTCATCAAGGAACGTCCCCATCAGGATGAAGCTAAGCTGCATCAAGATCAGGATAGTCCATGGGCTTAAGTTCAAGCGCTCTGTGAAAACCGCTTCGATTGCTTTGACCGCACCAAGCCCATCAAAGACTGCCCCAAAAGCCAAGGCCGCCAAGATGATCCACATAAACATGCAGGTGATACCAAGCGTGTTGCGCACAGAATTTTCAAAGACTTCGCGCGTCATCCGCCCCTTCAGAACTGCAGCCGCAAACGCGGCCATGGCCCCAATCGCCGAACTTTCCACAAGCGAGGTCCACCCGTTTACGAAAGGCACCATCATGACTGCGAAAATACCGACTGGCAGCAAGCCTGCACGCAACAGGCGCAGTTTCTCCGCGCGTGGAATGTCGCGTTCCTCAAGTGGAAGCACCGGTCCTAAGCCCGGATTTAGGCGGCAGCGCACGATAATGTAGATGACGAACAACGAGGCCATCATAAGCCCCGGGATCACACCAGCCAGCCATAATTGGCCCACAGGTTGGCGCGCGATCATGGCGTATAACACCAAAACCACAGATGGTGGCACAAGGATGCCCAAACTGGACCCGGCCTGAATGACACCCGTTACCATTCGCTTGTCGTAACCGCGCTTTAACAGCTCGGGCAGAGCAATCGTTGAACCAATGGCCATGCCTGCGACACTCAAGCCGTTCATGGCTGAAATCAGGACCATCAAGCCAATCGTGCCGATGGCTAACCCGCCCCGTAAGCCCCCCATCCAGACATGAAACATCTTATAAAGATCGTCTGCGATCTTACTTTCTGACAGTATGTAGCCCATGAAAATGAACATCGGTAAGGTTAACAGCGGATACCATTTCATCAGCTTCATGGCCGCTGAAAACCCGATGTCAAAGCCGCCACGGTCGCCCCAAAGCAAGAGCGCCGCAACCACAGCTATAAACCCGATAGCACCAAAAACGCGTTGGCCCGTGAGCAACATCAGCATCATTGATGAAAACATCAGTGTGGCGATCAATTCATATGACATTAGATCGTTTCGCCTTTGATACGCAGGACATCTTTGAATAGCTCTGAGACGCATTGCAAAAGCATCAAAGTCATTCCCAAGATCATGATCGCTTTGACGGGCCAAAGGTATGGGCGCCATGCTGTCGAAGATCGTTCCAGCCGTCCGACTTCTTCTGATCCGAAGACAAGCCCGCCCAAGAAGGAAAACGGCTCAGTTCCCCAATAGCCTAAGGAATAGGCGGTTGAGCTCACGGCTCCGTAGATCAGAACACTAAGATAAAAGATCAAGAAGAGCACAGTGAACAAGTCAAACCATGCCTTTTTCTTGATCGACCATTCCCCATAGAGCAAATCCATTCGCACATTCGACCCCAGCTGGATCGAATAGGGGCCACCCAAAATATAGTACCCAACCATCACAAACTGCGCCATTTCCAGCGTCCACAAGGATGGAAGAAAGAACGTCTTCGAGATCGAGGACCACAGCAAGATCGCCATCAAAACAAAGATGCCATACATCGCGATACGGCCAAGGCGGTAGTTTACCGCGTCGACAGCGCGAATGTATCCGTGCATCAAGCCTGACATTGCGCGACGCCCTCGGTTTGCAAGCGATCCATCGCATCCACGAGCCAATTAGCAAGGGTTTTAGCCATAGCGTCTTGTTGTTGTTGGCTAACGATCATGTCGTTGCGGATTTCCAGCATGACGTTCAAATGACCAGCTTCAATCGCGTGTTCTTTGAGGGTGTGGGTCACACCATGTTCCGGGCCATAAGGTTCGTTGCGTTGCACGTTCGCTGTCGTGTGGGATGACGCGGTTTGCAGCAAAACATCTGCCAGAATTGTGTCTGTATCGTGTAAAATGCCGATTTCGACTGAACGCACTTTGCCCAGATAAACTGGCGTGAAACTGTGCATGGTCACGATGATCGGGGTTTGGGTCGTTGTGATCACGTCGGAAAGCGTCTGGCGGAAAGGTTCGTAAAAGCGACCTGTTCGATCATCGCGTTGCGCGGGCGTTAGGCCGGTATTTCCGGGGACGTCAAAAACTTCACTTTTCTTAGGCATCGCGTCCGGGGCATTGGGGGGGCGATTGCAATCATAGACCAAGCGCGACACGCCAGATGCGACGAGTGTTGCATCCAAGTGCGTCGCGAGGCCTGTCGCGACAGCCAATGCGCCCGGGTCCCAAGCCGCATGGCTTTGCAAGGCATCTGTCGCGAGACCAAGATTGTCATATTCTGGTGGAATGAAGCAGCTTGCATGTTCACACACAACAACGACAGGTGATTGACCTTCAGGGTTGAAGGTCATGACAAGATCGTTTTCTGAGGTGTCTTGCAGGTGATTCATTTCGGCTCCTGATGGTCAAAGTGCTTGCCAGATAGGAAGTTTGTCAACATATTTGTTGGTAAATGTAACAGTTCGATATGCTCTGATATAAAAATGAACAAAATGGAAGTCCTATGAGCGACGCGATACAGACAATTTCTGACCGCCTTCAAGAAAAGTTAGACGATTTAACGCGCGCGGAGCGACAATTGGCGCTATCAATTCTTGAAAATTACCCAGCTTCAGGCCTCGGTCCGCTGACAGCTTTGGCGCAGGACGCTAATGTTTCGGTGCCTACGGTTGCGCGTATGGTGCAAAAGTTGGGTTATAAAGGGTATGCTGATTTTCAGGCTGAGTTGCGTGAAGAATTGCGGGCTAAAGCTAAAAACCCGATCGCGAAGCACGATACTTGGGCTGAGGCCGCGCCTTCGGAACATCTGCTAAATCGGTTTACGGATGCGGTGATCGACAACATCCGTCTCACGCTTGGCCAGATTGATCCAATCGCTTTCGACGAGGCCTGCACCCTTGTGGCGGATCAAACACGCCATTTGTTCGTTGTAGGGGGGCGCATTACGCATACTTTGGCGGATTACTTCTTTATGCATATGCAGGTCATCCGACCAAACCTGACACATGTGCAATCGACCTCAAACACTTGGCCACATTATCTTTTGAACGCAAAGGAAGGGGATGTTTTTGTTATCTTCGATGTGCGCAGATATGAAAATAACACGTTGAAATTGGCGGAAATGGCCCATGCGCGTGGGGTTAAAATCATCTTGTTTACCGATCAATGGCGTTCGCCCGTGCACCGTTTGGCCGATATCAGCCTGAGTTGTCGGATAATCGTGCCATCGGCATGGGATTCCGCCGCGACAACAATGTTATTGGTCGAAACGATGATCTCATCGGTTCAAAGCCTGAATTGGGATGAAACCAAGGAACGTATGGAAACGCTGGAAGACATGTTTGACCAAACGAAGTTGTTTCGAAAGTTCACCTAAACTAACTGTCTTTGGCTGTTCGCAAGTTTGGTGGGTGGTGATGTGATTTTAGATAAGAAAGTCATTTTGATCGATCAATGCGCTTGGCTCGGTGAGTGCCCAAAGCGTTCCTTGTAGTCCCGAGAAAACCGCCCCAAATGTGAAAACCCATTCGAATAGGCGACGTCTGTCACCGAAGGTTTGTTACGGCGAACCGTCAGTTGATAATGTGCGCAATCAAGGCGTGCAGAATGTAAAGCTTGCATCGGTGTCAAGTCCAATGCGCGCTGAAATCCTTTCTGCAATGTCCGCACATTCATTCCAGCATGATGTGCAATGTCGCCAAGGCGAATAGGTTCAGATAGATTTGCGTGAATGTAAGCCATTGCGCGTTTGATCCCGGCGGGCATCGCTTTGTGATCAGCTTTCGCTAACATATGGGAAATATTGCTGTTCTGCATAGTGAGCAGTTTGGTGACCAAGTCGGCTTCTGCCCTCTGGTCGCGGGCTGTGTTCATACCGCTAAACAAAGCCCCAAACTCAGCCAAACGCGCGGTCAAGACGACCATTTTTCGAATAACGTGCCCTTCTTCGCGTCGCAAATCCATGAGGGGGTCAAAACGGATTGTCCCTGGGACAGGGGCGCCGAGCAGTTCTTGCGCTTTTTCGTGTAGGTAGGTTTTGTCGATCTGTAGAAGCAGCTTCCGACAATCTCCATGCCATGTCATATCCGTTTCGCGATCAGGATTTAGGACTGTCGCGGTGTCGCTGTTGGCAATGCAGTCTTTCCCACGGTGTCGTATCAACGCAGAGCCGCTCAGCGGTACTTGCAACAGGTAGAAGTCTTCCAGCATGCCGGGGTCAATTTGAACTTGCGCCCCATAATGCAGATAATTGACTGACACGTATTTGCCCGCGACATGGTTGTGACAAACCGACAGATGATCTTGTTTGGAGGTGACAAACAAACGGTGATCGCAGAACTTTTCTGTCACACAGTGGCGTGCTTCGTCCAGATCACCCGTGCGCAAAAAAGGGTGGCTCGCCAAGAATTCCGCAGCTTTAGTGTGTTGCATATCGTCCCCCCGCCCGAACGCTACGCGTTTTGTTGGGTATTTCAAGCGTCAAACTTTTTGGTTCGCTTTTTGGATAAACGAATTGATCGGGTGGGCTCACACTCTGTGCAGGAAAGCTAAATCAGGGAGTGTCCTATGGAAAAAGGTGTCGTGTCCGCCACAAGCGGGATTGAAAACAAGTCTTGGAACGTCGTTGGTCAGACCTATGTTCCCAAACTTTTAAGCCCGAACACATTTGTCTGGCACGCGGTTGTTCCCGCAGATACGTTTGTGCCGCCGCATATCCATCCCACGCAAGACGAATGGATTGTGATGTTGGAGGGCAACCTAGAGATTGAGTTCCTCGGTGACGTTCATAAGGCCGGGCCGGGGGATACAGTGTGTATGCCAATGGGCGAGGCGCATGGCATATTCAACCGATCCGGAGCCGAAGCTAAATGTGTGTTTGGCGTGGCACCCGCACGTAAGCTGTTCGATCTGTTCACCAAACTTGACGGCGTAACCGATCCAGAGGAACTGACGCGCTTGTCTGCGTTACACGAGGTCGACTTTCTACCGCCGCCGGATGCAGCATGAGTTGGGAGTTTTCAGAATGACCCAACGCAAGAAAGTAGCCGTCATTGGTGGCGGTGTCAGCGGTTTGGCGGCTGCAAAAGCCTTTGACGAAAAAGGTCATATGGTCTGCGGGTTTGAACGCAGCCACGACTTTGGTGGTGTGTGGGAACTGTCGCGCTCTTATCCGGATGTCCAAACGCAATCGCCCAAGGATCTGTATTGCTACACAGATCACCCGATGCCAGATGAGTATCCCGAATGGCCCAAAGGCCCCCAAGTTCATGCTTATCTGCATTCTTATGCGTCCAAACATAAAATCTTGCGATTGTTTCGCCTGAATACGTCGATAAAAACGATGGAACGGCGGGCAGATGGCGCGCCGGGATGGACGTTGACGATTGAAGCAGGCGGCCATGTGTGGACTGAGGATTTTGATTTCGTGTCCATTTGCACAGGCCAATTTTCTGAGAAGAACATCCTCACCCATCCGGGACAAGACGAATTCATCGCCCAAGGCGGAGCGGTGATGCATTCATCCCAATACACCGACCCCAGAATATGTGCTGGCAAAGATGTGGTCGTTCTTGGCGGGTCAAAATCGGCGACCGATATCGCTGTGAACGCAGTTAAGAACGGGGCCAAGTCCGTCAAACTCGTTTACCTCGAAAACGTGTGGCGCGTGCCCTATTTTGTCGGGGGCATCAATTTCAAACGATTGCTTTATATGCGGGCGCAGGAACAACAGTTCAATCAATGGGGAAAGAATGCACTGCAAAGGGTGATCGCCGCTGTGTTGAAACCCTTGGTTTGGGCGAACTTTCGCGGGCTGGAAACCTTGCTGAAAGCGCAACTCAAGCTCAAAAAGCATAACATGGTACCCAACACGCCGATCGAAAAGGAAGTGTCGTGTTCGGTTCCTATTGTGACACCGGGCTTCATCGAGTGCCTTGACGCGGGGACAATTACCCCGGTTTTAGGTACGTTCGAGAGTTATTCAGATGAGGGCGTAACGCTATCCAATGGCGATACGATGCCCTGCGATGTCGCGGTTCTGGCGGTTGGGTGGAAGCTGGGTGTTCCCTACTTGCCGCAGGAATTCCAAAACAAATTGATTGAGGAAGACGGTCAATATCGGGTGTATCGATTGTCTGTAAATCCTGATCTGCCGGATATGGGGTTTGTTGGCTTCAACTCGAGCTTCTGCACGGTACTATCCGCTGAAATGATTGCAAATTGGTTGGTGCGCTATGCGGACGGACAACTTGAAAATCAACCAACATCTGCGCAGATGAATGAAAGCATTGAGATGATGCTGAACTGGAAACGTACCGAACGTCCGGCGGCTAAAATCTATGGCGGTCTGTGTTCTGCCCCATTCCATTTCAAACATTTTGACGAGCTTTTGGCTGATATGGGGGCTAAGCAAACAAAACGAAGCAATCCATTGGCAGAGCAATTTTCCTATCCCAATGCTGCTGCTTATGGGACCTTCTTGGCCTCGACTCCGCAGTATCACGCGCAATAACATCAAAGACGGCGTCTGCCAATTGCAGGTTCGTGACGCCGTCTTTTTGATTGTGGTACCGCGATTGAGCTTAAGATTGATTGCAGAACATCAAACCACGCTTAGCGACATTTTTGACGGGAATTCCACCCATTCTTCCGAACTCAGCCCAAACCACATTGGGGACACCTGATAGGGCCACGGTTGCAACCGAGAGCGAAGGAAATCATGGTCAAAGCCGACTATGACAACCTTGTCGTTGCTGTTTGTGCCTTTGTCTCATGGGGTGAGACATAGCGTAGTGGAACGCGTTAGAGTGCGGCGCGTATTGATATGTTTATTTCCCCACAACGACAGTCCAGATTTGACGCGATCTGATGTCACAAAATATTTAAGTAAAGTATTTCTTCGACTTTTAGGGTTAAAGATTTCACCGCGGCCTCGCGACCAAACTGAAAGTTGCTTATGACAAATCTACTCTTCGTCACACTTGATGATTTCTTCTCGTTGTCGGCTTGGCCGCTTTATGAAGATATTGCGATCACGCCAAATATGGATGCGCTTCAAGGCAGTGGTGCACATTTTTCATCTGCTTTTGCAGATGTTGCTGTGTGTAATCCATCTCGGGCAGCGATTTTGACCGGGCAGACCCCATGGCAATCGGGGGTCGTGAACAACACGCAAGACTTGCGCCAACATGTGGACCTCGCGACCGAGACATTGCCGGGTATCTTGAAGTCCGCAGGTGTTTACACAGTACTTGGCGGTAAAGTGTTCCACGATTTCCGAAGCAACGATCAAGATGGTGTCGCCGACGAAGTGTTGAATTCTAAAGGTTTACGCAATTCTGACTTGCCTGAATTCGAAGCTGTGGGTGAAGTGGCGTATGGAGCAACTGATCGCGTTCTTAGCGATGACACGCTCGTGGAAAGTGCAACTGCGTTCCTTAACGATTATGACAGCGACACACCTTTTGCGTTGTTTGCGGGTGTGTTCCGCCCACATATCGATTGGATCATCCCGCAAGAATATCTTGATTTGTATGATGGCATCGACATTCCGTTGCCAGATTTCATCGATGACAGTGATAGAGCCGAATTTGTTCAGGCCATAAGCCGCGATTTTCATGCAGAGGTATTAGAGGCGGGGGCTTGGCAGGATTTGATCCGACATTACCTTGCCAGCGTGTCCTACGCCGACGCCAAACTTGGTGAGCTTTTGGACGGGTTACAGCAGTCGGGTCACGCGGATGACACGATCACAATGGTCATGTCAGATCATGGCTATCACTTGGGCGACGCTGAGCAATGGCACAAATTCACAACCTATGAACAATCTGCGCGTGTCCCTTTGGTGGTGACGATCCCTGGTACAGACCCTCAAGAGATCACGGCTCCGGTCAATCTGTCCTCTATCACCGCGACAGCGCTTGAGTTGATGGGCGTCGAAGTGCCCGCATCCATGCAACCGGCATTGACGCCCTATTTGGACGGGCAAACCCCGAGGGGAGACGAGTTCGCGTTGACTTGGATGGAGGCGTCTGTCTCTGTGCGGACCGCAGATTATCGCTACACGCTTTACGAAAACGGCGATGAAGAGCTGTTTGATATTCACACGGACATTATCAATGTCGACAATCTAGTGCTCGATTTGCCAGAGGTGGCCGCCGCTCTGCGTATCCACGCGGAAGATGCTATCATCGACGATTTGTTCATCCGACCAGATGGTCCTGTTTCAGGAAGTGCGGCAAACTCGGTCTATTATTTTGCAGCAAATCCGGTCGAAATCCAAGACGCAGGCGGCATCGATACGGTGCGTGTTTCGGTCGACTATGTTCTGCCGGATGGGATTGAAAACCTTGAAGCAATTGATGTTGCCGGTGGTTTAACGTTGACAGGCAATTCGGGGGACAACCGCGTTGTCGGTACGGAAGACGCTGACACGCTTTACGGTTTGGATGGGAATGACACGGTACAAGGGGATGCGGGGAATGACATCCTTTATGGTGGCGCTGGGGATGACGATCTGTCTGGCGGAACCTTCGACGATATAGTCTACGGTGAAGATGGGGATGACGTCATCAACGGAGATTTCGGAAGCGATCTGTTGAATGGCGACGCGGGTGCCGATTTTCTGGACGGTGGAGAAGGTGAGGACACGTTAAAGGGCGGTCAAGGCGATGACATGCTGGTTGGTGGATCTGGCAATGATCGGGTTCAAGGTGGCAACGGCGCCGATGTGTTCATTGAGGGCCATGGCTGGGATCGGCTTTTGGGCGGCGGTGGTGTTGATACTGTAATTTATGCCGGAAATCGGGCGGATTATATGTTAGTTGATGGCGTCCGTGGAGACTTCCGAATGGAAGGGCCCGATGGGCGTGACACGCTGATTTCAATCGAAGTTTTGCAATTCTCCGACATCACAATGACGCAAGATGAATTCTTCTTGCCAGATTTGGCGCAGGTGATCACAGGAACTTCGGGCGCCGATACCATTGTGACAAATGCTGGCGCTGATCTCATTTCTGGCGGGGCTGGTAACGACACGCTGCGCGCCCGCAGCAACGATGATGTACTCAATGGTGGGGCAGGCGATGACGTCTTGGAGGGCGGTTTTGGCGCAGACACGGCCTCCTATCAAGGGGCTTCGGGCGCGGTGCAAGTGTCGTTAATCACCGGCGCGTCACAAGGGGCTTGGGGGGCTGATATGTTGATCAGCATCGAACATCTGCAGGGCGGCGAATTCAACGATACATTGCAAGGCGATGGGGCTGACAATCGCTTAGAAGGGTTGCGCGGGGATGACGTGATCCAAGGGGATGCGGGGGCTGATTACCTTTCGGGTGCCAGAGGGAACGATGTCCTAAGTGGCGACGCTGGTGATGACATGTTGATTGGTGGATTGGGTAACGACCTTTTAAATGGCGCAGAAGGCATGGACACTTTGCAAGGCGGACAGGGGCAGGACACTCTGTTTGGTGGGCAAGATGAGGATGTTTTGGTCGGCAATGCGGATGATGATCTGTTACGCGGAAATCTTGGTGCGGACACGCTTGCCGGTGGAACAGGCAATGACAATTTACGCGGTGGCGGTGACAACGATATCCTTCATGGCGGTCTGGGCGATGACGTTCTTTTTGGAGAAGACGGAAGCGATATCTTATACGGCAATCAAGGCAATGACGTTTTGAATGGCGGACGCGGTGGTGGGCAGTTTGATGGGTCCGCAGATGTGTTTGTGTTTGCCCCAGCAGCACAAGGTCATGGCGGCTTTGACCGCATCCGCGATTTTGAAAATGGATTGGACCAAATCGATCTCAGTGGGTTCGGTTTTTCCAGCTTTGCGGACGATGTCTTGTCCAAAGCGACGGCGCAAAACCAAAACGCCGATACCGTCTTGGATTTTGGCAATGGGTATTTCATCTACCTAGAGAACTTTACCCTGTCTCAGTTCGAGGCGTCAGATGTCATTTTGTGATTAGGTTTGGTATGTTGAGTGGCGGTGACCTGTTTTTTGCTAACTACCGCTATGATCATGGGGGTAGTGCGTGCGCGTCCGGTTCGAAGGCTGCAGGCCGTGTGATTACTTACCCATTTCGGTCAACGTCGCACGGAGATGAGAGATACCAAGCAGCGCTTCTGGGCGACTTCCCCAAACCAGTGTTTGATCTAAAGTCAAAGCATCGCCGCGAGTTTCAAGCACGCGATATGGCACATCTGTGACGACATTTGAGGGCAACACAACTACGCCGAAACCGATTTTGGCCAATGCCAATACATCCCGTGTCGAACGCCCCTCATAGGCGATCTTGGGCGTGGCCCCGAAAAGTTGAAAGGCCGCATCCAGCAAACGACGCGACTGGAAACTGGGACCAATAACGCTTCAATTGTTTGGGCGGTCGCTGCCAGATGCAGTGTAACAGGCCTTTGATGCGACCCCCTTGAATTTTGGTGCAACGCGCGCAAGTCACGATGCATACGGGTGGCTTCTGCTGCAAAAGCCAACGCGTGTGGGGTTGCCTTGATTCCACGTCCATCAGGCTCAAATAACTTGCGACCTAACTGAGCTTCGAGACTGGCCAGTCTTCGCGACACAGCAGATTGCGTGACTTTAAGATGTGCTGCGGCGAGGCTGACCGATTTCAACTGCATCACTTGAACAAAGGCGCCTAGATCTCTTGTTTGAATCATGCACTTTTCGCATACGTAATCATCAAAATTATGCGATATGCGGATGAATTTATGTTGTCTTTCCTATCAAAGGTAAAGCCGGGGAACACATGCAGCTTGAAGACAAATTTGGCGCGGACTGGACCTGTTCGGATACTGCAACCATATCGCTTTGGAATGCTGCGATGGACAGTTATCTGGATTTTTCAGGCTCACCTGTTGGCGACGTACAATCGATAACAGACCCTGAATTTCTGGCGGGACCAGCATTTTGTGCTGCTATGAAATTGCTCAGCGGTATGGACCCTAGTGACCCTTCCATTCTGCGCAATCTCGAAGACATGCAGGCGGCGCGCACTGGCGGGGTTGAGGATGGTCATGCAACGGCAGTTGACCTTCTTGCGCGCGGCGAGCCAACGGCGGCTGCATTCGCTTGGGATGAGGTTCTGACGCGAAGGCCCAATGACATTCTTGCGCATAAATGTTCGCATGAAACTTGGTTTTTGGTTGGGAATGGCGCGGCCATGCGGGCTTCGACTTCGACTGCGCTGCAACGGCTTCCATCCTCTGCCCCGTGCTTCGCAGTTGTGGCCGCGCAGCATGGTTTTGCTTTAGAAGAAACTGGTGACTACGCAGAGGCGGAAGGATGGGACCGGATTGCTCTCGACCTCGCACCGCGCGATTGTTGGGCGCTGCATTGCTTGGCCCACGTGTTTGAGAGCCAAAACCGTCATAATGAGGCGATGGGCTTGCTTGAGGCCAAGCAACCAATCTGGACCAAGCAAAACCTGTTAAGCGCGCATATCTGGTGGCATTTGGCGTTGCGATTGATCGAAATGGGCGAGATTACCGCTGCCATGGCGATCTTTGATGACACGCTTGCGCACACGCCTGCCTCAAATCAATTTCGGCTCACAGATGGGACATCGCTTTTGTGGCGGCTTGAGTTGCATGGCGTAGATGTCGGGGATCGCTGGCGCTTGATGGCCGACAAGTGGGGCAAGGCCGCGCAAACCCATCAGAACGCCTATCTCGATCTGCATAGCGCGTTCGCATTTGCAAGTTGTCCTGATCATGCCGCCGTGTCCCTGTATTTTGACAGCCTTGAGGTCGCCTTTGAGGGGGCATCTTCTGAGCAAGCGAACACCTATGCCGAGGTGGTGCTGCCGCTTGTTGATGCAATCCGAGTGTTTCCCGATGACAAATCAAAAGCTGCCAGACTGATTGCCCCACTTCTTCCTGAGTTGCACCGCATTGGCGGGTCGATTGTTCAACGCGAAATCGTTGAGCGCAGCTTCACGTCTGCGTTGATCGCGACGCATCAGCCTGAAAAGGTTGCGCGTTATCTTGATCCGAAAATCGCGACACATCCCAACACGCCTTGGATTTTGAGGGATCGTGCGGCGGCATCCGAACGCATGGGGGACGTCGCGCACGCCACGTTGTTACGCCGTCGTGCTGATGCAATGTTTGCGGGTTGGTCATGAGGCCGCTCGACAGACTGCGCGCTTTCGATTTCGCCACTTTGATTACGCGTGCGCGAGCAAACTGATCGATCCCAACGACACATCAAAAACCTTTCAGCCAAAACGCAAGCCTCGTGAAAACAACTTTGCCACACAGATTCCGGAGCCAGAATGAAACCTTTTGCAAACGATGAAATTCGCGAAATTATGCGCGATATCGCAGACAATCAGCTACGTCCACAAGCCGCAGAGATCGACCAAACTGAAGACTATCCGTTCCACCACGCCCAAGCCTTGGCCGCAGCCGGGATCAACGGCATGACCATTCCCAGCTCCTTTGGCGGGCGTGGCCAAGGTTTTGAAGGGGTTTGCATTGCAGTCGAGGAAGCGGCGAAAGCTTGTGGTATTTCAGGTAGAATGGTCGTGGATACCAATATGGGCGCGGTTCCGGCGATCATGACCTATGGCACCGAAAGTTAAAAGAAACGCGTCGCTGACTTGGTTTTGGCGGGGGATAAGCCTGCGATCTGCTTTTCGGAACCCGGCGCAGGATCAGACGCAATGGGCATGAAACCGCGCGCTGACAAACGGGGCAATGGGTACGTTTTGAACGGGGTCAAACATTGGATCACCGGCGCTGGGATCACCAACTATATTTGGTTTTGGCGCAGGTTTGGGATGGTGGCACCCACCTTGGCATTGGCTCATTTCTGATTGAAAGCGGTACGGGTGGTTTGCGTATCGGTGAGCGTATTCGAGCTATGGGTTTGCGCGGCATTCCCGAAGGATTTGTGCATCTCGAAGACTGCGCCGTTCCTGAAAACGCACTTTTGTTGCCGCCAGAGGGGTTGAAGCGCGGTTTTGGCCAAATCATGCGTGCGTATAACTCACAACGGATCGGCGCGGGCACTGTGGCACTTGGGATTGCACAGGGCGCTTATGATGAAGCTTTGCAGTTCGTAGAAGAACGCGAGCAGTTCGACCACCCAATTTGCGAATTTCAAGGTGTTCAATGGATGCTTGCAGTTATGGCAATTGGTTTGCGGGCGGCGCGATTGATGCTGCACGATACCGCGCGGGCATCTGATCCTTTTCCGGATATGGTGGCCTCTGCGCAGGCCAAGATTTTCACCGCTGAAATGGCGATAAAAGTCACCAATGATGCGCTTCAACTGCATGGGGCGCGGGGGTATGGCCGCGATCTGCCCCTTGAGCGCATGGCGCGCGACGCGCGGATGTTCACAATCGGTGATGGTACAACCCAAATTCTACGCAACATGGTGGCGGCAGGAATTTTGGATCGTAAACTGCCACAAGCTCGCGGTGGTTTTCTTTGAGCCACCCCAATTGAGCTTTGGGAATTAGACGTGTTGGTGAAAACCAAAAGGCCCCACCAATTGGAAGGGCCTTCGGGAAAATCATATTTGCGTTGAGATGCTTAGACGTCAGCGAAAAGCTCTTCTGCGCCACGTTTCGCTAGGTATTCTGCCTGACTGATTGGGCCAGCAGAACCTACCAAGGAGCGATAAGCATCGTAACTTTCGACGATACGGCGACCCATGTCGTCGTCCTCGGCTACGCTTGCAGTTACCTCAAAGGACACGCGCGCCAATTCATTCCAGACGTCATCTGGCAAGCGTGTTGGCTTCACACCGGATTCATTGAGCAACTGAACAAGTGCCAGACCGTTGTTGCCATAATAATCCGCTGTGTGATGGGTCAGTTCAGCATCGGTAATTGTCTCGATGAGGGACCGATCCAGATCAGACAGATTGTTCCAGAAATCAAGGTTCATACCGACGGATGCCATCGTGCCGGGTTCGTGGAAACCGGGGTAGATGTAAGTCGACAACAACTTTTGGAAACCAAACTGAAGATCATTATAAGGACCAACCCATTCAGTCGCATCGATTGACCCTTCAAACAGGGCTTCAACAATACCGCCACCAGGAAGAACAACAGCGTTAGCGCCGAGACGAGAAATCACCTGAGCCCCAAGGCCCGGCATACGCATGGTCAGGCCTTCAAAATCCTCTTTGGTTTTGATTTCCTTGTTGAACCAACCGCCCATTTGCACGCCAGTTCCGCCAACAGCCAAGGACTTGACGCCGTAATCTGCGTTAAGCTCGTCCCACAAGGCTTGCCCGCCGCCAAATTTCACCCACGCTGCCTGCTCGACCGAAGTCAGGCCAAGGGGCACAGTGGTAAAGAAGTTCAGGCCACGGTGTTTGCCTTGATAGTAATACTCAGCAGAGTGATACATTTCGATGTCACCTGCGCTTGCCGCGTCATGCACACCTAGTGGGGGAACCAATGAGCCGGCCCAATAGATTTCTACATTGAGCCGTCCGTTTGATCCTGCGTTAATCCCTGCAGCAACGCGCGCAGCACTGTCCGCCAAACCACCAAGACCCTGCGGCCAAGATGTCGCCATGCGAATTGTTTGCGGAGTTCCTTGCCCAATGGCGGGTGTGGACAGGGCTGCTGCCCCGGTCAAGGCGGCGCCACCACCCAACAAGGCACGACGGCGTGACATGGTTTTTTGCTCGGACTGTTGGTTCGCCAACATCGTCTTTTTTACTGCATGTGTCATTGTGAAAGCGCTCCTTTACGACCTAAGAAAAAGGCGGTTTCCCCAATTTCGCTCCAGCGGGCAACGTCACCAATAAAGTACAGATATGCGTCTCCGACATCGGCACCCAGATTTCCGGATTCGATGATGTCGAGCATCACAGTGTTGGACGCGGAAACTTGTGCATCCCAGATATCTTGCGGCATCTCGTGATCGGTAACACCTGATCCCGCTTGTTGCAGGGCAAGGGCGCTTTCGTGCATTGCCATTGCGCGGTTGACACCGTGCTCGGCCATGATGCAGCGTTCGAGCAAAATTTGCTCTTCTTCAGACAATCCGTCCCATTTTGCGAGGTTGAACCCTGCTGACAAAGCTGATGCCGGGCGACCAGCATTTGGGGTTGTCATGTGGGGGAAGGTGCCAAGCAATCCGGCCTCTGCCATTTGCGCCACGTTAAGTCCTTCAAACGCGTCCAAGCTGCTAATATCGACACCAGAGGCGCGAATGTCTGTTACGTTTGCAGCCCCCATAGCCTTCATAACATTGACACCGAGACCAACAGATCCGACCTTGGCACCAGTTAGATCGCCAGCGCCCGAAAGTGGGGCTTTGGACCAGATTGGTAAGGGGCCATCATCGCCTGCCATAAAGCACTTGACGCCGTATTCTTCACCGAGCAAATCCCACATGAAGCGACCATCTGCGACCAAAATCCAGGATTCTAGTTCGCTTGAACTCATTCCTGCGGGCATTGACGAGAAAATTCCAAAGGCGGCGTTTGTACTAATAAAGGCCTCCTCAGCGGACAAGTACATGTCCGTGCTGCCAGATGACACTGAGGATAAGAACCCTGCTGCGTCTGTTGAGGGCGCTGTTTGTACGTTGATTGTAATACTGCCACCAGAGGCGCGAGCTACACGATCGGCCAAGGCTTGGGCAGGGGCTGCACGATCTGTGATCAGGGACAAGGCCACGGCACTTTGCGCCTTGGCGGGGGTCCCTGCGACCACCATGGCACCTAATCCGGTGCCGAGTAACGTTCTGCGTTTCATATCAAGTATTCCTTCAAGTGTGGACTTAAAGATGGCGAGGCCATCATCCACAAACTTATTCATATTTCGTGACGCGTTTTGCTCTTGGCTTAACGCAACCAGACTTCAACGCGGCGGTTGCTCTCGCGGCCGTCAGCGGTCTCGTTGCACCCTACTGGGGCAAGTGGGCCATAAGATGACACGGTCATACGGCCAGCCAACACATCGCCACCACTGGCACCGACCAGAGCGTCTCGCACACTTGTAGCTCGCAGCAACGCTAAACGTTCGTTCAGGTCGAAACGTCCGACGTTATCCGTAAAGCCAATCACAAGAACCTCACGATTCCGTGCTTCTGGGCTGTTCAAGAAAGCAACCATACGTTCAACGTCTTCGAGTGATTTGTTGTCCAACCCAGCTGAGCCTGAGGTGAAACGGAAGGTCGCTGACAAGCGATCCGCAGTCGCCAAATCGTTGGCGAAATTTTGAACCAACCCCAAAGTTGCCCCGTTGTTCGCCGACAAGATCGCCGAGGTCATCCGTGTGCCTTGCAAGCTGATCGGCTCGCTCACAACGACTTGGTCAACGTAGCCCGCGCTCGCAATCAACGGCTGTACGTCTGCTGATGTCAGGTAGTCCACAAATTCGGCACCTGTGCCGGATTGAACGCCATCACCAGTATAGGCAAAAACACGACGGCTAAGAGGGTATTCTTCGGCCTTGATTGAAAAGTCCGTGGCATAAGCGAGAGGACCACAAGTCTGCCGGATAGGAATGATGTCAGCTGAGCCTGCGCCGGATAGATTTGCGACAGTAATGGCCGCCTCGTTCGCGGCAACAGCGGCTGTGGCTGCACTTTCGCTTTCGGCGCGTTCCGCACTGCGGCGCAAACGAACACGGTTCGGGTCAAGCACAAGTTCGGTGAATGCCTGATCCAAAGAGGAACCGGCCGCTGGTAAGAGCATTTGAATTGGTGCGTCATCGCCCCCCAATTCGGACCAGTTTCTAATGCGCCCTGATGCGATCAACGCAAGTTCTTCGAGCGATACCGAACGAACAGGGTTGTTTGGGTGCACGATCGGCACAATCGCGTCTAGTGCGATAACACGTTCGCGGCTTAGGTCGCGCAGATCCGCGCCACCGGCGGCAACAAAACCATCGGCAATCGCGGTTGGAACTGCAAATTGGGTAATGGCCAAATCAACATCTCTGGATGCAAGTTGTGTGAAGCCAGTTTCTGCAGGTTGAACCGTCACGTCGACCGCGCCGACATTCTCGTTTGAAGCAAAGTCCTGAATTTCGATCCGTGCAACAACACCGCTTGCGTCTGCAACTGACAAACCAGTCAAGTCTCGAGATGCGGCAAATCCGTTGACAAGCGCCTGCAACAAGCTGGCGGTTTTTGGTTCGTTGACTGCGACGGCCATTTCAAGGTTCGTGCTCAATACTGGGCAATCGTCGCCAACACAGTTGGTCGCTGAACGGGACAAACGTAGTTCACCGATGTCGGTGGAGAGAACATAGACCTCGTCATCAAACGATATTAATCTGCCGGAGATCGATACAGCATTGTCTTTGCTGGATATTGTTACTTGTTGCGCTTGAGCAACCAAAGGCCCGACCATAAGGCAGGCAGCAAGCGCAAATTGTTTTCGTGATAGGTTCATTGTCATAGCCTCAATGTTTCTTGTCGGTTCGCCGCAAAAGTGGACCCCGATCACATATCGCTATAATTCAGGGTCCAATTTGGCAAAATAATGATGCGAATGTGTTATTCGTTAATAATACGTTAATCTTTATGATTGTTTCCATTTTTGTACGTTTTTGGGCCTGATCAAGAGAAAAATGCGTCTTTTTCGATGAATCCGAGGTTTCAATCACGCTGGATTTTGTGGCGAATTACCAGATTTTCCATACCAAACAGTATGTCTGGGCGCGCAAAGTTCGAATCTCGTTACGGTTGCGTCGCGCGCACGCCTACGTAGAGTCGCTCTCAAATTTGTTACCTGATGACTTTAAATTGTGAACCAGTCCAGTAACTGTGCAGCGCTCGCTTTCAACCCGATCACGGCTATTGGCCGGGTTGCAAGTGATCGCACAAAGAACAGCAATCAGGGTCGGTCGCCAAGAAAGTCCAACATCACGTTTCCGAGCAAAGTAGAGACGTTGTTGTCGAAGTTGTTCCACGGCAAGCAGCCGCAAAATGTGATGGAACCCGTCGAAAATACCCGGCCGCCATCGGGGTATTGGGCGATGATCATGTCTGCGTGCATGGCATCTTTGGAACTGCCCCCCGAGAGGTTGGTCAAGTGGGTCAGCTGTTCTTCCGGAACCAACATGAAGCCAGCATCACGGGTTACAGATCGGGCCAACAAGACGGTGTCCTCGGGCGTACCAAGGCGGTGATCCATGTGATCGAGCTCAAATCCAGCGGCACCGTTCCCGGAAAACCCGAAATCGCCGATCAAGGGGTCATCGATGCCCTCAAACACCCAATCAAAGCCACCTTCGGCGCAGGCCCGACGATATGGGTCGCCAAAAAACTCACCTTGAGCAGCAAATCCAACACCAACCAAATCTTGTGGCGCGCGTCCATTACGACGCCAAAGGCCGCCATAGGTTCCGTCAAATGCGTTGTAGTATTCGCCCGGCTCAGCAGCCCAAGCGCGGATTCCGTCCTCGGCCCGGCGAATTTCGAGCATGCCGTTTTGGTCTTCGTGCATCGCAATGCGCCAATAAAACCCGTTCCCACCAAGATACATTAGATTGCCGCCAGTATCGCGGTATTCGCGCAGTGCGTTCAGCGTCTCGGCGGTATGATATTCGGGATGCGTGCCAGTTGTGACCGCTTTGTATCCCGCAATCGCCTGAACCCCGTCATCTTGCAGTTCCTGATCTGTGACCAGATCATAGTCGATGCCTTTGGCGTGCAGCCAACTGATCAAATGCATGTCTGCTGGAAAGTGGCGCAATCCAGAACATTGGGCTTGGCCGAACGTCAGATAGCCGGGCTTAAGATTGAACAAAGGCCGGCGATGTGACGCATGGCAGATACCTGACCCGTCGTAATGGTAATTATACGTCGACAACCCGTAATGAGGATGCTCGGCCGGGTTATGCGGATACGCGTTCCAATCTGCTATTTTCGTCAGCCAAGACGGTTCATAGTCGGGGCGCGCATGATTGCCGTAAATGGCATAGGTGAATGTGGACATCAAAACGCACAGTTTGGCGCGTGTGTGCCCCAGCGGTGGGCAAACGAAAAAAGGTATGGCATCTGCGTGGCCGTCGCACTCTAGTCTCATGACATAGACGCCAGAGGGCATGTCGTCAGGCACTGTAAACGTGAAATCCGTGTCCCATTGAACGTCATAAAGATCGTCGTCATGAAAATGGATCGCCCCGTAGTGTTCTGGTTTGTGGGTCCAGTTCATTTCTGACCCATCCCAAACCGATCCCGTCATAGCGCGGGCTGGATAGTTCACGAGATCAAGATTAGGACCCATCTTGGCGTGTGCAATTGTGCTCGAGATGCCTTGTGAGAAGTCCCACTCACATACAGTTTCGCCATCTACAACGATCTTTGGCGCCTCGATCTTACCGTTGAAGTGTTGACTGGCGTGATCTCTGTGCACTTGGGCGGCGACAACCGGGCGTGCTGAGCTCGCGAGGGACGGGATACCAGCACCTGTGACCACCACAGTAGGGTTCGGCGAACGATTTAGAAGACTAAATTCCAGCGAAACCGTGTCCTTAGAGATGTGCGCTGTAATCTGATACCATTGGCGTAGTTTCAAAGCAGCGTCTGCGGTGACCGTTTGCTCACCTGCTGTCAGACTTAAAGCGCCGTTTTCATCAATACGTAAATCAAAGCCGCCAAACACAAGCACGCTTTGCAGTCCGGTGGTGCGCAATGTTGGGAAAATCTTAGCACTCAATGAAATTGATTGCATTGGGGCCACGGACAAGGCGCTTTGTGAAATTGCAAAAGACCCGGCAGAAAACGGGCGATAAACAGACGTAACCGATTTGGGCGCAAAGTGGCCGGATGCGTCTTCCTCTAGGATGCCCGGGCCTGCGGGATTAGGGTCCGCACTGATTGAACGCACCAGTCGGGCCTGAAATGGTTTGTCCGCGCGCGAAGAGACCTTGAATTCCAAAGTGTCGCCGGGTCGAGCGGACAATCGATCCACATATCCCAGCAAGGGCAAGTCTTTAGGATTTGGTGTCATGCTCTCGATCCGGTTGTGCGTGTTGTCACAGAGGTGCCGCAACCAAGGGCAACTGGCAAGCATTCTATGTGACACGCGCTAATGCGATCCCGACTGGAAACCCAATTTAGTACAGTCTGGCTTTGGTGTGTTCAGCGTCCAGAATGAGTGATGCAAGGCAACTGTCTGTTGCTTTCTCTTTTCATAAGTGTCTTTTCAAGGGACCTGTTTAAGGGCGGGTATTCCTCCACATGCAGATTAGAAAGTTATTTGCACTCCATGCGAATGATCGTTCTTATTGAATGAACTTAATCTAAAACTGATTTTTCGGCGGGAGACTAATTTGATGTTTAAGGCCTTAGTGAGCATAGTTTCATGAGCGTTGTACCTACGGGACTGCAGTATTTTGCCAACGCGCCGTTTTTTACCGATGGATCGCAAACCGACGCTTTAACGTTAGCGGATGGTCGCATTTTAAATCTGTTTCTTGATTTTCGCCTTGGTGCAGGTTTTCAATTCGAATTTGTGGTGCAGGGCGTCGCGATTGATCCTGTCACGCAGGTGCGCGAAGAGGTGTTCGCGATAGTCAGGGACAACACGCAAGTCTTTCTGGACGCGCCTAAAGCAACGCAATTGTCGGATGGACGGGTTGCTGTGGTCTGGGGCGAACCGCAAACCACAATGATCAGTGCGCCCAATGATTTGACGGTGCAAATCTTCAATGGCGATTGGTCGGTGTCTGTGCCCGCAACGACGATTGTTGAAGACGCGCACAATCCGAATGAACCTTTGGACAATTACGACATTGAAGCACAAAGCGGGGGAGGGTTCGCGTTGTCATGGGTGACGTACCGCGAAAGTGGGCTGCTGCCACCTGACAGCTATGAGCGTACAATGTTGAGCCGTTTTGACGAGAATGCAGATCAGATCGGGACCTCCGTTACGATCAACGGAACTGCGCAAGCGGCAGCTTTTGCGCCGAAGATTATGGATCTTAACAGCGGCGATGTGATCGTTGCGTGGTTTGAGGCCGAGGTGGACGAAACGACACTGTCTTTCAATGGCATAAACTTGCAGCGGTTTGACGCTGCAGGCGCGCCACTCGGAAGTGCCTTTAATGCGCCAGACCCGCCAGCTGATGGGACTGGTCTGGTGAACACCTTCCTTTTCGACACCGCGCCTTTGATCGACGGTGGCTTTGTCCTTGTGTGGATCCGGTTAACGTTGACGGATACCGACGATTTCCGCACCACGTTCGCGCAACGTTATTCTGCAAGCGGCGTCGAAATCGGCGATCCCATTGAGATCAATCAACTGACCTCGGGCACGAACGCAACTATATCTGTTGCGGGGCTTCAAGGTGGTGGATTTGTTGTCGCCTATAGCGATGAAAACGCCTCGGGGCCCGATACGGATGGGAGTGCGATCAATGTAACAGTAGTCGACACTGCAGGTTTGATTGACAGCCAAGATGTCTTGGTGAATTCAACCTATCCCGGGGATCAAGTGGCCCCTTGGGTCACTGCCACGCGGGAAGGCGGCTTTGTCGTGACATGGGGGGAAGATGACGAGCGGGATGTGTTTGCGCGCACGTTTGATGTGTCTGCATTCTCAACCTTGCCGACTGCGGGTGATGATACGCTCACAGGCAGCGATAACGCAGATGTTCTTAGCGCATTGTCCGGAAACGACATTCTTTTGGGATTGGACGGCGACGATACGTTATCTGGCGGCGCCGGGGATGACATCCTGAACGGTGGGGCAGGGAACGACACCGTAACCTACGCAGATGCGGGCGGTCGGGTGGCTGTTTTCTTGGCGAGGTCAGCGGGTGATCTCGGCAGCGGACAAGGTGTGGACACCTTCTTCAGTATTGAGAATGTCATCGGGTCCAATTTTGACGACCGTTTGGTTGGTGACAACGCAGACAATGTGTTGAGCGGTGGTGCTGGTGCGGATGTGTTGATCGGATTGGCAGGGAATGACACGCTCAACGGTGGTGATGGCGCGGATGACCTGACAGGCAGTGGTGGAAATGATGAACTCAACGGGGGGTTCGGGGCCGATATTCTGAACGGTTTGGGTGGTGCGGACGTACTAAACGGCGGCGGTGGGGATGACGACATTTTCGCAGGCCTCGGCGTCGATGTCGTGAATGGCAATGCCGGTGATGATCTTATCTTTGGCAATTTTGGACAGGATACACTGCGTGGTGGTCTGGATGACGACGATATCCGTGCAGGTGGTAGTGCCGATTTTGTGGAAGGTGGCGACGGTAAGGACAAGCTTGTTGGCGGCAACGGCAAAGACCTGTTGTATGGCGGCGCGGACAATGATGTGCTGACAGGGGGCAATGGCGACGGTTTGGGCGACGATTTGCGCGATGTCTTTGTGTTTAAAAGCGCGGCAAATGGCGGGGGTGGGTTTGATCGAATTCGTGATTTTGAGGACACGGTAGATAAGCTGGACCTGACAGATTCAGGCTACACGAGCTTTGCCGAAGTTCTTGCCGATGCAACGAACAAGGGTGCCAATCTTGAGATAGATTTCGACTTTGGCGGCATTCTGGTGATTGAAAACTTCCAAGTCGCGGAATTCACAGCGGGCGATGTTCTTGGGTTGCTTTGAGGAAGATTAGGATGATCGACGAAAACAGCCGTGTTGATATGCATTCGCACTTCTATGGCGGCGGATTGGTGGACACATTGCGCGCGCGCACATCGCGGCCATTTTTGCGAACACGGGGCGATGGCGTAACGGTGATGGCTGCGATGAATGGCGAATTCCCGTTCACTTCGCAATATCACGATCACACAGTCGGTCTTGCAGAAATGCGCGCAGTCGGTTTGACGCATAGATTGTTGACGTTCCCTGGCGCTTTGGGCGTCGATTTACTGCCCGCCAAGGATATCGCACACGCGATTTTCAAGTTTAATGACGGGCTTGCGCAATTGGGACGGGACACAAACGGGGCGCTGATTGGCCTCGCGGGTGTACCCTTGGATGACATGACGCTGGCATCTGCAGAGGTGATACGCATCCGCCGTGATCTGGGTTTGCCGGGTATTATCCTGCCATCTAACTATTTTAACTCACTGGCGGAGGCGGCGACGATGGCCCCCTTGTTAGAGGCAGCGAACCAGTTTGGGTGCCATATCATGCTGCATCCGGGCCTCAAGGTTGGACAGGAACCGCCCCCACTTGCCACAGATTTCGTTCAGTACCGCTTGTCGGCAGTCGATCTGCAATCAAGTGCGGCGCAAGTTGCGTTGACGGTCATTTTGTCTGACATTCTCGATGACTACCCGAACATCACGTTCCAAGTGGTCAATCTTGGCGGGACGTTGCCCTTCATCTTTGAACGGATTGAAAGCATCGCGCGGCATCGTAATCCTGACGCACCTTTCCCAACCGACAGATTGCGACGCTTGTGGTATGATTGTGCATCGCTTGGCCCGCGTGCGTTGGAAGCGGCGGTGAAAGTTCTAGGCGCTGATCGTATTATGCTCGGTTCGGACTACCCTATCTTTAAGGACGACCCCTATTCGCACGCCGTCGTGCCTGCCGATTTGAGTGACGCGGACAAAGCACAAGTGACATGGAAGACAGCGCGCGATCTGTTCGCGCACCTTGAAACCTTGCGACAGGTTGCGCTTTAGGCGGTCTGTTCTGCGTCGATCAATTGTTGCAATTTGCGCCGAAAGGTCTTGGCACCAAGATCCAATCCAAGGTCGATATTTTGCGTGGCCATCTTTTCCATGCCTTTCTGCACCGCTTCCAAGATCACTTTGTCTTCATTGAACGCCATGATCGCACCATCGTTCATGACTTTCGAAATGGCAGCATCATTGGGATCGGTATTGCGGTGCTGGAACCAAATATATTGGGTGTTTGCCTCATCCACGGGGGTCATGAAGTTGTATGATATGTTCACATATGTCTTGTCGACGGCTGGTTTGTCTGGCCCGCCAGTGCCCACAGGCGTGTAGATCGACATGTTCAAAGCGATGCCGGGAAAACACATTTCATAGTGCTGTTTACGGTCACAATTTCCGGGGAATTTCACCAAGTTCTTATAGTAGGGGGAGGCCGGTTGATCGTAGATCCAGCGCGATACGATGACGCCTCGGTCGGTTTTCTCCATATCGAGCGGTTGATCATCTGTTCCGGCACCTGCAAAGGATGTGACATGCACCCAAGCCACGTGGCTGGGATCAAGCAAATTATCGACCACCCATAAGTAGTTGCAAGCAATCGGAAGGCTGCCGCCGTCTGTATAGCCCCAAGATGGGTTTTCGAAGTTCTCGATCTCGAAAATATCGTCTGGATTTGCTTTGTCGGGATCGCCCATCCAAATCCAAAGCAAACGATAACGATCCACCACCGGGTAGGACCGGACGACTGCACGTCTTGGCGTCATGCCGCGTTGGGTGGGGCTGTCGATGCAAGAGCCTGTGCCGTCAAATGTCAGCCCGTGATACCCGCACACAACATGATCGTTTTCGAGCGCGCCCATGGACAGAGGCAGTTTTCGGTGTGGGCAAGCGTCTTCCAGCGCAACGGGTGTACCATCAGAGCGGCGATAAAAAACGATGTCATCACCAAGCAGCTTTTGTGGCTTTAAGGCGCGCGCGTAGTCGGTGCTCCACCCGGCGACGTACCAGCAATTGCGTAAGAACATGGTGTATCCTTTGTCGTGTTACGGGGTAGGGTTTCATAAAGTGCGCGTTCGATCAATTAGGCCAATGGCGGTCTTGGTAAAGCTTGGGTCCGCACGCGTTTGAAAGGCGCACAGGAGAGATCATGTTAAAGACATTGCCCTTCAACGCGTTACGTACCTTGGAAGCGGTCGTTCGACTGCGCAGTTTTCGACGCGCTGCGGATGAATTGAATGTGACCCAAAGCGCGGTGAGCCAACAGGTCAAACAACTGGAGGGCTGGTTGGGCGTGCGCTTGTTGCTGCGGCGTAATCGGCAAACATCACCGACCGAAGCCGGGGAGCGGTTGGCCAGTGTGACGCGGGATGGGTTTGGCAAAGTGGAAGAGCTGTGCGAGGATTTGCGTGGTTCCCAAAAAGCGCGCAACGACGGCGTTCTGGTTGGGTCTCCGCCGGGGTTCGCGTTTTTGTGGATGCTCCCGAGGTTGCTCAACTTTGATGACTCCAACCCTAACATACAAGTGTCCCTATCGACGGACCCGCAATCGCAAGATCCAATGCTGGGCGAAGCGGACGTTGTCATTTCATACAGTTCAGGTGGATTTCCGGGTTTGCACGCCGAGCAATTGATGACCGAAACCATGTCGCCTGTTTGTACGCCGCAAATTGCCGAGACATTAAAGGTGCCGGATGATTTGGCCAAACATGCGGTGCTTAGGGACCATTTGGCTTCTATCGACGCAACGTCCACGTGGGACTTTTGGTCTAAGGAATGTGGGATCACGTTACCGCGTTTCCAACGCAGTCGAACCTATGGGCAAGCGAACCTTGTCGTTCAGGCCGCTGTGCAAGGGTTAGGCATTGCAATGGGACGCAGCCCGTTGGTTTACGATGCAATCGAGGCCGAAACATTGATCTATCCGTTCCCTGAGTTTGCCCATTCACAGTTTTCGTATTGGTTTGTGTGTGAACATGAGGCGTTAAAATCACCAGCCGTGCAGGCTTTTCGAAGTTGGTTGCAATTAGAGGCCGCAAAGTTTGAACAGAGTATCTGCACGTCTTTGATGCGTTAGCCGTATTGTAAATTCCCGCAGGGGGCTTGCCCGACACGCGTTGCCGGGTTGGCGAACGCTGTCGCCATATCAGGGTTTGCAGCCAACAGTTCAGCACCCCCGGGAATGCGGTGCGGATGCAATATGCCAGCGTCCCAAACTGCAATGTCATCGATCAAAATCGTTGGATCAAGCACGTTCAGGGATATTTCGCCGGGCGGATAGTCACCACATGTATGCAGGTGAAGCAAACGTGGATTGCCAAATGCACTGCCGCTCCAACGTTCCATATTGATTGCAGCAGGCTCCTTATATTCGCACCCCGGATGGATACCTGCGTGCCAAGAATGAACATAATGCGCGTCGAGGTTAAACTTTCGGCTCACACTGTCATAATGGGCTTTAGCGGCGGCGACGTCTTTGAGTGTTCCTTCAAAGCCTGTGATGCGGTTGGCCTCAAAATTGACAAATAGGGTGTCTGCGACTTCACAACTCCATGGTGCGTAATAGTTCGACCCAGTGCCCGTCAAAAACCCACGTTGAGCGACACGCCCCGAGAAGTTAGCCATGGGCATCGGGGCAAAGACGGACACAGGGAAGCGCTTGCGTGTGACGTCCGGGTATTGCGCGTCCAGAGTGCTTGATCTGCCTATAAAATCTGTTCCTGCGGGGCAGGTTACGCGAATATGCTTTGCCCGTGATAGTGCACGATCAATCAACTGCTTTAGAGTATCTATACCAGCATAATTTAGCGTTCCGAAAGGCGATGAGAGCATCGCACAATCCAGCGCGTAACAGATGATTTGAGTCTTCGACGCATATTTTTCGCGAAACCTGATTTGATCGCCAAGACGCGCAAGGAAGATCGTGCAATCGGAGGCCGCCATCTTTGCGCCCAACACATCACAGGGATCGGTGACGATTGGCTTAAAAGGGACGTTAAAGCACTCGGTGATCATACCTAATTGCGCGGCCACATGCGCGATTTCTCCGACCAGGTTAGGATCAAAATACCCGTCATTTTCGGTTTCATGCACCAAAAGAACTTTTTGGCCGGGTTGACAGTTCGCGCAGTTGATAAGCAAATTGTGAACGCCCAACGACAACGCGTTTTTTGGGTCATCCTCAACTGATTTAAGCACGGCAACTTTCCCTATCGTAGCCCGTGTTCCTTGTATGCGACGGCAAAGACCACGTTCTTTTCCTAGGCACCGTTAACCAGTTAAGGGTCGCTATCACATAGTCGTGACATTAAGACATACATTAGTTGAGCTAATGTATTGGGGTGCAGTTGCATGCCACCCGGTGCCCTTCGCTAAAGGAAGTTGAGCACGTCGCAGAAAGTGGTTGCCAATCCAACGCAATCAACGACATGCTGTTACGGATTATTTTTGCTGGGGGCGATGTTTATGGATCAACGAGAAGAGATGATCTCTGTCTCGCAAGTCGATAAATTCTACGGGGACTTCCAAGCGCTTACAGATGTGAACCTTAGCGTAAAACACGGTGAACGGGTTGTGATTTGTGGCCCGTCTGGGTCGGGAAAATCCACCTTGATCCGATGTTTCAACGGACTTGAATTTCACAATGCGGGATCGATCCGTATTGACGGTATTGAGGTCGAAGAAGGGTCAAAGGGGTTAAAAACACTGCGCCAAGAAGTGGGCATGGTGTTTCAGCAATTTAACCTGTTTCCACATCTTACGATCTTGGAAAATCTGACAATTGGGCCGATCAAAGTCCAAAAGATTGATAAAACCGAAGCTGAGGCGCGCGCGCGAAAGTATCTGGAGCGCGTGCATATCCCCGAACAAGCAGACAAATACCCGGCACAGCTTTCGGGGGGGCAGCAGCAACGCGTCGCAATTGCCCGATCTTTGTGCATGGAAACGAGGATCATGCTTTTTGACGAACCAACATCGGCATTAGATCCTGAAATGATCAATGAAGTTCTAGACGTGATGGTCGAGCTCGCCGACACTGGGATCACCATGGTATGTGTCACGCATGAAATGGGATTTGCCCGCAAAGTTGCTGATACCATGGTGTTTATGGAAGCTGGAAAGATCGTCGAAGTCGCACCGCCAGATAAGTTTTTTACCAACCCGGAAAGCGAGCGCTGCAAGTTGTTCCTTAGCCAGATTTTGGAACACTAGATGACGGCACATTCGAAATCAGCGGCCTCTGTCTCCAAGACGTTCAAAACGTTTTTGAACTCGGTTCCCGTATCGGTGGCATTGTACCTAGCCGTGATTTTTGGCATTGTTTGGTTGGCCTATTCGGGTGCGCAGGCGATGGGATACAATTGGCAGTGGTATCGAATTCCTCAGTATTTCTACACACTTACGGATGATGGTTTCCAGTGGGGCGAGATCATGATCGGGTTGGTCAAAACGATCCAACTGTCTGCTACATCGTTCTTGTTTGCTACGCTTTTGGGCCTTCTCGTTGCGCTGCTCAGGCTGTCAGGGCTGGTCATGGGTAGTGCCGTGGCGATCGTATTTCTGGAATTCGTGCGCAACATGCCGATCCTGGTTTTGTTGTATTTGTTCTATTACGTTCTTGGGCCGGTGTTTTCATTGGATCGCTATACAGCCAGCGTGTTGTGTCTGGCTGTGTTTCACGCGGCGCTGATTTCTGAGATTTTTCGCGCTGGCATTAACTCTGTTCCGAAGGGGCAATGGGAAGGCGCGACATCGATTGGAATGTCTAAAATGCAGACCTATCTGTATATCGTCCTGCCGCAATCTATTAAGTTTATGCTCCCGCCTATGACAGGCGAAGTCGTGCATCTTGTGAAAAGTTCGGCCATCGTCAGCGTTATCGCAGTCGCGGAACTCACGACAATCGGACGCAACCTGATCTCGGATACGTATATGAGTTTTGAGATTTGGTTCACGATTGCGGCCGTTTACCTTGTGCTCACACTGGCTTTATCGGTGGGGGTGTCGCACATCGAGAAAAAATACGCTGTTCAAACTTAAGTTTATCAACACGGAGAGACGACATGACATTTACGAGACGCCTCGCAGGGTTTGCCCTTGCTTCCGCGGCAGCCCTCGCGCTGGCCGTGCCTGTATCAGCACAAGACACTCGACAGGGCCTTTCGAGTGAATCAGTAATTGAATCCATCAAACAAGACGGCGTGATTAAGATCGGCCTGTCCATTTTCCGCCCATGGTCCATGCGTGATCTGGACGGTGAATTGGTCGGATTTGAATTGGACGTAGGTCGTGCATTGGCCGAAGACATGGGTGTTGAAGTTGAATTCGTGCCGACCTCTTGGGATGGCATCATTCCGGCACTTGTGTCGGGCAAGTTCGACGTCATCATTTCGGGCATGTCGATCACGCCACAGCGGAACTTAACAGTCTCGTTTTCAACGCCTTACGCCTATTCCGGCATGACCATCCTCGCGAATAAAGCGATGACGGACGGCTTCGCCTTAGAAGACTACAACAGTCCAGATGTGACCTTTGCAGCACGCCGTGGCGCGACGCCCGTTGCCGTTATCCAATCGATGTTCCCCCAAGCTCAATTGCTGCAATTTGATGAAGACGGTGCAGCAACGCAGGAAGTCCTGAACGGCAACGCGCACGCCACAATGGCGTCAGAGCCAACACCATCCTCTGAAGCGCGTCGCTATTCGGACACACTTTATGTCCCATTCAACCAGTCGTTCCAAGCGGGCGGTGAAGCATTTGCGTTCCGCAAAGGTGACCCGGATGCAGAAAACTTCTTTAACAACTGGATCGGCGTCAAAGAACGCACAGGTTGGTTGAAAGAACGTCATGATTATTGGTTCCGTGGCAACGAGTGGAAAGCCGACGTCGCAGAATAAGACCTTCTGATTGGGCGGGCTGCTCTGGCCCGCCCAACGCACTTTTGAAAGCTATACGCATGCAAAAACTGATCAAGCGTCTGCACTGGATGGACTTTGTCATTTTGACAGTGGTTCTTGTGCTGGCCTCCGTTATTGCCGTGCGGATTGGAGGGGTGCTCAACTATGATTGGCGTTGGGAAAGAATTCCCAACTACTTGTTCCGGTTTAAGGAAAGCGAAGATCGTTGGGTCGCAAACCTGCTGGTTCAAGGTCTTTATGCAACGATCCGAATAAGCATCTACGCCAGTATTCTTGCCCTCATTCTGGGCGTTATCCTTGGTGTTGCGCGATGCTCTGCCAATCTGACCATTCGCATGCTCGCCCGCACCTACCTTGAGTTTTTGCGTAACGTTCCGCCGGTCGTTGTGATCTTCATTTTTTTCTTCTTCCTGTCCGAACAGCTGATTGCAGCTTTGAATATGGAACGCTGGGCACGTGAGATTGCACGCAGTGATGACAACGCGATTTGGACGTTCCTGTTTGGCGATATGCGCCGCTTCCCGGCCTTGATCTCAGGTGTCATTGTGCTTGCTCTGTTTGAGAGCGCCTTTGTCGGGGAAATCGTCCGGGCTGGCATTCAGTCCGTAGACAAAGGTCAACGAGAGGCGGCCAAGTCGATCGGCATGAGTCCATTCCAAGAATTACGCTATATCGTCTTGCCGCAAGCCATGCGTAAAGTGCTGCCCCCGCTGGCCAACCAGTTCATCAGTTTGGTGAAGGATAGTTCGCTTGTATCACTGATTTCGGTGCCTGATCTAACCTTCAAGACAGTAGAACTTGTCGCCTCAACACGTTTGATCTTTGAGGCGTGGATTTCTGCGGCGGCCATGTACTTCGTAATCTGTTTTGGGCTTTCTATGCTGTTTCGTAAGTTGGAACGGAAAGATTAATCTGCGGACGTGTTTTGAACGACCAGCATCAACATGTCGCCCTTGCACACGTTACCACGATTGGTGTGCGCCAAGACCATTCCATCCTGTGTAAACCTGATCACTTCAGATGTGCGCCGAGGCTCGGACACATAATGTAACGTACCAGCAACTTGCCCGGCTTTCACGTCTTGTCCTGCACGTGCCTTTCGGTCGAACACCCCGTCACTCGGAGAGAACAAGCTGTCGTTGGGATCGGCGATTTCTACCAGCCGCGGATTTGGTCGGGGGGGCGCGTCACCCGTCAAAATGCCGACATGACGCAATATGCGATATAAACCTTCTTCGCATGCATCCGTTATGTCCGGATCGACCCCGCCACCACCGCCCAATTCGGCGGCGATCATGGGAACGTTTGCCCGCTCAGCTGCGGAATTCAGCGACCTTGGGTCGTTAAAGCCGCCCAATACCCAAACCAAGGGCAGCCCGAACACATGTGCCAAGGCGAGGTTCTGTGCGCTTAACTCTGGGTCCTTGGTTCGTATGGGCAATGCACAGGGCGTGAAGAACGAGGCTTTCCCACCTGCGTGCAAGTCGATGGCTGCATCTGCCAAGGGCAGGAGTTCAGTTTCGACATAGTATGCAATCTGACTGGTAACGCCGCCCAAAGCGTCACCCGGAAAGCCGCGATTGAGGTTACTATCGTCCAATGGCGATACGCGCGAAGATTCTCGTAAAGCTGGGGCATTTAACCCCGGTACAATGATGATCTGACCATTCAGGCTGGCGGGATCAAGATCATGTACAAGGCGCATCAAAGCAGAAGGACCTTCAAATTCGTCGCCATGCGTTCCTGCGATCAACAAAACAACCGGGCCGGAGCCATTCTTGAGGTTGATGATCGGGACCGGGTGATATCCTAAGGGGACGGAATTGTCTGACCAGCGCACCTGCAGGTCACCGATGTGGCGACCGTCAGCACGTAGATCAATCGTGGGTGTTACTGCGCTTTTGGTCATGTGTGGCCCCCTCATCGTTTAAGCTTTCTGGCGACAAACTATAGGGTTGCAATTGAAAGGTCCAAACGTACTGTTCGCGCGAACAGCACAAGAGTCTTCGCCATGACATCACACGTTCTGCCCCCTATTACTCAAGCGCTTCAAGCTGGAACATTGACACGAACGGAGTTGAAAACCTTGATGCAGCGCTCCAACGGACCTGCGTTTAGACATTTGGCGATTTGGTGTGTTGTCTTACTTTTAACCGGGTCGTTGATTTATGTGACGTCGGGCACGTGGCTGATGTGGCTCGCGATGTTTGTCCACGGAATTGTTTTGGTGCATCATTTTTCGATACAACATGAATGCTGCCATTATACTGTTTTTCGAACACGTTGGTTGAATGATGTCATGGGCAACATGTGTGGCTTTATTATCATGCTGCCAAATCGGCATTTTCGCTATGAGCATTGCGATCACCACACGTATACGCAGCTTGAAGGGGATGACCCGGAACTGATTGCATTGCCCAAAAATCTTGCAGGTTACTTTTGGTATCTGTCGTCCATTCCCTATTGGCGTAATAAATTCACCGAACTGTTGCGACATACATTGGGACGGCTTACCCCTGACGAAGAACGGTTCATTCCACGCCCGGAATACAAAACGATCTTCTGGGAAGCCCGGTTAATGCTGCTGGGGTATCTGGTGATACTCGCGGCGTGCGCCATTACAAATTGGTGGGCGCCTGTGTTTTATTGGTGGTTGCCCGTCGTGCTAGGCGAACCCGTAATGCGCTTCATTCGGATGACAGAACATGTCGGAAAACCGTGCGTGCGTGATATGACAGAAAACACGCGCACCAACTACGTGACCCGACCGATGCAATTCTTGGCTTGGAACATGAACTACCACGCAGAGCATCACTATGCGTCATCAGTTCCGTACTATGCACTGCCAACGTTGCATGAAAAGTTGAAGGATCATGTCGCTGTTGAACCTCGTGGGTATCTTGGCGCGCATATCGATATCTTGCGACAATTGACCGGGCGCGCGCCACGCAGCGATGCCTTCGAGGGGCAGTAGTTTGGCGCGAGAGAAAACTTGGCAGGACCTTATCGCGGTGGCGGACCTTTATAAGGGGGACGCGACGCCTGTGACCTTTGGCAAGCGGGAATTAGCGGTGTTTGACACGCTCAGTGGGATCACGGTCTCAATGGCGCGCTGCACCCACGGTGCGGCCAATCTGTGTGACGGGTATTTCAACGGCACTCATATAGAATGTCCGCTGCATCAAGGGTTGTTTGATGCACGAACGGGGGCGGCAGTGGCGTCGCCAGCACGGGTCAATTTGCGAATGATTGACTCGCGTGTGAGCGGGGATGTGGTCCAGATCTTAATTTGATCGTGCGGCCCAGAAGTGTTGGCGTGCAAGACTGACGTGCACGCCAAATGATTGATCAAGCAGGTTTTTTGGCCTGCGCAAAGGACAAGAGCTGCTTGCGGTCTTCGTCCCATAGATGCAAACGCGCATTCGCAAGACTTTCACGGATGGTCATACGATTGCCGTCGGCAAGATAAGCATGGTCGCGCAGGACTTCGGGAAGGCGATAAAATGGGATCCGGCTATAGAGGTGATGCACATGGTGAATACCAATATTTGCGCTGATCCATTGTAGGACCGGAGGCATGACGTAATGGGAGCTTCCGTGCAGTGCGGCCTCGTGCAGGTCCCAGTCCTCTTCATGTTCCCATATCGTCGCTTCAAACTGGTGTTGCACATAAAACAACCAAACGCCTGCTGTCGCTGCAAGCAATGTGGATGGCAAAAAGATCAAAAGGACAGGTTTTAAGCCGCCAAAATAGATGATGATTCCCAATGCGCCGAGGATCGCGGCGTTGGTTCCCATCGCACTGACCCAATACTTGGCTTTTGCCATAAAGCCCAAAGGCAATCTGTTTTGCAGGAAGAACAAATATCCTGGCCCAAGGCCAAACAAGATTATTGGATGGCGATACAAGCGATACCCGAAGCGTTTAAGGGGCGTGAGCGCTTGATATTCTGCGACAGTCAACGTGTGCACGTCGCCCATCCCGCGTCGTTCAAGGTTGCCAGACGCACTATGGTGCATCGAATGCGAGCGCCGCCAAACATCGTAAGGCGTCAGTGTCAGCACGCCGATAACACGGCCCAACCAATCGCTAAGCGTGCGGTTGTTATAAAAAGATCCGTGTCCGCAATCATGCTGAATGACAAACAAGCGCAGCAAAAACGCAGCGTTGCAAATCGCGATCGCGAGGGTCAGCCAAGCACTGACTGACAAAGACCACCATGCCGCGGCCCAAAGGATCACAAATGGCCCTAAGGTCACAGCAAGTTCGAATGTACTGCGTCCCGCATTGGGCTCGCGGTAGTTCGCAAGGATTTTCACCCAATCACGTGCGCCCTTGGCGTCGGAATGTTGCCGGAACGGCCCAGAGTTGTGGAACATATGCCTGCTTCTTATTGTGTTTGGTAAACTTGATAGACGAAAGACCCATTTGAGCAACTTATAACGTCGTCTTCCGAACAAATTGTTACAAAGAACGGCCAAAATTCGTTCAGTTTTTCGTGTTCGAAGCCGACCTAACACGACGCATCGAACATTTTTTGAGCATTCAAAGCGTATTTTTAAGGAAAAAACGACAAAATAGACCTGAATTAGACAAATATCGGAATATGGGGCAGGCAAACCTGATTAGGGTCAAGCAAATCAAGGCTGTGACCGACTATACTTGATAAAATATGTCCATCTGGCACCGTCGTTTGCAATATTGTGCGCAATGATCGCTTGTGTCCCTCAGGCACCCTTAGACAAACAGGACGTTACCTTTGGCTCATACTCGCATTCGGAAATTCAACACCAAAGACACCTACCCAGAGCAAAATCTGGATAATGATCTGTGTCAGGCCGTTGTAACCCAAGGGGGCAAGACGGTTTACCTTCGTGGACAATGCCCGCAAAACCTTGATGACGCACAGAACATCGACAGCCATGATCCGGTCGAGCAAACACACAAAGTCATGCAGAACATCCGACAACTCATAGAAGAAGCCGGGGGCGAGATGCAGCATTTGGTGAAAGTTGTCGTCTACATCACGGATGTGCGGCACCGCGAAGCAGTGTACCGAACGATGGGGGAATACATCAAAGGTGTGCATCCTGTTTCGACGGGATTGGTTGTTCAAGCGTTGGCGCGTCCGGAATGGATTGTCGAAATCGATGGCACGGCAGTAATCCCAGCATGACGTTTTCTTTGGTCGCGCGGTGCGCGGTAACGGGCATGTTTGGGGTGGCCATTGCGTCCTCGTCACCAGCAGTTGCCGCGAGATGTTCCCATACGCGTGCAGGCGTTGGGGCCGTGGCGTCACAGAACATTACGGACCCAACTTTGGGGCCATTTGCATTGGATTGCATGGCGAAAGGCCTGTCAGCACCCCAAGCTATTGCCGCAGTAAAGGCTGAAGGGCGCTTCGTTGAGTACCGACAAGTGCTGGCAATAGACATGACCGGTTCGCACGCGATCCATTCCGGGTCAAACGCGCTGGGGATTTGGACTGATGCGTCGGGCGCGAATGTGGTTTCAGCGGGGAACCTCTTGCAGAATGAGAGCGTCCCAGGAGCTATCGTACAAGGGTTCCTAGAGGCGACGGGACATTTGGGCGATCGCCTGATTGCAGCCATGTATGCTGGCTTGAACGAAGGCGGAGAGGCCGGTCCAATCCATTCTGCGGGACTGCAAATATGTGACAAGGTGCCATGGCCCGTTGCCGATTTGCGGTGTGACTGGACCGAAGACTGCCCGATTGAAGCAATCGATACGGCTTGGGGCATCTATAAACCGCAACTTGATGCTTATGTTCAGCGCGCCATTGATCCACGAGAAGCACCTTCTTACGGTGTACCCGGCGATCAATGAGGCGATTTGAGCATGGGGTTGATCCCTGATCTTGTTAGGGTGATGAAGTCATATGCCTTTGCGTTTCACATTTCGACAATTGGAATACTTGGTCGCAGTTGGTGACGTGGGTACTATTGCGATGGCGTCCCAAAAGATCAACGTGTCATCCCCATCAATTTCGGCAGCGATCAGTCAGTTGGAAGCTGAGTTCGGCATTCAATTATTCGTGCGCCATCATGCGCAAGGCTTGTCTCTGACGCCGGGGGGGCGGCGTGTCTACAATGCGGCCAAACACATTTTGAATGATGCCGGTTCACTGAGCGACTTGGCGGCAGAGGTGGCGGAAAAACCGCGCGGACCGATCAGTCTTGGTGCTTTGACGACACTTGCACCTATGGTCAGCGCGTCGCTACGGCGGTCCTTTGAAACCGACTACCCAGACGCTGCATTTATTATGCGTGAAGGCAATCAAACCGAACTCTTGCATATGCTGGGGCGCGCGGAAATCGATGTGGCGCTCACTTATGATTTGGATATTCCCAAGGATGTTGTCTTTGAACCATTGATCTCGCTGCCCCCCATTGCGATTTTGCCAGCGGATCACGTGCTTGCGAGCCAGACAGAGCTTCAGGTAGAGGAACTGGCGGAAGAACCGATGATTTTGCTCGATTTGCCGATCAGTCGGGATTACTTTCTGTCACTGTTTCATAAAGCAGGGTTGCGCGCCAATATCGCAGAGCGCACGTCCCAAATGTCTGTTGCACAAAGTCTTGTTGCGAACGGGTATGGGTTTGGTTTGACGAATATGCATCGCGGTGCGGGGTTGGCACCGGATGGGGAAAAGTTGGCCTATGTGCCATTAACCGGTGACGTCAGGCCCATGATTTTTGGCATTGCAACCAAACAGACGGACCATCGTTCACGTCTTGTATCGGTTTTCTTTGATCATGTTCGTGCCCGGGTCGAAGAAGGCAATCTGCCGGGACTTTCGGGGTAAATCGGATTGAAAACAGGCCGATGGAAAGCCCCGACACCCAATTAAATGGGTGCCGGGAGAGTATTATTCTGCGGCGTCCAGATAGGAATCCATCGGCGGACAGGTGCAGGTGAGGTTTCTATCGCCCCAAACATTGTCAACGCGGTTCACCGGGGGCCAGTATTTGTCGACCCGGAATGCACCGGGAGGGAAGCACCCTGTTTCGCGCGAATAGGGTCTATCCCAATCTTTCACCAAATCTTCCATCGTATGGGGCGCGTTCTTCAACGGGTTGTTGTCCGCATCAATTGCGCCGTTTTCGATTTGCGTGATTTCGGCACGGATCGCGAGCATCGCGTCGCAGAACCGGTCCAATTCAGCCTTGGTTTCGGACTCTGTGGGTTCAACCATAAGCGTGCCCGCAACAGGCCAACTCATGGTTGGTGCGTGGAAACCGCAATCTATCAAGCGTTTGGCGATATCGTCCACTGTCACATGCGCGCTGTCCGCAAACGGGCGTGTGTCTATGATACATTCATGCGCGACGCGTCCTGTTGGGCCTTTGTAGAGAACGTCGAAAGCGCCCTCTAAACGTTTGGCGATGTAGTTGGCGTTCAAAATCGCGACGCGAGTGGCTTGGGTCAGGCCATCGCCGCCCATCATCAGGCAATATGCCCACGAAATGGGCAACAGGGACGGCGAGCCAAAAGGTGCTGCTGACACGGCGCCTTCGCCAGATGTTGGATCGCCCGGTAGATGCGCGATCAGGTGCTCTTTGACGCCAATCGGACCCATGCCGGGACCGCCGCCGCCATGTGGGATGCAGAAGGTCTTGTGCAGGTTCAAGTGACTGACGTCTCCGCCAAGATCGCCGGGACGCGATAGGCCGACCATTGCGTTCATGTTGGCCCCGTCGATGTAGACTTGGCCGCCTTGGTCATGGACGATTTTGCAAACGTCGATCACGGTTTCCTCAAATACGCCGTGCGTTGAGGGGTAGGTGATCATGCACCCTGCAAGGTTACTCGCGTGCTCTTCGGCCTTGGCGCGGAAATCGTCAACGTCGATGTCTCCGTTGGCAGCCGATTTGACCGGGACGACCTGCCATCCAACCATCTGAGCTGAAGCCGGGTTGGTGCCATGCGCGGACATTGGGATCAGGCAAATGTTGCGGTGACCTTCGCCGTTTTTGCGATGATAGCCTGCGATTGTCAGCAAACCTGCATACTCGCCTTGTGCGCCAGAATTCGGCTGCATGGAGATCGCATCATATCCGGTAACGTCGCACAGTTTGGCAGACAGATCGTCGATCATTTCCCTGTAACCCGCGGCTTGATCTGCCGGAATATAAGGGTGCAACAACGAAAATTCGTCCCATGAAACCGGCATCATTTCAGCCGCAGAATTTAGCTTCATCGTGCAAGACCCAAGTGGGATCATCGCACGATCCAAGGCAAGGTCACGATCCGCCAAACGACGCATATAGCGCATCATTTCCGTCTCGGCGCGGTTCATATGGAACACCGGATGGGTCAGATATCCGCTGGTGCGGACCAGCTTTTCGGGCATGTGGTAATGCGGGGTGTAATCTTTGTCTTCGCGCTGAATACCAAAGGCGCGCCAGACGGCTTCAATCGTCGCAGGCCGGGTGCGTTCGTCAAGTGTGATGCCAATTTGGGTTGTGCCAACGGCGCGCAAGTTGATGCCCTCATCAACCGCGGACTTCATCACGGCGGCTTGCAACGGGCCAACCTCGACGGTGATTGTGTCAAAGAATGTGGCGGGCCGGACGTCAAAGCCTGCTGTTTTCAAGCCTTCGGCCATGCGCGCCGTTTTGCGGTGTATCCGCTGGGCAATCGCCTTCAGGCCTTCTGGACCATGAAACACAGCATAAAACCCAGCCATAACGGCCAGTAGGGCTTGGGCGGTGCACACGTTAGACGTGGCTTTTTCCCGTCGGATGTGCTGCTCACGTGTTTGCAGTGACAAGCGGTAGGCGCGATTGCCATGGCTGTCGATAGACACACCGACAAGACGTCCGGGCATGGACCGCGCATAATTCTGCTTGGTCGCCATGTAGGCGGCGTGCGGTCCGCCATACCCGACAGGAACGCCAAAACGTTGTGTGCTACCAACAGCAATATCTGCGCCCATCGCGCCGGGTTCTTTGAGCAATGTCAGGGACATTGGGTCAGCGGCGATGATCCCGATGGCTTTCGCCGCGTGCAATTGCGCGATCTGCGGGGTGAAGTCACGTATGTGCCCATAGGTGCCCGGAAATTGGAAAATCGCGCCAAAGACGGTACCGGCGTCTAAATCATCTGGACTTCCAACTGTGATTTCGATGCCCAAAGGTGCGGCGCGTGTTTTCATGACGGCGATGTTTTGGGGATGGCAATTTTCGTCGATGAAAAAGCCTTTGGCTTTCGATTTTGCGACCCGTTCGGCCATAGTCATGGCTTCCGCACAGGCTGTCGCTTCGTCAAGCAACGAGGCATTCGCGATTTCCAAACCTGTCAGATCCGAGACCATCGTTTGAAAATTCAAAAGGGCTTCCAGTCGGCCTTGAGAAATCTCGGGCTGATATGGCGTATAGGCGGTGTACCAAGCGGGGTTTTCAAAGATATTTCGTTGGATTGCCGGTGGCGTAACAGTGCCGTGGTACCCTTGCCCGATTAACGAGGTCAGGACTTTGTTCTTAGACGCCGTTTCCTTCATATGATGCAGCAATTCGCGCTCAGATAAAGGCTTGCCGAAATCCAGCGGTTCGCGCTGCCGGATTTTGGCAGGCAGCGTGTCGCTTATCAGCGCATCGAGGTCTTCAACCCCCACGACTTTCAGCATCTCAGTCATCTCGGTCGGAGAAGGGCCAATGTGGCGCCGGTTTGCGAAGTCATAGGGAAGGTAATCTGTGGGGGAGAAGGTCATGTCATCTGGCTCCGATGGGTCAGGCGATAAAGGCGTTGTAGGCTGCTTCGTCCATAAGATTGTCCATCTGCGACGTATCTGATGGCTTAATCTTGAAGAACCAGCCGTCACCAATGGCATCGTCATTCGCGAGGCCGGGATTGTCGGCCAGTGTGGCGTTGACCTCGACGATCTCGCCATCAATCGGGGCCATGATGTCGGACGCGGCTTTGACGCTTTCGATCACGACGATTTCTTCATCTTTGACGACTGTGGTGCCGACTTCGGGCAATTCTACAAAGACAATATCGCCGAGTTGGGTGGTGGCGTGTTCTGTGATGCCAACAACGACTAGGTCATCTTCGAGGCGTAGCCATTCGTGTTCTTCGGTGAATTTCATGTGGAGTCTCCGTCGGTTTAACGTTTGAAATTTGCTGGTGTAAAGGGGAGTGGGGCAACCGTAAGAGGCAGTCGCTTCCCCCTAAGTTCGCCGTAAATCGTGGTGCCCTTGGTTGCAAGCTCGGCGCTCACGTATCCCATTGCGATAGGGCCGCCAACAGTTGGGCCAAACCCGCCAGACGTGATCGCGCCAATGGATATGTCATCATCTTGTTGTGCGAACAATAGCACGCCTTCGCGCATCGGGGCGCGGCCTTCAGGGTGCAGGCCAACGCGTTTGCGGGTACACCCATTTGCCATTTCGTTTGCGATGATGTCTGCGCCGGGGAAACCGCCCGCTCTGTCCCCCCCTAAACGGCGCACCTTCTGGATGGCCCAATTCAGAGCCGCTTGGGTCGGCGTCGTATCGGTGTTGATATCGTGACCATAAAGGCAAAGCCCGCCTTCTAAGCGTAGGCTATCTCGGGCGCCAAGGCCGATCGGGGCCACGTCTGGCTGATCTAAAAGAAGCCGCGCTAATTCAGCGGCTTTTACCGCTGGTACAGAAATCTCATACCCATCTTCGCCAGTATAACCTGAGCGTGACACCCAACATTCCGCCCCGGCCAATGACAAGGTTGCCACATCCATGAACCGCATGTCCGCAGCTTTTGGGTCAAGTGATGCCAAGACGCTTTCGGCAGCCGGACCTTGCAGGGCAAGCAATGCGCGATCTGTGATTTCGGTAACTGAGACGCCTGACAATTTGTCTTGCATATGTGCGATATCCGCAGTTTTGCATGCGGCATTCACCACGACAAACACATGGTCGCCGCGGTTTGCAAACATCAGATCATCCATGATCCCGCCGGCTTCATTGGTGAAAAAACCGTAGCGCTGCCGATCTGGCCTCAAACCCAAGATATCAACCGGGATCAGCGTTTCAAGCGCGGTCGCGGCACTTGCGTAATCGCTGCCTTTGACGATGACTTGACCCATGTGGCTGACGTCGAACAGGCCTGCCTTTTCGCGGGTATGCGTATGTTCCTGCATCACACCCATCGGATATTGCACAGGCATGGCATAGCCAGCGAAGGGCACCATTTTGGCGCCGAGTTCAACATGCAAATCATGCAGTGCTGTTTGGAGTAGATCAGACATCAAGGCCCCCTCGTTTAACGCGCCTAACAGATATCATGATATCTTTCGGCACCACTTTTGCGCGAAAGCTATTGCTTTCCCACGTGATGCCCCCTCTGTCCATGCGCCTGAGATTGCTATCCCTTCGGCGGGCACCAATTCGTGCCTCTCTCCAGAGTATCCGTGTCGGCGTCGGTCCGGTGGCCTGAGAGTTTCCGGGGCGGTTGCTCCTTCGGCACCAGCTAGGCTGGTTCTCCCGACGTCGATTCGAGCGTATTCCTGCCCGTTTGAGCGAAAGTAGGCAAGTGGTTTGTTGAGTTTTCTGTCATGCGTTGTGGCAGACATGGGAACGGGGCATGCCGTCAGCCTGCTCGCAAGCTATTGATTTAAAGTCAAAGTCCAACCCGAAGCCGTTGCACAAGTGCATCCAGCATAGCATCACACTTCACCAATTGTTCAAGGCTGACGAATTCATCTGGTTTGTGTCCCTGCGCCATAGACCCGGGGCCGCAGACGACTGTGGGCAAACCAAGTTGTTGATCAAACAGTCCTCCTTCTGTGCCAAATGCAACTTTCAAAGTGCTATTGGCGCCCGTGAGGGATTGCACGAAATGAACAGCCTCAGCGTCCTTGGCGGTATCCAGCGGGGGATAGCTATTCGTGACATCGATGTTGATTGCGGCATTTGGGAATTTGGATTTCAACGGGGTGATTAATTTGTCCGCACGGATGCGTAGCTGGGCCAAGATATCAGACGGATCATCCGCGATAAGGTTGCGGATTTCGGCGACGAATTGCGCTTGATTGGGTACAATATTGAGCGCCGTGCCACCCGAAATCTTGCCGACATGCAGTGTGGTGAAGGCGACGTCATATTCGCCATCTTGTGTACCGGTCTGAGTGATCTCATTTTGGATGTCTTGAATTGCGCAAATCATGTCTGAAGCCATGTAAATCGCGTTCAACCCTGTCGGGGCGAGGGCGGAATGGGCCTCCTGTCCAAAACAAGTGACCTGAAATGCAGTTTTACCTTTGTGCCCGGTTGCAACACCCATGGAAGTAGGCTCACCCACAATGCACAGTTTTGGTCGGAAGGGTGCTTGGGATAACATATCGATCATCGAACGCACACCGATACATCCGATTTCCTCGTCATATGAAAGCGCAATATGCAAGGGTGTTTGAAGTCCTAGGCGCGCCGCCTTGAGGGCCGCGCAGATCGCACTGGCGACAAACCCCTTCATGTCTGTAGTACCGCGACCAAAAACCTTGCCGTCGGATATGGTGGCTTCAAATGCGGGATGGTGCCAGTCTTGGCCTGCGATGGGCACAACATCCGTGTGGCCGGACAACAAGACACCACCATTTTGTTCAGGACCGATAGTTGCGAACAGGTTGGCTTTCAATCCGGTCGGGTCCTCGATGATCTGAACCTTGGCACCCGCACCGTTCAAAAGGTCTGCGCAATAGTCGATCAACGCACGGTTCGAATCTGCGCTGACCGTTGGAAAAGCGATGAGGTCGCGCAGCAGATCAAGTGTTTGCATAAGGTGACTTTCTTCTTTGCTAGAGTTTTAGGCGCTTGGCTTGATCTATGCCACTCTGATCTCTCGAGAGGTTGCTTAGAATGAAGCTAAGCAGTTCTTTCGAACTGGGTGCTCTTCTGTGGCCTTCAACGGTGTTGGACATTGCGGGTCCAGAATGAGGACGCCAAACGGGGTAGTGAACCAGAATGAGCCGCGACGATCGTTACGATATACTGTTCGAGCCGATGAGGACCGGCCCCGTCACGGCCAAGAATAGGTTCTACCAAGTGCCTCATTGCAACGGAGGTGGTTATCGCGATCCATCGGCGACCGCTGAGATGCGGGGGGCAAGTCGCAAGGCGGATGGGGTGTGATCTTCACCGAGCAATGCGAGATGCACCATGCCTCTGAAATTGCACCATTTATCGAGTTGCGTCTGTGGGATGACGCAGATGTGCCTATGATCGCCAAAATGGCAGGCAAGATGAAAGAACACGGCGCATTGGCTGGTATTCAACTGGCATATTCCGGGATCAACGGCCCGAATTTGTACATCAAAGAAGTGCCCTTAGCCCCCTCTGCAATGCCTATTCGGACATTTACAAACGACCCTGTGCAGGCGCGTGCTCTCGACAAGCAAGATATCAAAAACCTACGACGTTGGTTTGTGAACGCTGCCAAACGTTGCAAGACGGCGGGTTTTAATTTGTTTGTATGGTGCGCATGGCTTCGGGATTTTTCAGCACTTTTTGTCAAGCGCGACAAACCACCGATCTGATGAGTATGGCGGGAATCTGGAAAACCGCGCGCGATTTGTGCGTGAAGTGGTTGATGATGTCCGCGATGCGGTCGGAGAAACTATGGGGCTGACATTGCGGTTGTCTTTGGATGAGATGATCGGCGATCTTGGCTTTGCAAATTTCGAAGTGCGCGACTTTATCGAGATGCACAAAGATCTACCGGATTTATGGGATCTTGTGCATGGGGCGTGAGAGGACTGTTCTGGCCCATCACGTTTCAAAGAAGAAGCGGCACAGTTCGAACTCGTCGATGGCATCAAGGCCCTGACCTCCAAACCAGTTGTTGGTGTCGGGCGGTTCACATCGCCGGATATCATGGCCAAAATGGTCAAATCCGGCACATTAGATTTCCTTGGTTGCGCACGTCCATCCATTGCGGACCCGTTCTTACCAAAGAAGATCGAAGAAGGCCGCGTTGAGGATATCCGCGAATGTATCGGATGCAATATTTGCATCACAGGTGACATGACAATGTCGATAAGCCGGTGCACCCAAAATCCAACCTTCATGGAGGAATGGCGCAAAGGGTGGCACCCGGAAATTATGAATGCGCAAGGTGCGTCGAGCAACGTGTTGGTGATTGGCGCTGGCCCTGCCGGGCTTGAAGCCGCGCGCTTGTGCCGAACGCGGTTACGATGTGGCGTTAGCCGAGGCTGACAACATTCTGGGTGGCCGTGTTGCGAAGGAACGACTGTTGCCGGGTTTGGCCGCGTGGGGGCGTGTCGCGGATTACCGCGAATACCAATTGTCCCCAAAACCCAACGTGGGAACCTATTTTGAAAGCCGATTGGATGCTGCTAAAATCCTTGAATTCGGCTTCGAAAATATCTGTATCGCGACAGGGGCGCGTTGGCGTGCTGATGGCGTGTCGCGCCAACATGTCGTCCCTATGCCGATTGACCCGGCGATGGCGATATTCACACCAGACGATCTAATGTCGGGTCATATGCCTTCGGGGCAAGTGACGGTTTATGACGATGATCACTACTACATGGGCGGTGTCTTGGCTGAATTATTGGTGCAAAATGGATGCGCCGTAACGCTTGTCACTCCCTGTGCCTATGTGTCCGATTGGACGAATAACACCTTAGAACAGGCCACGATCCATAAGCGTCTTGTTGAGATGGGTGTAGATATTCAATTGAACACAGGGGTTGCAGCAATCGCTAAGGGGGCGATCACCACCAATTGTACCTATACAGATCGAACACGAGAACAGGTTGCTGATGCCGTGATTAATGTCGGTTCACGCTTGCCCAATGATGGCGTCTTTCTGGATTTGAAAAAGCGGGAAATAGAATGGGCGGATGCTGGCTTGAAATCAGTTCGCTTGATCGGGGATGCAAACGCGCCGGGGCCTATAGCTTGGGCGACCTATGCGGGGCATGAATTTGCACGGTCATTGGATGGTGCAGACATTGGGGACGCGCTGCCGTTCCGACGTGAAGTCGCAGAACTGGCGGTGGATTAATGGCGTCTGCGATTTCACTCAATCAGGTGCGCAAAGATTTCGGTGATTTCACGGCTCTACGCGAAGTTTCATTTGAAATCGCTGACAATAAATTTTTTACTCTATTGGGCCCTCAGGATGTGGGAAAACCACCCTCCTGCGTATGATAGCTGGGTTTGAAGATACCTCATCTGGGACGATTCTGCTTTATGGGGAAGAGATAGACGCTCTTCCTCCTGACAAACGTCCTGTGAACATGGTTTTTCAAAACTATGCGCTGTTTTCCCACATGACAGTTACGGAAAACATTGGATTTAACCTCAAAATGTTGGGGTGGAAGACTGCAGACATCAATGCGCGTGTCAAAGAGATGGTCACGATGGTTCAACTGGAACCATTCGCGCATCGCAAACCAAGCCAGATGTCGGGGGGCAACAACAAAGGGTGGCTCTTGCTCGTGCTATGGCTCCGCGCCCCAAAGTGCTGTTGCTCGATGAACCCTTGTCTGCTCGTAATCTTAAACTGCGTCAAGAAATGCGGTCAGAATTGAAACGGTTGCAACGCGAGACAGGGATCACCTTCATTTTTGGCACCCATGACCAAGAAGAAGCGTTGTCTACGTCTGACCGGGTTGCGGTTATGTCAACAGGGCAGGTGCAACAAATTGGAACGCCGTCCAAGATTTATGAACACCCTGCAAACCGTTTTGTTGCCGATTTTATTGATGAGACGAATTTATTGAGGACGACCGTGATCGCGACGCAGGACAGTCAAATTACGTGCGAACTGCCTGATGGAGAAGTGTTGTACGCGCTATCCTCGCGTTCGGTCTCAATTGGGCAAAGTGGAACTGTGTCTTTGCGCCCTGAGCGATTGTCTTTGGCGACAAGCAGACCGGACGGGGACTGTCTTCAAGGTGTTTTGGTCGCAGCGACCTATCTTGGGACGGATACGCAATATGAGGTAAAGTTGAGCGACAATCTGAAGCTATCAGTACGGCACCAAAATAGTCAAAGTACTCGAAAATTGCCTGAAAATGGCAGCCCGGTTTTTATCAGCGTCGCTGATGACGCAGCACAGTTCTTGGTGGATTAGATGGCAGCCGGAACAGGAAGCGGACGGACAGTTTCAGCGACCTTCGCACCAGTGCGCACGTGGTTGATGTTGCCAAGCTGGGTCATAATCGGCTTTTTCTGCTGCTACTTGTTCTGTTGATGCTGGTCTATTCCTTCTTGACCTAGGAGTTTCGCGGGGGTGTAATTTGGGCACCAACGTTGGCTGCCTATGATCAGTTTCTGTTCGACCGGGGGCTGTTTGGGGACGATCCTGCGCAGATTGAATGGAAGTATATCACGATATTCATGCGCTCTATCTTGCATGCTGTAGGCGCGACGGTCCTTTGTTTGAGTATTGGGTTTCCCACTGCGTTTTTTATCGCCACCCGACCTGAGAAAACCAAAGCGCTTTGGCTGTTCTTGGTCACTATCCCTTACTGGGTGAATCTTTTGATCCGCACAGTTTCGATGAAGTTCTTGATCGGTGACAACGGTCCGATGAACGAAGGAGTTTTGGCGCTGGGCTTGATCGATGATCCTCTTAAGTTGATCAACACGAATTTCGCAGTGCAACTTGGACTGTTTTATTCCTATTGGACTGTTTTATTCCTATTTACCGTTCATGGTTTTGCCGATCTATGCGGCCGTGGAACGATACAATTTCGCCTTATCGGAGGCCGCTTCAGACCTTTACGCGCCAAAATGGACGATCTTGCGAAAAATTGTGATCCCTGTGGTGAAACCGGGCATAATTGCCGGTTGCATCTTGGTGTTTGTCCCGTCCTTGGGGGCGTTTCCTGCGCCAGTTCTACTGGGAGGGGCCAAGACGTTCATGATCGGCTCGCTGATAGAAGAACAGTTCAAAGGCAATGCTGGAAACTGGCCGTTTGGGGGCTGCCGCGTCGATGATTTTGTTGAGTATGGTTTTGATAGTTCTGATTTTCTACGCGCGCGCAGCTTCTAGCGAACAAACTTGATGCGCCAGTTCTTCGATATTCGTCACTACTCCGGGTTCTTCCCGATGACGGTGTTGTGCCTGTTTATTCCCTATGCACCTTTGCTGGTGGTAATGGTCTACAGCTTCAATGACAGCCCTTCGATTACGAATTGGGAAGGTCTTTCGTTACGCTGGTATGCGGATGTGTTTATTGAGCCGGAATCTAAAAAATTTAAGCTGGCCGCGTGGAATTCACTCTTCATAGCGGTCATGGCCGCAACGAGTGCGACAGCGATTGCGACTGCGGCCGCAATCGGGATGGTTCGAGGCGGAAACTTCTTTGGGAAGCCCGCGTCTTTTGCATTGATTTCGTTGCCTATAATGGTGCCGGAAATCGTCACGGCTGTTGCCACGTTGATTTTCTTTTCCGCGATTGGTTTCCAGTTGGGCACACTTTCCATCCTTGTCGCACACACGGTGTTCTGCATCCCGTTTGCGTACCTACCGAAATCTGCGCGTTTGCAAGGGATTGAGGCAAGTTATGAAGAGGCCGCCCAAGACTTATATGCGTCGCGTTGGGCCACGTTTCGCTATGTACTGATGCCGATCATGGGACCGGGGATCGTGTCTGGCTTTCTGTTGGCTTTCATCATTTCGCTGGATGACTTCATCATCACAAACTTCGTGAAAGGGGCGGGTGTGGAAACGCTCCCCACAGCGATTTTTGGCTCTGTTAAGCAGGGAATCAAGCCCAACATTATGGCTCTTTCTACACTTCTTTTGCTGTTTTCCGTACTGCTTGTCACTTTGTCCTACGTTGTCGGCAAACGTGGCGAGCAAAAGACCAACACTGAATAATAAACTCGGAGTATTGCTATGACGATCTAGGCCTTACTGACGACCACTGCCTTTGCACTTATCGCAAACGCAGCTGCTGCCGACGGCAAATTGTCAATCTATCATTGGTTTTAATACATTCCCGCTGAGCTGCTAGAGAAGTTCGAGGCTGAAACCGGGATCGAAGTCACGATGGACACGTATGACAGCAACGAAGCGATGTTGGCTTTTTTGAAGGCGGGGGTAAGCTCGGGTCTTACGATGTGGCTGTTCCTGGGGATTACATGGTTCAGATTATGGCTGGCGAAGGTTTGCTGGACACTATCGCGGATGGCGAATTGGTCAATTTTGGCAACATTGAAACCCAATGGATTGATGTTGCATTTGATACTGCTCGCAAGCACTCGATCCCGTATCAGTGGGGGTCTACTAGTTTTTCTGTGAACCGCGATGTCTATAGCGGCGACATCAACTTGACGGATATGCTGTTCAATCCGCCTGCGGAATTGGCGGGGAAAATCAATATGCTCGACAGCCAAGGCGAAGTGATGGCTTTGGCCTCTTTGCACTTAGGTATTCCGCAATGTTCAACCGACAGGAGCCAACTCAAAGCTCTGGATGAGATGTTGTAGGGGCCAAAGTGGGGTGGGCCTCGTTCGGGTCTTATGTCGCCAAAGACGTTCTGGTGTCTGGGGATGCCGCGGCAGGAATGATCTAAAACGGCGTTAGCGCTAAAGCACGTGAGGAAGGCGCGAAGATAGAATACGCTTATCCTGATCAAGGTTATGTCGTTTGGATGGATAATGTTGTTCTACTCAAAGATGCTCCAAACCGGGCCAACGCGCTCAAATTTATGGATTTTCTATTGGAGCCTGAGAATATAGCTGTGGTCACCAATTTTGGGCAATATGCAGCCGGGGTGAAGGTGGGGCGAATTTCTTGATCCCACATTGGCGACAACACCAGAAAAAAATCCACGTGAGGGGGCAGGTGCCGGCGCATTTGTAGCGGTTTGTGATGAGGCAACCCAAGCTGTCTATGATCAAATTTGGACGCAACTGCGCAGCTAATGCGTCTCGCGTTTTATCAAATTAAATCGCCTGCCGGAGATGTTCCGGCAGGTTTATCGCTTTTGAAAACTGCCTTGGCCGAGGCTGCCATCAAGCGCGTGGATATGCTCGTGTTGCCAGAACTTTTCTTGCTTGGATACAATGCGGTTCTCGGCACGCCGGATCAGGTCGCATCCGACTTGCAAACGAGTGTTGCGTGGCTTTGCGCACAGCATGGTGTCGCTTTGACGCTCGGTCTGCCGGAACGGGCCAACGGAAAACTATTCAATAGTGCTTTTAGTTTTGGACCTGATGTCGAAACCCTTGCGAGTAGCGCAAAATCCAGCTGTTTGGCACTTCTGAAGCGGCTGTGTTTGTTCCCGACGACAGATATGTCACCTTTGATTTTAAGGGTAAGACCTTCGGTGTGCTGATCTGCTCCGATATTGAATTTGCTCAACATGTACGGAACTTATCGCTGCTTGGGGGTGAGATCATTCTAGCGCCAACTGCGAACATGTCGCCATTTACAAATGTCTCTGAATTGATACTTCCAGCAAGGGCCGCTGAAAACGGTATCACAATTGTTTAAGCTAATTATTGTGGCGACGAAGGCGGTTTGTCTTATGTCGGATTAAGCGGAATTTTCGGCCCAGATGGGTACGCCTTGGCTAACGCGAAACAGGACGACGGGCTTTATTTTGCGGATGTTCCAGAACCCAATAGTGCAGACCTTTTGCCGCTTTCGACGCAAAGTTCTGACTTTCGTGCCGTTGAGGATCAGACGTGACGCAACTTTCGCTCGCAGTCACGCAGATGACCTGTTCTTAGGACCAAAAAGCTAACATTGCTCGGGCCGAAAAGCTTATCCGTCAAGCGCATGCCTAAGGTGCCAATCTGATCCTTGTGCAAGAACTGTTTGAAACGCCGTATTTTTGTTCGGAGTTCAATAGAGGTCATTTAGAGCTCGCACATCTATTTGAGGGAAATCCGCTGATTGCTCATTTTGCCAAAATTGCATCTAAGTTGCGGGTCGTCCTGCGGATTAGCTTTTTTGAACGCACGGAACGCCAGCTTTCAACTCTATGGCGATGATTGATGCGGATGGTACTGTCTTGGGGGTGTTATCGAGAGACGCATAATCCCGATGGCGCAGTATATCAGGAAAAGTTCTATTTCACACCGGGAGACACTGGATTTCGTGGTTAGAAGCCCCTCATGGGGTGCATCGGCGTTGGCATCTGTTGGGATCAATGCTTTCTGGAAGCGGCACGATCGATGGCGCTTTTGGGGGCAGATGTGTTGTTGTACCCGACTGCAATTGGTTCGGACCCACAAGATCCGCATGTGATGTCAAAACGGCATCGGCATCGGCAGCGGACAATGCAAGGACATGCCGCAGCCAACATGGCCATCGTTGCCGCGAGCAATCGTGTGGGCACAGCACAGGTCGGACACGAGTTGAGCTTTTATGGCGGCAGCTTTATCGCCGATGAGCCGATGAGCCGATGAACCGATGAACCGATGAAACGATGAAACGATGAACTTGTGGCTGAGCTAGATGATGCGGCAGGCATTGCTTTGGCAAGTTTTAATTTGGGCGAAATTGTCAAAAAACGCGTTGCATCGGGTCTGTTTAGCGATCGCTGCCCCGAGACATGCACACTCTAAGCCAACACCGCCGCGCGATGGGTAATGTCATTCGCAAGCCGCTTGGCATCGACATAAACACCCCAGATAAATGACGACCCGCGCATAGACAGCCAAGGTAAACCAATAAAGTAGATACCGGGCACAGAAGATATGCCCCGGTCATGCACGGGCGTCCCATTCTCATCGAAACTGTTGACGTCTAACCATTTGAAATCCTGACGGTAGCCCGTTGCCCAAATGACTGTCGAAATTCCCGCCATCTGGAGGTCAACTTCTCTTGTCGGATACGTCATACAATCCGGTTCAAGTCCGATGATTTTTGCGTCTTCCTCCAATGGAAAGTCTAGATTGTTGCGCGCAATATATGCGTCGGCTTCTTCAAGCAAAGACAGGTAATTGGCGTCACCTTCGGCCACGTTGCTGGCAAGGTCTGGCTGAAAGGTCAACAAGCCCGCGTGATAGGATTTAGTCATTCCAACCAATTTCATCCCCCGCTTGGCGAGGTCCCGGAAATCCACAGTATGACCCCCATGAGCACCGCTGACAGCGATGGTGACATGTTCGCGACCCATGGGCGGGGTCCGCATTTCCCATTTCCCAAGAACGCCCAACCAATAGACGAAATCGTGCCCCCGGTAACTGCGTGGAGGGCGGTCATGAGGCCCGACAGACAAATATACTTCGCGCCCGGAACGTAAGAGTTCATCCGCGATTTGGGCCCCAGAAGAGCCAGCGCCAACGACCAAAACAGCGCCCTCATCAAGTTGATCAGGGTTGCGGTAGGCTTGCGAATGTATCTGGCTGACAGGCGCGCGATCTGGAATTACTGGCGGAATAACAGGTACTTGAAACGATCCGGTGGCGGCGACAATATTTGCGGCTGCCAAGTCACCCTCAGATGTTTGCACAATATACCCAGTCCGGTCATCATTCGCGTGGACCCGCAGAACTTCGACACCTGTTCTGACCGGCAGTTTGTTGTCTCGCACGTAATCCTCAAAATATTGCGCGCAGCTGTCTTTTGTCGCGAATGCGTTGTCGGCCGTATCTGCAAATTCTTTGTCGGGGAAGCGGTCATGCCATGCCGGACCGTTTGCAACCAAGCTATCCCAACGTGATGTGCGCCACGCTTCAGCAACGCGACTTTTTTCGAGAACGACGTGGGAGATGTTCGTTTGACTAAGGTGCATGCTCATGGCGACGCCAGCTTGGCCGCCACCGACGATCACTGTGTTGAATGTCTCCATGGTCGTTTTGCCTTCGATCTTCGCGGTCCACCCGCACCATTGGTTCAGCTTATTATTCACGCTAAGCCTTAAAAAACATCATTTTTGAAAGCCTTGCTTGGGGTAGGGCTAATCGGGATGTTGGTCTTCTTAAGAATCTTGCGCATAGTCATGTTTAATGCGCGGCACACGATCCGAAAAGTTGACTAAGAAATGCCTAATGGCGGGCAATTCACCGCGAATTCTATGTGAGGCACTATGACCCCGGACATCATTATCCATAACGGTTCTCTGATGACCTTTGACACGGACACCCCCAATGCGCAGGCCTTAGCCATCGCAAAAGGCTTGATTGTAGATATCGGCAATTCCGAAGATGTGCTGACCCTTGCAGGGCCACAAACACAAATCATCAATGCAAATGGCGCAACAGTTCTACCTGGCTTTATCGACAGCCACGTGCATCTGTTTGGCGGCTCGGTCGAGTTGGAGTGCCTGAATCTATATGGGATTCAAGGCCTTGAGGCGATGACCGAGGTGATCCGCCCTTATGCAGACGCAAACCCGGATGACACACTGATCTTCTGCGTCATGTCTGATTATGGAATTTTGGGTACAGGCAAGACACCAACGCGCTTTGATCTGGACCACGTCTTGCCAGATAGACCCTTGGCTTTGTTTGCGCCGGATCATCACACGATTTGGGCCAACACACCTGCTTTGGAAGTGGCGGGACTTTTGCAAGGTGGAGCAGTGGACGCTGGTTCTGAAATTGTCATGGGTTCTGATGGGCTTGCCTCAGGTGAATTGCTTGAACCGGGTGCTTACAGTCCGATTTTGGAACTCACCCGTCATGGTGGGCGCGACATGCTTGGTTTGACGAAAGGCAAAGACCCGGTGCCGCCCGCAACGCCTGCGCAACGGCAGATGGATAAGGATGTGATCGCGCGCGGGTTACGTCATTGCGCAACTCAAGGCATCACGAGTCTGCATTTGATGGATGGCAATACCTATCAGTTGGAATTGTTGTGTGAACTAGAGGGTGAAGGGCGGCTTCCTTGCCGATGTAACGTGCCATTTCATATGAAAGGGACAGACCCGTTGTCGCGATTGACGTCCGAGGCTCCTGCGATGCGAGATCGATTCCAGGGCGACAAAGTGCGTTGTAGTCATGTGAAAATGTTCATCGACGGTGTGATCGAAAACGGCACCGCCTTAATGCTCGAGCCTTATCCGGGCGAAATGGGCAAAAACGGCAATTCGGGCGATGAGGTCTTCACGCAAGACCATTTTGTGCACTGTTGTGTGGAAGCGGATCGCTTGGGTTTTCAGATCGCTGTGCACGCCATTGGCGATGCCGGGGTGCGTAGGACAATCGATGCGTATGAAGCGGCGCGCGCAGCAAATGGTGTGCGCGACAGTCGACATCGGATCGAACATCTGGAGGTCATGCATCAGGACGACATTCCGCGTCTTGCAGAGCTTGATATTGTGGCGTCAATTCAACCCGGCCATGCCCCCAGAGGACATGTGTTCCCGCCCCAAGGGGTTGAGCACGTGTTGCATCCGCATCAAATTTCTGGCGCGTTTGCGTGGCAGACCATACGCGACAGTGGGACACCCGTGATCTTTTCAACAGATTGGCCGGTGATCCCTGTTGATGTGATGCCCAACGTGCGTGCGGCCATTGCACCGTTGGATATGGGCGCGCAATGGGGCGATCAGACGCAAACTCTGACGGATACCTTGACGAGTTACACGCGCGACAATGCTTGGGCCGAATTTCGAGAGGACCAAAAAGGGATGCTCAAAGTCGGTATGATGGCGGATGTTGTTGTCATGAGCCACGACTTGGCGGCTCTTGACGCGAACTTGATTACTGATGCTTCAGCCGTTGTGACCATTTGCGACGGGGGGGTAACCTTTCAAGCGCAGCCTTAAGACGGAGCCGCTTGAGATCTGTCAAACACCAGAGCGACCAAGGCCAGAACAAGAATGATCAAGGCAACACCGGCAAGGATGGCCCATCCGAAACCGGCAATAATAACCCCGGCTGCAAACGCGCACACCGTGGACGCAAGCGCGATGATCGTATCGTTCGCCCCCTGTACTACTGGTTTCTCTTCGGCCGAGACAGCACTTGCCAGCATGTTTGTGGCACCAATGAAGCCAAAATTCCAACCCACCCCGAGGACAATTAGCGACACATAGAAATGCGCGGCTGACAAACCACTCGCGGCAGCAATTGCCGCAAGCATTAGCAAGATAAGGCCCGTCATCGCAATGCGTCGGGTGCCAACCCATTTGATCAAAAATCCAGTGAAAAAGCTGGGCGCAAACATCGCAACGACATGCCAGCGGATCACGTCCCCGGCGAGGGTTTCTGTGAAACCACACCCAATCATTGCAAGAGGCGTCGGCACCATGAGGAAGACCATGATCCCTTGCGACACCGCGCCAATGCCGACGGCTGTGCGCACAGGGCCGCGTCGCAATAATGCGAGTGCTGCAAAACGGCTTGCATGTGCGGGTCGCTCTGTGGGCTTTGCGTTCGGAATATTGATGGCGAGCAAAGGCAAAAGCCCGACCAAAGAAATGATCGCAATCGCGGCGTAAGCCCCTGCCAATGGAACCGGGGCAAGGGCGTCTTTGGCCAAGATAAACATCTGCGGCCCAACAAACGCGGCGACCAATCCGGATGTCAGCATCAATGAAATCGCCACGGGTTGCCAGTCAGAGCTGACAACTTCAGCGGCCGCAAAGCGAAAGTACTGATAGCAAGTCAGGGCGGCCCCAAGCGCAAAATGCGCGATGCATAACAGTACAAAGCTGCTCGTTATTAAGGCCCATGTGCCAAGCAGGGCACCCAAAATGGCAAGCCCCGCACCGATGAGGAACCCTGCCTTGCGCCCCAACCGCCCCATCAAGAGCGAAAAAGGTGCAGCGGCGATCAGGCCTGCCAGCGTTTGGATGGATGCGGGCAAGGTGGCCAACGCCGTTGATGGGGCCAGCATTAAGCCTGCTAACCCGCCAAGAATGATCAACATGGGCATTGCTGAGGCAAGAACTGTATTGGCGGCCAGCAACCCTAAAAAATGGCGGTTTTGGATGAAAAAGGACGATGGCACGGAATGGCTTCCTTTGACGAACGTGTTGACTTGAGGTGTTTTACCTGAGAACAAGATTGTCTTAAATGTCAAATTGGCGTCAAAAATGGACAAACCGCACGAAGCTAGCAAAATTGATATTCTGTTGTTCGACGGGGTGAACATGTTGGACGTTGCAGGCCCGGTAGAGGCGTTCGAAGCTGCCTTCGTTGGTGGCGGTAAAGCCTACACAATGCGATATGTGTCCTGTGACGGCGAACCGGTGCGCGCGTCGTGTGGGCTGCGCATGGTGGTTGACGCACAATTGTCGACAGATGCACATGGTGCAGACGTGTTGATCCCCGGCGGCAAAGGTGTTGATGCTTTGCTTGAAAACGAATGGCTGTTAGCGACGGTTCGGTCGCGCTCAGGTCAGGGGCGGATGATCTCGATCTGTTCGGGGGCTTTGGTGTTGGCGGCGGCAGGTTTGTTGGACGGGCGGTCTGCCACAACGCATTGGTCACGCGAAGTAGATACCCGTCGATATGACAAGGTTTCTTGGGATCTCAACCGGATCAATGCGATCAGTGAGGGCGTGTTCACGTCTGCGGGTGTGACCACCGGGATTGATCTGGCACTTGATATTATTCGTCTGGATTGTGGGTCTGTGGTTGCGCTTGAAGTGGCGCGCGAATTGGTAGTTCAATTGCGCCGGACGGGTGGGCAAAGTCAGTATGCCATCCACTTGGCGGGCCAATTTACCAAGGATGATGCATTGACACGGTTGATCGAAGATGTGGTTACGCAACCGCATCTAGATTGGTCGCTAGAGGCCTTGGCCCGCAAGGCTGGGATGAACACACGCACCTTGTCGCGGCATTTCAAACGGGACCTGCATCAATCGCCCGGGCAATTTGTCGAACGGGTCAGAGTGGATCACGCACGTGGGCTATTGTTAGAGAACCTCGCGCTTAAGCAGGTGGCAATCGACAGTGGTTTTGGGGACTTGCAACGCATGCGACGCGCGTTTCAACGCCGTTTTGGAATACATGTCAGCGATTACCTTAACGCGTTTGGTTAACGAAGCTTAGCCAAGCGACAAGCGGTTGCCGTATTTCTCCAAGATGTCCAGCGAAACCACTTCCAATGCGCGTCTATGTGTCGCCGCCAGATTGACTTGCGGGGCGCAATCTTCTTCGTGGGCCTGCAGGAACCGACTGGCGCAAAGACACCAACTGTCACCCGGTTTGAGGCCTGGAAACCGGAACTCTGGGCGTGGTGTGCTCAGGTCATTGCCTAGATATTTCGAGAAGGCGAGGAACTCTGCGGTCATCACCGCGCAAACTGTGTGGCTGCCCTGATCCGCATCACATGTGTTGCAGTGTCCGTCGCGGAAAAAGCCGGTTACCGGATCAAGCCCACACATCTCAAGTGGGTTTCCTAGCACGTTTACGCTGACATCTGGTTCCATGTTAGTTCTCTAAACTGGCTGCGATTTGACGAAAAATTTCGACATTCTGACCGCTGACACCGTCTTCGCGGAAGTTACGGTCTGCGGCAGTTGTGACGATCACGACATCGCGTTGTTGATCGATATAGACGTATTGTCCATATATGCCGCGCCCCATGAAAACGCCAGCATCGGCCTGTCGCGGGATCCACCATTGATAGCCGTATTTGAACTCATCGTCAGGTTCGGTTTTTGCGGACGGCGCCGTGCTTTCAGCGACCCAATCAGCAGGTACGATTTGTTGTCCGTTCCAAAACCCGTTTTGTTTGATCATCAATCCAAATCGCGCGTAATCGCGCGTGGTGATGTTCAACCCACCCAATACGAAAGCGACGCCATCGCCATCTGTGAGGTAGTAGGCGTCTTGTTCCATTCCCAACTTTGACAAGATCTTCTCGCTCAGTAGTTCCGGGACAGATCGCCCCGTGGCTCCGCGGATCACCATGCCAAGCACGTGTGTATCAATCGAGACATATTTCCAAGCAACGCCGGGGGCTTGGAATGTCTCTTTTAGGTCAATGGCATATCCGTCCATCGAGCCACCCAAAGCAAGGAGGCGTCCCATTTTGTTGATGTCGGAATTATAGGCGAGATAGTCCTCATCAAATGTCACACCAGAGGACATCTGCAACACGTTGCGCACGGTGGCGCGGTCATAAGCGCTGCCCTTCAAGCTAGGCACATAGTCCGTAACCAGATCATCCAATGAAGCAATCGCACCGTCTTGCACGATAATGCCGAACAGGGCCGACAGATAGGACTTCGCGACCGACCACGAAATTCTACGGTCCGTCGCAGTCGTTCCAAGATAGTAATCCTCGAACACGACTTGACCTTTGTGCACGACCAAAAGCGAGGTCACGTCTCTTTCATCGCGCCATGTTGCCACTGTGTCGGGTAGGACGGCATCTGGCCCTGTGGGAAGTTCTGACATAGGTCCGGGCCCGCGCGGCACTGGCACATTCAGGAATGCTGTGTCCATACCACTGAAATTACCAACGATTTTGTCTGCTTCAAACAGTGAATTTACAGTCATCAAGCGGCTGATATCTTTGCGTTTCCATGTGCCGACGACGACTAAAGCCAGAGCCAAAGCCAAAAGTGCTCGTCCCACCCATTTCAGACCATTGCGCATATGTGCTTGCCCCTTGAAGTTGTGACGGAATAGGGAACACGTGCAGCGACATTGCGCAAGGACCTTACGCGAACTCAGACCTGACGTTGCGAACGCCTCAGTTTGAGGGCTCGCCGATCCACTTTACCCAACGACCATGGAAATCCGCACGCCCCAGATGCAAAATATCGCCGCCAGGCCACATCTGCAAAGTGATGGCCCCGCCACCAAGTCCGTCGCGATCGCCATCATTTTCCAACTGTAACCATGCGAGCGGGGCATCCGTGCTTGCTTTCGCCCCGACGTCTTCGATCATCTTGCGTCCGCGCGCTTGCTGTTGTGGCGGGAAGTACTGCCACGCAACGGTGTTTTGGATCAGGTGAGCATGTCCTTTGGGCGCAGCGGCCAAACGCGACTCCAGCCAATCAACAGCGTCGGCTTTGTCCACTGGGGCTGCGACAGCACCAGCGGCAGCTCGCGTCATATCCAGGCGGTAAGGTTGGTCTGCCCAAAGATACGCCGTGAGGCGCAGCAGATCGTCTGGATGCGTTGGATCAAGCGGATTCAAATCCACGCCGCGACGCCCAGAGACAACGGGACGGCCCCCTATCGGGGCGGGCCCTGTCCATTCTGGGCGCAACGTGACAGCGGGATCTGTGTTGCCAACGCGCCAATCTTCGGCTTCGAGCGCGAATTGATCCCACATCAAATTCAATCCACCTGAAGCCCCAAGTTCAGATACCCAAAACGGCAGCTCGAAACGCTGCGCCACGATCATAGCGGCTGGAATCAGTGCGGCTGAACGGCGCAATTCGTTGGTTTGTGGCGCGCTGTCGATCCATTCGGTCAAGAAAATGTCATGAGCGATTAAAGCGTCCAAGATACCTTCCTTGAAGGTCGCATCTGAAGGCGTGTGTGGCGGATAAACGGCATCAAGCGCGCTGTCGCCGTTCAAGCGCAACGCATGTAACCCACCCGCAATGCGCAAGGGTAATGAGTGGCCCACAGGGCCAATATCCCCTTCAAATGTGTCGCATTTTGCCGCTAATTTTGTCTCGCTTGGCCAGTGATCGGCCAGTAGCGTCAACAATCGCGCCATGAATGGAGAGCCAAGATTGGCACAAGACGTGGATTGATCGCGAAATGCGCTTTCTAGGGTCATCAGCGAAACCGATCTGCTAATTTTTGCAACGCGGTGCGGGTGTCGGGCGAAGCTTCGGGTTCAGAAGGGATCGCTTGCGTCGAGGCATTTGCTTTTTGAGCAGTCTTCGTCTCGGGTTTGGCTTTGCCTTGTTTGCCCGTGCCAGACCGCGCAGGCGCCACACGCAATGCAATCGCGTTTAGGAATTTTCCACTGTCGCCAGACGCCAAATGCACTGCACCGTCTGACACACCGCGTATGACATCATCAAGCCAGTTCTGATCCGCTTTCGGAAAATCGCGAAGGACAAAGCCTGGAACTGCATCTTTGTGACCGGGGTGTCCCACACCGAGCCGCACGCGAGCATAGGCTTCCCCGATATGTCCATGCACTGAGCGCAACCCATTGTGCCCCGCGTGACCGCCGCCTGTCTTGTAACGAACTTTGGCCGGGGCGAGGTCGATTTCATCGTGCAGCACAATGACGTCAGCCGGGGTGAGCTTATAGAACCGCATGGCTTCGCCCACGGATTGGCCAGACAGGTTCATGAAGGTTTCCGGCTTGAGCAATACAGCTTTTTCAGATCCTAGCCGTCCTTCGCTGATCTGACCTTGGAATTTAGACTTCCACCCTGAAAATCCGTGATCGTCTGCAATCCTGTCCACAGCCATGAAGCCGATATTGTGACGGTTCATCGCGTATTTCGAGCCGGGATTGCCGAGGCCGACGATAAGTAACATTTGCTGACCTACTTCTTGATGGTGCTGCCACCATAGCAGGTCGCATCGCATGCCGCTAGAGGTACCCGAATGATGCGGTGCATGGCTAAAACGCTGCGGTGAGCGGTTCGAGGAAATCGTGGATATGTTGCAGCTTAGCTGAAATTTCTTGACCGGTTTGCGCCGGGGACGCCAAGAGCTCGGCGGTGATCGGCCACGTGGCAGATGCTACAATCTGATCATGCACAACCAAGCCTGTGATTGTGCAAATGGTGGCATCGCAGTAGACGACTGCGGGCAACTTTGTGGCGAACGGTGTGACGACCTGACAGCTCAGACGAGTGGCGTCATCAACGGGCGCGGCGCATAAAGCGCTCGCGCCTTTGGTCAAGGTAGATGTCGGGTTCGAGCGAAGTGCGCGATGCGCGGCAGCATTGTCATCCGCGACGAGAGTCGCATCTTCGACGCGTGCAAGGGACAAGTTCGAGACATCCAGTTTCGCGCGGCCGGGCCGATAGTCAATCTTTCGGACAAGTGGGATCGGATTGCCATGCCCGTCGATGGCGATATCGCGACCCTCAATACAATCTGTCGCCGTGAGATCAGCAATTGTGCTGCCGTCGAAATCCTCAGTGCGGAAGGTCGGACCGCTTCGATAAAGGGCACCATCGTTCCCGATCAGGCCAAAATCTGCAAAACGGTAGTAGGCTGGGCAAAGCTCGGCTAAGGCGGAGCTTGCGAAAAAGGTCAACGATACAGCTGTGAGAAATTTGATCATATCGGGTCCCGGGTCGCCAATGGTGACAAATTGCTAACGTGTCGCCGGGCAGTTGGGCTATATGAAAGCCGGGTGGATCACCTGAACGTGATCCGGGCGTCAATCCGCGTTCTAGATGTCAAACCCAACGAAAAAGGGCCCCGAAAAATCGGAGCCCTTCAATACCGTTCCTAGGGATCGGCTTATTCCTCTGATGCTTCCGCGTCATCCGCTTCGGCTTCACCGTCGCCTTCGTTGTCGGAAGAGCGCAGACCAGATGGTGCAGACAAGTTGCCCACAACAAAATCGCGGTCGATTGTTGGGCGCGCGCCTTCTGGCAATGGGATCGAGGAAATGGTGATCGTGTCGCCGATTTCCAAGCCTGTCAGATCGGCAGTCAGTGTGTCAGGGATATCGCCAGCGATAACCGAAAGTTCAACTTCCTGACGAACAACCGACAGAAGGCCACCTTTTTTGATGCCTGGTGCCAGATCTTCGTTGATGAACTCGACTGGGATAAACAAGCTTACACGGCTTGTGCGCTTGAGGCGCATCAGGTCGATATGCGTTGGCAAGTCTTTAACAACGTGACGTTGCACGCCGCGGCAGATGACGCGAACGTCTTCTTGACCTTCCACTTTCAAGTTCCACAAAGTGGACATGAAGCGGCCTGCTTTCAGCTTTTGAAGCAGTTTGTTGAACGGAATGTTGATCGAAACAGGGTCTTCCCCGCCGCCATAAACAATCCCAGGTACCATCCCGTCGCGACGAGCTTGACGAGCGGCGCCCTTGCCTGTCCCCGTACGGACCTGAGCTTCGAGATTAGGAATCTCACCAGCCATAGTCATTCTCCAATAAATAAGGGCGGCGCGCCTCCAAGGCTGTCGCACCGCGTGAAGCCGCTGCTTTAGACGGGATCAGGTCTTATGGAAAGCCCAAAAATGGTGTGTAATAGGACTTGAAGGCGGCGCGTGTGCATGACACCGCTAAAACCATGTCATTCTTGTCTGATATCGCGGTTTCTCGCCGCCAAATCGCTGCCTTTATGGTGGTGGGTATGGGCTGGGGCAGTTTCGCTGGATTGGTTCCGCCTGTCAAAGCACAGATTGGGGCATCGGATGCGCTTTACGGAGCGTTGATGCTGATCGCCTCCTTTGGCGCATTGGGATCAATGTGGCTTGCGCCATTGGCGTTCAGGTTGGCTGGCCGGTGGGCCGTCATCGTCGGGTGTTTGATGATTGGGGTGGGGTTTGCATCCGCGGGTCATTCGATCGGGCCGTTGACCTTTGTGGCGGCATTGCTTTTAGCAACCATCGGTTCCGGTGTCGCGGACGTGCTTGCCAATTCTGAGGTTGCAGAAAACGAAGCCAAAACAGGGCGCGCGTTGATGAATTTGAACCATGGTATGTATTCGTTTGCATTCGCGGGCGGGGCTGTAATGTCTGGCGTGTTGCGCGAGGCACATTGGAACCCGGCGCAAGCCTTGTCGCTGTTATCAGCCGTAATTCTTGTGTTCTGCCTGCTTATGAGATCGCCGCGCGCGATCACACCGCCAGCGGAGGATGACACTGTCGATGCGGGCAGATTACCAAACCTGTTGGTATTGGTCGGTGGCTGCGTTGTGCTTGCGGCCTTTCTTGCGGAAGCGGCCACGGAAGGGTGGTCTGCGTTGCACCTTGAACGCACCTTGGGTGGAGAACCCGGCCACGGCGCGCTAGGCCCCGCATTATTTGGCCTGACAATGGGAATTGGGCGCATGTTCGGGCATGTTTTGGCCAGTCGCTTTTCGGATATTTGGTTGATGTCGATGGCGTGTTTGATGGCCGCAATCGGGCTTGGCGTTGCGGGCGCTGCCCCGACGATCACGGTCGCCTATGCAGGGTTTGCGTGCGCAGGGCTTGGGATTTCTGTCGTGGTGCCACTTGCGTTTGCGCTTATTGGCCGATCTGTTCCGGAAGAATTTCGGCTTGCTGCCATCGCTCGGTCCTCAGCGCTTGGCTATGCTGCTTTCTTCCTGGGACCACCCGCGATGGGGGCTGTGTCGCAAGTGTTTGGATTGCGTGTGTCGTTTGGCTTGGTGGCCGCCCTTTTGGTGTGTGTGTCGGCGTTCTTGATCCCGGCGTTAGCACGGCAGGTGGCTCAGGCAGCGGGCCCCAAATAACCGCCTGCGTCCATGAGCCGGTCATAAAGCGCGAATTCTCGTGAGCGCGCGGCGCGCAGTTCAGCTTCAACGTTCTCAGACAGCGGTGCATGCGCCCTCGGAGAGACGTTCTTATGCTTGAAGATGATATCTTCGTTGAGACGCGTTGATAAAAATTCCCGAAATGCGGGCTGGGTTTCATATGCAAACAAATGATCCACCACCAAACGCCCTTTGCCGTCAGTCAAAAAACTAAACTGGCTGCCAATTCCGGCGAACGCGGGAGGGTCATCCGAGATAACAGCGCGGACAAAATCGTCGAAATTGATCCCGCCTGTCGATTTGGGACCACCTTGTTGCCGTGCGCCGGAACGATAGCGATACCACGATCGGATTTGCTCAATTGGGTCACGCATTACGGCAAGGGTTTGTGGCGCAATACCAAAGGTTTGCTTGAGGAAGGGCGCGATCTTGTTGCGATAGCGCTGCGCAGTGATGTGCTTGCGCCCCTTCATCAACGCCATGTCGGATTTTGGGCGCAATGCCATCTCAACAGATGTTGTGCCGGTTTTGGGAACCGCCAAAAAGACAAGATTTGCTTCGGATAGGACCAGCATAGTCAGAGTTTAGCGATCTGTGGCGACATGCACCATAGCGCCACACCACTTAAGGGATAAGAGATGCGCCCGTGGCGCACCCCTGCGTTACTTCTGCCAGTGACCTTCAAAATCTGCAGGTATCAACAGGTTGTTCGTGTCCAGATCAGCGACATTCGTCTCACCGCATAGGGCCATCGTGGTGTCGAGTTCTTTGTGGATCACCTCAAGTGCGGTTTGAACGCCTTTTTGTCCCATCGCACCCAATCCATAAATGAACGAGCGCCCGATCATCGTGCCTTTGGCGCCCATCGCGAGGGCTTTCAGCACGTCTTGACCTGACCGGATGCCGCTATCGAGGTGAACTTCAACATCGTCACCAACCGCATCCAAAATGGGACGCAGCATACGGATAGAACTCAGTGCACCGTCCAATTGTCGCCCGCCATGATTGGATACTGTGATCGCGTCCGCCCCAAGTTTGGCAGCCATCTTAGCGTCTTCGGGGTCCAGAATACCCTTGAGGATAACCTTGCCACCCCATTGCTCCATAAGTTTTTCGACCTTGCCCCAATCCAATGCAGGATCAAATTGATCTGCCGTCCAAGAGCCAAGTTCAGAAGTATCCGAAACACCTTCAACATGGCCCACAATGTTGCCGAAATCCCGCCGCGTGGCCGAGAGCATTTCGAGGCCCCATGTCCACTTCGTCATCAGGTTCGCGATTGTTTTTGGGGTCAATTTGGGTGGGGCGGACAGGCCGTTTTTGATGTCCTTGTGACGTTGTCCAAGGATTTGCAGATCAAGCGTGATCACCAAAGCTGAACACTTGGCTGCTCTGGCGCGTTCGATCAGCCGGGACGTGAAATCTGTGTCTTTCATCGTATAAAGCTGGAACCAGAACGGCTTGGTCGTGGCGGCGGCGACCTCTTCGATGGAATTGATCGACATGGTCGAAAGCGTAAAGGGAACCCCAAAAGCTTCCGCTGCGCGTGCGGCCTTGATTTCGCCGTCGGCGCTTTGCATGCCGGTCAGCCCGACCGGGGCCAATGCAACGGGCATGGATACGTCCTGACCGATCATCTGACCGGCTGTCGAACGTCCCGTCATATCGATCGCAATACGTTGACGCAGACGTAGTTTTTCGAAGTCAGAACTGTTTTCGCGAAAGGTCTGTTCGGTCCAACTTCCGCTTTCGCAATAGTCAAAAAACATCCGCGGGACACGGCGTTCATAGATGCGCTTTAGGTCATCAATACATGTGATTGGGGGCATCTTGGCGTCCTTGATCTAGCTTTTTTACAAATGGGTATCGTTGCCATGCCGGGAGGTCAACAACTCGGGAAGGGAAGCTTGACTAATCCGATATCGAACTATAATAAGTTCGATATCGTACCAAATGGAGAGCGTTATGAATTTGTCCCGTCGAAGAACTTTGGCCATTTTGGGTGGCGGAACCATTTTCGCAGCCGCCGGTAGCTTTGGGTATTCTGTCACACGCCCCCTGCAATCAGCTCTAAAGCCATGGGAAATCGCAGGGACTTATGATGATCCGCGCATGCGTGCTTTAAGTTGGGCTATCCTTGCGCCCAACCCGCATAATCGTCAGCCGTGGAAAGTCGATCTTAGTCAGCCTGATACGGTGGTGCTTTACGCCGATACGGATCGATTGCTGCCACACACAGACCCGTTTAGCCGTCAGATTACCATAGGTTTGGGGTGCTTGTTGGAATTGATGCAAATGGCGGCCTTGGAAGAGGGATGGGAGGTGAAAACTGATCTTTTCCCTGAAGGCAGTGATGTTGCAGCTCTTGATCAACGCCCTGTTGCGATCTGCCGCTTTGCCCCAACACCTGCGGCACACGATCCTCTTTTTGAACATGTGCTGCAGCGTCGCTCGCTTAAGGAACCCTTTGATACAGCGCGCCCAGTTGCTCAATCGGACCTAACGCAAGTCATAGAAACTGCCTGTGTCACGCAAGCGGGAGGGAGTATCGCATCCGACGACATCACATATTTTCGCGGACTTAGCAGCAAAGCACTGATGGTCGAACTGGAAACGCCACACACCTATAAAGAAAGCGTCGATCTGATCCGGATTGGACGTCGCGAGGTGGATGCAAATCCAGATGGGATCGACTTTACTGGGCCTTTATTTGAAAGCCTTGGCCGTTTGGGAATGTTCACGCGGGACGGTTTAATTGACCCTGATGGGGCAATGTTCCAACAAGGTGTTAACGCGGTTCTGGAGAACACACAGACCGCCATGGGTCATATCTGGTTGGTCACTCCCGCCAATCAACGTCAGGATCAAATCGCGGTCGGTCGCGATTGGTTGCGCACAAATCTAGCCGTCACTGCGTTGGGATTAGGAATGCAGCCCCTAAGCCAAGCATTGCAAGAATACACCGAAATGTCTGCGATTTATGCCGAAATTCATGATCGATTGGCCCCAAATGGTGGGACAGTTCAAATGTTTTCGCGTATTGGATATGGCCCACAAGTGCCTCCTAGTCCGCGCTGGACTTTGGACGCCAAGCGGATCGATGGCATCACGTAAATGTGGTCGTGCGGCTTTGGCTTGCGTCCTGACAAGTTGTGCACTCTGATAGGCCTTGAGCAGAGGTGAGGCGCAAAGGCGACATGACAAAAGACCCGGCCGCACTTTTTGATGTGTTCAATGAAATCGGGATCATTGATCAGCTGACAACCGCCCGTTTGGAAGCCCAACTTCCGGCAGGAATGATCGCTGCACATTTCGCGGTTATCAATCACCTGATCCGCGTTGGAGAAGGCACAACTCCGCAGCGCATGGCGCGGGCCTTCCAGATACCTAAAACGTCGCTGACGCATACACTTCAAGTGTTGGAAAAACGGGGCCTCATCGAAATGCGACCCAACCCGGATGACGGTCGTTCAAAAACGGTGTGGCTGACGCCTGCGGGGCGGGCTTTGCGGGGCGAGACCATTGGAAAACTGGTCGCTGCGTCTTCGGAGTTGTTTGAGCAGTTTGATGTGGCGCGCCTCATCGAGATTAAGCCAGTCTTGGAAGACCTGCGAAAATTTCTGGACAAGGCGCGCGATAGCTAACTCATCGCAGGTTTACATCCAATCTCTTGGATCGACGGCTGTCCCTGTCGTGGCGGAGTGTTGCGCAGCCAGTCCCATTGCGACCGCGGCCCAGCCATCACGCATTGATACCTCAGGGGCATCCGTTTCCCCGCGGACAAGGGCCGCAAATCGTTGATGTTGATAGTAGGTGGACCCGTTGTGATCGCCTGCCTCAAGCAATTCGGGGTCTACGGGAATATCATGGGTGACAGGCCCCTGGGGATGGCGCGGGCTAGTCACCAATTGTGCCACAGGCGCAGGGCCTAGATGCTCCGGCCAAAATCGTCCGGGACCAGGCACAAACGCTTCGATCTTGCCCGACGCGCCGACGGCTGACAGGTGCTCTTGGTAAGCGCTGCCCTCGGCGAACATACATAATTCCAACATGGCTCGTGCCCCATTGTCGAAATCGACGATCACATAACCATTGTCCATGATGTCAGGCACGTTCCCGTCGTAAGTTTCATCTAAATGGTTCACAGATTGCGCTGCAGAGGCCATGACCCGCACGGGCTCTGCGCCCAGAACAAAGCGCATCAAATCGAAGAAATGGCAGCATTTCTCAACAAATGTGCCGCCTGTGTAGTGATTGAAGCGGTTCCAATCCCCGACTTTTTCCAAGAACGCAAAGCGGTGTTCGCGGATGGTCAACATCTTGATGCCGCCCGTTGCTACGTCGGCTTTGTCCAGAAACTCTGCGATGACGGGCATGTAACGATATTCCATCGCGACCCAAATGGGGGCGGCATAACGGACGCGCAGGTCAGCCAGTTTCGCGGCATCCGTTGGATCGGTAAACAGCGGCTTTTCGACCAATAACGGTAGGGGGCGCGTTGTTGCGATTTGCTCAATCTGTTCGATGTGGCGGAAATTTGGGCTGACGATGAGCAGGCAATCGAGTGCGTCGATCGCCAACAACTCATCCAGACTGTCGACCGCAATAGCCTCTGGGCAGATGCTTTGGGACAAAGAAGCCATGCCCGCATCCGGTTCGAAGAACGCAGCAACGCTGGCATCGGGCAACAATGCGATGTTGCGCATATGCTCTTGACCCATCATGCCGCATCCAATGAGGCCATAGCGAATATGTTGTGCCATACGTGGCGATCCTTATTTTAGTCGTTGTACATAGACCGCGCAGTCTGGATCATACCATGTGCGCGAAAACTCAATGGCTGCCAAAGATGTGTGCGATGCGGTTGTGTCGGCCCAGCTAAGCCGTTCGATATAGCCGACCGTGTTGCCGGGGTTTGGCCCGTAACTTTGGGGCGCCCAATTTGGGACGCGTCCTAGGCTAACGCGATCTTCCGCGCGCTGAATCCAAAGGCCCAATTGCTTGCGGTAGGTGGCGTAAAGCGATTCGGACATTGTCTCGTGATCGATGAGTCCGGCATCTGCGTCCAGCCAGATTTCTTCCACGGCAATAATTGTGTCATTCAACCAGCGTAATCTGCGAATGCGTGTGCCTTGTGAAGCCGTGCCAAAATCGGGCAAATCAGCAGGCTTATCGAGCAGGTCCAAATCCAAGACATCGGCACGTGGCAGCCCACCGCCTTCCAACAGTTCTAAGCGAAACATTGCATAGACTGTTCCTGTATCACCCGCGGCAAGCACATAGTTTCCTGACCCATGCACACGCGCGATCAGGCCCTTTTCAACCATTATATTAAGCGCTTTGCGCAAAGTGCCCACGGAAATTCCCAGTGTCGCGGCCATGTCGCGTTCGGGCGCAAGCCGTTCGCCATCAATCAGACGACCCGCGACAATATCACGTGTCAGCAACTCTGCGATCTGAACATAGATCGGAAGCGATTGCGGGGTTTGACGAGGCGGTTTCAAAGTTGGGCACAGCGCTGCGAATTGAAAATTGATACATCATTGATCTACATCAATCGCAATGTTACGCAAGTCCCAAGTTGGCACGTTCGAAAGGCCCCAAGACGATGACTGTCGTTCCTATTACGTCCCCCGATCTAGATGCGGCTGAAGTATCGTGGTTTTCGGCGCTTTGCTCGGATGACTACCAGTTCTTGGGACAACCTGATGGCGATTTGCGTTCGTCGTGGAAGCATTGCTCTGACATCGTTCGCGAAGCTGAGACGCAGGGGTTTCGTAACATTCTGTGCCCTTCGTCTTATCAGGTTGGGCAAGACACGCTTAGCTTTGTAGCCGGTTGCGCGCCGATTACATCAAAGATCAATCTGCTTGCGGCTGTGCGTTGTGGCGAGATGCAGCCAATCATGTTGGCACGCACCTTGTCGACATTGGATCACATGCTTGAAGGACGGTTGACGGTGAACATCATCTCGTCTGATTTTCCGGGTGAAAAGGCGGATAGCGGATTTCGGTACCAACGCTCACGCGAGGTGGTTGAAATTCTAAAGCAGGCTTGGACGCAGGATGAGATCAACTTCAAAGGAGAGGTTTACGATTTCGAAGGCCTGACCACGGACCCTGTACGCCCGTATCAAACAGGCGGTCCATTGCTATATTTTGGTGGGTACTCGCCAGCTGCATTGGAGTTATGTGGCGAGCATTGCGATGTGTATCTAATGTGGCCAGAACCTGTCGAAAACCTCAAGGGCCGGATGCGCGATGTGAACGCCGTGGCCGAACGTTATAATCGCACGTTGGACTATGGCTTACGGGTCCACATGATCGTGCGGGATTCCGAGGCCGAAGCCCGTGAATATGCCGACTACATTGTGTCAAAGCTGGACGATGAATACGGACAGTTGATCCGTGAACGCGCGTTGGATTCGACATCTCTCGGGGTGTCTCATCAAGCCAAAGCACGTGAACTTGCGGATAAGTTTGGCTATGTTGAACCCGGCCTTTGGACTGGCGTTGGTCGTGCTCGATCTGGATGTGGCGCGGCCCTAGTTGGCTCAACAGATCAAGTGTTGTCGAAAATCGAAGAGTATCAAAAAATGGGCATTCGCGCCTTCATCTTTTCGGGGTATCCGCATCTCGAAGAAGCTCAGCATTTCGGATCGCGGGTTTTACCACAGTTGAAAACATGCTCATTGCCGCATGCTTATGGGCGTGTGCCAAACAGCACCCCCGCAACCCCCCTTGGCACAGGAGTGCGTCGTTAATGGACCGTGTTAAACTGTCGGATACTTTGGAATTTTCCCGTCTCGTTTATGGCATGTGGCGGCTTGGCGATGATGCTGACACTTCTGTGTCCCATGTCCAAGCCAAAATCCACGCATGTCTGGATCAGGGCATCACTACGTTTGATCAAGCCGACATCTATGGTGGGTATGTGGCCGAGGGTATTCTGGGTGAAGCACTGAAAGCCGATCCCGGACTGCGCGCTAAAATGCAGATCGTGACCAAGTGCGATATCGTGGCACCCGTGGGGCGTTATGAAAACGCGCCCGGAAAATACTATGACACGTCGCGCGCGCATATCGAACAATCTATTGAGAACTCGTTGCGGGATATGGCGATTGATCACATCGACCTCCTGCTGATCCACAGACCTGATCCATTTATGGACCACCATGAGACAGGCGCTGCGCTTGATGGTGCTGTGGCGTCTGGCAAGGTTGGTGCAGTGGGTGTGTCAAACTTTCGGCCATGGGATTGGGAACTTCTGCAATCGGGCATGAAAAGCCAATTGTTAACCAATCAAATCGAAATCTCGCTTGGTGAAATTTCGCCGTTTACCAATGGCGATCTTGCGTTCCATCAACGCCAAGGCCAGCACGTGATGGCGTGGTCGCCCTTGGGTGGCGGGGATTTGATGACCGGCAATGGCGCGGTGCAGACGATCTTGGATGAGATCGCAAGTGCACAAGGTGTCGACCGGGCGGCTGTGGCAGTTGCCTTCCTGTTGGCCCATCCTGCTGGCATTCTCCCTGTTATGGGAACGAATAATTTGGAGCGCATCAAAAAGATCGGTGCTGCGATGCAGGTTACGTTAGATCGACCCACATGGTTCCGCTTATACGAAGCGGCCTTGGGCCACGAGGTGGCTTGATGACAATGCAGCGAGTGAACCAACCAACAGCCTTTTCTGCCCAAGATGGAAGCGACCGTTTGCTGCGCGATGCGTTTGGCAAGTTTGCAACAGGTATCACTGTTATTTCTGTGCCGAGCGCGGACGGTCCTGCGATCATTGTGGCCAACAGCTTTTCGTCGGTTTCGCTCGATCCAGCGCTGGTTCTTTGGTCGGTTGATCGCAACGCGCGGCGGTTCCCATTTTTTGAAGCTGCGGACCACTATGCAATCCATGTTTTGGGGCTTGAGCAGCTTGATGTGTGCAAATTGGCTGCGCGCGATGTGTTTGCCCTTAATGACATACCCCACAGTATAAATGCTGATGGGGTGCCTTTGATTGATCATTGCCTTGCGCGGTTTGAATGCCGCAGGGTGGCTGCACATGAGTCGGGGGATCACGTGATTATAGTGGGCCAAGTTCAACGTGCTGAGATGCGCGAAGGTGCACCACTTACGTTTTTTGGGGGCGATTACGGGACTGTCTCAACGAAGGCAGACCCACAAGACAAAAGCGCTTAACGCGCTGACGAATTCGTGCATGCTTTAGTGCGCGACATGGGTCACGGTGGAACATAACTGCCGGGCCCACGACACAAGGGAGGGTCCTCAATGGGCGCATTACTGACAGTGCTTGCACCGATCAGCATGGCGAACGCGTATTTGCTCAAGATTGGGCGCGCGGTTGGCATCATGGCTATTGTGTTCATGGTGTCTGCGATCCTGATCCAAGTTGTCGCGCGTTACGTTTTCAACAATGCCTTGCCTTGGCCCGATGAAGCGGCGCGGTTTTGCATGCTTTGGATGACGGGTTTGATGGCGCCCACTGCGTTTCGGCGTGGTAGCTTTGTTGCCTTGGATATGATTTCCGGCCTTTTCTCAAAACGCGGGGCTGCCCTTTTAAGCCTAGTGCTGCTTGTCATTTCGATCTTGATCCTGCTTGTCGCTGTCCAAATCGGCTATAAGGAAGTCACTGGTTTTGGCGGGCGGTTCGCCACTGCTTCGCTTTATTTGCCCACGTTTGATGGATGGTTCCGGATCCCGCGCAGTTGGATGATGTTGTCGCTGCTTGTGGGTGTTGTCCTGCTTGTTGCAGTGAACGTGGAACTGATCTTGCGCAGTCTGGTTGGACTGCTTGGTGGGGCTGACCGCCTTCCCGAAATTGACCCATCCGTATCAGCACAGGGAGCCGAATAATGCTCATTTGGTTCCTCCCGCTGTTCTTATTGTTCCTGTTGATCGGTTTGCCTGTGTTCTTTGGACTTCTCGCAGCCCCGGGTTTGTTGCTTTGGATGAACGGGCAAGAAAAAGATATCACGCTGCTTTACCGCAATGTTTACAACGGCATGGATAGTTTCCCGTTGATGGCGATCCCGTTCTTTATGCTGGCGGGCGAGTTGATGAACAAAGGTGGGATCACGATCCGCCTTGTGCAATTTTCGCAAGCGTTAATGGGTCATCTGCGTGGCGGTCTTGCGCAAGTGAACGTGCTAAGCTCCATTCTGTTTGCAGGTCTGTCAGGCTCTGCGGTGGCTGACACATCTGCACTTGGTTCCATGTTGATCCCTGCTATGGAAAAAGAAGGCTACACGCGCCGATTTGCGGCCGCGATCACTGCGGCGTCTTCTGTTATCGGACCAATTATCCCCCCCTCGGGCATCATGATTATCTATGCTTATGTCATGGGGGAAAGCGTGGCGGCCTTGTTCCTTGCGGGCATCGTTCCGGGTATCCTTGTGGGGGTTGGATTGATGGTGATGATCCGTGTGACAGCGGATCGTTACGACCTTCCTGCGGCCAAACGGGTTGAGTTCGACGGCGTTGAATTGGGCCGTTTGGAGAAATGGGTGTCCTTCGCGCTGGTGCGGTTGAACATCGGTTTGTTGCTTTGGGTTTTCATCCCGTTTGAAACCACATCTGTCCTGCTCACATGGGCCACGTTCTTTGGGTCAGTCGCTGTAACGCACGGGTTGATGTTGGCGTTACGCACGCAGGTCAGCTCTGAATTTCGCACCATCTGCAAGCGCGCGATTGTTCCACTGCAAACGCCAGTTCTTATCCTTGGTGGTATTTTAGGCGGCGTCTTTACCCCCACTGAAGCAGCTGCGGTCGCTGTGGCGTACGCATTGTTTGTCGCGTTCTTTGTTTTGCGCACCATGTCGCTGAAGGATTTGCCAGACATCCTTAGCCGGGCCGGACTTACTTCTGCTGTTGTGTTGTTGCTGGTTGGTGCGGCTATGGCGTTTAAGACCGTTGTGTCGTTGTCCTATGCTCCGCAAATTCTGGCAGATTACATTCTGACCTTGTCGGAAAACCCGCTGATCCTGCTGTTCTTGATCAACTTGCTGTTGTTCATCGTCGGCATGTTCTTGGACGCAGGTCCCGCGATCATCATTCTTGGACCGATCCTTGCACCGATCTTTACGGATCTCGGGGTGGATTCGATCCATTTTGCGATCATCATGAGCGTCAATCTAACCGTGGGTCTTGCCACGCCACCGATGGGGCTGGTGTTGTTCGTGGCCGCGGCTGTCAGTCAGGAAAAGGTGGAAACCATTGCGCGGGCAATCTTGCCATTTCTGGCAGTGGAGGTCGCTGTGATCTTCTTGATTACCTATGTTCCGGCAATATCCATGACCATTCCCCGCCTAACGGGGTTTGCCAACTAAAATCTGAAATCAATACTAGGGAGACTGCAAACCAATGATCAAAACCACCCTCAAAACCCTGACGGCCGCTGCGCTGATTGCAGGGTCGACCATGATGGCGAGCGCACAGGAATATTCGATCCGCGCGACGGCCAACTCGAATACAAACGACGAAGACTATGACGGTCTTGTCGTGTTCAAAAACTATGTCGAAGCCGCCTCCAACGGCGCGATCGCCGTTGAGTTGTTCATCGGTACACAGCTGTGCTCAAACGGTGCGGAATGTCTGCAAGGCGTGGCCGATGGCAGCATCGATGTCTATATTTCCACCTCTGGCGGTGCATCGGGCATCTTCCCATATGTGCAAGTTCTGGATTTGCCTTATCTGATGGCAGATGACCGTATCGCTGAGCATGTTTTGTCAGGTGATTTCACACGCACCATGCGGGATATGGCGCTTGAGGATTCCGGCGACGCGATCCGCTTGATGACCATCGGGAACACAGGCGGATGGCGCAACTTTGCCAACACAAAACGCCGTGTTGCTGAGCCCGCCGATATGGACGGTTTGAAAATCCGCACTGTGGTTGCCGATCTGCCGCAGGAGCTTGTCAAAGCGCTTGGTGCATCCCCGACGCCGATCCCATGGCCAGAGCTGTTCACATCGTTCCAAACGGGCGTTGTTGAGGGGTCCAAAAACGGCATCACCGACATCATGGGCATGAAATTCCCGGATGCAGGTCTGCAATATGTCACGCTTGACGGGCATGCGTATATGGGCGCGTTGTGGTGGATGAGCAACGAGAAGTTCCTTGCCATGCCAGAAGACATGCGCCGTGTTGTGGTTGATGGGTTCTATGCCTTGCAGCAGGCCACGTTCGCGTCACCAAAACGCAAATCGATCCAAGCTTACGAAGAATTCGTGGCGGGTGGTGGCGACCTTTATGTGCCGACACCAGAGCAAAAAGCGGCCTTCGCAGCGGCTTCCGTACCTGTCTATGACTGGTTCAAAGGGAACGTGACACGTGGTCCGGCAATCTTTGATGCGCTTACCAGTGCCGTGGCAGCTGCAGAAGCAGATGTGAACGCAGACCGCGCGGCTGACCTGAACTAAGGTTTGGGGACATCAAATAAAGAAAAGGCCGCTCACATGGGCGGCCTTTTTACGTAAGACTTCACAACATACGTTTGCGCTGCCAAACTCAGCGGAACGGATACATCCACACTTTGTAATCAGCGACCAAAATATGGGCCCGATCAATCTCCTCTTGCGTCATTTTTTTGACCACTTCTTCCAAGGAAATCGCCGCATCGGGATCGCCGCCAATCGCGCTGAGTGTGTACCACATATATGCGCGGACAAGGTCAATGGCAGGCAACCCGCGACCAACTTCATAGTACCAACCAACACCGGATTGCGCGCCGGGATGCCCCTTCATCGCAGAGCGCAAATACCATTCGAAAGCGCGCTCATCATCGCGGGTGACCCCAAGGCCCATCGCATACATGACACCGATCAGTTCTTCGGCGTCCGCGTTGCCAGATCGTGCCGCGGGCCAAAGCGCGTCATAAGCAGCAGTGTAAGCGCCATCTTCCATCAGATCACGGGCGTGTTCTATTTCCGCCGAAGCGGGAAACGCCGCCAAAATAAGGGCAAAAACTATCTTGCGCATGTGTGTCTCCTGTTGGCGGGGCCCGTCATGGCGACGGATTTGCCACGTGCTTTGGTGTCGGATGATTTCATTGCAGTCGATCCGGCGCAAGCGGAACTCGGTCAGCTCTTGTTTTATGATCGCATCTTATCGGGCAACAGAAACATAGCGTGTAGCACCTGCCATCATCCAGATTTCGGCACAGGCGATGGGTTAAGCCTTGGTATCGGCGAGGGCGGCAAAGGTGTTGGGCCAGAGCGAACGGCAGGCGAAGGGCAGGATCGCATTCGCAAACGCATCCCGCGAAACGCACCGGGCCTTTGGAACCTTGGTGCCAAAGACATATCGGTGATGTTTCACGATGGCCGCCTAAGCCAAGCTGACACGTTTGAAAACGGTTTCAACTCACCGGCCGAGGAATGGCTACCAGAAGGCCTAGATACGCTCTTGGCTGCGCAAGCGATTTTCCCGCTGGTGGCCCAGTTTGAAATGGCCGGAAATCCAAAGGAGAACGAAGTGGCAGGGGCCGTGCACAACCGCATCGACTATGCGTGGCCAATCTTGACTGACCGGGTGCGCCATATCCCGGCCTATGCAACTAAGTTCGCCCAAGTTTATCCAGATGTTCATTCAGCAGATGACATCACAATATCCGATATTGCCAATGCGCTGAGCGCCTTCATGATTGCGGAGTGGACAAGTTTTGACAGCCCTTTTGATGACTACTTGGCTGGGGATATGTCCGCGTTGAATACTAATCAAAAACAGGGGCTTGAGCTGTTTTATGGGAAAGGGAATTGCGCAAGCTGCCATGCAGGGTCATTGCTGTCTGATCAAGAATTTCACGCAATAGGTTTGCCGCCTTTTGGCCCGGGTCGCACGCGCCGTTTTGACCCCATGGTGCGGGATGTTGGGCGGATGGGCGAAAGCGATGATTTGGCGGATGCTTATGCGTTCCGAACGCCGATGCTGCGCAATGTTGCTTTGACGGGACCCTATGGGCACAACGGCGCGTATCCGACCCTTGAGGGGATTGTTCGTCATCATCTTGCGCCTGCGCAATCTTGGGAGAGATGGAGCCCACAGACCGCAGAGCTGCCGACTGTTCCGTGGCTGGCCGCCATTGATTTTATGGTTTGGCAAGACCCACGGGAACTGCAACGTCAACGCGCCGCGATAGCCATTGAGCCGACTGAATTGAGCGACCTTGACGTGGATCAGCTTGTCGCGTTTCTGGGTGCTTTGACAGGCGAGACCGCGCGCGGCGGTGTCCTTGGTGTTCCTGCATCTGTGCCAAGCGGACTGCCCGTAGATAAGCTTCTTAGCGCGCCTTGAGCCAAATCCGCCTTCCCTAACGAGGTTACATGAAAAACACCTTGGATAGTCATTATCTTCGTTCGGCGCGTGATGTAGGTGGCGAAAAAACAATGCTCTAAAAGAGGAGAATGGGGTGATCACCTGATTGTCAGAGCGGCTTTGTCGACGATACTGTTGAAGAAACCGCTTTGATCGCGGACCGTCAAATTATTTAAACAAGCAACTTTTCTAAGGTATCATCATGGGCACAGCCACCTTTTCAACCGGAAGCGATTGGTCCATCGGCTCTGGATACAGAACCTATAGCTTCAACCCAAGCGGGGAAGGGAGCGGGGTCGAAGTGGATAACGTCAGTTATCGTTTCAACATCAATGCCAGCGGCGGTGGGTCCGTCGATCTCGGCGATGTCACGATTTATTTGCGGTCCCCCAACGGCGAGCGGCAGACCATCTACTTTAACCTAGATGGTTGGGGCGACGATGGGGATGACGGAAATGACAGTGACAGCGCGGATGACTATGACATCTATTTCAACGGCACAGATTCCAAGTCGCAAGAAAGTGGGTTCAACAATAACGGCGTGAACGGAACTTGGAAGCTGGAGGTGGATAACGACACCGGGCAGACCTTGATCATGCGCTATTTGGAGGTGAACGTTGACTGGTCATACCCGGCCGCACCCGACATGGCGGTTAAAGATCTGCGGTTTTCCGGCAACCCGACATACGATGAGTTGATGACGATCTCTGCTGATCTCAAGAATGAGGGCGATCAATACGCGGGCCCGTTCGAAGCTCATTTGTACATCAACGGCGTCTACGAAGAAAAATCCATCGTATCCTTGGGACTATTCGCAGGGCAGGAATGGACCGAGCGATTTACCTTCAGGGTGAACACAACAGGCGAGACCACAGCCGAAGTCCGGCTTGTCAATCTGGATGGGGACGACCGATTTTCGTCTAACAATACGCGCACCGAAACATTCACCCCAAAGCAGGGTGATCTGACGATCACGGATTTGGAGTTCACAGGAAACCCGTCATTGGGTGAATTTATGACTGTGAAGGCTGAAATTGAAAACATCGGTGACGGGAATTACATTGAATTCACGACGCTTCAGTTGTTTGTGAATGATGCAGCGGTTCCAGATGCGACGTCGGTGCTGAGCTTTGGGTTGCTTGCCGGGCAGTCTTGGACAGAAAATTTCACCTATTTCGTGACGGAAGGTGGCCCAAACAAGGTCGAGGTACGCATCGTCGACACGGAAGGCGAAAGTCGGACGGACAATAATAGCCGGACCGAATACTTCACGCCAAGCCAACACGACCTTATGGTCACAGATATTTCAATCAACAAAACGCCACTTGCTGGTGAAGATATTCGGATCACAGGCACGGTCACGAACATTGGTGATGACACGACGCTTGATGCCTTTGATCTTGTCTTCTTTGATGCCGACAATGTGGAAATAGGACGCGAAGAATTTTCCCTCGGGCTGTGGGAAGGCTTGGCATATAAGCAATCCATCGATTTCGAGGTGCCGCATGATCATACAGGTGATCTGGAGATCACCGCTCGTATCGAAGGAATTGCGCAAGACGCGGACTATTCAAACCACGCACGAACTGAGTCATTTGAAAGCATCGGTGCGACAATTGCTGACAAAGGTACCGAGATTGCATTGGCCAGCCACATGGTGCGTGCGGTTTATGGGGATGTCGACATTGCTTCGGCGTTTCGAAACACAGACGACAACGGGTTAGATGACGCCTATGATGACTACTTTGCGACCCTGTTTGGGGGCACATTAGAGGCACCCATTTGGGAAGTTCTCACAGATGTCGAACTTGGCAGCCATTTCGTCGGCAACAGCCAAACGCGCTTCACATCTGGCGGGTTGTTTGAAGGTCAACCGTTGCACAACTTGGAGTCATGGGAAGCACAAGCGTTGCTCACCCGTGGGGTGGATGCGGATGGCGATACCACATTGGTCTTGGGATTTCGCGGGACAGATGACGCAATATCGGCAGTGATCGACGGACAAGCGTTCACGGCGGACGGACAAGCCAATTATTACGAAGCGCTCCGCCCACTCATTAATGCGGCGATTTCTTATGCCAATGACGGGACGAACGGCATCGATAAATTGATCGTCACAGGACATTCGCTTGGCGGCGCGATGGTTGATCTGTTTACCGCAGTTGATGGTCAATACGTTAGCGATGATGTCGAACTTCATGCGATTGCTTTGGCTTCCGCGGGGCTCGATCCAGCGGTGCTAAATAACTTTGCGTCGTTTGACGAAGGGGTTGCTACGAACAACTTGCTGTCCTTGGATTTGACTGCGCCAGATTGGTATTTGGGCCTGTCTCATTCGCAAGACGCGGTGACGTTTCCTTGGGAGAATATGCTGCTTCAAAATGGCGTTTTAATCACCAATGAGAACTTCTTTGACGGTTTGTTCGAGATTGATTTGCCGAATATCGACAATGACGACAAATCCCCGAAAGGCTTTGGCGCTGAGCATGACTCGGGCCTTTACTGGGCCAATTTGAGCAACCTTGCAGTTGATCCTTTACTGCAATTTCATGATGGACACCGTTTGATCATGGGGCGGTCAGATTACGATGCAGTTGTCGATCTTGATGGTGAAATCTTACCGGTTTTCGACAAATACACTGGCAATGAAGACGATGATAGCGATTTGTCAGGAACAACCGCGCGCGAATATATCCTCGGTTTGTCAGGGGATGACGTCATTCGCGGGTATGGCGGGGATGACTTGTTGTCAGGTGGTTTAGGTGACGACTACATCTTTGGCGGTTCAGGCAATGATTATGCCAGCGGCGGCGACGGGCTCGACATTATCGCGGGTGGCACAGGTGATGACGTTTTGTTCGGTGGTGCTGGCAATGACGAACTTTCTGGCGGCGAAGAGGACGACCATCTAAACGGGGACGCCGGCGACGACATCTTGATAGGTGGCGAAGGGAATGACGTCTTCGATGGCGGTGAAGGTATCGATACCGTGTCATATTCCGGTGTGTCTGGACGCGTCGTGGTCTCGTTGGAAGGGGCGCCATCAGATGTTGGAAGTGGTCAAGGGCTCGATACGTTTATCAACATCGAAAACGTCCTTGGAACCAGCAGCAACGACCGAATTGTCGGCAATTCTGAGGCGAACGTCCTGATCGGCGGCTACGGAGATGACGTTCTGATTGGGCGTGGTGGTGGCAATGTCCTGGACGGTGGTTTTGGCGAAGATACATTGACCGGAGGTGGCTTGGCGGACACGCAAATGGGTGGCGAAGGCAATGATATTTTGCAAGGTTTAGGCGGCGCTGACGAGCTCTTTGGTGATCTTGGGAATGACTGGATCGAAGCTGGGCTTGGGGCTGATACTGCCTATGGTGGTGATGGTGATGATCACGTCTTCGGAAGTGCAGGTAAGGACGTGTTGACGGGCGAAGACGGCAATGATGCGTTGCGTGGGGGATCAGGTGGTGATGACTTGGCGGGTGGCGACGGCGACGACAATATCGTGGGCAATCGTGGCAATGACAAAATAGCGGGCGGCGCTGGCAATGATGTGCTGACGGGCGGCGATGGGGCTGCTTTGGGCGACAATTCCCGCGACATTTTCATATTTGCAAGCGATGCCAATGGCGGTGGCGGCTTTGACCGTATTCGAGACTTTGAGGACAACGTGGACAAACTTGATTTGTCGGGAACCGTTTATACCGATTTTGCCGAGGTGTTGGCTGATGCCTATGATGTCGGTGCGCATATGGAGGTTAACTTCGACGCGGGGGGAATTCTGCGCATCGAGAACTTTAGCATCGCCGAGTTCTCTGCCGGCGATGTGTTGTTCTAAGAGACGCCGAACACGTCAGGCATGACGGAGGGTTTATGTGTCAAAGCCAAGGAAGCGCGTGGTGTTCACGATTGAACGCCGCCGCGAGACGACTGAATTGGCAACAAAATCCTCATCCGGCCAGCCCATCGCGACACATGTCAGGATTACCTGATCCTCTGGGATGTTTGCAACTTCGCGCACAACCGGGCTTTGCATGATGCCCTGACCGTTGATCACGCAGCCGAGACCCTTGGCCCATGCCGCAAGAACCAATCCATAAGTCATCGCGCCAGTGTCAAAGTGAGCGATCGTATTGTCGAGAAGTGAGCGATCGAAACATACAACAACTGAAACCGGCGCATCAAATTGGCGAAATCCGCGCATGACCCAGTCTTGACGACGCTCTGCATCGTGACGCTCAATCCCCATCGCTTCAAACAATTGCACGGCGATCTCGATCTGGCGCTTGCGGTGCTCGCCTTCATAGGCGGCGTAGTCTTCAATTTCACGGCTCGGTGTGACTCCAGCCAACATGCGTTCGGTATTTCCTGTGCGCACGCGTTCAAGCGGCTCACCCGCCAAAACATGCAAATGCCAAGGCTGTGTATTCATCGAGGACGGCGCGCGGTTGGCCAAAGCGATGACCTCTTCGAGCAGTTCTTGCGGAACTGGTTTGTCCGTGAACCCACGTATGGAGCGGCGGTCTTGCATGGCTTGATCAAGGTTCATCGGAAACTTCCTGTTTGTGACGATTTAGCGTCGGGTCTTCGTTTCCCTTCGCCATTTGTCGAACCTTAGAGCCATACATCGCGGCTTAAAAAGCCCAAACCCGATGTGGCGTTACGTCAGTTTCTCAAGTTGAATGTCTGCGCGTAGCAAATTGTTGGTGACAAAGGATGCATTTGGAAGATCGTTTCCTTCGACTTTTCGACGTGCACTGTCTTGCGAGATGCCATGATCGTGCCAACGGGTCATCAATCTGGTGCGCAAGATGGTCTCTGGCACGGAAAGGTATATCGAAAAGTCCCAGAACGTTGATAAGTCTCGCCATCCGGGTCGGTCCAAGAGCAGGTAGTTCCCTTCAATGATAACAGTTTTCGTCTTGGATGTGACCATTCCCGCTCCTGCAATGGCGAGATCAAGGGAGCGATCAAAAACTGGGAAAATAATTTCGTCTTCGGTCGATAAGCGCGCAACCAAATGAAGCAGTCCAGATCGATCAAACGTGTCGGCAGATCCCTTGCGCCCCAAAAGGCCGCGCTGTTCTAAAATTCGATTATCCAAATGAAAGCCGTCCATGGGCACGACGCAACTGTCAGGAATAGCCTGTTCCAAAGCCACCGCTAAAGTCGATTTTCCGCTGGCAGGAGATCCACACAGCGCGACTAAACGGCGTTTGTTGCGTGTCTTGACGGCTTCAATGTTTTGAACAAGTTCGGTGAATTGCATTTATTTGGCCTTTACATCATTTGGCGATCTACGCCCGAACATGTCCGCTATTTGGCCTTATATCGAGCGATTTTTGAGACGGTACCGAATATCGGTTCTCTCAATTCATACAGGTCCATCAGCGATAACAATCGCGGGGAATTCGCTCAGAGCAATCATCTTTGAGCCAAAAGGCGTTTCGTGGGTCGTAAGGACACTTTGACTTTGGCGATTTTGCAAAAACCGATGGCCTGAATTTCTAAGTCGTTGTGCACTGCCCTGCATGAATACAGAGCGATAACGGTCGAACTACGTCTGCAGTGACATCATCATTCATCTTAACGGAAATTACGCAAGTGCTTGTCTGTTCAGCTTGACGCAAGGCTGTCGCTGTATTTTTCATTCTTACGTGACTTTTCCAAAATTTTGCTGGTGGACCTCAAGGGCTCGAAGCAAGCGATACAACCCCGCTATTTTAGATGACTCGTCAATTATTCAACAAACTTGATTTATTAATTTGGTGGATGCATTGTTCGCGCCACGAAGCTGTCGAATGGTAAAATGAACGAAGACACCACAATAAGACCCCTAAGCAGTGGAGTGAACCAGAAAGGAGTTCGTGATCACAATGAACGTTTGATCCTTTCGGTATTACAGCGTTATGGCGCCATGCCCGGGAGTGAGATCGCAAAACAAACTCAACTCTCTGCGCAGACGATCTCGGTAATCTTGCGTAAGTTGGAAGGGGACGGCTTTGTCGTTAAGGGCGAACCTGTCAAGGGCAAGGTCGGTAAACCTTCCGTTCCCATCGGACTAAACCCCAATGGAGCTTTGGCATTTGGTGTGAAGATCGGACGACGCAGCAGCGAAGTCTTCCTTATGAACCTTTGCGGAACAGTTCTGTTCAAGGCGCATTTAGGGTATAAGTTTGCATTGCCCAAGACTGTATTCAGTTTTATCCGCAATAGCCTTAAAGAGGCAAAACTCTCAATAGATGAAAAACTTGTAGCGAAGATCTGCGGAATCGGCGTCGCGGCTCCATTTGATCTTTGGAAGTGGGGGGATGTAGGTGGAAATACGCCACTAGCTTTCCTGTCTTGGAAGGACATTTCGATTGAAGAGGAAGTCGCATTATTTTCCGACTTGCCGGTTTTTATGGTGAACGATGGCACGAGTGCATGTTGGGCTGAACATGTGTTCGGCCGGGGGCGAGAGTTTAACGACTATGCATATTTTTTCGTGTCCACATTCATTGGAGGCGGTTTGGTTTTGAACCAATCGGTTTATGAAGGGGGACGCGGGAATGCAGGCGCATTGGCCCCTTTGCGGATCGGGGACAGAGACGGCCGCACCAAACAATTACTGGATGTGGCCTCGATCTGGGTTTTAGAAGAAAAAATAGCGAAATCAGGCCATGATCCCAAAGCACTTTGGGTGCATCCTCAAGATTGGACGGCATTTGCGCCGCACGTCGACGAATGGATCGTAGCTGCGGCTAACGCTATCGCTCAAGCTTGTGTTTCCGTGTGTGCTGTTATCGATTTTGAGGCGATTGTCGTTGATGGGCATTTGCCAAGCGATGTGCGTTCCAAGCTTGTCGATGCAGTGCGGGCGCGACTGCCGCAACAAGATAGCCGAGGCTTGATTGTGCCGCAAATTTTTGAGGGCAGCATAGGAAGTGACGCCCGGGCAATAGGTGCGGCTTGCAGTCCTATGTTCAAACATTTTTTCCTCAGTGCTAAATCAGCCGTGCCCGATTGATGGAATGTTAGACAGCGTCAGAAAACCAAGAATTGAGCAGAGATTTTCTTTCAAATTTGCAGCCATCTTGTAGTATGTGCTCAATTTTTAATCATCGTTTGACAAGAACAGTGAAGTTTCATGGACGACATTAGTAACGAACAGTTTCAGGCGTTTCTTGATGAAATTTCCGAGTGTTTCGTCACACGGGATTTTGCGGTTTGGCGAGGCAAGGTCATTTACCCTTTCTCGCTGATTACGTCAGCTGGACCAGTCACCTTGCGGAATGATGACGAATTGCGCCGAAACTTCGAAATGTACCTTTTTGTTTGCGACCAGTTAAACATCGACAAGGTGTTCCGCGTTCCAAAATCATTGGAGAACTGTGACGACGGGACATGGATTGGGACATATGTGACGCATTTAATGTCTGGGGCACAACGCGCGGCTCGCCCATTCACATCGTCAGTGCTGATGTCCGTTACACCAAGCGGCATAAAAATGACGGCGATTTTGAATGCTCGTGGCACGCATGAATGGATTCCGCAACGCGATTGATCTTCAAAGGGCTGTTAAGCGTGGGAGTGGGACCGTAAGTTCGATTGCAGAGAAACGGAAGCTACCCTTCGATTACGGAAATCCCATCACCTGGGCGGATCAGGCCACCTTGTAAAATCTCCGCATATACTCCCATGTCGGAATGCCCAAATTGCTCGCGTAACAACTTGGGTACATTCAAATCGCGCTCGCCTGTATTCAAATTCACTTCTGTTGCTGGGCATCTTTTTGTGCGCATGATCAGTTTCATCCGTACATCACCGATGCAAAGTGTTTGCCCCATCATGTCCAATTCTGACAGTGCGGGCAGGCCTGAGAAAACAATATTTCCGCGAAAACGTGCCGGGCTCACGTCCTGCCCAATCAATTTCGAGAAGTGCGCGACACTTTCGATGTTGATAAGGGAAACAGCGTTCATCATCGCAGGCGAGACGACGGACACATCGGTGAATTTATGCGGATGTGCTGAGCATAAAGTGGGACGCATGGCTTCCGAAAAATTCAGGTGATCACACAAAACCCCAGCCGCTGCATCGCGCCCTCTTTCTGTATTCAGATCAAACTCCGCAGAGGTTCCATCGCGCGCGATTGTCAGAATTTGGCGCGTCGGATCAAATTTCGTTGCGAGTGTCGCTAGGTCGGCATCCCGCGCTAAAACTACGAATTTGGTTTTTGGCAAAGGCTTAGGATTGAGGGGATCAAACCCACTTCCGGGGCGTGCAAACCCATAAGCTCGGTCCATTGGAAAACCATGTCCCGCCTTTAGCGTGACGTGGCCTAGGGGCTGCGCGCTGAGCCCTTTGATAGGGTAATGAAAGAGGTCTTCGATGATGCCGTCCATAGAAAAATATACCCTTTTCAGCTCAGGGGAATCGTCGCTGTCGAGCTATTGTGCACTGAGGTATGAAAATTTGACAAATGTATTGTGGTTGAGAATCTGATGGCTCTCAAGATATAATTTATCTGTAAATCAGAGAGATAGGGTGAATCACCGACACTAATGAGGTGCGCACCTCAAAAAAAAGTAGACTTGAGGTGCGCACCTCAAATAGCCTCATACATGTCGAATAGACGATTCGGTTTCCGACAAGAGAAGTCGAATCCACTTCTGGGAGGAAAAACTATGAAGACGTTTAAGCTGGCATCGGTCAGTGCGCTAAGCCTTGTTGCGGCAACTTTCGCAGGAAGCGCGCAAGCAGATGATCTCACTCTTTGTTGGGCCGCTTGGGACCCTGCCAATGCCTTGGTTGAGTTGAGCAAAGAATTCGAAACCCAATCTGGCCACAATATGAGCTTTGAGTTCATCCCGTGGCCCAACTTTGCCGACCGTATGTTGAACGAACTCAATTCCGGCGGCAAGTTATGCGACCTTTTGATCGGGGATAGCCAATGGATTGGTGGCGGCGCGGAAAATGGCCACTACGTCAAATTGAACGACTTCTTTGACGCCGAAAATATTTCCATGTCGGACTTCGCGGAGGCAACTGTTTACGCGTATTCCACATGGCCAAAAGGCACGCCAAATTATTACGCTTTGCCTGCAATGGGCGACGCGAATGGTTGGTTCTATCGCAAGGATTGGTTCGCGCGCGAAGATATTCGGGCAGATTTCAAAGCTGCGACTGGCCGCGAATTGGGCGAGCCCACGTCTCAAAAAGAAATGCTGGAAATCGCACAGTTTTTCCAAGGGCGGGAAATTGACGGCCAAAAAGTCTATGGCGCTGCGATCTTTACGGAACGAGGGTCTGAAGGCATCACCATGGGCGTTACGTCTGCGTTGTACCCATGGGGCTTCAAATACGAAAACACGCCGGGCAGTTACGACATGGAAGGTGCTGTGAATTCGCCGGAAGCTGTCGAAGCTCTGGAATTCTATAAAGAATTCTACAAAACGGCGACACCTCCGGGCTATACAAACGCATATATGGGTGAATCTCTGGATGCGTTCAAATCCGGTCAAGTTGCGATGGCAATGAACTGGTTTGCGTTCTTCCCGGGCCTTTATGCGGATCCGAACACAGGCGGCGATAAAATCGACTTCTTTGTGAACCCTCCACAAAACCAAGCGGGCTCGACGCTGGGTGGGCAGGGCATTTCCGTCGTTGCCTACTCGGAAAAGCAGGACGCTGCGCTGGAGTACATCAAGTGGTTTGCCAACCCAGATGTCCAAGCCAAGTGGTGGGAATTGGGCGGCTACTCTGCGCATAATTCAGTGCTGAATGCCCCGACGTTCAAAGACAGTGCCCCATTCGCGGGTGATTTCCTTGAAGCCATGGGCGCTGTGCAGGATTTCTGGCAAGAGCCAGTCTATGCAGAGCTTCTTTTGGCGATGCAGAAACGCATTCATGACTACGTGGTTGCGGACCAAGGCTCGGCACAAGAAGCCCTTGATAAGTTGATCGAAGACTGGACTGAAGTCTTTGAAGACGAAGGCAAACTCTAAACAAAGTTCGGCGGGGGAAACCCCGCCTGACATCTGCAAGCTGTTGGCAAGGTGGGGAAGTCTCACCGTGCCGTTAGGAAGTTGTGCCCAAAATGTCCGACACTCCCGCCATCCGTGCTGCCAATGCTACGCCTAAGAGCGTGGCGCGAAAAATCAGAGGTTTAAGCGACCGCGCTATTGCGTGGATATTCGTTGGGCCCACGATTTTTCTGCTGTTGGCGATCAATATTTTCCCGTTGATCTGGACGATCCGTCTGAGCTTTACGAACTTCAAAGCGAACCGAAATCGTGAAGTCGAATGGGTTGGGTTTCGCAACTACGAACGTATTCTGACAGATACCGATATCTGGTTGAACATGCAGGCAACGGCCCATTTCCTGTTCTGGACGATCTTCTTTCAAGTCGTGATTGGCTTCACTTTGGCTTACCTGATCAACAAAAAATTCAAGGGCAATGACCTTTGGACGACGGTGATCGTACTGCCGATGATGCTATCCCCGGCTGTTGTTGGAAATTTCTGGAAGTTCCTCTATCAGCCTCAAATCGGTCTGTTTAACTACATCATCGCTTTCTTCACTGGAAAAGATCCCTCTAGTTTCGAAATGCTTGGGTCTGTCAGTCTGGCACCATGGTCGATTGTCATCGTCGATACATGGATGTGGACACCGTTTGTGATGCTGATTTGTCTCGCGGGGCTCAGATCGATCCCGGACTATATCTACGAGGCTGCTGAGGTGGATCGTGCCTCCAAGTTACGGCAATTTTTTACCATCACGTTGCCGATGGTGCTGCCCTTCCTGATGCTCGCTGTCCTGTTTCGAGGCATTGAGAACTTCAAAATGTTTGACCTTGTGGTGCAACTCACGGGCGGTGGTCCGGGATCTACGACGGAACTTACATCGATCAATCTTAAGCGCGAAGCCTTTGAGAAATGGCGAACAGGCTATGCCTCGGCTTATGCGATTATCCTCTTTGTCACGGTATTTGGCCTCGCCTCGATCTACGTCAAAGCTTTGAACAAGGTGAAAGAGCGATGAACACGCATGTCTCACCAATCCCCGCCACGCCCGGTGTTCACTTCGTCGGGAGGCCTAACTCATGAGCAGTTACTCCGTCACTGAGCCCTCCAAACGCTCCAAATGGGTCGCGGGCACGTTGGTTATCGTCTATGCGCTGATCACCATGGTTCCGCTGGCTTGGATCATGTTGACAGGCTTCAAATCCCCCTCGGATGCGATCAGCTATCCCCCCAAAGTTGTTTTTGAGCCAACGCTGGAAGGGTATGTGAATTTGTTCACGACCCGCACACGTCAAACGCAAGAGTATCTCGACGCCAACCCACCCGAAACGTGGTACGAAGAAATCGTTCACGAATACGATATGGTCATCGCAGGCCCGTCCAAGTTCGGCGAACGTTTTGTGAATTCTGTGATCATTGGGTTCGGTTCGACCTTTTTGAGTATCTTCCTTGGGACGCTCGCGGCCTATGCCTTTTCGAGGTTCAAAATACCTTTAGCCGATGACCTTTTGTTCTTCATCCTGAGTACAAGGATGATGCCGCCCATCGCTGTCGCGATCCCGATTTTTCTGATGTATCGTCAATTGGGCTTGTCCGACACGCATCTAGGCATGATCCTGCTTTATACGGGCGTGAATATCTCGCTTGCGGTCTGGTTGCTCAAAGGTTTCATCGACGAAATCCCACTTGAATATGAAGAAGCGGCCTTGATCGACGGCTACACACGGTTCCAAGCTTTCTACAAAGTGGTTCTGCCACAGGCGGCGACCGGAATTGCGTCTACAGCGATCTTCTGTCTGATCTTTGCGTGGAACGAGTACGCCTTTGCGGTCCTGCTCACTTCTGGCACGGCTCAAACCGCGCCCCCTTTCATCCCTACGATTATCGGGGTTGGTGGGCTCGATTGGCCAGCTGTCGCAGCGGGTGCCACGATCTTCCTGCTTCCAGTGATGATCTTCACCATTTTGTTGCGCAAACACTTGCTGCGCGGGATTACATTCGGGGCTGTGCGCAAATGAGTGAGAAACCGTTTCAACCCGCAGTTTTTTTGTACGCGATGTATGCAACTGACGCCCACATTGAGCGCCGTCAATTTCAGCGAAAGGGCTGGGCCATATGAACAACTTTCTCACAGGTCTCTTGCGCCTTCGTCGCGGCCCTTGGGAAATGGTTGCAACCATCCTGATTGGTCTTGGCGTGTTTATGCTGATGCAACCATTCGTGCTCTGGGCCTACACCTATTCTTTCATCACCACACTGGTCGGGACGGTCATGTTTATCGTCGTGTCCCACTTTAAGGAATAACCCTAGTGGCTCAGATCATTATCAAGAATGTCCGCAAGGAATTTGGCGATTTCACAGCAGTGAAGGAATCGAGCTTCACCATCGAGGACGGCGAATTCTTCATGCTGCTTGGTCCTTCTGGATGCGGCAAAACCACGACGTTGCGTATGATCGCGGGATTGGAATTACCTACGTCTGGTGAGATCTATTTGGATGGCGAAGAGATCAGTCAAAAGCCGCCTTCACAGCGTGACATTGCTTTTGTGTTTCAGATGTTTGCGCTCTACCCACACCTCAACGTGCGTAAAAACTTAAGCTACCCCCTGGTCTCCCAAGGGATGCCGCGTGCGCAAGTGAAGGCTAAGGTGGAAGAGGTCGCAGGTATCCTCGGGATCGCGGATATTCTGAACCGTCCCGTTGGAGGCTTGTCCGGGGGCGACCGTCAGCGCGTCGCACTTGGTCGTGCCATTGTGCGTGACCCAAAAGCCTTCATGATGGACGAACCCTTGGGCGCGTTGGACGCAGAATTTCGCGAACACATGGCAGAAGAATTACGCGCGTTGCATGATCGCATGAACGCGACCACGGTCTACGTCACGCATGATCAATTAGAGGCCATGCAAATGGGCGACAAGATTGTTGTGATGAACAACGCGGTCGTTGAGCAATTTGGAACACCACAAGAAATCTACGATAAGCCTGCCACAATGTTTGTCGCTGATTTCATTGGATCCCCTTCAATGAATTTCCTGCGCTTTCAAGGAACTGTTGCCGAGGGGGCGAGCATTGTGAACATGCATGGCCTTCCCATTAAGGTACCGCAACAACGTCAGGGTGCGGCGGGGAACTTGGTTTTTGGTGTGCGTCCAGAACACGTGCTTTTGTCTGATAGCGGTGAATATCGTGGCGAGATTTTGGCATCTGAATACCTTGGCACGACGCAGATCATCACACTCGACACGCCCAACGGTGAACTCAAAGCGCGCATCGATAGTGGCCAAGTTGCAAAAGTCGGCGAAAAAGTCGGGCTGAGTTTCGAAGCCCCGAAAGTGACATTGTTCGATGAGGCCAACGGCCTAGCACTGCGGTCTGAACTTAACGAAAAGGTGCTGGCTCATGGCTAAGGTTGTCCTGAAGAACCTGACCAAACGTTTCGGCGACGATATCGGTGTCGAAGACATTTCTATGACCATCCCTGACGGCGCGTTTGTCGTTTTGCTGGGGCCAACCGGTGCTGGTAAAACCACCACTTTGCGCCTTATTTCTGGTCTTGAAAAAGCGGATCACGGCGAAGTGTGGATCGACGGTCGCAATGTCGCATCCGAGACCCCAGCGCAGCGGGATGTGGCCATGGTGTTTCAGCAATACTCGCTTTACCCGCACCTTACCGTGAAGGACAATCTGGCTTTTCCGCTGAAGTCACCAATCCTCGACACGCCGAAGGACGAAATCGAACGCAAGGTCGCCGAAGTCGCGGACGTTTTGCAGATCAGCCACAAGTTGAACAACAAGGCGACAGAGCTTTCGGGCGGCGAAATGCAGCGGGTGTCGATCGGTCGTGCCTTGGTGCGTGATCCTGCAATTTATCTTATGGATGAGCCGCTTAGTTCTTTGGACGCCAAGTTGCGCACTGACTTACGGATCGAATTAAAACGCATTCATGCCAATATGGGTGCGACACTGCTTTATGTCACGCATGACCAGATCGAAGCGATGACCATGGCCACGCATGTTGGCGTTTTGAACGAAGGTCGGCTTGTGCAGTTTGGCACCCCGCGTGAGATATATGAAGACCCGAATTCGATGTATGTTGCCAGTCGACTTGGACAACCACGCATCAATATTCTGCCCGCGGATCTCTTTGGCGGCGTGCCAAGTGGAACAACCCAAATTGGCTTGCGCCCTGAGCATATCCATCAAGGCGAAGGTCAGGATGCGCAAATCCAACGCGTGGAGCATCTCGGCGATCAAAGTCGCCTTCATTTGTTGTTGAAGGGTCACCCAGTCATCACGATTGCCAACCCGTCCAAGACCTATGAACCGGGAGCGTATGTTCAAATCGCCCCGAAAAACCCGCTGTGTTTCGACGCGGCAGGACATCGAATTCGCTAAGGAGATCGCGCCATGCACCAGTTCATCAACTCCAAAGAAACCCTTGTCACAGATGCGATTGATGGCTTGCTTGAGACCACAGGTGGTGCCCTGACACGGCTTGATGGTTACCCGCATATCAAGGTTGTGTGTCGCGCGGACTGGGACAAATCTAAGGTCGCTCTGATTTCAGGTGGTGGTTCTGGCCATGAACCTGCCCATGCTGGTTTTGTTGGCGCAGGCATGCTGACAGCGGCCGTCTGCGGAGAGGTCTTCGCGTCCCCTTCCGTTGATGCGGTTTTGGCGGGCATTTTGGCGGTTACAGGCGACGCTGGCTGTTTGTTGATCGTGAAGAATTATACCGGCGATCGACTAAATTTTGGCCTTGCGGTCGAGCGAGCTCGTGCCTTTGGGTTAAAGGTTTCCATGGTTGTGGTGGATGACGACATCGCCTTACCAGATTTGCCGCAAGCGCGTGGCGTTGCGGGCACCTTGTTTGTTCACAAAATCGCAGGTGCACTGGCTGAACAAGGAAGTGATCTGACAACTGTGACGGACGCAGCGCGTGCGGCGATCAAGAATATGGCTTCGATTGGAACCTCTCTTGAAACATGCACGGTTCCGGGGTCCGTAAAGGAAGACCGTATCGCACCTGGCATGGCGGAGTTAGGTCTTGGAATTCACGGTGAAGCTGGTGTGCAACAAGTCGCATTCAAGGATGCACGCAATGCTATGGAACTGGTGCTTGAGAAACTATCCCCGAGACTAGACAATGGGTCTTATGTGGCGATCCTAAACAACCTTGGGTCGACGACACCACTAGAAATGAGCGTTTTGGCCCACGAACTGGCAACGTCTTCAAAAGCCAGTAATATCAAGCATATCATCGGCCCTGCGCCGTTGATGACGTCGCTTGATATGCATGGTTTTTCAGTGTCGATTTTGCCTGTCGACGACAAGACACAAGAATTGTTGAAGGCGCCTGTTGACTTGCCTGCATGGCCGGGAATGAAGGATATCACTCCGGTGCGAGTGCGCCCATTGCCGGACGGTCTGAGCCCAATTAAACCGATCCCATCAATGAACGCGAAAACGCGCGCGCTGATGGACCAATGCTGTGACTTGTTAATCGCAGCTGAACGCGAATTGAACGAACTTGATGCCAAATCTGGTGATGGTGACACAGGCAGCACGTTGGCGACTGCAGCGCGGGATTTGAAAGGCGCTTTAGATAGGTTGCCATTGGCTGATCCAACGCAATTGTTCCGTGCGATTGGGGATGAACTTAGCCAGACTATGGGTGGATCATCTGGGGTCATTCTTGCGATCTTCTTCGGCGCAACAGGTGATGCATGCGCTACCGGTAAGCCTGTGATCAAAGCGCTGTTGACTGGGCTTGAGCGGATTAGTCAGGTGGGTGGCGCTGTCAAAGGGGACAGGACGATGATTGATGCCCTTGAACCCGCTCTGCAAGCTTTGCCCGATGGAATGAATGCTGCGGCTCAAGCCGCGCGCGCTGGCGCTGTCAGCACAGCCGCAATGGGGCGTGCAAAGGCGGGCCGCGCGTCCTATGTCCCTGAGGAAAATCTGATTGGCCACACGGACCCCGGCGCTGAAGCAGTTGCTCGTCTGTTCGAAGGGTTGGCGACGGCGATGTGAACGTAACTAGGGATCCAATGACGCAAAACCAAGACATCCAATCGACCCCAACAATCAACGATATTGCCCGTGTCGCTGAGGTCAGCCTTGCGACTGTTGATCGGGTCCTAAACGCGCGTCCTGGCGTGCGTGAAAAGACGGTGAAAAAGGTCAATCAAGCGATCGCTGATCTGGGCTACGTGCGCGATACGGCTGCGGCCAATTTGGCGCGTGGACGGGTCTATAACTTCGTTTTTATCTTACCATCCAACGAGAACGAGTTTTTGACCTCAATGGAGGCGGAGATTCAACAACTCAGTCATGGTTTGCGTCACGAACGAACACGTCTGACATATGTGCGCGTGGCTGCATTTGACCCCATAGCGCTGGCAGGCGCGATCGATGCACTTGACCCTAAGTCTGTGGACGGCGTGGCAATTTTTGGCCCCGAGACGCCATCTGTTCGGGATTCAATTGCGCATTTGAAAGCCAACGATGTGACTGTTGTCTCGTTGGTGGCGGACATTCCAAGCTCCGAACGGGATCATTATGTCGGTGTTGATAACGTGGCTGCTGGCCGCACAGCCGCACAACTTTTGGGACGGTTTTTGGGCTCGAAAGAAGGACAAGTTCTGGTCCTGACAGGGTCCATGCTTGCTCGTGACCACCTAGAGCGCAGACTAGGTTTCGACGAGGTCATGGCACGCGATTTCCCACATCTCAATGTTTTGGCGTCATTGGAAGGGCGTGATGATGCCGACTTGATCGCGCGTCTTATGCCGCATGTGATGGACGAGCATGCCAATGTGATCGGCATTTATTCCTCTGCTGCGGGAAATGAGGGATTGTTGCGGTATTTCAGGCCGTTAAGCCCAGCGGATAAACCTGCAATCGTTGCACATGAACTGACGCCCCTGTCGCGCGACGCTTTGGCTGTGGGATTGTTCGACGCTGTGATCAGCCAAGATTCAGGCCATCTTGTCCGCAGCGCCGTTCGGGTTATGCGCGCCAAAAGTGACAAGATGCCGATCAATATCGCGCAAGAACGTATCCGCATCGACATCTATCTTAAAGAAAACATGCCGCCGTAACCGTGGCCTAAGACGAGGGAGAAAACTTCATGAAAACCATCAAAGGCCCAGCATTGTTTCTGGCCCAATTCGCCAGCGATGAGGCCCCTTTCAATTCATGGGATGCGATCACCAAATGGGCCGCGGATTGCGGCTACAAAGGGGTCCAAGTTCCAAGCTGGGATGCGCGTCTGTTTGATCTCGCTAAGGCGGCCGAAAGCAAAGACTATTGCGATGAATTTACCGGGCAAGCGCTCGCGAATGGGGTGCAGGTCACGGAATTATCAACGCATTTGCAGGGGCAACTCGTGGCAGTGCACCCAGCTTATGATACTGCGTTTGATGGGTTTGCTGATCCTTCTGTGCATGGCAATCCTGCTGCGCGTCAGGAATGGGCTGTTGATCAGGTGATGAAGGCGATTTCCGCGTCTGCCCATATGGGGATCAAAAATCACGTCTCTTTTTCAGGCGCTTTGGCGTGGCCCTATATCTACCCGTGGCCTCAGCGCCCTGCCGGATTGGTTGAGACTGCGTTTGATGAGCTGGCCCGTCGGTGGCGTCCAATTCTGGATCATGCGGATGAAAACGACGTGAACATTTGCTACGAAATCCACCCTGGTGAAGACTTACATGACGGAGTCACCTTCGAGATGTTTCTTGAGCGCGTGGACAACCATACACGCTGCAACATGTTGTACGATCCTTCGCATTACGTGCTGCAATGTCTTGATTACCTCGACAATATCGACATTTACAAAGACCGGATCAAAATGTTCCACGTCAAAGATGCAGAGTTCAATCCGACTGGTCGCCAAGGTGTTTATTCAGGTTATCAGCCATGGGTTGATCGTGCTGGCAGGTTCCGCAGCTTAGGCGATGGACAGGTCGATTTCGCGGCTATCTTTTCAAAGATGGCAGCAAATGACTTTGATGGCTGGGCGGTTGTTGAATGGGAATGTTGCCTCAAGCACCCAGAAGACGGTGCACGTGAAGGAGCACAATTTGTGTCCGACCACATCATTCGAGTGACGGAACGCGCGTTTGATGATTTCGCAGATGGCGGAACCGACGAAGCTGCAAATCGCAAAATGTTGGGGATTTCCTGAATATGACACGTATCAAATTAGGGATGGTCGGGGGCGGAAATGACGCTTTTATCGGCGGCGTGCACCGTATCGCATCGCGCATCGATGACCGGTATGAACTCGTGGCGGGGGCTTTGTCCTCAACGCCGGAAAAGGCGCAGGCGTCTGGTGAGGCGCTTGGGCTGCCCCGCATATATGATGATTTTAAGGAGATGGCCAAACGCGAAGCTCGCCTAAAGAATGGTATCGAAGCGGTTTCCATTGTGACGCCCAACCATGTCCATTTCGAAGCCGCCCGTGAGTTCTTGAAACGTGGTATCCATGTGATTTGTGACAAGCCTTTGACTTCCACTTTGGCGGACGCAAAGAAGCTGGTGAAGGCTGCGGAAAACTCTGATGCTTTGTTCATCCTGACCCATAATTACACAGGGTATCCGGTGGTGCGCCATGCGCGCGAAATGGTGTCTAACGGCGAAATCGGCAAAATCCGTGTTGTACAGGTTGAGTATCCGCAAGACTGGCTGGCTGTTGAACAAGACTTCAAACAGGCCGAATGGCGCACGGATCCAGCACGATCTGGGGCAGGTGGCTCAACAGGTGATATCGGGACACATGCGCATAACTTAGCACGGTTCATTACAGGCCTAGAGGTGGAAAGCCTTGCTGCGGATTTGGACGCCTTTGTGCCGGGGCGTCGCGTGGATGATAACGGCCATATCATGCTACGATTTGAAGGTGGGGCAAAGGGCATGTTGTGGTGTTCGCAGGTAGCGCCCGGAAATGAAAATGCTCTACGTATCCGCGTTTATGGCGAAACGGGTGGATTGGAATGGGCGCAAGAAGACCCCAACCACCTTTGGTACACGCCATTCGGCGAACCAAAGCGTGTGATCACGCGCAATGGCGCAGGTGCCGGAGACGCTGCAGCTCGTTTGAGCCGCGTGCCGCCCGGTCATCCCGAAGGTTATCTTGAAGGTTTTGCCAATATCTACTCAGAGGCCGCCGAAGCGATTGAAGCGCATCGCAATGGCACAGAACTCGACAAAGCTGTTCACTATCCCACGGTCATAGACGGGTTGCGCGGTGTCGAATTTGTGGATGCCTGCGTGCGCTCATCTGCCCGCAATGCAGCTTGGATCAAGCTTTAAAACGTCGGGGATGGAAGGGGGTGGGATGACAGGTCTCAGCCCCATTACGTCTTGTCTTTCTTGCTAAGAAACGGCGAAATTCGGAACGAAGAGCCGTGGCCGCGCGACCGCGTTCGAAGCACCGGCGTGTTTGCAGAGCCACCGCCAGAGCTTTCGCGAAACACAATATACAAGCCAGATACAATGATGATGGCGGCCCCAACCAAGGTCATCGTATCGATGGTTTCGTCAAAAATGAGTACTCCGAACAACGTGGCCCAAATGATCTGGCTATATTGCATCGGGGCTACAATCGCGGCCTCTGCGTTGCGATAGGCGGCGATCAAACAAAAACCGGCACTAAACCCAAGAACCGACACCGCCGCCAACATCCCCAAATGTTCGATTGGCATGGGTTCGTAAAAACGGGGCATCAAGATTGCCATCAACAAGAAATTGGTCAAAAGCGGATACAGGATCAACACGACGCTGCGTTCATCTCGACCAATCTTACGCACAATTGTCGATGCAATGGAGCTAAACACAGCAGCAGAGATCGCAGCAAAATGGCCAAGTTCAAGCGGGATTGTACCGGGACGCAGCACGACAATGACGCCCGACAAACCGACAAGCACCGCAAGCCCGCGTCGCCAACCCACAGTCTCCCCTAAGATCGGGATCGACAGCATGGTGATGATCAGCGGCATAGCAAATAGAATTGCATATGTTTGTGTAAGCGGCAGGACGGAAAACGCGTAAAACGCACACAGGGTCGCAATTACGGCGCAGCCTGTTCGCAGCGCGGTCCACCAAGGATGGACTGGTATCAGATTTGCTTGAACAGGGTCCCGCATCAGCATCAATGTGGAAAGCGGGAAAGACAGCAGTGTCGAAAAGAAGATGATCTGAAACGGCACATAAGTGCCGCCCAGAACTTTTATGACGACATCATGCGTAGAAAAAAGCGCGAAGGCCGCCAATGCAAAGAGCGCCCCCCGCGACCGCATCAGGCCGCGCTCTTATGTGAGGTGGCCGGCAAGATCAAAGGCTTGCATCAAGTTTGGCCAAGATCGCATCGCCCATTTCAGAGGTCGACACAGGCTCAACACCTTCACCGGCCAGCAGATCAGCGGTGCGCACACCATCTGCCAACACGGCTTCCACCGCGGCTTCCAGACGGTCGGCTTCCGCGCCATTGTCAAAGGAATAGCGTAGCGCCATTGCAAAGCTCAGGATGCATGCGATTGGGTTGGCTTTGGCTTGCCCGGTGATGTCTGGCGCCGAACCATGCACGGGTTCGTACATGGCTTTGGGGCGGCCATCTGCATTCGGCGCACCAAGCGAGGCAGAGGGCAGCATGCCCAAGGACCCGGTCAACATCGCGGCACAGTCAGACAAGATGTCGCCGAATAGGTTGTCGGTGTAGATCACATCGAACTGTTTGGGCGCCCGCACCAACTGCATGGCGCCGTTGTCGGCGTACATATGGCTTAGCTCAACCTCGGGATATTCCGCGTGAACCTTCGTGACGACTTCGCGCCACAAAATGCCGCTTTCCATCACGTTGGCTTTTTCCATTGAGCACAGCTTTTTGTTGCGGCGCATGGCCAATTCAAAGGCTGACCGCGCGCCACGTTCAATTTCGCTTTCGGTGTAGCGTTGGGTGTTAACCCCCACACGCTCATTTCCAACTTCAAAAATCCCGCGAGGTTCGCCGAAATAAACACCCGAGGTCAGTTCTCGCACGATCATGATATCAAGACCGGCGACAATGTCCTTCTTGAGCGAAGAGAAGTCAGCCAATGCGTCGAAGCATTGTGCCGGGCGCAAGTTGGAATACAGATCCATTTCTTTGCGCAACCGCAGCAAGCCACGTTCTGGCTTCACCGAAAAATCTAGATCGTCATAGGCTGGACCACCCACGGCCCCAAGCAGAACCGCGTCGACTTGCAGCGCTTTGGCCATCGTATCATCATGCAGCGGTGTGCCGTGGACGTCATAAGCTGCCCCGCCAACAAGGTCTTCGCTGACATCAAACGCCATATCGCGTTTGTCACCAAACCACGTGATCACGCGGCGCACTTGCGCCATGACTTCGGGGCCGATCCCGTCGCCGGGAAGAATAAGAAGCGAAGGTGTGGACATAAGTCTCTCCGTTTTGAGTCGGGGCTAAAAGCGGCCTAGCCCGTGGGGCGCGGAGGGTCAATATGACCCTTCAATCCTTGGGCCAGTATCCCCCAAACTCTGTCGACGCGTGGCGTGCGGCGCACGGCTTCATGCGCCGTCAACCAGATTGGAAGTGAAGGGATTTCAACGCCTATATCCAGATGAACGACGGCTGGATCGGCTAGCCCTGTTTTGAGCTGACTAAACCCAATCCCACATCCCGCGCGAACCAGTTCCCAATAGGCGGTTTGGTTGTCGCAGCGCACCGCGAACTCTTCTGCACGTGCAGGCAGTCCCATCTTTGCCATCTCGTCCAAGATGACAGTGGATTGATCATATCCGACAACGTCATGGTCCGCGAAGTCTTCCTTGCAGACGGGCTGCCCTTTGCGTTGAATATAAGTTTTGGATGCAAAAACACCCATCTCAATGTCGCCAATATGGCGTGTGACCAATTCCAATTGCTTTGGGCGGTACATGCGCAAAGCGATGTCAGCCTCACGAAAGAGCAGGTTGTCACTGTCGTCGCTCGCATGCACCACAATTGAAATTGCGGGTTCTTCACAACGGATTTGGGCGACGATCTGAGGTAAAATATAGTGGCTGACATACACGCTACAGGCGATGCGAACTGTGCCTTCCAGATTACCGGAATGCGCCTCTGCAGTGAGGGCGATTTGGTTCATAGCTGTGCGCATTGCTTGTGCCGCTGGCAAGACCTGCGCGCCAAGTTCGGTCAAATCCAATCCGCGCGCGTGACGATGGAACAGTTCAATCCCAAGGCGGGTCTCAAGTGACTTGATATGGCGTCCCAATGTGGGTTGGCTTTGGTGCAGGCTTTCGGCCGCCGCAGACAATGATCCTGTTTCGGCGACTGCCAGAAACGACTGGACCAAAGACCAGTCCGCAGTATGAAAAGGAAGCTCCATTCAAAAATGAATACCATAGATATAAATTCATGCAATATTGTTGCGTCAATCAATGGCGTACATTTCACCCAGACAAATAGAACTGAGACAAAGGTGAGTTATGACACAAAATGCTTTGATCCTTGGCGCGAGTGGTCGGTTTGGACGACACGCAGCGGCAGCATTTGAAACAGCAGGCTGGACAGTCTCTTGTTTTGATCGAACACGCGACGATCTTGAGGAAGCCTGTAAGGGGCAAGACGTCATCGTAAATGGATGGAACCCGCCTGATTACACAACTTGGGCACGTGACCTTTTACCGATGCACCAAAAGGTGATCGACGCGGCACGCGCTACGGATGCCACCGTGATCATTCCCGGCAATGTTTACGTGTTTGGAGCCGACACGCCGCATCCATGGACTGCCACGACGCGACATCAGGCAACCAACCCACTAGGCGATTTGCGCCGCCAGATGGAAGAAAAATATCGCGCCTCGGGCGTGCGCACGATCATCTTGCGTGGAGGAGATTTTCTGGACACGGAAACGTCGGGCAGTTGGTTCGACCTGATTATGGTCAAGAAGCTGGCAAAGGGTGTTTTTACGTATCCAGGAGCGCCCAATGTTCCGCATGCGTGGGCTTATCTTCCCGACATTGGACGGGCGGCACAACGCTTAGCGGACATTCGATCAGATTTGCCCGTGTTCTGTGATGTCCCGTTTCCGGGTTACACTTTGACCGCGAATGACATGCGCGCAGCCTTGAGCCATGTCACGGGGCGCGAAGTTACTCTAAAACAGATGAGTTGGATGCCGTTGCAGATTTTGAAAATGGTAATGCCTTCGTTCAGAGGGTTGTGCGAAATGCGCTATCTTTGGAATAAGGCCCATTCGTTGGAGCGCACCAAGTTTTCTGAACTGGTGCCGGACTTCGAAGCAACGCCGTTGCAAATGGCATTGACCGCTGCTGTTGCACACACTCGCTAGCGCCGGTCTACGTCCACCCAGACCAGCCTGTGCCGACTGGCGTCACCGCTGTCTTCCGACCATTCAATTCCGGAAGCGACAATGTCCCAGTTCTGGTCTGGCAGAACGTATCCAACCCGTAGTTTTCCCGCACTGTCTTCGCCAAAATCGACAGTCGCGGTGTCGCCATTGTGGTTGGGTTTGGGGTCTTGCATGTTTGGATGCGCCAAGAGCGATCTAATTGCGTCTTGGCGGCCATCCCCGCGTTTTGGATCTAGGTTGGCGTTGCCTGTAAGGATCAGACCTTTAGGTGCAGTGTTGGGTAAGGTGCCATCCAATAAATGTGTCCAAAACAGTGTTTCATCATGATTGCGCCGCCCGTTGCGATCCTCTGGGCCGTCAAACACAGGTGTGGTGGCCCCAAAACCGCCGATCCAAACGCGACCTTGATTGCCCGTATCTATTGGAACAAGCCAATGGTTCGTAGAGGACAAGGGCATCACATCAGATAATCTAGTGGGCTGGCCGGGGTAGGGTAGCAAAGCGCGGGGAAGGTCGGACCAAAGCATCTGCGTGAAATCGAGTATTTCATCGTGTGCAATGGGCGCGCGGGCAAGAACCGCTATTCCATTCTGCCCAGTGAATTGGCCATACCCTATGGCATCTTGCGGATCGCCCAAACGGCCGTTGTCGTTTAGGTCAAAGCCACTTGGAATACCCCGGTTAGGCTTGGCCGAAAATTGGTGGGGGAGGGCAAGACCCGCAGCTTTTATCCGGCTTGCGAACGCGCTTAAGGCGAAGTTGCTCAGGTCCCAATCAATGCCTTGCACGACCAAAATGTCAGGCTGGGCGCGTGCAATGATGTCAACGACGGCGGCTATTTGAGCGTCTTTGTCGCGTTGAAGGTCGCGCAGTAACAATCCGGGGCCGTCTCGTGATAGCTCTGTGTTATAGAATGCAACGCGCAGTGGGTCAGCAGCCAGCGCCGCGATAGGGGCGGCCAGCAGACATAAAAGTAAAAGCGTTAGACGGGCTGGTAAGTTGGGCTGCCATCGTCTTCGGCATATGCCCGCCGCCGCTTTTCTTCGATCATGTCGGCAACCCTGTGCAGGGCGAGGCCGCGCATGATCATGCTGGCAGGAAGGAAGGCCCATGCGGTCATTGTCCAGATCAGCGTTTGCGGATTTGCAAGTGAGATCGGGTCTACCAGAAAGGACGCGCCCTTGACCACTGCTGGGATCATGAAGGGCAGCAAGAAGCCCAAAGCGATGTTAAACCGTGCATCTCGTTGCAATCGTTCCAGAACGTCGCCACCCGCTGTCGGGTCGAATAGCGGCAAGTTTACCCAAACGTTGAACACACGTCCTTTGCCGGGCCAGCCCAACACGCGCACAAGCACTACGAAGAATGCCATGGCAGAAAGTGACACCAGATAAGAAATTCCTGCAGCCGTGCGGACGGAATTAACAAGGTCCGCGCTGACATCTTCTGGAAGCATTAGCACGACAAGACGCACTGGCGAGAAAGGCACATCGATTGCATTGCCGATTATCGTGCCAACGGCTGCAAGAGCGTTGGTTAACAACGTCGGTTCCGCTTTGCCTTTGTAGATGGCGGTCAGCAGAAAGATCGTCGTGAACAACATGATGAAACGCAGCCGATTGAATGGCGGCGCGTCGCGGAATTCCACAATACTTGGGAAGTGGGCGCTGTATTCGATGAATGTTAGCAAGGCCGCCAGAAGAGCGATCAGCACAATAATCTGAGAACTGTCGGTTTGCTCAGCCGGCAGCAATAGCGCTGGTGTCATGATGACAAGCGCCACAAGCAATGCACGCATCAACGCGCCTATTATTCGAGCAATCACTGCGCGATCCCTTCAACTTGGCCGACTTCGATACGTTGCCGAAGATTTGTCCCAACTTGATTCCGCCAATTATGACGGTATGCCTCATTCGTGCCCAATTTCTGCCTTCTTTCCCGAAATGGCTCAACCCTTATGGTTAATGAAACATGAAGTCTGCGTCCGATTGACGGCGCAAGTGGTGCCTTCTTGCATCAATTTTGTGGCGAAATTCAGATGCGTTTCAACATCTTGTGGTTCAGACTTAATGTCCTACCACAGACGCCCAGCCCCCCGACCACAGCGCAATTTAGTCAGTGACATAAACTTATTAACAAAAAGCGAAAGCCGGACCACAGGGGCCCGGCTTTTTTGTCGTAGGTTCTTTAAAAAGTCAGGCCGTCAGGTAAATCACACCCAAGGGCGCGATTGCGACGCCTGGTCTTCGAAGGTTTTTATGGATGTGGCTTTCTCCATGGTCAGACCAATGTCGTCGAGCCCTTCTCGCAAACAGTGTTTTTTGAAAGCGTCGACTTCAAACGCAAAGACCTCACCGTCTGAAGACGTCACCGTTTGCGCCTCTAGATCAACGGTCATGCGAGCATTGGCGCCTTTTTCAGCATCTTTCATCAACACTGCAACAGCCTCCGCAGGGAGAACGATTGGCAGAATGCTGTTCTTAAAGCAGTTGTTGTAGAAGATGTCGGCGAAAGACGTCGACACAACAGCTTTGATGCCAAAGTCCTTTAAAGCCCACGGCGCGTGTTCGCGACTTGATCCGCAACCAAAATTGTCCCCGGCAACAATGATCTCTGCTGAGCGGTACGCGTCTTTGTTTAAAACAAAGTCCGCGACCTCATTGCCTTGGCGATCAAAGCGCATTTCATCAAATAGGTTCGCGCCAAGGCCCGAGCGTTTGATGGTTTTCAGGAATTGTTTTGGGATGATCATATCCGTGTCGATATTAACCAGCGGCATAGGGGCCGCGATCCCAGTGAGTGTTTCGAATTTTTCCATAACTTAGATATCCTTGGTGTTTGGGGCGCCATTAAGAAGTGGCCCCCCCTTCGGCTCTGTTGTCAGGTTGCACAGGGTGCTGAACACACTGACAAGGCCAGAAACGCATGTTGTGTTTGTGTGAACGGCCGCGTCTGCCATTGCACACGAAGCACGTTGCAGCTTCACTACATCATCTCCCGAACATCGGTGAGCTTGCCGGTGATCGCCGCCGCAGCTGCCATGCCAGGGCTCGCGAGGTGGGTGCGCCCCTTATAGCCTTGGCGCCCCTCAAAGTTGCGGTTCGAGGTCGACACACAACGCTCACCTTCGGCAAGCTGATCCGGGTTCATAGCCAAACACATAGAGCACCCGGCAAGGCGCCATTCAAAACCGGCTTCCTTGAAGATATCGGCAAGACCTTCTTCTTCGGCTTGTGCGCGCACAAGTCCAGATCCGGGCACGACCATGGCGCGCAAGCCGTCCTTGACCTTCTTACCCTTCAGAATTTCCGCAGCAGCGCGCAGATCTTCGATGCGCCCGTTGGTGCAGGATCCGATGAACACTGTGTCGATCTCGATGTCAGACAACGGTGTGCCGGGGGTCAGGCCCATGTAATCAAGAGAACGTTGGGCGGCATCGACTTTACCACCGTCAAAGTCGCTGGCTGCAGGTACGCTCGCGGTGATCGGCAACACATCTTCAGGCGAGGTGCCCCAAGTGACCACAGGCGCGATATCTTCGCCCTTGAGCGTCACGACCAAATCCCACTCCGCGTCATCATCAGAGAACAGGGTTTTCCACCATGCAAGGGCGGTTTCCCACTGTGCGCCTTTTGGCGCGTGCGGACGACCCATGCAATATTCATAAGTCTTTTCATCAGGTGCGATCAGGCCAGCACGAGCGCCGCCTTCAATTGCCATGTTGCACACCGTCATGCGGCCTTCCATGGACAGATCGCGGATCGCTTCGCCGCAATACTCAATCACGTAGCCCGTGCCGCCAGCTGTGCCGGTTTTGCCGATAACAGACATGGTGATGTCCTTGGCCGTTACGCCGGGGCGCAGCTTGCCGGTGATTTCGACCTTCATGTTCTTACCCTTGCGCTGGATCAGCGTTTGGGTGGCCAGAACGTGTTCAACCTCGGATGTCCCAATACCGTGCGCAAGCGCGCCGAATGCGCCATGGGTTGCGGTGTGGCTGTCGCCGCACACAACGGTCATGCCGGGCAGGGTCCAGCCTTGCTCTGGGCCGACAATGTGCACAATGCCCTGACGAACATCAGAGACTGGATAGTAATGCAGACCGAATTCCTTTGCGTTCTTGTCGAGGGCTTCGACCTGAATGCGGCTGTCTTCTGTCATAGTTTTCGCGTTGGCGCGGTCCAAAGTCGTTGGAACGTTGTGATCTGGCACGGCGATAGTTTTGTCTGGTGCATGCACCGGGCGACCAGCCATCCGCAGACCTTCGAAAGCCTGAGGCGAGGTCACTTCGTGCACAAGGTGGCGGTCGATATATAAAAGGCATGTACCGTCATCAGATTCGTGGGCGACGTGGGCATCCCAGATTTTATCATAGAGTGTTTTGGGGGACATGTGGTCCTCTCCCTTTGTTGTTCAGAAGTGTAAGGTGGTCGTGGGCATAGGGCACGGTTGCCCCGGTCGCACGTTATAGTCGTGCCAGTACCGAGTGGCTGGCGCCGTAGAACCGCTCGCGCAAACGGGTGCGGTCTTTGAGGTCGAAAATGCGTATCATGCTGCTGTGATTACAACCTCGGCCCTCTTCGCGCAACCCAGATAGGAAAAAGGCGGCCCATTGCGGACCGCCTTTCATTCGCTAAATGTACTTGCTCGCTTTGCGAACCACGCGCCCCTTAGAAGTGAGGATGGTAAGACGGGCAGTAAAAGTAGTTGTAGGTTTGGCTAGACTTGCGGTGCTTTTCTCTGAGTGCGGGAATAACAAAGATGAGCAACACCATCATGATGGCGCCTGGAATTGTGCTGGCTGCGAATATCTTAAGGGCCTGAGCCGCGCCAAGGTTTAGGGAGAACAAAACCGAGGCATTTAATATCGAGAGAGAGGCGTATGCGACGCCAACGCCAAACATCACACGAAGACCATCATGGCGCGAACGGGGGTATGCCACCCATTTTGGCGTCAACTGACGCACCAAAAGCACCATCGAAACAGCGAGGGCAATTAAACTCGTAAACAGAACTATGACCCAAGGCCCACTCACCATCGCTTCGTGAGGTTGCATCGTGATCATGGCAACAGACATTAACGTGCCATAAGCGCCAAACAGACGGCGCAGAATTGAGTAGTACGTACGAAGTTCATTTTGCATTTTTGTTTTCCTGCCTTTTGAATCCTGTCTCACGTTGAATTGTGGCGTGGTCGGGGAGGAGTTGCGGTGGGTTCAAGGAAACTCCAAGAAATTGGTAGGGCGCTTGCTCTGGCGCCGCAGGACGTGTCTAACTCTCTGGAAAACGGGAGGCTGGCTAGAACATGGCCAATCATACGGACGTCCAAGCAGAGCCTGCGACAGAAGCCGGTGCCAACGCCAATGCCGGGGATGGTGTGCCTGACAGTGCGCCCATTGATGCGGCGGGCGGCTCCTTAGATGAGGCACCAACAACTCCCACAAATGGCAATGAGGACCTAACCGAGGCAGCCGCAGAAATATTAAGTGTGGGCCAATCCTTGATCGGTCAGGCGGAAGCCTTCTTGACCTCTCTGACGCGACCTTGGAACACCTACCAAGTTGGTATCGCTGTCGCGATTTTCGTGATGTCCTACCTTCTGCGCAAATTTCTTGGCCCAAAGGTGCGCGCTTGGATGGGCCAGCGCGAAGGGTGGCCGAAATGGCGTATGCGGGTGCTTGTGGTGGTTCACCAACGGCTGCAACCCATATTCTTCGTTGTGTTGATTTGGGCCACGATCGCGTTCATGCGCGAAATCACGTGGCCATCGCGCACTTACATTCTTGGTATTATCGCGACCCTTGCTTCGGCTTGGTTGCTTGTGATGTTCGCCACGCGTTTGATCAAATCTCACCTAATACGTGGCTGTGTGCGCTATGGTGCTTGGATTTATGTCACGTTGTCCGTGCTTGGCGTGCGCGACGAAGCGGTCAGCATTTTGGACGCGGCGGGCATGGAACTAGGTGGCTTCAGGTTGTCATTGCTGATGATCATACAAGGGGTCGTGATCATTGGTGTGCTCTTTGCTCTAACCCGATCGCTGACTTCGGCGACAGCCGCACGTGTGCAAGCCAACGATGAGATAAGCCCCTCTATGCGGGTTCTCATCGTGAAGGTCATTCAGATCGCCTTTTATGCGCTGGCCTTCTTTATTGCTGTTCGCGCCATTGGAATAGATTTAACCGGGCTCGCAGTGTTGTCGGGTGCGATTGGTGTCGGGCTTGGGTTTGGTTTGCAAAAGGTGGTGTCGAACCTTGTGTCCGGTGTCATCATCTTACTCGATAAATCGATTAAGCCCGGCGATGTGATCTCGCTTGGGGAAACGTTTGGGTGGATTCAAACCCTGGGTGCGCGCTACGCGTCCGTCGTGACGCGAGATGGTAAAGAGTATCTGATCCCGAACGAGGACCTCATCACAGGGCAGGTCGTCAATTGGTCACATTCCAACGACTTTGTCCGGCTCGATATCAATTTCGGCACCGCTTATAACGATGATCCACACACTGTCCGAAAATTGGCGATTGAGGCTGCGCAAACCGTGGACCGCGTGCTGACCTTCAAACCACCTGTCTGCCATATCGTCGGATTTGGTGACAGCAGTGTCGACTACATCCTGCGGTTTTGGATCAAAGACCCAACGGGCGGATTAACGAACATTCGCGGCAATGTGTACCTGGCTTTGTGGGACGCTTTTCAGGCCAACGATGTATCAATTCCTTTTCCACAGCGCGAAGTACGGATGTTGGAGGACTAGCGCGTGACAGGCGCTATTGTGGCGCTGTCGGCAAATCGGCAAAGACTGCGTGCCTTGGATCAAGCGTTGTGTCGGTTTGGATCAGGGGGGCGGGCAAAGGCCGTGGGTCAGTGGATGCTCGCTGTATCGCCTTGCTGCTGCCTTTCAGAGTGATCCGAGTTTTGCGGTCCTCGCCTTGTGTCAGCGTCCATGTCGAAGCAGATCGGAATCCACGAATATCCTCACGGGCAATACTAAAACTGTAGGTCACGCTTTCAGACGATGTCATGATTTGCGCTTCCAAGTCATCCCCTGTGATGATGCGGGACATGATACCACCATTGGAAAAAACCAAGTCAGATCGCAAAGTCGAAACAGGCGCGGTTCCGGGCAGGTTGACGGTGACGTAGGCCCCTTGATCTCGCCCGCCAAGAATGATTCTGGCGAAATAACCATCAGACTGAATCACCCCAGCGATGCGCAAAGTTGCTGTACCCTGACTAAAAAATGGACTGGAATAGGTGACTTGGTGCCAAATGTCGCGCGCGGGTTGGCGCAAAGTTGGGCGTGCGGTCTCTGCCTCGGCAAAACTGTTTGTCAGGCCGAAAAACACAATAAAAAGCGCGGCATAAACTCGCATGGCGAGGTTTCCCCTAAAAATCAACGCGTTACTTTACGCTTTATCACGAGAAGAGGCAATATTTGCGCCTGATTGTTGTGCTATGGTGAACAGTGAGGCGGATTGTTGTTCAGCGTTTCATTGAAATGTGACAACTGCGTTGCTACCCTTGCAATATAGCTGTATCCGACGCGACGCGCTGGACCCAGCGCGTTTGACTTAAGGAGGACAGTATTCTGTCATTTCAAGCTGAAGCGGTACTGGCCGCGGATGACCGGGCGGGCGGCGGAACCGCACCCCAAACCGGACCCACACGGGTAGCCACAAGCGACGCCATTCTTGACGCTGTGCTGGCCTCACTCTCTGAAGACAAAGCCGAAGAAATCGTTCAGATCGACCTTCGTGGCGTTTCGCCCATCGGAGACCACATGGTTATTTGCTCAGGCCGATCTTCGCGTCAGGTTACGGCAATTGCTGAAAAGCTTGCGGGTAATATCAAGACCGAGTTTGGGATTGTCTGCAAATCTGAAGGCAAGGACACCGGTGATTGGGTTCTGATCGACACAGGTGATGTGATCGTGCACGTGTTCCGTCCGGAAGTGCGCGAATTCTATCAGTTAGAAAAGATGTGGCAATCCACGACGGATGCCAACTGATCTAACATGCGTGTGCACATTTGCGCCGTGGGCCGTCTTAGGGCGGGCCCAGAGGCGGAGCTGATTTCAGACTATATAACCCGGTTTGACCGGACAGGTCGCTCGCTTGGGCTTGGTCCATTGCGTGTGATCGAAGTTGAAGATCGCAAAAACGCGGGCATGACGGCTGAGGCAGATTTGTTGCGACGTGCAATCCCAAAGGGCGCTGTTGTGTGTTGCTTGGATGAACGTGGCAAGGTCGAAACCTCGCCTGCGTTTGCCAAGCGACTTGGAAATTGGCGCGATGCCGGGCGATCTGACTTAGCGCTGATCATTGGCGGCGCGGACGGAATTGATCCGAACTTACGCACTCAGGCAGACCATCTGCTGTCCTTCGGGGCCATGGTTTGGCCCCATATGCTGGTGCGCGCGATGTTAACCGAACAACTCTATCGTGCTGGGTCTATCCTTGCTGGATCGCCTTATCATCGCGTTTGAGTGTTCGCAGACCGACCAGAGCCGATAGAATTAACATCATACTTGCTGGCAGTGAGACCGGCGTCGCGGCAAGCGTTGAGGCTGCGGTGATCTGATATAAGTCGCCAAAGTAGTTGGATACGAATAAGTTACCTGCGCCATCTGTGCCAAACGCCACGATCCTGCGCAAACCTGCAATGTCGCCGTTTAGATCGTATTCTGTTACCAGCGGTGTGCTTCCCAAAACTGACGTCTCATCTATCGAGAAAATCTTGTCTGTCGAGAAATCCGCAAAGATATATTGACCAAGTAATGCATCAAGGTCTGGGTTGTCGCCGCGATAAACAAGCCCGCCGGTGATCGATTGGGCATCGTCGTGGGCAAGGGCGAGCAGCGGATCGGTCACGTCACCCTCAGAGGACAAACCTGCCGGTGCGGGGCCGTCGGCCTCGCCTTCAAATGCGTTCCATCCGAAATTCGCGCCTGCCGTGACGATGTTTACCTCTTCAAAATTATCCTCGCCGACATCTGCTACGAAATATGTTCCCGTTTCGCTGTCGAAGGTTGCCCGGAATGGGTTGCGCAATCCAATTGCGAAGAGTGCAGGATCTGCATCGGTCCCAAAGTCTGGATTGTCGAGCGGGACTGAGTAGTTGTTTTGCGTGTCAGTTGGGAATGCATCGCCTGTCGGGTCGATCCGCAACACGCTGCCCAGCCGATTGGTGACATCTTGGCTGACATTGGGGCTGGTTGTGACCTCTTCGTTGCCGTCTCCGGTGGTGACATAAAGATATCCATCGGGGCCAAACTCGATGTCCGCGCCGTAGTGGTTGTTGGGACGATCATGTTGAATTGTCAGAACAGTCCGCTGCGTGCTGGCGTCAAAAAGAGTGGGATCAGTTGTCGATAATCCAAATTCAGCGACGACATGTGTGTTCTCATCAGTGCCATAGCTGACATAGACTTTGCCGCTGGTTTCGAAATCTGGTGCAAACGTCATGGAGTAGGCCAATTGGAAACCCGCAGGATCCGTAATCCCAGAGAGCACAGTTTCAATTGCTCCGGTAACTGGGTCGCGGCGAAGAATGCTGCCGTCTCGCGAAGACAATAGATATCCGTCCGAGGATTCGCTTTCGGGTGCCCGAATTTCGATGATCTGTTGACCAGAAACACGAGGCGTTACCCGTTCAATTGTTAACGTCGTGGATGCCGCAGTGGTCCCGAACGTCACAGCAAATGCCATGATGGTAATAAATTGGCGCAAAATTCTTCCTCGGAATGCAATAAAAGTCCGAGGGTTACAGAAATTTACTTACTATGGAAGGGGCACCGTCAAAATGGCGCCTGACCAACCGCCAACAGATTCACGTGCTTCGATTTGCACTTGCTTTACGCTACTTGGGATTGAAATTCCGGATAGGGAACGGGTGAACGGCTGCTCATTCACGTGTGGGTGGTGCAACACACGCATGCCAAGTTCTGCGCCGTCCATGTCCAAAACACGCCACCCGTCTGCATAATCATCCCAACCGGTATCTCCATGCGAAATTGTCACGTCGAATCGCCATTCTCCGCCAAGCTCTATGGCGGTGACTTTTTCGATTTTGGGCGGATCAGCCAACGTAAGGGTTGCGGACAAGGCAAAAGCGAGCGGGGCAAGGGTGAGCATCTTCATCATATTCCGAACCTTAAGGTAAATGATCTGAAATGTAGAGTAACAGTCCTGCTAGTGATCTAGGTTTGCTGGCACGCGCAAGAGAACATCACGGGCATTGGACGCAAATTCGCGCCGCCAGAGCATTGTTACCGTGGCCAGCGCGGCGACAATCATCGCCCATGGTCCCAGCAGCCACGCCGCAGAGGCCAGAGCAAAATACGTCGTGCGCATACCCCGTGTGAATGCACGCGCGGCAAGGCGGCTAATGTCGCCAGCTTGTGCCGCGCGTTCAGCTGTTTGAGGGCCGTTAGGATTGTTTGGAACCGCGGACATTAAGACGGTCGTGTAGCCAAACAATCGCAGCGCCCAGACGTATTTCAAAAACGCCGTGGAAATCAGTAAAAGCAGCAGGATCAACTTGATTTCCCAGATCAAGACGGGGTCATCGCGTTGGGTAAGGTCGCGCGCAACACTGCGCAGTTGGTCCGTGTTGCCGATCAAAGCGATCCCACCGCCGATGGCCAACATTGAAGATGACGCAAAAAACGCAGCGCCTTGGCGCAAGTGCCCAATCATTTGCGCGTCAAAGATGCGTGGCTCGCGGTGCACCATCTCTTGCATCCAAAGGCGTCGATATTGTCCCATCAGGACTGAGACCGAGGGTTTGCTCGCATGTGGGTGTTCGATCCGCCAGGAAATGGCCCACCATCCGGCGAACAAAGTCACGAGGGCCACGTAATCCATGGGGCGCAGAAATTCTATGGCGGTCACTATTGGCATGAAGGATATCTAGCAGTCCGCTTCAAAGGGAGCCAGAGCAGAAAGTAAGGTGGTTGCGCTCGGGTCAAAAAATTGGTAAGAAAAAATTACCAATGTGGAGAAGTGCTATGGAAATGCCCGTCCCAAACGCGAAGATTATCTCTAAGAAGGCGCGCGTCGTGCAGCGTTTGCAGGAGGTTTTAGCACCTGATGCGGTAATTCATGATCCAATGGAGACCAGAGCCTATGAGTGTGACGCGCTCACGGCGTATCGGTGTCCGCCCATGGTCGCGGTCCTTCCGGGCTCTACGCAAGAAGTTTCAGACGTCTTGAGGATTTGCCACGAGGAAGGTGTGCCTGTCGTGCCGCGCGGTTCGGGCACGTCTTTGGCTGGTGGCGCATTACCGACAGCCGATTGCGTTATCTTGGGCGTGTCGCGCATGAGCGATGTGCTGGAAACCGACTATGACAACCGTATCATTCGCGTTCAAACAGGCCGCACCAATCTAAGCGTTACAGGGGCCGTGGAAGAAGAGGATTTCTTCTATGCGCCTGACCCTTCCAGTCAATTGGCCTGTGCAATCGCAGGCAACATCGCAATGAATTCGGGCGGTGCGCATTGTTTGAAGTACGGGGTGACGACGAACAACCTACTTGGCGTCACGCTAGTACAAATGGATGGCACAATCGTTGAGATTGGCGGCGGGCATTTGGATGCATCAGGGTTGGACTTACTGGGCGTGATCTGTGGCTCAGAGGGGCAGTTGGGCGTTGTGACCGAAGCGACGCTCCGCATCCTTCATAAACCAGAAGGTGCGCGTCCCGTATTGCTTGGTTTTGACACTGCAGAGATTGCAGGCGCGTGCGTGGCCGACATCATCAAGGCCGGGGTTTTGCCCGTGGCCATTGAGTTTATGGATGAAATGCTGATTGAAGTTTGTGAAGATTTTGCAAAAGCGGACTATCCGAAATGCGCGGCCCTATTGATCGTTGAAGTCGAAGGCTCTGATGCTGAGATTGACGCGCAACTGTCGTTAATCAAAGACATCGCCAAGCAGCATAATCCAGTGGCGATCAAGGAAGCGGTGAGTGCCGAAGAAAGCGGTCGCATCTGGGCAGGTCGTAAGGCGGCGTTCAGCGCGATTGGACGGATTTCGGACTACATGTGTTTGGACGGTACGATCCCCGTGAGCGAGCTGCCTTATGTGCTGCGCCGCATCGGTGAGATGTCGAAAGAGTTCGGGCTTGGCGTTGGGAATGTGTTTCATGCGGGCGACGGCAACATGCATCCGCTGATTTTGTATGATGCGAACAAACCGGGCGATCTGGAAATTTGCGAAGAATTCGGGGCTGAGGTGTTGAAGCTTTGTGTGGAGGTGGGCGGTTGTCTCACCGGAGAGCACGGCGTCGGGATCGAAAAACGCGACTTGATGACGTTCCAATATGCACCTCAAGATCTCGAAGCGCAGATGGCAATCAAGGATGTGTTTGATCCGTCTTGGTTGTTGAACCCGGCAAAAGTGTTCCCGCTTGCAGCAAGCGACCCTCGACGGATCGCAGCCGAATAAAGCGTACATCTTTGCGCGGTTGCGCGCCTCCCCCCTCTCGGAATTTATTGAGCAAGTTGAAATGATGACACCTAACACAGAAGCCGAACTGGCCGAGATGATCAAAACCGCCAAGGGGCCTTTATCGGTGCGTGGTGGTGGGACGCGCGGGATGGCGCCAGAGGGGGAGGCCCTCAGCACGTCAGGGCTGTCGGGGGTTACATTATATGAACCGGGCGCTTTGACGCTCGTGGCGCAAGCCGGAACGCCCGTGGCGGAAATTGAGGCTGTGTTGGCGCAAGAAAACCAGCGTTTGGCGTTTGAGCCAATGGATCACCGGGTTTTGTTAGGCTCTGACGGCGTGCCAACAATAGGTGGTGTCTTTGCGGCGAACGTATCGGGTCCGCGCCGTGTCGCGGCAGGCGCGGCTCGGGACTTTGCACTGGGCGTGCGTTACGTAGATGGCTCCGGCAACGCGATAAAAAATGGCGGACGTGTTATGAAAAACGTGACCGGTTACGACCTGGTCAAATTGCTGTGCGGGTCGTGGGGCACTTTGGGTGTGATGAGCGAAGTCAGCCTGAAGGTGTTGCCAACACCTGAAACGCAAACGTCGCTGGTTCTGGACGGATTGAAGCCGACGCAAGCCGTCGCAGCCATGTCAGCGGCTTTGGGATCGGCCTTTGAAGTAACGGGGGCTGCGTATATGACGCGTGAACGTCGAACTGTGTTGCGGATTGATGGTTTTGAGGCCTCCGTTGCCTATCGCGCGGGACAACTGCAAACGCATCTGCGCAACTTTGGCGATGTTGCGGTTCTACAGGCTGATCAAAGCGCTTCGGTGTGGCAAGACGTGCGAGACGTGCGTGCGTTTGCGCAGGAGGCGGGAGATGTTTGGCGGGTGTCCGTCAAGCCTTCGGATGGACCGGCGGTTTTGGAACAGGCGCAGGCGTTGGATGCCGTGATGGATTGGGGTGGCGGCTTGGTTTGGCTGCGCGCAGAAGAGGGGACTGACTTGCGCGCGCGTCTTTCAAAGATCGCGGGCCACGCAACCTTGGTGCGGGCTTCGGCAATAACGCGGTCGTCTCTTGGAACCTTCGAACCAGAAAGGTCTGGTGTCGCAACACTTAGCGCAGGTTTAAGAGCTCGGTTCGATCCGCGGGGCATTTTGAACCCAGGCTTAATGACAGTCTGAGATGTATTTTTTCGTCTTATTCATCGTGGTTTTTGTGATTGGACCATTGCTCTTTCGAAGTGGACTCAATCATGCGGATTTGGTGAACAAGGCGCGTTTCTTGATGTTGGTGCCTGCTTTACTTGGCGTCGCAGGATGGGGCGCGAAAGTATTGGCGGGGGCGGCTTGGGGGCGCAAACTTTGGGCGACCGTTCCCGGAATTGCGTTGGTCTGGTTAGGATGGATCGGGCTGTTGGTGTTCTGCGCCGCGCGAATTCAAGTTTTGATCCCCAGTGCGATCGGACGAAAATGGACTCGCGCGCTTGGCGCGATAGGAACAACAGTGCCGTGGTTCGGCTTGGCCTCAGCACAGATGATGACAGGGTAAACGATGCAAACGAATTTCTCCGAGACGCAATTGAAAGAACCGAGCATCGCACGGTCCAATGAGATCCTGCGTAACTGCGTGCATTGCGGTTTCTGCACGGCGACATGCCCGACTTATCAGGTTTTAGGGGATGAGTTGGACAGCCCACGCGGACGCATCTACTTGATCAAAGACATGCTCGAAAATGACCGTGATCCGGATGAGAAAACGGTAAAGCACGTCGATCGTTGTTTGTCATGCTTGGCATGTATGACGACCTGCCCATCGGGTGTACACTACATGCATCTGGTGGATCACGCGCGAGACTACATAGAAAAGCGCTACAAACGCCCGCTGAGCGATCGTGTTTTACGTTGGATTTTGGCGCGGATATTGCCTTATCCGATGCGGTTCCGATTGGCACTGATCGCCGCAAAAATTGGCCGCCCATTTGCGCCTTTGATCCCGGATGCAAGACTTCGGGCTATGTTGGCCATGGCGCCTAAGAAAATTCCCCCTGTTAGCCGCAATGACGACCCACAAACGTTTGCGCCAACAGCGCCACGTAAAAAACGTGTGGCACTGATGACAGGCTGCGCGCAAAAAGCGTTGAACACGGACATCAATGACGCAACCATTCGCATGCTGACAAGGTTCGGCTGCGAGGTGGTCGTGGCCGAGGGTGCAGGGTGTTGCGGTGCGTTGACCCATCATATGGGCAAGACGTCTCAAAGCCATGCGACAGCGGCTCAGAACATCAAGGCATGGGCCAAGGAAATGGACGAGGGTGGGTTAGACGCCATCGTGATCAACACATCGGGCTGCGGTACTACCGTCAAGGATTACGGACATATGTTCCGCAATGATGACCTTGCCGAAGACGCAAAGCGGGTCGCGGGTATCGCTATGGACATCAGCGAGCTGCTCGTGAAGCTCGAACTGCCCAAAGGTGACGATAAAGGGCTAACCGTAGCCTATCATGCGGCGTGTTCCCTGCAACACGGACAGCAAATCAAGACCTTCCCAAAGGATTTGTTGAAATCTGCTGGTTTCAAAGTGGTGGAACCTGCTGACAGCCATCTGTGTTGTGGATCAGCCGGAACTTATAACCTGATGCAGCCTGAAATCTCGGGTCAATTGAAAGACCGCAAGGTAAGCACATTGGAGGCCAAGAACCCAGATGTGATCGCTGCGGGCAACATTGGTTGCATGATGCAAATCGGATCAGCGACCGCAGTTCCGATTGTTCATACTGTGGAATTGCTGGACTGGGCGACAGGGGGGCCTAAGCCAGCAGGTCTTTCGGGAGATGCTTCTACGCGTCTCGCGAAAACTTCCGAAAAAACTATCCCAATTTTGCGCTAAATAAGTAGGGCTGCCCTAATTTCGCCGCATCTCAATCCTACACCCGCCAAGCGTGTTTGGAGGATATCCCTTTTGCGGCGATGGATGGCCCTTTCTTTGATGGCCCTTGTTTTGACGACAACGGCCTTTGCACAAGATGCAAAGCTAAAGCGGCTCGAGACGTCCGAACAAGGTCGTGGATGGGACGCTGTAGGGCGACTTGATATTGGCGGCGAAGGCTTTTGTACCGGATCACTGATTGCACCCGATCTGGTGTTAACCGCAGCGCATTGTCTTTATGACAAGCAAACCGGACAACGCATCAACCATGAAAACATTGAATTTTTGGCTGGATGGCGCAATGGGCGTGCCTCGGCCTATCGCAACGTACGCCGTGCCGTGGTGCATCCAGATTACGTTTTCGGCAAAGACCTAAGCTCGGGGCGTGTGCGCAATGATGTGGCCCTGTTAGAAATCCGCCGCCCCATTCGAGACACCGTTATCATGCCATTTGGGACGGGTACACGCCCACGCAAGGGCGATTTGGTTGGTGTGGTATCTTATGCCAAAGACCGCTCAGAGGCCCCGAGTTTGCAAGAAGTGTGCGAGGTTCTGGCCCAACAAGATGGTGTGTTGGTGACAACGTGTACAGTGGATTTTGGCAGCTCCGGCGCGCCGATCTTTATCTTTAATGACGGCCAAGCCCATGTTGTGTCGGTGATTTCCGCTAAGGCGGAATCTGACGGGCAAAACGTGGCTTTGGGGACCGCTTTGTCGGCACCTTTGGAGGTGCTCAAAGCGCAATTAATCGCGGGTGAGGGCTTTTTGACATCGTCGGACGGGGCTGTTCGACGGATCGCAGTTGGAGGGCAACGCACCAATACCGGTGCGAAGTTTGTGAAACCATGACATTTAAATATATCCGACAGGCCGTGTTGAGTCTTTTTGCTTTGACGTTGGCGGCTCCGGTCGCGGTGAGTGCGCAGTCCGACACAGGACTACGTGCACTGGACACAGATCACGAAGCCAGAGGCTGGGAAGCCGTAGGTCGTTTGGACACTGGCAGCGGGTATTGCACGGGCACATTGATCGCACCACATCTTGTCTTGACGGCAGCGCATTGCGTTTACGATTTGGGAAATGGCAAAGCGACAAAGGCAGAGAAATTCACCTTTCGGGCTGGGTTCCGAAATGGCGAGGCCGCGGCGACCCGGCAGGTTTCGAGGGTCGCGGCGCATCCGGGTTTTGATCCAAGTGCCGCATTCAATAGCGACAATGTTTCCCATGACTTGGCACTTATCGAGCTGTCCAAACCCATTCCATCTAGTGAAATCAACCCGTTTGCATTGCATGATGAGCGAGTATCCCCCGGGGAAGTCAGCGTGGTGTCCTATGGGCGTGGTCGCTCTGAGGTGCAATCGCGGCAACGTGGGTGTGAGATGCTCGAACGACAACGGAATTTGATGGCATTCGATTGTGATGTGACCAAGGGATCATCAGGCGCGCCGGTGTTTTCGCATCTTAACGGGCGTGGACGTATCTTGTCGGTTATCTCTGGAGAGGTGACCATCGATGGGCGTGAAGTGGCGCTTGGAATGCACCTGCCGCCGCTGATTGATGAATTGAAACGCGAGTTGGTTTCCACCAACACAGGGCCTGTCGCACAAGTGAAGCGCGTGCAAGCAGGGCAACGTTCAGGCGGAGCGTTCCAAAGCAAGAAGCGAGTGAGTGGCGCAAAATTTGTCCGCGCACCGGGATCTTAACGCGCGTTTGTGCGGGTCTTGAAAGCGGTTTTTCCTCTTCCTATCTGAGTATGGTCCGAGACGCCTAATATGGGTCTTGGATTTCAAACCGGGGTTTGTCCATGATGGAAAGCCCTAATTTGGTATCGCTCAAACAAAGAGGATAACCCTTATGCGTACACTTGATTTTGCCCCACTTTACCGTGCCAGCATCGGCTTTGACCAAATTGCTGACATGATGGATCGCGTTCTGACCAGCGATGTCAGCACGCCAAGTTACCCCCCTTACAACATCGAAAAAACATCGGACGATACGTATCGCATTTCCCTTGCGGTGGCTGGGTTCAAAGAAGCGGAATTGTCGGTCGAGGTGAAAGAGAAAGCCCTCATCATCGCGGCCCAAAAGGATGACAGCGATAATGATACGTCCTATCTGCATCGCGGTATCGCAACCCGTGCGTTCGAACGCAAATTCCAACTTGCCGACCACGTGCATGTGACAGGTGCGGTGCATGAACATGGCATGCTGCACATTGAATTGGTGCGCGAAATTCCCGAAGCATTGAAGCCCCGTCGGATTGAAATTGCGAACAGTACGAAGGCGATCGAAGCCACTGTGAATTAGGCCATAGCATCGGCCCGGGGTGATGCTCCGGGCCATGTTTCGCGAATTGAACGGTGCCACAATCGCATTTGTCGAATTGCCCATACTTTGGCACGGGACCGGGGACGTAAGTCGCATGCGATCACCGGTTCATTCATACCCTGCCTCGCCCCAATTTCGTGTTAGGATGACGGACATCGGGGAGGACAGATCATGGTCGTCAAACGCATCGTTTCAAACATCGCTACTCGATCCATCGAAGAGGTTCGCACGTTCTATATTAATGTGTTGGAGCTGGACATCGTGATGGATTTTGGCTGGACCGCAACGCTTGGCTCAAATCAAGATGCACCCGTTCAGCTAAGTATCGCAAGCGAAGGCGGATCGGGAACAGCTGTGCCCGACCTCTCAATCGAGGTGGACAATGTCGTTGAACCTACCGCCGCGCCAAACGACTGGGCCACCCGATCGAGTATGATTTGACCAACGAGCCATGGGGCGTGAGACGTTTCTATTTGCGCGATCCAGCGGGCAAAGTGTTGAACGTGTTGGCGCATGTCACCTCAGAGCAAGTTGATTGAGCAGGAGGCTCTGTCTGATCTCTCAGAGAGTCGTTTCCCTAAGAGGTCGCAGGGCCCCCTTTCAAATCATCATTAGGTTTCCCGGCAGTGCTGATAGCATTTTGTGTCTGGAAACGGAGGCATCCAAGCTTCCCGCCGAACAACCCAACTTTCATAGGACGGCGCAAGCTGATTTGGGGCATCCAATGACCCTAGATGCACTTCGATTTCGTCATCACTGCGCGCAAACACCGACGAACCACAGCATGGGCAGAAATGTCGTCCCTTATAGTCACGTGTTTCCCCTGTAACTGTGACAGCGTCTTGGGGAAATATTGCGGATGCATAAAAGAGCGCGCCGTGGTGTTTGCGGCAATCAAGGCAATGGCACACGCCGACCCGGTCAGGGCGCCCAACGGCTGTGAACCTTACCTTTCCGCACAGGCACCCCCCGGTGAAACTGTCCATGAGACGTCCCCTATAGTTTAAACACTCATACAGACATATTTCATCTCAAGGTAGTCATCCATGCCGTGGTGTGAGCCCTCGCGGCCTAGACCGGATTGTTTAATTCCGCCAAAGGGACCTAATTCTGTTGAGATAATGCCAGTGTTGATGCCCACAATGCCATATTCCAAGGCTTCTGCGACCTTATAGACGCGGCTCAGGTCGTTGGCGTAAAAATACGCGGCCAGCCCGAAGATCGTGTCGTTTGCCATAGCGATAACCTCATCTTCGTCATCGAACTTGAACAGCGGGGCGAGTGGGCCAAAGGTTTCTTCTTGCGCGACTTTCATGTCTTGGGTGATGCCTGTCACGATTGTTGGCTGAAAAAATGTGCCGCCCAATTCGTGAGGTTGCCCGCCCGTGACGACCGTGCCGCCCTTTGCTGTGATGTCGGCGATATGGTCTTGGACTTTGGCAACAGCTGCATCGGATATAAGCGGGCCAGTCGTGACGCCATCGTTAAGCCCGTCGCCTACCTTTAAAGCGTCTGTTGCAGCCTTCAATTTGGCGGCGAATGCGTCATAGACCCCAGCCTGCACGTAAATGCGGTTGGCGCAGACACAGGTTTGGCCCGCGTTGCGAAACTTTGACATCATCGCGCCCTCAACCGCTGCATCAAGGTCGGCATCGTCGAACACGATGAATGGTGCGTTGCCGCCCAATTCCATTGAGCATTTCATGACATTATCGGCGGCCTGGCGCAGCAAGATGCGACCGACTTGGGTTGAGCCGGTGAAGGACAACTTACGCACCGTGTTGTTTTCGCAGAATTCCTTGCCAGTGGCTGACGCGTCTGACGTCGTGACGATATTCAACACGCCAGCCGGGATACCCGCACGTTCAGCCAACACACCAAGGGCAAGCGCTGAGAGGGGGGTAAGTTCTGCTGGGCGAGCCACAAAGGCGCAGCCCGCGGCCAGTGCAGGTCCGACTTTGCGAGTGATCATTGCGTTGGGGAAATTCCACGGAGTGATAGAGGCCGCGACACCGATGGGTTGTTTCCAGACTTGGATGCGTTTGTCGCGTTGATGGCCCGGTATGGTTTCGCCGTAGACGCGTTTGGCTTGTTCGGCGAAAAATTCGATGAAGGACGCGCCATATCCGATTTCTCCGACGGCTTCTGCCAACGGTTTACCCTGTTCAGCGGTCAAGATCGCCCCGAGGTCTTGGGCATTTGCCATCATCAAATCGAACCATTTGCGCAAAACCGCGCCACGTTCTTTGCCAGTCCAGCTTGCCCACTCTTTTTGAGCGACCTCGGCGGCGGCAATGGCCGCGCCAACTTGATCCCGGGATAAATCTTCGACATCTGCAATAACGTCGCCACGTGCGGGATTGGTCACAGCAAACGTGCCCTTGTCGCCTGTCACCCAAGCGCCGCCAACATAAGCACGTGTTTCAAGAAGGCTCGGGTCTGACAGCATCGCGCGCAGATCGGTCAATTTATCAAGCATGGTGGTTCCTCTGGTGGATGTTGCACTTGCGAAGTCAAATAGGGTCTGGTCTTAAAAGTCTAGCGCCAGTTAAGGGGAATGAGATGGCAGAATTGGATGAAGCCTATGCAAATGGGGACTTTATCGCGGATGCGGCATCGTTTCCGCCACGCTGGCAGTCTGCGGCGGCAGCTTTTCGGGACAGGTTGAGTGCGCAAGGACGCGCCGTTTTGCACGAACCATACGGAGAAAGCGACAGGCAGGCCTTTGATCTGTTTTTGCCAACCGGTACCCCAAAGGGGCTGATGATCTTCGTACATGGCGGATATTGGTTGATGTTTGATCGCTCTTACTGGTCTCATCTGGGGCAGGGCGCAATTGAACAGGGTTGGGCTGTTGGAATGCCATCTTATGACCTGTGTCCTGAAGTCAGCATTGCGGACATAACGCAACAAATTGCCCATGCCGTTAAGGAAATGGCCGCGCGTGTTGATGGGCCAGTTACCTTGGCGGGACATTCAGCGGGAGGGCACCTTGTATCGCGTATGTTAGAACCCGGCGTTTTGGACGCACATGTGGCGAAGCGGGTGAGCCATGTTGTGCCAATCTCGCCTGTTGCTGACCTTCGGCCTTTGTTGAAAACGTCAATGAATGCGAAGTTTGAGCTAGACCAAGCGTCTGCGTGGGCGGAAAGTCCTGTTCGCCAACCCGCACCACAGGTGCAGGTCACTGTTTGGGTCGGAGAAAAAGAGCGACCGGTTTTCTTGGAGCAATCTCGTTGGCTGGCGCAAGCATGGGGGTGCGAGCATGTTGTTGCACCGGGCAAACATCATTTCGATGTTATCGATGCCTTGGCGGACCCGCACAGCGATATCGTGCATTGTCTGACGCCTTAGCGTGCCTCTAATTCCTTGCGCAATCGCCGCAGCATGGCGCGAACAAGCAACTTATGCGCGGGGGCCACTGGGATCATGTAGGCCCGCCCAAAGGTGTTATGTGTTCGCACTGATGATGTAATCGTCAGCTCATGCGATTGGCTTGAAACACAGGTGAGCACATCAAGATGGCGGTCGCGCTCAGATAAGGTCAAGACATTGTCGCTGACATGTTCAACCAAGAAGAAATCCAGCATGTCGCCGACGTTTACGGCGTCGGGCACGTTCGTCGAAAAGCCGCCGATCTGCTTCACGCCAAAGCGAGAAGAAATCATATCACGAACGCGAAAAGCCAGCTTCAATAAAGGAATTGGGCGCGCGGCAATCAACCTCCAAGCTTCTAAAGGGGTGATGGGGCGGGGGAGCGTGACTGTTTGTGTGTCAAAGAAGTCAAGCTTTGCTGGTGGTGCCAGAGTGTGGATGCAGGTACCGGGAAGGATGAAAGCGTCGTGATACGTCATCGTGTTCGCCTTTGTTGTGCGAACATGACCTATGAAGTCTTCCAAGGTGTAACAATGCGACAAGGACGCCCGTCATTTCTTGCCGACATGAAACGAGAAGGGCGGGGTGGACCACAGGCCCACCTCGCTAGCTTACAGCTTCGGGAAGTAGTCTTCGCAGTCGCCATCGCGGTACACATCTGCTGTACAGCAATGTAACCCACCGCCAAACGCGTAGGCATCGCGCAGTTCAACTTCGACCACTTCCATGCCAAGTTTGTCCATCTGTTCGGCCTGATAGACTTCTGATTTCTCGACGCAAACAGTCTTCGGGTCGAGGACAAGAACGTTCATGCTAAGCCATGTCGACGAATAGCACAGCGGCGGCGGCGCGTTATGTGCAGGCTGTGCTGCGTCCACGATCTGCCAGTCATTCTTTTCGAACATCTCGCGCTGGTCTTGCGGTAGGCGGCGCTGGGGGTTGTTCAAAATGAGACCAGGGCGCAGTGGCGTAAAGGTCGCATCAATGTGGATCGGGTAGGGGTCGCCGGGGAAGTTCACAGTGTGAACACGATGGTCGGGGAAGTGACGACGCAGCCATTCGATGCCTTTTAAGTTCGTTGTGAACCCGTGTTGCACAACCAAGTCCCTTCCAAAACGCAGGACATCGGCGGCGTCGAATAAGGGTTCTTCTTCGGTGGTGACAAAGAACTTTTCCGCGGCCCATTCTAGGCGTTTGGTATCGCCGATTTTCTCGCTGAGGTAATCAGGGTGATAATCTGCATCCGTGAGACGCGGCTTGGGCGCGGCTTCATGGCGGAATCTTGGATCTTCTTCCCAGTATTTTTGCATCAAGGGGCGGTAGTTCAGGTATTCGAACCAGCGGCACCGATAAGACATGGTCGCTTCTAGGATTTCATGCCCGACTGTTAACAAAACGTCACGCGGTGGCATGCAGCCAAATTGGCTTTCCGTGTGAAAGTCCGGCGTCGTTGCAGGTTGCGAGTGATCGATGCTGTCGGGGCGATCCACCTTGATGTCGCGTGCCTTTAATTGGTTGGCAAACGTGTCCAGCAGCTCGTTGGCCCGGTCGATTGTTTCCTGAGGGCGTCTTCCCCATTGGCCGCGCATATCGCTGTCTTCGGGCACCTTTGCATCTAAAGCGGGTTCTTCAGGGGGGATATGGCAGTCATCCGCGCGCCCTACGATCACGTGGCGCAACCGGTCCCATTCGTTCCAGCTTTTGACTTGCGTCGTTTCTGGTGTCCAACTCATCACGTCTCTCCCCTTGCAATGGTGCGAAAGCCAGATTGCTCAACTTGGCTGTCGCGGCAAGAGGGTTGATGGTTGAAAACGCGTATCACATGAGAAAAATATCCCGGAAAGCTGCGAGGATACCCAAATTTTCTGATGGCTATTCAGTCGCGCGGGCGATGCGGCTTACCGGTGGTTGAACATTCGTACAACAAAGTTGGGATTTTCGGAGGCACATTGGATCCCGGCCTTCCTTTTATCAGTCTCATTTGTAAGACTTCGCCAAAATTGGATGATTGTATGATGTAAATTCAATTAACATCACTTATATATGATCTAACGCATTGGAATAAGGGGATACAAATGGCCAACTTTGACGCACAGGTGAAAGAGTCACAGGCGCAAGTACAAGAAGCACAATCCAAAATTGCTGAACTGACCACCCGGATTGAAACTGCGCGCACAAAAATGAAGTCTGGTGACGACGTTACGATGGACATCGAAAACGCGACACTCGAAGAAGTTCATTCCCACACCGATGTCATGAATGCCAACATTGCAGAACTGATAATGGGGCTGGATGATGTGACGTCGGCCTTCTCAAAAGACTTCGAAGGCATGCGGTCAAAAACCGGCTGGGAAAGCATGATTGGGATATTTTCCAAGGCCAAGTCCGACTCAATGCGCCAAGAACGTATTCGAACGGCCTCTATTGATGATAAGCTGCAAGACCTGATCGCCAAATCCGATGTGATCGTGCAACTGCTTCAGGGTCAGTTGGCGATGTTGGAAGACCAAAAGGTAAAGGTGGAAGACAACCTGACGGAAACGTTGGATGAACGTGAATTTACGGTCGGGGAGTTGGAAGCGCTGAAGACGGAGATTGTCGCAATGGACCCCAAGATCATCGCCATTGAAAACCAAATCGCCTCAGAGACGGATGCCGCCAAACGCACAGCCCTTGAGACTGAATTGGCCGACTTGAACAAAGCCTATAACGCAATGGTGCAGCAAGAACAAGTGAAGCTGGCGAAGTCCCAAACCCTTGAACGCTACATCGAAAAAGGCAAAACGTGGGTCGACAGCCTGCAAAACCAAGCGGCCACGCAAATGGTCCTGATCAACAAACTAGAGACAGACACCAAGCAACGTGTGGTCCTGTATGACGCGCTGACAAAGTCGTTGAAAACGGCACAACAGCAAGACGTCGCGCACCGGATCAACGAAATTGGCGTGCAAACGGACCAAGAAGCGCAATCTGCTATGGCCGGAATTGGCGCGGCGACCAACGCACGTATGGCCGATATGCTAGAAGCGCACGAGGATCATATGGTCTTTGCTCGCGACGTTTTGGAAGCCAAAGCGAAAGCCGACGACCGCTTTGCGCGCCGCTTTGAAGAGATCATTAAGAAACACGATAGCAATGCGTATGGGGGGTAAACGCCATGGTGAGATACGGCATTGCTGCCATGATCCTATCGATCGTGTGTCTGATCAGCTCTCTGATATTCGCGACACCTATTTGGGTGAACATTGCCGGCATGGTATTAGGGGTGGTTGGACTGGTGATCATGAGTAAGGCCCGCAAGGGGGGCGGGGCTTGATTGGTGGCGACCCCTTTGCGGCGATGCAGGGCGAAGTTGTTCCAGTGCGGCCTAGATGGGTGCGGCTTAGACAACACATGCTCGTTGCTGCCTGTGCGGTCGCGGCAGTCGCGGTGTTATCGGTGGTAATTCGATCTTATTTCATCGGATTGGCCGCTGTGATTGGTGCATGGTGCATGTTCTGGATTGCTGTGCCTTTACGCCAAGTTTTGGGTTTCTTAGGGGTGATGTCGACAGCATTCCCAAGCTCATCAACGCGAGTGAAGCAGCTGTTCGTATGGTTGGAATTCGACGTGAACCGAGCAGGCCGGTACTGATGAATTCTTCTGACTCCTCTGGTTTGACCGACCTGTTCGCGTCGCGTCGCTACTTCCGTAAGTTTGAAACCATTATGTCCCACATGATGCGTGTTGCGGGTGTGATGGAAGCTGAAGGCGATCTGGATCGAAACGAAGTCAAAGTCCTTAGCCGCTACGCTGTCGAGATCACCAACACATTTCGCGCGTTGTCGATGAAATATCTACTGGTTGGTCGCGATACGGGGCGTTTCTTTGGCTCGCTGGCGATTGACACAACTGAAAGCGGCTTTCCGGTTCCGACGGAAATCATGACGCTTGGCAATGACGCCCTACAGGCAGAGCAGCATTTGGCCCAAACCCCGTCCGCGGCAGATCTGAAACGTCAGATGGTTGATGTGATTGTGCGTGACAGGCAAACACCCTCAAAATTGCAATTCGCGTTGTCGCAACGGCTGTACTATGAAGAATTGCTCAAGGGGCACTTGTTCTGGGCTAAAAACGATCCTGAGATTCAATGGCTTGGCGACTTGGATGGGGACCGTAAAAGCTTCTTGATCCACTGGGCCGTGTGGGACAGCGGCCTTAGTTTGCCCGTGATCTATTTGATGGAAGTTGAAGACAGCGGGCGCCCCCCCCTTCCAAGGGATCAAAACCGCTGGCCGATGGCACAGGCGCATTTGATGGCACAAGCCGTGGGCGCGTTGAAATTGATCACGATTGCTAAAGGGTTCGACGAGGATTTCGATGACTTGCACCCCAAACGCCTACGTCGTTTTCATGTTGGGCCCATGTATTCCTCTGCGTTCACGTCACAAACAGGTCCGTTGGGACAGGTCCTAAACGCCGCGCGTGCGCCCGAAGGGCAGGATTGGTCGCTGGTCTGGACGGAAGAAGATTTGCAGTCTGAACGGGTTATCGAAGAACGGGATGGATGGTTTTCTACGGTCGAGCGGGAAGTCTTTAAACTGGACCCCTTTGCGGGTCGCGGTGCGGAAACAGGAACAACACGATTGCAGCGCTCGATCATCTTGCCGCAACGCCCATTCCAAGTTCTTGCGGAACAGGACCCACCGGGATTTGAAACGGTGCGCAAGTATGTGGTCAGCCCGGCCGGTCGGGTGTTGCGCTACTAAGTATATTGCTCCCTTCGGGGGGAGTTTTTTGAGCAAAATGAAGAACAAGGGGCGCGATATGAGCCAGACGTCAGATCAAATGGAACTCCGCGAGGCGGAAATCGTGGCGCATTACCCGATGGCTTTAGCTATGCTGCAAGGGTTCGATCACGCCCCTCGTATTGGCAAGCCGGCGTCTGAACCGGTGGCTGCCGAGCGGTCTGCAGGTCTTGGCTCGCGGCGACGGTTTCGCACGACCACGCCGGGTCTGGTGACACGCTCAACCGCGGCGCCGGGGGCTGTGCAGTTGATGGCGCGTGTTGAGGGGGCGGATGACGACGACGTGCTGATGTCCCCGCTACAGGCTACTGTTCTTAACGGGCTACGTCGGTCAATTTCGATCGCTTTGGCTGTTGCGGAAAATTATGCGGAAAGCTCTGGTTTGGGCGACTTGAAACGCACCAATCTGGAAGGGTCCCTGCCTGCCAATCGCAAAACGGAATTCACTGAACTGCTGGCCGCTGAAGCGCTCGTCACGCTTTACGTTTTCGCAAATGCCACGGCTTATCTGTTGGCCGCGCACCAAACAGAGGTCACGGTTGAGCTCGGCGATTTTGAGGAATTGCTCACCGATAACGGCCAGACTGCGTTGCACGGCGCGCTGTGGCAACTTGATCAGGACATTGCCAAACATGCACCCGAAGATGCGCAATTGGTCGCGTCAGTTGCCGCGTTTGCCGAAGCTTGTATGGAAAAGGTTGCGCTGCGTGCTCAGACGGCCCCTCGTTTGGACGCATTTATCGGCGCGAGTTGGCGCGTTGAGGCCGATGATTTTGTGGTGAACGGCTTCACGCCTGCGTCCAAGGCGAAATCAACCACGTTGACCATGACGTTCAAAAAACCAAACGAGGTTGTTGGCAACCATATCGCCAAATACCAAGCGATGCGACTGTCCAAGATGATCATGGCGTATGATTTCGAACGCCGCTTGAACCCGTTTGTCGACCTTGGTGGCTTCATTTTCACCTTCATGGGGGATGGGAAACCGGGCACGGGCAAGACCACGCTGATCCAAATGATGGCTGGCTTGATCAACGATTATTGCACTGTCGCGGGCTATCCGTTTCGCTATCAAAACCTGTCCACAGACAATATCGACAGCTACCAGGGCAAGTCAGGCCAGAATGCCAAGGCGTTTATCAACAACGTGTTAGACCCTGCCGCGATTGGGTTCGGCACGATTGATGATATTGACCAACTGGCAGGGAAACGTGGTGATCGTCAGTCCAGCGCGGGCCAGCTAGAGATCACAGCCGTGCTGATGGAAAGCTTTGCGGGGGCCAACACGGTTGTGCGCGGCAATTGCACGTTTGGTATGTTCTCGAACTACCCAGAAAACGTCGATGACGCGCTGCGCCAACGTGCCGGTGCGCGCTTCTTGGTGGACGGGCCGCAGACGCGCGACGACTACATCGACATCCTTTATTTGCTGATGGGCAAAAACCATGACATCCCGCTTGGTGAGCATACCGTTTTTGAGGCGCAGGCGATCCAAAAGGCAGTCGCCGCATCCTTTGAAGGCCATTCGCGCCCCCATGAAGAAGGGTTGCTGAATGTGTTTGACCGTGTGCACGATAAGATTGGAACGCTCGACACGATTGCCAAACTCGGTGCCTACCTGAAGGCGATCCAAGAGGCCGATGAACGCTTCACAGGGCGCGCAATCAAGAATATCACCGATGCGGTGAAAGTCCGGGCCATGGATTTTGAACTGCCCGATGAATGGATGGAACAGCCCGAGCTATTCCTCTTCCAACCCTACGACACCAAGCGCGCCATGATTTCCGACCTGCGCCAACCGATTACCGTGGAAATGGTCTTGCAAGAAATCAACCGCTACGCTGATTCAGAGTTCCGCTATGCCGACAAGTCGGATGAAGTGGCGATTGACGCGATGGTGCGCGACTTTGGACGTCAAGAGATCGCGAAGAAGCGGTATTTGGAGGGGCAGGGGTGAGCCCAGTCGAACTAACTGAAATTATTCGCAATATTAGCTTGGCGGTGTCGGCCCCCGCTGGCGCGGGTATTGCATGGCGTGGCCTGGCCTCATGGCGTGATGAGAAGAAGTGGATGCGCGACACAGAACTTGCGCAAAATCTATTGGTGGCATTATTTGAGCGGCGTGATGCTGTCGGTGGGGTGAGAAACACCTTTATTTCAATGAGCTATGATTCCCTCAACGACGACGTTAAGCAATATCAAGAAACGTGTGAGTTATATGGAAAACGCTTAGTTCCCCTGACCGATGCCAGAAAAAAATTCTACCAATACGGCAACGAAGCTCGTGCCTTATGGGGAGACGACCTTAATGCGTTATTGAAGCCAATCATTTCTCTCGAAGCAGATCTATTAGTGGTGATTGATGAACATCTTCAACGTTTGAACCCAAAGGCGGACGAAGAAGACGATCGTGACAAAGATGAAAAAGAAAGAGACAGGTCAATTCTCTATTCAAGAAGTAAAAGTGATTTCACCGATCAGTATGCCACAGCGGTGGAAAAGGTAGAAGTATTTCTCAGAGAGAAAATGAAATTATGAAACGCCTCATCCAACGCGGCCTCATGTTCGGGAATTTGATACATGTTGCGTCCCCATCGCTTGTGGAGCGCTACAATCGTGCACTCAAGCATTTGACGGGTAAGACCACCGAACTGCCTGATTTCTATGTTGATATCTCTGGCTACTCCCCCGAGATTGGCCATGAATTCCAAGATGAACTTTACCTCAACCATGCAGGCGTAAATCGGCAGTTTATCTTGCTGACGACCGACCAAAAACGCGCGCCGTTGTTGAATGCTAAGTTCTCCACGTCCCGCACGATTTTGCGCACGTTTATCGATGAAAACGAAGCCGAACTGTTTGCACTTACCGCCAAAGATGCGGTGGCCGGCGAGTTGGTGAACTCTGTTTACGATGTCTCGGTCCCACACAAATTATTCGACATTCGCAATATCCATGTAGAAGCGGACACGACCTCTGGCACAGTGCGTCAAGCGCGCGCATTGGGCAACAAGTTGGACCGGTTTCTGAACGAGGAAGACGCGTGGTTTGACGATGCTTTGATCGCTGAAATGGTCGAACTTGCGGGTGAAACAGGCGATGTGACGCGCAATCCGATCAAGCTCAAGCAGATGACGTTTGAGCAGGGCAATTACTGGACCGAACATTTTGGACCGCTCTATTTGTTCCAAGCGGTGGATCACCCGGCCATCATCACTTCGGGTGATAAAGACGCGCTTGGCGATGTGCCGATCAAGTATGTTTTTGACCTGAACGACCGAAATCGAATTGCGAAGTTTTTCGAGTTCAATGATTTGGTTGAGCCCATCGTGAAGGCGCGCGGTGTGGATGCGTCTGCGATCTTGCGCCAAAAGATGGATTTCATATTGATCGACGCGATTGCAGGGCAGGCGGGCGATCTCAAGCAACGCTCCCGCGCTGAGATGCGCCGCTTGGCGCGCGCCCATTCCGATAAGTTGCCCGATGAATTTCATGCATTGGCGGCCCTCGTGAATTGGGCGGAAAATGACGGGCCATGGCCACGGATCAGTTCTGAACACCCGGCGTATTTTTATACTCTGCGCGCGTCGGATCATGGGGACAAAGATTTGGTCAACATGCTGTTGGCGGAACTCGCGCCGAAAGACATCCGACAGCTGTTCATCTGCCACAAGAGCCTCTTTTACCGGACATTTGCGAACTGGCCCGAGGCCAAGAAAGCCTATGTGGCGGATTTCCTCGAACGCGAGTATCAAGTGGACAAAGCTGGCGCGCGCGCTGCGTTGTTTGGGCATGAAGCCCCGATGGAAGACGATACGCGCTCTGGGCCTTGGACAAAAAGCACTGTGCCGCAGGATTTGGTGCAACGAGTTGGCCCTTGGGGCGCGGTAAGGAGGTAGCAAGATGTTTGCATTTGCACGATTGGTCGTAGTCGGATTCGTGGTGCTCACGGTTGTCTATATCTGCTTGTCGTTCTATTCGCGCTCTGTGCGCCGCGGCAAACTGCGGGACGAATGGAACGAAGGCAGTCTGGCGGGCAATCCCCCCGGTGACTATGACACGTTCATGGAGCAGGGGATGAACGAGTATGACAACTCCCTACGGAAAAAACTGATTTGGGGCGTGTATGTGGTGCCGACGGCATTGATTGCACTTATCATCTATCTGACAAATTTCGCCTGATCTGGAGGGCAAGCTTTTGAATATCGTGAAATGGATCCTGATCCTTACCCCTTGGACGTTGTTCGCTTCGGTGTTTCACTACACGTTGCCGCAAAAGGACATCGTGCGAGTGTCAGACACCTATGAAAAACGCATCGACTTCGGCGAGAACTCTATGTTTTGGGCCAAAGCTGACGTCGGGAATGATGAAGCTGTGGTCAATCGTGACGTGTTTTTCATTCAAACCAAATATGCCAATGACGGCGCGATGGTCTTTCGAAATGAAGACACGGGCTGGGGCTGGCCGCCCTATTTCAAGTTCGACACATCAAATCTGCAAACTGAAGCCGCCGATTTGAAGTCCACTCCTGAAGCTCCGAAATGGGCGTTGATCACGCATTATGGGTGGCGCAACAAATTTCTGTCGATCTTCCCCAATGCAATCAGCATCGAACCTATCGCGGGTCCGGATGTGTCCAAACCGATCCCGTGGGTGAACATCTCTATTTTGATCGTGTTCTTTGCTGTCTGGTATACAATTTGGACCCGGTGGCGTCGTTTCCGCAGCGCCAATATCGATCCGAAATTAGAAGAGTGGCAAGACAACATTGAAGCCGCTGGAGATGCGGTCGCGGCCAAGCGGGGGGGCGTGGGCCGTTGGTTGGACACATGGCGTGCGAAGTGAGCTGAACTTTTTTTTGCCAAACGTAACCTCCCAAACGTAAGCTGTGTTTCTTTGGGAGGTTAACGCACTGACCCTCAACGGGGTTTGCGTTCCATCAGAGCGTAAGCGATCAATGATCCGCTTTGATGACTTCAGTCTACATAGATTTGTGTCTGTTCAGCTATATTTTCTGCGGCTTCGGGTCCTATGGATAAGAAGCCGGACAGACTTTTTTTGTTATCTTCTAGTGTGCCGTTTTCTCGTAGTAGGTAGTGATGCGCAAAGTTGGCGTCTTTCAAACGGTCGGATTCATGTTCGATGTCGCCCCGGATTGTTGGCATGAGCCGCTTTAGCGTATCTCTGCTGGTTTGTTCCCCTGCTAAGCCGACGCGCATCGCATGGCCAGACAAATAGTCGTCCGAAAATTCGCATTGGATTTCTAAGAGCTTGGTACGAGATCGATCAGAAGAAAAATCTTCAAGTAAATCAAGGTTGGCCGGGTCCATACACACGATCAACCGATCCGTCTCATAATAGTCAAAGAGCATACGCATCAGCGTGCGGCGGTGACGATGCCGTTTCCCAAGGGACGTTTGGATGCCTCCCAAATCAGGCAGATCGCTTTGTTCTTCGTTGAAGAGGTATTCAATTGTTGGGACGTTTGTCACGTGCCGGATTTGTTCCAAAATGCGTTTGGCAACATGCCATTTTTTGCACACCACAATCATCAACTCTCTGGATCGACCCAAAGAAGACTCTGCTTCCCAAAACCGCGACGCAAAACGGCGTCCGATGCGGCCACGTTCAGTCAGGAATTTGAAAAGGTTCGCCCCTTCATTCGAGGTCTGAAACTGGATCCCTTGTGCGGCATAAAGTAGCCCCAAGCGCCGTCGTAGATCGTGTGCTTCGGCGCTGATCTTACGAGCAAACAAAAAATCTTGGCTGAGCAGCAAATCGTAGTGATCGTTGTGGAAGGTGACCGGCATCCCATAGTCGGTGAACATCAAGAACGTAAGAGTTCGGCTACGGATTTGGGATTGCGGGACAAGGTGGCGGACGATCGTTTGGAAAAAAGTCTCGTCTGGAATCCACGTTCGACGGAAGAACCGCAAGACATCTTTACGCTTTTGGGTGAAATCCATCAGCTGTTCGATCGTGTCTCGTCGCAAACACCACCATTGACTGCCGATCATGATGCGTAAATCGCTCGGAATATCGCGTTTCAGCCCTAGCCGTTTTTGGGCTTCGAACATTGCATAAAAGAACTGTTTCTGTGTGCGCTCATTGAACCAGTGACGGTAGATCAGACGTTCTTCTTTCCAACCAGTTTTGATCCAATTGCTTTCGAAATAATCAACGCTTTCTATGAAATCGGCATCGTTGTCGTCCAGATAATCATGTATGTATTCGGCTGTTTTCACGGCCATACAGTCGCCCGACAGCATGTAAACATGCGAAGCGCGCGGGAAAGCTTCAAGGGCCGCTTCTATGGCATACAGCGTCGCTTGAACGAGGCTCCACTCGCCCCAGCCACATTTGATGCGTTTGGTTGCAAATGTGATATTGGGATTTTCGATCAGGGCCGCGTGAATTTGTTCGAAATCTGATCTGGCTGCACTCGCATCAAAATGGATCGACATATAGTCGCCGACAGCAGTTAGCTGCTCCGCCTGTTTGATGACGGCATCCGGGTCTTTGTGGCACAGCAAGATATATGCGATTTTCGCCATTCAGAATGCAACACTGCTCTTGGTTCGCGTGATGGTTAGAGTCTTAATGGTGAAGATGGATTGAATAAACACGAATTCTTTGCTTTTTGGGGGTTAAGCAAAACTGTGCCACTAAAGCACGTGCAGTAAAAAGAGGGCAAGAGCATGGGGTTTCCCGGGACATGGATGACGCAAAGCGAAAGCATGGTTTACCGTGTCGTCCCCAAATGTGCGTGCTCGACGATTGGCCAAATCATGTATTATTCGGATCATGGCGAATTCTTCGATGGCGATATTCATGACGCTAAGACGGGAATGCATAAGTGGGCGCATGAGGACAGCCAAGCGCCGATCACACGCAATGTGCAGGCGCATGAGAGCTATACATTCACCTGTGTCCGAAACCCTTACACGCGGATATTGTCATCCTTCTTTGACAAAATTTGCGGCATTCAACGTAATGGGAAGCGCTATCGTGGGAACCTCGTGCCGCTTTTGGTCCAGAAATATGGCATTGAAGTCGGCGGTGATGACGGCAAGCAGGACTTTGACCAAGTCAAAAGCTTCCGCCGTTTTTTGCTTTTTGCGCGTGACACCATCCGTTGGCGCCGACCCATGGAGCCCGACATTCATTGGTCGGCCATGTCTGGGCATGTCTCGACCTTCATCGTGAATGGTGGGCGATATGATAAGATTTTCTGGACCGAAAGCTTCAACGAAGGCATGGCTGATGCCCTCAGCAGGGTGGAGACCCCCAAAGAAGTTGATCTAAACACGATCCCTCGCTTCAACGAGAGCGAAGGGCATGGCCCAAAGCGCGCGCATCCCGTTGGCGATTACTTCGATGACCTTTCGATGCACCTCGTGCGCGAAATCTACAAACGTGACTTTGACTTGTTCAAGTATGATTTCGATGATCCGGGAAACAAGATGCCTATCGGCGAGATCGACCTTGACGAAGTACATGCTAAATTAGGCGACTAATGTGGCGCGAGGCACGCAGAATTTCCGTAAATTCTGCGCCCTCCGGATTTGTCAAAATCCGATTTGAGAAGGGTAACGAAACTTTCAAGTGTCTTTGGAACGTATGAACGCGGCTATCCGAGCACCAATCTTCGAACTGCCTTTTTGCGATGGATGGATGCGATCGAAATCGTGCAAACTTAAATCATTGACAGGCACCAAGTCAGTCAACGACATGAAATAGACGCCGTTGTCGCGCTTCGCCATGGTTTCAAGGCGGGCTTCAAACGCGGCACCTTCATTTGCACAGTGATCAATCAATGAGCCTTTTCCGGGTGTTCGCAAGTATCCCAAATATAGGACGCGCGCACCGTTGTTACGTAGTTTGGCGACCAAATCCGGGATGGCCCCCGACGTCCCATCACTTGTGACCATCTTGTCTATTTTTCGGTCGCAGGCGACGCATCCGCAGCCAAACCAAAGATCGTTCCCGCCCCCATTTATGATGACCCAATCCCAGTCGTCTTTGAGGTATTGTTTGGAAATATTCAGCCCCAAGGCCCCGGATATCGGAAGCGCATAAAGCATACGCGCGCCTATGACTGAACGATCAACGACGGGGACCCCCAAACGGGTCTCAACGTTGTCAGAGATGGACCGCCCTACCGGACGGTTCCATGCCAATAGGGAATCCCCCATGGCCAATATGCGCGGCGGTTGATCTTTAAGAAGATCAACGTCTGACCTCGCCACAGGCATGTCTGTGCACCCTAACAGCAAGCACAGAACGAAAACACTGCATAACTTTAAAACCACTGACATGCTGCTGCCTAAAAATACTACCGCAACTTCGTCGTATAGATGTATATTGTTGCGGGTTTAGAAACGATGAATTCAACGCAGTCTTTTCAGCAAGTCCTGCGAAGGTTGCCCGGTTACAGCCAGTCCGTTTGCTTGCTGATAGCCTTTAATCGCGGTTTCGGTCTTGGATCCAAGCACACCGTCAGGTGTGCCCGTATCAAATCCTGCGCGCGTTAGCCCAAGCTGTAGATCTTTGCGATCTTGTATGGAAAGACCAAACTCATCTGGTGGGAAACGTCCTTGGATGGGCGCGCCGCCGACAATCCGATCGCTAAGGTGGCCAATCCCGATCGCATAACTTTCTGCGTTGTTATAGGTCAAGATCGTGCGAAAATTGCGGAACACCAAAAAGGCGGGGCCCGTACGCCCGGCGGGAATGATCACGCTGCCAGCGCCATTGTCTGGGATTTGCCCACCTTGCATAGTTCGCACGCCGGCTGCATTCCAACTGGCGACAGATTGGCGCGTGCCGCGTCCGAACGGGCCGTTGAACCCTGATGGAAGGCGCACTTCTAACCCCCAAAGGCGCCCACGTTGCCATCCATTTTTACTAAGATACGCTGCAGCCGAGGCCAAAGCATCGCTGGGGTCATCTGACCAGATGTCGCGTCGACCGTCGCCTGTGAAATCTACGGCAAAAGCTTGATAAGACGTTGGAATAAATTGGGTGTGCCCCATCGCGCCCGCCCAGCTTCCAACCAGCTTGGATTGGGTGGTGTCCCCGGTTTGGATGATCTTAAGCGCGGCAATCAACTGCTTTTCAAAGAAAACGCCACGGCGGCCGTCAAACGACAAGGTTGCCAACGCGGACAGCACAGGAACATCGCCGCGCCGCGCGCCAAAGCGGCTCTCTAGGCCCCATATTGCACAGACGACGTTGGCCGGAACGCCGTAGCGGGTTTCAATTGCCGACAATGTGGCGCCAACTTCCCGCAGTTTTTGTTGGCCCGCTGCGATGCGTTCGTCTGATGCGGCGATTGCCAAATAGTCTTGTAGGGAGCGCTTGAATTCAGTCTGATTTCGGTCCCGTTCGATGACTTTTGGAATGAAGCCAATGCTGCCAAAGGTGCGGGCGAGTGTGGATTCCGAGATACCCGCGCTCGCAGCTCTGGGGCGAAATCCGCGCAACCATGTATTGAAGGCAGGGTTGGGTTGGGTCGGCCATGCATTTGCGACCCGGGTCGTTCCGCCGCTTTGTGCCGTGGCGGAACATCCCCCCAAAAGAAGTGCGCTCAACCCTGCACCAAAGGCTCGACGTGTTACCGGCATAACTCTGCTCCTGCGTTTTTTACGCTTTTGCGGCTATCCTGCCGTGCGTCTGCGCCACACACAAGCGTTGTTACATTGCTTGAGCGCTTGCATGCCGTCCCAGCGCAGCCTATTTCAGCGTCCCATGGCCCAAACTAAATCAGACCCAAATTACAAGGTGATCGCCGAAAATCGCCGAGCCCGCTTTGATTACGCAATCGAAGAGGACATTGAGTGCGGCATCATTTTGGAAGGCTCAGAAGTCAAATCGATGCGCAACGGCGGCGCGAACATCGCGGAAAGCTACGCAGCCGTGGAAGACGGCGAGTTGTGGTTGGTGAATGGCTATATCGCCCCATATGCGCAGGCTAAAACGTTTTCGCATGAAGAACGGCGCCGTCGCAAACTTTTGGTGTCGCGTAAGCAATTGTCCGACTTGTGGAACGAAACCCAGCGCAAGGGGATGACCCTCGTGCCCTTGGTGATGTACTTTAATCATCGCGGGAAGGCCAAACTGAAGATCGGCGTGGCCAAGGGGAAGAAGCTACACGATAAGCGCGAAACTTCGGCCAAACGCGACTGGAACCGCCAAAAGTCGCGTCTGATGAAAGATAACGGCTAAATTAAGCAAGTCTGATCTTCATTCAACAGAGGCTCAATTCGGAACGTGTTTCGAAAGACAGGGCGTGTCTAACTATCTTGACGGGAATCCTTCCGGGCGGCAAAGTTTGTCGGCAAGGATTTTAAATGTCGTATTATTCTAACTTCGGTTTCTTTAGCTACACGCACGGCGCAGGTGCTGATGCGTGGTATGGGACGTCCAAAAACAAGATTGAACAGTACTTTCAGAATGCCTTTGGTGAACGTGACCGCCAGATTTTCTTTGACCGTCAATGCATTGATGCGGGAACAAATTGGCAAGTGGAGCTGCGCGAAGGCTTAGACCGCTCTCCAATCCTAATCCCGATTTTTTCGCCGGCCTACTTCAACTCTGATTTCTGCGTGGCCGAATTAAAAACCTTCATGCGCCGCGAAGATAAGCTTGGATTGCAACGTGGGGCATTGATCCACGCGGCTAAAGTATATGATCACAGGCTTTTCCCAGCTTGGGCGCAGCAGATTCAAGCGGTCGCCCTAGATGATTTTTTCCTGCTTGATGATTCCTTCTGGAATTCGCCTAAAAGTCACGATTTTGATCTGGTTCTGAAAGGGTTTGCCGACGCCGCGACGCAGAAAATTCGCAAAATTGGATTAAACGGCCCGCACTACAATGAGGACTTTCCCAAGCTACCAGATGTTCCTGAACCTACGGAACCAAACGCGGAGCTGGTTGCATTGTTCGGCCCACAAGGACCTGTGCCACAACCCTTTTCAGAAGGGGTTCCGGCATGAGCTCATCCGTTGAATTGGAAGGGTTCAAGCTTGGCCCGGCAAAAGACGTAGCACCCGTTGTTATGCCCCTTAAAGACAAACCCGGTAAAATTTACACGTTCTATTCCTTCAAGGGCGGTGTCGGACGGTCGATGTCGATGGCCAATATTGCAGTGTTGCTTGCAGCGCAGGGCAAGAAGGTCCTGATGCTTGATTTCGACCTAGAAGCACCGGGCCTCGAACACTTTTTTCTTACACATGACAAAAAACTGGCATCACGCTTAGCCAAAGGACCCGGTGTGATCGACCTGCTGGGGGCTGATCCACCAGATTGGCGTGACGCGGTGCAGACGGTCGATTTGAACGGGGTGGAACTGGCATTTTCTGCTGTGCAAAAAGACACCTCTCAGGTGCAACCACGACTGGATATCATGCATTCTGGCCGCGCATCGCGCTCAGCCCGGGATTATACGGATCAGGTTCAACAGCTGAATTGGCCTGAATTATATACCAAACACGATGTCGGGACCCGGTTTGGTGAATACCGTGCGCAATGGATCGCTGAATACGATTATGTGTTGATCGATAGTCGCACAGGCGTCACGGATATTGGCGATTTGTGCACAGTGGTGCTGCCAGATCACTTGGTGTTGTTATTTGTCACAAACGAACAAAACATCTCGGGTGTTTTGCAGATGTATCAACGCGCGGTGGTCGAGCATCGCAACCAACCGTTCGAGCGGTCAAAGTTGACCGTGTTACCGGTTCTAAGTCGCGACGAGTTCTTTTCGGAAAACAAACTGTCGCGCGATTGGCGCAAACGGGCGGCGGATGACCTTGCTGAGCTGTTTGACGATTGGTTGCCAGAAGGTTTGCGTCCAATTGATGCGTTTCAAAAGATTTTCATCCCATATTTTGCGATCTGGTCCTTTGGTGAGGCCATGCCAGTTTTGAGCGAACCCGATGGTTTCGCCAATCCGTCGTCGATCAATGCAGCCTATGCTCGCATCGCGCGGCTGATCCTGCACAATCAGGATTGGGCGTGTTTGGACGCTATGGCCGACCCCGCCGAAATTGCAAACACCCGGCGCGATCAACAAAAAGAACTGGCGCGCGAACGCGAAGAGTTGACCCTAAAGGCCGAACAAGACTTGCAAGCCAAACAGCAAAACTTGGCAAGTGAATACGAAGAACGCGAAGCAAAGCTCAAAAAGAAACAATCACGCAGGACAATGAACTTCTTAGTCTATGGTGTGGGTGTCCTTGGCTTGCTTTTGTTTGCCGCCACGCTTTGGGTGCAAATTCAAGATCTGCAAAATTCGAAATTGCAGTTGGAACAGGCTGCCGCGCAGACATCACAAAGCAGAGAAGTACAGGTCTTGGCAGCGCTTGAGGAACAGTACGCAGCAGAAAGCCGCGCAGAACAGCTTCAAGGTGACGTTGAAAACGCCCAATTGGAAATCGACCGCGCTGCCCGTGAAATCAACCGCTTACGGAGCATGCTGAGGGACCTTGAAACGCAAACCGCAGGATATCAGAAAACCGAAGGTCAAGCGGAGGCACTGGCCGCGACCGTCGATGCCTTGAACAGTCAACTAGAAACAAATCGCGCCGAATTGACGGCATTATCGGCACAGCAAGCAAGTTGTGAAGCTTCAATGTCCAGTTTGAGGGCTGAATTCAACCAAGCCAGATCCACCCTGTTGGCTATAACTGAAAACCGGAATTCGTGCGCCAGTGTTGGTGAGTTTATTCAGCAAGTTTTACCAATCAAGTGATCGGCACCCTGCTTTTGCCTTTCTGGTCGATAATTGCGAGTCTTGATGCGGTTTCTTTGGTTTTCTGCCCCGAATGGCGATCGTCCTACGTTGGAGGCAACTCGTTAGACTTGCACTGTTTGGCGTGCGTGCGTAATCAGGCGTCAAACGCAAGTGAGTAAGGGGAACAGCTATATGCCTGACGATCCGCAAACACTGGTGTCGACGGCATGGCTGGGCGATCATCTCAAGGACCCGGATTTACGATTGCTGGACGCCTCTTGGTATCTGCCAACGGCGGGTCGTGAGCCAAAAACAGAGTATGACGCTGCTCATATTCCGGGCGCGCGGTTTTTTGACATCGATGAGATATCGGACCAGCGCTCTGAATTACCACATATGGCGCCGGTTCCTGAAAAATTCATCTCGCGGATGCGGGCGATGGGTGTGGGTGATGGGCATCAAGTGGTTGTCTATGATGGCTCTGGGTTGTTGTCCGCGGCGCGGGTTTGGTGGTTGTTCAAGTTGATGGGGCACGCGGATGTGGCTGTCCTTGATGGTGGCCTGCCAAAGTGGCAAGCCGAAGGGCGCCCCATGGAAGATCTACCGCCTGTGATCCGAGACCGCCATATGATCGTGCGCGTGCAAAACCATCTTGTCAGGGATGTGACGCAAGTTAGCCAAGCTGCCAAACTCGAAGACGCTGAAATCATCGACGCTCGGGCGCCGGAACGCTTTCGAGGTGATGCACCTGAACCGCGCGAAGGCTTGCGTGCTGGGCATATTCCGGGATCGCGCAATGTGCATTACGCGACACTTTTGAACGACGACCAAACGATGAAAGACAATGACGCCTTGCGGGCTGCGTTTACTGACGCAGGTGTTGATTTGTCTCGACCTGCGATCACCACTTGCGGGTCCGGCGTGACAGCTGCGATCTTGTCACTTGCTCTTACACGGATCGGTAAATCTGATTGGTCCCTTTATGATGGAAGCTGGGCTGAATGGGGCCAGTTTCCAACCCTTCCCATTGCGTCCGGAGATGCCTGATGTTTGAGACCCTGCAACAACAACCCGCTGACAAAATCCTCGCACTTGTCCAAGCTTTTAGAGAAGACCCGCGCAGCACCAAAGTCGATCTAGGTGTCGGAGTTTATAAGGACGCGGATGGGCGCACACCTGTTATGCGCTCTATCAAGGCGGCCGAGCGTCTTTTGGTCGAAACGCAAGACAGCAAAGCGTACACGGGTCTTGCAGGCACGCCAGAATTCGCCGATGCGATGATTGATCTGGTGCTTAGCGACGCGGTGCCGCGTGCATCTGTGGCGGCCGCGGCGACACCCGGTGGAACTGGCGCGTGCCGCCAAGCGTTCGAATTGATCCAGATGGCGCGGCCCGACGCACGTGTGTTTGTGTCCAACCCAACTTGGCCAAATCATCTTTCAATTTTGCAGTACCTCGGAATGGAAGTTGTGCCTTATCGTTATTTTGATAACGAAACACGTGGTGTGGCATTTGATGCGATGTTGGAAGATCTCCAAGACGCCAAAGCGGGTGACGTGGTTCTATTGCACGGTTGTTGTCACAACCCGACTGGCGCAAATCTGAATTCTGCTGAGTGGGATGCGGTGATTGCATTGCTGCAAAAGACCGGCGCGACGGCAATGGTTGATATCGCATACCAAGGCTTTGGTGATGGCCTCCAAGAGGATGCGGCGGCGACACGTAAGTTAGCTGCGTCCCTGCCAGAGGTGCTGATCGCTGCCAGCTGTTCAAAGAACTTCGGTGTTTACCGCGAACGCACAGGTATTTTGATGTTGGTCGCGCAAGACGAAGGCGCCAAAGGATTGAACCAAAGCACGTTGGCCTTCCTGAATCGTCAGAACTTTTCGTTTCCCCCTGACCACGGCGCCAGAGCGGTCACCATGGTGTTAACGGATGCGGAACTCCGCGCTGACTGGACTCAGGAACTGGAAGCCATTCGGCTTTCGATGCTTGATTTGCGCAGCCAGTTGGCAGGTGAATTGCAACGATTGAGCGGCTCTGACCGGTTTGGCTTCCTTGCGCAGCACCGTGGGATGTTCTCACGCCTTGGGACGACGCCAGACATGGTTGAACGGCTGCGCGCCGAGCACGGGATTTACATGGTTGGCGATAGCCGCATGAACATCGCGGGATTGAATGCGCAGACGGTTCCGGTTTTGGCGAAGGCGATCATCGACTGCGGCATCTAACGCAGACCAATCAGGCAAAGAGAAAGGGCGGCAAGGCGGAGAGCTTTGCCGCCCTCTTTCTTTGTCCTGAGCGCTGAAACAAAAAAGACCCGGACTTTAGAGGTCCGGGTCAGTCTTGCGCCAAGAGGAAGAAGCTTAGCTGAGTGAGGTAGGTCTGAGCACGTGGCGCTCAGGCCCTTGAATGGATCAGCCTTTGCTGAACTCTGGGTAGGCTTCCATGCCCATTTCGGACATGTCGAGACCGTTGATCTCGTCCTCTTCGGAGACACGGATGCCCATTGTAGCTTTCAGGATGAACCAGACCACTGCGGAGATAACCGAGACGAAGATGCCGACCACGACGATGGAGTAAAGTTGAACCATCAGGGAGGCGTCAGGATTGGTAAGAACCACCGCGATTGTGCCCCAGATACCTGCGAACAGGTGGACCGGGATGGCGCCAACCACGTCGTCGATTTTCAGTTTGTCGAGGAACGGAACCGCGAAGACCACGATCACACCGCCCACGGCACCGATCAGAGTTGCCACACCGAGAGACGGTGTCAGAGGTTCAGCTGTGATCGACACGAGGCCAGCCAATGCGCCGTTAAGCACCATGGTAAGGTCAGGCTTCTTGTAGAGGACTTGCGTCAGGATCAAGGCTGCGATGGCACCGCCCGCGGCTGCAGTGTTGGTGTTGGCAAAGATGCGGGATACGTCTGCAACGTCGCCCACTGTGCCCATGGCCAGCTGTGAGCCGCCGTTGAAGCCGAACCAACCGAGCCACAGGATGAATGTCCCCAGTGTGGCCAGTGCAAGGTTGGAACCCGGCATTGGGATCGTGCGGCCATCTTTGTATTTGCCGATACGTGGTCCAAGGATCAGCGCGCCAACCAGAGCTGCCCAGCCACCAACGGAGTGCACAACAGTGGAACCCGCAAAGTCGAGGAAACCCATTTCGTCAAGGAAACCGCCGCCCCATTTCCAGGAGGCCTGCAAGGGGTAGATAACCGATGTCAGCACGATCACGAAGATCAGGAAGGGCCACAGTTTGATGCGTTCAGCAAGTGTGCCGGACACGATCGAAGCCGTCGTGGCGCAGAACATCAACTGGAAGAAGAAATCCGAACCGGTAGAGGCGTAGCCGTAATCGTCTGCACCGTCACGGCCAACACCGACCGCTTCCAGAACGCCGGGGCCCCAAACGCCGGACAGCACGCCGTCCATCATCCATGTGCCGAGCGGGTACATCAGGTTGTAGCCAATCAGGTAGTAAAAGATCGCAGCGAGCGAAAACAGCGCAATGTTCTTGGTGAGCTGCATGGTCACGTTCTTGCCGCGCACAAGGCCCGCTTCGAGCATCGCAAAGCCAGCAGCCATCCAGAACACGAGGAAGCCGCCCACAAGGAAGAGCAATGAGTTGAGAATAAAGATGCTATCGGTGGAGGCATCCACGCCCGGTACGGCATCCTGTGCGGAGGCCACAGCTGGCAACACGCTGAGCGTGGCGGCTGTGGTCAATGTCTTGAAAGAAGTCATGTCTGAATGTCCCTAGTGTCTTAGACGTGCTTTACAGCGCGTCTTCGTTGGTTTCGCCTGTGCGCACACGAACCGCTTGGTTCACATCCAACACGAAAATTTTGCCATCACCGATCTTGCCGGTTTGCGCGGTTTTGGTGATGATCTCGACGATTTGATCCGTCATTGCGGCCGGCACGACGAGTTCGAGCTTCACTTTCGGCACAAAGTTCACAGCGTATTCCGCGCCACGATAGATTTCGGTGTGTCCGGATTGCGACCCGAAGCCTTTGATTTCGGTTACCATCATTCCGCGGACACCGGCTTCGGTCAGCGCTTCGCGGACCTCTTCCAGTTTGAACGGTTTGATTGTTGCGATAATGAGTTTCACCTTAGTCCCCTTTGTTTGCAGTCGTTGCGGGCGGGTTGGCCCGCGAAATGCTATGCGACAGTCAAACTGGATCGAGACGCGAATGGGCAGGTGCAGAGGGGCAATTGGCGCCCTTAGAGTGGGCTGTTTGATTAAAAAATAGACACTCACAGGATTCTGCACAAAAAATAATCGGCAAGTTAACGCAATTTGCACAAAACGACGGGTCAACATACGTCAGCAAGCAGGTTAAACTGCCGCAAAACAATGGCCGAGCAGGGCTTTCAGATGAGTGATTCACCCCGACGGCGCAAGCCGTTGATCGCGGATAAGCGGTATCCCAAAAAAACGGCACGCAAAGCTGCGGCGCCGCGCAAATCCCGTAAGGCTAAACGCAAGCCAACACGGCCCGTTCGCACAGGAATACGTGGTTTCTTCGGGCGTTTGCTGCGGTGGATTCTACGTCTGATTTGGAAAGTCACTTCGCGAGCGGTGATTTTGGCCTGTCTCATTTTAGCTGCTTTTGTAGGCTATCAATACGCGTTGCTGCCCCCGCTTGAACAACTTTTGGATGGCCGTGCACGTGGTTCTGTGACTCTCTTAGATCGTAGCGGCGACGTTTATGCATGGCGCGGTGATCAGTTCGGCGGCGCTGTAACGGCTGACAGTATCAATCCGAACCTCAAGAACGCCTTCATCGCGACAGAAGACAAACGGTTCTACGGCCACTTTGGCCTTAGCCCACGTGGCATTGCATCTGCAGTACGTATCAATTTGCGTGAAGGTCGTGGCCCATTGTCTGGGCATGGCGGGTCCACAATCACCCAGCAGACCGCCAAGTTATTGTGTCTTGGTGTGGATTACGACCAAAACCGTTGGGAGACAGAAGCCGCCTATGTGAGTGAATGTCGTCGCGGTAATGTGCGTCGCAAAGCCGAAGAAGCGATCTACGCGATGGCTATGGAGGCCAAGTATACCAAGGATGAAATCCTGTCGATCTACCTCAACCGGGCGTATCTTGGCGCCGGGGCTTATGGGGTCGAAGCGGCGGCGCAACGATATTTCTCCAAACCTGCAAGTGCTGTGAATGCACAAGAGGCGGCTATGCTGGCGGGTCTTTTGACGGCACCTTCCACGCTGGCTCCAACCAACAATCTGGAACGCTCACAAGCCCGCGCCTCAACCGTTTTGCGTCTGATGCGCGAACAAGGCTACATCACAAGGGAACAAGAAAAGGCGGGGCAAGCCAACCCGGCAACCTTGTCAGAGGCAGCAGATGCGCGCACCGGCGGATATTTCGCAGATTGGGTTATGTCGAGCGGGCCGGACTTCTTTACGCGCAAAACATCAGAAGACGTGATCATCAAAACGACGTTGGATCAACGTATTCAGGCCGCGACTGAAGCGGGGATGAAAAAAGTCTTCGCCACGAAGGTGCGTGAAGGCTCCAAAGCGCAAGCCGCAGTGGTTGTTATGACCGCGGATGGGGCTGTGCGCGCGATGGTTGGCGGGCGCGAAACCAAAGTGTCCGGTGCGTTTAATCGAGCAACGCAAGCCAAGCGACAAACCGGGTCTGCCTTTAAGCCTTTCGTCTACGCGGCGGCTTTGGATCTTGGTTACGGGCCCAACGACATGGTGGAAGACGTACCTTATTGTTTGACGGTTCCGGGATCAGGCGAATGGTGCCCTAAGAACTATTCGCGCAAATTTCGGGGTCCAGTGACGTTAACGGAAGCGTTGCAGGACTCTTTGAATGTGCCCGCTGTCAAAGTGTCCGAAAGCGTCGGCCGAGATTTGGTGCGGCGCGTGGCGAGTGAATTTGGTATTCAAAGTGACCTCGCTGCCGGGCCTGCATTGGCTTTGGGCGCGTCGGAAAGTTCGCTTTTGGAAATGACGGGCGCATATGCGGGAATCCTCAACGGGGGATCATCCGTGACGCCCTATGGATTGATCGAATTGCGTATGGCGGGCGACGACGAGGCACTGATGCAGGCACAGGGTGGTATTCGCGAACGTGTTATTCAAGAAGATGCCGCTCGAAAACTTGTGTGGATGATGGAAAGCGTTGTTTCCAGTGGAACCGGCAAACGCGCGAAGATTGACGGTTGGCAAGTTGCTGGCAAAACAGGCACCACTCAAGCCGCGCGGGATGCGTGGTTCATTGGGTTCACTGCGGATTATGTCGCGGGGGTCTGGATGGGCTATGACGACAACACGCCTTTGACCGGTGTGACGGGATCCGGCCTCCCGGCTGAAATTTGGCACGAAGTCATGGCGGGCGTGCATGAAGGGGTGCCTGTGAAGCCATTGCCTATGGCGCAAAACATCGGACCTGCGGTTCTTGGTCCTGCCGATGTTGAGCCATCCGACGGGGTGATCCCACGATTTGGCGGACAGACAACGCGCAGCTCGGATCGCAAACGACCGTCGCCCCCCGGGTCCGGGTTGCAGCGTGTGTTGGAAGATATTTTCGGAAAACCGGACCCGAATGCACCGCGTCGACAAAGGCAAACCACTGGTGGCGATAGGTAAAAACATGAGGTCGACGTGCAGTTTATGACCGCTGCACGTCGAAAGCCTTAGGCAGAAGCTTTGAGTGCTGCGATCATCTTGTCGATGTCACCGCCATTGCGATCCAACAACGCGCCAATTTCCGTACGTTCGGTGAGCAGCAGGTTGATGCCCTCGATGAACATGTTGAAAAACAAGTCTTTGCCTGATCTGTTGGACACTTGGAACGTTACCTCGAACGGCGATTGACCTTTCAAATAAGCCACCGTTGACACTTCGAACCATTTCTTGACCTTCTTGACGCCTGTCACTTCCAACCGGCCGCCAATGAATTCCCGGAAACGGCTGCCGTATTTGCGTGCGACATACGTTTGGAACGCTTTTGAAAAGGCGCGCTTTTGTGAAGTGCTGGCGCGTCGGGCATCAACGCCCATGGCATAAGCCGCGATGTAAGATGTGTCGGAGTAATTTCCGAAAATGCGTTCAAATTCGCGGAACATGCCTTTTTCAGATTTTCCAGAGGCGATAACTCTGTTGATGTCGCCAACCAGATTGCTGATCAATCGCTCTGCGCTGGATTCGGTTAAGGCGACGGCACTTTGAGGGCCGATTAAGGCTGCGGCGCCTAGGGCCAGTGTGAAGTCTCGGCGTTTCATCATGTCTGCTCTCCTAACACTCGTTTGTTAGAACCCTTGTGTGTCGAGTTCAAACGGGTCGATTTCCGCACTTTGATCTTCTTGCCCCAGCTCAAATCTGCGGTTCTGCATATAGATCAGGCGCGCTTGGGCGTAACTATCGGCGCTGTCGTACAAAACTGAATCGATCGTGTCTGCATAACGCCCACGTGTTCCTAAACCTGATCCAATTGAAGCCGCAGGGCTATAGTAGCTTTCCGGGCTGTCCAATGCATAAGATAGTGGGTTGGTAAACAGGTCCACGACTTTGCCCGCCACATCACGCTGAGTTGATGGTCCAAGAAATGGCAGCTCAACATAGGGGCCTTCGGTCGCGCCCCAAACATGCAAGGTTTCGCCGAAATTGGTGTCATGTTCGTCGACGCCAAATTCGGATGCGACATCGATCAGGCCGAACAAACCCAACGTGGAGTTCAAAAGGAAACGGGTTGCTGACAGGCCAACGCCCTGCATGTCCCCTTGAAGAAGACTGTTAATCCCAACAGATGGAGTGCCCAGATTTGTGGCGAAATTCCCGATGCTGTCTTCGACTTCGTCGGGCAGAACGCTTGTGTACCCCTTGGACGCGGGGCGCACCAATGTGCGATCAAGGCCACGATTGAAATTGTGCACCTTGCGGTTTGCGGCCTCGTTGGGGTCGTAGATTCCGTTATGTGGATCGAGGTCTGGGCCAGAAGCAGCGCACCCACTCAGCGAGACCGCGCCGATCAACAGGCACAGCCGCGCAACACTTCCAAATTGAGACGACGCAAGCAATAGAATTCCCCAACAAAAGACTTTATGCCTAGTTAGTCTATTCCGCGTAGAAGCCCAGAGCATGGGACGTCCAAAAGGGCGTTTTGTGGCCTCTGGGTGACACGCTTATCGAGATATATCACTGTCCGCCGAGTTTTTGACGGGACAACAGCAGAAAGGCGCCGATGTCACGCAATCCACATGCCAATGGCCGGGAAGAGCTACGCAAAGCCCGTAGGCAAAGCAGAGGCCTGTATTGGGCCGTAGGAATTTTCAGTTTTTTCGCGAACCTCCTGATGTTGACCGGGCCGCTTTATATGCTGCAGGTCTATGACCGGGTTTTAGGTTCGCGATCCGAGGAAACTTTGGTCGCGTTGTCGATGATTGTTATTTTCCTTTACGGAATCATGGGCTTAATGGAGTTCGTTCGAGGGCGCGTCATGGGGCGTGCAGGGGCCCGCTTTCAATCGGCCTTGGACAAACGTGTCTTTGATGCCGTGACCCGCAAAGCGGCTCTTGCGCCCGATTCGCGCACGGAAAGCGGCTTGGCCGATCTCGAATCAGTGCGCAGGTTAATGACCGCGCCTGTTTTGATGGCCATCTTTGACATGCCATGGACGCCGATATTTTTGTTCGGGATCTTTTTATTCCATCCGTTGATGGGCTGGCTGGCTGTTTTAGGCGGCTCTTTGCTGATTCTCATCACGGTTTTCAACCAAATCTTGTCTCGCGGACCGCAGATGCGTGCCTCCATCGCTGAAATGCAAGCGGGGCAAATGTCGGGGCAGATGAGAACCGAAGCTGAAGCGTTGCAATCGATGGGAATGCAGGGCGCTGCCTACCGTCGGTGGCAAAAAGCCCGCGGTGTGTCTTTGTCAGAGGGTATTTCGGCGGCAGATGTTGGCGGCGGGTTCAGTGCAATGACCAAAGCGCTGCGCTTGTTCCTACAATCCGCGATGCTGGGCTTGGGTGCTTGGCTCGTGCTGCAAAATGAACTGACACCCGGCGCGATGATTGCGGGGTCGATTCTTTTGGGTCGCGCGCTTGCGCCCATCGAAATGGCCGTGGGGCAATGGCCGCTTGTGCAGCGTGCGCATAAAGGGTGGCACAGTCTTGCCGAACTCTTGTCGGAAGTTGCGCCCTTGCAGCAACGTACATCGCTTCCACGCCCTCGTGCGCTTCTTGAAGCCAAGGGTTTGACTGTTTTGCCACCCGGCGAGCGGCAGGCCTCCCTGAAATCGTTGAGTTTCAGGGTCGATCCGGGAACCGCTTTGGGCGTGATCGGACCTTCGGGTTGTGGAAAATCGACGCTGGCACGTGCCATAACTGGATTGTGGCGCCCCGCTGGTGGATCGATGCGCTTGGATGGCGCGGCTTTGGATCAGTACGAACCTGATACTTTGGGCACTTTGATCGGCTATTTGCCGCAACGCGTTCAATTGTTTGATGGTACGATCGCTGAGAACATTGCCCGCCTTTCGGATGCACCGGATGATGCAAAGATCGTGGAGGCCGCCAAAAAAGCCGCGGCTCATAGCATGATTTTGGAGTTGGCGGACGGCTATGATACGATGATCCGTGACGGGCAAAGCAGATTGTCTGGCGGGCAAATCCAACGAATTGGGTTGGCGCGTGCGCTTTATGATGACCCGGCAATTGTCGTTTTGGACGAACCAAATTCGAACCTCGATAATGAAGGCAATGCGGCTCTCAATCACGCAATCCGAGAGTTGAAAAAGGAAGGGCGTTCAGTTTTGATCATGGCACACCGTCCCAATGCAATTCAGGAATGCGAGAACTTGCTGGTGCTTGAAAATGGAATGAGAATGGCATTTGGTCCCAAAGACGAAGTGCTACAAGCCACAGTGAAAAACCACAAACAGCTTGCCAATAGCCCGGCCAGCAAAGGGGGTGTGACATGAGCAAACCAGCAGGTGAAAGTAAATGGTCAGCACGCTGGCCTTTGATGGTCGGCTTCGTTGCGCTTTTGACGCTGATCGGTGGGTTTGGAACATGGGCCACTGTGACGCAAATCGCGGGCGCGATCATTGCGTCTGGACGGATTGAAGTCGAGCGCAATCGCCAGGTCGTTCAACACCCCACCGGTGGTGTGGTTGCAGAGATCGGCGTTGAAGAAGGCGACACCGTCAGTGCAGGCGATTTGTTGATCCAACTTGATGACACGCGGCTCAAGTCGCAATTGATTATCACGGAAGGTCAATTGTACGAAATTGTTGCGCGTCGCGGCCGTTTGGAAGCCGAACGCGACGGCGCGGACGACATCAAGTTTATAGAAGAACTTCAAGATGCCGGGGACAAAGACCCAGAACTGGACGAATTGCTCGATGGTCAGCGCAACTTGTTTCAGGCTCGCCGTGATTCGATGGCGCAAGAGCGTGATCAATTGTCAAAGCGGACTGGCCAAATCGAAAACCAGATCGAAGGGATTGATGCGCAGTCGACATCATTGGGCAAACAGCTTGAGCTGATCCAACAGGAATTGACCAGTCAGCAAACGCTGTTTGACCGTGGTTTGGCGCAGGCCGGTACGTTGCTTGCGTTGCAGCGAAACTCAGCGAACCTGGAAGGACAAATCGGGGAGTTGATCGCCAACCGCGCACAAGCAGAATCCCGGATCACTGAAACGCAAATCGAGGTTTTGAAGCTGGATACGGGCGTTCGCGAAGAAGCCATCACGCAATTGCGGGATCTGCGATATCGCGAACTAGAATTGCGCGAACAGCGCTCAGCTTTGCAGGAAGAACTTGATCGATTGCAAATTCGCGCGCCTGTGTCTGGAATCGTCTATTCGATGCAAGTGCAGACACCACGCTCTGTCCTGCAAGCTGCGCAGCCTGTGTTGTATTTGGTGCCGCAAGACCGTCCCTTGGTAATTGTTGCGCGCATTGAACCGATTCACATTGATCAGATTTTGGTTGGGCAAAACGTTAACTTGCGCTTCTCTGCGCTTGATCAACGCACAACACCTGAGCTTGTTGGACAAGTCGCAATCGTGTCCGCTGATGCGTTTGAAGACGAAGCCACGCGGATGACCTTTTACCGCGCGGAAATCGTGCTCGCACCGGGTGAAATTGAACGGCTGGCAGACGACGTCGCGCTTATTCCGGGCATGCCAGTTGAGGCTTATATCCGGACTGATGATCGCTCGCCCTTGGCATATTTGACCAAGCCATTGCTTGATTATTTTAATCGGGCATTCCGCGAGAGTTAACAGAGCAGGGCGCGCCATTGGTGCGCCCTCGCTTTTTGGCGCGGTTTTTCCGCGCGAGAGGTGCTTGTTTTGCGAATCCGCTTTTAACTTGCACGCGCGCGTTCTAGCGTCCGACGGAATTCTGACAGGAGCCCCTTAAATGTCCATCTCACAACGTCTTGCTGATGCCGGTGTCACACTGCCCGAAGCCAACGCACCTGCGGCGAACTATGTCCCGTTCGTTCAGGTCGGAAACCTGTTGTTTGTCTCCGGTCAGGTGCCAATGAAAGACGGCGAATTCGTCACTGGAAAAGTGGGTGCAGACGTAGGTGTAGAAGACGGCGTTGCAGCGGCGAAAATTTGCGCGATCAGCCTTTTGTCGCAGGTAAGGGCAGCATGCGGTGGTGATATCGATAGGCTGGAAAAAGTTGTGAAACTAACGGGTTTTGTGAACTCCACACCTGATTTCACACAACAGCCACAGGTTATCAATGGCGCTTCTGATTTCCTTGTGGAAGTGTTGGGGGATGTGGGGCGACACTCGCGCTCTGCGGTATCCGCCGCGGCATTGCCGCTTGGTGTCTCTGTTGAAATTGAAGGCATCTTCCAAATCAAATGATCTCGCTCCCTGAAAGCTTTTTGAATATACCGCTGGCCCATCGTGCGTTGCATGACGTCACGGATGGTCGCCCCGAAAACAGCCGCGCTGCGATCCAAGCTGCGATCAAGGCAGGATATGGCATCGAAATCGACGTGCAGCTTAGCTTTGATGGCGCGGCGATGGTGTTCCATGATGACGTACTTGATAGGCTAACTGACGAAACTGGCGCGGTCAGGCTGCGGCCTGCAAGTCAATTGCGTGAGATCGGATTGAGCGGCGGGGCCGAAGGCATCCCTGATCTGCCCGAAATCCTCGAATTGGTGTCAGGACGTGTGCCGCTTCTGATTGAAATCAAGGATCAAGACGGTGCGATGGGTGATGCCGTGGGTGCGTTGGAAACCGCCGTCGCGCAAGCGTTGACGGGCTACGAAGGCCCTGTCGGTGTCATGTCTTTCAACCCACATTCGGTGGCCTTGATGGCGGACATTCGTTCGGATGTGGCGCGCGGATTGGTAACAAGTTCCTATGATCCAGATGGGTGGGGGCTGCCTGAAGAAATTTGTGCAAACTTACGCGCTATTTCTGACTATGACCGCGTGGGCGCAAGCTTCATCAGTCATGAGCTTTCTGATTTGGGTCGGGACCGTGTTCGCGAATTGAAAGCGAATGGGGCGGACATTTTGAGCTGGACGATCAAGTCCGAAGCTCAAGAAGACGAGGCCCGTAAAATTGCGCAAGGCATTACTTTTGAAGGGTATCTTGCGAAGTTTCCTGCTTGAAATTGGGCAAGCTAGCTCCAAGTCTAAACGACAAGGCCAAAACCCGTTGATGAGGCTTCAATGAGCGTTCAGGAAATCCAAATCGACGTCGTGCCTAGTCTTGCGCTGATAGACGCTCAAGCGTGGGATGAGTGTGCGTGCCCAGAAGCCCTTGAAGAGGGCGGCGCACCGTTTGACCCGTTCTCGACGTATCGCTTTTTGAAGGCGTTGGAAGATAGTGGCTCGGTTGGAACGGGAACCGGCTGGCAACCGCAATATCTGGTGGCGAAGGCCGAAGATCAAATCATCGCTGTCGCCCCTATGTATGTGAAGCACCACAGCCAAGGCGAATACATCTTCGACCATAACTGGGCCCATGCATACGAACGCGCCGGCGGGAAATATTACCCCAAGCTGCAAGTGTCCGTCCCGTTTACACCTGCAACGGGACGACGTTTTCTGACGCGGGCGGGATTTGAAGGCGTTGGTACGCAGGCTTTGGTACAAGGTGCTGTGCAGTTGGGCGCACAAAACAGTCTAAGTTCGCTGCACATCACGTTTTGTACCCAAGAAGAAAGCGAACGCGGAGCGGAACTAGGACTTCTGCCAAGAACGTCTCAGCAATTTCACTGGCTTAACGACGGGTACGCGGATTTCGATGCGTTTTTGATGTCTTTGTCGTCGCGAAAACGTAAAAATATCCGCAAAGAACGCCTGCAAGCACACGCATTTGGCGGTAAGATCGTGTCATTGACAGGGGACGCGTTGCAGCCCGAACATTGGGACGCATTTTGGGAGTTCTACCAGGACACCGGTGCGCGCAAATGGGGACAACCCTATCTGACGCGGCAGTTTTTCGATCTGGTGCAAGAGCGGATGCGCGATGACGTGGTTCTTGTGCTTGCGATGCGAGACGGTCGCCCGATTGCTGGTGCGTTGAATTTCGTAGGCCGTGAAACCCTCTATGGACGGTACTGGGGATGCTCAGAACATCACGCCTGCCTGCATTTCGAACTATGTTACTATCAAGCGATAGAACACGCGATTGATCATGGCTTGTCTCGGGTTGAAGCGGGTGCTCAGGGGGAACACAAGCTTGCACGCGGGTATTTGCCGACGCCAACGCATTCGTTGCATTGGGTGCGTGATGAGGGTTTTGCTAACGCAATTGCTGATTACCTTGAGCAAGAACGCGCGGCCATTGAGGAAGATATCGACATCCTCACAAGCTACGGGCCGTTCCGCAAAGCTGACATAGAGGAACATGATTGATGGAAAAGCTTAGCGAAGACACCCGCGGGCCCTTACTGGCGCCTTTGTTTGAAGCAGGCTGGCAGATGGTCGAAGGGCGCGATGCGATCGAGAAAACGTTTGTTTTTAAGAATTTCATAACGGCGTTTGGATGGATGACGCAGGTCGCGATTTATTCGGAAAAATGGGACCACCATCCTGAATGGTCAAATGTCTACAAGACTGTGCATGTCATCTTGAGCACGCATGACGTGGAAGGGTTGTCCGCGTTAGACGCGAAATTGGCGCGCAAAATGGAAAGTCTGCTCGAGACGTGAAACGTACTGCTTTTTGAAGAGGGTGGACCCTTAAGCCCACCCTATAATTCAGCTGTTTAAAGCGCCTCAAGCAGGGCTTCGCCACCGGACACATCGCAAACACCGGGGTTTTCTTCGGCTTGAAACACGGTCACCTTGCCGTCCTCAACAATCATCGCGTAGCGCTTTGATCGCGCCAAAAGGCCAGCGGGTGGGGCATCAAAGTTCATGCCGATCGCCGTGGTGAATTCACTGCCCGCATCTGAGAGCATGGTGATCCCGGCGGCTGTTGCTCCGGTCACTTCGCCCCAAGCTTTCATCACGAACGGGTCGTTTACCGACACACAGATGATCTCGTCTACGCCTTTTGCCGCGAATTCATCTTTGGTGCGAATGAAGCTGGGTACGTGTGCAGAATGGCATGTTGGTGTGAATGCGCCGGGCACAGCGAAAATCGCGACTTTGCGGCCTTTCACTTTATCTGCCAGCGCGACAGCCTGTGGTCCTTCCGCGCCCAATTCAACCAATGTGGCTTCTGGTAGCATTTCTCCGGTGGAAATCGACATGGATCATCCTTTCTTGCGATTGCGTTCATCTTACTCGGAGATATAGGGTTCAGCGCAGTGCGGGACCAGCAGAAAGGCATAGTCAATGAGCCACGTTATTGTTGTCGGAGCAGGACAAGCCGGATCATCATGTGTGGCCAAGCTGCGCAATTCTGGGTTTGACGGGCAGGTCACCCTAATCGGGGCAGAACCTGTACCACCGTATCAACGCCCACCCTTGTCCAAGGCGTATTTGCTCGGCGACATGGCGCTAGAGCGGATGTTTCTACGCCCAGAAAGCTTCTATGCAGAGCACGACATTACGCTACGTCTTAATACGCACGTGACCGGGATTGACGCAAACGCCCGTACAATTTCGCTCGGTGATGAGGTCATCGCTTATGACGAACTGGTCTTTGCGACCGGGTCCGCGCCAATCCTCTTGCCAGCCAGTATTGGCGGCGATCTGGACGGCGTTTTCACAGTGCGCGATTTGGCGGATGTGGATGCAATGGCACCGCGTTTCACACAAGGCGCACGCGTTTTGATCGTGGGTGGCGGCTATATCGGGCTAGAGGCCGCGGCGGTCGCATCAAAACTTGGTTTGAACGTAACACTGGTCGAGATGGCGGATCGCATCTTGCAACGGGTCGCGGCCCCGCAAACAAGCGACTACTTCCGGGCATTGCACCAAGGACATGGTGTTGATCTGCGCGAAGGTGTCGGGCTGTCTCGTTTGATCGGTGAAGGCGCGGTGCGCGCGGCTGAATTGAGCGATGGCACAAGTCTAGACGTGGATTTTGTGATCGTCGGCGTCGGGATTAAGCCCGAAACCGGATTGGCCGAAGCCGCAGGATGTGTGATCGACAATGGCATCGCAACGGATGCGCAAGGGCGCAGTTCGATTGCTGGAATTTGGGCCGCCGGGGACTGCGCATCTTTTCCTTATGGCGATGCGCGCATTCGGTTGGAGAGCGTTCCAAACGCAATCGATCAGTCGGAAGTTGTGGCGCAAAACATAATGGCGGCGGACATCGCATACACGGCCAAGCCTTGGTTCTGGTCTGATCAATACGATGTGAAATTGCAAATTGCTGGATTGAACACCGGATATGATCGCGTTGTTTCGCGCATTGGCGAAGGCCAAACGGCATCATTTTGGTACTATCACGGGGACGCGCTTTTGGCTGTGGATGCCGCAAATGACCCGCGCGCCTACATGATCGGAAAGCGGTTGATCGAGGCTGGTAAATCACCTGATGCTGACGTGATCGCGGATCCTTCGAGCGACCTTAAGGCGCTTCTAAAAGCGTGAGGATCATTGCAGGACACCACCGCGGGGTGCGCTTGGCCTCCGTTGGGAAGGGGGATGCCGCTGCACATCTTCGCCCAACACCTGACCGTGTGCGTGAAAGTTTGTTTAACGTATTGAATGCATGGCTCGATTGGGACGGGGCGCGTGTGCTTGATCTGTTTGCGGGGACGGGCGCGCTTGGCCTAGAGGCGCTGTCACGCGGGGCTGAGCATGTCAGCTTTGTGGAAAACGGACGGGTTGGCCACAAATTGATTTCTGAAAACATCGCGAAGTTACGATGCGAAGATGACGTGCAGGTCTTCAAGCAAGACGCGACGCGATTGGGCACTGCGCCGACCCCCTGTGATCTGGTGTTTTTGGACCCACCTTATGGCAAAGGTCTTGGACCTTACGCTTTGGCGTCTGCGCGCGACGGGGGATGGTTGGCGTCTGGTGCGTTGATCGTTTGGGAGGAAAACGCGCCGCAAGAGGCGCCCGAAGGCTTCACGCTGGCAGAACGCCGCCGTTATGGGGACACGCATCTTACGTTTTTGACCGTCTAAACGGAACTTTGAGACGGCTAATAAACGTACCGTCTGTCCGATTTGTTTCGGAACGTCGGTTTCGGCGCATGATTGACGCTTTGAAAACAATGTGCAGTCTGATCGCAACGGCTCTGGGAGGGGATCATGGCGGAACTCGGAACACTAGAAGACCTACCAGAGGACTACCGCGCAGCGATGGCGGCGGCAGGTGTCGCCCCGCTTTGGCCCATGATGCGCAACGTTTTGCCTCATGGAACGCCGCAACCTGTCACCAAACCGGGGCATTGGGCTTATACTGATGTGCGCCCCTTGTTGATGCGCGCAGGCGAACTCACACCGGTCGAAAAAGCTGAACGTCGTGTTCTGGTGTTGTCCGATCCGGGGCGTGGTGTTGGTGCGATGCAGGCGACATCTTCGATCTATTTGGGAATGCAACTGATCCTTCCGGGCGAAACGGCACCTGCGCATGTGCACACACCGTCCGCCGTGCGGATCATTGCAGAGGGTCGCGGTGGATATACCGTTGTGGATGGTGAGCGCTTGCCAATGGAGGAAGGCGATCTTGTGCTAACACCCGGCGGGGAATGGCACGACCATGGCCATGATGGCGAGGGACCAGTGATTTGGTTGGACGCTTTGGATTTGCCGCTGTTTGTGTATCTCGAAGGATCTTATGCGGTCGAAGGACCGCTTCAATCGCAACGCAACCGACCAGATGCGAGCGCTGTGGAATATCGCGCGGCGGGTCTTGCCCCTTCGCGGACATCGGCCCCCAAAGCGAGACGTTATCCGATGATGCGCTATCCTTGGGCCCATACCGAAGCCGCACTTCGCGAAATGGCCAAATATGGGCCAGATGGCGCTGTTGAGTTGGACTATATCAACCCAGAAACTGGATCAGACATCTTACCCACGATGGGCTTCACCGCGATGTTGCTGCGCGCCCACCAAACGGACATGCCGCCGCTTAGATCATCGTCCGCAGCGTTTCATGTGGTAAAGGGCAGGGGGTTTTCTATTGTGAACGACACCCGGATCGAGTGGTCTGATAAGGATACCTTCACCGCGCCTGTGTTCTGCGCTATCGAACATCATCCGGAGGAAGACAGCTTCCTGATCCGTATTCATGACCGCCCCTTGCAAGACAAGTTGGGCTACTACGAGGAACGCGCAAGATGACCCCTTTGTTTGCACCCATGCCAGCCCCAATGATCCCTGTTATCGGCGAAGACACAGGGTTTCCCGTACACCGCATTTTCTGCGTGGGCCGCAACTATGAAGCGCATGCAAAAGAAATGGGCGGCGAAGTAGACCGCGAGGCACCGTGGTATTTCACCAAGTCCCCCGCGCATGTCTGTCTGTCGGGATCGGTGGTTCCGTTTCCCCAAGGCACGTCAAACTACCACCATGAAATGGAAATGGCCGTCTATTTGGGCGCGGATTCCGACATCATCGGATATGGGAGCGCCCTGGACATGACACGGCGGGATCGCCAGCAAGATGGGAAGGACAATCGCCGTCCTTGGTCGCTTGGAAAAGACGTCGAAAATGCGGCTGTTCTGACGCCGATCACACGCGGATTTGCCGTGGATGGACAGCGAATCTGGTTGTCGGTCAATGGCGAGATGAGACAGGATGCGACCCTAACTGAACTGGTTTGGTCCGTGCCTGAAGTCATCAATCATTTGTCCCAGTTCTACCATCTTGGCGCAGGTGATGTGATCTTGACAGGCACACCTGCGGGCGTCGGTCCTGTTGTGGCCGGGGACAAAATCGAAGGCGGGGTCGATGGGCTTGAAACGGTGTCACTGACCCTTACCGCATGATCCTGATTGCAGGAGGTGGCATCGGCGGGCTGGCGGCTGCTTTAGGGCTGGCACAAAAGGACATCCCTTGCACGGTTTTTGAGAAGTCTGAAACCTTGGGCGAAATTGGCGCGGGCATCCAGCTTGGGCCGAACGCCTTTCATGCTTTTGACGCGTTGGGTGTCGGGCGTGAAGCCCGCGAACTGGCAGTCTATGTCGACGATATGCGGTTGATGGATGCGCTGTCCGGCGATGAGATCGCTCGAATTCCCGTCGGTGACGCGTTTCACGCGCGGTTTGGCAATCCTTATGCTGTTGTGCATCGCGGCGAGTTACACGGGGTTCTGTTGCGCGCTTGTGTGGCGCATCCCTTGATTGCATTGCGCACAGGGGCTGCGGCAGATCGTTATGATCTGACCAAAGATGGGGTGTCACTGACATTACAAAGTGGCGAAAGCGTCGAAGGGCGCGCGCTTATCGGTGCCGACGGGCTGTGGTCGTCTTTGCGCGCTCAAATGGTTGGGGATGCTGTGCGCGTATCCGGGCATAGTACGTATCGCTCGGTCATTGCGGCCGATCAAATGCCGCAAGCGCTACGTTTGAATTCTGCGACGCTTTGGGCGGGGCCGAAATGTCACATCGTGCATTATCCGCTTTCGGGTGGGACCTCCTATAATCTGGTGGTGACATATCACAATGATGCGCCGAGCCCCGTCGTTGGATTACCTGTCGATCATGAGGAGGTCCGACGCGGTTTCACCCATGTAGCGCCTGCGTTGCGCGAGTTGATTGATCGCGGGCAAAACTGGCGACTTTGGGTGCTGTGTGATCGTGATCCGGTGATGACTTGGACAGATGGACCTGTGGCGCTGCTCGGGGATGCTGCGCACCCTATGATGCAGTATATGGCACAAGGTGCTTGCATGGCCTTGGAAGATGCAGTCTGTTTGGCGGGTGAACTGCATAAAGGTATGCAAAATATTGCAAATATTCTCGTTCGGTATCAGGAACGCCGCCGTCTGCGCACCGCGCGCGTACAGTTGCAAAGTCGGGAAATGGGCACGCATGTGTATCACCCCGAAGGTGCTCACGCAGCGCTTCGCAATTCGGTGATGGGCGCGAAAACTGAGACAGAGTGGTACGACACTATTTCGTGGCTCTATGGTTCAACCGGGCTGGAGGGCACGGCAATCTGAGGCACCGCAATCGATCAGGGGAGGGATTGATGGCAGATAACGGAAATGCGGCCAGCTGGTTTGTGGACCGCCACGTCGCTGAAGGGCGATCCGACAAAGTTGCGTTTGAAGAAGTCGCAGGACAACAACGCAGCCTGAGTTACGGCGCATTGGCGCAAGCATCCGGGCAAGTCGCCGGTGCGTTGGCACGCGCCGGAATTCGGCGTGAAGAACGCGTGGCATGCCTCATTCTTGATCAGATTGAATATGTCGAAGTGTTTTGGGGATGCATCAAATCGGGTGTTGTTCCAGTTTTGCTGAACACGCTTTTGCCAACGCAGCTATATGATGTGATCCTACGTGACAGCAGATGCGGCACGTTGATCGTTAGTCAGGAATTGTGGGATGTTGCAAAGGGCGCTGTGGCCGACAGTCCTTACATCCGAAACGTTGTGGTCATCGGTGATGCACCAGAGGGCACGCAAAGTTACGAAGCATTCGTGGGCGGCGCAGAAATCCTACCGACGATTGAAGCAAGTGCCGATGACATAGCGTTTTGGCTTTATTCGTCGGGATCAACCGGGCAGCCCAAAGGTGTGCGGCATGTGCATGGTGCACTACAGTCGACGGCGGATACCTACGGCGCGCAAGTGCTTGGTCTTCGCCAAGAGGATGTCGTGTTGTCAGCCGCGAAGATCTTTTTTGCATACGGATTGGGCAATGCAATCACCTTCCCGATGTCTGTTGGTGCCAAAACGCTTCTGTTCAACGGACGCCCGACGCCGGATATCATGTTGGGTTTGTTGGCGACGCATAACCCAACGGTTTTTTGTGGCGTGCCGACGCTTTATGCGGCGATGGTGGCTGCCATGGAGATTGGAGAGGCCCCAGAACATCTGGTGCGGCTCTGTATTTCTGCGGGTGAAGCCCTTCCCAGTGATGTGGGGACCAAATGGGCCCAATTGATTGGCGCAGATATTCTGGATGGCGTCGGGTCCACCGAAATGTTACATATCTTTCTATCCAACGCTGTGGGCGATCTTGAATATGGGACTTCAGGGATCGCCGTGCCGGGTTATGTCTTGCGGCTTGTTGATGAGCACGGCGGTGATGTCGGCTCAGGCGAAGTCGGGGAATTGCTTGTGCAAGGTGGCTCGGCAGCAGATGGGTACTGGAACCAACGCATTAAGTCGCGCGATACATTTGAAGGGGTCTGGACCCGAACCGGTGACAAGTACGAACGTCGTGAAGATGGGCGTTATGTCTACTGTGGTCGGACGGATGACATGTTCAAAGTCTCGGGCATTTGGGTGTCACCGTTTGAGGTCGAACAAGCGATCTCCGCACATGATGCGGTGCTGGAAGCGGCGGTGGTGCCCAAGCGGGATGGCGACGGTTTGGAAAAACCCAAGGCCTTTGTGGTTCTCAAGGATAGCTCAAGAGCGCAAAGGTTTGATGAGGAAATTCGGGAATTTGTGAAGGACCGGATCGGCAAGTGGAAATACCCGCGTTGGGTGGAAATTGTTGATGATCTGCCCAAAACGGCAACTGGGAAAATCCAAAGGTTCAAGCTGCGCGACGAGGAATGATTGCTTGGGCTGATAGCGCGCGTGGACACCTGAGGGCCCGCGGAAAGGCATTAGAATATCAGTGCCTTGGGCCTGCGCCCAATGACTCGCCGACGCTGGTTTTGTTGCATGAAGGTTTGGGGTGTTTGGCGCTCTGGCGTGATTTTCCTGCACGTTTGCAAGCTGCGACGGGTCTTGGCGTTTTCGTCTATTCGCGCCAAGGCTACGGTCATTCCGATCCAGCGAATATGCCGCGCCCGCTTGATTACATGACCCGTGAGGCTGTTGATGTCCTGCCCGAAGTTCTCGACGCAATCGGGTTTCAACAGGGTGTTCTGATTGGTCATTCAGATGGCGCAACAATCGCAGCCCTTCATGCGGGGTATCAACAAGATCAACGTGTCACAGGTGTGGTTCTGATCGCACCGCATTTCTTTACGGAATCGAAAGGTTTGGCGGCGATTACATCTGCGCGTCAGGCGTTTGAAACCGGTGATTTGGCGCGAAAGCTAGGCAAGTACCATCGTGACGCGGCGCATAGTTTTGCGGGCTGGTGCGATAGTTGGCTTCATCCAGATTTCGTCGCTTGGAACGCGACAGACGCGTTGGACAATATCCGCGTGCCTATACTGACGGTGCAAGGGGACGCAGATCCTTATGGATCGTTGGCGCAAATCATGGTCGTTGAAGATCGTGCGCCGGGGGCTGTGACGCAGCTTGTTCTTGAGGCTGTGGGTCATACACCGCATCTGGAGCAGCTGGAGGATGTTGTGGCGCGCATCCATGAGTTTATCCGAAAAATGAATTATAATACATAAAAGCTGCCTAACCTGATCTTATGGTACTCATTTGTGTCATTATTTTGCGTAATTTTCTTTGCTAAATCTCCTAAGGGCTCTAACTAGGGTTCAGCAGGAGGCATCCATGTCTAAAAGAATCGACATCCAAATAGATCCATCGCGTTATCGCCATTGGCGGGTCGACTACGATGGACCTATTGCTTGGCTGACAATGGACGTCGACGAAAATGGCGGGCTGTTTGAAGGGTACCAACTCAAATTGAACTCCTACGACCTTGGCGTTGATATCGAGCTGAACGATATCGTGCAGCGGATGCGGTTCGAACACCCCGAGGTCAAAGTGGTCGTGATGCAATCTGGCAAAGATCGCGTGTTCTGTGCTGGTGCAAACATTCGGATGCTTGGTGGTTCTGCGCACAGCCTGAAGGTCAATTTTTGCAAATTTACCAACGAGACTCGCAATTCCTATGAGGCCGCAGAGGTCGAGAGCGGACAGAAATACATCGCCGCGATCAAAGGCGCTTGCGCAGGTGGCGGTTATGAACTTGCGTTGGCGTGTAACTATCTGTTGCTGACAGATGATTCAGCATCGTCGGTGTCGTTACCGGAAGTTCCCCTTTTGGCGGTTTTGCCCGGAACAGGTGGGCTGACACGGGTCACGGATAAGCGAAAAGTACGTCGCGACAGGGCTGATGTGTTCTGCTCGACGGAAGAGGGCGTGAAGGGAAAACGCGCTCAGGCTTGGGGTCTTGTCGATGAGGTGGTGCCAAACTCGAAGTTTGATGACACAGTAAAGGCAAGGGCAGCGGAATTTGCAGCATCTTCTGCCAAAAAGGACGTGGTACAGGGCATCGCCCTCACGCCACTCGAGCGGACTGTCGAGGAGGGCGGTTCGCTCACTTATTCTACGGTGGAAGTCAACGTTGACGAAAGTGCGCGCACGGCCACTGTGACCATACACGGGCCCAAAGATGAGGCCCCGGCAGACATGGACGCGTTTGTCACGCAAGGCGCGCAAGCTTGGATGCTGCGCTGCGCGCGCGAATTAGAAGATGCGATCATGCAACTTCGGTTGAATGAAAAAGACCAAGGGCTGATTGTGTTCCAGACCGTCGGTGACCCCGATGCTGTCATAGCCCATGAAGCGTTATTGCTTGCCAACAAAGATCATTGGTTGGCGAACGAAGTCTTAACCTATTGGAAACGCGTTCTGAAACGGGTCGATGTAACCTCGCGCTCATTGGTGGCCTTGGTAGAACACGGTTCATGCTTCTCGGGCGTTCTCGCGGAGTTGCTGTTCTCGGTTGATCGCTCTTACATGATGGAAGACGCGTTTGAGGGCGATAATCGCCCCATCGCGGCCCTTACCCTAAGCGACGGAAACTTCGGAACCTACCCAATGGGCAACGATTTGACCCGTTTGCAGGCGCGGTTTTACGGCTCGCCTGAGGATGTGGATGCCGCCCAAGCACAGATTGGCGAAAGCCTAGAGGCTGACGCAGCAGACGATCTGGGGTTGGTCACGATGATCTTGGATGACATCGACTGGGAAGACGAAATTCGCATTTTCATAGAAGAACGCGCCAGCTTTTCACCCGATGCGATGACAGGAATGGAAGCCAACTTGCGCTTTGTTGGTCCCGAAACGATGGAAACACGCATTTTTGGCCGTCTAACGGCTTGGCAGAACTGGATTTTCAACCGGCCCAACGCGGTCGGACCGGATGGCGCGTTGCAGCGTTACGGAACCGGCATGCGCGGTGACTACAACATGGAACGGGTGTGATCCCGGCACGGAGGAACGACAATGCTTGATCTCGACGTCAGCTATGACACGCAAATTCCTAACAATGTGGGCTTGAGCCAAGACCGCAAAGTGCTCAAGGCTCTGGAAAAGTGGCACCCCGGATACATCGACTGGTGGAACAAGCTTATTCCACAGAACTTTCAGGAAAGCATGGTGTATCTACGCACAGCCGTGAGCGTCGATCCAAAAGGGTGGGCCAAGTTCGACTATGTGAAGATGCCTGATTATCGCTGGGGTGTTCTTTTGGCACCGCCCGTGGAAAACCGCGTCATCCCAATGGGTGAGCACAAGGGCGAACCCGCGTGGCAAGAGGTGCCCGGCGAATATCGCAACATGCTCAAGCGCCTGATCGTCATTCAGGGCGACACGGAACCGGGGTCTGTCGAGCAACAACGCTTCCTTGGCCTGACGGCCCCGTCGCTTTATGACATGCGCAATCTGTTCCAAGTGAACGTGGAAGAAGGCCGCCACCTTTGGGCGATGGTCTATTTGCTGCAAAAGTACTTCGGCAAAGATGGTCGCGAAGAAGCTGATGATATGCTTGTGCGCTCATCAGGCAGTGAAGAAGCGCCGCGGATGTTGGGGGCCTTCAACGAAGAAACGCCCGATTGGCTGTCGTTCTTCATGTTCACCTACTTTACCGATCGTGACGGAAAAATGCAGCTGGAATCCTTGGCGCAGTCAGGTTTTGATCCCTTATCACGCACGTGTCGCTTTATGTTGACCGAAGAAGCACACCACATGTTTGTCGGCGAAACAGGTGTAGGGCGTACCATTCAGGCGACCGTGGATGCGATGAATAAAGCGGGGATTACGGACCCCTATGATATTGGGAAAATCCGCGATCTGGGTGTGATTGACCTGCCGACGATCCAAAAGAAGCTTCACTTACACTACTCGCTCAGCCTTGATCTGTTTGGCTCAGAGGTATCTACTAATGCTGCGAACGCGTTCAATTATGGGATTAAAGGGCGCTACATGGAAGCGCGCATAGACGACGATCACTTGTTGAAAGATGCGACATATCAAGTGGCTAGCGTGTCTGATGGCAAAATCCTGACCCAAGAAGTACCTGCGTTGACGGCGATCAACATGCGGTTGCGCGATGATTATGTGCGCGATGCTTCGGGCGGATTGCGTCGTTGGAACAAATTGATCCAACGCTCTGGTGTTGAATTCGAAATGAGCTTGTCACATGAAGCATTCCACCGTCAGATCGGCGTGTTTTCCGCGATCAAAACGACGCCAGCGGGCGATATCATTTCTGACGCAGAATGGGACAGCAAACGCGATGAATGGCTGCCATCGAAAGCAGATGGCGAGTTTATCACATCGTTGATGAGACCGTGTTATGAAGCTGGTAAATACGCCAGTTGGATCGCGCCTCCAAAGGTTGGGATCGATAACAAGCCCGGCGATTTTGAATATGTTAAGTTGCACATGGCGTAAGGGGCAAAGTCATGAAGATAGCGCTGTATTACGGGTCTGAAACAGGCAATTCAGAAATGCTCTGCGAGGATATTGAAGCGGATTTGGGCGATGGGTTTGAGTGCCATATCGCGTCCCTATCTGATGTTGATCCCTGCACTTTTGACCCGGAGACGTTCTATTTCTTCGTGACATCCACCTATGGCAATGGCGATTTGCCGACTTTGGCACTGCCTTTTGAGGAGGCCTTGACCACCCAAACACCGGATTTATCCGATATCCGGTTTGCGATATTTGGCTTGGGTGACATGGTTTTTGCCGAAACCTTCGCGCTTGGGTCGCTCAAATTGGCGGATATGCTCAAGGCGCGCGGGGCAACAATGGTCGGTGAACGGGGTATCCATGACGCGTCTTCGTTCGAAATGCCCGAAGACATCGCACTGCCATGGGTGCACACGATTATGGAGCAACTATCCCAAAAGGCCGCGTAACGATTAAAGCAAAGTGATATGTGGATAAGCTGAACGCGAAAGGGCGGCGATCAACGGCTAACACGCTACCCCACGATGGGGGCGAAACTTCCCGTCCGTTCCGTGGTTGCGGTGTCGTCATTTTACGCTTCGCGATAAGCCTATACATATTTTCGTCGTGCTTGCCCCCCGGCTTTTCCGAGCTACGTTTTTTCAGAAGTAATTTTGGTCACTGATACATGAACGACAATGAGAACCAAAAGCAGTTTCGAATTGCAGATACGCCCAGATCTGGCGTGGATGATCTTTTGGTGCGTTTGGGTCAGAACGTACGCTTGGTTCGAACATCTAAAAGAATGCCGCGACGTGTTCTTTCCGATTTGTCTGGTGTCTCGCCGCGATATCTGGCGCAGTTGGAAAGCGGGCAGGGTAATATTTCCATCGCTCTTTTGCACCGGGTTGCCGAAGCGTTGGAACGTAGTTTGTTTGATTTGTTGGGGGATGCCGTTGATCCAGAAGAAGCGCGTCTATTAGAGTTGTTCCGAGCGGTTGATATCGGCACACGTGCGAGTGTTATGCACCGTCTTGAACATGTTGCGCCACGTCCTGATCGCGCGCAACGTATCTGCCTGATCGGTCTGCGTGGGGCTGGAAAATCAACGCTTGGACGCGGTGCAGGCGACGCACTTGGTATGCCGTTTGTTGAATTGAACAAGGACATCGAACTGAAGGCGGGTATGCCGGTGGGTGAGATCATGGCGCTCTATGGGGCGGATGGGTATCGCCAGTTAGAAGCCGAAGCCGTACGCCGTGTTGCATCACGTCATACGCGTCTCGTATTGGCTGTTGCGGGGGGAATCGTGAGCGATCCGGACACCTACAACATCCTTTTACAGCGGTTTCACACCGTTTGGGTGAAAGCTTCGCCAACAGAACATATGAGCCGGGTACGTGCGCAAGGCGACATGCGCCCAATGCAAGGGCAACCCGAAGCCATGGCACAACTCGAAGCGCTGCTGGACGGGCGACAAGATCAATATAATCGCGCAGATGTGGCCTTGGATACATCTGGCCGCGTCGCCGACCAATCTTTGACTGATCTGCTCGCACTCATCCAAAGCAATGGATTCATTGAAACATAAAGTGCAGCCTTTGAGGATTGCCCTGATTGAGCCCGGGGTTTCCCAGTTGGCACTTGCTTTGGCTCGGGCTGGTCAACCTGTCACGCTGATCGACACAGACCCGCATGATCTGAGGCGGTTGCGTGAGATGTTACCGCGTTTGGCTGGAACCGCAGGACACCTTATTGAGCTGTCGAACGACGTTTCCGCTGCAAACACTGCAGATTGTGTCCTGGCGTCTTGCGACATCGGAACCGTTTGTACCGATTGGACGGCCTCAGTTGCGATGCCCGTCCTGCATTTGGCGCAATGTCCACGCTGCGCACCCATCGTAGAACAAATTGGCGATGACGACACCGGGCATGTCGCGCAAATCGCCGTCTTATTGAACGCGTACCACGGTGTTTTACCGAGCGGGGCGATCCCGCTATCGGTGCGTTTCCAAGTGGCGCTGAGTCACATCATTGAAGGCATTCTTATGACGGACCTCACGCCTGCCGAAATTGATGAAGCTTTGGAAAATGCAGGCTTCGCGATTGGACCGTTTGAAGCCCAAGATGAGATCGGAATAGATACTGTGTTGCTCAATCGCCGTGTGGTGGATGGGTTACAACAGAACAAGGCACTCCCCTTGTTTGAACGCGCTGTGGCAGAGGGACGATTGGGGCGAAAAGCGTCAGTCGGCTGGTACCGTTATCCGGGGCAGAGCGGCAAAGTCGAAGATCCGCTGGTTGAGGACATGGCTTTTGAGGAAGCGCATTTCGCAGGCCACACAAGGCGGGCCATGAAAGCCAGCGAAGTTGTCGAACGGGTTCAAACCGGGCTGGACGCGCTATGCGCGCAGTTGTCCAACGAGGGGTACGCCCACGAAGTTATCTGCGAAATAGCTTCAAGATCAATCGGACACCCCGTTCGTCCATGATTGGCCAGCCATGCAGGCTGACGTTGCCTTAGATCAGTGTGGCCGTAACCCCAAGATCGCGCGCGCTTGCTCAAGGTTTGCTACGGGTCGATCATGGCGTGCGCAGATATCTGCGGTGCGCGTCACGAGGGCTGCATTTGAGGGGGCCAAAGAATCACGATCCCAACGCACGTTGTCTTCAAGGCCTGTGCGTGCGTGTCCCCCGGCGGCGATGGACCATTCGTTGACCACGACCTGATTTGCCCCAATCCCGGCCGCACACCAAGGTGCGTCTGGTCCGAACAGCCTGCGCACTGTGTGCAGATAGAAATCAAATACTTCCTTATCCGCAGGCATCGCATTCTTCACGCCCATGACGAATTGTACGTAAGGGGTGTGCACGATTTCCCCTGCTTTGTGCAAAGCAGCGGCGCGAAAAATGTGGCTAAGATCAAACGCTTCAATCTCAGGTTTGATCTCGTAAGTGACCATTTCAGATGCCAGCCAAGCAACCAAATCCGGCGGGTTTTCATAGACGCGTGTGGGGAAATTGTTTGATCCCACCGAGAGCGAGGCCATGTCAGGTCGCAAAGACAACATGCCGCCACGTGCATTCCCAGCACCAGACCGTCCACCTGTTGAAAACTGCGTAATCATACCGGGACAATGTTTGGCCAAGCCTTCCTTCAAGGCGGCGAACTTGTCAGGATCAGAAGACGGGGTTTCATCATCATTGCGCACATGAGCGTGGCAGATTGTGGCCCCGGCTTCGAACGCAGCATGAGTGCTTTCGATTTGTTCAGAAACGGTTGTGGGAACGCTGGGATTGTCCGCTTTAGTCGGTACAGAACCAGTGATGGCGACGCATATTATACAAGGTGATGTCATGGCGCGACCGTAGAACCGTCATACACGGTTGCCAAGCCCATAGGGCCATTCCTGCAATGAGTTTATGATGAACCATCTAGCAAAAATTGTTCTGGTCTCAATCATCCCCAAAACAATCCGCCTGTCCAGCCAACATCGCATTGAGAAAACGTGTTTCGTATCAAGCAGCACAAGAGCAGCTCAAGCCCTTAGGCCCAAGCCAGGAAAGGGACGAACTGCAAAAAACCATGCTGATGACTTATTCAACGAGGTGGCAGGCGACGCGGGCGCCGCGAACATGACGCATCTCGGGCCGTTCCGCGCTGCATTGTGCAGTCGCAAGTGGGCATCTCGGGTGATAGGCGCAGCCTGTCGGTGGGTTGATGGGATCAGGTATTTCCCCGGTTGGTGGGGGAACGTCACGCCCGAAATTCCCAAGCTGCGGCGCAGCGGCAAGAAGCATTTGCGTGTAAGGGTGTTTCGGGTCATCGAACAACTCGTCTGGCCCGGCTTCTTCGACCAAGCGACCCAGATAGAGAACGCCAATTCGGTCTGCCATGTGTTGAACAACCGTTAAGTCATGGCTGATGAAAAGATACGTGAGCCCGAACTCGTCCTTGAGATCGCTCATTAAATTCAAGACTTGCGCTTGTACCGAGACGTCCAAGGCAGAGGTGGGTTCGTCGCAAACGATAAGCTTGGGTTCACTTGCAAGTGCGCGCGCTATGCAAATGCGCTGCCTTTGTCCGCCGCTGAATTCATGCGGAAACTTGCCCGCATCTCGTGCAGATAAGCCAACTTGTTCCAACAGGCGTTCGGCTAGTCCGTTCGTCTCACCACCACGGGCGGCGACGGGTTCGACAATGATGTCGCGTACCCGCCATCGTGGGTTCAATGATGCAAACGGGTCTTGAAAGATCATTTGGATGTCAGCGCGCACCGCATCGATTTTGCTGACGTCGGTCTCGCGCGAAAGGTCCACATCCCTGATCTTAACCTCGCCCGAGGAGGGGGGGAGTAAACCGACCAGCATTTTGCCGATTGTCGACTTCCCGGACCCGGATTCGCCAACCAGCGCATAGACTGATTTCTCTGGAATTTCGAAGCTGACGTCAGAAACGGCTGTCAAAAATGCCTTGCTGCGTCGTTCGACCATGCGGTTAAGCCACGGTTTTGAAACATCAAAAATACGCGAAAGCGCTTGTACGTTGACCAGTCCCATTTTAAGCGACCTCTTCGCGTGACATCGGATGCCAACAGGCGGCCACAGAGGCCCCGTTTTGCGGCAAGGGGTCGTCCCTACGGCATTGATCTTGCACGAACGGGCACCGTGGGTGGAACGCGCAGCCGCCGGGCAGAGCGTCTAGACGCGGCATCGCGCCGGGAATTTGATGAAGTCGGGATTTCCCACGTGACGCAAGCGGGGTCGATCCCATCAAGCCATCTGTATAGGGGTGGCGTGGATTGGTCAGCACGTCACGCACTGGGCCAAGTTCAGCGAGTTTGCCCGCATACATGACCGCAACGCGGTCTGCGGCTTCTGCGATCACGCCCATATCGTGTGTGATCAACATGACCGCCGTGCCGCGTTCGCGGCAGAGACGTTTCAGCAGCGCAATGATTTGGGCTTGCACCGAGACGTCCAAAGCTGTTGTCGGTTCATCCGCGATAATAAGGGATGGCTCGGCACAGAGAGCCAATGCAATCACAACCCTTTGCCGCATTCCGCCCGAAAATTCATGAGGATAGCTGTCAACGCGTTCGGCGGCGCCGGGGATACCGACTTCTTCCAGCGCGGCAATGGCCTTGGCGCGCGCTTCGTTTTGGTTGAGGTCCAAATGCGCGCGCATCGTTTCTGTCAATTGATCACCAATGCGCAACAAAGGATTGAGGGATGTCAGCGGGTCTTGGAAGACCATCCCGATTTGTTTCCCGCGTAAACGACGCATGTCGTCACCTGATAGGTGGTCAATTTGTGCGCCGTTCAAGTAAATTTCGCCGCCCGTGATATGGGCGGGAGGCGATAGCAAACCGATGACAGCATTCCCGGCCATGGATTTGCCTGCACCGGATTCTCCAACGACTCCAAGGATTTCGCCGGGAGCGATGTCATAAGACACACCGTCAACAGGCCGCAAAATGCCATGGCGTGTAGGGATTTCGACCGTGAGATTTCGGATAGAAAGAACAGGTTGGGTCATTACCGCAGCCTCGGGTTTAATGCGTCACGCAGCCAGTCGCCCAGCAGGTTCACGGACAAGGCAAGGACGAGCAAAGTCACTGCAGGGAACAGTAAAATCCACCATTCGCCGGAAAACAGGAAGCCTTGGCCGATGCGGATCAGAGTTCCAAGCGAGGGCTGAGTGGGGGGCGCACCAACGCCAAGGAAGCTAAGTGTGGCCTCTGCGATAATCGCCAAAGCCAATGAAATCGTTGCAATAACCAGCACAGGGGAGAGCACATTGGGCAGGATGTGACGCAGCATAATAGCACCGGGGCCACGTCCGATAAGGCGGGCCGCCTGCACGTATTCTTTGTTGCGTTCAACCAAAGTTGCGCCGCGCACAACGCGGGCAAACTGTACCCAATCGCTAAGGCCAATGGCAATAATCAGGACCCAAATGGCCATTTGATCGCGGTATTCCACTGGCGTAACCCCTTTGGCCACACCAAAGATTAGCATTGCGACCAAAATTGAGGGGAAGGTTAGTTGTACGTCGGCGACGCGCATGATGATCGTTTCTGTCCACCCGCCGATATAGCCCGCAAGCAGGCCAAGGGTGATGCCAAGGAACATAGCGAAGGTGACCGCTGCGGCGCCAACAAAGAGCGAAATACGCATTCCATATAAGATCGTCGAAAACACATCGCGGCCCTGGTCATCGGTGCCAAGCCAGAAAGAATCCCCAGTAAAAGCATTGGGTTGCATGGGGGCTGAAAAGCCGTTCATCAGGTTTAGGGAGCCTGGATCAAACGGATTGTAGGGGGCAATCAGGGGTGCAAAGATGGCGCAGAGAACCATGATCAGAACGACCGAAAAGGACACAAATGCTACAGGTGAGCGTTTGAAGTCGTAGATGAAATCGCTTTGTAACCAGACGCTTAGGCGCGATAGGTCTTTGGCGGGAATGGGTTGATCTGACATGTTAATGTGCCGCCGTTCGGTCGACGCGCAGGCGCGGGTCGATTGCAAAATAAAGGAGGTCGACAATCAAATTGATGCCAACAAACATGACCGAAATCAGCATCAAATACGCCGCCATCACAGGGATATCGACGAACTGGATGGCGTTGATAAAGAGCAATCCGACGCCCGGCCACTGAAACACGGATTCGGTGATAATGGCGAAGGCGATGATCGACCCGAGCTGCAATCCGGTGACTGTAATGACGGGCACCAGCGTATTTTTCAGGGCGTGGCGAAAGTTCACTGCGCGCTCTTTCAGGCCACGGGCGCGGGCGAAGCGGATGTAGTCGGCACGCAGCACTTCTAGCATCTCTGAGCGGACCAATCGCATGATCAAAGTCATCTGATAGAGGCCCAATGTGATGGACGGAAGGATCAGTGCCTTAAGGCCTGTTTCAGTGAGGAATCCGGTGGACCAATCGCCCACCATAACCGTGTCCCCCCGACCAAACGAGGGTAGCCACCCAAGTTCAACTGAAAATAGGTAAATCAATAGAATCCCTATCAAAAATGTAGGCAGAGAGACCCCAATCAGGGATGCGGACATGATAAAATTGGCGGTAAATCCGTTGCGCTTGATGGCCGTAAACACACCCAGAGCAATGCCCATAGAAATCGCCAAAAACCCACTAACAGCCGCCAATTCCAAGGTCGCAGGCGCGCGTTCTTTTAGGATCGTTGAGACCGGGCGGCCTTGCCTGTAGCTAACACCAAAATTGCCTTGCGCGGCGTTGTTTAGGAACTTGAAATACTGCACCGGGAAAGGCTGATCGAGGCCCAATTGCGTGCGCAATCGTTCCACATCCGCAAGGGTGCGTTCTTGGCCGAGCATGTTGTCGACAGGGTCACCGACAAAGCGGAACATTGAGAATGCAACCAGTCCTACGACAAGAAGGACAAGGGCGGATTGGACGATGCGTTGGATGATATATGCGAGCATATGTTCACATTGATAAGGTGACGCGCGAGGGTCAAGTGAAAGCGGGCATGTATATGTTTAAATGGCAGTATTTTTTGAACAAATGGACGTGCCGAGGTGCCTCGCTATGGAGTTGGTGTGAATTGGATCAAAATCTATGAGTCGACTCATGGATTTTGTGGCTTAACTAACCGTAAACGCAGCGTTCTGTGTTGCGTGGCGCACCGTTCGGTACCCCCCAATGTTGCGTTTGGCGGGAAATGGGGTTCGATGGGGTAAGCCTTTGTAAAGATTAGTTAACGAGTTTGCAGCGGGATTTTGGGCGGACATCGTCGCTCTGGGTCCAAAGGCGTCGCCGCTTGACGATGCCAGATTTTCGGATGTAGCGTTTGTGCTTAACGTAACGGCTAGGGAACGCGATCCGTTGAGGGGCGCGTGATGCCGGAAGGCGTCGATCGAGGGACGTGATTTTGTATTATCGAATTATTTTGACCGCAGCATTTTTGAGTGCAACCGGTGCTGCGAGTGCGCCGATAAATTTTAACAATTGGCAACCAGAGGGGACGTCTTCGGCGAGCAACTGGCTTCCCAATGTGGGGGTTCTGGAAGACGCGTTTGATCCGACCTCCCCGAGGATCTCAAACCAAGTGGTACAAACCATCAATGGGCTGCCAACTGTCTTTCTGAGCGACATTGACGGGATCGCGGCCTCAAACACGATTTTTGCGCGTGTTGACGCGGGCGCGGGGGATGACGATTTCTTTGGCTTTGTGATCGGGTTTCAGTCTGGGGATTTTGCCAATCCTGTGGCGGATTATTTGTTGGTGGATTGGAAGAAGGTCGGGCAAGTTAATTTTGACGCGTTCATACCTGCGGGATTGCGTCTGTCGCGGGTGACGGGAACGCCCAGTGAGGAGGACCTCTGGCGGGCCATTGACGCCGATCCAAATGACGGGAGCGGGGTCGAGCAATTGGCGGTCGGTCGGGCGCGTGGGTCTACCGGTTGGATCTTTGGCCGGGAGTACCAATTTGACTTTACCTATGGGGTGGACAGCGTTGACCCGACAAAGATGCGGTTCGGGCTGAGTGTGTGTGAGGCGGGGACCTGTGTGCAGGAGTTTGATCAACTGTTGGACGCGCCGATCTATGGATCATTCGGGTTTTACACCTACAGTCAAGGGCAGGTGATTTATCGCTCCACGAGCGTCGACGGGGGTATTGCGCAATATGTGCCATTGCCGGGGACTGCCGTGCAGCCCGTGCCGTTGCCCGCGTCAGGGATGCTGTTGTTGGGCGCTGTGGCGGGCGTGGCAGGGTGGCGGCGTAAGCGGCGGGGGATTTCGGGGGGGTGAAGGTCGGCTTGGAGGTCATAGTGATCGACGCTGCGAGATGCACGAAGGTCCGCTGTGCTCAAAATAGGAGCAAATCACTTAACACTGTTGGCAAGAGTGTTAAATCGCCATCACGTCATTCACACGACTCCGGTAGGTGCTGAGGAGGCAATCGGTTTCTAAGCACATCGCAGTCGTCTGCTCGCCCACCGGTGCAACCGGCCAGCAACATGGCTCCGGTTAAAGAAACTAACAAGAGTCTGACAGTCTTGGGACTGTCAGAAGTTCGTCTAAAATACGCCATGTTTCAGGATTGTCCTCCGCCAATTTTAATGAGAACTTTACGCCCAAAATGCGACCTTCCATATTGCTAGAGATGGGAAAATCAAAGAACATTCCAATCTCCTCTTGAGCGACTACCTGTTGTGGAAGCGATGCTGTTTGCTCAAGGAAATCTACGCCTACAGCAGCAACGGTTTTTGTCAGTGTAAATGGAGACTTTCCAATATTCTTTACCTTCATTTCTATCTTTAGAACACAAGCGTCAATACCGACGGCACTTACTGAAGTGTTAATGCTTGGAGTGTGTTCGAGTCTGAGAAAGAAAAGCAACGCACCAATCAATATGCCAAATATAATGACCACCCTTTGCGCTATGCTCAAGGAGGTGTCTATTAGTTCGAGTTTGTCTTTCACCACCATTGATATGCCCAAATTTCCGTGGAGTTACTGCCGTAGGGAAAATTCTAAAAACAATCATATACAGCCTTGCTGAGGTATTTGCCTCAATCGGAGCTAATGCCGTTACTTAACACTATGAGCCATTGTGTTAAGCCGCGAAAGTTGTTTGTTCAAATACTAAGACCCATGACTGCTGTAACTCCCCATGTTACGCATCCTTTCGGTTCCGTATCATCGTAATCGCAAAATTCTACGTCATCGAACTGTTCTCGCTCAATATCTGACAATTCTACGCTAAAATCTGCTTCACCAAGAGGATCTATCCAAATAGGGGTTTCAGCAAATACCTCTTGCTCATCACCTTCCGCATTGTAGAGGCTAACAGAAATTTTTACCCATGTTGTCACGTGGTCAGATGTCTTGTTTTGAAGTGTGCCTTCCCAACTCACGCGGCGTCGATCGATTTCTGGTCCGGCGCGCCCCGTGGCATAATCGTTACCGTAAAGGCGTCTTTGAAACGTTGCCACGCATGTTGCTATTACGGCGTCATCGGCAAGAAGATCGCTGCTTGAGTAATCTATGCAGACCTCGACTCCCCTCAAGGTGCCTTGCCTCGTTGCGTCGTTGATTGTTCGCAGTAAAGGTTCAAAACCAATGGCCAAGGCGGCTATAATACATATCAACCCTACGATCAGATAGTTTTTCACCAACCTTACCTCAATCTACCTCATGTATTGGCTACACCTTTTAGCAAAGACATGAAATGTGAAGTTTGAGTGATGTGATTGTGTATTTAGCTATGTGCCACTGCGCCAAACGATGAACTTAACACTATACCTCATTCTGTTAAATTTGGGGGTGGTTGACTACCAAAATCTTCCTAATGAAAACAATGATAGAGTTTCAGGGGACGTAGAGAAATTTAACACTTCGCCCGACAAGTGTTAAGCGCGAGATAGCTATCCTTCTGGCTTCAACCGGCAATGCACACTTCGTCTGCATTGCCGACCTTGGCCCAGAAACAGGGGCACTGGGTGCCTGCTGCCGGGCCAAGGGGCTTGTTGGATCAGTTCATGGTTACCCAGCGCAACATGAAGAAGTTGTCGGGGCGTTGGGTCATGGACACGTTGCTGCGTACACCCCAGACGAGGGGTTGGACGTAGAGCGGGACGTAGGCGACCTCATCTTGTAGGATTTTGGTCGTTTCATCGAGCATCATCTGGCGTTTGCCATCGTCGATCTCGGATTGGATCATGGGCAGGAGTTCATCAACGCGGGCGTTGGAGAAGCCTCCGAAATTCCAAGAGCCGAGCTTCTTTTCGGCGTTAGGCGTCGAGGCCAAGAAACGGACCGGGTGTTCGGCGTCAAACGTACCCGGAGACCAGCCCAGCAAGTACATATCGTAATTATCAGCGCGCAGTTCGGGCCAGTAGTTTTGCACCGGCATCGCGTCGAGGGTTGCCGTAATCCCAACTTGGGCCAACATGCCTGTCACCGCTTGGCAGACAGATTCATCATTCAAGTAGCGATCATTGGGGCATTTCAGGCCAAACGAGAAGCCATCCGCAAAGCCTGCGTCCGCAAGCAAGGACTTCGCCTTGTCCACATCAAATGCGGGGCGTGCGGCAAGGGCTGTCGAGTAGCCACGCATGGCCGGAGAGACCAATTGGGACACCTCAGCCGCATTCCCGCGCATAATCGTTTGCAAGATGGCAGGGACGTTAATCGCATGGGCGACCGCTTGGCGCACACGCACATCTGCGAACGGGTTGGTCGTTGTTTCCGCCGAGTACTTCAGAGCGTCCGCTTCATGGGGGAAGCCAAGCATAATAACGCGCGCTTCAATGCCTTGGATCACATCAACGTCGGGGTTTTGTTGCAAACGCGCGGCGTCTTGGATCGGAACTGGATTGATGAAATCAACATCGCCAGACAGCAACGCGGCAACCGCCGTGGCCGGGTTTTGGATCGGGGTCAGGGTTGCCTTTGTGATATTGTGCTCAACCTCGCCCCACCAAGTGGCGTTGGGTTCCAGAACCGTGGTCAGGCCGGGCTGGCGCTCAGTGACGCGAAACGCGCCCGTGCCATTGGCGTTCAAGGTGGCGAAGTTGCCATTTTCTTTATCGGGGCGGGCGGAATTATTCGCCTCGGCCCAGTCGCTATCCATGATCATCCAGTTGGCGATGCTATCTGGGAAGATCGGGTTGGGCGCAGATGTCAGGATATCAACCGTGAACTCATCCACCACTTTGACATCCGAGACTGGGGCAAACCAGCTGCGCACATCCGCGGCCTCATCCGAGGCGCGTTGGTAGGAGAACAGCACATCATCCGCGTTAAACGCGCTTCCATCTTGGAACGTCACGCCCTGACGCAACGTGAAGCGCCAACCTTCGCCATCGCCAATCGCTTCCCATGATGTCGCCAGAGCAGGCTCAATCGCCATATCTTTGCCGCGCCGCACAAGGCCTTCATAGACATTGTTCAGAAACCCAAGAACCGGTGCGGAGCTCACCGCGTGTGGGTCCATAGTGGACGGGTCTGTGGTACTCGCCCAAGTGAATTCTCTGGCTTGAGCGCCCGTTGCAATCCCAAGCGCAAGCGCGCTGGTTAGTGTGAAACGAAGCATATGTTATCTTCCCCTGTGTCTTGGCGCAGGCAATGCGCATCATTTGCAATCAAAATGATTGTCCCTAAGGATAGACGTAACCCGTTATTCCAATTTGGCAAAGGAGTTCCTGCATGTCGCTCAAGGATCAATATGATAACATTGTTGGAACCAATTCGACCGCGGCCTTGGCAGAATACATATCTGGGATCGATCTGTTTTTAAGCGGATCCTATGGGGCCGTTCAAGCGTTTGAGCGGGCCGTCACCCATGATGGTGGTTTTGCGTTAGGGCATGTGGGGCTCGCACGTGCGCGGCAAATGAGCATGGATATGGCCGGGGCCAAGGCCGCACTGGCGCAAGCCGTTACCCTCAGGGATGGGTTAAGCGCGCGCGAACAAAGCCACATTGCCTGTTTTGAGGCGCTATTTGACGGGCGCGCTGGGCCATGCCGGGCCATGGTCGAAGAACACGTGCAAACATGGCCGCGTGACGCAATGGCGGCGCAGCTTTGTGCTGGTGTCTTCAGTTTGATCGGCTTTTCCGGGGAAATCGGGCGTGAAGACGCGCTGTTGGCCTATACCACGCAGCTTTCACCGCATTACGGCGAGGACTGGTGGATGATGTCGATGCACGCCATGGCCATGTGTGAAACAGGGCAAGCGGCGGCTTCGGAGGCCTTGATGGACAAAGCGCTTGCCTTGAACAATGCAAATGCGCACGGGGCGCATTTCAAGGCACATGCGATGTATGAAAGCGGCCAAACAGAGGCCGGGCGGGCGTATCTGTCGGAGTGGGTTGCGTGGTATGACCCTCGGGCGGTGCTGCACAGTCATTTGCGCTGGCACGAAGCGCTTTGGGCGCTGCATGCGGGCGATATGGCGACCATGTGGGAGCGTGTTGATAGCGGTGTTGGTCCAGATGCGTCGCTGGGGATGCCGCTTAATATTCTGACAGACACAGCCGCGATCTTGTACCGCGCAGAGCTTGCGGGTGAAGCCGTGCCCACGTCGCGCTGGGCCGATCTAAGCGCCTATGCCACCAAGTGTTTTCCAGAACCGGGGCAAAGCTTTGCCGACATGCACGCCGCACTTGCGCATGCGATGGCCGGGGACGGGGATCGGTTGGCAAAAATCGCGGAAACATCGCGAGGATTTGCGGCGGATTTGGTGCGCCCCGTTGCCAAAGCATGGGGGGCAATTGCGCGCCAAGACTGGTCGGGGGCCGTCGCGGAGTTGGGGCCAATATTGCCTGTGAACCAACGTTTTGGCGGCAGTCGGGCGCAACGTGATCTGTTGGAATTCGCCTATGTGAACGCGCAAATGCGGTTGGGGCAAGGCGAGGAGGCGCGCCGCTTATTGGCCAAGCGGCGGCCTATATTCGGGGACAGGGTGCCCGTCGCGGGCTAGATCGCTTTCATGCGGTTTGCAGGGCGGCGCGGCGGCTGCGTGAAGACAGCACAACCACTGCGATCACACACACCGCGCCCGCGATATTGGGCACCCATGCCAGCGGCCAATAAGCCCCAATTGCGCCCAAGATCAACAGCGGGACCGTGACAAGGCCAATGGGGCCTTCTGCGTACCATTGGATCAACGCATTTGTGGCGTAAATTCCAAAGAGCGCGAAGAAGCCGATCTGAAGAACCTCGACGAACTCCCCCGAAATCAGGGGCGTATAGGCGAACAACAAGGGCACAATGTAGAGACCCTTGGCGATCTTCCAGCTTTCAAACCCTGTGGCCATCGGGCGTGATCCGGCAATCCCAGCAGCCGTGAACGCAGCAAGGCAAACCGGGGGCGTGACATTGGAATCTTGGCTGAGCCAAAAGATGATCAGGTGCGCGGTCAGCAAAAAGGTCGTTTGCAGTGCGGGATCAACAAGAACAGGGCGGATTGTGACAGCGATTTCGAAGGGGATATTGCGCACCAATTCCCAAGCTTCCGGCTTGGTCATACCACTTGTGACCTGCGCCGTGAGCGGGTGATCGACCAAGAAGAACAGCCCGGACTTTGCAGGATCAGCAATGCCATTGATCAGCTGTTCGACAATCAATCCATCCGCCATCAAACCCGCCAAAGCAGGGGCCGTGAGGATCGCGAGGATAATATACGCCGCCGTCACAGGCAGGCCCATTCCCAAAACCAAAGAGGCCAGCGCGATCAAGGCAATGGCCAAAACCAATGAGCCTTGAGACCACTGGGCGATCATCAGCGAAAAGCTATTGCCCACGCCGCTGGTGACAATCGCATTGTTCATAATACCAATCGCCGTCAGCAAAATCGCGGTCATGATCGCAGAACGTATCCCACTGGTGAACGCTTGAGCGATCCGGGCAGGGCCCATATTGACCGGCTTAAACGCGCCATCTTTGCCGAAATAAGCAATCGCGCTGGTCATCCATGAGGTCGCGATCAACGTGGCGATTGCCCAACACGCAGCAAAGGACGGGGTCACGCCGGACAAAAGCAGCCAGATCATCACAGTGAGGGGGATGATGAAAACCAAGCCGCCAGAGAGCATCTTGGCGCGATCCACGGTCAGATCGATATCTGTGCCCGCGTCGTATTTCATCGCCTCAATGCGCACAATGAAGGCAACCGACAGGAAATAAAGCAGGGCAGGTACAACCGAAACGGCGACAATTGTGCCGTAGGGAATGGATGTGTAGCTGGCCATCACAAATGCGCCCGCACCCATGATGGGGGGCATAAGTTGCCCGCCTGTGGAGGCTGCAGCCTCTACTCCGGCGGCGAATTGTGGGCGAAAGCCGTTGGACTTCATCAAGGGGATCGTGATGACGCCTGTGGAGGCTGTGTTGGCAATCGCGGATCCCGATATTGTGCCAGTCAGGGCCGAAGACAGCACCGCCACGAATGCCGCGCCGCCTTTGACGCGACCTGCGACAATCTTTGAGGCCTCGATGACGAAATTGCTTGCGCCAGAGACGACAAGGAAACCGCCGAAAATCATGAACAGGGTGATGTTGGTCACGGAGATATTGGCGAGGATGCCGAACATGCCTTCATCGTTGTAAAGGGTTCTAAAGAGCACATCATCAAGGGGAAGGCTTGCGGAGCGGAACACGCCGGGCAGCATCGTGCCAAGGAACAAAATATAGCTTAGTGACATCATAATCAGGATCGGGATCACCCAGCCCGAGACGCGGCGTGACAAGTCGATGCATGCAAATATCAGCAGCAAACCCGCAGCCCAGTCGAGAAACGTAAACTGCCAGCCAAGACCTGTAACCGCCAGAGACCGTTCATATAATCCCGCTTCCGCCCATGCGATCCAAAGGGCCGCAGCCGCGACAAGCAAGCCGTAAGCGATATCGAACATCCATGCCCATGTTGTGTCAGCATGTTTGCCCCACGGGCTGAGCGTAACAGAGGCAAGAAAGGCGAAACCCGCAAAATGGATCGCGTTTTGCCACAAGCCCGGTTCATTCAGGTAGACGTTCGTTGCGACGTGCCAGAGCGCAAAAAACAGCGCGAAAATCAAGATGATCTGTCGTGCGCCAAAGCCCGCTTGGGGCATATCCAAAAGTGTCTCACGTGGCTGTGTTGCAGCTGGTGTAAGCTGTGTCATGTCGTCTTCCCCCCTAAGCCGTAAGAGGGGGCGCCAAGGTGACGCCCGCCTCAGATCGTGGTGTTATTTCGCAATCAAATGCGCGGGGATATCCAAACCCTGTTCGGTGTAATATTTCGCCGCACCCGGGTGGAGAGGGGCTGGCAAGCCAGCCATCGCGTTTTCAATCGCCATGGCTTTGGTGGCCGGGTGGATCGCTTGCAGGAAAGGCAAGTTTTCATACATCGTTTTGGTCAGCAAATAGACATGATCGGCATCCACGCTGGCATTCACAGCCAGAAAGTTTGGTTGCGCAATCGTGGTGACGTCTTTGTCTTGGCCGGGATATGTGCCCGCTGAAATTGTGTAAGGAACCCACAAGTTGCGGCCCCCGTCCATTGCGGCGGCTTGCTCGGCTGTCACATCAAGGATCGTGAACTTCCCTTCATTGGAGGCCATCAACTTGGTAATCGCGCCAGTTGGGGGGCCAGACGGGATACCCGCCGCGACCGCTTGACCGTTCGCCATGGCATCCGTTGTCGGGCCGTACCCTGCGGACACCAGCGTGAAGTCTTTTTCGACATCCAAGCCAAGACCCGCCAGCAGAACCGAGTTGGAGCCAATCGTGCCTGAGTTTTGCTTGCCCATGCCAACAGTCATGCCCTTAAGCGCAGTCAAATCTTCGACCGTGCCAGTTGTGGCTTTGTCAGCAGGAACTACGAATTGTTCGACGTTTTGCCAGAGCATCGTGACAGAGCGCAAATTGGCTTGTGGTTCGCTGATCGGGCCTGTGCCTGTGATCGCATAAGAGCCGAACAGACCTTGCAAAATGGCGAAATCAGCAGTGCCTGCGGACAAAGCCTGCACATTTGCACCCGAACCTGCAGAGTTCACAGCGGTCAGTGAGAACTTCTGTTTGGGCAGCAATTTGATCTTGGACAAAGTTGAGATCGCAGTGCCAACCGGGTGATATGTGCCGCCCGTGGAGGCCGTGTTCAAGACGTAATCGGTGCTTTGTGCAAAGGCCGAGCCAGAGGCAATAAGGCTTGCAGTGAGGGTAAGTGCTTTTAACATTTTCATAAGAGATCCTCCCAGAATCTAGTGCCGAGGAACGGCGTGGGAGGTTAATGCGAGACGAACACGCGCGGCGGTATGAAGGAAAATGCAGGCCGCGCAAGAATGTGCCTGCGGATTTTCGCAGTCAGACGGATCGGCGCAGCAAAGCGTCTTTATCAAGGCCGAGTTTGACCACCTTCTCGTTGAGTGTGCGCCGCCCAATGCCCAACGTGGCAGCCACGTCGTCCATGCGCCCCTCATCATCCTGAATGGCGCGGCTGATCAGTTCGCGTTCAAACGCGGCGACCGCTTCGCGTAGCGTTGTGGGGAAGGATTGCGGAGATGGTTGGCGCGCTATTGCCAGACGGATCGACCCACCGCCGCGTTGTTCGGCGAGGACACGGCGTTCAGCCACGTTTTGCAACTCGCGGACATTTCCGGGCCATTCATAAGCCATCAAAGCCGCGATATCGTCATTGGTGAGTTTCGGGGTCGGCAGGTCATAAACATGGGCAAGGCGCTGCATGTAATGACGCGCCAGCAACAAGACATCCTCGCCGCGATCTGCAAGGCTTGGCAGTTCGATCACAAGCGTGTTCAGGCGAAACAACAAATCCTCGCGGAAGCTTTTATCGCGCACCATTTGTTCGATCTGATCTGTCGCGGCACTGATGACACGCAGGGAAACGGATTGTATTTGAACCTCGCCAATGCGTTGATATGTCTTGGTTTCTATGGAACGCAAGATTTTGGCTTGGGTTTCTGGCGGCATCGAGCCGAGTTCATCCAAAAACAACGTGCCGCCATCCGCTTGGGCCATCAAGCCATGGGGGTTTTCGACCGTTCCAAAGACAGTTTCTTCAAAACGCTCAGGCGGGATCGCAGCGCAATTGACGGGAATAAACGGGGCCGTCGCAGAGGTGCCAAGATCATGCAACGCGCGCGCCACCAGTTCCTTTCCCGTGCCGGTCTGGCCAAGAATAAGGACATTGGCGTTGCTAACCGCAAAGTCGAAAATCAGGTCCCGCACCGCTGAAATCTGGTCGCTTTGGCCAATTAAAATGCGTTCTAGATCGGTCAATTCGGCCAAGCGGTCACGCAGTAAAATGGTGCTATCTTCGAGACGTTTCATGCGGATCGCATTTCGGAGGATGACCAAAAGGCGGCGCGGATCGAAGGGTTTTTCGACAAAGCTGTACGCGCCATTTTGCAACGCGTTCACAGCCATTGGGATGTCGCCATGGGCTGAGATCAGAATAACCGGGACACGGCTGATTTCATGGGCTTTTATCTGAAATTCTAGCCCGTCCATTTCGGGCATGCGCACATCGCTGAGGATGACATCCGGGGCGGCTGATTGGATGGCGTTCAGGCCGTCTTGGGCGCTTTTCACGACCGTGGCGTCATAGCCCGCGCTTTCGAGAAGATGCGCAAGCGAGACCCGCATTTCGCGGTCATCATCGATCACTAGGACGCGGGCGAGAGTCATGTGGTGGCTCCGGTGTTGGTGGGGGCGCTCAAAGAGGGGTCCGCCAGCGGTAATGTGACCACGAAAATCGCACCTGACGCGGTTTCGCCAAGGGTCAGTTCGCCGCCGTGATCTTTGATGATTTCGGTGGTGATCGCGAGGCCCAGCCCCATTCCCACACCAGAGGGTTTGGTGCTGAAAAACGGTTCTTGCAGGTCGGCGAGGGTGGCATTGGACAGGCCCGGGCCATTGTCAGCGATGCGAATTTCAACCGTTGTATCAGTGCTTTGAACATCGACAGAGATCGTGGGCTTGGGGTGATCTTCGACGGCATGCACCGCGTTTTTCAGCAAGTTGGTAAAGGCCTGTTCAAGCTGAACTTGATGCGCATGCAATTGGATCGGGGTGGTGATATTTGCGGGCTGAAAATCAATGCCGCCGGATGCAATTTCGGTTTTGAGCAATCCTTCTGCCTCGATGAGGACATCTGACAAGAGGACGCGGGCTTTGTCATTGGTTCGCGCGCGGGCAAAGTAGCGGAATTGCCCCGTGATCGCCTCCATGCGGTCGACCAGTTTGTTGAGGTTGCCCAACGTCTGGGGGGAGCGGATTTCGTCACCGATTTCAGCCGCTGCAAGGTGGTTGCGAAACGCGCTAATGGGTTGGCCGAGTTCGTGGGTGACAGAGGCGGCCATATGCCCAAGTGCGGCAAGCTTGGCACTGCGGGCCAGTTCAGTTTGGGCGTCTTCAAGGCGGTCATTGGTGTCGATCAGCTCGCGGCGATGGCGTTCTGATGCGGTGTAGGCCAATTCGATCCGGCGCGATCTTAGGAACGTGGCAAAGCCAACAAGCAAAGCAATGATGCTGCCAAAAAATGCAGTCGTGAAAAGGGTTTGCCGCAAAATCGCCCGTTCGGGTTGCAGATAGTGCACCGTCCAGTCACGCCAATCTGACGTGCCCGAGGCCAGCAAATAATTTGTGCCATCAACCGTGGCGCGGTTCTGTCCCTTAAAGACCCAATTCAATGGGGTGAGCGGCTTGGCATTGAATTGGCGGCTGTCCAGAATAGCCTGACGGACCTCGGGGGCCAGCGCGCTGACGGGGCGATAAAGCCATTCGGGGTTTGAGGCCAGCACCACAATCCCTTGCTTATTGAGCGCAACAACTGTTTCGCTGTCGCGTTCCCAGAACCGTTGCAATTCGCTGATATCAAGCTTGATCGCGATGACGCCTTTTTGGGTGCTGCCCGCGAAAGACACCGGTTCAGACACAAAGTAGCCCGGGCGCCCAGAGGTGGCGCCAATCGCAAAATAATCCGCGCGGTTTCCTTTTAGGGCCTCCTGAAAATAGGGGCGGAACCCGTAGTTTTGGCCCAGAAAGCTATAAGGTTTATCCGCGTTCGAGGTCGCCAAAACGAGGCCATCCGCATCCATCAGATAAATCGCTTCGAGCTTGGCTTCATCTGCCAAGGCGCTGAGGCGGGCATTGGCATCTGGATCAACCGCAATCGGGGTAAGCGCGCTGGAATATCGCGGGTCACGGGCAAGGACAAACGGCAAATGCTGATGTTGCAGTAAGGTCTCGTTGAGGGTCCGAAGGTACAAAACCAACCGGTTGGACGCCGCCTGCAATTCGAGCTGTTCAAAGTAGCGTTGCGCGCCAAAAAACGTGGCGGCTGTGGCCAGTAAAACTGTCACAAGCAAGACGCCAAAAACGCGCCGACGCATTCTGCCGGGGGCGATCGCGATTGGGGTTTCAGGTGCCATGGAGATATCTCATGGGGCAGTGTGATACTGGAATGTTTGCTGTGTAAATGGGCGAGGCCAGCCAAGACCGGACAGGTCTGCGGATATCCGCAGGGCAACCGCCGCGTCAAGGTCAGGCCGGGCACAAAAAAGGGCGCCACATAGGCGCCCTTTTCGCATCGTCACGCAACCCGCGTGAGACTTAGTTCATTTTGAAATATTTGAACTTTGCAGTGTCATCCGCGGCAACAATCGTATCAACGCCGGACTTCATGCCCCAGTTCAACACTTGGTGGTGGATCGGGATATAAAGCTGCTGAGCCTGCACGACTTCCCAGATTTCTTGAGTCATCGCATCGCGTTTGGGCAAGTCAGTTTCAGACGCCAACGCTTCGATTTTCACGTCTAGATCCGCGTCGCCAAAGCGTGTGCCATTCCATGAGCCGTATTTATCGGTGCGGGTATGGACAAGGAAGTTGAAGATATATTCGCTGTCATATGTCGGAACGCCCCAACCCAACATGTAAAAGTCGGTTTCAAGCGTGTTGATCAGCGGGAAGTGTTGCGCCTTGGGTTTCGCATCCAAGTTCACCTTCACACCAATCTGCGCGAGCATACCAACAGCCGCCTGACAAATCGCTTCATCGTTGATGTAGCGGTCATTTGGGCAATCAAGTTGGATCGAGAACCCATCACCATACCCCGCATCCGCCATCAGGGCCTTGGCCCCGTCAACATCGGTCTTGGACGAGCTATCCATTGCCGCGTTCCAGCCATTCACAAACGGCGGAGCGATCATGCCCGCAGGTGCGGACTGGCCACGCATCACGACCTGTTTGATCGCATCGCGGTTGATGGCCATGGACATCGCCTGACGCACACGCAGGTCTGCCAGCGGGTTTGCCCCTTCAACAGAGTCGTTCTTCAGATCCGCGTCGCCTTGGTTCATCCCAAAGAAGATCACCCGGTTTTGAGGGGCTGTGCGCACATCAAGGCCGTCAGTGCCGCTCACACGGCTCAGGTCTTGCACGGGCACATCTTGGATGAAGTCAACCTCGCCGGAGAGCAACGCGGCCACGCGGGTCGCGGCGTTCTGGATCGGGGTGTAGATGATTTCTGTCACTTGCAGCGGGAATTCGTCTTTGCCCCAATAGCCTTCATGGATCGACAAAACCGTTTTCACATCTGGTTCACGGCTTACGAGTTTGTAAGGGCCAGTGCCATTTGCGTTTTTGGCTGCAAACGTGTCTTCGCCGCCTTCAAAATCTTGCACCTTTACGGCGTTGTTCGCTTCCGCCCACGTTTTGTCCATCATGAACATATTGGTGAGGTTATTGGGCATGATCGGGTTGGGACCATTGGTTTCGATCTCAATCGTCATCGCATCCGTCGCGCGGACTTCTTTGACAGAGGCAAGCAATTCTTTGTAGTCGCTATCATCCGTCATCGCGCGGTCGAGGGAGAACTTCACATCCTCGGAATCAAACGTCGCGCCGTCGTGGAACGTCACGCCACTGCGCAACTTGAACACCCAAATATTGGGATTGGCTTCGGACGGGCCCCATTCGGTCGCCAATGCCGGTACAATTGCGCCAGTCATATCGCGCATCACCAGCGGTTCCATGATCTGGTGCGCAAGCGCTGAAGTCGGGCCTTCGTTTTGGGCATGGGGGTCAAGTGTCAGAGCGTCACCCGCACGCGCCCATCGAAGGGTTTCGGCGCTAGCCAACGCCGTCGTCGACAGCAAGACAGCTGCGGACAGTAAAGTTGTCGTGAGTTTCATATCTCTTTCTCCCTGAAATCATGTGCTCGAGTGCATAGCTCTCGCGTGTGATGGTACAATGGCGGCACCTTCCTGCGTGTGCAAGGGATTGGATGGCCAAACTTTGAGCCACGTTCAATCCAACCGACAAGATGCCCCGGAATGAAGCAAACCGTCAAAGCTGCCAAGATGATCAGAAATCCTGAGAGCCAGAGCATCCCTGGCTGACAGGAGTTTTCAGCAACTTTCGTCATTGCGAGATGATCCAAGCCAAGGGCCTGAACCGTCTTCGCTTGAACAGGGGGGTGGCGTCGTTCACAGCATTCGCGCTTGGCTGAACAAAGCTGACATCAATGCCAAGCTGGAACAATTCCTAGAGAACCGCGCGGGTCACCCGGTGCCCCCCTATGACGCTCACATAAAAAAGCTCGGCAACTTGGGGGCAGTGAAGGCGTCGGACACGCCAGCCTAGCGGCCAGTCATGCCGGGTACGGTGGGTTTCGGATTTAGACCCGAAGGAGGGATTTAAAGCAGGGCAAGGAAAATCACCGACCCGCATGCGCAGGCTTCACCCCAACAAGTGGAGACTGAGCCATCCAATCTTGCGCAGTATTTAGCAGATGCCTTGGCCCGTCCAAGTAGATGGTTTCGTCATCAACCGCTGACTGGACATCCACATCCCCCAACCAAAGCGCAACCAAATTTGCAAGCGTGGCCGTCAGATAGACATCAACATCATGCCCCGGGTCGTCGACGCAAAGGTCAACCGCATCGCCATTTGCAATCACCCACCATGAATTGAGATCCGTGCGGTCAGATATTTGCACAAGGATCACCGTTTCCCCGTCTGGTAAGCTTGCGGTATTCAGCGTTCGGTGAAAATCCCACATAAACCCGCCGACATCACAATCTTGCGCCGCGATACTGCGTTTGCGCCACCGCATACCCCAGATCGCCATGTTTTGGACGATGGGCCCAAGTTCTCGGCCAGAGCGGGTAAGCTTATATTCGGTGGCTTGACCAGACGGGGCAGCTTTTCGAATGATGATGTCAGCGGCTTCGAGCGTCTTGAGCCGCTTGCTTAGGATCGAAGGCGACATCCTTGGGATGGCCTTTTGAAATCGACCGAACCGGGTCGTTCCGAGGAACATTTCGCGGAGCAATAATAGGGTCCATTTGTCCCCCAAAATGTCTGCGGATGCCATTGCTGGGCATAAGCTGCCGGATGTGTTCTTGGTTTTGTCGTGCATCTTCCAAGCGTACAATGCGCGTGGGCTGCATGGCTACTACGGAATATGTAGTGGTTTGGTACAGAATGCGAAGTATCACCGAGCTACCTAAGTGCTCATCATTGCGACACGCCCGATTTCACGGGTGTTTTCGCAATGAAAGGAGTTCGCCATGGGCCGCTCAATCACATTCATTTATGGCGTCGCTGCTTATGTTATTTTTCTGGTGACGTTCCTGTATTCTATTGGGTTTGTTGGAAACATTTTGGTGCCAAAATCCATTGATTCCGGCGCGGTGGGACCCGTCGCACGTTCACTCATGATCAATCTGGCGCTGCTGTGTGTTTTTGCGCTTCAGCATAGCATCATGGCGCGCCCCGCATTCAAACGTATCTGGACGAAAGTCATTCCCAAAGAAGCCGAACGCAGCACCTATATCTTGATGACATGCGCGGCGTTAATTTTGCTCTTTGTGTTCTGGCAACCGCTTGCGACGCCAATATGGGATGTCAGGAATACAATTTTTGGACTGGTATTGGTCATGCTTTTTTGGATCGGCTGGCTGGTTGTCTTGACCTCGACTTTCATGATTGATCACTTAGAACTGTTCGGCCTAAAGCAAATCTACGCGAACCGGAAAAAGCGCCAAGCAACACAACAGGGGTTGGTTAAGATGGGTCTGTACCGATTGGTGCGTCATCCCATCATGACAGGCTTTCTGATTGCCTTTTGGGCCGCGCCAACCATGTCAGTCGGGCATCTTTTATTCGCATTGGTAAGCACAGGATACATCGTCATCGCTGTGCTTCATCTTGAAGAAAAGGACCTGATTGCAGAGATCGGGGATGACTATCGCGCCTATCAGCGTGAGGTTCCTGCGTTTGTTCCCAGACTTGGGGGAGGGCGGTAAAATGACACTGGATCCCAATCACCTGAGCCACATCCATTCTTTCGTAGAAGGACAGCCGACCAGTATTTTCGAGCGGCAATTGCCATTGCGCAAACGCTACCTTGGCACGCCTGATGCGGCATGGGTGCATGATCATGCAAGGACTGTTGATACTCAGGTTCCCGCTGATCACCCAATCCATGGCCATGTCGTTTGCGGCGAAGCCATTCCGCTGGATATCCCCGTTTGCGTGCACAAAGCGGTCGGAGGCGAAAGCGATTTTCCGTGTCCCGGCGAACTTCTTGCTGCTGCGTTGGCGAGTTGCCTTGATACCGCGATCCGCATGATTGCCAACCTCAAGAAGATAAAACTAAGCCATCTCGAAGTGCAAGTCAGTCTTGGTGCAGACGTCCGAGGGGCGCTTATGACAGGTGAAGATGTGCCGGTTGGGTTTCAAACCGCGCACATGAAGGTCGATTTGGCAACCGAGTGTGAGTTGTCAGAGCCGCATCTGGACGCGCTGATCGACGCCGCAGAACGTAGCTGCGTCATTCTGCAAACGCTACGTGCCCCGCCAACGGTGAAAGTTGAGCGATGTTTTGGCGAACTCGCTAAACCAGCAGTTGGTTAAAACCGAAACTTGTAACCGTCTTAAAGCGGGCTTTCGAAATCAATGGGCAAACGGCAACTGACTTCGAAATGAGGGTTAGGCGACAAAGAAACCGCTGCATCGTGTCACTTGAGCGGGGGATCGGGTGTTTCGTTGGTTTTGTTCTGGGATGTGCTTTGATCAAGCTTGCCGAGCGCGTTGCGCAATATATCGGCGTATCTGTCCCGATCAGACTGACTGAGGTGCGCAGGGTTCAGGTTTAGGGTCAGATTTGGTTCATCCACGTGGAATGTTTGAGTTTCAGCGCCTTTTGGACTTTCAATCGTCTCAACTTGATAGGTTTGCACGGGACGGGCAAAACCCTTCACGTTTAAAGGGGCGCGTTCTTTGGCGGTTACCACATCTTTGACCAAGGCATAGGTTTTTCCAGACAGAAGGACCTCGCCAGATCCGGCGGCTGTTTCGAGCCGTGCCGCCAGATTTACCTCATTGCTGATGAGTGTGTAATCAACGCGTTGGTTGGAACCGAAATTGCCGACATTGCAATAGCCTGTATTGATGCCGATACGCAGATCGAACCCGTTCAGCAGGCCAAGGTCCATCCACTCTTGCTTTAGGGAGTGAACACGCTCCTTCATGGCAAGCGCCATACGCACGCAAGCCTCGGCATCTTGTTTGGCACCATTGCTGTGTGTGTCGCCAAAATAGATCACAACTGCATCGCTGATGAATTTGTCCACTGTGCCGCCATGCTCTTCTGCAATGTGGGTCATTTCCGTTAGATAGCGATTAAGAAGCGCGGCCAGTTCTTCGCTTTCTAGGCTGTCGGTCAGTTCAGTGAAGCCAACAATGTCGGAAAAGAACACAGTCAGTTTCTTGCGTTTTGAGGTGATTGCATCGGTCTGGCGGCCCGTCAGTATTTCTTCAAACAGTTGAGCTGAGAGGTATTTGGACAAACGTGTCGAGACGTTTTCCATGGTCTTAGCGCGATCAGATTCCGCCAGCGCATGATCGACCTGCGCGGAGACGTTCTTCTTTGTCTTCTGCCAATTGGCTTTCGCACATAGAACCGCCGTGAGTATCATCGCGCCAAACGTGACAGCAGCCATCCAGAACGGCACCAACGCATATACACTAGCCGCAATTCCGTTCGCGATCAGGATCGGGAGGGCGCGAGCAAGCTTGCTTTGGGCAACGAAGACACCGATACCAGACAGGAGAACGCAAAGGCCGTCGTGCCCATCACAACGAGAAACGAAGCCGTCGCGTCGCCGTGCCTGACTGCCAAAAAGGAAAACGCGGCCCAAGACAGCCCAATCATGAAAGAGTTGATGCCGATGAACCGAATTCGGCGGCGGCTGACTTTCTGGGGCCTGGGGCGATTGCGCAATGAAATGTAGCTTCGTGCGGCTAAGCTCGACAATAAAAAGATAGGAACAAGGGCAAAGATCGCACCACTGGATACGGTTATTGCAGGGAAGAAGAACACGAAGACCGCAGCGGTGACCCAATTCCCGGTGACTTGGCTAGGGACGGTACTTTGGATTTCGACGGATTGCTGAATGCGGATTTCGCGCGTGATGATCTGTGCGCGTGTTTGATCTGAAACGGCGTTATCGGTCAAAAGGTTAGCGTCCTGCATCTAAAAAACCTGTTTGGCAATTGAGCCGAAACTGTCAGCTTTTGCAGATAAGCGCTAGCATCAACACGTTTTGTATAAAGCGAAGTCAGAGCGCTGTGCGCGGCTTTGATCCGACGTTGATTTTCGATTTGGCCAATGAGGATCGCGCGCTGGGCGTAAGGCTTGGTGTTGAAACCCGCAAACCGACAAAAGACAGCATCGCTTAGGCAACGGTCATTCCCCCACAGTAGGCGCCCATGCCCCTTCTAGGTGCGATGCCTCATGATCGCCCGGCCAAGGGGGCATCGATACGCAGATGAATTTCAAAGGTGTGCTGCCAACATTGCGATATTGAAAAGCAGTCCCAACGGGAATGTCGATGGAGACACCGGCGACAAGACTGGTTACTTTTTCTTGGTCACCTGCGCGACGCCAAATCTCTCCTTGGCCGTCTAAGATATACCAAAACTCACTGACAGTTTCATGCCGCGTCGCTTTGTTTATTTGTCCGGGGGGCACAGTGCTGTGGATCATGTTGCCCGTAGTGCCGTCCATGATGAAGCGGATATCTGCGCCCGCGGGTGATTTTGCGTCTGCAAGTGAAGGAAGTGCTGTTTCTTTCATGACCGGTCCTCCCAAAGGGCGTGAACATGCGGATTGTAGGGTTCTGTGTCAACGACGGTTTCGGGCTAAGACGGTCGTTTGGGCGGCGCGTTTGAAGCCGCTTCGATGATGCCAAGGCCGCGTTGCAGTCTTTGCGCCGTTCGGTTTGGGCATCACAAATGACAAGGGCAAGTCGCGTTGTGTTCGCGTCTACCAGATTGACCGCAGCAAGATGCACGCTTAGCGTTTGTTAGCCACTGAATTTCGGAGGAACACATATGGTGATGGAAACCTACCTGATTTATCTGGCTGCGGTCGCGGTATTTTTTGCGACACCACCTGACACCAGCCAATTGCTGATCATTTCAAACAGCATTCGGCATGGGTTGCGCAAAAGTGCTTATACGATTGCGGGGGATTTGACCGCCAATTGTCTGCAGATGACTGGGGCTGCGTTTGGTTTGGCGGCAATTATTGCGACTTCGGCTGATGCGTTTTTGTGGATCAAGTGGTTTGGCGTGGCGTATCTTGTGTGGATCGGCGTGCAATTGATACTATCACGCGAAGAGGCCGGAGACGTTGAGGCGCATGTGACCGGCGGGCGATTTCGCCTGTTTCGGCAAGGCTTTGTGACCTCCATGGCGAACCCGTTTGCGGTGGTTTTTTTCGGCGCTTTGTTTCCGCAATTCATTGATCCAACGGCATCGGTCTTACCGCAGCTTTTGATCTTAGGGATCACTTACCTTGTGGTGGACGGTGTGATTTTGGTGCTGTGGGGATGGCTAGGCCTGAGGGCGGCCAGCGCGCTCAAGACGTTTTCATTTGGACTTGTGAACAAGGTCTGCGGCAGCTTGATGATCGCAGCGGCTGTCTTGTTGGCGTCCAAAGATTTTCAACCGCAACGTTGACCATATGATGCGCTGGGCGTGAAGAACCGGATTTGCGCGAGGCACCTAAGGGACCTATACGCACATAGAATGGATCGGGCAGTCAAGCCTGTAGGTGTTTGTCTATGAACCAAACCAATGACGTAGATGCAACGCAACCGCCAAAAGCACAGAACTTCGCCAAGCTCGTCATCGTATCAAAAGATTGGCGTGTGATTGGAGTGTCGCAAGGTGCGCAGGGCGTGTTAGGATTTGATCCAGCGGGGCAACTGGACGACGTATTTGAGGCGGTATTTACACTGCAAACCGCGCATCGTTTGCGATCTCGGTCGCAAGTTTTGTCACCAGATGATCCCATTATCCACATTCCTGACTGCCCCTATCCAAATGCAGCGGGCGTTTTGAACGTCACAGCGGTTTTGTGCGCTGACCACTATGTCTTCGCATTTGAGCCGCACGACACCCGCGACATGACAACCGCCAATGTTGAGCAAGTTCAGCGATTGGTGAACCGGGTGGCCCGCAAAACGACACTTGCCGAAGCCGCGAACGAAGCAACACGGGCGTTGAGTGCGCTGACATTGATGGACCGCGTAAGCCTACACCCTGTTCGAGCCGGGCGGGTCTGGCCTGCATTGGGGCATGCATCTGCGGGTGTCTTGTCAAACAATGTGCCAGCGCAGATCACGTCAGCAATAGCCGCACAAGATGTTGCTTGCGTGCAGTATTTGTCGGACATCAACGGGGGTGCGGACCCAATCTTGAGCAAAATCGATCTTTCGCAAGCTCTTGATATGGCTATCTTGCCATGCCGCACCTCTTCGGAGGCTCAGCGCGCGGCTTTGGCCGCAAACGGAGTGCGCTCGGCGTATCAAGTGCCTATCCTGTTAGAGGGCGGGGTGTGGGGCGTATTCTTGTGTCATCACAGTGCGGTCGGATTGCCCAATTTTGCGCAACGCAGTTTTCTGAACCTATTTGCGACGTTGGTCGGTCATACACTGGGATCTATCGCCGCGCGCGAAGGGGGTGAACTTCAATCAAGGGCGACCCACCTGCGAGATGATTTTTTGGGTGCGGTTGATGCCAGTTTGTCATTCGAGACGGCAAGCGCACAGGCAAAGAGCGACATACAGGAGATCAACCGACGGATCGACACGTCGGTCCTGATGCGCGACGACACAGCAGATATTGAGAAAAGCTGGTTGGGTTTGCAGCAACTTGTGCGTCATCAATTGACCCAATTGGCCCCCAACACTGATGCGCAACTTGAGTTTTCGCAAGGTGATCTGGCGTTTTCTGCGCAAGCTTTTACGGCACTCGCAGTGGTCCTACACGAATTGACGCAAAACGCCGTTACACATGGCGCGCTGCGCGGCGACATTGGTCGCGTACGTGTCAGCGTGGCGAAGACGGCCATTGGGCAAGGCGTCTTGTACTGGCGCGAAGAGAATGTGGGCAAAGTGGCCAAGCCTGCGTGTTCCGGTGGGGGGCTTATGGTCATTGAGCAGGCTGTTCCCTTTATTCTGGATGGGGCGAGCGACGTGGATTTCGACGAGGCCGGGCTCTGTGTGCGTTTGAGAATTCCAGCGCGGCACATGCAAAGCACAGCGCTGCCTGCCGAAGTTAGAACGCAACAAAGTCATATAGACCCTTCTAGGGAAGACCGGCCATTGGATGGGAAAACAGCTTTGGTTTTGGATGACAGTCTGTTGATGGCTTTGGACGCTGGGGATCTGCTAACGACACTTGGGGCGACGCATGTGCACACATGTAATTCGGTGAACATGGCGTTGCAGTCCTTGGCGGCAGGGGACGTGGATTTCGCATTATTGGATGTTGATTTGGGCCATGGCACGTCACAACAGGTGGCGATGTATGTGCGTCACAATGCTATCCCTGCAGCCCTTGCGACGGGGTATGATGTGGACAGCGACGCATTGCAGGGCTTCCCTGAAATGCCCATTTTGATGAAGCCCTTTTCGGTGCGCGAGCTAGCAGTGGTCGTCAGACAGGCGATGGACCTCACTTGAGGGGCGCCAAAATTTTTCAAAATTTTGGGTTTGCGGTCCTTGAAAGGATCGCGTCCGCCTGTCGTTTACGTTTTCACGTATCCTGAGATGACCTGTAAGAGTTTGAAGGCGGTTGCCGCGTCGTTTTCGACCACCGCGAGGAATTCTTCTTTACCGATCCGCAAGCACATAAGTTCGCCATTTGCACGCATGTCCAGAGCGCGGGGTTCATCGCGGATAAGGCCCAATTCCCCGACCAACGCACCGGGGCCGACGGTTACGATCAATTTGTCGTCTTCTGCGTCAGGCATTGGCAACAAAAGATCAGCCTCGCCTTCGATCAGCATAAACGCGCCATCGTCAGCAGCATCATTTTTGTAGAACACATATTGTCCATCTTGCGCCGTGTACCACCGTGCGCCAAATGCGAGCAGGCGCAATTGTTTACGGTCAAGCGTTGCGAACATGTCGGTTTGTTCAAGTGCTTGCACTTTGCGGGCCAAGTCCGAACTGACATCGCCGTCCCCTGCGACAGGTTCTGATTGCGCTGTGCCCGTCAAACGGCCTTGGCTAATTTCAATCGTCATGTCGAACTCCATCGCGTCCTCAAGGGTCGCCGCGAGGTAGACAATTGTAGCATTTGGAAGTTCGCGGCGTAAGGCTTGCATCATATCTAACCGGGTCTGTGTGTCAAAACTGGCCATTACGTGATCAAGAACCAAGATATCCGGAGACTTAATCACCGCGCGGCTGACCGCCAAAGGTTCTGCGAACGTCGCCGGTAGGTTGGCACCACCCAAGGTGATCGGAACCTCGAACACCAACTGCAACACATCACGAGACACACCTTCGTCATGCAACACATCTGCAACAATGGCACGCACCGCTTCTGTGCGCGGACCCGCTTCGTCAGAAAGCTTACCGAAAATGGCGTTTTCAAGAACTGTCATGCCAATAAGAGGTGCATCTTGTGAAATCGGCGCAAACAAATCAGCCATCTTACTGCGCAGTGTTTCGCCGTGGCTTTTGCGCAAAGACAAGATCTTATCGCGGATGCGGTCAGGGAAGGCGGGGCCAACCTGCAGTGCCGTGATCGAGGAGGGCACGCTAAGAAGGACAGCCTGTTGCTTTTCATCAAGCGACGTGCCCGCTTGGGCCTTGCTGGCCGTTTCAAGTGCGGCCTCATAGAGTTCTGGTTCAAGCCCCGTCTTTTGGAACAAGGGGTGATCCGTACCACCTGCACCAAAGATCTGACGCAGGCCTTCCATGATGGTCAAAGCAAGTTCCATCAGGTCCTTATCAAGGCCAAGGCCGCGCATCAGTTCGAGGTAATCCAGTCGCTCGGCCAATGCATCCGCTGGCAAGGGGTTGATCGGTGTGCCGAACAACAAGTTCTGAACAACAGGCAGTGCTGGGTTAAACGCATCGGGGTCTAGCCGGTAAACATGCCTTTCTAGTTTGGCGTCGGCCAAAGCCGCGGCAATTCTGGGCCGCAAACTGATCAGTTTGGCGGTTAACTCAGGATGGGTGGTTTCTTCGAGGCGTTGATCCATCGCACGGCGGAACAAAGCACCCGCGCCGCCGATACGCTCGACCAAAGTGCACCAACGGTTTTGGACGTCGGCCTCGTCTTTGTGGCCCACGCGTACGGGATCAAGCCAAAGAGCGGAAAGCATATCTTCGCTATTGCCCGCGCGCTGAGCTTCTGAAGCGAACGCTTCGTCCTTGCCCGGGCCCATTGGGCGAAACTTCAGCGGCAAAAATACATTATCGCCAAAGCTACCCTGAAACAGCACGGGGCGGGACGTCGCATGACCCACGCGCGTTGCAACCGCATCTTGATGCAACGTGTTCAAAGCCATGTCGCCAATCGTGATGGTCCCAGAGCTGGGCACAACTTCGCGAGTCAGCAATTCGGCAAACGCGCGGCGGTCTTCGTCGCTTGCGGCTGTGATCCCAACCAATTTGCCGCCCGGTAACACAGTGTTGATCTGATCGAGAACTGGGTTGCCGTCAACGTCGCGAACAGTGACGCCAGACAAATTAATGTCGCCTGTCAGGGTCGGCAATGGACCAGGATCGCCCTGCATCAAGGCGTTGTCGACCATGCCTGTGGGCGCGAAGCGGTCCGTGATTGTGTCCCAGCGCAAAGACATATCGGCGGATTGATTGTAGTAGGCCAGCAGTTCTTTCCAAGGGCTTGAGAGGTCTTTGTAAGCTGCAAGCGCCGCCACGAGAGCGCCCAAAGTCACGTCACCTTGAATGACCAAATAGCCGCCAAATGCGTAAAACAAAAACGGGGTCAGCTGGGTGATGAAGTTGTTGATAAACTTCATGAAGAACTTCTTCTGGTAGATTTCAAAGCGCAAAGCATAAAGGCGACCCAAACGATCTGTCGCCATCGCAAGCCGGTAACGCCAGCCACCATGAGCGCGCAACGTGCTCGCGCCTACAGAGAGTTCACCAATTTCTGCGGCCAATGCACGAACCTGTAACACCCTCTTTTTGTTCAGTTTGTTGATTTGCCACTGCAGTTTGGGAATGATCCACGCCTGCAAAGGGATCAACGCGCAGGCCGCCAGCCCAAAGGTGATGGATTGTGCAAAAAGGAAGTAGAGGATCGTCAGCATTTGGCCGGCTTGCAAAACCGGCTGGGCCAAAGCGTCGCCCATCAGGCCGCCCATCGGTTCGCTTTCCGAGGTCACCATAGAGACGATCTCACCTTGTGAGGTGCGTTCGAAATAGGGCTGAGGAAACCGCAAGATGCGCGCGATCAGCGTGTAGCGAAACCGGCGCAGCAAGCGCTCTGCAAGCACGCCCTTCATCGTATTGATCCGCATCTTCAGCAAACCATGCGCCAATACTGCCAGCAGGAAAAAAGTGCACAGCAGTAACAAATACTCGATCTGTCCAAAATCGAAGCCAAATGCAGTTATCGTGTCGCTTTGGGCGTCGATTGCGTCATTGATTATCTGCTTGGGCAACTCCAATGTGAGGTAGAGCAACGGGAACAGGAGCAATGTAATCAGCAACAAGCCGATCTGGTCGCGTTTGGAGTACTTCCAAATGAAAGCAAAAAGAGTTCGTTCGATGAGGCCGCTCCAATATGGCGCAAGGGGGCTAAAATCCGCCACCTACTGTGTCATTTTGCGCAAGCCTAGAAGCGCGTTTGAACGGGATCAATTGATTTTACACGAATCTATGCGCAACATCGACAGGGAAGGAGAAGATTTTGAGTGAAACGATCACATTGGGAACCGCAATCGGCATTTTGGTGCTGCTGCAACTCAAGCACATGCTCGCAGATTTCTTCATGCAAACGCCGATTATGCTCGTCGATCGGGCGCGGTATGTGCATGTCGGACGGGCCTTGCACTGCTTGGTTCACGCGGTAGGCAGTGTTTTGTGCTTTTTGTTGGCGGGCCTACCTATGGGTGTGCTCTTCTTGATCGTTTTCGCCGAATGGATCATTCATTTCCACATTGACTACGGCAAGGGCCGTTGGTCCGACATGAAAAACCACACCCCTAACGAGGCAGGTTTTTGGCGCGCCTTTGGGGTCGACCAAACCTTGCACCAGTTGACCTATGTTGCGATGCTTTGGGCCGCCGTTTGGCTGACCTAACCTGAGGCCAGCAATGCAGGAAAGCGGGAACTTACGGCCAAGGCTTAATCCAAAGCCATTTGTGCACGGCCCAATTCCGTCAGATCGCTCAGCGTTGCGCGGCCTTTGAAATCCACTTCAAAGTCTTCTGCTGCAAAGTCCGGTCCAGACCGCCCTTCCACAAATTTTTGTGCTTGTTTGCGGGCATAAGCTTCATTCTTAGGGCATTTCGGGGATGCGCCAATATAGATCACATTGGCATATTCAGCGCCCTTATGTTCGCTTGCAACCGAATGGATCACATCTGGGTGCCACCAGACCGTATCGCCGGGTTCAACGACTGGAATTGAGACCGACCCTTCAAGGAGTTCCGCGTGAAATGTCGGGTTTGCACCTAAAGCACGCCCCGGTTTTGCGCCGCACAGATCATCCTCTGCAACGTCATCTTGAAGGGCGCGTGTTAACAAAAAGGCGACGGAATTTGCTATAGGCACCAAGGACAGTGTCCCATCCTTTGGGCCTTGGGTCGTCAGACCCGTCCACCCCTGAAAGGTGCGGAACATCGAACACACAGCCGGGGACGCATATTCACGGGTTTGCGTGCGAAACGTCGCTTTCCAAGGGTCGTACGCATCATGCCTGCCGCCAAATATGTCGCCATAAATGCGTTGATAAGCTGGATCAACCCAACGTTCATAGCTGCCCGAATCCATATGTGGTGACAGGCCCAATGTCGTGTCGCCAGGTTCGCGGCGGCGCGTGCGATCCGCGTAGGCATAGTCGAAATCGGGGTCAAATTCCTGTCCCATGGGACCTGCAACATCCCAAAGACGGTTTAAGAAACGTTTGGTTGCGGCCATGCTTTCTGCCTGTCGTGCCATAACTTGAGGGCGCGACCAATAAAGGCCGTAGATTTGTGGTGTCGCGTCGTCGAGTTGGCTGAAATACTTGTCGAGGCCCGCTTTTTCCTTGGCTTTGCTCAGATAGGAATTGTCCGAGATATATTGGCCAATTTCATCGTTCCACTCATTTACCTGCGATTTGGGAAATACACCGCGGATCACAACGCACCCTCGGCGTAAAATCGCAGCACGTTGAGCATCGCTGACACGACCATCTGCGATACTGGCATAGTCGATTTCCGGAATTACGTTTTTCCCCTGTTCGGCGGTTTCTCGCACCAGTTCCACTTCGCGGCAAATGTCGTCTCGAATGCGTGCAAAGTTTGCCTTCTGATCGGTCAAGCCCCGCAAATGGGTTTTGGTTTGTCGGATGTAGCTTTTGATTTGATCGTCCATGGTCGCGGTGCTCCGGCTTGAGGTCTTTTCAGCTTAAGCCAAACATGCGTTCTGTCGAGAGGGTGTTTGCAACCGGTAACGCGCAAGGTAGCGTGTGGGCGAATACGAAAAGGAACATTCTATGGCATTGAAGGCGGGTCTGGCGGGATACGGTTTGGCGGGACGGGTGTTTCATGCGCCATTGTTGCCAGCGGCAGGAATTGAGTTGGCGGCAGTGGCGTCTTCTCGGACAGGTGAAATCAGTGCGGATCATCCCGAGGCGACGATTTATGCGACGGCCGAGGACATGTTTGCCGATGCGCGCCTTGATCTGGTGATCATCGCGACCCCCACGCCCACACATGTGGCGTTGGCGAAAGCTGCCTTGGCAGCAGGAAAACACGTGATTGTGGACAAGCCCTTTGCCCCAACTGCGGCAGAGGCGCGCGACCTCTTCGCGCTGGCCAAAGCCTCGGGGCGGGTTTTGAGTTGCTTTCAAAACCGGCGCTGGGACGGCGAGTTTTTGACGCTCAAACATTTGATCGCGGAGGGAACCCTTGGCGACATTCACAATTTTCAATCCAATTTTTCGTTTTTCAAACCGACGTCCGACCCTGATCGGTGGCAAGATCAGGACTTGCCCGGCGTGGGCGTGCATTACGACCTTGGCACGCATGTTATCGATCAAGCGGTGGCCCTGTTTGGACGCCCTGATTGGGTTGAAGGGGAGGCTTTGGCGCAGCGTGCAGGCGCGCACGTGCCGGACATGTTTCTATGTCGGTTGGGCTACGGAACAATGCGTTGTTTGCTGAGTGGTAGCTATTTTGAGCCAGATTTTAGAAGTAAATACGTGGTGCAAGGTGCGGTTGGATCTTACCGGAAATGGCATATGGATGTGCAAGAAGATCAATTGCGGGCCGGGCTTACACCCGGGGATGATGGGTTTGGGGTGGAAACGCAGGATCGTTGGGGGGACGTAACTGCGGGCGGTGAAGTGCGCAAATATCCAACCGCGACGGGCTGTCACCAGCAGATTTACGTGGATCTTGTGCGTGCGATTGAGATGGGTTCGGATTGTGCGATCAAACCGGATGAAGTGATCACCACCTTGGAGATCATCGAGGCTATGGTGACGTCTGGGCAAACAGGCCAGCGTATCGCGTTGTAATTTGAGCCGGGGAAGCAATTCTTACAAGAATTGCAGAGCGTATTCCTTGTTAAGGAATACGCACCCGGTTAGCCACGGATGCGTTCGCCTGATTTTGGGTCGAAATACACCACTTTGTCTAGGTTGAAGGCAAGGTCGGCTGTGGTGCCGGGATCGACCATAGCATCTGCGCGCAAGCGTGCCGTCGCTTCATGTCCGCCCAACGTTGTCACCGCGAATGTGTCAGAGCCTGCGGGTTCGACAACATCAATCGCGCAGGGTCTGATTTCGATCCGACCCGCGCGGTCGGCACCGTCAGGATCAGTGAGGGCCTCAGGACGAATTCCAAACACGACATCCGTATACCCCGCCAAATAATGGGGCCCGGGTAGATGAATGTTGGTGTCGCCGCCCTTGAGCACGACGAGGTCATCTTCAATTTTCGCAGGGATCAAATTCATCGAAGGTGACCCCATGAAGTCGGCGACAAACATGTTCACGGGATCATTGTAAATCTGGGCTGGCGTGCCGAACTGCTGTAGCTTTCCATCCTTGAGAACGGCGATTTTGGTCGCCAATGTCAGCGCTTCAATTTGGTCATGGGTGACATAGACGATGGTTGTGCCCATCCGCTGATGTAGACGTTTGATCTCGGTGCGCATGTCGACGCGCAGCTTGGCATCAAGGTTGGAGAGGGGTTCGTCAAATAGGAACACTTGCGGATCGCGCACCAAAGCACGTCCCATTGCGACGCGTTGGCGTTGTCCACCGGATAATTGCGACGGCTTGCGCTTCAGGAGTTCTTCAATTTGAAGCATTTCCGCGACATTTTTGATGGCTTTCTTTCGCTCGGATTTGGCGATCCCGCGAATTTCCATACCGAATGCGATGTTCTTTTCGACCGTCATGTTTGGATAAAGCGCGTAAGATTGGAACACCATTGCGATGTCGCGTTTGGAGGGATGTAGGCCAGCAACATCGCGCTCACCAATGCGGATTTGACCTGAGGTGATGTCCTCTAGGCCCGCAATGCAATTTAGCAATGTGGATTTGCCACAGCCGGAGGGGCCAACAAGCACAAGGAAACCGCCATCCTCGATTTCGATGTCGATGCCTTTGAGGACTTCTGTTTTGCCGTAATTCTTGATCAGGTTTTCTATGCTGAGTGCGGCCATATTTTATCCTTTTACAGCGCCTGCCATCAGGCCGCGTACAAAATAGCGGCCCGAGACAACATAGACGATGAGTGTCGGCAGGGCCGCGAGGATCGCGCCTGCAAAATGTACGTTATATTCTTTGACCCCAGTGGAGGAATTCACCAGATTGTTCAGCGCCACCGTCATGGGAATGGAATCGAAATCCGCAAAACTGACGCCAAACAGGAAGTCATTCCACACATTGGTGAATTGCCAGATGATTGTGACAACTGCGATCGGGGCGGATGAGGGCAGCAAAATCCGCCAAAAGATTTGGAAGAAACCCGCGCCATCGATTTGGGCTGCACGGACCAATTCTGTTGGGAAAGCCGCATAGTAATTGCGAAAAAACAGGGTGGTAAAACCAAGCCCGTAAATCACGTGAACCAGCACCAGCCCGCCTGTTGTGCCCGCCAATCCCATCAAGCCCAACATCCGCGCCATGGGGATTAGAACGATCTGAAAAGGGATGAAGCAGGACAAAAGCAACATTCCGAAGATGAAGTTTGAGCCGCGAAATTCCCATTTGGTCAGGACATAGCCGTTCAGCGCGCCCAAAGCCGTCGAGATCAAAACAGCGGGCACAACCATTTGGATTGAGTTGATGAAATAGGGTCGAAGCCCGGTTGGTTCGACACCGATTTGAGCTTGCGACCATGCTTGGCGCCACGGTTCGAGCGTATAAGCACGGGGCAGGTCCATCATGCCTCCGCCTGTTATTTCATCTAGCGGTTTCAAAGAGTTGGCGAGCATCACATAGAGTGGCGTTAGGTAGTAAATCACGAACACGACCAGCACAGCATAGATCATAATGCGGCCAATACGCGAACCTTGCACGGCGTTGTCTTGTGATGGGACGCTCATTGCTTTTCTCCGCGCAATTCGGAGTACACATAAGGCACAATGATCGAAAAAATCATCACCAACATGATCATCGCAGAGGCCGCCCCCACACCCATTTCGTTGCGGGTGAAGGTGTATGAATACATGAATGTTGCGGGCAATTCAGTGGCACGTCCCGGACCACCACCCGTCAAAGCGATCACAAGGTCATAAGATTTGATCGCAAGGTGGGCGAGCACCACAAAGGCGCTTAAAAACACCGGCCGCATCATCGGGATGATTATCCGAGAATAAATGCGCCAACCCGTTGCGCCATCAATCTGCGCGGCCTTGATGATTTCGTTGTCCACGCCGCGCAAACCCGCGAGGAACATGGCCATCACAAAGCCGGAAGACTGCCAGACAGCGGCAATAACCACCGTGTAAATCGCCATATCTCGATCCTTGATCCAGCGAAATTCGAAACTCGCCCAGCCCCATGCGTGCATCGTGGCTTCAAGGCCAATTCCGGGATCAAGAAACCACTTCCAAGCAGTGCCCGTGACAATGAAAGATAACGCCATCGGATAAAGATAAATCGGTCGGATCAGCCCTTCTGCGCGGATCTTTTGATCCAGCAGGATCGCAAGGAACAGCCCAAGGCAAGAGCAAATCACAATATAAAGCCCGCCAAACACCCATAAATTGTTCAGGGCCGTTGCCCAATGGCGGCGGGAAAACAGGCGTTCGTAGTTCTCAAGGCCGACATAACCGTTGGACGGCAACATCTTGGAGTCGCTCACAGATAACCATCCCGAATAGGCAATAAAGCCATAAACAAAGATGACAATCAGCAGGAATGACGGGGCGAGAACCAATTTGGGCAACCACAATTGAGCGAAGTTTTTCACAGGCTGTCCAGTTGAATTCCGAGGGGTTTAAAGGATCGATGAGGGGCGTAGTCAGTCGCCCCTGATCCTATGTGTCTTACTGCGCGTCGAGAACCGCAGCTGCAAGTTCTTCTGCAGCCGTGGCCGCATCATACTCTCCGTTGAAATGCGCCGTCACAACATCATAAAGCGCGTTTTTCACGGAAGCCGGGGCCGCGTGACCATGCGCCATAGAGCCGAACAATTTGCCTGAGGCGTTCGCTTCAGCCAGATCGTCCATGCCTTTTTGACCGCAATACCCAAACGCGTCTTTCGCAACATCTGTGCGCGCTGGAACCGATCCTTTGACCACATTGAAAGCCGATTGGAACGACGGATCCATCACTGACGCTGCCATCGCTCTTTGCGCTTTGCCGTCACCATCTTGGCCAAACATCGCGAATTGGTCTGAGTTGAACGTGACGGAGCCTTGAGTGCCCGGGAAGCGAATGCAGACAAAGTCTTTTTCCGCAGTCAGGCCAGCTTTCAAGAATTCACCCTTTGCCCAATCGCCCATCATTTGCATTCCGGCTTCGCCATTGATCACCATCGCAGATGCAAGGTTCCAATCCCGGCCCGAGAAATTGTCATCAACCATGGAGCGCAAAGTCGCCATACGGTCAAAAACTTCGACCATTTGCGCACCGCCAAGGGCATCAGGGTCCATATCAACCATTGAAGCTTGATAGAATTCAGCGCCCATGGACAGCACAACCGCATCAAAGATCGTCGCGTCTTGCCACGCTTGGCCACCATGACCCAGCGGTGTGATGCCATTGTCTTTCATCTTGCCCATCACCGCGACCAGTTCGTCCCACGTGGTTGGTGCGGACATGCCTGTGGCGTCCAGAGCGGCCTTGTTGATCCAGACCCAATTCGTGGAGTGGACATTCACAGGGGCCGCAACCCAATTGCCATCATGTTTGGAAAAGAACTGCAAAGCATCCGGCACAACATCGTCCCAGCCTTCTTTGGCAGCCACGTCGTTGAGGTTTGCCAAGGCGCCTTGGTTGGCCCAATCTTTGATGTCAAACCCAAGCATTTGCACGGCAGTTGGTGCGTTACCTGCGGTGACGCGCGCGCGCAATGCAGTCATCGCGGCCTCCCCGCCGCCGCCAGCGACCGGCATGTCCGCCCAATCGACACCTTTGCCATTGAGGTCGTCCTTAAGGACATTCAACGCAGCAGCTTCGCCGCCAGATGTCCACCAGTGCAGGACCTCGACATTTTCTGCGACAGCTGTTGTTCCGAACGCAGCCAAAGCGACGGCGCAGACGGTCATCTTCATAGTCTTACGAGCCATTTTTATGTTCCTCCCATAAGTTAGCTGACGTGAAGTTATCGCTCTTGCGGATTTGGTCAATCGGATTCGACGGCAATGTGGCGCAACTTTGGATTGAAGAAGTTACTGAACACGACGCTTGGACAAAGAGGGTCAAAATCCGCCGACGGATCATTGTGATCAGGGCCGCAAACCAGACGGCAGAATGGAGTAACGCCAAATAGTATCGGCGCTTTTAGGGCGCGGTCGGTGGTGTTGCCGAGGGCGGGACACTACCACTTTCGGGATCAAACTGCGTCCCCTTAGAAGTCCACTTAGGGCGGATCACAGCGGAAAATTAATTTGGTCTGTCATTTTTACCCTCCCGTGTTTTTTTGTTTTGCGTCACGGTGGGCAGGACCTGTCGTTTGAGGCAGCACTGTTTAGATTTGCCGACACCCAACGGCGTTGAAGGAATGAGCCATGAACCAAATCACTGTATTTTCGGCAAAAAACATACTCACGATGGATGCCGCCCGTCCAAATGCGACCCATGTCGCCGTCAAAGATGGGAAGATTTTGTCGGTGGGTGGTGCTGATTGCGCGGATCAATGGGGGGATGTGGTCCATGATGACAGCCTCAAGGATACAGTTTTAATGCCGGGCTTGGTCGAAGGCCACGCACATATGATGGCGGGCGCGATGTGGCGTTATGCTTATGCGGGCTATCATGATCGGATTGATCCGACTGGCAAAATTTGGACCGGCATGACCGACATTGATGCGGTCGTTACCGGGCTGAGCGAATATGCGTCGAAGCTTGAACCCAATGAGCCGCTGGTCGGTTGGGGCTTTGATCCGATTTTCTTGCGAACCGAACGCTTGTCACGCAAGCATCTCGACGAGATCAGCCCCGAGCGCCCGATTGCGATCATCTTTTCGAATTTTCATCTGATGTGTGTGAACTCTAAAGCGCTCGAAATGGCCGGATATTCCCGAGAGAGCAACGGCGAAGGCATCATCATGGGACCGGACGGGGAACCCACCGGTGAATTGCAGGAAATGGCGGCCATGTTCCCGATTATGCGCCGATTGGGGATCGATTTTCGGGGATTAAGTCAGACCCCAGACAGCATTCGCAGCTATGGCGATGTGTGCAAACGTGCGGGTGTGACGACCGTAACTGACCTTTATTCGTCAATGGAAGAAGAAGACCTTGCGACAATGCTGGCTGTCACCGGCGAAGGCGACTTTCCGCTGCGTATCGTACCAGCACTTGGCACCGCGGGCGCCAACCCAGCTGAGATGGCTCAATTTGCGCGACACTTACGCAAAAGCAGCACAGACAAGCTGCGCCTTGGCGCGGTCAAACTGATGACTGACGGGTCGATCCAAGGGTGGACCGCGCGCGTGCGCTGGCCGGGATATGTCGGCGGGCAGGCCAATGGTCTTTGGAACACTGCGCCAGATCAAATCTATGAACTGTGTGAAGAAATGCAAAAGCAGGGCGTGCAGATGCACATCCATGTTAACGGTGACGAGGCGGCGGCCGTATCATTGGATGCAATGGAACAGGCTGCACGCACGCATCCGTGGCCGGGCGCGCGACATGTGTTGCAACACTGCCAAATGATGGATCGCGGGTTATATGAACGCGCCGCAGAATTAGGGGCGTGCACGAACATTTTCTCGAACCACATATGGTTTTTTGGGGATCAACACGCCGAACTGACCCTTGGCGCGGATCGTGCCGCTCGAATGAATGCTGCGCGTACTGCATTGGATACAGGCGTAAAAATCGCGATCCATTCGGATGCGCCTGTGACCTCAATGGGGCCGCTCTTTACCGCGTGGTGCGCCGTTAACCGTCAAACAATGTCAGGTGAAACGCTTGGCCCGGAAGAATGCATCACAGTGCAGGAAGCGTTACATACGATCACAATGGGTGCTGCCTATACCTTGAAGTTGGACACTGAAATCGGGTCCATCGAACCGGGAAAAATCGCAGATTTCGCGGTGCTCGGTCAGGACCCCACGGCTGTTGACCCCATGGCGTTGAAGGATGTGCCGATCTTGGGCACAGTCGCGGGCGGGAAGGTTCATTTGCTGTGAAACGATTGCCGCTCACGGTCATCGGGGGATACCTCGGGGCTGGGAAAACAACTTTAATCAATCGGTTGCTGACAGAAGATCATGGCAAGCGTTTGATGGTCATGGTGAATGATTTTGGCGCGGTGAACATTGATGCGTCACTGATCAAGGCCAAAGGCGTGGACACAATTGAGCTGACCAACGGGTGCGTTTGTTGCACGATGGGGGCGGATTTGTTTATGGCGGTGGGCGATGTGCTAGATCGGCCCAAATGGCCGGATCATTTGATCATTGAGGCCAGCGGCATTGGCGACCCCGCGCGCATTGCAAACGTGTCGCGCAACGAGCCAGAGCTAAGTTACGCGGGGATCGTCACCGTGGTGGACGGTGAGAACTTTGAAGATCTGTTGGGAGACGTTCAAATCGCGCCGCAATTGGCAAGTCAGGTGGCTGTAGCAGACTTGGTTGTGGTGTCCAAAGTGGCGCAAATTCGAACGTCATTGCGTCATAGACTAGAAGCAACAGGAGCTGCGCGGATGATGACGGCAGAGGCCGAATTCAGTCAGTTGTTGTGGGACATTCAAGGCGAAGTGCCAGATCGCAGTCATGCGCACGCTCATTTTGCACAATGGTCAGAAGAGGTTCCGGGATTTTTCTCGCGAGATCAAATTACGGCGTTGCTAAAATCACGCCCCTCGGGGCTTTACCGGGTGAAGGGCTTTGTGCGTCTTCTTGAGGGCATGGCAGAAGTGCAAGTCGTCGGGAAATCTGTCGAAATCACTCTTTGCAAATACGAAGGAACCGCCGTGTTGGTCGGGATCGGCCCTCAGGCGCAGTTTGATATGCAAGCCATCAAAACGTGGTGGGAAGGGGCTTAATCGGCCCTTTGTCCAAACGCCAAATGAAATCCTGTGGACCGCTCAAGCCGTAATGCGATTGTACCAGTGGATCGTGACCGGGGATAATGTGGCCTATGTTTCCCTTCCCAAGCGTCAACAGTTGCTTAAATCCCGAAAGCATGTCCTCGAGGTCGACAACGATTGGGAATGCCTTGCTCGACACGTAGTTTTCCCAATAATGCGATGCGTCCGACGCGAGGATTAAAGGGCCGAGATCGGTGTCGACTTCGACGATTTGCAAGCCACGAGAATGACCTCCCAGGCGATGCACGCGCACGCCGGGTGCGACTTGTCCTGACCCTGAATGAAAGACGACGCGTCCTGCATAAACATGGCGAACCATTTCGCAAACATGGTCCACTGTGAAAGGCATTTGTAACGTGTCATGGCACATGCAAGGGCCAGTCGCATAAGCCATTTCACTTTCTTGCAAGTGGAATGTCGCATTGGGATAACGGTCCAATCCGCCCGCATGATCGTAGTGAAGGTGGGTGATTATGACAGTGTTGATATTTTCCGCACTGACGCCAAGGGGCGCAATTGCCAGTGCCGGGTCGCGCAAAATCGGGCGATTACGGCGGTTTGCTTCGGACTGATCATACCCGGTGTCAACAAGAATGGTCTGATCACGATTTTGTAAAACCCAAACAAAATAATCCATGCCGTGTGCGGCGGCGGGGTGGTCATCAAACAGAAAGCTGTCTGAACGTGTGCGTTCATTTCTCTCAGCGTATTTGATCGCGTGGACTTGCCAATGTTCGGACATGGGATGCTCTCCTGTTATGGGATCAGGTTAGGCCGCGTTTGGGTCTGTCACCAATGGAAACAATGCATACATTAATGTATTTGACAATGTGCGCCACCGCAGTCACACAAGGCCAACAATCAAAGAGAACATTGTGAAACAAGCTGCGAAATCAAAACTTGTCGGCGGAGCTTATGAACGGCTCAAACACGATATTCGTATGAATTTGATGCCCCCAGGATTTCAAGCGACCGAACCTGAAATTGCTTTGCGGTTAGGGATGTCCAGGACACCTGTGCGCGAAGCGTTGATCCGGCTGGAAGCCGAAGGGCTGATAGAGATGATTCCGCGACGCGGTGTGCGGGTCGTGCCAATCCGGGCCGAGGACATGCAAGAAATCTATGAGATGCTGACAGCGCTCGAACCTGAAGCCGCGGCGCAGATCGCCCGGCGCGGAGCGAGTGAAGCGGAACTTGCCCCCCTCGAAGACGCGACACGAGCGATGGAAGGTGCTTTGGCAGATGGTGATCTGGATGGCTGGGCACAAGCCGATGACACATTCCATACGGAATTGCTTGCCCTGCATGGGAACCGTCGCATGATGACATGTGTGCAAGCTTTGTTCGATCAAGCCCATCGTGCACGGATCGTCACACTACGGATGCGTGCATTGCCACTGCGTTCGACACAAGAACACCGGATGATCCTAGAGCGGATTCGCGCTGGGGACGGTGAAGGAACATATGCGGCGTTTCGCGCTCATAGGGCACGCGCAGCGGAAGAATTGCTCGGATTATTACAAGATTACAGGTTGCCGGGGTTATGAACAGATGAACGAGACCATCCCAATTGCGGTCATTGCGGGCGATGGAATAGGTCCCGACGTCACAAATGCAGCCTTAGCAGTTGCCGATGAAGTCTGTGTTCGTGCGGGTGCGCCAAAGCTGGAACGGGCCGAAATCCAAGCGGGGGCAGGTTACTTCCGCGAGACGGGGCAAGACATCGTGCAAGGCGGAGAGGTCGCTGCGGGGCGCGCCGCTGCAATCTTTCTCGGGGCGATAGGATTGCCCTCTGTGCGCCATATCGACGGAACAGAAATTTCGCCGCATTTGCGATTGCGTGAAATGTATCAACTTTATGCCGGGGTTCGCCCAGTCAAAGCCTATCCCAACGCGCCGCAACGCCTTGCTGATCCGCGCGCGGCCGGATTGGACATGGTGATTTTACGCGAGTCCACAGAAGGGTTGTTTTACTCTGCAGCTGTCCATGGACGCAGCGAAATCATTGGGGACACTGAAGTGCGCGACACCATGCGCATCACGCGTCACACCACCGAAAAGCTGCATCATTTCGGGTTTAAGCTGGCGCAGCGGCGCAAAGAACGGCGTGGAACGTCCGGCCTTTTGACCTGTGTCGATAAGGCAAATGTCTTTGCGTCGATGGCGTTCTTTCGGCGCATCTTTGACGAGGTGAAGCGCGATTACGCAGATGCCGATGTCGGGTATAACTATGTGGACGCCATGGCGCTTGATCTGGTGCGTCAACCTTGGGCGTTCGATGTTATGGTGATGGAAAACATGTTCGGCGATATTCTGTCTGACCTTGCGGGTGGCCTTGTTGGGGGGATGGGGATGGCCTCATGTGCGGAAATCGGGGATGATGTTGGACTGTTCCAACCTGCTCATGGAAGTGCGCCAGACATCATGGGGCAAGACAAAGCCAACCCCTTGGCGGCAATCCTTAGTGCCGGATTGATGCTCGATTATTTGGCGGACAACACGGGCCACCCCGAATTTGCAACGGCCGCCGAAGCGATCGATAGCGCTGTCGAGGCCGGTTTCGCTGCAAACGAGCTGCGTCCGATGGAATTTGGCGGCGATATGGGAACTATAGCTGTCACCCGTGCAGTCCTTGCGCATTTGCCCAAAGGGGCCACGTGACGCGCCCTGCACCATATAAGGTTGCGGTGGTCGGGCTTGGTTATTTCAGTGCGTTTCACATTGCCGCGTGGCAAAAGATAAACGCTGTTCGACTTGTTTCTGCCACCGATCCAGACCCAAAACGACGTGTGTGGGCGGCAGACAAATTCGGATTGGCGGTTGCGGATAGCTTGAAGTGTGTGTTGGAAAACGCACCTGACATTATTGATATTGTTGCCCCTCCGGCTGCGCATGCGGGCGTGATCCGCGCCTCGTTGGCGCAAGGGCGCACGCTTATCTGTCAAAAACCGTTCTGTACGTCTTTGACAGAAGCAGACGCCGTCACCCGCGAAGCTCGCAAGGCGGGAACACGTATCATTATCCATGAAAACTTCCGGTTTCAGCCTTGGTATAGAGCCATGCAGGGCGTCATTATATCTGGGGAACTAGGTGAAATATATGCCGCACGATTTGCTTTACGTCCCGGGGATGGACGTGGAGAGAACGCGTATCTTGGGCGTCAGCCAGCATTCCAGACAATGCCAAAACTGCTGATCCATGAAACCGGGGTGCATTTTATCGACCTGTTCCGTTGGCTTTTGGGGGATGTGGTCTCTGTCTATGCGGACTTGCGGCGACTGAACCCGGTGATCAAGGGAGAAGACGCAGGCCTGTTGGTGATGGAACATGCGACTGGCGCGCGCAGTACGTTTGATGGAAATCGCCTAAGCGATCATGTTTCCGACAATCCGCGTCGAACGATGGGCGAAATGGTGATCGAGGGTGAAAAGGGGACCTTATCCTTGGATGGGGCCGGGCGTGTTTGGAAGCGGGACTTCGGGGCGCAGGACGCAATTGCGGTGGATTTGCCGTTCCGACCCGATGACAGCTTTGGCGGCGGGTGCGTGGCCGCTTTGATCCGCCATGTCGTTGAGGCATTGCAGGGCAAATGTGCGTTTGAAAACGAAGCGTCCGCGTATCTGCCCGTGATCGCCTTGACGGATTTGGCTTATGCATCTGACGCCGCGGGGCGAAAATTGAAAACTTAACCAAGTAAGGTTTAGATGGAGCGGAATATGTACGCAGTGTGTGTTGATCTGAAAATCAAACCGGGATTGAAGGATACCTTCTTGCCGCACATGATTGAGAACGCAGAAATGTCGTTGAAGGATGAACCCGGATGCGTGCAATTTGATGTCTGCGTCATGGAAAACGACCCAGAACTAGTTGTTTTATATGAGCTCTACAAAACGAAAGAGGATTTTTCAAACCACCTGAACAGCAAGCATTTCTTAAGGTTTGATGCGCAAACCGCAAATATGATCGCGCAAAAATTAGTTCGGACCGGATATCGCTTTTTCCCAAGTCAGGCCGGTTGAGCCGAATTTGGAGCCACGCGTCTTGCTAGCACCATGCCAAGCACCATCATGGGCAAAAAGACCAAAGTTCCTGGGGCGGCGAAGCTAATGGCGGTCAACGCAGGCCCCGGACAAAACCCTGACAGCCCCCAGCCAAGGCCAAAACTTGCGGCACCCGTCAGAAGACGTGGGTCAATGTCATTGCGCGAGGGAAAGGCAAAGGTTTTAGCGAAAAGTGGTTTCGTCCGGCGACGCAAAAGGGCGTAACCCGGCAGCGTCACGGCTATTGCGCCCCCCATAACGAAGGCAAGGCTGGGATCCCATGTCCCGGTGATATCCAAAAAGTTGAGTACTTTGGCGGGGTCGGCCATGCCCGAAAGCACCAGCCCAAGGCCAAATATCAAACCGGCAATCAAACCTGCGATGTTCATAAGCGAGCTCCTTAGATCAAATGACGGGTGACGAAGACAGTCGCCGCTGCAATGGCCATGAACGTGCAAGTGGCTACCAATGATCGGGTGGACAAGCGGGACAAGCCGCACACGCCATGTCCAGAGGTGCAGCCGTTTCCAAAGGCCGATCCGAAGCCAACAAAGAGGCCCGCTGCGGCCATTAAGGCAAAATTACGCGACACAGTTTGCTCGGGCCATCCACCAAAGAGCGTGGCGTAGACGACTGGGGCGGCAATCAAACCAAAGATAAAAAACAAGCCCGGACGTTCGGATATTCCGCCAAGTTTGAAATCCAACAGCCGGGTCAATATTCCGCTGACGCCAGCGATCCGACCATTCGCAGCCATCAAGATGACGGCAGATAAGCCAATAAGCATTCCCCCCAGAAGGGAGGCAATTGGGGTAAATTCAGTTGCCATCTGATGTTCCTAATTTTGCGGATGGTTACGGCTTGCCGCAAGATGAACGGCAAATCAATCGCCAAGTTTTGCGTAAAGTTTAAAAGCATCCACAACTTATTGCGGTTATCCCCAAATAAAGGGTTGTCAGGCCGCGCGCCCTACATCACCATGAAATTACGGGTACAGGGGTTCACCCTGATCTGAATCGAGCAGTCAAAAAAGCGTATCGGGCGCGCTGCTGCCCCCAAAAACGCTTTAGCGCAGTAGAGGTGGCATCATGGCCCTTTCAGAGAATTTCCTCGACGACGACATCCATCCTATCGACATTGTTGAGAACCTTGCGGCTCATCACGAATGGGATTTTGACCGGATTGGCGACGATCAAATCGCTATGGCGGTTGAAGGGCAATGGCGCACCTATTCGATCACATTGGCATGGTCGGGCTATGATGAAACGCTGCGTATGGTGTGCACGTTCGAAATGGAGCCGCCGGAAGAAAAGCTAGCTGGCCTTTATGAGCTGCTGAACCTTGTTAACGACCAATGCTGGGCGGGAAGCTTCACCTATTGGGCGGAACAAAAGCTGATGGTCTACCGCTATGGGCTGGTTTTGGCGGGCGGGCAAATCGCGGGCCCCGAGCAGATCGATACAATGATTGGCGCGGCCGTCATGAGCGCTGAGCGGTATTATCCCGCGCTGCAAATGTTGGTTTGGGGGGATAAATCCCCGTATGCAGCGCTCGAAGTGGCCATTGCAGAGGCCTACGGGCGCGCGTAACAATTGCCCCTGAATAAGACGGGGGCGAAATGGACTTTTCCGATATAGAGAACCGTGGGCTTGTGCTTTTGGGCTGCGGTAAAATGGGATCTGCCATGTTGGCAGGTTGGTTGAAAGAAGGCCTGTCGGCGAATGCCGTGTGGGTGAACGATCCTCATCCATCAGACTGGGTCACGGCGCAAGGCGTTAATATCAATGCAGATTTACCCACTGCTCCTGCGGTGGTTCTTGTCGCGGTCAAACCGCAGATGATGGCTGGCGCGTTGCCGACATTGCAAGCCATGGGCAACGGGTCGACGCTATTTTTGTCCGTAGCAGCCGGAATTCCCATCGCGTCATTTGAAGAAATGTTAGGCGCTGACACGCCCATCATTCGCGCAATGCCCAACACCCCTGCGGCAATTGGGCAAGGGATCACAGCAATCATCGGTAATGCGAAAACCACGACCTTCCAACTTGATACATCCGAAGCTCTTTTATCCGCAATCGGACAGGTTGTTCGCCTTGATGCCGAGACGCAGATTGATGCGGTGACAGGTGTTTCTGGGTCGGGCCCAGCCTATGTGTTTCATATGATTGAGTGCCTCGCGGCGGCAGGTGAGGCGCAAGGTTTGGCACCGGATCTTGCGATGCAACTGGCAAAAGCAACCGTCGCCGGAGCAGGCGCATTGGCTGTGCAAGCAGAAGATGATCCTGCTCAATTGCGGGTAAACGTGACCTCGCCAAATGGAACGACGCAAGCCGGGCTAGAGGTTTTGATGGATGAAGACAAAGGTCTACCTAAATTGGTGGCGGCGACTGTGAAAGCGGCGACCGAGCGGTCCAAGGCGCTGGCCAATGGGTGATACCAAACACGAACTCAGTTTTGACGACTTTATGAAGGTCGATATTCGTGTGGGCCGTGTGATCCGTGCGGAACCCTATCCTGAAGCGCGCAAACCCGCGATCAAGGTTTGGGTGGATTTCGGGCCAGAGATCGGTGAGCGGAAATCCTCAGCGCAAATAACGGCGCATTACACCCCTGAAGATCTAGTTGGCCGTCAAGTGATGGGCGTTGTGAACTTCCCTGCGCGCCAAATTGGGAAATTTATGTCCGAAGTTTTGATCTTGGGCTTCATGGATGAAGACGGCGCAGTCATTTTGGCGAGCCCCGAAAAGGAGGCGCCGGTCGGCGCGCGATTGTGCTAATGAAGACAATTTTGTTCACCCGCCCGTTGCCCCAAAGTGTTCAAGACGCGGCCCGTAAGGATTTTGATATCACCGTTCGCGAGCAGACGACGCCTTTGACGGCGCAGGAATTGCGCGCTTCCTTAAGTGATTATGACGGTGTGTTACCGACGCTCGGCGATAGCTTTTCTGCGGATGTGTTCGCGGACGTACCAAACCCACGCGCGCAAGTGCTTGCGAATTTTGGGGTCGGTTTCAATCATATCGATGTGGTGTCCGCCTCAAATGCAGGGATCGCTGTGTCCAACACACCGGGCGCTGTCACCGACGCGACCGCGGATATTGCGATGACCTTAATGTTGATGACGGCGCGCCGCGCTGGTGAAGGTGAGCGCATGGTGCGGTCTGGGCAATGGGAAGGGTGGCATCCAACACAGCTTTTGGGGATGCACCTGAGTGGCAAGACGGTCGGCATCATCGGCATGGGCCGCATCGGGCAAGCCATTGCCAAACGGTGCCATTTCGGGTTCGGGATGGAAGTTGTCTATTACAACCGCTCCGCCAAGGAGTTGGACGTGCCCGCAATTCAGATTGAGGACATAGCAGATCTTGCGGCTGTCGCAGATGTGGTCGTCGTCGCATTGCCCGGTGGTGGTGAAACGCATCACATGATTGGCGCCAACGTGTTTGATGCGATGCAAAGCCACGCGCATTTCGTGAACATCGCACGCGGAAACATCGTGGACGAGGCCGCTTTGATCGCTGCGTTGCAAGCGGGGGAGTTGGCCGGAGCAGGTTTAGACGTCTATGAATTTGAACCTGACGTGCCTGAAGCCTTGATTGCATTGGAAAACGTAACGCTGTTGCCGCATCTGGGGACAGCGGCGCTTGATGTGCGCGAAAACATGGGGATGATGGCGGTGGACAATCTTCGCAGTTTCTTTGCGGGGACGGGGTTGCCCAACAAGGTGTAACGTCTGGGGGGCAAAATTGGTCAAGGCTATTTTGGAATATCGCCAATAGCTTCGCGCCAATGTCGGCGGCACAGGGATATGTATTTGTCATTGCCGCCGATCTCGACCTGGGCCCCATCTTTCAGAGGTTCTCCATTCGGCCCAGTTCTGACGACCATCGTGGCCTTCTTGCCGCAATGACAGATGGTGCGGACTTCGCGCATTTCATCTGCCAGGGCGAGCAATGTCGCGGATCCCGGAAAGAGCTTGCCGCGAAAATCGACGCGCAACCCGTAACACATGACGGGGATGTTCAAGTCATCCACGGCGCGCGCGATCTGCCAAACTTGATCTTCCGTCAAAAATTGAGCTTCATCTACAAATGCACATGCTATGGGGCCTTCGCTCTGGCGTCGTTCGAGCATGTCGTACAAATCGGTTTCAGCCCCGAAGATGTCCGCATCCTGCCCAATACCAATTCGAGACGCGATCCGACCTTGGCCGCCGCGATCATCAAAATCAGCAGTTAACAGATAGGGCGACATGCCTTGTTCGCGATAGTTATGCGCTGCTTGCAGCAAAACAGTCGATTTGCCTGCGTTCATTGTTGAATAGTGAAAGTAAAGTTTAGCCATGCCGCTTCATAAAACGAGCGGTGCCGAGTCGGAACCGCTTTTTGTGCAAAATGTAGAGTTGTCAGGATGGGATTTTTCTTTGCCGTGAGTGTTATGACTTGTTGGTTAATTGTCACTCGTTACTGTGGCACGCCACGCAGGAAGGGCCTGGGGAGCCCAAATGCAGTAAGCGTGACGTGCCGTACTCGTCACATGGAATGGGCCTGCCATGTCGCTGCTGCAAAAAGCAGCTCGCATAGCCCCCGCTTTGCGAAACAAAGCAGACCCCCACCCTGACACCGACGTTAGGAACGTCGGAACTCGTTGCGTTCCTCACAAACACGAGGAATGATGTTTAAATGACATTTCCCTCGCGAACGATTAATGGGAAAAGACCGAAGCGGTTCCCCGTTTGGAGGCGCATGTATTGTTAAGGCAGGGACAGCATGGATGTGACCGCAGTCGGCAGCTACTTGAAGAAACACACCGAAGCTTTGGTGAAAGACGTAGGCGTCGAACCTGCGTGTGAAATAACGGGCAAATCGAAGGCGACCCTAGGGCGCTATTATTCCGACAATCCAGAGCATGCGGATCGGTATATGCCCATCGACGCTGTGGCCCGTTTGGAAGGCGCCTCAAGTTATCCGCATGTGACGGCGGCCCTGGCGGAGCTAAAGGGGATTTCACTGTCTCATGACGATCGAAAGCCCAATGAAGACCGATCTGGCGGTGTGAATTCTGACGTGATCGCATTGAGCCAACGGTTTGCAATGTTGATGGCCGAGTATCAGCAATCCATTCAGGACGGCGTCATCAGTGTCAACGAGGCCAAACGGCTTTTGCAAGAAACACTGCGTTTGCAACAAGTATTGATCGACATGAAACTGCATCTTGAGGTCGAAAGTGGCTGACAATCTGCCAGCTTTAGTATCTGAAGCCCTTGAGAAAATCGACGTTGACGTATTGCGCGGACCAAATGATCCCGGGCACGCGCCGCGCATTTTGTTGCTATATGGTTCGCTGCGTTCGGAAAGTTATTCCCGCAAGGCGGTCGAAGAATCGGCGCGCATACTGCGACATTTGGGATGTGAGACGAAACTGTTTGACCCAACGGGCTTGCCGCTTGTGGATTCAGATGGCGCGGAGGGGCACCCCAAGGTCGTTGAACTGCGTGAGCTGGCGGTTTGGTCTGAAGGCATGGTGTGGTCCAGTCCGGAACGGCATGGTGCGATGACAGGTCTGATGAAAATGCAAATCGATTGGCTGCCCCTGTCGATAGAAGGCGGGATCAGGCCCACACAAGGCAAAACCCTTGCTGTGATGCAAGTCTCGGGTGGCTCACAGAGCTTCAATGCTGTCAACCAAATGCGGATTTTGGGACGATGGATGCGGATGGTGACGATCCCCAATCAATCTTCGATTCCAAAAGCATGGTTGGAATTCGACAGTCAGGGACGTCTACCGGCTGGGCCGTTTTATGCGCGAATCGTGGATGTGATGGAAGAACTGGTGAAGTTCACATGGCTCGTGCGTGGGCGTTCTGAATATCTGGTGAATCGTTATTCAGAACGGGTTGAGACTGTCGCCGAGGTGCACAAACGGGTTTCTGTGAAAGACGTTTGACGGGTTCGGCGCTCTTGCCTTTGGCAACTCGCCCCGCCCACCGTCCCGCACCTGCGTCGATCATGCGTGGCGTGTTAACAGCACCGATCCAACTGAATACCCAGCGCCAAAAGAGCAGATCAGGCCGTGATCCCCGTCTTCTAGGTCATTTGAATATTGTGAAAACGCAATAATTGAACCAGCGGAAGACGTGTTTGCATAATCTTGCAGGATATTTGGCTGTTCGCCCGGTTCGGGAACACGACCCAGCACTTTGCGGCCAATAAAGTCATTCATCGACTTATTCGCCTGATGCAACCAAAGGCGTTTCAGATCATCAGATTGCATATCCGCGCCCTTCATATGATCGGCAATATGTTGCGCGACCATGGGGAGGACTTCTTTGAAGACCTTGCGCCCCTCTTGCATGAATTGCATGTCGCGACGGTCAGCGGTTCCGTCGGGGCGCGCGCGACGTAGGAAGCCGTTATTGTTGCGGATGTTGTTAGAGAATTCAGTCGCACACCGGGTGGAGTTCACCTCAAAATGTGCGCTTTTTGCGTCTTCAATGCGTTCTAGCAAAGTGGCTGTCGCGACATCGCCGAAGATGAAGTGGCAATCGCGGTCGCGCCATTCAAGGTGGCCTGAGCAAATTTCAGGGTTCACAACCAAGGCGGACCGAATTGAGCCGGATCGGATCATGTCAGCCGCGGCTTGCAGGCCGAACGTCGCCGAAGAACACGCCACGTTCATATCAAAGGCAAAGCCTTGAACGCCAAGCATTTGTTGGATTTCTATGGCCACAGCAGGGTAGGCGCGTTCGTGATTGGACGCGGCACAAATCACCAAATCAACATCTGCCGCGGTTTTGCCCGCCTGTTCTAGTGCTTTGCGGCACGCATCAACACCCATTTCGGCCATGACACCTGGCTCATCATCTGAGCGTTGTCGTAAGGACGGGTGCATGATCTCTGGGTCAAGTATCCCAGATTTATCAAGAACATATCGTGAGTTGATGCCGCTCGCTTTGAAGATGAATTCTTCAGATGAGTGATCTTTGGCCTGCACCGTTCCTGCGTCTATTTCAGCGGCATGTTCCGCGTTCCATTTGTCGGCATACGCGTTGAAGGCGACCACCAGTTCTGCGTTGGAAATCGACAATTCCGGTGTGAACACACCTGATCCTGTGATGGCTGGAATATACATGCTGCCCCCATTTGAGTTGCATGATGTGGCCGCAAACAGGCCTTAGCGTCAAGGTCTGATCGTCGTGGCTGCGGTTTGACGTTAGTGCAACCGCGCGCGAACAAGATAGGCAACCACTTCGGGTTCACCCAACGCACGCAGGGCCTCTAGTCGGTGCAAACCTTCGACCAAGATGTAGCCATCCCCATCTTTGCGCACTTGGATTGGCGTGGTTTGCCCGTTCTCTATGATGTCTTCCGCAAGGGTTTTGACCTTTTCGGCATCCAGAGTTTTTGCGCGTTTTACCGGAACGCGGACATTGGTGAGGGGGACTTTTAACTTTTCTAACATGGGACAAGCATGGACCCGTTACGCGCAATCTGCCAGAGTTTGTTTTCACGACGCTCTAAAAGAGCGCGATCCAAACCCCAGCGAACATCGCGACACCTCCAAAATTCACCCACATGTGCCAAATCGAGTAGCGAAATGGCATCGTTTTGCGGGCATAAAAGACGGTTCCGATAACATAACAGGCAGCGCCAGCCAGAATGCACCACAACGTTGAAATGGGCACGCCCGTCAAATGCGGCAAAGCGCTTAATCCAATTGCGCCCAGACCAAGGTAGGACGCAGTGGACCACTTGGATTTTATCGTCTCATTGGTGATTTTGTTCCAGATCGCAACACCCGTTAACACCCAACACACAACCAGCAATGTATAGGTCCAAGGGGTGCCCGCGAGCACAAAGAACGGGGTGAACGTGCCCGAAATACTGGGATAAATTGCAGCATGATCTATGCGCCTGAGCAACACGCGGTGGGCGTGCCACGGGGCGAAGTGGTAACTGCAAGATGCAAGGTTCGACGCCAGAGCGGCCAAAACATAAACCAACAATGCCAACATCAAGGATGTACCCAGGATTTGCCCAGCGTTCTTCAACAAGACGCTGCCCGCGACCACAATCAAAGTAAGGCCAATTGCATGAACGGCCATATCCGCGCGTCGGTGGGATTGGATTGGACTTGGGAAATTGGTGGCGGTCATAGGGAACTCTGGTCAAGGGGGATGTCAGCGTTGGGTATGCGGGCACATGCAGTTTTGTCCAGTGTTCCGAAGCGTCAGGTGTGATGAGCAAAGAGGATGTGCGCAAGAGTCGCGTGTTGGCAGGGAGGGCGTCATGACAAAGAAATTGTAACGAGACACGGACAAAAGGTTGCGGAAATGGCCGACGAAATCATCACCTCTGGGGACATTGACAGTTTGAATGATGAACAAAGCGTTGAAACGCGTCTGATGGATCACCCCAACTGGACCTACCTTCTTCGCGAAATTGATTCTCTTTATCGCTACGGTTCGGCTGGGGGCAGTGCCATCATCCGCAGTCATCGAAAACGTGTGCGCGACCGTCTGTCAGCCGCAATGGCGCGCAATCCGGCAATCGTGAAACGCGACCCGGATGTTAAACCTGTCACGGCGCACCTATCGCGCGCCTTGGATCTCGGTGAACGCGGAGCGATGCAAGGAATGGCGCGGGCTTTGCGTGAAGTGCGCGATGAGCTGACTTGGGAATACGGTTACGAAAAACTGTCCAAAACACTCGCGCGAAAATTTGCATATTGCGAAGTAATTGGACCCAAGGGGCCTGTGAAATGCGATCAGTTGATTTTGGGCTTTGTGCTATTTGCGCCAAACACAACATATCCCCAACACAGCCATGATGACATCGAGGAAAGCTATATTTCTATCTCGGGGGCATGGTCAGAAAACAATGCAGCCGTTTATGCGCCGGGGTCTTTGATTCTGAACCGGGCGGGTGACGAACACCGGATCACCACAGGTGATCTGGAACCATGTTTGCTGGCTTATGCTTGGGTGGGGCCAGAAGATCGATTAGCGGCGCCCGGTATGAAACTGTCGGGGGGCAAACGGCGGTGCTGATCGTCGGTTGCAGCTTTTGCGGGCGTTTTGACGACGAAGTACCTGAAGAATGACAGGGAAGAATGAAAGCCAACTGTGTTCTTCGTGCTTCCAAGACTAAGCTTGAATGCTTGTGATATCTGACGGGTTTCATCTTAGGTCACAAGCGTGATCCAAGGAACAAATATGCTGCAAAAGCGATTTTCATGCAGATTGCGGCGAATGGCAGTTCAGACATTATTCAGGGAAATTTCAACGTGGCTTCGAAAATCTGTTGGGGGAAAACGTATGGCTGTCTATTCGCGGGACTGCCCGACCAATAGAATTTACATCTCAAAATGGGGTGATTGTCGGCGAAAGGGCGGGGTTCTGCTGTGATGAGCCCCGCCTTGATTTGCTCGTGTGATGTTAGTTTGCGGTTCGGACTGCTTGCGTTTGAACGCCAAGTTTGTCGATGCCAAGTCGCATCGTTTCGCCGCCTGATAGATATGTCGGGGGCTTCAATCCCATGCCAACACCGGGTGGGGTTCCGGTTGAAATGATATCACCGGGTTGTAAGCTCATAAACTTGGAACAATAGGCGACCAGATGTGGTACTTTATAAACCATTGTCGATGTTGAACCGTGCTGGTGACGGGTGCCATCGACCTCTAACCACATGCCAAGCGCGTCGTAATCGCCAACTTCATCAGGTGTCACCAACCATGGTCCGGTCGGCCCGAAAGTATCGCAGCCCTTACCTTTGTCCCATGTGCCTGCGCGCTCAATTTGATATTCACGTTCGGAAACATCGTTGACAATGCAAAAACCCGCGACGTAATCCATCGCATGATCCTCGTCGATATAGGCGCCGCCTTTGCCGATGACGACACCAAGTTCAACTTCCCAATCGGTTTTCTTGGAGCCGCGTGGAATGATCACATCGTCATCCGGTCCGACAATGGCAGAAGTCCACTTATTGAAAATGACAGGCTCCGGTGGGACCTCCATGCCACTTTCCGCCGCGTGGTCCGCATAGTTCAGGCCGATGCACACGAATTTTCCTGTTTGGCCCACACAAGGTCCAAGGCGCAGATCGCCCTGCGGGGTGCCTGCAACGACGGGTAAACTGTTGATGTCCAATGCCTTCAGGCGGGAAATCACTTCGGGTAGCAAAGCGTCACCTGCAATATCTGCAACGTGATCTGAAAGGTCTCGGACACAACCATCCGCATCAAGGCAGCCGGGCTTTTCCTGACCCGTTGGGCCGTATCGTAACAATTTCATGGTGGTCCTCGGGTATCAAAATAAATGAGTGCCGCAGCTCAAGGGAGAACGAGCTGCGGCTGTGGTGAAATCAATCGTACAAGACAGCCTGAATTTCAGCGTCGTCGATGTTGGATTGATCATAGTAGAAGAAGCCGGTGTCGATGATGTCGGGCAACTCTTCGCCATTCATCGCTGCGACAGCAGCTTTGACGGTTTCGTATCCTATGCCAACTGGGTTTTGGGTGATTGCACCCGCCATCAAGCCTTCGCGGATTGCATCCGTTTGCGCCTTGCCAGAATCGTAACCGATGATCGTGACACCCTGCGTGCCCATTTCGCGCGCTGCATTTACGATGCCAATTGCAGACCCTTCGTTGGTGCCAAACATCCCGCCAAGACTTGGGTTTGCTGTCAGAATGGCTTTGGCCACCTCAGTGGATTGCAACTGATCGCCGGCGCCGTATTGAACGCTGACAACTTCAATGTTCGGATATTCGCTTTTGATCCGGTTCAAAAAGCCATCACGACGATCGATGCCTGTACGACTGGTTTGGTCGTGAGCCACAACGGCGACCGACCCCTTACCGCCCAAGAACTCTGCCATCTTATCAGCCGCGAGTGCGGCAGCGGCGACATTATCGGTCGTCGCCGTCGACACTGGGATGTCGCTGTCCACGCCGCTGTCAAACGCGATAATAGGCGTGCCAGCATCGGCGGCCTGCCGCAGCAATGGAATTGCAGCTTGGCTATCTAGTGCCGCAAAGCCGATTGCGGCCGGTTTATTTGCCAATGCAGCCGCCAGCATGTCTATCTGGCGATCTACCATTGTTTCGTTATCCGGCCCCTCAAACGTGATGCGAACACCAAATTCTTCAGCAGCTTGATCCGCGCCGGCCTTAACAGCTTGCCAAAACTGGTGCTGGAAGCCTTTTGAAATCATCGGGATGTAAATTTCGTCCGCGGCATAGGCGGCTGGTGCCGATGCGAGGGCGGCAGAGACGCTAAGTGCGCCAATAAGGGTGCGTCGTGACAACATGTTGGTTCCTCCTGAGTTGTCTGTGAAACCCGGTTCTCCTTCCGGGTGGTTGGTTAGATGGATTTGTTGCGGCGGATCATATCGGCATACACTGCCAGAATGATGATCGCGCCGGTGACGACTGTTTGCCATTCTTGGGCGACAGACAGGACACGAAGACCATTGGTCAACACCGCCATGATCAGCGCCCCGATGAGCGATCCTAAGATGGATCCGCGACCGCCCGACAAAGATGTCCCGCCAATAACGACCGCAGCAATCGCTTCGAGCTCATATCCAAGACCCAGAGCAGGTTGTGCAGAATTCAAACGCGACGCAATCAACAGACCGGCGATGCCGACAATTGACCCAGCCAGTGCGTAGATCGCAATTTTCCAACGATCCGTGTTCACGCCCGAAAGGCGCACAGATTCTTCGTTAGAGCCAAGTGCGAAACAATAGCGGCCCAACACAGTGCGGTTCAAAATATATGCAGTGGCGGCGGCGACGATGAACAGGATCAACACACCATTGGGAATGGGGAGCGCGGGGAGAACCTCACCGATCAAAGAACCGCGTGAGATTTCACTGAACCCCGGTGTGTCGTTGAAGTAGATTGGCCGCGTGCCGGATATCACAAGGCTAAGTCCTTTGAGGATTAGCATCATGCCAAGGGTTGCGATGAAGGGTGGAATAGCCATTTTCGCGACGAACGTCCCTGACGCCGCGCCACAAAGCGCACCTGTCAACACGGCTGCCACCACGCCCAATATCAGCGGCATCCCTGCATAGGTCAGCACGACGCCGGTTATGACTGCGCAAAATGTCATCATAGTGCCCACCGACAGGTCGATTCCACCGGTGATGATGACAAGCGTGACAGCAATCGCCAGCACGCCATTCACGGATGTGGCTTGCAAAATTGCAAGCATATTAGAGGTCTGCATGAAATTCGGCGAAGCAATCGAAAACCCGATCAAAAGCACCACAAGACTGGCAAAAGCGAGGACACGTTGGTGCGTTCCAGCGGCGATGATCCGCGAAAGTGCAGACTTTGGCGCATCTGTTGGTGTCGTGGTCATACTACGTCCTCCGCGTCACTTAGCGCAGGGTCGCGCAAAGTGGCTAATTCCATGATTTCTTCTTGAGTGGTGCCCGCGCCGCCAGGTAAAATACCCGTCAGCCGCCCTTCGCACATAACCGCAATGCGGTGGCTTAAGCGCATGACCTCGGGCAATTCGGACGAGATAACAATGATCGCCCGTCCTTGCGCCGCGAGATCTTCGAGGAGGGCGTATATCTCTGATTTTGCGCCGATATCGATGCCGCGCGTGGGCTCGTCGAAAATCAACACATCGCAATCGCGCAGCAACCATTTTGCAATGACCACCTTTTGTTGATTTCCACCTGACAATAACCGCACGTCCTGCAGGTCAGATGGTGTGCGAATGCCCAATTGGTCGACGTATTTGACAGCAACATCCTTCATAGCTGTCTCGTTCAGAACACCAAATCGATTGGTGAACTTAGCCATGTCTGCCATCGGCACGTTGGCGCGTACGGTCATGTCTACGGCCAAACCAAAGTGTTTGCGATCTTCCGACAGATACCCGATCCCGGCTTCAACGGCGGCATGTGGCGTTCGGATGTTAACGGATTGGCCGTCGACCAAGATTTCACCCGCGTCGCGAGGATCTGCGCCAAAAATGATGCGCGCGACTTCCGTGCGGCCAGCGCCCATCAGGCCTGCAAAGCCCAGAATTTCACCTTTACGGACAGCAAAACTAACATCGCGCACGTCTTTTCCGCGCGTTAAATTGCGAACCTCTAAAGCCACGGCGTTTTGTGAGGTATCAGGGATAACGGGTGCGTTTTGCGTAACTTCGCGGCCAACCATAAGCTGGATAATGGTTGCAAGTGGCGTGTCGGCTGCCTCAACGGTGTCGATATAGGCCCCATCCCGCAAGATCGTCACGCGGTCGGCAATACGTTTGATTTCGTCCATACGGTGGCTGATATAAACGATGCCGACACCGTCTGCCTTGAGCTTTGTGATGACTTTGAACAGTTCTGTAATTTCGGTATCGTTCAGGGCAGCTGTCGGTTCATCCATGATCAAAACCCGGGGATTGTAAGACAATGCCTTGGCAATTTCGATCAATTGCTGACGCGCAATCGTTTGCGTCCCAACTTGAGTGCGCGGATCCATAGCGAGATTGAGAGACGCAAAAATCTCTGCGGTTTTTGCGTTCAGCGCCGGTTCGTCTAAACGCCCAAAACTGCGGCGTGGCTCACGTCCGATCAAGACGTTTTGCGCTGCAGTAAGATCCCTCATCAAGCTCAATTCCTGATGGATGATCCCGATGCCAAGGTCCTGCGCCGCGCGGGGGTTATCAGGAGCCGCGGGCACACCGTCCACAAACATCTCGCCGCCATCGCGGGCATAGATGCCGGACATGATTTTCATAAGGGTCGATTTGCCCGCGCCGTTTTCCCCCATAAGGGCATGAACTTCGCCAGGTTTCAGATCAAATTGCACCGCCTTGAGTGCATGGACGCCCGGAAAGCGTTTTTCGATCCCGTCCATTTCAACCAAATACGTCATGTTTTGCCCTCCCAAGCTTAAGGCTGCGTCGTTAGATCGTGACACCGCCATCAACCAACACCGTCTGTCCCGTCATGAAGCTGCTGGCGTCGGACAACAGATGCACAATCGTCGGTGTCAAATCATCGACCACGGCGAGACGACCCATTGGTTGTCTTGCGATAAAGTCCTTTTCCGCTTGAACCGGGTCAGGTGCTTCGTTGATGCGACCTTGAAGGGCAGGGGTGTCTACTGTGCCGGGACATAACGCGTTACAGCGTAAGTTTTGGGCAACGAAATCGGCTGCGATCGCTTTGGTCAGACCGATAACTGCGGCCTTGGTCGCGCCATATGCCGTTCGATTGACGAAACCTTTTTCCGACGACGCCATTGACGCCATGTTCAGAATAGACGTGGTGCCTTCGCTATTTGCGCGACGTATAAGGCCGGGCACAAACGCGCGACACATACGCACCATCGACGTGATGTTCAGGTTAAGTGAAAAGTCCCAAGCGGCGTCGTCCAGTTCCAAAATAGTGCCGTGATGAACAACGCCCGCGCAATTGAACAGCCCATCCAGATCAGGAAGTTCAGCGGCCAGCGCGTCGATAGCTGCCACGTTTGTCACATCAAGAACGCGGGTTTCGATGTTGGCAACGTCCGCGAGATTGGCCAATAGGTCGCCGTTCACATCTGTGGCAATCACTTTGGCACCAGCTGCGGCACAAGCTCGCGCGCTGGCAGCACCAATTCCTTGGCCTGCCGCCGTGATCAAAATGAGTTTGTTATTCAGTGTCATATTGTTTCGCATGCTCACATTACCGCGCCGATTTGCCAGGGTACGAACTCGACCCCGCCAAAGCCCAGCTCTTCGCTTTTTGTCTGCTGGCCCGACGCGATGCTGATAAACATCTCGAATATGTCGTGGCCCTTGTCGTTCAGGCTGACCCCTTCGCTGACGATGTCGCCGCAATTGATGTCCATATCGTCGGACATGCGGGCGTACATTTCAGAGTTGGTGGCGACTTTGATGCAAGGCGTTGGCATGTATCCAGACACGGACCCACGCCCGGTTGTGAACACGATCAGATTTGCGCCGGATGCTATTTGTCCTGTCACGGAACAAGGATCGAAACCCGGACTGTCCATAAAGACAAAGCCCTTTTGGTCGATTTTCTCACCAAACTTGTAAACGTCTGTCAGTGGCGCACTCCCACTTTTGGCGACTGCACCTAGGGATTTCTCTAGGATTGTCGTCAACCCACCTCGTTTGTTGCCGGGGCTGGGGTTGTTGTCCATTTCACCTTTGTTGCGGGCCGTGTAATCTTCCCACCACCGAACACGTTCGATCAGTTTCTCGCCAACCTCAATGGAGGTTGCGCGACGTGTCAAAAGGTGTTCCGCACCGTAAATTTCTGACGTTTCGGATAGGATTGTGGTGCCGCCATGGCGCACCAAGATATCTGATGCGACACCCAAAGCCGGGTTCGCGGTAATGCCCGAATACCCGTCCGACCCGCCACATTGCATACCCACTGTAAGATGTGACACAGGCGCTGGTTGACGCGTTACACTGTTGGCTAATTCTGCCATGCCGCGCAATTGGGTTAGGCCTTTTTCGATGGTTTTACGAGTGCCGCCCTCGTGCTGGATCGTCATGTAACGTAACGCGCCATCTGGCCGGATTTGTCGACCTCCAACAAGGGCAGACACTTGCATGACTTCACAGCCAAGACCGATCAAAAGGATACCGCCAAAATTAGGGTGCTGAGCGTATCCCGACAGCGTGCGCAACAAGGTGTCATATCCCTCGTTCTCGCCCGACATGCCACAGCCGGTTCCATGCGTGATCGGTACGATCCCGTCGATATTTGGGAACGCATCAAGTAGGCCAGATTTCTCAGCGGCTTCTGCAATGAATTTAGCGACAGACCCAGAGCAATTCACTGTGGTCAAGATTCCAAGATAATTGCGCGTGCCGACGTTCCCGTCCGCGCGGTGGTAACCGTTAAAGGTGCGTGCATGTGTTAGCCAAGGCAGCGGTTTTGTTTCGCTTGCGTGAGCATAGTCGCGCGCGTGCTCGCCCATTCCAAGGTTTTGCACATGCACATGTTCGCCTGCAGCAATGGTGGTTGTCGCCTGACCGATGGTCTGACCATAACGCAATACGTTTTGTCCGGCATCAATCTTCGCGATTGCAATCTTGTGCCCCTGTTTGACCGATTGCAACACTTTGACACCAGACCGAGTGTCCACTTCCCCCGCAGAAATGTCCGCCAATGCGACCGCGATATTGTCGCGCGGGTGGAGCGTTAACATGCGGGGTGGTTGGCTCATCAACGGGGTTCCTCTGGCTCAGGGTGGTATGTTTTTGTAGTGTTGGTGCTAGCTTGACTTGCGTCATATGTCAACTAACATGTCAGTTGAAGGATGAAAGATGATCAAAAGTACATTTATGCCCGATATTAACAGTTTGGACGGTCCTTTGGGTCAACGCGTCTACACGGCTCTGCGAGATGCGATTCTTTCAATGCATTTCGAGCCTGGTACTGTGTTGCGCAAAGGCGTGTTGTGCGAACAAATGGGCGTGTCTCGCTCACCCGTGGCAGAGGCGCTTGGTCGTCTGTCCTCCGACGGGCTTGTTGATATCGTTCCACAATCCGCGACCCGTGTCTCGCGCTTCTCTGTTCCGGAGTTAATCGAGGAGAGCTTCTTGCGTGAAGCGATTGAAGTTGCCGCTGTCGGCAAAGTTGCCCGCGAACGGAGCGATGAGCAACTGACGAAACTCTCTCGAAATTTGCGATTGCAGTCCCTGTTGCTAGAGGACAAGGATTTTGATGGCTTCTTTGAGACCGATCTAGAATTTCATGAACTGATCCTAGCATTCACAGGTTTTCCCAAGGTTGCTGTTGCTGCGGGACAAATGTCGCTGCAATTAAACAGAGCACGGATGTTGATCTTGCCAGAACAAGGTCGGCCAGCGGGAGCCGTTGCGGAACATCAAGTCATCTTTGATGCAATCAGAGACCAAGATGTCGACCTAGCAAAATCGGCAATGTCCCTTCACCTTGGACAATTGATCACCCGCATCCACCCCCTAGAGGGGCAACACCCAGAGTATTTTCGACTAACCTAGAAAGACGTCAGATGAAGCTGTCTCAAACCGCGTTGCTCAATCAACGTACCCGATCCCCTGTGAATTTGACGCAATTGGGGTTTGGTGGTGCGCCACTTGGAAATCTCTATCGCAAGATTGAGGATTGCGATGCCCAAGCAACTCTTGATGCAGCTTGGAGCGCCGGTATTCGGTATTTCGACACAGCACCACAATACGGGCTTGGGCGATCTGAGTTGAGACTTGCCGACGCATTGACCCGATTTGACAGTCATGCGCTGACACTGTCCACAAAAGTGGGAAGGGTTCTTGAAGATTGCGACCCGCAAGATGTGACCCCCGAAGCTTTCGTGGATGTGCCGCAAAAGCGGATTGTGTTCGATTATACCTATGACGGCATCATGCGAAGCTTCAACGATAGCATTGCGCGACTTGGCTCTGCGCAGATCGACATGCTGTTTTTGCATGATATTGACGCGGGAACCCATGGCGATGACGGTGTCGAAAACAAACTGCGCGAGTTGTTCAGTGGCGGCGGATACCGCGCAATAAGTGACCTTCGCGAGGCTGATCAAATTACGGCGATTGGCGCGGGCGTGAACACATGGCAAATCTGTGAACGCTTGTTGGCAGAGGCGGATTTCGATGGGTTCCTGCTTGCGGGACGGTATACGCTGCTTGAACAAAACGCGCTTGAAACCTTCCTGCCGCTTTGTCTCGAACGCGACGTTGGGATTATTTTGGGCGGGCCCTACAACTCTGGCATTCTGGCAACGGGCGCCATGCCAGGCGCGCGCTTTGATTACGCCCCGGCAACTGAAGGCATTTTGCAACGTGTTCGTGAATTGGAAGCCGTCTGCACAGCGCATAACACGCCCCTCATTGCGGCGGCGCTACAGTTTCCCTTAGGCCATCCAGCCGTTAAAACCGTCATCCCCGGCGCGTCGAACCCTGATGAAGTGCGCCAGAACGTCCAAATTTTCGAAACACCAATTCCAACCGCTCTCTGGGACGACCTGAAATCCGAAGGCTTGATTCGAACCGATGCTCCATTGCCTCAAGAAAAACCCGCATCTTCGAAACATGTCGCCCATTCTGCCCCCTGATCTGAGTGCGTTCCCACAAACAAGGCGCCACGGTGCCAAACTGGTTACCGCGGATGCGTTTTTTCGCGACAACGCTTGGCGTGCGATATCACAGCCCTGGTGGCAGCTAAGCTGGCTTGTTCCCAGAATGCGGGCATTGATGCAGCAAGCCGAGTATGATTGTTTTTGAACTCAAACAACCGTGTCCTGTAAAAGCAGTGATTGTCAGCCGTTAGCCTTTATCTGTTAGAAGTTTTGGTCCAGCGATTGCAAAGAACACACCTAAAGTCGTCTGGATGTATCGCCGCGCAAGGCCATATGCAGCTATCATAAGTGGCGTTGAGAACGCGACTGCGTAAAGCACGTGAAGGACAAAAGGTAAACAAAAGAGGCCACCCACGAGAATGGCCGCGACCCACAAAGGCGCGCCAGCTGAAGTCCAAGCGAAATCGTGGTGATCCAAGCAAGAACGGCTTTTGGGTTGGTCAACAGAATGGCAGCGACCAATGTGAGTTTTGTTCCGAACCGTTGGTTTTGCGACGACAGGAATGGGCGCTTTGTTCTCGGTTCTGAATACTTGGCGTCACGATCAATCCTGCAGGACGCGGTGCAGTGATAGGATCCGAAAGGTCAGGTGCAAGGAGCCAACCGCGCGCCCTTTTGCAGGAGGTCATACCGTATCGCATTGCGAGCTGCGAACGTCGCTTCAATAGGGCGGCATGTTCGAATTGCTGTCGCCCCAATAGGCGCGATTGCTAGGTTTCGTTCGCACCAACGCTTAAGCTTGCAGCGACTTCACACCAATATCCCCATCCGCTTGCGCTTTGATGGCCAGTGCTGCGGCGTGTGATCCGGCTGCCGTCGTGAAGTAGGGAATCCGGTCATAAAGCGCCATGGACCGAATGGAGCGGCTGTCATCGACCGCTTGCGCGCCCTCAGTGGAGTTCATCACCAACTGCACGCCGCCGTCTTTCATCAAATCCGTGATGTCAGGGCGCCCCTCGTAGACCTTGTTCACGATGTCGCAAGGTACGTCATTTTGCTTAAGCCAAGCCGCGGTGCCTTTGGTTGCGATCAAAGTGAAGCCAAGGGAAACTAGAATATTGGCGGCCTCTAGCATCTGTGGGGTTTTGTCGGCGTCGCGGATGGACAAGAACGCACCACCAGAGGATGGCAAGACCATGCCAGCGCCCATCTGAGCCTTGAGGAAGGCGCGTGGGAAGTCGCGGTCCCAGCCCATGACTTCACCTGTTGAACGCATTTCTGGGCCAAGAATGGTGTCGACACCGGGGAAACGCGCGAAGGGCAAGACAGCTTCTTTGACGGAAAACCATGGCATGATTGGGTCGGCCAGTGTCATCGGATCGGCAAGCGGTAGAACTGTGTCATAATCCGCATCCGCATCGTAAGGCGGGCGCATCGGGAAATCAGAGAGCTTTTCGCCAGCCATGATGCGTGCAGCGATCGATGCAATGGCGGAGTCGGTAGCTTTGGCCACGAAAGGGACCGTGCGAGAGGCGCGCGGGTTCACCTCAATCAGGTAGATTTCATCGTCTTTGATCGCGAACTGAACGTTCATCAAACCAACCACGTTGAGTGCCTTGGCCAATGCCACAGTCTGGACCTTGATCCGGTCAAGCATAGCGGTATCAAGGGAATGGGGCGGCAACGAGCACGCAGAATCGCCCGAGTGAACGCCCGCTTCCTCGATATGCTGCATGATGCCTGCAACATGCACGTCGGTGCCGTCGCACAGTGCGTCCACATCAAGTTCTGTCGCGCTATCAAGGTAGTTGTCCAGCAATACAGGGCTGTCGCCCGATACGACAACCGCCTCAGAGATGTAGCGCTCAAGTTGGGACTGGTCGCGCACGATTTCCATGGCACGGCCGCCCAGAACATAAGACGGACGGATCACCAATGGGAAGCCGATATCTGCAGCGATCTCAAGGGCTTCTGCGTCAGAATGTGCGATGCCATTCACCGGTTGTTTCAGGCCAAGGTCTTGAACCAACTTTTGAAAACGTTCGCGATCTTCGGCCAGATCAATCGCGTCAGGTGACGTGCCAAGAATAGGGATGCCTTCGGCCTGCAACGCATCCGCCAATTTCAACGGGGTTTGCCCGCCAAACTGAACAATGACGCCATGCAACGTTCCGTTTTCAAGCTCTTTGGTGAGTATTTCCATGACATGTTCGAACGTCAGGGGTTCAAAGTACAACCGGTCTGATGTGTCATAATCCGTCGAAACTGTTTCTGGATTACAGTTTATCATGATCGTCTCAAAACCGACGTCAGTCAGGGCGTAGCATGCGTGACAGCAGCAATAGTCGAATTCGATCCCTTGGCCGATCCGGTTTGGACCACCACCAAGGATGACAACTTTCTTGCGATCTGATGGGCGTGCTTCACATTCGACGTCACCAAACGCGGGGGCCTCGTAGGTCGAGTACATATATGGGGTTTGGGCTTCGAACTCGGCGGCGCATGTGTCGATCCGTTTGAAAACGGCTGTGACACCAGCACCACGACGGGTCTTACGAACCTGTGTTTCTGCCTGATTTGTCAGCGTTGCAAGACGCGCGTCCGTGAAACCCATCATTTTGAGCGCACGAATTTCACTTGCGTCCGTAGGCAAACCATTTGCGCGAACTTGGGCTTCGGCATCCACAATCTCGCGAATTCGGGCGAGGAACCAAGGATCAAACATGGTCGTCGCGTGAATGTCTTCGTCTGACAACCCTTCGCGCATGGCTTGTGCAATTGTGCGCATCCGATCAGGGGTCTGAGAGGAAATTGCCTTGATCACCGCGGCTTTTTCAGGGGCGCCAGGGATATCGACTTCGTCAAAGCCTGTAAGGCCGGATTCCATGGAAGCCAGTGCCTTTTGCAGGGATTCGTGGATCGTACGGCCAATCGCCATCGTCTCACCGACGGATTTCATCGCTGTTGTAAGATGCGGTTCGGAGCCGGGGAATTTTTCAAATGCAAATTTCGGGATCTTGGTGACGACATAGTCGATGGTCGGCTCAAAGGAAGCGGGCGTGACCTTGGTGATGTCGTTGTCCAGCTCATCAAGCGTATACCCAACGGCCAGTTTCGCGGCGATCTTGGCGATTGGAAATCCGGTTGCCTTTGACGCCAGCGCGGATGAACGTGACACGCGTGGGTTCATCTCAATCACGACCATACGCCCGTCAGCAGGGTTAACCGCCCATTGAACGTTAGACCCGCCTGTTTCGACGCCGATTTCGCGCAGCACTGCAATCGATTGATTGCGCATGATTTGGTATTCTTTGTCCGTCAGCGTGAGGGCTGGGGCAACGGTAATGGAATCGCCAGTGTGTACGCCCATAGGGTCGATATTCTCAATGGCGCAAACGATAATCGCGTTGTCAGCGGTGTCGCGCACGACCTCCATTTCGAATTCTTTCCAGCCAAGCAAAGATTGATCGATAAGAATCTGACCGACCGGGGACGCATCCATGCCAGAGCGGCAGAAGTGGATGTAGTCTTCACGGTTATAGGCAACGCCCCCACCAGTTCCGCCCATGGTAAAGGCAGGGCGGATAATTGCGGGTAAGCCGATTTTGTCGAGGTCATTTAAAGCCAGCGCAATCCCGGCTTCGAGGTCTTTCTTGTCGTTTCCGTCTTTTGGGGCTGTGACGATGGTTGCCTTCGGGTTTTCGATTCCCAAACGATCCATGGCTTCGCGGAAGAGCTTACGATCCTCGGCCATTTCGATGGCTTCGCGCTTAGCGCCGATCATTTCTACGTTGAATTTGTCTAAAATGCCCATCTCTTCGAGAGCCAAAGATGTGTTCAAGCCGGTCTGACCGCCCATTGTCGGCAACAAAGCGTCAGGGCGTTCTTTTTCGATAATTTTTGCAACAGTTTCAGGAGTGATCGGTTCGATATATGTGGCATCTGCCAGTCCGGGATCGGTCATGATCGTCGCAGGATTGGAGTTCACAAGGATCACGCGATACCCCTCTTCGCGCAGTGCTTTACAGGCTTGGGCGCCAGAGTAATCGAATTCGCAGGCTTGCCCAATGACAATAGGCCCCGCGCCAATAATCATGATCGACTGGATGTCGGTTCTCTTTGGCATGGCAGCGCCCCCTGTTTTGGATTGTCGCGCACCCGGATTGCGCAAATTGTCGTGGGTTATAGGCATGGCGGCGCGAGGCGCAAGGGGGGCTGTAGTGGGATTCTGCGCCATAAGTTAGGTTTGTTTGTCGCGCATACGGAATCGTAAGGAATTTACTGCAAGTTGTTCACGTAACGTTCAAGCAACCAGAATGGGTGCGAGGTATTGATGCGAAGTAGATTTCTAGGGCTGGGTTTATTGTGGCTCATGATATGGGGTAGTCCTGCATTTCCGTCTTCACTGTTTTCAAACACGTCCAATCTGAATCGCAAAGACCCGGATCGCAGTGCGGCTATTGTGCAGATCGTCGCGACGCCGGAACATCTGGACAGTTTGCAATCTGGCAGCTTATTTGCCGACCGCGAAAGAAACGGATTGTTTGCACCGGTGATCCGGCAAGTGCCTCAAAGGGTCAAGCCTCTGCGAAACATGTCAAATGTGGAAGCGTTGCGCAGTCTGATTGCGACAGTGGAAGCCGGGCGGGCGCAATATAATGCTGTCGTGTACAGCGCGAAGATAAAACCAAGTAAAAAGCCGACACAGATGACATTGGCGGAAATATACAAATGGATCGACGATACTCCGGGGCAAAATCACGCAATCGGGCGATATCAGTTCATTCCTTCTACTTTGCGCCGGTTGGTTACGCAGCTTGGGGTGAAAACCACTGCGCGTTTCTCTCCTGAGTTGCAGGATCGATTGTCGGATATTTTGCTGGAAGATGCGGGCTTTACTCGGTTCCGTGCAGGCGAACTTTCGCAAGTCGCTTTCATGAATAACCTTGCCCGTATATGGGCTGGACTTCCCACATCGTCTGGAAAGTCCCACTATGCCGGGGTCGCAGGTAACAAAGCGGGCATGTCATGGACACGCTTTGAGACAGAAATGACGCGTATTTTCCCGCCAGTAAAGGCTGACGCATCCTAAGTATATTGGACGCCTTGGACGAGACTGTTCCCGCGTAAGCGCGACGCTTCTAACCGCCGAACAGCTTAGCGGTTAGGCGCTTTGTAAAAGAAGGTGTTTTACCAGAGGCACAGTTTTGAACAGGTTCGGGTTCGCGCAATGCTTCGGGATCAGCGGCGATATGCTCTTGCGGTCTGACACGATCAGCAGACGTTAAGAGTAATCTATCGTGGAAACTTTCCCCCAAAATGTCTTTAATACTGCGCATTGTGACGGCTGTCGTTTCTTCGGCAGGCGAACCTTCCATGAATTTGTGATCTGAATCTTGCATTTTCTATCCTCTGGTACTCAATACAACCCGGTCGAGCGCGACCTAACACGAGAAACATCTGCAAACAGATTGACGCAAAATTGAAGAAAATGCGGCAGATCCTAGATTGGCGGAAAACACAGTGTTTCCGCACGGGAAATTCATTTCACTCAGCGGTCGTGGATTGAGCGCGCTCAGTGGTCAAAAAAGGCTTCTGCCGTCGCTACGAATTCCCGAGGTTTTTCTGCATGGAGCCAATGCCCCGCCTCAGGTAATTTAGCGAAGCGTGCTTTAGGGAATAGGTTTTTGATTGTCATGCGATAGTCCGGTCGGACATAGTCCGAATTTGCACCGGACAGAAATAACGTCGGACTCTCGAACATTGCATCAAACTGTGGAAACGCGAGGATTTTGGGCATCTCACGTGCCAAGACTTCCAAATTCATGCGCCAGCGTTTGTCAGGGATATCTAACGACTGTGTGAAAAAACTTTGTAATGCTGCCTCGACACCGAGTGTACCAAGCTGGTCTGCGGCATCAGATCGGCGCGCAACTTTATCAAGGTCGACGTTGCGCATAGCGTCGATGAATTGCATTTGGCTATGACTATAACTGACTGGCGCAATGTCTGCGACCATCACTCGGGCCACGTGTTCGGGGTAGGTTAAAGCCAAAGCCATCGCTGCCTTGCCGCCCATGGAATGACCGATCACATCAAGAGGGCCATGCCCCAATTCATCAATAACGCGAGCCAAATCCGCCGCTAGATCAGGATATCCGTGTGTTTCAGACCAAAAACTGTGCCCATGGTTTCGCATATCCACAGTGATAACAGGGCGGGTTGTGGATAATCGCTTGGCTATCGCTCCCCAATTTCGCGCAGAGCCGAATAGCCCATGTGCAATAAGACAAGGTGTGGCCGAAGTGGGGCCATCATAGCGGGTAAAATTAAGGATCGTGTCAGTCATAAGCCCGTCGTAGCGACTTGGCAAAGCTGACACCAGAGGGATAGAGTGCGGCGATGACGGAAGTAGATGATCTTTTGACGCGCGCAGACGCATTACGCCAACAGCTTCAAGATGTGTACGGCGTGAAAGGGCGTGATCTGAGCCAAGCTTTGCATAAAACAAGGCGAAATTTACCCAAAACGATGCGCCAAGCGGGGGTTCAGATCGTGCAAGCGCAGGTTATGGTTGGGCACCCTAAGCTGGAACGGATGCTGGCTTTTGAGGCACTAAGAGAGCAACACGAAATTCTGAGCGCACATTTGGATCAAATTGATGTCGTGGACATTCGACGTGGTAAGTTGCTTTCATTGGCAGGCACTGTCGCTTTCAATGTGATCATTGTTGTTTTGTGCTTTGTGATTTGGATGGTTTGGGCTGGTCAGATTTAGTTTTGCAAATTTCGGAAGCATTTGCGCAGCAGCGACATCTGCCCATTCAGAATACATACCTTCACCGGGGTGAAAACCATCGCTTGCCATGTAAGCCGGATTTAGCCCTGCTGAGATAGGAAGATGGTGACAATTTGAGATATCCTTGGTTACGCATTGTAGCGCGCGATCGAAACGCCGGGCGCGCATTGAAAACAAAAACCTCAGCGGGTTCGGCATCAATGGAAACTCGCCAACAGGCGGCAGGCCTGAAACGTAGACAATCTGCACGCCGTGTCGGTCTTTCAGGATATCAATTAGCTTACGGTAGTCGCGGCGCCAATGTCCAATACGACGTAAATTCTTTACGTCATTCACGCCGAAAATCACGTAGGCTGCGTCGAATTGGTCGTGTTTGATTGGCTCCAAAAGACGTGCCGCATCTTCTGTCGTCGCGCCGTTTTCGCCGATCAATGTCCATGAAACTGAAAAAACATCGCCCAAATTGGACGAGAGTTTAGGGGCAAGAGCTTCGTGTTGGCTTGCAACGCCGACGCCGACACAAGAACTGTCGCCTAGCTGCAAGAACCGCAAATGCGGACCTTGTCCAACAAGGCCGAAGCGATCGCCGGTGGGTTCGGGCAAGCGTTCGGCGCTACGCAATGTCCACGCTGTTTGGGCCAACAACAGTGGGGAAAGTAGGATGGAAAGAACCGTATCAAGCGCCATAGGATCAATATTTGGGCGGCGATAACGCGAGTGCAAGCTTCACGTGGCGGCAGTTGAAATTTGCGGTTTGGATATCTGCGAGATGGAAACGCGATTTCTGGCCTACGTATGAACGAGGTTTGAAAACTGCAATTTTGTCTGTTTTGATTGATCATATCGTCAGTATGGTTTGCACTCCTTGATCGAAAGACCCGGTGCGGGACATGAGTTAAGTGAACTGCTCTGAAATCAGGCGCTCTTCTAGGCCATGGCCGGGGTCAAAAAGGATTCTGTGTGCGACCGACGGCTCAGAGCGAATATCAACGGCCACAACATTTGGCACCATTGCACCGTCAGCATAGGCCATAACAGGTCGCTTTTCAGGCTCAAGGACTTCGAATCGAACATGGGCCGCCTTTGGCAACAAGGCGCCGCGCCATCGACGTGGGCGGAATGCTGCCACAGCCGTCAAGGCAAGAACATCTGATCCAATAGGCAAGATTGGGCCGTGTGCAGAATAATTGTAGGCCGTGGACCCTGCCGGAGTCGACACCAACGCGCCGTCACAAACCAAGGCATCCATGCGAATCCGACCGTCCACAACAATACGCAACTTGGCAGCTTGAGCGCCTGCTCGAAGCAAAGAAACCTCGTTAATTGCCAAGGCGTGCGCATCACTACCATCTGCTTCATGCGCGATCATTTGCAATGGATTGATTTCGGCCTCTTCTGCTGCGGCAAGACGTTCAGGCAGGTTGTCGGCCCTGTATTCATTCATCAAAAAACCGATTGTGCCGCGGTTCATCCCATAAACTGAGGCTGGGATACTTTCAGTGGCATGCAATGTTTGCAGCATGAAACCGTCGCCCCCTAACGCGACGATAACATCGGCATCATCAATATGTGCGTTGCCATAAAGTGCAGTCAGCTCTTCCAAGGCGGCTTGGGCTGGACCGCCGGGGGCGGCTGCAAATGCAATTTTCAGGTTCATGAGGACGTTTCCGGGAGGCGTCGTGGAGTTCCGATGCAATCATATATTTCCGGTGGACGCCAGTACGGGTCGAGTTTCTACCGCCCTAGGTCGCATTTCGGGGTTTGCGGGCGGTGTGGTTTCCGATACGAAACGCCGCAACAGAGCAAGCAACCCTAGGGATTTTGTCATGAACGCACCACATCGCGACACCGGATTTTTCACGCAGTCACTTTCAGAACGTGATCCGGAGTTATTCGGCTCAATCACATCTGAACTGGGTCGCCAGCGCGATGAGATCGAGCTTATCGCATCCGAGAACATCGTGTCTTCTGCAGTAATGGAGGCGCAAGGCTCTGTTCTTACAAACAAATATGCGGAAGGTTATCCGGGGCGTCGGTATTACGGCGGTTGCCAACATGTCGACGTCGCTGAAGAATTGGCCATCAGCCGCGCGTGCGAATTGTTTGGATGTGAGTTTGCAAACGTGCAGCCGAACTCGGGGTCTCAAGCGAACCAAGGTGTGTTTCAGGCATTGTTGCAGCCGGGCGACACGATTCTTGGAATGTCCTTGGATGCGGGTGGCCACTTGACGCATGGGGCCAAACCAAACCAATCGGGCAAATGGTTCAATGCGGTTCAATACGGCGTGAAACGTGACACTTTGGACATCGATTACGAACAAGTTGCGGCACTTGCGGCAGAACATCAGCCTAAAATGATCATTGCAGGCGGGTCTGCCATTCCGCGCCATATTGATTTCGCGAAATTCCGCGAGATCGCTGACAGCGTTGGCGCCGTTTTGTTGGCTGACGTGGCGCATTTCGCGGGCCTCATCGCTGCGGGCGTCTATCCTGACCCATTCCCGCATGTGCATGTGGCAACGACAACCACGCACAAAACACTGCGCGGACCTCGCGGCGGGATGATCCTGACCAATGACGCCGCGATGGCGAAAAAGTTCAATTCGGCGATTTTCCCGGGAATTCAAGGCGGGCCATTGATGCACGTCATCGCCGCTAAAGCTGTGGCGTTTGGCGAAGCTTTGGATCCGTCTTTCCGCACCTATCAAGAACAAGTGATCAAAAACGCGCAAGCTTTGGCCGATCAATTGCACCTGGGCGGATTGGAGACAGTGACCCATGGCACCGATTGTCACGTGTTGCTTGTCGATCTGCGGCCTAAATCGGTGAAAGGCAACGCGACGGAGAAAGCGCTCGGACGTGCGCATATCACTTGCAACAAGAACGGCGTGCCGTTTGACGACGAAAAACCAACCATCACAAGCGGCATCCGTTTGGGATCTCCTGCGGGGACTACGCGTGGGTTCGGAGAGCCTGAATTCCGTCAGATCGGAGATTGGATCATCGAAGTGGTAGACGGGCTCGCCGCGAATGGTGAAGAAGGCAATGCAGCCGTTGAGGCCAAAGTCAGGGCTGAAGTTGCTAAATTGTGCGCAAGCTTCCCGCTATATCCAAACCATTGAGGCTTGGACGACACCCTTTGACTTTAGAGCGCGCTGGGGCATCTGGCGCGCTTATTTCTTGGTGACTTTGTGTGGGTTTGATCAGAACTGATCAAAGACCATGCCAACGACGCAGCATCCAATACCATTGATCCGGCTTGTCGAGGATTCTCGCGGACAGGCTGTCGTTGAAGGCTTTCGTCATTGTCCGGCTGTCACTTGGCGGGATTGGCGCTTCGAAATCCACGGTGAATTCGCGGCTTCCATCAACCCGCGTTCCATAAGCGGGCACCATGGGGACGTCGTATTTCAGGGCCAAACGCGCCGCGGCCAAAGAAGTCAGTGCGTCATGCCCCAAAAAGGGCAATAACTCGCCGTCCGCTGACTTTTCATCCAACAAAATCGCGATAAAGCCACCATTACGTAAGTGGCTCACAAGCGCTTTAGTCCCGGCGCGCCCAGTTTCGAGAATAGGTTTGCCACCCGCTTCGATCCCAGCCAGCAACCTGCGTTGGTAATGTCGGTTTTTCTGCCGACGATAGACCGCGCCCGTTTCCATGCCCCTAGATTTTAGGTCCGCGCGGATAGCTTCCCATTGGCCGAAATGACCAGATACGATGATCGCGCCCTTGCCTTTGGCATGCGCATCTTCAAGCGCTGCGAGGCCCGGACCAGACGTGGTAATTCTGTCGGGCAGTGTCTGAAACTCCGCACAATGATAAATCTCGAACAGGGTTTGGCCCATGTTTCTGCCAATATCATAGCATAATTTCATGCGGGCAGGGCGCGGCATGTCAGGGAAGACACGTCTGAGGTCATGATCAATGCGCTGCCGAGAAATTGGAAACCAGCGCGCTGCCCCGCCCACGAATTTGCCCAATGCGCGCGCGCGATTATCGAAGGTACGCCACCGTGAAAAGGTGAGCGCAGACAGCAAGGGCACATATCGCAAATGGTGCCAGAAAGAGATGAAATGTCGAGAAATCACCGAGCTTGTATGGGTGTAACGCGAGTGGCCGCCAAGAGGAAAATGCATGTTCCAACCCGTTAATCGAAAGTTTTTTGTAAGACAATTGCACGGGGTGGAATTAGGCGGCCCAATTGCAATTTTGAGTTGCAGTAACGTTGCGGCAGAGGCGCAATGATTTATGCGCCTCTGGCGGTGTTTTGGGCGCGTCGCCCAAGAAGAGCAGTAAAGCTTGTTACTTCACGTCGCCCACAAAATCCTCAAGTAATTTTTCGTTCCGGGCCTCTTCGATGCGGCGAATGCGATCTTCGCTCGACTTCCAATCGAAGCGATATTTTACCACGTTGATCAAAGAAATCGTTAGCATCAAGACGCCCATTCCCCAAAAACCTTTTGTGGACAAAGGAACCTCGGTGGATAGGTACAGCGACAAACCTAACAAGCCATAGGCTACAGCCACACCAGCCATATTGATAAACATAATCAATGTATTGTCATTCTGTTCGATTTTCATTTTGAGTACTCCTTGTACCAGAATAAATTTGGGGAATTGGGTTTATTTGAACCGGGCTAGTACGTCAGTTGCGGTTGTTTTTGTCGAAGGGCCAAGGCCTTTGGCAGCCATGCGATCAGCTATAGAGTCATGGTTCAAACCGGTCTCGATCTCACGAAGGATCTCGGACTGTTCAAACGGATCGTCACGCTTCATAACGCCTTCGATCAATTCTTCGGCTTCGTCCATCGCGTTGGCAGAATGCCCGCCTGCACGGCCAAGCCGCGTTTGGATTTGTTGCTCGCGTTTCATCGATTTGGCGGCGATGGCGCCTTGCTTGAGATCAACCAGTCGCCGATGCGCAGTTTCGACAGAGGCTTCAAGGCGCAGGACGCGCGTTTCTAGTCTTTGGATGGTTGCACGTCGCAATGCGAGTTCGTTTTCCATCGTCGCGATAGCTGAAGCCGCTTCGCTGGCCAGTGTATCTTCGCCGGCTTTCAACGCGTCTTTGGTGCGCAACATCAAATCACCGATGCGATCGTGCAAGGCAGTTGCCTGACGTTCCTCACTGCGTTTGCGTTGGATGAGTCCAGCAAGAGATACTTTGGCGGCCTTTAATGAATTCGTTGCTTCGCGAATTTTTTGCTCGATCAATTCGATTGAATAGACGTCGCGCAAATTTTCTTCTGCCCGAGCGTTGGAGCCTGCAATGAGTGTGCGAAAGGTACTTAACATTTTGATCTCTCCATCGTTGACGCGTCCAATTTCGTGAACGCTGTTCATGGATGTATATATGTGCATTTATGAACAGCGTTCAAGTGATGTTTTGAACAAGGTTCATGAATTTTATAATTGCTCTAATTTACAGGTGGTTATGGCCTGATGGCGTGTAGAAATTCCGCGATCATCGCTTCGATTTGTGTCAGTGGTACAGCTGAAATTCTCTTTTCTAGCCCCAATAAAACGATTCCATGCACCGCAGAAAACAAAGCGCGTACTGTTAAATCTAACTCCGCACGGGATTTGTCTGGATATATGAGAGACAAGGGTTCGGCTATCAAAGCGAATACGGCGCCGAGTTCTTGCAAATACCACGCGGGGACTTGCCCCTCACTAGACATTTCCAGATCAAACAAAGCACGCCACAAGGATGTGTTTTCTGCGGCGAAGGCAAGATACGCATTGGACATCACCACAAGACGCTCATTGGGGTCTTCGGGGCGTTGCGATTGCAATGCGCCAGTAATTGCAGTGCCAAGGCGTCGGAACGTGCGACCATTCACAGCCATGATCAACGCCTGCATGTCATTAAAATGGGTGTAAATCGCACCAAGAGCGCAGCCTGCTTCCTTGGCGAGCTCGCGGGCTTTAAGTGAATGCAAACCTGTCGCTGAGATTTTTAGCTCAGCCACATCGATTAAGGTTTCGCGCAAGCGGGCGCGACGTGTTTCGGTTTTAGTGACCATGACATGACGCTTTCATCGTGAACCTCGTTCACAGATACCCTTCCAGAGACACGTTCTGCAAGGGGCGCGCGCGATATCAGCTTTGTCCGGATAAATACTTTCGGACGATTCCAGTCATCTGCTCCGCATTCAAGATTGGCGGTAACAACGTGAGCAACTCGCCTTCGCCATCTAGCAGATGCACAAACCCCGTATGGCTGTAAATCCAACCATACTCAGGGTCCTCAAACAAAGGTTCAAACTTCACATTGAACGCATCATAAGCCACAGAAAGCGCGTATTCATCGCCCGTTAGGCCAACGAATTCGGGATGTAATTCAGCCAAGGGCGCGTCCATCGTATCAACAGTGTCTTGATCCGGTGCAATGGTGATGAGGATAGGCGTGACACCATGGCCTTCTAGGGCCATCGCATCGGTGACCTGCGCCATAAGTGGCAGAGCGGCGGAGCAGATATTGAGACAATTGGCATACCCAAAGAACACCAATTGGGCTTGCCCCTTAGGATCAACTTCCGTGCGAAGTGCCTCGTGCTGGTCTATCAACTGAAATGGACCGCCAATGTCAGCCGGGAAGGGCGTGTCTGCTAGCGCGGAAGTTCCCAAACACGCACAAACCGCCAAGCTACGCCACAACATCAAAAGTTATCCTCGGCGTAGGTTTTGTCTTCTTCCAGACCTAAGCCCAGATACCCTTCCTCAGCGATAATGGCTTTGACACGAGGATCACGGCGAAACCAAGCTCCTTTGCCTTTAGCTTCGGGGAAATCCTTTGCCCAAAGCTTGCTGGCTTTGTTGGTTTTTATCCATTCCTCGCTACCCGCAGGTTTGATTTTCTGGATCAAGTAGACGTTTTTTGCATTCAGGTCTTCGTCTTCGATCATAAGACCGTCAACTTGCACCGTTTGATTGCAATACAACGCTAAATCACGTGCTGCGCCCATAAAGTTGGCCTGCGCGTTCTTCATCGCTAAGACGAGCACATTGTCGACACTTCGCAATAAACCCATTTGGCGCGTACCACCGCCGCATTCTTCGACGCAATTCCCTGTCAATTCACAGGTTACATCGACAACTTTGGCTTCAAACGTCGCGGGGATTTCACCGTATAGATTCCAAGGGCGTGCGGTCGATCCTTCTGAAAAATCCTGCGCGGCCAAAGGTGCTGCGAGCAAGGTTAAGGCGGCAAAAGCAAAACGCATCATTTGTTTGGATCCGGGAATGAGAACGGCGGAACCGTGCCAAAATCTTCATGGGTACGGTTGGCGATATCAAGATCAGACGTGACAGCGGACACAAACAAATAGTTCAGCCCATCACGTTCATAAAGCATCCCGTCAGCCTCGACGGTGTGGGCTGCAAGCTTTAGCGCGGTGTCTGCGCCTGCAGATGCGTCATCCTCTGCGACCTGCAACACCATATAGACAGTGCCGTCTTCCGCGAGCAATCCAACGGGAATCCCACCTGCTGAGCACCAAAGCGCGCATGTGTGGTGGGCCGATCCGACGACCGCATCTGGTCCGCCCATAACGCCAGAATAGTAACACCACGTGTCGATGATCTCGCCTTTGACTTGGACGCGCGTGCCTTCGGCGGCAAAAGCGGGCATCGCTAAACAGGAGAGAAGTAGGGGTAGCAATCGTTTCATTTAAAGCCCTCCTTGGGGTGTTACTTTACAGTACAAAAGGGCCGACTTGGGTCAAATCACGAATTGGATAGCGCCCGAATGAGCCAAGATTTAGTCCAATGTAAACAGCTCTTGTCGATCTGTAACGCCGCGCAAACGGTATTGGCCAAGTGACACGAGATCATCGCGTTTTTCCAATAAGGGACGGGCAACATTGGCCCCGATGACAATCGTTTGATCGACCATCGCGCTCATACCCGAAATCCGGGCGGCGGTGTTGACCGCTGGGCCGATCACCGTAAAGTCAAGGCGGCTGGCTGAGCCGATATTGCCGTAAAGCACGTCACCCGCATGGGCGGAAATTGTAAAACCGGTGTGGTACAGGTTTTCATTTTGACGGCGTGTGCTTGTGTCGGCGACAGCCGTGCGGATGTCACAGATTGTCTCAACGGCGACGAGTTCAGCGTCGGGCACGTCATCCTTTGCAAAAATGGCCAGCAAACCATCGCCCATAAACTTCAAAACATTACCACCGCGCGCTTCGATCAAGGGAACGACCTCGCCAAAGTAGTCGTTGAGCAAGTCAATGATGTCAGGGCCGTCTAGGACTTCGGAGAGTTTGGTAAACCCTTGAAGGTCAAAGTAGAGAATTACAGCTTCGATGCTGTCCAATGACCCACGCCCAAGCGCGCCGGACATAACGCGAGCACTGGCATCTGCGCCCAGATATGCCGCCAACAGGTCTTCGGCCATTTGGTAGTTGGAATTGGATTTCAGCGCCAAACCCAGTGCGGGTAATATCTGGTGTAACGACGCGAGATCAGTGTCAGAAAACCCATCGACCGCATCACTGCACCATGATGCCATCATACCCGCAGGCAAATTCTGAACTGTTCTCACCACATTTGGATCGCGACGTTCAAACGAGACTTGGGTCGCGAAATAATCAGTTGCACCTTGTTCGACCAGCTCATCAAACAGCGGGTAAGGGAAGGGCTTAACGTCAGCCGTCAGGCGATGGCGTAGTTCCGGATTCTGGGAGTCCATCAGCGCTTTTAGGGGGCTGCTGTTCCAGCCGGTATTGGTGGTCGAAGGCGAGTTTGTGCGCTCGTATAGTTCATGAATGATCCCGGAGGCGCGCTTCCAGCGATACGCAAACGCGCCGATTTCCGGGTGGTGTGCACGCATCGAAAAGTTGACTCGCAACAGGGGGATGCCAGCCTCGACAAGTTTTTCGCAAAGGGTTTCAAGTAGTTCTTCGAAATGGGTTCCAAGTAGCCCTTCTTGCAGGATCCAAGAAACGATGTCTGGTACGGTCGTGCGCGTATCGCGTGTATGCTCTGTCATGGCCTTACTATACCAGCTTGGCACCGAGCTGTCTGTCATGATCATTCAAGGACATTGGCTCAAGCGTGCACCCCGCTTCGTCCTAGGGGATGCACGAAATTCAAAGCCAGCGGTTAGTTGGTCGCGTAGCCCAAGCCCTGAAGCGCGACTTTGATCTCATCCAAGATCGCGGGGTCGTCAATCGTCGCGGGCATTTTGAACGTTTCACTGTCGGCGATTTTCACCATCGTGGCCCGCAATATCTTCCCGGAGCGGGTCTTGGGCAAACGATCCACCACCACAGCCAATTTGAAAGCGGCTACAGGGCCAATTTTTTCGCGCACGAGCTTCACACATTCGGCTGTGATCTCTGCGTGTGGCCGGTTCACACCGGAGGTCAAGCAAACAAAACCCATTGGCAATTGCCCTTTGAGGGCATCCGTGACACCAATCACAGCACATTCTGCGACATCGGGATGACCGGCTAGGACCTCCTCCATGGCACCGGTGCTTAGGCGGTGACCAGCTACATTGATCACATCATCCGTGCGGGCCATGATGTAGAGATATCCATCCTCGTCGATCATACCCGCGTCACCTGTTTCATAGTAACCGGGAAAGGTGTTTAGATAGCTTTTCTTAAACCGATCCGTTGCATTCCAGAGTGTGGGCAGCGTGCCGGGTGGCAGTGGTAGTTTAATAGCAATCGCACCAAGATCGCCCGTCGCCATTTGATTGCCGCCCTCGTCCAAAATCTGCACGTCATAACCGGGCATGGCCACAGTCGGAGAGCCGATTTTGACGGGCATCGCTTCCAGTCCCGCCGGATTGCCCGCAATCGTGTAGCCGGTCTCGGTCTGCCACCAATGATCATAGACGGGCTTGTCCAAAATAGTCTGTGCCCATTCAATTGTGTCTGGGTCAGCGCGCTCACCCGCTAGATACAAGGCGCGCAAGCAGGACAAGTCGTATTTTGCGGCAAATTCACCTTTGGGGTCTTCTCGTTTAACAGCTCGGATTGCGGTTGGGGCGGTGAAAAAACTGCGCACGTTATGTTCAGAAATTACCCGCCAGAATGTGCCTGGATCAGGTGTGCCCACGGGCTTGCCTTCAAAGACCACAGTCGTGTTGCCGTGGATCAAAGGCGCATAGCAAATATAAGAATGCCCCACGACCCAACCCACATCCGATGCGGCCCAGAACACATCGCCCGGGTCCACGTTGTAAATATTCTTCATGGTCCAATTGAGGGCAACAAGATGGCCCGCAGTAGGTCGGACCACGCCCTTGGGTGCGCCTGTGGTGCCGGACGTGTACAAAATATAGGCGGGGTGGGTGCCTTCAACGGGAACGCATTCGGCTGGGGCTTGGCCGTCCTGCATTTCATGCCAGTCGAAATCGCGGCCAGTTTCTAGGGGGGCAACTTCCTGTTCGCGTTGTAAAATCACGCAGAATTCGGGTTTGTGTGTTGCGATCTCGATTGCGCCGTCAAGAAGGGGTTTGTACTTGACCACACGTCCCGGTTCTAAGCCGCAAGACGCGGCAATAATTGCCTTGGGCGTGCAGTCGTCAATGCGTACAGCCAGTTCATTGGCTGCAAACCCACCAAACACAACGGAGTGTATCGCGCCAAGGCGCGCGCAGGCCAACATGGCTTCCAAGGCTTCGGGGACCATGGGCATGTAAATTATGACACGATCACCTTTCTCAACGCCTTTTGCGCGTAACGCTCCGGCAAGCGTGGCGACGCGGGTTTGCAGATCTGCATAGGTAATGGAGTGTTTGGTTTGGGTGATCGGACTGTCGTAAATGATCGCAGCCTGTGCGCCGCGCCCATTCTCAACATGACGATCCACTGCGTTGTAACAGGTGTTGACCTGCGTATCTGCGAACCATTCAAACATGTGTTCGCCCCGATCAAACAGGGCTTGTGTTGGCGGCTGGATCCAATCGATGGCCTGTGCTTGTTCAAGCCAGAAGCCTTCTGGATCAGATTGCCATTGTGCGTATGTCTCCCGGTAACCCATCGCGATACCCTCCCTCGTATTTATTCGAACACCTTTTGCGCGCGTAGCCCAAAGGAGCAAGTCCCGTGAGCGGTATCCGTGACAGTTTGTTACAGTTGAATATGTATGTGATCATCGTGACGGGCAGGGCGACAGCCTTGAAACCGTATCTTTTGATGCGACACCCCGGCGCTGGCTTGCAGGTGAGGTTCGATCAAAATCTTGCCCACACGTTCATCATTGGACAATAGATCAAGGAGGGTTTGCATGCGTTCATTGTCTGTTTCCATTTTGGGCAACAAGACTTGCAACCACTTCATATCCCAACGTAAATCAAACCATCGCGGGGGACAGGATGTCGGCCCGACCGCATAGCCCCAGTATCCCAAAGGGGAGGGGCTGCGACCCGGTTGATACACGCCGTTCATCTTCCAATACAAAGCAAGATCAAGCTTTTCTCCGTCATCGTGGGACAAATGTGGAAGCAACGGGAAGTTGTCCCAAAATGGGAAGTTTCCATCCAAGCTTCGCGTCTGCGTTCCGGGGTGCTTCTCCTCCATCGAATTTGCAAGATCATGCACAACGGCCGCCACCTCGGGGGAGACATAGCGGCGATTCAAAGCACAATAGAGCACGGACTGAGACATCAAGCTGCCCTCGCTAATGCACGGCAAAGGAACCCGGCTCGAAAGATGCGGCGCAAGTTGCAAAGCCGCCAAAGACAGTGCGCAGTAGGTTATAGAAAACACCAGCCAAGGCCGTTTGAAGCATAGGGCAAAAAGCCAAGCCGCCCCACCAACCTGCGTAAGCATGGTCAAAAGGGCGGCGAACAGGAGATGTCCTAGGATACGCGCTATGTGTTCAATTCCGAATTAGCCGTACTGATCCACAGGCGTACCTGCGATTGCTGTCATATTCAGCAATCCACGCGTTGTGATCGCTGGTGTCACAATGTGCGCGCGGTTGCCCATACCCATCAAGATGGGACCGACTTCAAGCCCGCCGCCCTTCATCTTCAAGATGTTGCGAACACCTGAAGCGGCATCCGCATTGGAAAATATCAATGTGTTTGCAGCGCCTTGCATGCGGTTATTCGGGAATATTCTTGCCCGTAACTCTGGATCAAGTGCAGTGTCGATGTTCATTTCACCTTCATAGCAAAAGTCGCGCGGGCTTGCGTCTAGGATGTCCATGGCGGCCCTCATGCGCGCGCCTGACCCTTCGATCCGGTTGCCAAACTGGGACTGCGCGCAAAAGGCAATATTGGGGTCCAACCCAAAGCGGCGCACGTGGCGGGCCGCGCCGATGGCAATCTCTGAGAGGTCTTCCGGACTTGGAGTTGTGTGCACATGTGGGTCGGCAATAAATAACGGACCGTCTTCCAAGATCATCATGCTGAGCGCACCTACTGGATGCGGCCCATCCCGACCTAAGACTTGAGCCACGTAGTTCAGGTGCCAGCGAAATTCACCAAATGTGCCGCAGATAAGGCTATCGGCTTCACCGCGTTGAACCATGACTGCGCCAATGGCTGTTGTGTTTGTGCGCATGATCGCGCGTGCCAGATCAGGCGTTACGCCACGCCTGGCCATCAATTCATGATAGGTGCCCCAATAATCACGATATCGAGAATCGTTTTCCGGATTCACCACTTCGAATTCTATGCCCGGACGGATTTTAAGTCCAAGGCGTTCACAACGCCGTTCGATCACCTCGGGACGTCCAATAAGGATTGGCTTTTCGGTGGTCTCTTCGAGAATGGCTTGGGCTACGCGTAAAACACGTTCATCTTCCCCTTCTGCAAAAACGATCTGGCGGGATGCAGTGGCCGCAGCCTCAAAGACGGGGCGCATCAGAAGGGCCGATTTGAACACCGATCCCTGTAATTCCTGGGTGTAGGCTTCAAGATCAGCGATGGGACGGGTTGCGACACCTGTGTCCATAGCGGCTTTTGCGACGGCCGTAGAGACGACCCCAATCAAACGCGGATCGAACGGTTTCGGGATCAAATAATCGGCCCCAAATGTCAGTTGTTCGCCTTTATAGGCCGCGGCGGCTTCAGCGCTGGTTGTGGCGCGCGCCAATTGAGCGATCCCGGCCACGCAAGCCAGTTCCATATCGCTATTGATTGTGGTCGCACCCACATCCAACGCGCCACGGAAGATAAAGGGGAAGCACAGTACGTTGTTGACCTGATTGGGGAAATCACTCCGGCCCGTCGCTATGATTGCATCTGGGGCCGCTTCGCGTGCCAGATCTGGCAAGATTTCCGGCGTCGGATTGGCGAGCGCGAAAATGATCGGTTTTGACGCCATTTGGCGGACGTGTTCTTGGGTCATGACCCCTGGTCCAGACAAACCAAGGAACATATCGGCACCCTCGATCACATCATCCAAAGTGCGCTTGTCTGAGGGCTGCGCGAACTCGGACTTGGCAGGGTTCATGTCGATCTCACGGCCCTCATAGACCAATCCATGCACATCACAGAGCCAAATATTCTCGCGTTTCACACCGAGTTTCAAAAGCAAATTGAGACATGCGATCCCGGCAGCGCCGCCACCTGTTGAAACCAGTTTGATGTCCTCGAACTTCTTGCCCGCAACATGCAATGCGTTGGTGGCAGCCGCCCCAACGACGATGGCCGTGCCGTGCTGGTCATCGTGGAAAACGGGAATGCCCATGCGTTCACGGCACAAGCGTTCAACTGTGAAACAATCTGGTGCTTTGATATCTTCAAGATTGATCGCGCCAAACGTTGGTTCCAAAGCGCACACGATATCTGCAAGTTTCTCGGGGTCAGTTTCGTTGAGCTCAATGTCAAAACAGTCAATGCCCGCGAATTTCTTGAAGAGAACTGCCTTGCCTTCCATCACCGGTTTTGAGGCCAACGGACCGATATCACCGAGGCCCAGAACCGCCGTGCCATTTGTTACCACAGCCACAAGGTTCCCGCGCGCTGTGTAGTCACGCGCTGTGTCAGGATTGTCCTTTATTTCCAGGCAGGCTTCGGCCACGCCCGGCGAATACGCGCGCGCCAGATCGCGGCCATTGGCCAGCGGTTTGGTCGCCCTGATTTCCAATTTTCCTGGCTTGGGGTAGCGGTGATAATGTAGGGCTGCATCGCGAAGACTGGGTGTATCTGACATCGGTAAGGGTTCCTCCCAAGAATTAGTTTAGTGTTAAACTATTTTTTTGTCACCTTGAAACTGCGGCGCATAAGCGCGCCTTTTTGCCGTGCAAAAAGTTAACGATGAGTTGCTATTGGAGACGTGAAGTCCGACCGCGCCAATTTGCCTCAAAGGCTTGTCAATCAGTGCAGGGCGTTTCACTTTGGCTGCATGGTACAGACTCGGGCTCATTTTCAGACACGACTTCAAATTGCCGTTGGGGATACCTTTGTCATTCCGCCCACAATGAAGGTGCGCTATAGCAATGCTCCGGATGACAATGAATTTCTCTTGCTGGGGCAAGCGACGACATATGCAAAGGTGTAAATGATGCTCAAAGACGCAGCGGTTGCAGTCCGCCTGAATGCACATGCCCCCTATTCCAATTTTAAGGTCGGTGCGGCGATCAGTACGCCCTCGGGCGCAGTATATTCTGGATGCAATGTGGAGAACGTCGCTTACCCAGAAGGCACCTGTGCTGAAGCCGGGGCCATCGCGGCTATGGTCGCAGCAGGCGAAACAGAGATAAAAGAAGTCTACATCGTTGCAGGAAGTCCGATGCCAGTCACGCCTTGCGGCGGATGTCGGCAGAAAATGGCAGAATTCGGTGGTGGCGATGTCCGCGTGACAATGGCAACAACTGGTGGCGTGGAACTAGTAATGACCTTGGCAGAATTACTGCCGGGTGCGTTCACACCTGAGCACATGGAATAAGGCAAACCCAAATGGATGCGCGTTCGATTATTGCCAAGTTACGGCACAAACAAAGCCCTTCACGGGAAGAACTTACGTGGTTTGCGCAAGGTTTAGCGGATCAAACGGTGTCTGATGCGCAAGCCGGAGCGTTTGCAATGGGAATTTGTCTCAGCGGTTTGAGCGATTTGGGCCGTGTCGCATTGACGATTGCCATGCGCGACTCTGGCGCGGTGATGGATTGGTCTCACCTCGATAAACCGGTTTTGGATAAGCACTCGACGGGCGGCGTTGGTGACTGTGTGTCGTTGGTTTTAGCTCCGGCGCTTGCGGCGTGCGGCGCGGCAGTCCCGATGATTTCCGGACGCGGCTTGGGCCATACAGGCGGGACACTGGACAAGCTCGAGGCCATTCCGGGACTGTCCACAAGTCTGTCTGAACGGCGTTTGCGCGAAACTTTGGACCAAGCGGGGGCGGCGATTGTCGGCGCGACCAGTAACATCGCGCCTGCCGATAAACGGCTCTACGCGATCCGTGATGTCACCTCGACGGTGGAAAGCCTTGATTTGATCACGGCATCGATCTTGTCCAAGAAGTTGGCCGCAGGTTTGGACGGTTTGGTGTTGGATGTAAAAGTCGGGTCGGGCGCATTCATGAAAGACATGGACGATGCGCAGGCATTGGCGGATGCGCTTGTGCGCACGGCCAATGCTGCGGGATGCAAGACGACGGCGTTGATCACGGACATGAACCAACCGCTTGTGCCTGCGCTGGGGAATGCGCTTGAGGTGGCCGAAGTTGCCCGTGTGTTAACAGGCGGCGGCGGCGGCGCTTTGGCAGACATTTGTGCGGCTTTAGGTGGCGTATTGCTCGCGGGTGGCGGGCTTGCAAGCGATGTCCAAGACGGCGCAAATCAAGTGGCTCGCGTGATCCGAGATGGGCGCGCTGCTGAGGTGTTTGGGCGGATGATCGCAGCGCAAGGCGGACCTTTGGCTTTCATGGATAACTGGTCAAGATTTTTGCCAGAGGCCACGGTGATCCGCGAAATCACTGCACGCGACACGGGATATGTCACCGCGATTGACGGGGAAGCCTTGGGGCTTGCCGTTGTAAGGCTAGGCGGCGGGCGCATGGTCGAAACCGACGCAATTGACCCAGCCGTTGGGTATTCAGAATTGATTTCGTTGGGCACCAAAGTCAGCAAGGGAACCGTTCTGGGGGTCGTGCATGCGGTGCGACCCAAAGAAGCCGATGTTGCCGAAGCGGCGCTGCGCTCAGCAATTACGATTGGGGCGAGCGCCCCTAAGAAAGCGGATTTGATCCGGGCCTTGGTCGAATAATGCCGCGCGCATTTCTAGTTGTAATTGACAGTGTTGGTATCGGTGGGGCGCCTGATGCTGCCGAGTTCTTCAACGGGGATATTCCGGACACTGGCGCGAACACACTGGGGCATATTGCGAATGTCTGCCAAGAGCGCGCAGAAGGGCCTTTGAATTTGCCCAATATGGCAAAGTTAGGATTATGGGATGCACTGGAGGCTTCAAGTGGCCTACGTGTCTCGAAGGTTGAAAACAGTGGTACATGGGGCGTCGCGCGCGAGGTGTCTTTGGGCAAAGATACCCCGTCCGGCCATTGGGAATTGGCCGGATTGCCCGTGCCCTGGGATTGGCATTATTTCACCAAAAAAACGGATAGTTTTTCACCTGATTTGATCAAGGCCATTTGCACGGCCGCGAATTCTCAAGGTATTTTGGGCAATTGCCATGCATCGGGAACTTCGATCATCGCAGAGCACGGCGATGCCCATATGCAAACGGGGTGGCCGATTTGTTATACCTCTGCTGATAGTGTGCTGCAGATTGCAGCCCATGAAGATAGCTTTGGGCTGGATCGGCTGTTGCAGCTTTGCGCGGATATCGCCCCGATTGTGCATGACATGAAAGTTGGGCGCGTGATTGCACGTCCCTTTGTTGGGACGCCGGGCGTGTTTGAACGCACAACAAATCGGCGTGACTTCGCGATAATGCCGCCGGGTTCGGTGCTTACCAATTGGGCACAAGACGCCGGACGCAGCGTGTATGCGGTTGGCAAGATTGGCGATATCTTTTCGATGACAGGTATCGATGAAGTGCGAAAAGGCGATGATCATACGCTGATGACGCATTTGGGCGATTTGCTGCGCGATGCTGAAGATGGCAGTTTGACTTTCGCCAATTTTGTTGAATTTGACAGCCTGTACGGCCATCGGCGCGATGCTTTGGGCTACGCCGCACATTTGGAATGGTTTGACGCGGCGCTTAAGAATATTCTCGCTGAGTTACGCGACGATGACATGCTGGTTGTCACGGCTGATCATGGGAACGATCCGACTTGGATTGGCACTGACCACACCCGCGAACAGGTCCCGGTCTTGGTTGCAGGGCAGGGCGCGGGGCAACTTGGACAGATTGGGTTTGTCGAGGTCGCGCATTTGGTGGCTAAGCATCTTGCGATTCCAAATGGGTAACGCGCCCGTGGTTTGTCCAGCTCTTCCCGTCAGACCATTTTTCTAGAGAAGAACACGACTGACAAGCGCTTCCATGGCTTGCATGGAGCGTGCAGGGTTGTCACAAGTGGGGCGGCTTAAAAGGAATCTCCCCGATGTCGGAACATCTAACAATCGTCGATCATCCTCTTGTGCAGCACAAGTTGAGCTTGATGCGCGACGCGGGCACATCGACCGCAGTGTTTCGCCAATTGTTGCGTGAGATCAGCCAGTTGCTGGCCTACGAAATTACACGCAACTTGCCGATGACGACGCGCGAAATCAAGACACCGATGACCACCATGGCGGCGCCAGTGTTAGATGGTAAGAAACTGGCTCTTGTGTCCATCTTGCGTGCGGGCAACGGGTTGTTGGATGGTGTTTTGGAACTGGTTCCGTCAGCGCGGGTCGGGTTTGTTGGACTGTACCGCGATGAAGAAACTCTAAAACCTGTGCAATACTACTGTAAATTACCTGAGGCTCTCGAAGATCGTTTGGTGATTGCAGTTGATCCAATGCTGGCGACGGGCAACTCGTCGGTGGCAGCCATCGATCTTTTGAAAGCGTCAGGTGCAACGAATATTCGCTTTTTGTGTTTGCTGGCCGCTCCGGAAGGCGTGGCGCGGATGAAGGAAGCGCACCCAGACGTGCCGATTGTCACGGCTTCCTTGGATGAATGCCTGAACGAAGTGGGGTACATCGTCCCCGGCCTTGGCGACGCAGGTGATCGGATGTTTGGCACCAAATAGCCCCTGAAATAGGCGCTAAACAAGGTTTATCCACAGCTTTGTAACCTGAGCGGCTTTACAGAGTCATGGGGGTGGTGCATCGTTACACCACAACATCTTGCGGGGGGTGGCCTGATATGAAACTCACTAAACTTGTTTGCGCTGCCATGGTCGCGGCCATGGGGATTGGCTCTACGGCCGGTGCGCAATCGCTGCGTCAGGCTCAAACTCCGGCTGAATTTCCGTCATCATCCTATAAAGGCAATCAATATGTAGACAGTCGTGGATGTGTCTATATTCGTGCGGGGATCGATGGAAATGTGACTTGGGTTCCTCGTGTGTCCCGAGAACGCAGACCCGTTTGCGGGTTGGAACCAACGCAAATCACCAGCGCGCCAGAAGTGGCTGCAGAGGTCCACAGCGTTGAGCAGATCACGTTGGACACACCTGTCGTGGTTGAGGCGCCAAAGCCTGTTGTTGCGGCTGCTCCTGTTGTGGAACCAAAGAAAACAGCGGCTGTGACACCTCGCCCGAAACGGATGCCTGCGGTTCGAAAAGTGAAAACACGCGCGGCTCCGACTGAAACGGTTGCAAGCCAGATTGGAACACCTGCGCCCAAGGTGGCTGCACCAGCACCAGCACGAGTTGCTGTCGCGGCTCCAGTCGTGGTCGCGGCAAAACCTGCACCTGTCGCAACACCTCGAAAAGCTAATCCCAGCAACGCTGTTTGCACTGGTGCGTCAACGACCAGCAATCGCTACATAAACACTGCGAGGAAAGGTTTGGTCGTGCGGTGCGGCCCGCAAAGAATCTCTCCGGCTACGCCATTGGCTCAAGGCACCGAGGGCGAAATGCGTGTGGTTCCATCGAATGTTGCACGTCGTCGCGCGTCAAATGAGGCCTTTAAGCTACCCGCCGGTTATCGGGCCGCATGGGAAGATGACCGCTTGAACCCGAAGCGTGCAGAAGGAACTTTGCAAGGCTGGGGGCAGATGAACCTTGTTTGGTCAAACACTGTACCGCGCCGTTTAATCGACAGTTCGTCAGGCCGAGATGTGACTGGGGATGTGGCGCTGGTTTATCCGTTTACGGACGTCGAAACGCAACAAGATGAGCTGGGCGAAGTAACTTTTGCGTCGCGAAATGGTCAAAAGGTTAAGCGTATTTTGCGTAAACCTGGTGCGCCAACTGTTGCGGAATTGGCTGCTCGACCTTCCCCCGTTGTTGCGAGCCGTTCAACACCAGCTGCGGCACCGAAAGCCGCCGTACGAGCAAAACCCAAAGCACCTGTTGCAAAAGCAAGGCAAGGTGAGACGTTGGCAGGCAAACGCTACGTACAGGTTGGAACGTTTGGTGTACCGGCAAATGCGCAAGCGACGGCTTCAAAGTTGAAGCGTTTTGGGTTGCCTGTTCGAATTGGCAAAGTGACACGTGGGGATAAGACCTATCGCTTGGTGCTGTCTGGGCCCTTCGTGGATGATGAAACGGCAGAACGTGCGCTGCGTGCAGCCCGCAAAGCTGGTTTCCCAGACGCTTACCTGCGTCGTTAATTTTTGCCGGCCAAAGGTTTTAGGACACCTGCACCTCACGAAAGGCAAATTCGGCTTACGACCCGCAAATATCCTGAAGGCGCAGCCAATCTGCATCGTCGAGCAATGGGCTAATAGGTTTGTCACGCATCGGATCGGCTTCTATGAAATTTAAAACAGTCTCACCTGTTATGTCTTGCGCATAAGCGAACGGCGTACTGCGAACCCCTGCGGCTTCAAAGCTGGTCAACAAAGCAGATTGAGGCAACTCATGGCGCGGTGCAGTCAAGACATGTTCCCCGTATTCGTCCAGTGTGTCTGCATCCAACCGTCCCGTGGTCAGCAAACGAAAGGTGGCATAGGTCCCACTATATTCTAGTACATCGCGCAAAGGGTCATGCAGGCCAGCGATCGCCACTTCGGTGAGGATATATCCAGCAATGACATCGGGTTCCTCGTGATCTTCTACCAATTGACGGGCCAGCAAAATTTGCCCTCCCGGCAGGTGCAACGCGTCCTTAATCCCCCCGCGCATTACGGCCAGATGGGGCGTTTTCAACCTTGTTCCGAGGTGGGACAGACTGGAATTGTTAGCCGTTGTTCCACAGGCTGGGCCCGTGACACGCTGAATCCGGTTGAACAATGATTGACCGATCTCTGCACGCGCCACATTTGGAACGACACGCAACGTGTGATCGATCAAAGCGCCCGGCAGCCAAAAGACAGAAGCATAGACTACAGCTGCAGTTGACAATGACATGCCCACCCAGCGAACGCGTCCCGGACGAGGTCTTGCGCGATCTATGGCGCGTCGGAGCGTTTCAATGGCATCCACCATATCGACTTCTTCCGCACCCAATTCGAGCTCTTCGCCCGGATCGCCATCCGGATGAAACCGCGCTGGGGTCTTGCCTGGATTGGCCCGTTCAATTGCAGCCAAAGACCAGTGCGCCAAGGCCTGATCGTTGGTCGCTTTGATTGTTAACGTCGCATCACCCAATGTTGCTACCACGTCACGGCGCTGGCTATCCGCGGTTGGACGCCACAGGCCGGATGCTTCGATCCGATCATATTTTTTGAGCGCGGTCATGCCAAATTTTTACGTTTCATCTTAACCATAGTGTGTCGAAAAGCACAGGCGAGCCAAGGGCGTCAATCTGCGTCCCTCTGAGGTCGGTGGAAACGCGAAATGCTTGATGTGGCTGCTCGGGCCTTTTTGTTGCGCCAAGACTAGCATGGGGGGATGGGCCGCGCCAAGACGCAGGTTACGTTGATGTGGTGTCGCAAACTTAAGTGGACCAAAGGGCACCTCTATTGCGATGCGGCCAGTTTGCGTAACTCAAATTTCTGTATCTTTCCGGTCGAAGTCTTCGGCAGCTCCAAGAAAACTACAGATTTCGGCGTTTTAAACCCTGCAAGTTTTTCGCGGGTAAATGCAATCAAGTTGGCCTCGCTTGGATTGGTTCCCGGTTTGATTTCCACAAAGGCGCAAGGAACTTCGCCCCATTTTTCGTCAGGTTTGGCGACGACAGCCGCTAGAAGAACGTCCGGATGTCCCATCAGAACACCCTCGACCTCGACGGAGGAGATGTTCTCACCACCTGAAATGATGATGTCTTTCGCTCGATCCGCGATTTGAATGTAGCCGTCGCTGTGTTGGACTGCGAGGTCTTCCGAGTGGAAATACCCGCCTTTGAAGGCCTTTGCCGTTGCCTCCGGATTCTTGAGATATCCCTTCATCACGGAATTTCCACGCATCACGATTTCACCTTGCGCGTTACCATCCATCGGAATTTGCGTCATGGTGTCGTCAAGTACGGTGATGTCATCCATCATTGGAAAGGCCACACCTTGACGCGCCTTGATTGCCGCGCGGTCATCGCCTTTCAGCTCGCTCCATTTTGCATCCTGCCACAAACATTCCGTGACATGCCCATAGGTTTCGGTCAGCCCATAGACTTGCGTGACATGAAACCCCATGGGTTCGATTTTGGATAAGGTCGCGGGGGCAGGTGGCGCACCCGCTGTGAAGACTTCAACGGTGTGCTCAAACGAACGGCGTTCGCCTTCAGGGGCATTGATCAATGCGTTCAAAACGATAGGGGCGCCGCCAAAATGCGTGACGCCTTCTTGTGCGATAGCCTCAAAAATGTTGGCGGCGGTAACATCGCGGCAGCATATAATTGTACCGCCCAGCATCGGCATCATCCATGTGTGGTTCCATCCATTGCAGTGGAACAAGGGGACGATCGTTAGGTAAATCGGATGCATGACCATTCGCCAGCTTACAACTGTCCCCATTGTCATCAAATAAGCACCACGATGATGATAAACGACACCCTTTGGCCGTCCAGTTGTGCCGGAGGTGTAGTTCAGCGCCAGACTTTCCCATTCGTCCTGAGGCATGATCCACTCAAAGGCCGGATCGGCTTTGGAGAGCAAATCTTCATAAGTTTGATGCCGCCCACTGGCAGGATACCCTGCCGCGATATCGGGTATTTCGATGATTTGGGGGGACGCACCTTCAATTTGCGCAACGCTGTCTTCAACCAAACCCAGAAATTGGGTGTCCACCAATACGACCTTGGCCCCGCCATGGTCGAAAATATAGCTGACAGTGCTGACATCCAATCGGACATTGATGGTGTTCAAGACGGCGCCGCAAGCGGGCACGCCAAAATGCGCTTCGGCTTGGGCTGGAAGGTTTGGAATGAGGGTGGCCACGACGTCGCCGGGTAAAACGCCTAAGCTCGCCAAGCCAGACGCCAAGCGCGTACAACGTTCATGATAGTCGCCGTAGTTGACCCGGTGATTGCCATAAACCACAGCTAAATGATCCGGAAACACTTTGGCAGCACGTTGCAAATGCGACAGGGGCGTGAGCGGCACATAGTTCGCGGCACATTTTTCAAGGCCCGTTTCGTCAGTCATCCAGCCCATATTGCAAATCTCCCTTGTTTGTCGTCTGTGGTATTTGACGGTTTAGCTGGGGCAAAAGCAATCCATGACAAGCACATCGCAAAACCGGCCGACAGCGGCTGCGATCAGCATGGTAAGTGCGATGGCGATCATCGGCTGTATCGACATTTATGTGACTGTGATAGCCGAGACTATCTCCGTTTGGCAATTTCTTGTGGTCCGTTTGGCAATGGCTGCCCCGATTGTACTTGCGTTGTCCTTACTGGGGCTTGGGACTGTGCGCCCTCGGAATTTCAAGGCAGTGGCGATCCGTAGCATTTTTGTGGCGACGGGCATGTTTTTCTATTTTGGTGCTTTGGCTTTTATGCCGATTGCTATGGCTTTGGCTGGGCTGTTCACCTCGCCGATTTTTGTACTACTCTTAACGGCCTTTGTTTTAAAACAGCCAATCGGACCGTGGCGGGTGTTTGCAGTTTTAATTGGATTTGTTGGTATTCTTATGGTGCTTGGCCCATCGAGTGCTGCGTTGGGATGGGCCTTGGCCTTACCGGTGATCGGCGGCATGCTTTATGCGTCCGGGGTGGTCGCAACACGTGCGTTGTGTGAAGGGGAAAGCACATTGACGTTGCTTTTGGGCATTTTTCTAACGCAAGGAATAATTGGCCTAGCGGCACTGGGCATTGTCGAGGCCGTGCAGCTTGAAGTTGGAGCCGCCGGCCTCGCATTCTTGACCAGAGGGTGGATCTGGCCCATCGACGCGGCACTGCCATATCTTTTGGTGCAAGTTCTGGGATCTGTGATTGGGGTGGGATTACTGAATCGAGCGTACCAGTTGGGCGAAGCTAGTCATGTGGCTGTGTTTGAGTATTCGGTCATGATCTTTGGCCCATTTTTCGGTTGGTGGGTGCTGGGTCAACACGTAAATCTACAGCAAGGTTTGGGCATTGCATTGATCGCATTGGCGGGCGTTGTGATCGCCATACGCACCAGAGAGGGCCGAACGTGATTTTGTCTCGTGGGCGGCGTTATTTGTTCATACACATTCCCAAAACAGGCGGAACGTCGATGGCACTCGCGTTAGAAGCACGCGCCATGAAGGACGATCTTATGTTGGGCGATACACCTAAAGCGATGCAGCGACGGCATAGATTGAAATCGGTACAGTCACGAGGGCGCTTGTGGAAACACGCAACCATGGCAGATATTGATGGTCTGGTCGGACTAGATGAATTGCCGGACTTGTTCTGCTTCACGTTGGTGCGCAACCCATGGGAACGAACCGCCAGCTATTACCATTGGCTGCGGTCGCAAAGTTTTGAACACAACTCTGTTCGGCTGGCGAAGACACTGACTTTCGACGCATTTGTACAGCACCCAAAAACACTTTCGAGCCTGAAGGCGTCTCCTGCGGCAGGGTATATGACGGACGCATCCGGACAGGAGCGTTGCGATCTTTACATACGATTGGAACACTTGGCGCATGATATCGCCGCATTAGAGGCTCATCTTGGCTTCAGTTTGCAGATACCGAAGGTCAATGCTTCGGAGAAGCCTGCAAGGTGGCAATCGCTCTTCAGCAATGAAAGCGTAGACGCCCTGTCAAAGGTTTGTGCGAACGACATTCAGAGATTCGGATACAGGTTCGAATAAGGCAAATGGTTGGAAACCAGACTTGGGATAGCAAGACATGGCCCGCACTGTTCCCAATTAATGTCAAATTTTATCGAATTCGGATGATTGTCCCCTGAGGGGTTAACAATGCCTTAATTCCGCCCCGTCGATGACCAACAGCCGCCCAGAGAATCATAACATATGAATTCAATGCTTCACCGGCGTCTGGTCCTCGACCTCAAAACGCCCACGATCTGGGGAATGATTAAATGTTTGGATGGAAGAGCAAAGCGACAGCAGCTCCACAACGCATGGCAGAAACCAGCGGTGCATTCGATGGAGCCGCCATATTCGCGGGCCACGGTTTAATCACCGGAACCAAAGTCGCGTCGAACCTTGGATGGCGCGCAGTTGATACAATCGCACCCGGCGATCAGGTTCTAACCTTTGATCACGGAATGCAGTATGTTGTCGAAGTTCGTCGCACAGTAATGTTTACCGACGCGACAACCGTTCCAGAACACATGTTGCCAGTAACTGTTCCTGCAGGCGCTCTGGGGAATCGCAATACAATGCGTTTGTTACCAGAACAAGGCGTGATGGTCGAAAGCGACGCGGCGATTGACGCGTTTGGTGATCCTTTCGCTGTTGTACCCGCAACCTCCTTGATCGGATTTCGTGGGGTCCACAGGGACCTACAGGCCAATGAATTCGAAATCGTTACATTGTTTTTCGCGAAGCCTGAAGTGATCTACGCAGAAGGCGGTGCCTTGATCTATTGCCCTCAAGCCCATCTGCAGCTCGCAGACATGCTCGATCCATCAAGCCAACCTTACGACGTGTTGAACATCGAAGAGGCAAGCTGGTTGATTGACTGCATGGAAATGGAAAATATGCCAGCGCCACACATGCAGACGCAAGCGGCCTAAACGAGATCAAAGACACAGAATTTCGGTAGCGGCAGTCAACCCCCCAGTTGGTCCTATCGATCTCGTTCCTTGTGTCTGGCCTTTTGAGCCTAGCCTCACGGTTTCGTCCCCAACACCGAAACCGTAAGCCAGGCACAAGGACCGCAACTTCTGCGGCAGAGGCCCGCCACAAGGAACGCAAAATTTTCCGAGTTCAATGAAGTATAATTGCCCGCAGTAGCAGCCAGATCAGCTATCGGGATTGCTTTCATCTGGTGCGCTGTCCTCTCAAAGCACGTCGTTTGGTTTGAGGTTTGACCAAGTTGATGGGGTCAAACCTCATGTCATTCAGTGGATTTGAGATTTTGGTGGAAGCAAAAATACCAACATCCCCAATGATGCAGTAACGCGCAACTCAACGTCTAAAGGTTCCTTGGTATGCTTCCAGCCAGCCGAAATACAGGTTGGCCGAAAACAAGTAGGGTTCAATTGGTACGTTTTTTTGCGAAGTAGCCTTCATTAAAGGAACGTTTGGAATTTGAGCGAACTTCGAAATTTGCGAACATTGGTTGGCAGTTTCCAGCAGTTTTTACTGCAGAAACCCAATCTTTCTGGCATGATCAACAAAAGCTCCTTAGGTGTTTTCTTGAGACTGCTTTCCCAAGACGCAGAGATTTTTGATCAGAAATTTTTTGTTCCCAACAGTTTCTCTAAAACCGGTATGATTGAATTTATCGGGTGCTTTTCAACGTGCAACGGCGAACAGGACAAAATAACAACACCAAGCAATTCAAAGTTTAATCTGTCTCATGTCGCCTTACTTTACCCTTCTCTGCCAGACCGGCAGGATTACGTTGAAATCGATGCCAAGAGTAGTGCGAAACCTCGTCAGACTTAGATGGATGGCCAAGTCTTTCGAGGTTCCTAATGAGATTAAGATGCTCTCTTTTGCAAGTGCTCACTCTCATAGAGCCTCTCTTCTTCTATGGATGAGTCGGGCACTACGCTTTGAGATGTTGCTTGGTGATCATTCGTTTCGAACATTCGAACCGTAGCAGACAGCTGTGCTTCACTATGGGACAAAGCTTCCATGACTTCATCGTTCGACTTGGCAAGCGCAGCGTTCTGTTGGGCACTCGCATCCAAGCGAGACATCGCAGACACAAGCCCTGAAATTTCGTTGGTCTGCTCTTCTCCCGCTTGGCTAACGCCCGAGATTAAATCAAGAATTTCGCGCATGGACGCTGAAATTTTTTCTATCGCGCCACCAGTCATTCGAACTTTTTCAGAGCCGTTTTTGACGTTTTCGACATTGTCAGAAATTAAAGCACCAATTTGCCGAGACGCTACAGCAGACCGTTCTGCCAACATTCGCACCTCGGAAGCGACGACAGAAAAGCCCTTGCCAGCATCCCCAGCGCGCGCGGCTTCGACCGACGCATTCAATGCTAACAAGTTGGTCTGGAATGCTATGTCGTCTATCGTGGCGACAATTTTTCCCATCTCTTCGGATGCGTTTTCGACGCTTTCTATTTGCTCGACCGCATCGGCTGCAATCTTGTGACTTGAACCTGTCTGTTCGCCGACGTTACGGATGAGAGTTTGGCATTTTTGCAATTGGACCGAATTTTCCTTCACAGTTGAAGACAAAACGTCTGCCATACCTGCCGATTGAACGATCGTTTGTGCCTGTTCCGCAGATCGACTTTTTAGATCAGCTACCCCGTCTCGCATTTGTTGGGACGCTGACTTCAACAAGCCAGCCTCAGATTGGATGTCATGGAATGCACCCGACAATGTGCCGATAGAGATGTTCATTGCGCTGCCGATCTCTCCAAAGGTGCCATTGTAATGCGCGCCCATTTCTTTGGTCAGATCGCCCTTTGAAACCGCGGACATGATTGTCTTGATTTCTTGCAAAGCGTCGTCAGACATTTCAGCGATTTTGTTTAGGCCGACCGCAACTTCATGCCAAACGCCTGTTTTTCCGTCTGTATTTACCCGCATTGAGAAGTCGCCACTGGCGCAAGCCGCGACAACCATGTTGATCTCACGAACCGCTTGATCCTGCGCATCGGCTTCGGCTTTTTGCTGATCGAATACTTCTTGGTCCCGCTGGCGTTGATCCATGACGACAGTTTCAACCACCCCAAGAATTTCGTTGATGCCTTTACCAAGTATCAACGATGCCCCACTGAGATCACGCAAGCGAATATTCAAGGTTGGTGCAAAATTCCCCGCGGACGCGTCTTTCACAATTCGTGCGATCCCTGCAACTGAACTGCTTTCCATTTTTTCTTGAGCGGTTCGCTGTTCAAAACGCGCTTGCTCACTAAGTTGGAACAGCTCAAGTGCACTTGTAATTTTACCTAAGTCAGCTTGTGGTGCCTGGACGATTGGAGTTTCAAAGTCGCCGTTTGCTAATGCGGTTACCCGACTCGCAGTCTGATTCAGGGAATTACGCGCGTTCCGCACTGTAAAGAATGAGAAAGTCCCAACGGTTAGGGTAATTAGGAGCATTTTAAGAGACGAGAAAATAATCATGTTGTCTGCCGATTTTTCGGCACCGCGCATCAAAACTGCGATTTCCTCTACGCCTGCGTCTTCCAGTTGTTTGATTAAGTTGATTTTTTTGGTGATGGTTTGAAACCAATCTTCAGGTAGAACTTTGGCGATCTGGGCCGGATTGTTATCTTTCATAACGTCTCTGAACTGTTGGGTCATCAAGGATGCTTCAGTTTGATCGAAATCGTCCAACGCTTGTCTCATCGTTGGCATTGCCAGAGTGTGGTACGTATGGAAAAGGCTGTTTTGCTCTAAAACGAGCTCTAGAAAGCGGTTTCGAACGGCGTCCGGTACTTTGCCATTGTTCGTTTTAGCAAGCGCAAATCCGCTCGAACCTACTGCGCGCTCTAACCCTGAAAAATCTTTTGCGATCATCAAGACTGTGTGTCGTTGCAACGCACTTGCTGCGGCTGCATTTGAGATTTGCGTGCTCATGTCGACGAGCAAGGCAATCGCTGCTTTGTTGAGGGCTGTGATTTGGCCGACAGTTTCGGGAACTGTCGTTTCGAGCGCGTCTACTTCGAGGCGCAACGTATCAAGGTCGTCGATCAGATTCGACACAATGTGAACATCTTCACGCAGCGCACCTTCAATGTCTAACTCTAGAATACTTGCAACATGTTCTTTGAAGTCCAAAGCGACAGCGTCAGTCAATAACCTTTGCTCAGGTAATTGCGTGGTGAAGGCGGCGCCATTGCTTGCGATAAACCCTGCGCTTGCCCCTCGCTCCTTTTGCAATTCATGAACCAAATGGCCAACTGATCCACTTAGGTCCGCCATGTGGCGATCGTTGGTAGCATCGTGTTTTACTCTGAGGTCAGTCCTCATTTCAAATGCGAAGAATGTGAATGCGGCTGCGAACCCAGAAAGGGTCAAAATGATCATAGAAGTGCTGACTGGGAGCCGTTTCAAAGTAGCAAACATGTATTGAACTGCCTCGAAGAAATGAAGTTGTGGCTCGTTCAATACGGCAGCGAACCTAATTGATTGCTAATTTTTCGAATAGAATCCCGATTTTTTGGATTTAATTCTGCTCAAGGTTGGTCTGGAACTTAGGATAGTTCGAAAAATAAAAACAAAATCATGCCCAAAAATTAGGTGGGGAAAATACTTGAAGGATCAAGGAGTCCTCAATGGCAATTAAATATCAAATACTTAGTTGGCTTCGGACATTCTGTCAGCCAGAATAGGTTTCGGGCTGACAGACATTCTTACTTAATGTGACCTTTGTGACGTCTAAGCGGCAGATTTTACATCTGGATTGAAGCGACCATAGAACGTTTGGTTCTTCTCTGCCATTTCACGTAGCAACGCTGGGCATGCATAACGCGCGCCAAATTTAGCTTCCAATTGGTCACAGCGTTCGGCGGCGTAGGGTGTCCCGATCATATCGAGCCAGCTTAATGGACCACCGGACCATGGGGCAAATCCCCATCCTAGGATGGCGCCCACATCGCCTTCGCGAATATCCATCAACACGCCTTCCTCCAATGCGCGCACGGCTTCAAGCACTTGTACGAACATCAAACGGTCTTTGATTTCCTGTAGTTCTGGTTGCTCTGCTGCGAGTGGATATTTGTCGTGCATACCTTTCCAATAGCCCAAACGTTTGCCTTTTTCATCGTAATCAAAAAAGCCAGCGTTCGCTTTGCGCCCCATCCGACCAAGATCTTCCATCCAGAAGATAAGATCGTCGGCTTCGCTGTCGGGATATTCATTGCCCATTGCAGCTTTCGTGGCGCGTGCAATTTTGGCCCCAAGATCAATGGACGTTTCGTCGGTCAATTGGATTGGTCCAACTGGAAAACCAAGCAACTGTGCCGCATTATCAACCATAGCAGGCGCCACGCCTTCCGTTAGCATCCGCGCGCCTTCGTTGACATAAGGAATGATGCAGCGGTTGGCGTAGAAGAAGCGTGCATCATTTACGACAATGGGTGTCTTGCGGATTTGGCGCACATAATCGAGCGATTTGGCTACGGCGCGATCACCCGTTTCATTTCCTTTGATGATCTCAACCAACAACATGCGTTCCACCGGAGAGAAGAAGTGAATGCCGATGAATTGCTCTGGCCGCACAGAGGCGGTCGCCAAAGATGTAATCGGTAATGTTGAGGTGTTGGAAGCATAGATACAGTCTTCTGGAATGATCGCTTCGACCTTTTTGGTCATCTCAGCCTTGACTGCGGGATCTTCAAACACGGCTTCAATGATCAGGTCGCAATCGCTGAGATGCGACAAGTCAGGCGTTGCCGTAATTTTCGACAAAAGAGCTTCTTTCTTTTCGGCTGTTGCTTTGCCGCGTTTTATGCCCTTGTCCATATAGCTTTCCGAGTAGGCTTTGCCTTTGTCGGCAGCGTCCTGATCTCGGTCGATCAAAACAACTTCGATCCCGGCTTGCGCTGAGACAAGAGCAATGCCCGCGCCCATCATACCAGCGCCTAAAACGCCAAGCTTTTTGACACGCTGATCTGGGATGCCTTCTGGCCGGACAGCGCCTTTTTCCAACGCTTCCTTGTTTAAGAAAAGTGATCGGATCATGGCACCCGAAGATGGGTTCATTAGGACAGAGGTAAACCAACGCGCTTCAATCTTTAGAGCTGTTTCGAATGGCACCAAGGCGCCTTCATAAACCGCTGACAACATGGCTTTGGCGGCTGGAAACACGCCTTTTGTTTTGCCGTTGACCATTGCGTTCGCGCCGACAAATGTCATGAAACCTGCAGGGTGGTAAGGTGCGCCACCCGGCATTTTATAGCCCTTTTTGTCCCAGTCTTTAACGAGGTCAGCATCAGATGCGTTAAGGACCCATTCACTTGCTGCGGCCACCGGATCGGCTACAACTTCGTCGATAACGCCCGCGGATTTTGCTTTCGCAGGGGCCAACATCTTGCCTTCCAACAGCAATGGTGAGGCTTGCATCACACCAAGCTTGCGCACCAACCGTGTGGTGCCGCCTGCGCCAGGAAAGATACCAACAAGAATTTCGGGCAGTCCAATACGCGCTTTGGGATTGTCGGCCACAAAGATGCGGTGCGTGGCAAGGGGTAGCTCCAAGCCGATGCCTGCTGCCGTGCCCGGAACCGCTGAGGCGATTGGCTTGCCGCCCTTCTGACTCTTGGGGTCCATTCCCGCCAGCTCGATTTTGCGCAGCAGGTGGTGCATCTTCATGGTGCCTTCGAACAGACCTTTGGCCGGATCGTCGCCTGCATCTTCTTTCATCTTGGCCAAAAGGTTCAAATCCATCCCGCCAGCAAAGGAGCCTTCTTTGCCAGATGTGATGACGATCCCTTTGACGGCGTCATCTTGAAGTGCGTCATCAATAGCATCCGAGAGCTCTTGAAGCCCGTTCAAGCTCATGACGTTCATGGATTTTCCGGGAACATCCCATGTGATTGTTGCGACGCCTGTAGCGTCTTTGATCATTGTGAAGTCGGCCATGTGTTGGTCCTTTTCTGAATAGCAAGTTGTGTCATGAGATCCTCCGTGGGGATCGGATGACGATAAGGGTAACCCTCGTTAGAGAGGGAATTGGTAACGGAGCTCATGAACCATCTGGTGCCTAAGCGTTTTAGGATCATGCGCGATTTCACTGGGGCTAACCCGCCAGGCCCATCGGGTAAAAACCGTGCCGTATGGTAGCCGCATATTTCATCTGCACTGACGAATTCCGCATGATCTGCGATCCGCATGAAGTCTTCGACTTTGTGTTCTTCAAGAAGTTCTAAAAGGGCGTCAAAAAACACACGAGAATGCTCTTTTGTCACGTTCTTAGTGTCGTGATTGTTGGTGTGCGATGTATGTGGAAACAGGCACCTATTGCAGTAGTCTTCAAAGTTCCCTGAGACATTGGCTCTGGTCATCGCGTTGATGAACGTTTGATAGATTGCCAAAGGCTCCAAGGCACTGCGTCGCGAGTCCTCAATGCCCAAAGAGGTATAATCAGGCACTTCGTCTGGAACTGAAAACACACGGATGGGCCATGTATTATGGCGGAATCCGTTCATGGTTTCCGTCAACTTCCACCCATCCGTCGTACGTCGGATCACCGCGCGGTTGGTATAGCTGCGCACAATAGGGAGTGTGCCGCGCAAAAGATGCGACACATAGATGCCATCGATATAGTTAGCGCTGAGATGCGTCGCTTTGCTGGCGAGGCGAATGACCTTGTCGACACCTTTTGACGCCAAAGTTTGATAGAAAGCCTCAAGGCCCGCTATCAAGTCTTCACGCGTCTCCAACATGATCTTAGCATCCAAGGCGAGGTGCAAATAGGGCAAGCTAAATAGGGGCATCAAACCTTTCACACCATCTTGCGCCACGGCCTGCGACATCGCGTCGAGGACGTTTTGGAAGATGAGTTTTGGGTCGTCAGTGTTCATGCGCTTGCCCTGTTTCGACTTTACACGCGTTCGATGATTGTCGCGGCACCCATGCCTGACGCGATGCACAATGTCGCCAGTCCGACCTCTTTGTCTGAACGTTCCAACTCGTCCAACAAAGTGCCGATGATCATTGCACCAGTCGCACCCAACGGATGGCCCATAGCAATCGACCCACCGTTTACATTGACCTTAGCGGGGTCCACATCAAAGGCTTGCTGGAAGCGCAACACAACCGATGCGAATGCCTCGTTGACTTCAAACAAGTCGATGTCGCTGATGGCCATGCCACTGTCACTCAAGATTTTCTGTGTGGCGGGGACTGGGCCTGTCAGCATGATTGTGGGATCTGTGCCGATCTTGGCTGTTTGGCGGATGCGCGCACGGGGTTTAAGCCCGTACTTTTCGCCGAATTCTTTGTTGCCAATCAGGACCGCTGCGGAACCGTCTACGATTCCAGATGAATTCCCGGCGTGGTGGATGTGGTTGATCCGCTCCAAATGCGGGTATTTCATCAGGGCGACCTTGTCGAAGCCGGGCATGACTTCACCCATCGCTTGGAAAGACGCCCCCAAGGCGCCAAGGCTTTGCATATCGGTGCTGGGGCGCATGTATTCGTCTTGGTCCAAGATCACGAGGCCGTTTTGGTCGCGAATGGTCAGGACAGACTTGTCGAACCGGCCGTCATCCCATGCGGCTTTTGCACGGCGCTGAGATTCTACGGCCAAAGCATCCGCATCATCGCGCGAAAACCCATATTCGGTTGCGATAATGTCGGCTGAAATGCCCTGTGGGACAAAATAGGTTTCCATTGCGATGGAAGGGTCGGCTGCAATCGCCGCCCCGTCTGACCCCATGGCAACACGGCCCATCATTTCGACACCGCCCGCAATATAAGCATCGCCCGCGCCGCCCTTAACTTGGTTGGCGGCAAGGTTCACAGCTTCCATGCCAGATGCACAAAAACGGTTTATCGCAAGGCCGGGGATGGACTCATCTAGATCAGATGCCAGGACTGCTGTTCGCGCCAAACAGCCGCCTTGTTCCATGACTTGGGTCACATTGCCCCAGATCACGTCTTCGACGGCATGGCCTGACAGGTTGTTGCGCTCTTTCACTGCGTTCAGCACTTGGGCTGACAGGCGCGCGGCGGTTACTTCGTGTAAGCTACCGTCTTTGCGGCCCTTGCCACGTGGAGAACGCACAGCATCGTAAATATAAGCTTCAGTCATTGGGGTGATCCTTTCTTTGGCTTATCGCCAAGGCACATATGCATTATGGGCCTCAATTTCGTGGGTGAGATTTTGCATGTCTTTTCTGGTCAAGCTCGCCATGACTTTTTTTCCAAGTGGGAAAGGCGCGATGAGTGCGGCTTGCTCTTTGAAGACAAAGGTATAGGGCGTGCCGTCCTCGGTTTCTCCAACGTAGCCCATGCCCACATCACCATTTTTCTCGATTGAAGGCTGAGTGGTCAAAGGGCCGATGTAGTTGAGTTGGCTGGCTTTATTTACTTTAGCAAGCAGAGCTACAGCACATGCTGCGATTGGGCGGGTTTGCGCATAGTCTAAGCAGGCTTGGGCTTTAGCGCGGTCACCTGAAAAAATTGCGGCTCCCACGCCAAATCCATTTTCTTTTGTGGGTTGGGTTAAGACAACTTCGTCCTCGTTCGCATACCCCGCCAAGACGCCGAATGTGGTTTGTACGCCCCAAATAACGCCATCTTTTTCAGTTGGGTGCCCCACTGGGAAGCCGGCGGTCAACGCTTGGATTTGAAAGGGTTTGCCATCGACTTGCTGTGTTGCGGCAGCGGCACGATAAAGACCAAGGTGTGGGTCTGATAAACCGTGTTGAAGGTGTGCTATGCGTGAAAATCGTTCCCTTTTTGCGCGTTCAGGGTTCGAATCCGTCAGCTGGACCATGGCTTGCATAAGTTCTTGCTTTGGCAGTAAATCCACAATGTCAGAGCCGCGTAACCACTCCCGCAAACTGCCATAATACGCGTCTGACGGAGCCTCGTAGAAACGGGCGTCGATGTCATCGAGTATATCAGCGCGCGTCCCGAAACCATCTTGGCTTTGGGCTTCTTGAGGGTGGGTTTTGATCCAAGCTCGCAAATCACGCAGACAACTTGCATAGAGGCTGGCGCCAATCAAATCCAGTCCGTTCAAGGCGTCGTCTGAAATCCATTTAGACATGCCAGAGTTGTGAACAAACTGGGAATGCCCGCCGTTCTGGACTTGGGCCATGTAATAATCGGCATGATAAAGCCACATTGCTTCGGCTGGGATTTCGTCACGTCGATATTGCCCGGTTGAGAGCATCGAATTGACGAAATCTGCCAAGCCAGAAGATACAGCCCAGGTTTCCGCACTTTCGGCAAAGATCGCGTCATCCATAAGAATGCGCGCGACCCCTTTAGCCTTGGATTTGCGAAACAGTCCGAACATAAATTATGCGCGATCGGCCGGAGAACCGGGCATCAAATCATACGGGTGTTTCCAACCGGGAAGCGCCGAAATGTTATCCAGCCAGCGGTTCATATTAGGCCAGTCCTTGCGTTCAAAGCCAAATGGTTCTGGGTAGTATAGGTACCCGCAGCAGGAAAAATCAGCGTTTGTGGCGCCGTCACCCACAATGAAGTCGCGTCCTTCCAAATGGGCCTCTAGGACTGAATACGCGCCCTGAAGGCGCCCCAAGTTGAATGCGATAACATCTTGAGGGCGTTTGTCCTCGGGAAGGAAGTTCATCAAAAAGCGTGTCATGCCCGCCATCGAACTCAGTTTGTGATTGTCAAAGAGAACCCATCGCAAAACGTCATATTTTTCGGCATCCGTCCCCCCAAATTTACCCGTTTTGTCTGTTATATATTGTTGGATCACTCCAGATTGAGACAACTTCACATCCCCGTCGATGAGGAAGGGCGCTTCTCCCATAACGTTCATCGCTTTGTATTCAGGGGTACGACTTGCGCCTGCAAAGAAATCCACTTTGACGGGCTCCCAATCGAGGCCAGACAGTGCGAGGGGCAGGGCGGCCTTGTATGAATTTCCGGACTCGCCGAAGCAATGCAGTTGGATGGTCATGGTTTTATGTGCCCTCCCGAGGCTTGTTAGGTTTTGGTCTTATGGGGGTTAGCGCCCCAATGACCTGCGCAGTCTATCTGTCAAAATTTACGTGAAAAGACACATGTCGGCTCGAATCTGACGTTTTCAGCATCACAACGCCCTCGCGATGAGTTCTTTCATTATCTCATTCGTACCGCCGTATATTCTTTGCACACGCGCATCCGTCCACATTTCTGCAACGGCATAGTCTTGCATGAATCCGTAGCCGCCATGGAGCTGCACGCATTCATCTAAAACTTCGCCTTGGGTGTCGGTCAGCCAATATTTTGCCATTGCTGCCTTTTCGACGCTTAGGTCGCCGCGCATGTGTTCAAGGATACATTCATCGAGAAATGCCCGCGCCACTTTCGTTTTCGTCAAGCATTCTGCTAATTTGAAACGGGTGTTTTGAAACTGTGTGAGTGGCCCGCCGAAAGCTTCACGCGTTTTGCAGTATTCTATGGTGCGCGACACAGCACCTTCCATGGCCCCAACCGCCCCGCACGCAATCGCCAAGCGTTCCTGCGGGAGTTGTTGCATCATTTGATAAAACCCCTGTCCCTCTTCTCCGCCAAGGATGTTTTCGGGGGCAATCAACACGTTGTCAAAAAACAACTCGGATGTGTCGGCTGCGTGCAGCCCGACTTTCTCCAAGTTTTGGCCACGCGTGAAACCCTCTGCGCCATCGGTCTCAAGTACGACAAGAGACACGCCCTTTGACCCTTGGCTTGGGTCGGTTTTGGCAGCAACGATAATCAGATTTGCGTGTTGACCGTTGGAAATAAAAGTCTTTTGCCCTGATAGTCGGTATGCGTTCCCGTCGCGCACCGCCTTGGTTTTGATCCGCTGGACATCTGAACCTGTGGATGGCTCGGTCATTGCCAAAGCGCCGACCATCTCGCCGGAGATCAAATGTGGCAGCCAGCGGTGTTTTTGTTCTTCAGTGCCAAATGCAAGGATGTAATGCGCGACAATGGGGCCGTGAATTGGATAACCCCAGCTTGAAATGTTGGCTCGGCATGTTTCGATCATGATTGCGGCTTCATGTCCGAAATCGCCGCCCGGGCCGCCATACTCTTCGGGGATCGACGGGCAAAGCAGTCCGACAGACGCGGCTTCTTGCCAGATGGATCGATCCATTTGACCTTGTTTGCGCCATTTGGCGAAGCGTGGTGACCACTCCGTTGTGATGAAGTCAGCCGCGAGGTCTGAAATCATACGGTGTTCGTTGGTCATCCATGCAGATGAAGCTGTGGTCACGTCATGCATCGAAGGCCCTTTCGATCAACTTATCGCTTGCGATTCTCTAGGTCTGAGTTGAACAGCCGCAGCCGCGCAGTCAGGTTTTCTTCATTCATCACAGAGCTGAAATTCTCGAAAAGGAAGGACAGCGCCTCTCCCTCGTCCAATCCGGCTTCGTCGGCAAATTTCTTTAACCGACGATAGCCATCCTCTGTCATGGCGACAGGGAACCTACGGGTGAGGCGGAAACGTTTGGGCATTGGCGCGATCCCTCCCAGAAGCGCTTGAGGTGGAGGGCAACTCCACCCCAATTTTAGAAGTTGGCGGCTTCTAAGGCCATCACTGTGTCCGCACCTGTTTGAATGCGGGACAAATGTAAGGCGGTGGCTGGAAGCTGTCGTGCCATATAATAGCGACCCGTGTGCAGTTTTGTCTCATAAAACGCCACGTCCGACGTGCCATCGGCAAGAGCCTGCTTCGCCGCTTTGCCCATCTTCGCCCACATCAAGCCAAGGCAAACTTGGCCGAACATGTGCATGAAGTCATAAGACCCCGCCAAAGCATTGTTGGGATTGGCCATCCCGTTTTGCATGAAGTACATGCCCGCAGACTGCAAATCCTTGGATGCTGTTTTCAGCGGATCAAGGAAGTCCTTGTCGTATTCTGCGTCCTGACCTGCTTCGTCTTTGATAAAGGTTTTGACCAATTCAAAGAAGGCCATGACATGTTTTCCGCCGTCTTGTGCAAGCTTGCGCCCAACTAGATCAAGAGCTTGCACGCCATTTGCCCCTTCATAGATCATCGCAATTCGGGAATCGCGCGTGAACTGAGACATGCCCCATTCTTCGATGTAGCCATGTCCGCCATAGACTTGCTGGGCTTTGACCGTGTTGTCGTAACCCACATCTGTCAGGAAGCCTTTGATCACCGGTGTCAGTAGCGACACAAGGCCGTCTGCGCTTTCGTCGTTGTTGCGGTGTGCCGCGTCGATCAGTGTTGATCCCCACAGAATGAACGCACGTGCACCTTCCGCAAAGGATTTCTGATCCATCAAAGAGCGACGAATGTCAGGGTGTACGATCAGTGGGTCGGCCGGCCCATCCGGGTTTTTCACACCTGTCACGTCACGTCCTTGCAGACGATCTTTGGCATATTCGAGCGCGTTTTGGTACGCGGCATCGGATTGGGCAAGACCCTGCATTCCGACACCCAAGCGGGCTTCGTTCATCATCGTGAACATAGCGCGCATGCCTTTGTGTGCGTCGCCAATTAGGTAGCCTGTGGCCTCATCATAATTCATCACACAGGTCGAATTTCCGTGGATGCCCATTTTTTCTTCAATATTGCCGACAGCGACACCGTTGCGCGCGCCGAGGCTCCCATCTTCGTTTACGAGGAATTTGGGAACAATAAAGAGCGACACCCCTTTGATGCCTTCAGGGCCACCCACGATTTTACCAAGCACCAAGTGAATGATGTTCTCGGACATGTCGTGTTCACCGGCTGAGATGAAGATTTTCTGCCCAGAGATTTTATAGCTGCCGTCATCTTGTGATTCAGCTTTCGTCCGCATCAAACCCAGATCAGTGCCGCAATGTGGTTCGGTAAGGTTCATTGTGCCGGTCCAATCGCAGGCGACCATCTTCGACAAATAGGTGTTTTTTTGCTCTTCAGATCCGTGTGCCAAAATGGCTGAGGCCGCGCCATGTGTGAGGCCTTGATACATTGTGAAGGCCATGTTGGCCGCAGAAAACATCTCACCGACGGCCGAACCGATCACGACGGGCATGTTCTGTCCGCCGTATTCTTCTGGCATATCAAGACCTGGCCAGCCGCCTTCTTTGACTTGTTCAAACGCAGCTTTGAAACCCGTTGGTGTCCGAACAACACCGTTTTCCAATGTGCAGCCTTCAACATCACCCACTGTGTTCAGGGGTTGCAGTACTTCTGAACTTATCTTGCCAGCTTCTTCAAGGATGGCTGATGTGAAATCTGCCTCAAGATCGGCATATCCAGGAATGTCGGACGCGGATACGTTCAACACATCATGTAGAACGAATTGCATGTCTTTGACGGGGGCGGTGTAGCTTGGCATTTGGGTATCTCCCTAGACGTTTGGGGTCGGATGTTGTTGTTCTATTCGGCAGCTTTGGACGCGATGTTCGTTGATCCGATGACTTTCTCAGCCCATTTTAGTTGTGCTTGCAGATCAACGATGGCTTCGCTTAATTCGTCACGTTGACGTTCCATATCGGCAAGCCGTTCGCGGGCGATGTCATAGGTGCGCGCAATTTGAGTGTGTTGTTGATCACCCATGTCGTAGAGGTCCAGCAGTTGGCGGATTTCCTCTAGGCTGAATCCAAAGCGTTTTCCGCGCAAAATGAGCTTGAGCCGCGCGCGGTCTCGCTTGGTGAATAATCGGTGAGTGCCTTCCCGGATCGGAAAAAGCAGCTCTTTGGACTCGTAAAAACGTAATGTGCGCGGCGTGACATCGAAGGCTTCGCACATTTCTCTGATCGTTAAGGTTTCCGTGGTCATTGTGTTCACTCTGGCATTTCTTGTCATAGTCATGAGATGGAATGGACAATAACATAATACAACGCTGCTTGACGTTGACGTAACTCCAACGTTACGTCACTTGATAATTGACGTAACTTCCGTTCACGTAACCCTGCGGTCCGCGTAATTTAATGACTCATCGTTTAGTTGAACAACACGACTAAGGGCGATCCGAGGGCGTCAGATGCAAGCGGATTGGAAGCGCAATCCGACAGAGCGAAGCTGTGTCAGATGCGTTTTTTGGGTGCTGCAAACTTTAGGTGGCAAGTTCGACCGCAACTGAATCGCGCAAACCTTGTAGCTCGTCAAAAGCTTCATCAAGTTGCGCTCGCTGTTCGGCAAGTTCTTTCAGCTGACCGTCGGCCATTTCGATCCAAGCGCGCATCTGCGCCTCGGTTCCGTCATTCTCATAGATCAGCAGCCATTGCCGGATATCTTCCAGCTGAAAGCCAAATTTGCGACCCCTTAGGATCAGTTTCATGCGTGCAACTTCTCGGGCACCATAGAAACGGGCGCGGCCTTCGCGGTCAGGTTGAAGTAACTCTATATACTCGTAATAGCGCAACGTGCGTGGGGTGACCTCGAACTTTGCGCACATCTCTTTGAAAGACAGACGCGGCTCGGACATTTTTGATTTCTCCCGGTCAATTGGGCAAATCGTATGCCGATGTTTGACCAAGCGCAACCACCGCTCTTGCGCTTTGTAGATTTGGGCGCGATGAAGACGCTGCAACAGCTCCAAGAGGCCCGCCCATGGTGGACAAATCTGTCTTCGCTAAACAATTTATTCAGGCCATTCCTCATTCCCGAGCGCTTGGGATGATCCTAACCGAGGTTGGCGATGGGACTGCGACGATCACGATGCCTTACGCTGAGCACTTAATTGGCGATCCACGCACCAAAGTCATCGCAGGCGGAGCTGTTTCTGCGTTGATGGACACATGCTGTGGCGCGGCCGTGATTTCACATCCTGAAAATCCGGGCGCTACGGCCACAATAGATTTGCGCATCGACTACATGCGGGCTGCCACGCCGGGTCAAGCGGTGACAACCACGGCAACGTGTTATCATGTGACGCGTTCGGTAGCTTTTGTGCGTGCCACAACGGTCGATGAGGACAGCAACAACCCCGTTGCTACGGCGACAGGGTCATTTACAGTGGAGCGTAAGCGATGAAACGCCCACAACCAGAACCCGTCCAAGTTATCAAAAGACGTCGCGATGCGGCGCTGACCTCTTTGGTGACAGGGGTGCCTTATATTCAATTCATGGGCATACATTTTGATCGTCGCGGCGACGAGTTGACGGGCGTGATGGAGTATGACGACAAGCTTATCGGAAACCCGATGTTGCCTGCATTGCACGGTGGCGCGACAGCTGCATTTTTGGAAGTCACGGCTATGATCACACTCAGCTGGTCTTACCTGTGGGAAGATATCGAGAGCGGTGATCTGACGGGACCGGACTTGCCACGGTTGCCCAAGACTATTGGGTTTACTGTGGATTACCTGCGATCTGGCTTGCCGCGAGATGCCTATGCAAGGGCGCGAGTTGTCCGCTCTGGGCGACGTTACGCGTCTGTGCATGTCGAAGGGTGGCAAGATAATCGCGAACGCTTGTTTGCTCAGGCCACGGGGCATTTTGTCATGCCTCAACGTGACCGCAAAGATGACGAATGACGTCGCGCCGTTAACCCACAAACGGGTTTTACGGGTTGCCTTACCCATCGTTTTGTCGAGCGCGACTGTTCCGCTTTTGGGGGCTGTTGATCTGGGTGTTGTTGGGCAAACTGGCCAAGCGGTTCCTATCGCGGCGGTTGGCATCGGCTCGGTCGTTTTGACTACGATTTATTGGGTGTTTGGTTTTCTCAGGATGGGCACCACAGGGCTTGTGGGGCAGGCGGAAGGCGAGGGTGATACCGCCGAAGTTTCGGCCTTTTTGACCCGTGCCTTGCTGATCGCAGTCGGGGCGGGATTGGCACTGATCGCACTCCAATCGGTGTTGTTCGCGTTTGCTTTATCATTGTCACCTGCATCCAAAGAGGTTGAGAACCTCGCCACTGCTTATTTGGGCATTCGCATCTGGTCTGCACCTGCTGCAATTTCTGTGTATGCATTGACCGGGTGGCTTGTCGCTATGGAGCGTACAGGCAGAGTTCTGATCCTGCAGTTGGTGATGAATGGCACCAATATCGTGCTGGATATATGGTTCGTTTTGGGGCTTGGCTGGGGCGTGGAAGGCGTGGCCATTGCAACAGTAATTGCGGAAGTTGCTGGCGCTCTGGTTGGGGTTTACTTGTGCGCGCCCGCATTCCGCAATCCGGCATGGCGCGATTGGAAACGCATATCGGATCGCGCCAAATTGCTGCGCATGGCCTTGGTTAACAGCGATATCCTCGTGCGATCTGCGGCCTTATTGGCGATCTTCACCTCTTTCACCTTTTTTAGCGCCCGATTTGGTGACGAAACTTTGGCCGCGAACCAAGTATTGATGCAATTCCTGACCTTGTCTGCTTTTGCTTTGGATGGCTTCGCACATGCGGCCGAGACGTTGGTGGCCCGCGCTGTGGGGCGAAAAGACGTTGCGCGGTTGCGCCGAGCCGCATGGTTGTGTGGGTTGTGGGGGGCAGTGTCTGCGTTTGTGTTGGTTGTTGCCTTTGCGCTTTTTGGGCGACAATTGATCGAACTGATGACAACCGCGCCTAACGTTCGTTTAGAAGCCGAGGCATATATGGTCTGGGTCGTGATTTCACCATTATTGGCCGTCTGGGCGTTTACACTGGATGGCATTTTCATTGGTGCAACACGCGGGCCAGATTTGCGCAACATGATGTTGATTTCCATGGTGATCTATCTGGGCGCTGTTTGGATTTTGATGCCCAGTTTTGGAAATCACGGTCTTTGGTTGGCTCTTTTGATCTCACTTGTTGCACGGGGCGTGACGCTTGGATGGCGCTATCCAAAACTTGAAGCCAGCGTGGCCTCCCCCAAGGCCTGATTGCAAAAGCAGGTTTAATCCAACAGCGACAAAACGACTTCCGGAGGGCGTCCAATGACAGCCTTGTCGCTGTGAAAAGCGATGGGCCGTTCGATAAGGATGGGCGTGTCGATCATTGCATCGCGCAATTGTGAATCGTCCTCTACCTCCGCAAGGTTTTGATCCGTGTAGGCTTTCTCACCGGTGCGGATCAAAGCACATGCCGGCAGGCCGAGCTTTAGTAGGACATGATCAAGCTCTTCACGGTTTGGTCGATCAACAAGGTAGCGGCGAACGGTCACTGGCGCACCTTTGTCTTCCAACAACTTCAGGGCTGCTCGGGACTTGGCGCAGCGTGGGTTGTGCCAAAGTGTAATCATAGCCAGCGATCCTTTTCTGTACCAACGGCATCTTGAACCGATGCGAACCGATTTGCTTCCAGCAGTTCATCGAGACCGGCGGCAACGTCAGCGGCCAGCGAAATGCCACCATAAACGAGGGCGGTGTAAAGCTGGACAGCACTTGCGCCTGCGCGGATTTTGTCAAAGGCCTGTTGGGCCGTGGTGATGCCTCCGACGCCGATCAAGGGTATGTCGGACAGTGTACTAAGCTTAGCTAGGACGCGCGTTGATTTTCCGAACAATGGAGCCCCTGACAGACCGCCCTTTTCGTGTGCATGCGGACTGTTCAGCCCATCACGATCCAGTGTGGTGTTCGTCGCAATGATTGCCGCAACACCTGTTTGCGTCGCAATATCCGCAATTTCACTGAGGTCTGTATCTGAAAGATCAGGGGCGATTTTCAGAAAAACTGGACATTTGCCGCGAACCTGCATCACACCCGTGAGCAAGGCATACAGCGCGTCCGCGCCTTGCAGGTCGCGTAATTTTTCGGTGTTGGGCGAGGAGACGTTCACAGTCGCAAAGTCGAGGTGCACATGTGATGTTGCGAGTACTTGTGCAAAGTCCGCAGCGCGATCGTCACTGTCTTTATTCGCCCCCAAGTTTAGTCCGATGACCGCATCCTTGGGGCGTTTTGCAAGGCGGGCCGTGATGGCATCCATGCCCTGATTGTTAAAGCCAAACCGATTGATCGCTGCATGGTCTTCGGTCAATCGAAAAAGGCGGGGTTTGGGGTTTCCAGTTTGTGGACGCGGTGTTGCGGCACCGACTTCGATGAAACCAAATCCTGACCGCGATAATGGACCTAAAGCTTCGGCATTCTTGTCAAACCCGGCCGCAAGGCCAACTGGATTTGATAAAGGGATGCCTGCTATTTGTGTAGATAATCGTGATGATTTAACTGGCCCGGGCTTGGCTGTTAAGCCTCCGTTTAGGGCGCGCAATGCCAGACCGTGGGCGGTTTCTGGGTCGAGTGCGTGCAATGCGCGCAGACCGATCTTTTCGACGAAATTCATCCGAACTCTTTGGTTTCTGGTGTTGGCGCGCAGCGGATCAATCGAGACGTTAAAACTGCCGCTTGGCGGTGTATGACGGCCTTTTGATAATCAGGATCGGAGATCATGGCGAGGAAGGCATGTGCGGTTGGGTAGCGGCCAATGAAAACTGCGTCCCATGTCTCATCTGAGGGGCCTATAAGGGTTGTTTGAAAAGCACCACTCCATAGAATGCTCCCGCCAACCTGTTTAAGAATTGCCCCAGTCTCTGCGCCGTAGTTCTTATAGGCTTGCGCACCGGTGAGGTCTTGTTCTGCCAAGGCATGACCTTCGGGATAGACAGCTTTTTCGCGAAATCGAACAAGATTGAGCATTTCAATTGGCGCGTCTCGATCTAACGCCTTGAAGGCGTCAAACTGCGCGCGACCCGGGTCTATATAATCGTCCATTATTCCATGCCCACTGGAAAGACGTGCGTGCCATTTTGGTATCCAATCGTATGTGCTGATATGACGTCCGTCATGGTCAAGTCCCGGTAAAGATGTGGGAATTTGGCATTTCCGCGCGACACTTCCCATTTAAGTGCATCACCCAAGAGCGTTTCATCGACCAAGACTAGGATCAAACCTTGTGCCCCAGCAAAGTGCTTTGCCGCAGTTTCAGGTGCCTGAGCAGCGGTTGAAAAGTGGATATAACCGTCTGAAACGTCAATCGGGGCACCAGACGAGGTGCCATTGGCTTGAAGGTCGGCCCATTCATCAGGGCGAAAAATTTTGTAGATCATAGCCTGTGATGCCGCGTCCCGAGGAAAGGGTCAAGTCAGAGGGAGCGCGTGTTACAAGCGGGTTTGAGCCAATAAAGCATGAAATGGAGGCGAACAAAACGCATCAATACTGCAATGACAGCGTTCCGCATAAGGCGCAAAATGCAGGGGGAATAGGCGCGATCAAATGTCTGCGACCAATTATCGGGCGACTAGGGGGCAATTTGGCAAAACCCAGCAGATGTTTCGCGCTATTTTCGGGTCACGGATGAAACTGTAGGCGAAGATCGCGTTTCGTTGCGGATTTTATTGTGTTGGCCCCTACGTTGGCTTTGACAATTCCGAAGCACACGTCACGATAGCATCAATCACATCTTTTGGGGAGAAAAACATATGAAGCGATTCCTTCTATCCGCCGGAGCATTGGCCTTGAGTGTTGGAATGGCGCAAGCCGAGTACACACTGCATGTGCTGCACATCAACGATCTGCACAGCCGTATTGAACCTATCAACAAATATGACAGCACATGCGGTGCTGAAGACGATGCCGAAGGCAAATGCTTTGGTGGCGTCGCGCGCGTGGCAACGAAAATCAACGAATTGCGGGATGAACTGAAGGCCGCTGGCGAGAACGTGATCGTTCTGGATGCCGGCGATCAGTTCCAAGGCTCCCTTATGTACACCACATACAAAGGTGCAGTTGAGGCTGAGTTCATGGAAGCCATCGGGTTTGACGCCATGGCTGTGGGCAATCACGAATTCGACGACGGGCCCGAAAAACTCGCGGAATTCGTCGACTTGGTAAGCTTCCCTGTGATCTCGGGTAACTTGGATTTGGCAGGCTCCAACCTGTTGGCTGGGAAAGTTGGGAACCACGTTGTGCTTGACGTTGGCGGCGAAAAGATCGGAATCATCTCTGCTTTGGCGACGGACACGGTCGAGACATCATCCCCCGGTCCAACAGTTGTGTTTAAAGACGAAATCGCATCACTAGCGGTGGATGTGGCGGCCTTGGAAGGCGAAGGCGTCAACAAGATCATCGCGTTGACCCACGTCGGCTTGAGTAAAGATCTTGAAATCGCAGCCGCTGTTTCGGGGCTCGATGCCGTCGTTGGCGGTCACTCGCACACATACCTAAGCGCAAGTAACCCCAAGCGTGCCGGGGCCTACCCGACCTATGCATTGCAAACCGACGGGACACTGGTGCCAGTCGTGCATGCCTATGCCTATTCGAAATATGTGGGTCACTTGACGCTCACCTTTAGCGATGATGGTAAACTCTTGGATGCGGGCGGAGACACGATCGTGCTGGACGCATCTGTCAAAGCGGATGCTGGTATCTCTGCTCGGGTGGCCGAGTTGGCGGGACCAATTGAAGAGCTAAAAGCACGCGTCATTGGGGCGTCCGATGCAGTCATCGAAGGCGGACGTGACATCTGCCGGGCGCAAGAATGCGCTATGGGTAACCTCGTTGCGGACGCGATGTTGGACCGTGTGAAAGATCAAGGTGTTACAATTGCGTTCCAAAACGGAGGCGGCCTGCGGTCTTCCATCGATGGCGGTGAGATCACCATGGGCGAAGTTCTTAGCGTTTTGCCGTTTCAGAATACGTTGTCGACCTTCGAAGTGAGCGGTGGCGCATTGATTGCGGCTCTGGAAAACGGTGTTGGCCAAGTGGAAGAGGGCGCAGGTCGTTTCCCACAGGTGGCGGGCATGAAGTTCGTTTGGGATGCGAGTGCTGCGCCGGGAAGTCGGATCGGTGACGTCATGGTGGCTGAAGGTGACGGCTTCGTGACGATTGATGCGGCGAAACTATATAAAGTCGTGACCAACAATTACGTGCGCAATGGTGGTGATGGGTACCGGATGTTTGCGGGTGATGACAAAAACGCTTATGATTTCGGACCTGATTTGGCCGATGTCACAGCGGAGTTTATCGCTGCCAAAGGTGAAGCTTACAAGCCCTACACTGACGGGCGCATCGCGCAAAAATAACGATATGTCGGCGGGCGGGTCTGTTTGCTTTATTCAGCAAATGCGCCCGCCCGCCGACCCATTCGGAGGTTGAATATGTGTGGGCGGTTTGCAGTCACGCTTCCAAGTGATGCCATGGCGCTACTATTTGCAGCTCAACCTGCCAACGATCTTCCCGACACTCCCAATTTCAATGTGTGCCCGACGAATTCAATCGCTGTTGTGACAGCAGATGAGACCGGGCGGCGGTTGCAACCTATGCGGTGGGGATTTCTGCCGCATTGGTACAAAGCGCCCAATGCGGGGCCGCTATTAATCAACGCGCGGTCTGAAACCTTAGCGGAAAAACCCGCATTTAAAGCCGCATGCCGTGCCAGACGGTGTTTAATCAGTTGCACTGGGTTCTATGAGTGGACCAAAGACCCGGACGGCAATCGTTTGCCATGGTACATACGCCGCGCTGACGATGCCCCCGTTGTGTTTGCTGGCGTTTGGCAAGACTGGATGTCTTCAGAAACGGGCGAGCAGTTTCGAACTTGCGCGATTGTGACCTGTGGGGCCAACAAGGCCATTTCGCTGATACATCACCGTATGCCCGTGTTGCTTGAGGCCAAAGATCATCCGCTTTGGCTTGGGGAGGAAGGAAAAGGGGCAGCCGTCTTAATGAAAACAGCTGCCGATGACGTTCTGGAGTGGCACCGGGTAGGACCAGCCATCAACTCCAACCGTGCAAAGGGGGCGGCATTGATTGAGCCTTTGCACGCATAACAAAAACGCCCACGCTTGCGCGAGGGCGTTAGTTTAAAATTCCATTTCCGTGAAACTTGCGCGCTTTAGTTATTCTGAGGTGGATCTTCAAAGCTGATTTCGGCTGTGATGTCTGCGTCCTCATAGGTACCAAAGTTGTCACCAATGACGTCTGTGGCGTCGGGATCGTCTGTTGACGCTTCGCCACCACTTGCAGGTGTGTAGGCCGAAAAGAATGCCAATTCGGTTTCTTCCGTAATGACCAATGTGCCTTCTTCGTTGTCGGCAAGCGGTCCAACGGTCCACCCGGTGTCTCTACCTACAACGGTTTCTTCTTCGCCACTTTCATTCACAAACCGGATGGTGTCACCTGGATCTGCATATGTCACGTTCGGGAAATATGTGAACCCAGTCAACACAACGATGTGTTCTTCAGCCGCGACTGGCGCGGCAATTGCTAAGCTCAATGCACTTGCCGTTGCAACTTTTTTTAACGTCTTCATAATTCTACACCCTTCGCCAGAATACCCACTGGAATGATCAGCATTTTGGTAACCAAACTCTGTGGCAAAACCGCGGCGAAGTTGGGCGAATTTGTGGCAAATATGGCTTGTTTTAGGAAACAGTCTGTTTCGAGAGCCAGTCCTTAAACAGGGTCAAAGCGCCAGTTTCGGGCTGTGTTTTAGGCCAGACCAGATAATATGCGCCAATGCTATTTTGTCGATCCGGGGCCGCCAAGATTAACGTGCCGGCTTTCAAATATGGCTCTGCGACGAAGGTGGGCAAAAGGGCGACGCCCATTCCATGGACCGCAGCTTGAGCCATTGTCGAGAATTGATCAAACTGCATCCCCGGATCGTCAGGTGGGGTTTGATTTTGGGCGGCAAACCAACGTGCCCAACCGCGTGGCCGCGTTTCAAGATGCAGCAAAGTTTGGGTTTCTAGGACAAGCGGTTGTAAAGTTGGGGCGCAAACCGCGAGCACTGTTTCAGGCGCCAAAGGCATATGATGTGCGCCGTGCCAATCTTCATGTCCAAAGTGGATTGCTGCGTCAAAGGGTTGGGTTTGGAAGTCGAACGGGGCTAAGCGGGTTGAAAGGTTTATTGTGACCTCTGGATGGGTGCGTCCAAATTCCGGCAATCGAGGGGCGAGCCAATGCATCCCGAAGGCTGGCAGGATCGCGAGGGACAACGTGCCGCCGTCAGGGTTGGTGCGCAAAGCCACAGTTGCTTTTGAAAGTTGGGCAAGAATTGTACGGATTTCGGCGGCATAAACTGCACCGGCGCGCGTAAGCCGTAAACCTCTACCTTGTCGTTCCATGAGGGGAACGCCCAAATTTTGTTCCAAGGCTTTGATCTGACGCGAGACAGCGCCTTGCGTCAAAGAGAGCTCAGCGGCAGCAAGAGTGGCGCTATTATGTCGTGCAGCCGCTTCAAATGCTTGAAGTGCTGCCGTTGAAGGAAGAAAGCGGCGCGATGATAACATATGAGTTTTTCTCATGCTTGATGGACAAAGCATCGTTAGAGATTCCCTGCGGGTCATGCAATATTCTATCAAACTGCGAATCCGCCCATCGCTAGGGCCGACATAGGAAAAACACCATGAACGCTGAAACCCCAACCTTACGCGCCAAAGATGCCCCCGACCTGGGACAATTTGACTGGGAAGATCCACTGCGTTTGCGCCAGCAATTGAGCGAAGACGAAAACATGATCGCGGACAGCGCGCGGGCCTATGCCACTGAAAAGCTTGCGCCACGCATCATTGAGGCATTCGCCGATGAGAGAACAGACGCAGATATCTTTCGTGAAATGGGCGATATGGGGCTTTTGGGAACAACGATCCCTGAAGAATACGGTGGGTTAGGCGGGTCTTATGTGGCCTATGGATTGGTCGCACGGGAAGTCGAACGCATCGATAGTGGCTACCGCTCAATGATGTCGGTGCAATCGTCTTTGGTTATGTATCCGATCTATGCCTATGGCTCAGAGGAGCAACGACGCAAGTACCTTCCTAAACTGTGCAGTGGGGAGTGGATCGGCTGTTTTGGGTTAACTGAACCTGATGCCGGATCAGACCCGGCTGGCATGAAAACACGGGCTGTAAAAACCGCGACAGGGTACAAGATCACAGGCTCCAAAATGTGGATTTCCAACGCGCCAATCGCGGACGTGTTCGTTGTTTGGGCCAAGTCGGAAGAACACGGCGGTAAAATCCGAGGTTTCGTGCTGGAAAAAGGCATGGAAGGGTTGAGCGCGCCAAAAATCGGCAACAAATTGTCGCTGCGTGCATCGATCACAGGTGAAATCGTGATGGAAGATGTCGAAGTCGGTGACGATGCTTTATTGCCGAATGTTCAAGGTCTGAAAGGTCCGTTTGGATGTCTAAACAGAGCCCGCTATGGGATCAGTTGGGGTGCCATGGGCGCGGCGGAATTCTGCTGGCATGCTGCGCGTCAATATGGGCTCGATCGGCACCAGTTTGGCAAGCCGTTGGCTGGCACCCAGTTGTTTCAAAAGAAACTTGCGGACATGATGACGGAAATCACTTTGGGCCTTCAGGCCTCTTTGCAAGTCGGTCGTTTGATGGATCAAGCCCAAGCTGCGCCCGAGATGGTTTCAATCGTAAAGCGCAACAATTGTGGCAAAGCCTTGGACATCGCACGTATGTCGCGCGACATGCATGGCGGCAACGGGATTTCAGGCGAATTCCAAGTGATGCGCCACCTTATGAACCTAGAAACGGTGAACACGTATGAGGGCACGCATGATGTGCACGCGTTGATTTTGGGTCGCGCACAAACCGGTGTTCAAGCATTTTTCTGATGGCCCCAAGCCCATTGCATGATGCAACTTCGCTATGAAACTAAGCTGACTTTGGCGCCCGGGACCACGGATCCTGGGCGTTTTTTGCGACAAGGATGAGCGCCGTGGACAGAACTGAAATTGTTGAAGCGAACTTCCGGCGGCGGGTTTTGGCCGAGGATTTGCCAATCGGAAATGCGCCTACACCCGGGCTAAACGCGGATACTGCATTGGATGTTTTTCGCGCGCAAGTTTTGTCGCGCTGTCTGGATCTGACCTCTCGCGACATGCAAAAACGTGGGCAGGGGTTTTACACAATCGGTTCGTCTGGTCACGAAGGCATGGCAGCTGTCGCGGCGGCGTTGCGTGTCGATGATATTGCCTTCTTGCACTATCGCGATGCAGCGTTTCAGATCGCGCGCGGTCAAGTTTCTGGGATAACACCGCTGCCGCAAATGATGCGGGATATGTTGCTGTCTTTTGCATGTGCTGCGGATGACCCTATCAGTGGCGGGCGGCATAAAGTGTTGGGGGCAAAGGCGCTTTTCATACCGCCGCAAACGTCAACGATTGCGTCTCATTTGCCTAAGGCAATGGGGGCCGCCTATGGGGTAGGGTTGGCGCGTAGGGTTGTTCCCGAGCACCGCACGTTACCAGATGACGGGATCGCAGTTGTCAGCTTTGGGGATGCTTCGCTGAACCACTCCACTGCGCAAGGCACAATAAATGCGGCCGGGTGGAGTTCTGTTCAAGGCGCACCGCTACCGCTTTTGATGGTCTGCGAAGACAATGGGATCGGGATTTCAACAAAATCCCCAGAAGGTTGGGTTGAGGCGTCTATGTGCCACCGTCCCGGGGTGAAATACTTCAAGGCTGACGGATTAGACTTGTACGAGTCCTTTGCTGTGGCACAAGACGCTGCACATTATGTGCGAACCCGACGCAAGCCTGCGTTCCTGCATCTTCGTACCGTGCGGCTTTATGGGCACGCAGGACCAGATGTTGTCACCGCGTACCTGTCCAAAACCGAAGTCGAGGCGGATGAAGCAAATGATCCATTGCTGCAATCTGTACGCTTATTGCGCGATGCTGGGGTCGCAACGAGCAATGATTTGCTAGAGATGTATGAGCAAACGCGAGCGGACGTCATTGCGAGCTTACAAGACATCGAGCAACGCCCGCATTTACAAACCGCAGCAGAGGTAATGACTGCGATCATTCCGCCAAACCGCGATTGCGTGCTGCGCAATGGGCCTTCGGCGACGGACCGGGCTGATGTGTTTGGCGCAGACATGAGCGCAATGAGCAATCCGCAGCCCATGTCGAAGATCATCAACATGGCTATGACCGATCTGATGCTTGAACACCCCGAATTGGTGCAGATGGGCGAAGATATCGGTCGTAAGGGCGGCAATTACGGGGTGACTCAGAAGTTACTCGGGCGCTTTGGGCCGACACGAATGGTTGATACGTTGCTTGATGAGCAATCGATATTGGGTCTCGCGATTGGTATGGCGCATAACGGGTTTCTTGCGATGCCGGAAATCCAGTTCCTTGCCTATTTGCACAATGCAGAAGACCAATTGCGTGGGGAGGCGGCGACTTTGCCGTTTTTCAGTCAAGGTCAATGGACGAACCCAATGGTGCTGAGAATTTCTTCTTTGGGGTATCAAAAGGGGTTCGGGGGGCATTTCCATAACGACAATTCGCTTGCTGTCTTACGAGACATTCCCGGATTGGTGATCGCATGTCCGTCGCGTGGTGATGACGCCGCGCGTATGTTGCGCGAAGCCGTACGTCTCGCACGTGAGGAGCAACGGGTCGTTGTCTTTGTGGAGCCAATCGCGCTTTATCCGATGCGCGATTTTGTGGAAACAGGGGATGGCGGCTGGATGTCGCAATACCCGGCGCCGTCTGAACGCATTGAACTTGGCGAGATAGGCGTGCACGGCGACGGCACCGATCTGGCAATCGTGACTTATGGCAACGGGAGATATCTGAGTTGTCAGGCGCAAGCAGACCTTGCCGCGGACGGGGTGAACGTGCGGGTGATCGACTTGCGCTGGCTCGCGCCGCTGCCAGAGGCAGCTGTTTTGGAGGCGGTCGCGGGGTGTGACGCGGTCTTAATTGTTGACGAATGCCGCAAAACGGGCGGACAGGCAGAGGGACTGATGACCCTCATGGCTGAAAACGGTGTGCGCCGCGTCGCGCGCGAAGTCGCCGTCGATAGCTTTATTGCGACGGGGCCAGCATATGGCGTTACCATGCCCAGCCGAAAGAGCATCGCGTCGGCTGCACGTGCGCTTTTGGACTAGGGTTTCGAAGGCTTCCGTTAGCATTTCCGGTACGGGTGTTCGTGGCCAGATTGTGGATTATATTAAGCCTTCAAGTCAGAAGCAGATTCTAATTGGCAATGGGTTATGCACATGGAAAACTATGCGGATTTGATGTTCACCAAAGCGGTGCAGGCCGAACAAGACGCCGACGGCATCCGCGCAACATATGCGCAGATGTATCCGGGACGCACCCAAGCCCATATTGGCCCCGACGAGGCCGCGTTTCTTACATCGCGTACATCGATCTATATCGCATCCGTTTCTGAAACCGGTTGGCCCTATGTACAGCATCGCGGTGGCCCTGTTGGTTTCATTAAAATGTTGGATGCAGATACCATTGGTTTCGCGGACTATCGCGGGAACCGTCAGTTCATTTCAAAGGGCAACTTAATCAATGATGATCGAGTATCTGTCTTTGCCATGGATTACGCACGAAAGGCGCGACTGAAACTGCAGGGCCGTGCGCGATTGTATGATACATCAGAAGACACGGGCTTGGCCGCGCAGCTGGCCACAGACGGTCAAGGTCGCGTCGAGCGAATTATGACGATCAAAATCGTTGCAATGGATTGGAACTGCCCACAGTTCATTACCCCGCGTTTTGACCAGGCTGAAATTACCCAGATGATCGGACCGGAAATGTCGCGTCTGCAATCGCGGATTGATGAGTTGGAAGCTGAACTAACCCACATGAAAAAGGGCGGCGAGGAATGACGTTTCCTTTGGCAAAGCGCGCTTGCATGGTTGGCATAGGTAACCTCAGATGCTCTGATGCAGTGTTGGCCGCGAAAAGCATCCCGGGCTTGGTTTGCATATTCGTTGAAAACAGGTGTGACGTGTCGCAGATGACTTGAGGTGCAGTCACAACTTTTGTCTGTTGTCCCAATCTTTCCCCCTGTAATGATGACAGAACGGTTCAGTTTTACGCGCAGTTTGGCTATCGCCAAGTTGGTCGATACGCGGTCGGTTACTTGATTTTACGCAAGGACGGAGTGGAGGTGCATTTCAATGCAGCGCCCGGCGATCGCGGCCCATACCAAAACCGCCAGATGGCCTAAGTGAGGCGGTTAAACGTTGCCGCGCTGACGCAAGAATGGCACATGTTGGATTTGCCGCGTGAAGATATTCCGCGCTGTGTTTTGCCTGAATTGCGTCCTTGGGGCATGATCAAAGCGCACACAGTTGACCCCGATGGCAACCTGCTGGTTTATGGGGCGACAAATGAAGCCGTACCCAAGGATATTCAGACGTGACCGCATCTCCCGACGAAACCAAAATTGTATACGAAACACAGGCCAAGACATTTGACGAACAGCGGTCGCGTGCTTTGTTTGAAGCCCGTTGGTTGGCACGGTTTAGTGCATGTTTGCCCCACGGTGGTCATGTGTTGGATCTTGGCTGCGGTGCCGGTGAACCTATTGCCCGCTGGTTCATCGCGGAAGGGTTTTCCGTGACAGGCGTGGACTACTCAGAGCCGATGCTTGAGATTGCTCGATCGCGTTGGCCCAATGGCGATTGGCGGCAAGGTGACATGCGCGAATTGGATTTGGGCGAAATATTTGATGGGATTGTCTGTTGGAACAGCTTTTTCCACCTGACCCAAGACGAGCAACGTGCGTTCATGCCTCGGTTGCGGAAACATTTGAAACCGGGTGGTTCTGTGTTGCTCACAGTGGGTCCCAAGGATGGTGAAGCATCGGGCACTGTTGGCGGGGAACAGGTGTATCATGCGAGTTTGTCGCCCGCAGAATACGCTACTGTCTTGCAAGAACAGGGATTGCGGCTCACTGGGTTTTTGGCAGAAGATCCTGAAACACAAAAGCACTCGGTGCTCATGGCACGGATGGATGAGGACTGATGCAAGTTTTTGACGGACATAACGATGCTTTGCTGCGCCTCGCGCGGTTCGACGGGGATCGGGTCGTTGCTTTTCGCGATGGCCCGGGTCATGTGACGCTCGCCAATGCGCATATGGGAAATATGATAGGTGGCTTCTTTGCGATGTTTGCGTTGGACGAACAGTTCGGTTTGGACTTCGCAATTTTCGACACGCCGCCATATGATACGCCGTTGCCCCCTGAAATGTCACGTGATGTGGCTTGGGAAAAAATCCAAACACAAGCTCAGATTGCACAATCCCTTGAGGCAGACGGCGCGATCCGCTGGGCGCGTACTGCGCATGATTTAACGCCCTTAAGTGACGGTGCGCTGGTCGGTATTTTACACCTTGAAGGCGCCGAATGCATTGGCGCTGACTTGGAAGGCTTGGACGCGCTTTTTGATATGGGCCTACGCAGTATCGGTCCAGTTTGGTCACGCCCTACGGTCTTTGCTCATGGTGTGCCTTTTCGCTTCCCAAGCGATGGCGACACCGGCCCCGGCCTGTCAGAGGCGGGGCGCCGTTTGGTGCAAGAAATGAAATCGCGATCAATGGTCGTGGACACAAGTCACATGACGATGAAGGGCTTTTGGGACGTTGCAGAGCTGGGCGTTCCTTTGGTTGCAACCCACTCAAACGCACATTCTGTTTGCCCAACTGCGCGCAATCTGACGGATGATCAGTTGAAAGCAATCGGTGAAACAGGCGGAATGGCGGGGTTGAATTTTGGGACCATGTTCCTGAACCCGCAAGGAGAGCGTAATCCTATTGGTGCTTTGGATCACATGATCCCGCATTTGGCACATATGATTAAAGTCGCAGGTGAAGACCATGTCGGCCTTGGATCAGATTTCGACGGTGCTCCGATGCCTTATGGATTGAAACACGCAGGCGATCTGCCAGTTCTTGTGGGTGCAATGAGGGGCGCAGGGTTTGGTGTCGAATTGATTGAAAAGCTGTGCCATGGAAACTGGCAGTCCTTTCTAAGTCGCACGCTTCCAGCGCAGTAAGGTGAATATCGAGCCGAGCTTGTGACGAGAGTGAAGCCACGCCTTTAAAAAAGGGATCCAGGTTATTTCGCGCTTAGAGAGCAGTGTTCAATACTGACTTCGAATATGAGAACGGTAGGCTCGAAATGTCGTGTGGACGCTGTATTGTTGACGGGTTTTAAACGGGTTTAAGCTAGTTCTAGATGGTGTCGAACGTATGAAAAGGGGGCCGTTTTTGCAAAAACGGCAGCAAGCGATCCTTGAAAGGATCGCATTGGGACGGAAAATGAATCAATTTTCGCCAAACAATTGCAAAAACACGGATAGTTGCTCACAAAGTGATGATTTTTACGACAGGGCTATTTCGCGGAAAGCCGCCGAACTGTAGGGTTCGTGCATAAAGTGTTTGACTGATTTATTAGGCTGAGTAATTCGGCCAGAGATGGGGAGGCGCCATCCGCATGGGTATGGACCGCGCAATTTTAATGGCCGACGTTTCTGGCAGCACGCCGCTTTATGAGCGGCATGGGGATCAAGTCGCGAGCAAGCTCGTCTTCGAATGTGTCGAAGGCATGCAAGAAATCGCCAATCGCCGAGGTGGCGAGTTCGTTCGTTCAAAGGGCGATGATGTCCTTTGCTTGTTTGAAGCACCAGACCAAGCGCTTATTGCTGCAAAAGAAATTCTGGATCACGGGACTGCCGGCTCTGTTTCGGTGCATGGTGGTTTGCATTGGGGGTCGGTGGTTTGGCGGGGCACAGAACTGTTCGGTGGGGCTGTCAATGTAGCCGCCCGTTTGTCCAGTCGTGCAAAAGACAACGAAGTTCTGATGAGCGGTGATTTCACTGATAGAATTTCTCCTGACAAGACCATCGACTTACGCCCCATGGGGGAAATCACATTGCGCGGAACGGCTGTGCCAACAGAAATTTACGCGTTGATGGCTGCCGATGAAAGTGGCGCAACGCGATTGATCGCGCAAACGCGAATGTTCGACTTGCACCGTCAAGTGGCGGAAGCGGGAACGTATATACGCCTGACAAGTGGGGCGTGGTCCCGCGATGTGAGCGAGGGAGAGGAAATCACTGTAGGTAGATCCAGTGATTGCGATCTGGTTCTTGAATTGCCGTGGGTGTCGCGTGTGCATGCAGCTATCAATGTTCGGGCCGGATTGGTTGAAATCACAGATCGTTCTGTGGCTGGTTGTACTCTAAACACAGGCGATACAACGGGTTACTTTATCCGGCGCCAAACGATTTCTTTGACAGGAAACGGGATTATTGAGTTGGGCAGCACTGCGATTGAAGGCGCGCTGCCGCAAATTTCCTTTGCTGTCATGAAAATCAGCGGCATTGGATAAACCCGCCTTACTCGGGATAAAATTGAGCTAGCCTTTTAAGACTGGTGCACCTCCCGCAAAGGAGTTTCCGTTCACATAGTCGCATGGGGCTTCTTGCATCTCCAAGTGTAACCCGTCGTCTGAGTAGGGATGTGCACGTGCGAAACCTTCATCCACATCAATCCCGAGACCGGGGGCTTCGGGGGGCGTGATGAAACCATTTTCGACCCGGATCGAACCTTTTATCAGTGTGTCGTGAAACGGCGTCTCGATGGTTTCGCACATCAGCAAATTGGGTATGGATGTCGCCAAATGAATATTGGCGGCCCATTCTACGGGCCCTGCATAAAGATGCGGAGCCATCTGAGCGTTATACACCTCGGCCATTGCAGCGACCTTTTTCATTTCCCAAAGACCACCTGCGCGACCCAAAGCAGGTTGTAAGATTGCGGCAGCGCCTGCGCGCAAGATGGGCGCGAATTCTGCTTTTGTTGTTAACCTCTCGCCGGTGGCCACAGGGATGCGCACAGATCGCGCGACTTGTGCCATTTGCTCAACGGCATCCGGGGGAACAGGTTCTTCGAACCATAAGGGTGAATATGGTTCTAAGGCCCGGCCCAATCTGATTGCGCCAGCGGTTGTGAATTGCCCGTGGGTTCCAAACAAAAGGTCAGCCTTGTCGCCGACGGCCTCGCGGATGGCTTTACAGAAGGCGACAGATTGCGAAATATCCGACATTGCCGGCATGTGACCACCGCGCAATGTGTAAGGACCGGCAGGATCAAATTTGACGGCAGTATACCCGCGCGCGACACAATCAGCTGCGGCCTCAGCAGCCATCTGAGGAGAGGTCCAAAACTCGGTCACATCATGGTCCGGCAGTGGGTAGAGATATGTGTAGGCACGGATACGTTCGTTCATTTTTCCGCCCAACAGGGCCCAAACGGGTCGGTCGCGCGCTTTACCAAGTATGTCCCAACACGCAATTTCCAGCCCAGAGAACGCGCCCATGACAGTCAGGTCAGGGCGTTGCGTGAATCCAGATGAATACACGCGGCGAAACATTTTCTCGATGTTTTCAGGGTTTTCGCCCTGCATATGTCGATCAAAAACATCTTCGATGACACCCCGCATTGCCGTAGGCCCAACAGTGGATGCATAGCATTCGCCCCACCCAACGATCCCATCATCTGTGGTCAGTTTGACCAAAATCCAATAACGCCCGCCCCAACCCGGTGCGGCAGGTGCGGTGACGATGATGTCGAGATCTTTGAGTTTCACGTGGTTGTCTCCATATAGCGATCCACAACGCGTTGCATCATCGGTGCAAAATGCGCGAATGCGGGTGTGTGCATGTCGGGTTCTTTGCCTGCTTCATCCAGAAAACGGACTTGCAGGATGTCATCTAAGTTCGGGTTCCTCGCAAAATTCGCGACCTCATCTGCGGACATGGGACCACCTTGCAAGTTCAAAGAGTGCACCGAGGCCGCTGACAATCTGTCGAAATAATCTGGCCGGGTCGCACAAAGATAGCGTTTGGCCGCGACGTGATGGCGAACGCAATCAATGACAAGCGGTGGGAAGAAGGTCTCTAGCACTTGTGCGCCAGCATCTTCATGGAACCGATCTTGGACATCGTCAGGGGCGTATGTCCCAAATTCAGAGGTGAAATGACCGATATCATGCAACAAGGCCGCGACGATGATGTTCTCGCTTAGTCCTTTATTCTCAGCGAATGTGGCGCCTTGCAGCATATGTTGCGCCATTGTGACCGGCTCGCCCAGATATTCTTCCTGACCGCGCCGCTCGAAAATGTCGGCAAGGAAGGGCACAATCGTATCTTGGGTCAAATCAGACATCTGCGCCCTCCAGACTGGTGAGTGTCGACAGGAGACCATCCTTGTCTGCGTAACACCCCTGCAGCCAACGTGTGCCTGCCCCGCTATACCCTTTGCGTGCATGCAAAACGCGTGTGTTGTCCACAAGAAATGCTTCGCCGGGGGCCAGTTTGAATTGCACTTCTTGCGCGGGATCATCGATCAATTCGGACAGTCGGCGATATGCGGCATACCAATCTGCCATGTCTTCAAAGGGGACATCGACGCAAGGTGCAGCGGACCGGGCGTTAAATCGGATTGTTTGCAAACAGCCATCCGGACCGCATTCGAGGATCGGTTTGCGGGTGTCCAGTGCAACCCCTGCGCTACCTGAATAGGCAAAACGCATCGGATACTGTGACAATACCTCAAACCAGCGCGGGTTTTCACCGCGCAATCGTTGCGCCACTGCGAAGCCATCAACGACCATGTTCTCACCACCCGTCGCAGAGTTCTCTAGGCATGCTAGGATTTGCAAAGTCGGGACCGGATCACGGTAAGGGTTGTCTGTATGCGCCTGCAAACCCAACCCTGTATAGGCCAGATTGGTTGGGTTCACTTCGGTGCGCACCTCAAAGAGACGACCATAATTGGTCTCCCGGACAAACCCAAATAAGTCGACAATCTCGAAAAGCCCTTCTTTTCGTGGTGTCATCCCAGTGACTTTTGCAAAGCCATACCGGCGAATGTCACCAAGCCAGACCCGTTTTGTGGCTGGATCGGTTTTCAGTGCCGTCAGATCAGCTGTTGGAATGGCATTGGCCAACGTCGCATCCCATGTTTCGATTTCAGGCCGTATTAAATTGAGAGATGTGGGGGCGTCATACATGTGATCTGCCAACCAGCCCAAAGGCCAAGAACAATTTTTGTCCCCAGTCGAAAACGTAACGTGCAACTGCCCCATAGACAGTGCTGCATGTACGATGGCAATCGTTGCGGGAATATCCGCCATGGTAATCAAGCGCTGCCCGTTACCGGGATCTCGTGTCTCTGGATCTAGAGCATTGTCACGCAACCAGATGGCATGAAACCGGGTGCTATGTGCCTGGCCAATCAGACGCACAATTGCCCCGCCGTCTTCAATCTTGACGTCTGTCCAATCCATCGATGTTCCCTTTTACTTTGCCAGAAAACTCCGGAAGGCGACAACCGGGAGAGGGAGCGCCTTGCTAAGTCTGATTGAACATGATGACGTTGCGTTTGGCCGCGCCTGTTTTCGTGTCCGCGATGGCCTCGTTGATTTGATCAAGGCGCCAGCGTCCAGAAATCAACTCGTCCAATTTCAAACGTCCCTGCTGGTAAAGATCGACCATCCAAGGAATGTCGCGTGCCAAAACAACATCGCCCATTTTGGACCCTGTCATCCCCTGTCCGATAGCTGCGAGCACCGAAGGGTCATATTTCGAAACTTCCCCTGCGTGGTTCATACCCACGATGATGACGCGCCCGCCGCGGGCAAGATAACGTGGGGCCTGATCGTAAGCCGGAATTGCACCAACGGTGACGATCACCGCATCCGCGCCACGCCCGCCAAGCGCTTTATATGAAGCACGCCATGGGGATTTTTCAGTCGCCAAGACGCCATGGGTGGCCCCGAATTCCTTTGCGATCGCAAGCTTTTCTTCTGTCATATCAACAGCAACGATACGCCGAGCCCCTGCGATGCGCGCGCCTTGGATCGCATTTAAGCCAACGCCTCCGGCACCGATCACGACGACGTCTTGCCCTGCGCGCAACTTGGCGGCATTGACGACCGCGCCCACGCCAGTGATTACGCCGCAAGCGACAAGGCAGGCCGCGTCTTTTGGCATGTCGGCTGGGATCACAGCGAGTTGGCTTTGATCAACCACGACTTTTTCCGCAAACGCACCAGAGGCCATTGCCTGATGCAATGTGCCACCATCGGCTGTGGTGATCGGGCCTTTGTCGCCATCATAACCCGTTTCGCAAATTGTAGGGGCACCGCCCGCACAAGAAGCACAGGTGCCACAGGATCGGATCAAGGTCACGATGACACTGTCGCCTTCTTTGATGCGCGTGACACCGCTTCCGACAGATGTGACAATACCGGCGGCTTCATGGCCGTAGACGGCGGGAAGCGTTCCGCCCCACGCGCCATCGGCAAAAGAGATATCGGAATGGCAGATCGCCACTGCGTCCAGCTTGACTTCGACTTCACCCATTTCAGGGGCACGGATTTGAATGTCTTCGATGGTCAGCGGTTCTTTGAACCCGTGGCAGACTGCAGCTTTGATTGTGGGCATATGAGGTGCTTTCAAATGTCTCGTGTTAAAACAAAGCTGCGCGTAAAGTCGCCGCGCGGCAAGTCTGAATCCGACGTTTGACGTCGGGTCTGTCTTACCGTCACCTCAGAACAATCATTTGAACCAATGAATTGCAGCCTTTCAGCCATTATACTGAAGTGGACGGGGGACGCGTTCTTAGGAACACCAACAACGCAAAGCACATCACGACCGAAGCCACAAAAAACGGGGCGCCGGGGATCGGGATTGCAGCGTCGGGCGTGCTAAACACAGCAAATACAGCCCCCATGACCAAAGGAGCGGGGATCATCGCGACAGCAGAGGCAGAGGTCAGCGCGCCTTGCAATTCTCCCTGGGCATCGTCGCCAACGGCTTTGGACATCATGCCTTGCAAGGCTGGTGTGATGATGCCGGGAAGGGCCGCCAAGGGCGTAAGGATCAACAACCAAAAGCCAGAACTCATTGCGCCAATCAGGATAAAAATAAGGATATCCCCAACATGACCATAGATGACACAACCGCGCTCCCCGAGCCAACGAATTGCGGGACGAATGAGCAAAGCTGATACAAGTGCAAAAGACAGCCCAAAGATCGTTAGGCTGAAGCCGATTGTCTGTTCTGACCAACCATAACGCGTCCCAGTATAGATCGCCCAGATCGAAGAATAGGACGCGAACGCCATCTGGTAGAGGAAGAACACAAATAGCAAGTTGCGCAAACCGGGAATTTTGCCAATAGAATTGAACGCGCCGAGAGGATTTGCACGGCGCCACTCAAATGGCCGACGGATGCGATCATCGACAGTTTCGACAAGAACAATAGAGCCAAAGATCGCATTCCCAAACGCAAGCGCCGCTGCGACATAAAACGGCGCACGTGTGCCAAATCCAGCAAGTGTTCCGCCGAGAATAGGTCCGATCACAAACCCCATGCCAAACGCGGCTCCGATCAAACCAAAACGCGCGGCCTTTTCGTCGGGTTTCGAGATATCCGCCATATATGCAGATGCAGTTGAATTCGTGGCAGCCGTGATACCTGCGATAATCCGACCAAATAAAAGCACCCAAATCGATGTTGCCACGGCCATCACAAGGTAGTCGATGCCAAGAACAACAAGCGAGATTAACAAGACAGGGCGGCGGCCAAAACGGTCGCTAAGATTGCCAAGAACCGGGCCAAACAGAAACTGCATCAGCGAAAAAGTTGACGTTAAGATCACCAACCAAATTGCAATTGCAGCGGCGGTGCCTCCGTTGACCTGTTCGACCAAAGTGGGCAGCACAGGAATGATCAACCCGATACCGATCGCGTCAATCATAACGGTCAAAACAACAAACAGGACGGCCTTGTTCATGTGCGCACAGCTTTGACAAAGGCACGTGCATCCGCGGGGGCCGTCCCCAGCGCATGAGTTGGGTCAAACAGGGTGCGCGGCAAATCAGGCCAGCGTGCATGCGCAAGGTCTGGCAAGGGGGTGCGGGACACCCGCACCTCACGCGCAAGGTCTTTGACAGCCGCCTGCGCATCCGCGCGGGGCATCTGAGCGGCGAGCGCGAAACTAAGAGCCTCAGAGAATATCAAGCCATCACCGCTCAAAGCTTGCATCATACGCCCTGTATCCGGTTCGATCTGAGACACGAGCGTTGCGCTATGACGTGCGGCTGTGGCCGCGCCCAGCATGACCTGTGGCACGATCATCCACTCTGTAAACCACGCCGCACCATCGCGTTGAAAGCGGTGCATAGCAGCCCCCTTCAACGTCGTTTCGAAACCTTGAAGAACACGCGCTATGGCCAGCAGCACGGACGGCGTCACAGGATTTTGCTTTTGTGGCATGGTTGAGGATGCACCCGCCGCGCCAAGGCGCAGCTCACCCACATCCGATTGTGCCATAGACACAACATCCTCCCCCAGCTTCCCAAGTGCCGTGGCCACGTTTGTTGCAGCGGCGACGATGTTCAAAACGGGCATGCGATCTGTGTGCCAAGATCGTTCTGGGTCGGTTAGTCTTAGCGCGTCCGCAAAGGAGGACCGTAGGCCTGCCGGATCGTTCCCCAGCGCGGACCCAGTTCCGACCGCACCAGACAAAGAGGCCGGGAATGTCAGCGATGTTAGGTGTTTGTGAGCTTCAAGCAGCGGATAACCCCAACTTGCAACGACGGCTCCAAAGCTCGTGGGGGCGGCGTGTTGCGCATAGGTGCGTGCAATCATGGGGGTGGTTGCGTGTGTCTCTGCCAAATCGGCCAAATCTGTCAGGGTTCTACCGACGTCTTCGGTAATTAATGCAACGGCTTGGCGTAATCGTAACATCAACCCAGTGTCGATGATATCTTGTGAGGTGGCCCCCCAATGCACGAATTGCGCGTGTTCGGGGGCTTGCATTTCTTCACGAAACTGAGCGACGAGCGCGGGAACGCTGACGCCGTTTAGGGCGGTCGCCGCACACAAGGCTCCGGGGTCGATTTGAATTTCGAGAGACGCGCGATGGATGGCGGCAGCAGAGAGTTCGGGAATGACGCCCGTTGTTCCTTGGGTCTTTGCAAGAGTGCCTTCAACGACGAGCATTGCCCGTATTTCTGCAGATGCAGTGAACAACCGCGCGACGTCGCCCGCGTCAAAAAGGCCCGCGAGATGAGCCTGATCATGTACTGAGCCTGCCATTATTTTGCGCTTTCCTCGGCCCACACTTGCTTGGCGAGCTTTATGGCATGGTTTGCCTTGGGGACGCCTGCATAGATTGCAACGTGTTGAAAAGATTCAATTACATCGCTTTGACTGGCGCCGGTTCGGATGCAAGCCCTGATATGCATGGGGATTTCGTCAAAATTGCCAGTGGCGGCGAGTAAAGCGAGGGTCAGCATCGAACGCTCGCGCAAAGAAATCGCGCCAGATGCCCAAACCGTGCCCCACGCGCCTTCAGTAATCAGGGTTTGGAAGGGCACATCTTCAGCGGTTTTCATGGCTTCTGCGCGATCCACATGGGCATCGCCCAACACGTGACGACGTACAGCCATACCCGCGTCATACCGCTCTGAACTGGGCTTAGACATGACCCACATCCTTCATGAACTTACTTAGCACATCTGCGAATTCCTTGGGTTGCTCGACACACGGTAAGTGGCCTGCGTTGCGGATCAGGTGAAACTTTGATGCAGGGATCAAATTGACGGTTTCCCGGACGAGATCGGGTGGGGTGGAGCCGTCCTCAGAGCCTGCGATTCCAAGCGTGGGCAATCGCAACGCGGCGGTGGTGCTAAAGAAATCGGTTCCTGAAATTGCAGCAGAACATCCTGCATAACCTGCGTCTTCTTGGCGGGTCAGCATGTTGCGCCACAGTTCCAATTCTGGTGTGTCGCGGAACGGGGCTGAAAACCAGCGTTCCATTACGGCGTCGGCCAAACTTTCGATGCCGTGCTCGTTCACTGCTTTGATCCGGTCGTCCCATATCTGGCGTGTGCCGATCTTAGCGCCCGTGTTTGACAGCACCATAGCGCGTACCAAATCCAGCCGCTTGGCGGCCAAACCTTGTGCGATCATGCCGCCAATCGACAGTCCGACAAATAGCGCATCTTTGAAGCCGTGTTGATCCATAAGGCCTTGGACATCGCCAATTAGTGCGCCCATCGAATAGGGGCCACTCGGGCAGGTGCTTAGGCCGTGACCGCGCTTGTCATAGCGCAAAATTCGCAAACCTTTTGGCAAGAGTTGCAGGATCGGATCCCAAAGGCGCATATCGGTTCCAAGCGAGTTGGCGAAGACAACAGGTGCACCGTCATCAGGTCCATCAATTTGATAGTGCAGGCGTACATCGCCCATGTCGGCAAGTTTCATGATGTTCCTCCGGGGTTTTGTCCTGGATATTCAATTGCGAGAATGCACGCAACGAAGGGGGTGAAGGGCAACAAAGTTAAGATGCCCTTGTGGTTAACCTAGTCGAAAATGGGCCATAATTTGCCCGTGATCTGAGGCCAGTTTATTGTAAGGGGCTTCTGGGTGACTGCCATCTGTCAAATGGTCGTTCAGCACGCTGAAATATTCCATTTCCCCAAGGGAGCCATCCCAGCCGGGAATAAAATGGCGCGAGACATAAATTTGGTCGATGCTTTCAAAGGTGCCACCAAAAGCCGTTGTATAGACCATGTCGCGCAGGGATTTGCGCACAAATAGCTTTTCGGTGGAATGCAGGCGCATATCCTCAACGGCTTGGGTGATTTGGGTGTTTTCTTCTTTGGAATACCGGTCATTGGGGGTCTTGGCGTCGTGACGTAACATCCATGAGTAGTTTTTGAACGGCACCTCGCCTGAGATGATCTCCGAACTCACGGCGTGTTCCCCGTCGTTGAAATCGCCCATCACCATAACGGGGTTTCCTGATTGTAGCTCATGTAGAATGTTGCTGCGCAGCACAAAAGCCTCTGCCATACGCCGCATCGCGGCACGCATTGCGCCAAGCGCACGTCCCGCAGGATCATAATGCGATAGGTCGGATTCCGATGCAAATTCAGCACCTTCAGGCCGGACGAATTCACCAAGCTTAGACTTTAAGTGGCAGTTGAACACAGTGATAACCGTGTCACCCATTGGCACTTGAACCTTAAGGATCGGGCGCGACAACGTTGAAATCGTGTAAGTGCCCGCATCACCGCCGCCGAGTTCTTGCAGCGGGATTTGTAACGGTTCGTCTAAGTCCTGAATGATCTCAGGCTCGCCAACAAATCCAGTGCGCGACAAGATCGCGACGCCGGGGCGGCGATGTCCTGCGTCGCCGTCATGCATGTTGGGGGCAAAAGCCAAGGTGGCCTCGCGATAACCATCATATTTTAACTTCCGAAAAATCGCTTTCTTGCGGTAGCGTTTTGATCGGTCTGGAAGGTTGGTTTCGTTGGCGTCTAACCCTTGAGTTTCAGCCTCGCGAATGACGGCGTTCAACGCGGATTCTTCGAATATTTCTTGGAATCCTACAATGTCGGCGTCCATGGTCACTATCTGATCTGCGAGCCATGCTTCTTTCCATGCGTATTCTTCGGGCGTGTATTTTTGGAATTTGTAATATTCTTGGTCAGGTCCGATCAAGTTTTTAACGTTAAAGCTGGCAATGGTGAAACGGGTCATGAGGCCTCCAAGGTAGAAAGGGCGCGGGCGAACATAGATGGGTCAACATTGCCACCCGATATCGTGACAATCACATCGTCGCCCTCGATGTCGTCTTTGCGAAATAGGGCAGCAGCCAGTGCAACAGCTCCGCCGGGTTCGGCCACGAGCTTCAAGCGCAAGAAGGCCAGCGCAACCGCTTGCAGGGCGTCATCTTCGCTGACTGTCATTCCAGAACCACATAACCGGTGCATGATTGGGAAGGTGATATCGCCAGGTTGTGGAGTGATGATCGCGTCGCAGATGTTGCCTGAAGACTTTGCGTTGTGTTCGATCTGCCCGGAGGCAAGGGACCGTGCCACGTCGTCGAATTCTTCAGGTTCAACGGGACGAACAGTCATGTGAGGTGCATCTGCTTCCAAGGCTAAGGCGATGCCAGACGTGAAGCCACCGCCGCCGCAACAGACCAAAACTTGTGATGCATTTAGTCCTAATTCCGCAGCTTGTTCCGCGATTTCCAAGCCGCATGTGCCTTGGCCTGCGATCACTTGTGGTTCGTCGAACGGCTTGATCAATGTGAGCCCCCGCTCTGCTGAAAGCCGTGCCCCGATGGCGTCACGATCTTCCGAGCCACGGGCGTAAAGCACAACGTCAGCGCCCAAAGCACGGGTGTTGTCGATTTTCAACTTTGGGGCGTCTGAAGGCATAATAATGACGGACGGCACACCATGTCTGGCCGCCGCCATGGCCACGCCTTGGGCATGGTTGCCGGACGAAAATGCGATAACGCCTTTGGCGCGTACATCCGGATCCAACGCCGACACGGCTGACCAACCACCCCGAAATTTAAAGCTGCCTGTTTGCTGTAGACATTCGGGTTTGATCCAAACGCGACGGCCTGCGATTTCGTCCAGAAAGGGCGAATTGAGCAACGGCGTGCGACGTGCGTGACCCTTCAAGCGATCTGCTGCGGCGCGGATCATATCGATATTCATGCCATTTTCTCCAACCATGCGTTCAGGGCCACCAGTGAAGCGGGCTCATCCAAGAAAGGGATATGGGCGCGATCCGGTACTTTCGCGAGGATCATATCTGGGCGGCGGTCTTGCATTGCGGTCACCGTATCCGCTGTCAAAAGGTCTGAATTCGCGCCCCATATTAGTGCCAGCGGTTTGCCCGCAAGCGCGTCAAAATAGGGCCAAAGATTGGGCGCTGGTGCCTCTAAGGCGGGTAGGATCGCGTCGCGCAATTTCGGATCATAGGTGATCTGTAAACCGTCTTTGCCTTGCGTGTAATGCATCTTGGCCTCGTTCAGCCATCGCCCTTCAGGCATGTTGGCAAAACCTGGCGATATGTGCTGCATAGCGTTGGCGAGGTCTTCAAAGGTTTTGGCCGCTGGGTTGCGACCAAGGTAACCCATGATGACCTCAAGACCGGAAGTTTCGATAACGGGGCCAACATCATTCAGTGCGACACCCAGAACCGCGTCGGGTTGCGCGGCGGCCACCCCCATGGCGTTGATCCCCCCACGTGATGTGCCGATGATCGCGGTCTGGGCAAGCGACAGATGTGCCATCAGTTCCAAAATGTCGCGACATTCAACAGGAACGGCATATGTCTTGAAGTCAGAGGCCCATTCGCTTTGCCCGCGACCGCGATAATCCAGTTTTATCAACCGATTGTTGGGCAGGTGCGGGGTCACATAATCGAAATCACGTGTGGTGCGGGTGAGGCCCGCAAGGCACAGGATTGGCAATCCTTCACCTGTGTCTTCATAGTGCAGCTTTAGACCATCAGACGTGGTGAAACTGCTCATGCAACACCTGCAAGATCTGGGATCGTGGTCAAGTCAGATAGGACGTGATGCGGGCTGGCTGGAAGGCGGTCCATCGGCTCGCCAGAGCGATTGACCCAAGCAGTTGTGAAGCCATACCCAGCGGCTGCCGCCGCGTCCCAACCATTCGAGGACACGAACAGGATTTCGGATGCCTCACCGCCAAAGCGTTCTTGAACCAAGTCGTAGACACGTGCATCAGGCTTGAAGATGCCGACGCTTTCAACGCTCAACACATCGTCCAACACATCGCCGATCGCAGCACTTTTCACAGCGCCTTGCAGCATGTCGGGGGAGCCATTCGACAAGATGGCTGTGTTCAGTCCATTCGCTTTGAGAGTCGCAAGCATCTTGGGCACCTCTGCATAGGCTTGTAGCTCCCAATAGAGCGCGAGCAGGCGTTCACGCAGGGCATCATCTCCTTGCAGGCCGTTGCGCTCCAATGCCCAATCGAGACCATTTTGTGTGACCAGCCAAAAATCTGTGTGATCGCCCGTGATCGCGCGCAGCCAAGTGTATTGCAACTGCTTCAAGCGCCAGCTTTCGGCCAAAGATTGCCATGTATCAACAAGTTGGGGGAACGCGGGTTCGGATGCGGCTTGGCGTGCAGCAGCCGCCACATCGAACAAAGTTCCATAGGCGTCGAAGATGCAGGTTTTGATGGTCATTGGAAAAGGTCTCCTTTGCGCGGAGACTGGCACGGGTTGTGCGCGGTTGAAAGAGGGGCAGTGTACCAGAATTACAGGTTATATTGTACTGGTTTAGGCTTTTATGGTGCCTTCTTACGAATAGTCAGTTGGTTTTGTACGTCGCGTCGTCAACCAACCTCACTTTCGAAAGTTGACCAAAATGCATTTATTAAGACTTGAAACGATGAACCGCCTTCAGATTATTTGTCGTTGCAAGAAGTTGCTCTTGTGTCCGTAAATGCCTTGGTTGACATTATAGCTGTCAACATGACACGAATGTTGTCATGAATCAGTCAGAACAGCTATACAAACTAATTTGGATGTCGCGCCCATTGATGCAGGCGGCAGAGGCGGTTGTTGAGAACGGCTTAAAGGGAAGTGGCCTCACCGTTCGAACGCGGGCCCTTCTTGAAATACTTCTTGCCCATGGTGAGATGACCGTGCCCGAGATCGCACTGAAGCTAGAGATCAACAGGCAGTACATCCAAGTATTGGTAAATGAGACCCATGCTGAAGATCTAACCATCAAACGTGACAATCCGCGCCACAAACGATCCACCCTCATTGCTCTGACTGACAAGGGGCGCTTGATAATCAAAGATGTTGTTCAGGGTGAGATGGCTCTCGTTGAAACAATTGGTTCTGAGTTGAACTCAGTCGATGTTGAAATCGCTCTGAAACTTGTCACAGCACTGAACGAAAAACTGAAAAAAATATCAGGAGGTCACTGAGGTGATGTGGGTGATACTTGCCATTGCTTTCCTTGGCGCAATCCTTTGGCTCGCAAATGGCATTCGTTTGATCGGTGCCGTAAGTCAGGGCGCGCCAATCGCTGAGCGATCGGAAGCTGCGCTGCTGATGATCGATCTTCAAAGTGTTTTTTGGAACGCGGCTATGTTCAGCAACACCTCAATGGCGGAAGCAGAAGCTTGCATTTTGACCGAATTGGAGCGCGCCAAGGCAAATGGGATACCGATCATAGCGATACGTCAGGAATGGTCTATTCCCTCAACCAAGGTGGTCGCAAAATTGCTCATGAAAGGGCAAGCGATTGAAGGGACACCGGGAACCGAAGTCGCAGCACCGTTCGATGGATTGGCCAGTTACGAAATCGTCAAACGGGTTCAGGATGCGTTTGAGACATCGCAGCTCGATACTCTTTTGGAAACGCTCAAGGTAGGAAAGTTGAGCATCGTAGGTCTAGACACAAATTACTGCATTGCCAAAACAGCACTTGCCGCGCGCCAACGAGGCTATGAGGTAGAGATCGTAAAGCGTGCCGTTTTGTCTGCGGACCAAAAGAATGCCGTTCAAACGCTCGATATGCTTGCGGGAAAGCACGTGAAATTGGTTTGAAACACGGTGGCATTCACCTTCGTGGCCAAGCGTCATGTTCATGGCCGCGGTTTTCGCTGTATCTGTTGCGTTGGCGCGACGGCATCAAGGCAACTGATTTTTGACCGAAAAAGAGGCTGGTTAACCGCTTAAAAAGACTGCGTGACGCGGAAATTTTTTTGGCAATGATGATTGTTCAGTTTGGACTAAAGAAACGCGATCTTTGAGCGAAAGTTGCATTGGGCGCACCACACGTGCGTTTTTGTCAAACCGAATTATCCAATCCAAAGCGCGAGACGTTTCTCTGCTACGCCTCAATCGAAAATCCGGTCATGCGGTTATGTGGGAAATCCTGCGCACGACTGATGAGGGGTTCAGCGATGCTCCAGAGGAGGAACCCCAGACCGATACCGACAAGGGCGTCGGGTACGCCAAAGGGCAACCTTTCGGCCAGCAAGGCCTCTAAGCTAAGGATCAATGTCCATCCAGAGCGTCGCAATTCACGGCAGATCAAACATCCCTGACCGGAAAGGTGCAGTTTCATCCACCGTTTGCCGGGCGTTTCTCCTTGCAGCAGCAATGCCAAAAGGATGAAGGACACGGCCCAGACTGCCGGAACTGGGTTTGACCCTTGCCAATTGGAAGGATTGCTCAAGGTAGTCAGTGGGATCATCAAAATCCCGGTCACCATCAAGGCAAGGATCGCATCAACGCCCCACGCCAGCACCCGCCGCCACAAGGCGACGATGTTCATGTCAGAGGTTCTCTTGTTGAGGCATGCCCAGGACGTGGAAGCCACCGTCGACACGGATCACTTCGCCCGTTGTGCACGCGCCCCCATCAGAGCACAGGTAAACTGCCGTTGCACCGACAGCATCCAAGGTCGCATTCGCGCGCAAAGGTGCATTCTGGTCGGTGTGTTTATACGTCTTACGCGCGCCTCCGATTGCAGCGCCTGCCAATGTCTTCATGGGACCGGGCGAAATTGCATTCACGCGGATGCCCTCGGGACCTAAATCGTTGGCCAGATAGCGTGTTGCGGATTCCAAAGCGGCTTTTGCCACACCCATGACGTTGTAGTTTGGCACAACGCGGTTGGAGCCCTGATAGGTCAGCGTTAACAACGTGCCACCGTGTTCGCACATCATTGGGTGCGCGCGGCGCGCGATCTCAATGAAACTGTAGGCGCTGATATCCATGGAGTTTTTGAAGTTCGCACGAGACGTGTTCAAGAAGCGCCCTGTAAGCTCGGATTTGTCTGAGAACGCAATGGCATGAATCACAAAGTCGATTGTGGGCCAGCGCGCGCTCAATTGTTCGAACGCTGTATCTAGGGATGCGTCATCGGTGACATCCACGTCGACCATGAAGTCGCTGCCCACGCTTTCTGCGAGCGGCTTTAAACGCGTCCCAAACGCGTCCCCTTGATAGGTAAATGCCAATTCAGCGCCCGCGCCAGCCAATGCTTTCGCGATACCCCATGCTATGGAGCGTTCATTCGCGACACCCATAACCAGACCGCGTTTTCCTGCCATTAAATTTGTCATATCAAAATCTTACCCGTTAAATCGTGACAGGATCATTGATCCATTTGTGCCGCCAAAGCCGAAGGAATTGGTCATCACAGAGTCGAGCCCCGCGTTTTCAACCAAAGTGGTCGCGATCTCATTTGCGTCCAAGGCGGGATCAAGCGTGTCCACGTTGATCGAAGGCGTGATGAAGTCGTGATGCAGCATCAAGAGCGAAAAGATAGCTTCCAATGCGCCCGCTGCACCTTGTGCGTGGCCAGTCAGGGATTTCGTGGACGACACTGGTGGGGTGGAGCCTTGTCCGAACACCCGGCGCACCGCTTCGATTTCTCCGACATCGCCAACCGGGGTCGATGTGCCATGCGCGTTGATATAGCCAACTTTGCGCCCCTCAGGCAGCGTGTCCAAGGCCAGTCGCATTGCGCGCTCGCCGCCCTCACCGGACGGTGCCACCATGTCGTGGCCGTCTGATGTTGCCGCGTAGCCTGTGACTTCGGCGTAAATTTTTGCCCCGCGTGCTTGGGCATGTTCAAGGTCTTCGAGCACAACAATGCCGCCGCCGCCAGAAATTACAAAGCCATCGCGATCCGCATCAAAGGCGCGGGATGCTTTTTCTGGGGTGTCATTATATTTGGACGACATCGCACCCATCGCGTCAAACAGACAAGACAACGTCCAATCGAGTTCTTCGCCACCACCCGCAAACATAACATCTTGTTTGCCCATCATGATCTGCTCAGCGGCGTTCCCGATACAATGTAGCGAGGTCGAGCAAGCCGAGGTGATCGAATAATTGATGCCTTTGATCTTATACGCCGTCGCCAGATTGGCCGAGATCGTGGAAGACATGCATTTGGGCACTGCAAAAGGCCCGATCCGCTTGGTCGCGCCAGTCTTTAAAACTGTTTGATGCGCGGTGAGCATCGCTGAGGTTGAAGGCCCACCCGATCCGGCAACCAGACCTGTGCGTGTGTTCACAACGTCGGTCTCTTCAAGCCCGGCATCGGCAATTGCTTGACCCATTGCGATATGGGCATAGGCCGCGCCGGGACCCATGAAACGCAACGTGCGTTTGTCGACATGTTCGGCCGGGTCGATTTTGAGCGTGCCAGCGATTTGGCTGCGAAACCCGTGCTCAGCCATAGCTTCTGAGGCCGCGATGCCGGACGAGCCTGCTTTCAAGCTGGCCAATACCTCGTCGGCGTTATTTCCAATGGACGAGACTATCCCGATCCCTGTGACAACAACACGGCGCATATGGGCACTCCTTCTTGATTGCAGAACTTGTGTAGGACAGGCGGGCAATGGGGCGCAAGCGGGTAGGGGAAATTGACGCACCAAGTAACTGGTTGAAGGTGGATTCCGTGCGTTTCATGAGGCCCGTGGAGGCCCCCTTAAATCAAAGCGTCAGAATGCAGCTTGACGCGATACCTTTAGGTATCATATTAAAGGGATACCAAAAGGTACCATAAGGGCGTGACATGGCACATTCAGATCAACTTGGGTTTCGAGCATTGTCAGACCCAACCCGCCGGAACATTCTGTGTTTGCTTCGTGAGGGCGACATGACGATCGCGGAAGTTGCTGAGAACTTCCAGATGACACGCGCGGCCGTCAAAAAGCACCTGACCATTCTCAGCGAGGGGGATTTGATCGTGGTGCGAACCGAAGGGCGTTCGCGGGTCAATGCACTCAACCCAAACGGAATTAAGCGTCTGTTCGACTGGTTTGGCTTTTTTGATGCCTTCTGGGACGCACGTCTCGACACACTTAAATCTGAAATTGAAAAGGACATTCAATGAGCGACCGAGTCATTCGTAAATCGATTTATCTGCGGGCCACACCCGAACGAGTTTGGGCCTATCTGACAGATCCAGAGAAGCTCGCAATCTGGTTTCACAAGCCTAAAACCCCTTTGATTGAAGGTGAATACGCCATGTATGGCACACAGAGTGGTGACAAACTGATGTGGGGGGAGGTTCTTGTTGCTGACCCATTTAAGCAACTTGAGTACACGTTTACGATTGCGCCGATGGGCGAAGGCACAAGCACTGTAAGGTGGTCACTTGAGGAGGTCGCGGGTGGCACACGTCTATCATTGCAGCATGAGGGTTTACCCGATGCGGTTGAAGCGTTTGGGTTGACGTTGGCGCTTGATAAAGGATGGGACGATCACCTTGGCCGAATGCGTGGGGCGTTGCACGAAGATTAAGCCGTGGTTTTTTCGTCGGGTGAAGGCGAAGTGACACGGGCAGGTTCATGCCCGTGGTGATGGTGTGAAATGGCGTGCGCGATATCGTCTTGCTGCGGGCTTGTCGCGATAAACGGCGAAATCAAGCCAAATCGCTGCGGCTGAATTGACGCAGAAGTTGTACCTCCTTAAATCAAGGGCATAGTATCTCACGTGGGCAGATGAGCGGCGCGCGTCAGAGCAAGGAATTGGTATGAGTTATCGCAGTGAGATCGACGGTCAAAGCGGCGAACAAGCAATTGCGCGCGCGTTAAAAGAGCATGGCCCCCTCACCAATACGCAACCGGTGTCCGAAGACGTCATCCGGATGTATGAAGGCCGGGTGCCTAACGCGTTGTTGGATGTGTGGGACAATTACGGGATTGGCGATCTTGGTGAGGGACGTTTGCGGCTGTGTATGCCGGGTGCGTTGCGCTCTGCCGCGCAAAGTTTGTTTCGTGGCGACCCTGAGTTCACAAGCGACGTTCACATCGTAGCATATGGTGCTTTTGGCGATCTGGTGATCTGGAGCGAGCGGCATCAGTTCGTTTTTGTCTCTATGGTTTTGTCTAGTGTTGAAGCGCCAATTTTGTTCAATGAGGGCCTGCGTGTGTCGGATGATCAGGCTGTGATCAACGATCTGCTTTTGCTGCACCCGCAAGCCATGGACACAACAGATGACGCAGGTCAGCCGATGTTTGCGGACGCTCTGGAAAAATATGACAAGCTGCCTTTGATGCATATTTATGGGATGCAACCCGCTGCCAGTTTTGGACGGCCGATCAATGTTGCCAACCTTGCCGTTGTCGAGGCCGAAGATTGGCTTCAGGAAAAACTGGCCGGATCAACGTTCTCATTGGATGATGTGGCTGGTGGGCGGTTTGGCGTGCGCGATATTGGGCCAGTGCTGGATGACTCTGGCCAACCGCCCGCGGGAGACCAATGATGCGTTTGATCTGTGCTCTGATTTTGGCATTTGGGCTGTCTGCGTGTCGCTTTGGCTCGCCTGATTCGATCTCGATCGCGTTCTCGGCCTATGCGAGCACACCTGTTGTGGTGACGGATATGTCCGTGAACGGGCAACGCTTCAATTTCTTCCCCAAAGTGGTTCGTGGCAAAGGGGATACAAACCGCCCCATGGAAGGTGCGGGCCGGATGCTGCTTGGATATCCCAAAGGATCGTCTGAGATGGCGTTGGAAATTTCGTGGGTCGAATTGCTGACCCAGCGTGCATTTCGCGCCACAACGTTGGTCTCGCTAAAGTCGCTTGAGATCAGCGCGTCAGGCGCGGCTGAGTTTATGCCGGTGTTTGGGCCAGGTGGGCTGTTGATCGTCGCATCTGACCCGATCCCGAAAACGGCCCAAGATAAAACTATCGTGGATGTTGCGCGTGTCTGCGCAGAGCGAGATATTAGCGCTGACACAGATTTTGCAGCCGATCCCGGTGAATTTGCGGGGCTGCTCGAAGCCGTTGAGGCAACGTACCCGGCAGCTGCCGCATCCGAATGCCCAAGTTCGTAGGGACAATAGATGACCGAAAACCCATCCGCCATTACCGCGCAATCCGAAGCCGCCTCTGGTGATATGCAGGGAAGTGCTGGCAATATTGCGCAGACCTGTCCGGCAGTGACGCTCGAAATTGGGGTGTTTTTTGATGGCACAGGAAACAATACGGCCAACACGCAATCGGAAGGCTTCACGGCCAGTTATAACTCTGCTCGTTCCAATGTGTCTTTGTTGTATCCGCTTTATAAAAACGGAAGTGATTTTGATGTTCCCAATGATTGCGGCGGCGTGAAAACAAAGTACGCATCGATCTACAAAGAGGGGATAGGCACGTCGGCAGGTTGGTCAGATTATACACCTACAATCTTGGCCGGGGGGGCGACTGGCACGGGGCTGACTGGCGTTGAAAGCCGGGTCTTTGACGCTTGTGTCGAAGTTGGCACAATAATCTCGCGGCTGTCTCCGGCGGAAGAACCCAAGGAAATCATTTTGGATGTATTTGGTTTTAGCCGAGGGGCCGCCGCCGCTCGGTATTTTGTGAACTGTTTTCGCCAAGGCTTCGTCGATTACCTAGAACTATATGTGAACCCCAAACGCGCCTATCTACCCGAAGGGCGCAACGTGACGATCCGATTTGTTGGGATTTTTGACACCGTGGCCGCAATTGGCTTCGGGACTGACGATGATAATGGTCCGGTCAATGTGCATATGTCCACGGCGCAGGCGGAAAAAATCTATCACCTGACCGCCAAACACGAGTACCGCGATAACTTCCGTCTCAACCACAATGCGCCCAATGGCGGCGATACCCGTGAAATGCTTGGCGCACACTCTGATGTCGGGGGCGGGTATCGTGGTACAGGCGATAGCATTCTGGTTGATCGCACGAACACCCGTGTCTTTCTTGATCATGCGACGGCACAAGCGGCTCATAGCGCTGATACGGCTGCGGCTGCGGCATCACGCAACGCAGCGCAGAGTTTCTGGGTGCAAGACGGCTGGATCCGCCCCAACGAGCCGACGGGTGGCTTAGAAAATGCCCCTTCGCCGTTGATGACACGCCGCGTTTCAGACCGTCGCGGCGGATGGCACACGCGATATACCTACGCCACAGGTGCAGAATTGAACCGACCATGGGTGCAAGTTGGCTTGTCACGCATTCCACTCAAAATCATGTATGATCAAGGCAAGGCTGTTTCAGTGCCTTTTACTGCGTTGCCGACAGGCGGTGAATACCAAATTCCCGGCCCGCTTTCCACATTGGCAGGCTCGCTAGAAAACGGTGGCGCTTTGCCAACTGGAACAAATCGACGCGAGATTTTGCGAAATTATGGACATGTTTCGTCGAATCTCAACAAAATCGGTATGAGGCCACAATTGGGTGTTGGCAATCAACGTATGTGGCATCGCACGATTTACCCCAATGATGCGGGGCAAGCGAAATAACTGTTAGCCGAAACTTTCCATCCGTGCTTTGAGCAATCTGAAACGATCCTGTTCAGACTCAGAGCTGGTTAGAATTGTATTGAGCGTTCCGGCTCTGTCACGGCGTTCAAACCCCGGGCCATAGTGCAATTCCCATGCCAGCAGGGTGAATAACGACGTCTTTTGCGCAAATCCAAATTCCATCATGCGCGCCATTGTTCGCGCCGTGAATTTCAAAATAGAACCGCCTTCAACCGACGCCGCAGCATCTGGAAATGTTTCCATTAAACGTTTGGCCAATGCGTCGATGTCGCGCTCCATGCTGACTTGCTGAAACCGCGCGATATCTTGGGCGGATAGGGTAAAAGCGCCAACCGGTGCGGGACTTTGCGCGGGCAAATCTGTCGGTGACATAACGTCCAAAACGGGCCCTTCGGCTGTCGGTTTTGGTACCACAATTTGTGTAATTTGCCCGCCTTCGCGAGCCTGCAACCAACGTTGAACGAGTTCAGGGCGGTCATTTAATCCAGTGAAATACAGACTTGCAGTCGAGGGTTCCCAAAAGCGGAACATAAACATCTGATCATTTTGCGTCGTGACCCGTAGAAAACGGCGCAAATGTTGGCGCAGGTCAGGCAGTGTCATAACTGTGTGAAAGAAAATGCCGGGTTCCGCGTCCCAATAGGCAAATGAATTGGGCCGGTCCGGGGTTTGAGGCGTCAGCACTTGCTTGAGCAAACGCGATTCCATTGGCAATCGAACCAGCCAAGGCGACGCATCGCCCGCATCTTCTTCCAAGTGCCCTTGGAACAGGCAAACATGGTCGAGCTTTTCGGTCGATAACAGTTCCGGCAAATTAGGAATACGATTGCCGTCGAGCAGGGCAATGACATCAGTGGCCGCGCCAAGCAGGGCTTGGATCAGCGCTTCTGTGGGGGCCTCTTCATCGCAGAGGTTAACTTGAGACGACACGATTTGAGTCATGACGTAATTTAACGTGAATTAAGCTAGGGGCGACAGTCCATTTTGAGGGGGCGCGAAAAAACTCCAAAGGCTCGGTTGCTACGAATCGCATGTGGCCTTTTGGCGCTGTTGAGGTGGATTTCGCACGAAAATAGAGCGTTCAGTTCAAATTTCTGATGATTCGAGTGGATCAAACACACAAAACCGTGATTCTGAGTGTTCGTCGCGCTTCCTGTCGCGGAAGTTTCTTCCTATAGTCGCGGTCAGGCAAACAGCCGCGTGACGCGGCGTGGGAGGAAGACCATGATCCGCTCAGAATTGATTCAGCGCATCGCCGATGAAAATCCACACCTTTATCAACGAGATGTCGAACGCATCGTGAATACGATATTCGATGAGGTGACAGACGCAATGTCGCGTGGAGACCGTGTCGAACTGCGCGGCTTTGGCGCCTTTTCGGTCAAGCAACGTGAAGCCCGTGTGGGCCGCAACCCACGGACTGGGGAAAGCGTTGAAGTCGAAGAAAAGCATGTGCCGTTCTTCAAAACCGGTAAATTGCTGCGAGATCGGCTAAACGGGAAATCTTAATGCGTTACATTCGTTACATTTGCATCGCGGTTTTTGCGGTCGCGCTGGTGGCTGTTGCCTTGGCGAATCGCAATACTGTCACAGTGCAGGTTTTGCCAAATGAATTGGCGGGTTTGTTTGCGGTGAACCCGCAGATGACGTTGCCTTTGTTTATTGTCATTTATGGCGGATTGTTGGCAGGCCTTCTTGTTGGGTTCGTCTGGGAATGGGTGCGCGAACATGATCAACGCGCGGCGGCCTCTCGCACGGCGCGCGACATGCGTCGCTTGGAACGTGAAGTGAAGCGTCTCAAGGGCGAAAAACACGAAGGCAAAGACGAAGTTCTTGCTCTTCTTGACGAAGCAAGCTGATCTAAACTTATGTCTTTAGCGGTAAAAATTTGCGGTCTGCGCTCGATCAACGATGTGCAGGCCGTAGCGGCGGCGGGCGCACGCTATGCCGGATTTGTCTTTTTTGCAAAATCCCCGCGACATCTGGAAATCGAGCAGGCGCGAGACTTGGCTTTGTCTGCGCCTCTTGGGTTGGCCAAAGTCGCCTTGGTGGTCAATGCGCAAGACGCGTTCCTTGACGATCTGACCGCTAAAGTTCCGTTGGATTTTCTACAGTTGCATGGTTCTGAAAGCCCTGAGCGCGTTTCGGAGATCAAATCGCGATACGGGCTGCCAGTTATGAAGGCCGTTGGTATTGCCGATGCCGAAGATTTGCCGGCACTGGCCGCGTATGAAGCGGTGGCCGACCAAATCTTGGTAGATGCCAAACCGCCAAAAACGGCAGTTTTGCCGGGTGGCAATGGGTTGTCCTTTGATTGGCGTTTGATTTCAGGTCGGGAATGGTCGCGCCCGTGGATGTTGGCTGGTGGGTTGGATCCGACCAATGTGGCTCAAGCGATGGCGTCCACAGGTGCGCAACAAGTGGATGTGTCATCTGGGGTCGAAACAGCACCCGGCATCAAGGACGCGACCTTGATCTCGGCGTTTGTTCAAGCTGCACAAGCAAGCTGATGCGCGGTTTGATCCTATTTTTATTGTTGCTGATTGTTGTCGGTGGATTATTCGCGACAAACCCACCTGCTGCGGCATTTGAAACCGAAGTCGAAACGCAACTGACCAACGCCATATCAAAAGCCGATCCGGGCGCATTGGGTGATGATCTATCGGCGGTGATTTTGACGACCTGCCAACTGGGCGGGTCAGCTTGCGCACGCGTGCTACGGTCCTTTATGACGATTGAGATCGAAGACAATGTATTGTTTTCTAGAGGCACCGTGCGACTCGGAGATGGTGACCCCACGACCTGTTACGGTATCCTGACCCGCGTGATCTGTCCTTTGAGCTAAATAAATTTTTAAGCTGTTTTTGTCAGCTTAACGGCATGGCAATTACAAATTACATCCCTGCACATTTGACCTCAGTTGAATGGCTTGATCATATTTTCAGTTCGAAAACGGCAATGTCTGGTGGTGTCGTTCGGCGAAAATCCCGTGATGTCGAACGTATTGTCGGGCGTGACTTGTTTCGCGAAGAATTGCGGCGTCGCGGGTATCGTGCCATTGAAAACGGACCTTATTTCGTAATTTTCTGCAATCGACTCCCGATGCGAATGTTCGAATAATGCGATTTTTCAAAAATCGCTGACAGCAATCCTTGCAAGGATTGCTTTACCCGCCTTGATCAGAGCGTTACATCCGCTGCAGACGAGATGGAGTGTGCAATGGACGATCTATTCAACAGCTTTATGAACGGCCCAGATGAAAATGGGCGGTTTGGTGATTTCGGTGGACGGTTTGTCTCAGAAACGCTGATGCCGCTTATTCTGGAACTCGAAGAACAATACGAGCGCGCCAAGACAGATGACAGCTTCTGGGCTGAGATGGATTTCCTGTGGAAACACTACGTGGGTCGCCCTTCGCCTTTATATCACGCAGAACGCCTGTCAGATCACTTGGGCGGTGCGAAAATCTATATGAAGCGCGACGAACTCAATCACACGGGTGCGCATAAGATCAACAACGTGCTTGGTCAGATCATCCTTGCACGACGCATGGGCAAAACGCGCATCATTGCTGAGACCGGAGCCGGACAACATGGGGTTGCGACAGCAACCGTGTGCGCGAAATTCGGCCTCAAATGCGTGGTCTACATGGGCGCACATGACGTTGAACGCCAAGCGCCCAATGTGTTTCGTATGAAGTTGCTAGGGGCCGAAGTAATCCCCGTGACATCTGGACGTGGCACTTTGAAAGATGCGATGAACGATGCGTTGCGTGACTGGGTGACAAATGTCCGTGACACGTTTTACTGCATTGGTACAGTTGCAGGCCCTCACCCGTATCCTGCCATGGTGCGTGATTTCCAAGCCATCATTGGCAAAGAAACCCGTGAACAAATGATGGAAGCTGAGGGGCGTCTGCCCGATACCTTGATTGCGGCCATTGGTGGCGGATCAAACGCTATGGGGCTGTTCTATCCGTTCCTTGACGACAATGCGGTAAATATCATCGGAGTCGAGGCGGGCGGCAAAGGTGTCAACGCCAAGATGGAACACTGCGCATCGCTAACAGGTGGAAGGCCGGGTGTGCTGCACGGAAATCGCACATACTTGTTGCAAGATGACGATGGGCAGATTTTGGAAGGGTTTTCGATCTCGGCGGGGCTTGATTATCCCGGCATCGGACCTGAGCACGCATGGCTGCACGACATTGGTCGCGCGCAATATGTGTCGATCACAGATGTAGAGGCGCTCGAAGCGTTCCAACTATGTTGTGAAAAAGAAGGGATCATCCCCGCATTGGAACCGTCCCATGCATTGGCGCATGTCATGAAAATTGCGCCTACGCTGCCCAAAGATCACCTTTTGTGCATGAACATGTGTGGACGTGGCGACAAGGATATCTTTACCGTCGCGCGTGCGTTGGGCATGGATATGGGCGAGGGCGACTGAGCCAAAGCACCAAACAATCTGGCGATCAGAATATAGGGGGCGGAGCTGAAAAGCGCCGCCCTTTTCGTCTGTTTGAGCCGCAAACCTGCCTAAGTCCGCTCCAAACGCGCGTCGTTTTCTGCCAATGCCGGATCACGGTTCTCGGCTTTGCCAAATCCGCCGCCTCCTGGCGTTTTTACGCGAACCCTGTCGCCAGCTTTTAGGGGGATATCTTGCTCTTTGGACAAATGCTCAGGGGTGAATTTTTGACCATCGCGCCAGACCTCCACGACGTTGGGTGCACCATCTTCACCACCCAACGCGCCTTGTGGTCCAAAGCGTCCGTGATCCATCACAAAGCTGGCCCGGGCCGTTCCACGCCGCAGTTCCAGTTCATAGTCCAAACCTAACCCGCCGCGATGTTCCCCAGCGCCACCTGATCCTTCGCGCAGCGCGTAGCGGTGATACAAGACTGGGAAATTTTGCTCCATGATCTCGACCGGAGGGGCTTTGGAGATGCCAATAGTCGAACACCCGTTGGCCAACCCATCGTGATCTGCGTTGCCGCCGTAGCCGCCGCCGGACAATTGGTACATCACAAAATCGCGGCCCGTATCCGGGTCATAGCCGCCAAGTGCGAAGTTGCCGCTGGTGCCTGCCGGCGCAGCAGTGACGCGGTCGGGCAGGGCTTCTACCAATGCTGCGAACACAGCTTCGGCGATTCGTTGGCTCACTTCTGCCGCGCATCCAGACACAGGGCGCGGGTATTGGGCGTCCAAAAAGGTGTTTTCGGGGCGAATGACTTCCAAGGGGGCAAAGGCCCCGGCGCTGATCGGAACTTCCGGAAAAATATGGCGCATCGCGAGATATACGGATGAAAGCGTTGTCGCCAAGACGGAGTTCATCGGCCCCAAACATGGCGGACTGCTGCCATCGAAATCAAAGCGCAGACGGCCTTGGGTTTTGTCGATGCGCAATTTGATCGCCAAAGGTTCATTCACGACGCCGTCGCTGTCGATCCACGCAGTCGATGTATATGTCCCGTCAGGAATTTCGTCGATTAGCGTGCGCATTTGCGCCTCTGCGCGCAGTTTTAGATCGTCAATTGCGGCGCGGACTACACTATCCCCATACCGATCGAGCAGGGCATTTAGCCGTTCTTCGCCCACCATAAGGGCGGCAGCTTGTGCTTTGACGTCCCCAATGCGTTGATCTGCAACCCGTATATTTGAGCAGATGATGGAATAGATTTCAGTGTCCAAAACGCCTTCTTTGAACAGTCGAACAGGCGGGAGACGCAAACCTTCTTGCTCAACGGCCGTGGCTGAGGCTGAAAACCCACCGGGGACAGCCCCGCCTGTGTCAGGCCAATGGCCCGTGTTTGACAGCCAGCAGAAAATTTCTCCGTTGCGATAAAAGGGGCGTGCAAAGCGGACGTCCATCAAGTGGGTTCCACCCAAATACGGATCGTTCACGATGTAGATGTCGTCGGGTTTAGGGGGCGACACTGTGCCTGCTTCGATCATCTCGATCAGAGTTCGGGTGGAGTATTGCATGGTGCCAACAAAGACGGGCAATCCGCCAGCACCTTGCGCAATCAAAGCCCCGTCGGCGGCGTCGTAGATGCCATCCGAGCGGTCATTGGCTTCAGCGATCACAGGCGAAAATGCAGCGCGCGAAAAGCTAAGGTCCATCTCATCGCAGACTTGTTGCAGCCCCGCTTGGATGACGGACAGAGTGATGGGATCAAGTTGCATCGGCGCCTCCGATTTGAATGGTGAGATTTCCGTCCACGCCGCCAGTCACACGGTCGCTAGGGGGGATCAAAATTGTGGTGTCGAGTTGCTCTAGAACGCAGGGCCCGTCCAATTGGACATCAGCGGGCAGGTGATCGCGCCAATAAATGGGCGTGTCATGGGACGTTCCATCGAAAATGACGTCTCGCCTTCCCATCGGTTCGGGGTGTGCTTTTCTATCCTTGGGATCAATAAGTCGCGACAGATCAACAGGATCACACACCCCAATTATGGATGTGTTTACGGTCACAATCCGCGCGCGAATATCGTTGAGCTCAACTTTGAAACGGTTCCAATAGACCTTCTCGAACTGGGCGCGTAGCACGTCGCGCGAAGGGGTGCCGTCCAGTAGAGGAACGCGCACCACATGGCTTTGGCCGACAAATTGCATATCGACGCTGAACGATTTGGAAGTCTCTTTGATCTCTACATTTTCTTGTTCCAGCGCGGATTTCCCGGCGTTTTCCTGCTTTGCGAACAAGTTGTGCAGCACCTTCAGATCAACACTGTCCAAAGGCTGATTTACGGTTTGCACATAGTCGTGGCGCAAATCTGCCACCACGCAGCCAAGGGCGTTTGTCATGCCGGGACGGGCCGGAACCAGAACGCGCGGCACACCAAGCTCACGCGCTAAGGCCGCAGCGTGCAACGGTCCTGCGCCGCCAAATGCAAATAGCGCGAAGTCACGCGGGTCTGCGCCAAGCGACAAGGACACCATTCGAATTGCCCCGGCCATTTTGGCATTGGCCATGCGTATGACGGCTTCTGCGGCTTCCTGTGCATTCAGGTCCAAAGGCGCGCCCAGTTTCTCCGCAAAGGTGGCGGCCACTTCGTCATAAGAGATTGACCCATCCACGGAATTCAAAATGCCGGGGTTGAGACGCCCAAGCAGCAAATTTGCATCTGAAATTGTTGGCAGTGTCCCGCCTTTTCCATAGCATATGGGCCCCGGTGTGGCCCCCGCACTTTCGGGGCCAATTTCCAACAACCCCGCAGGTGTGATCTTAGCAACGGAGCCGCCACCCGCGCCGACCGTGCGCACGTCCACCATCGGAACGTGGATCGGCATGGCATATTCGACCTCGATCTCGTTGCTGACAGGGGGGTGCCCACCGCGGATCAGGGCCACATCCGTAGATGTCCCGCCCATATCGTAGGTCAGCAAGTTCGGTTCATGTGCGCGGCGTCCGGTGTAAGCCGCCGCCATCACGCCGCTCGCGGGGCCTGACATGACTGTCTTTGCGGCCTCACGCGCCACGATCTTGGATGAAACCATGCCGCCATTGCCGTTCATCACCAGCACGTCGCCCTTATAACCACGCCCGGCCAATTCATCGCGCAATCGCCCAACATAACGCTCCAATAGGGGCTGCACGGACGCGTTCACAGCGGCGGTCACACCGCGTTCGAATTCACGGGTTTCCGACAAAAGTTGATGTCCCGCAGTGATGTAGTCATTGGGCCACATTTCAGATGCGATCTCGACGGCGCGGCGTTCGTGGGATGCATTGGCGTATGCGTGTAAAAAGTGGATCACGAGAGACTCGCAGCCCGCATCCAACAAGGCTTGAACGGCAGAGCGCACAGCTGATTCATCAAGCGGCGTCAGAACGTTACCCGAGGCATCCATGCGTTCAGGGACTTCATGGCGCAGGTCACGGGGAATAATTGGATTGAATTCCCCTTTCATTCCGTAAGCCTGTGGTCGCGTGCGGCGACCAAGTTCCAACACGTCGCGAAACCCAGTCGTGGTGATCATGCCTGTGCGCGACAGTTTGCGTTCCAACACGGCGTTTGTGGTGGTGGTGGTGCCGTGCACGATGAGATCGATAGTTGCGAGGTCTGCTTCAGCCCCATCGAGAGCTGCAAGCACCCCAATGGCCTGATTTTCTAATGTCGTTGGCGTTTTGGCTAAGCGCATTTGACCTGTCGCGGCGTCCACCATGATCAAATCAGTAAAAGTGCCGCCCACATCGACGCCGATGATTGCGCTGTCTGTCATTAGGTGATCCTCGAGATTGCTTGTGTGCAAGTAAAATTGCGTCAAGCAACTTTAGTCAACCACAATCATCGCACTCGCTGTCACCGGGACATCATTCACCACGTAAGCGCGGTGGTCATTTGTGTTCAAAGTCACGCGAACTTCGTGGGTTCCTTTCGGCAATTTCCCGACATGCGCCACAGGATCATAGATCCGCCCAAGCTTCATCCCGCCGACATAAATATGGCCGTGGCCCATGCCTGGTACATGGTAAAGGCCTGTCAAAGCTTCTGAAAAAGAGAAGTCATCGGTGTTCACGCGCACTTCATACCCTTTGGCCGTTTCAAGCACGCTCAACGAAATGGACGGCGCGGGTTCTCCGTCTCCGACGACGCAGATGTCTCCGATTCCGAACAATCCAACTTCTTCTGCGGCGCCTAATTTTGTTGGATCAGACAGTCGCAACTTTGTCGTCACAACGCCGGCATTGGCGAAAGTCAACGTCACTGGAAGCAATGAGCCGTGCTCAACTGTGTGGGCCAATCCGTCCAGTTTGATATGGGCGGCGTCCAACGCCAAAGAGGCCGTGCCCTGCGGCACAGGGACACCTTTAGGTGAAACGGGCGTATAGAGCGAAGCGCGCGCGACCGGGCTTGTGATAGAGATTAGTCGATCCGGTTCCCCCCGATTTTCGACAGTAAAAAAAGCAGCGGCTTGGCCGGTGTCGAGCGGGCGGGCGATAGCATCCGATATCAATAAACCTTGGGCTGATTGCGTGCGGGGAAGGGCAAATATCGCGCTCACAAGAGCCGCTAAAAGGGCGAGAAGAATCAGACCGGATTTCATATTCCCACCACCATGCTATGCAAGTCGCCATGAAGATGGGGCGTTTTTTTGGATCGGTCAAGCTGGCCGCGTGTTTGCCATGTGCAGCTTCGGCGCACGTGTCTGAGCAGGGTTTCGTGTTACTTTTACCGACGGATGTCTACACGGGAGCTGGGGTGGCTATCGTGCTGCTGACCGTGCTTGCGTTGATGATTCTACCCGAACGATTCGGCATGAATGCCTTTAGTGCGAAGCGTTTTCACCCGATTTTTGGACAAAACTTGGCGACAATCTTGAGCCTTTTCTGTCTTGCCGTGACGGTGTTTATGGTGTGGATCGGGCTGAGCGGTCCACGCGATCCTTTGGCCAATTTGATGCCGCTTGGGCTGTGGACGCTTGGATGGATCGGCCTTGTCAGCCTATCTGGCGTGATCGGTAATATCTGGGCATGGGTCAATCCTTGGAACGGACTTTATGCCGTGCTGGGGCGCCCCAAGCCGTTGATCCAGATCCCCAATTGGGTGGGGCATTGGCCTGCAATTCTACTTTTGATCGCGTTCTCTGGATTTTTATTGGCAGATGTCGCACCTGATGATCCGGCCCGATTGTCGAGATTCGTTGCAATTTATTGGGTCGTGACTTTGGCGGGCCTGATCGTATGCGGGCCCGCTTGGTTAGGCCGCGCAGAACTTGGCCATGCGATCTTTGCAGCCTATGGCGGTCTTGCTGCCTTATCTTTGCGCCAAGGGGGTGTCGGCGTGCCGGGCTGGCAACTTTTAGAGCGTAAAGCGTCGCTCTCTGGGGCGGTCTTTGCGATCACTTTGTTGGCCACGGGCAGCTTCGATGGGATCAACGAAACCTTTTGGTGGTTGGCTCAAATCGACGTGAACCCATTGGAATTCCCAGGACGATCAGCCGTCGTGACGCCGACTTTGATTGGCCTGTTGATCGCAGTCTTTGGCTTGCTCTTGTGCTTTGGGATAACCGTTTGGCTAGGCGTTTGGTTGGCACGTGACATGACGCAGTTCCGACCGGCTTTCACCAGTTTCGCACTCAGTTTGTTGCCGATTGCGTTTGTTTATCACGTGGCTCATTATCTGCCTTCGTTTCTGGTCAGCGTGCAATATGGCGTAGCTGCGATAAGTGATCCGCTGGCGCAGGGTGATGATTTTCTGGGCATTCAGCCGTTCTACGTCACTACGGGTTTCTTCAATGTCATGGAAACGGTGCGTGTTATTTGGCTGACCCAGGCGGGATTGGTGGTGTTGGGGCATGTCGGGTCGGTGATTCTTGCGCATCGTTTGGCGGTGAATATCTTTCCGGAAGGACGGCGCGCACTGTTTGCGACCTTGCCGCTGTCGGGTTTTATGATTGCCTATACTTTCCTCGGATTATGGCTTTTGGCGGCCCCGCGCGGGTTATGATTTCGATCTGACTCAAGAATTTTCTGGACATATCGCATGTATGCAAACAATCTTTATGTGCAAACGAGCCGTCGCGACAGGCGAAGGCCATACGTGGGAGATTTTAAAATGACCAAATTTGTAACTCCGAACCGTCGTACGCTGCTGCAAGGCGCCGCTGCAGGTGGATTGCTGGCTGCTTCGCCTTTGTTGGGCCGATACGCCAGTGCGCAAAGCGCGGCACCGATCAAAATCGGATTTCAACAGCACTCAACAGGGATCGGCGCTGCCTATGGCCGCTGGTACGGGCGCACCACAGAAGCGGCTGTGAAAAAGATAAATGATGAAGGTGGAATCAATGGCCGCCCGGTTGAGTTGATCGCCGAAGATGACGGCACAGATCCCAAGCGTGGCGCAGAAGTAGTCGAAAAATTCGTCAACCAACACGGCTGCGATGTTGCCTTTGGAACATTATTTAGCCACGTCGTTTACGGCTCTGCCCCGGCGGCTGGTGAGTTGAAGATGCCGTATTTTGTGGTCTCTGAAGGCCATCACGTCGCGTCCGGCGCTTTGAACCGCTACACGATGCAGCCCGGTATCACCGATGTGAAATCGCAAGTGCAAGCGATGGCGCCATTTGTGGCCAACAACCTCGGCAAGAAGGTCACAATGATCTATCCTGACTTCGCGTTTGGCCACGATCACCGTGATTTCTTTAGTGCAGCCATCGAAGCACAAGGCGGGGAAGTTCTTGAAAAGATAGCAATTCCACCAACGGAAACATCCTTCAGCAAATACTTCCCGCGTATTCCACGCGAAACAGAAGTGATCTATCACGTGATGGTGGGGCCCGCTGTTTTGACCTTCGTTAAAGAAATGGGTGAATTCTTTGGCTCGTCTCGGCCCGAGATTTTTGGCTTTATTGACAGCCTTGAAGCCGTCGATTTGTCCTCTGCGGGATTGGAATTCTTGGAAGGGACGTATTTCTGGGAAGGCAATCCGCGTTACGCGCAAGCTGATCAGACCCCGTATGACAAAGCGTTCCGCGCGGCCGTTGGTGTCGATGATGCGGGCGCGTCTGTGTCGGATGCCCGCGACGTGTCGACTTATTCACACATGTTTGGCTGTTGGGAAACGTTGCACATCATCAAAGCGGGAATGGAAGCTGCGGATTACACAGGACCAGATGACCGTTCCAAGCTGATCGAAGCCGTTGAGGCAATGTCAGACATGCCTGCGAGCATGGCCAATCCACAGGGCCCCAAGAAGTTCAACGGCAAAACGCACCAGACATTTGGCGTGCAATACATCACGCAAATGAAGGGCGGAAAGTTGGAATTGGCGCACACGACAAGCATCGAAGATACGATGTATCCAGATGAGGTCGATTATACCAAAATGAGCTTCTAAGACGCGAAAAGCACTAATGCGACACCAGTTTAGATCTTGTTCCGGGAGAAACCAAAGCAAGGTTTAGATAGTGTCGCAGACTTGGTAGGTCGTTGATTTTATGGGAAATTCAGATGCTGATCTTTGTGCGAAGGCGGCCAGTGCAAACGGTAAAAGCGACATCGCCTTTCAGATCAGATCAATACATCTACGCGCCGTGAACACGCGCGTAAGTCTTTGGACGAAATAGGAATACCAACACATATGGACTTCGGAGCACACCTTCTTCTTGCCACCTTAGAGGGCGCAGTCGGCGCGGCGGTTCTTGCGCTGACGGCCGTTGGTCTCTCGTTGGTGTTTGGCGTTATGCGCGTCGTCAATGTCGCACATGGCGAGTTTTACATGCTGGGCGCCGTGGTTGCTTGGTTTGTGGCCTCAAACATTGGCGGCAGCGCGGCAATCGGCTTTCTTGCAGCCCTTGTGATCGCACCGTTGATAGCCGCCACGGTGGCAATAACCGCGGACAGGTTGGTGCTGCGGCGATTGGACTATGACCCGGAAGCGACCATCGTGGCTACGATTGGGCTTTTATATATCCTGCAACAGGTCGCACTTTTGACTTACGGCCCCGAGGCGCGCCCGGTTGAGGCACCATTCAACGCCCGCATAATGCTTCCGTTGCTTGATTGGACCGGTGGATGGCCGAAATTCTACTACCCAACAGGGTGGGGGGCACCATCGATCACATCTTACAAATTGTTTGTCATCGGTGCTGCTGCTGCGATCTTAGTTGTGTTTTGGTTGGTGTTAACCCGTTCTAAAATAGGTTTAATTATGCGCGCCACGCAATTGGACCAGGAGACGGCGCAAGCCTTTGGCATCCCTGTGGACCGTGTCTATTCGTTGGTCTTTGGGTTGGGCGCGGGGTTGGCTGCTTTGGCGGCTGTGCTGATCGTCCCAATCCAGCAAGCGCACTATCTGATGGGGCATGATCCCTTATTGCTAAGTTTTATCGTGGTGATCATAGGTGGACTTGGTTCGATCCGGGGTACAGTCGTCGCGGCGCTGTTGATTGGCCTATCAGACGGGATAATCTCGGTCTTCTTCACGCCCACATTGGCGAAAATTCTTGCCACGCTTTTGGTGGCCCTTGTGCTGGTGTTCCGCCCGCAAGGTTTGTTCGGGACCAAAGCGGCATGAGCGATACATCGAAATCAATGGCCCTGCATTTGGGCCTTATCGCGGTGCTGTTTGCGTTGTGCTTTGCGCTGCCAGCTTACCACCAAGGAAACCTTGCGCGTGTCATGGTTCTGGCGACCTATACTATTGGATACAATGTATTATTCGGGTATACAGGCTTGCTGAGTTTGGGTCACGCGATGTTCTTTGCCGCCGGTCTATACGGTCTTGGACTGACCATGCATCACGGCGGCTGGTCCCCTGTTCCTGCGTTTTTGTTTGGACTGTTCTGTGCGGCCTTTCTGTCGGCGGTTGTCGCGGCGCTGGCCCTGCGGACAATCGGTGTGGCGTTCATGATCGTTACTTTGATGTTTGCGCAAGCTGGGTTTCTGACGATCCTATATTTTGGCGAATGGACCCGCGGAGACGAGGGTTTTGTTATCCAACAAGCTGCGCGGCAAATATTGGGATTTGACCTTACGGACCCGATTGTCCGGTATCTGGCAGCTCTTTTGCTGTTTTCGAGCGCGCTTTTAATCACGCTGCGGATGATGCATCGGCCCTTTGGGCGATTGCTGGTCGCGGTACGTGAAAACGAAGAGCGCACACGGATGTTGGGGTATGATGTGTATCGCCACAAATTGCTGGCTGTGATCATTTCGGGGACGATCTCAGGGGCAGCGGGGGCCGGGTATGGGTTGCTGTTTGGTTATGTCGGGGCGACCTTTGCGACTGTGCAATATTCAATCTTTCCATTGCTTTACGTGCTTCTAGGCGGTGCGGGAACGATCCTTGGGCCGTTCGTGGGGACGTTGTTTATGTTCTATTTGATCGACATCACAAGTGGTTTGACGAACGCTTATATGCTGTTTGCGGGGTGTATTTTGGTGCTTCTGACGCTGTTTGCACGCGCAGGTTTGATGGGTGAAATTCGCAAACGCTGGGCACGGTGGCTGCCATGACGCTTTTGCACACGGAAAAGCTGACCAAGATTTTTGGCGGCCTCACAGCTGTGAATGACGTGAATTTTGAAGTTGCGAAGGGCGAAGTTCATGCTTTGATCGGCCCAAATGGGGCGGGTAAAAGCACGTTTGTTGGGTTGGTGTCGGGCCGCATTCCGGCGACGGATGGGGCAGTCTGGTTTGAGGGCGAAAATGTCAGCAAATTGCCAGCGCATGCGCGGATCAAACTTGGCATGGCTTACACGTTTCAGATCACTGCGATCTACGCGAAGTTGAGCTTGTATGACAATGTGGCGCTGGCTTTGGGGCAATGGGATCGCGATGCGGCGGCGGATGCTTTGGACAAGGTCGGTTTGCGCGACCGAATTGACCAAATTGCGGGCGATTTGGCCTATGGGCATCAACGTCTGTTGGAGATCGCAATGGGCGTCGCGCAGTCGCCGCGTTTGCTGATTTTGGACGAGCCAACACAGGGTCTTGCTGAAAGCGAGATCGCAGATTTCAATAATTTGATCAATGGGTTGCGCGCAACGACAACCATTTTGTTGATCGAGCATAACATGGACGTCGTCATGGGCCTCGCGGATCGCATTACAGTGCTAGATATGGGTATGATTTTGGCAACAGGTACGCCGGATGAAATCCGTGCAAACCAGCGCGTTCAAGACGCATATTTGGGGACGTCTCATGCTGAAACTTGAGGGTATTGAGACCGGATATGGGCCTGTTCAAGTGCTGTATGGCCTCAGCCTTGAGGCGCGCGCGGGCGAAGTTTTATGTCTTCTGGGACGTAACGGGGCGGGCAAAACGACGACGATGAAGGCGATCATGGGATTGCTGCCATTAAGCGCTGGATCGGTGTCTTTGGAGGGCGAAGATCTGTCTGTTTTACACGCTCATGAGGTGCCTCGGCGTGGAATTGGCTATATTCCACAAGGGCGTCGGTTGTTTTCGGAGATGACGGTGGCTGAGAACATCGAAATCGGGTTGATGGTGCGCGGCAAAGGCGCTGAGACGCGGGAGAAGGTGTTGGATATGTTCCCGCGGTTGCGGGAGCGGTTGGGCCAGCGCGCGGAGACCTTGTCGGGGGGCGAGCAGCAAATGCTGGCGACTGCGAGGGCCTTATGCCTAGAGCCAAAAGTGCTGCTATTGGATGAACCTACGGAGGGGTTGCAGCCCTCAATGATCCAGTTGATCCGCGATACAATTCAAGTGCTTAGGGATCAGGGCGTGGCCGTGATTTTGGTCGAACAACGCATGGATGCGGTGTTGGCACTGGCGGATCGGGTGACCTTTGTGGAGAACGGTCACGGGCGCGAAATTGTAGATGCCCAAGAGCTGCGCGAAGACCAATCTTTGTTCCAAAAATACGTCGGAGTGTAGGGCGCGCGCACCTGCGAGCTGTTGCAGGAACTGATGAGGCAGCGTGCGTTGGGTGTTGCATCGTTAACGACCAACGAACGGTGTTTGTTGCGTCTGAGAGCAAATAGCGTTCGTCGGGGTCAGAGTTTGTTAAGGAATAAACCCCGAATTTCGGGCTCAAATTAGATGAGTTTGGCGAGCAAATTTTCGAAGGTGCGGGCTTCGTCTTCGGTCAGGGAACTGAGAGTCTCGGCTCTGGCTTCCACAGCTTGTGTTGAGGCCATGTCATAGGCGGCGTGCCCGGCTTTGGTCAAAGCGATAATCCGCAATCGGCGGTCGCCTTGATCTGGGCGGGATGCGACAAAGCCTTTTGAGGTCAAACGCTCGACGACGCCCTTGATGGTGGCCGAATCCATAGCAGTCATGCGACCGAGTTTATTTTGGGACAGGCCGCCGCATTCTGCCAAGCGCGCGAGGGCCGCAAATTGAGTTGGGGTCAGTCCGTCGACATGGCGCGCGAAGATTGAGACGTGCCTTTGGTTGGCGCGACGCAAATTGAAGCCCACTTGCGTGGTCAGGCTGTAATCTTTTGAGTCTGATTTGTCCTTTGGCATGTTCCATTTATTGACAGCTAATCCATCATGCCGCAACATCTGCTTGTATACCAGCAATCGGAGTGCGTGATGCTCGATGTCGACACCTATGACCGACCCCATAGTCTAAAGGACGCTTTGGCGATCCTTGGTGATCCGGGCATTCGCATTATTGCGGGTTGTACCGACGTTCTTGCGGCGACAGAGCGCAAAGTTATACCGGGGCATGTTTTGGACATAACGGGCATCCCCGAGTTGCGCGGAATAGCGCAAGTTCCCGGTGGGTTGCGGTTGGGCGCGACAACCACTTGGAGCGACATCATCAAAGCCAACTTGCCGCCAAGCCTGCGGGCGTTGCAACTGGCGGGGCGTCAAGTTGGGGCCGTGCAAATCCAAAACAGAGGGACGCTGGCGGGCAATCTGTGTAATGCATCACCTGCGGCGGATGGGGTTCCGCCCTTGTTGATTCTGGATGCAGAGGTTGAACTGGCTTCATTTTCGGGTGTGCGCCGCATGGCTTTGTCGGATTTTTTGCAAGGTCCACGTCAAACGGCGCGCACCGATGACGAAATTTTGACCGGCGTTTTCATCCCCGAGGCTGCTTTGGGTGGCACATCGCATTTCAGCAAACTTGGTGCGCGCGATTTCCTTGTCATCTCGATTGCTATGGTGGCTGTGCGTCTTGATGTGGTTGACGGTGTAATCCGGCAAGCCGCGTGTTCCATTGGGTCTTGTGGACCTGTTGCGACGCGGCTCGGCAATGTCGAGAACGCCTTGATTGGGGCGACACTTCCGCAAGCTGTGGATCGAATCGCAGACGCAGATGTCGCGGCCAACTTATCACCAATTGATGACGTGCGCGCAGATGCCGGGTATCGGTTGAAGACAGCCGCCGAGTTGTTGCGCCGTACAATTTCCCAAAGCGTCACATCGCAGGGAGCGCCCGCATGACCGTCTCATTTCGTCCAATTACGCTGAAAATTGCGGGGCAAACGCATCATGTGCAAGCTGCCCCGGGGCGGCGATTGTCGGAAGTTTTGCGCGAAGAATTGAACCTGCGCAGCGTGAAAGTCGGTTGTGACGCGGGGGATTGCGGGGCCTGTACGGTGCTGATCGACGGCGCGCAAAACTGCGCGTGTCTGACGCCTGTAGCGCAAGTGAACGGGTGCGAAATTGAAACGTTGGAAACCGCAGAAGCGGGCCTGTCCAAGCGGTTACAAGACAGCTTCTTGGCGCATGGTGCCGCGCAATGTGGGATTTGCACGCCGGGTGTGATGATGGCGGCCACGGAATTACTGCGTGAGAAAGCGCATCCCACGCGGGTGCAAGTCGAGGAGGCTTTGGGCGGGGTTTTGTGTCGTTGCACAGGGTATGTGAAGATCATCTCCGCTGTGATGGGTGCAAACGAGACGCCCGTGACAATCGAAACACCAGCGGCCGGACAAGCCGTCGGGGCCGCAATCGCGCGCTTAGACGGGCAGCGCAAAGTGGACGGGTCTGAGTTATTTGGAGCGGACAGCGTTCAAGCCGATGCTTTGTTGGTGCGCGCTGTGCGGTCCCCGTTTTTCAGTGCTGAGTTCACCTTTGGTGACCTTGACGCTTGGGCTGCGGACATGCCCGGTGTTGAAGCGGTTCTGACGGCCAAGGACATCAAAGGCATCAACGCATTTGGGGTCATCCCGCCGCTTGCGGATCAACCCGCTTTGGCATCTGGACCGACGCGGTTCTTGGGGGAGCCTGTGGCGTTGGTCGTTGGCGTTGCTGACAGGATCGAAGCGTTGGATTTCGCAACCTTCCCAGTCACATGGCGCGAACGGCCTTCCGTTGTGACCCAAGGTGCCGGGATGCAAGACGGTGCGCCGCAAGTGCACGAAACCCGCGCAGACAACACGTTAATTCGGGGGCGTGTGGCGACCGGTGATCCGGATGCGGCGTTGGCAGGATCACAGCATGTGGCGACGGGGCAATTTGAGACATCGTATGTCGAGCACGCCTATATCGAGCCGGAAGCCGGGCGGGCGTGGTTGGACGGGGACGTCTTGGTCATTGAAGCATGCACGCAAGCGCCTGTGATGGATTTGGACGACACGGCAAAAGTTCTGGGTCTTCCGCGTGATCGCGTGCGGATCATTCCGACAGCTGCGGGGGGGGGATTTGGTGCCAAGCTAGATTTATCGGTGCAGCCTTTGCTTGGGTTGGCGGTTTTGCGGACCGGGCGGCCATGTCGGATGGTGTTTTCGCGCAATGAATCGATGCGGGCGAGCACAAAGCGCCATCCCGGGACAATGCAAGCCTCGATCGGGGCGGATGCGCAGGGGCGCATCACCGGCATGGCGTTTCACGGCGATTTCAATACAGGGGCGTATGCAAGCTGGGGGCCCACAGTCGCCACGCGCGTGCCCGTTCATGCAAGTGGACCTTACCGCACCCCCACCTACCGCGCGACCAGTCGGGCCGTGCACACAAACGGGCCAAGTTCGGGCGCATTTCGGGGATTTGGAGTGCCGCAAGCCGCCATCACGCAGGAACTTTTATATGACGAATTGGCGTTGAAATGTGGAATGGACCGGTTGGAATTTCGCCAATTAAACGCGTTGCGCGACGGGGACACAACGCCATGCGGGCAAACCATTAAAGGGGTCGGCATGGAGGAATGTCTGGACGCTTTGACACCACATTGGGCGCGCGCGCAAGCTGAGGCGGACGCGTTTAATGCCACATCAGAGACGTTGAAACGTGGTCTTGGGGTCGCGTCATGTTGGTATGGATGTGGCAACACTGCGCTGCCAAACCCCTCAACAATCCGCTTTGGGATCACACCCGAGGGGGCCGTTCGATTGCATCAAGGGGCCACGGATATCGGGCAAGGATCAAACACAGTGATCACGCAAATCGCAGCGGATGCGTTGGGAATTGCGGTGGATGCCATCGAAATCATCGGGCCAGACACAGCGTTGACGCCAGATTGCGGGAAAACAAGCGCGTCGCGGCAAACCTTTATCACCGGCAAAGCGGCGGAGCTGTCAGGGCGCGCCCTGCGGGCAGACATCTTGCGGATGACCAATTTGGAGGATGCCGAGGAAATCATTTTAAACGGAGCGATCTTGTCGGTGCGTCAAGGGGATCAGGCGCGGGAAATTGATCTGTCAGCCTTACCCGTTGGCGAGTTTGGGTATGTGCTGCGGGCGGAAGAAACCTATGATCCGCCAACCTCGACGTTGGATGAGAACGGCCAAGGCACGCCCTATGCGGTTTATGGGTACGGGGCGCAAATTGCGGAAGTGGAAGTCGATCTGAAGCTTGGAACCACGCGAGTTGTGCATATCACAGCCGCACATGATGTGGGACGGGCGATCAATCCTGTTTTGGCGACGGGACAGATTGAGGGCGGGATTGCGCAAGGATTGGGATTGGCCTTGATGGAGGAATTTATTCCGGGGCGGACGGAGAACCTGCATGATTATTTGATCCCGACGATTGGGGATATGCCGGATGTGACCTCTGTCTTGATTGAAAAGCCGGACCCTGAGGGGCCGATGGGGGCCAAGGGTTTGGGCGAACATGTTTTGATCCCCACCGCGCCTGCAATCTTGAATGCCATTCGAGATGCAAGCGGGGCGCGCGTGACCAAAGTGCCCGCCTTACCACACCGGGTTCTTGCCGCGATTGAGGCTGCAAAATGAGCGCACCAGAAAAAATCCGTTGCGATGCGTGCCCTGTGATGTGTTACATCGCGGACGGCAAAATCGGAGCCTGTGATCGCTATGCCAACGAGGGCGGCAAGATCATCCGATGTGACCCGCTTACCATCCTTGATCGCCGCATCGCCAAAGGCGACGAAGTGAAGCCATTCTTGGCGGCACACTGGGACGGGCGCACAGCATCCGGCAACGATGTTGTCGTAACGGCCATCGGCGCTGGCACAACATATCCAGATTACAAACCGGCGCCCTTCATCGTGTCGCGTGACATCGAAGGTATTGATTTCGTTACCGTTGTGACCGAGGCGATCTTTTCATACTGTGGTGTGAAAGTGAAGATCGACACGGATCGCCATCTTGGGCATGAAGGTCAAGTCGTGCGCTTTGAGGGCGAGGCTGTGGGGCATGTGATGACCTCGGAATATGGCTCGCAAATGTTGTCCTTGGGCGGGGTAGATCACCTGACCGGCGGGTCCAAAGCGGAGGGGCGCAAAACCTGCGCGGCACTGCTTGCGCTGTGCAACAAGGACGCGGTCGAACTTAGCATTGATGAAGGCTCAAGCGTGATCGTGCAGGCCGGGCAAGCGCCAATTGTCGACGCGCAGCGCGAAGAACGTATGCGGGTCGGGTGTGGGTCCGCGACCATCGGGATGTTTGCATCGCAATGGCAAGGATTGGTCGACGAAGTGGTGGTGGTGGACGATCACATCACAGGCGTCGTTTCAGAGCATCAAGCCGGCAAAGTCATCGGCTGGCCGGAAACGGGGATAAAAGTGATCGGTCGCAGGTCGACGCCGGGGCGCTATTTCAAAGTGGCAGAGCCGGGTTTGGGCTGGGGCGGGACCAATATCGAAGACCCGCTGAGCATTCTTGGACCTTGGCGCGAAGCCAAGGGGGCAGCCCCCGGATTGTCGTTATTGATGGTCTCGACCACAGGCGAGCACGCGGGATATTACGTTTTAAATGAAAAGCTTGAACCGATCGCGATGCCCATGCCTGAGGCGTTGCAACCCTCTGTGGATTTGATCGCCGAGAACTGCGAACCGGCCCTATGTACGGTGTTGTTTATGGGCGGTGCTGGGGGGTCTTTGCGCTCTGGCGTGACCAAAAACCCGATCCATTTGACGCGGTCTGTGCAAGCAGAAGCGACACGGGTCACAATCGGTGGCGTGCCCGCCTATGTGTGGCCCGGTGGCGGAATTACGGTGATGGTAGACGTGCTGGATTTGCCAGACGGGGCGTTTGGATATGTGCCAACACCTGCATTGGTCGCCCCGTTGGAATTCACCACGGCGCGCGCGGAATATGAGCGGCTTGGCGGGCACAGCCCCGCAATTCGTGACCTAGAGGACGTGCTGGACGCGGGCGGCGATTACGGGGATGCATCGCGGGTCGTCGGAGTGGCCAAGTGAGCAACGCACCGCAAGCAAGTTTGCTGCCAGATGGCAGGCGATTGCATCTGCACCATGGGCCAATCGACCTGATCCTAGGGGTTGATGGCGGGGACCGTGAGGCTTGTTTTGCACAAGCAAAGCAAAGGTTTGAGACGGTTTTGACGGGATTGGTAGCGCATCTACCTGCGTTGCGACAGCCCGTTGACAACGCAGAGTTTTCAGACGCGGTTGCGCAACGTATGCAAGCCGCTGTATTTGCGCATCGGGGGTGTTTTGTGACGCCCATGGCCGCCGTTGCGGGGGCGGTTGCGGATGACGTTTTGGCGGCGATGATTGCCGGGCAGGATGTGGCGCGCGCTTATGTGAATAATGGCGGCGATATTGCGTTTCATCTCGCGCCGGGGGCGCGTTTTGCGGCCCTTGGACCTGCGGGCGAAATTACGTTTGAGGCATCGGATGCGGCGCGTGGAATTGCGACTTCTGGCTGGCGGGGACGGTCTTATTCGTTGGGGATTGCGGACGCTGTGAGCGTGGCCGCACGGAGCGCTGCTGAGGCGGATGTGGCGGCGACTTTGATTGCCAATGCGGTGGATTTGCCCGGACATCACGGGATCACACGCGCACCCGCGAACGAGGTAAGCCCAGACAGTGATTTAGGGGCGCGATTGGTGACTGTGGCGGTCGCCGGATTGAGCCCCCGAGATGTCGAGCGTGCTTTGCAGCGCGGATTAGAACAGGCCGCGCAGATGCGTGATGCCGGATTGATTTTGGATGCGGTTTTGAGCCTTTCGGGCCAATGCCGCGCCCTATCCCCTGAACAGAATGGAGCCTTGAGCTATGCCTGAATTTATTGTGCGTAAAATGCAGTTAATTGTGGAAGACGTGCATCATGACGGCGGTCCTGCACCAGACATCCCGCGGCGTTTGGGGGCCATGTTGGCCTGTGTGAAAAACCCGTTTGCGGGGCGCTATGAGGCGGATTTGCAAAGCGCGATGGACGATCTTAAGCCTTTGGGCGCGGAGATGAGCGAGCGTTTGGTGGCAGCTTTGGGTGGCAAAGATGTGATCGACGGGTACGGGAAGGGGGCCATTGTGGGCGAGGCAGGTGAGCTAGAGCACGCCGCGTTGTGGCACGTGCCCGGCGGCTATGCGATGCGCGGATTGTTGGGCGATTCCAATGCGATCGTACCCTCCTGCATGAAGCGAGGGGGGATCGGGTCGCGGCTAGATGTGCCGCTTGGCCACATCAATGCCGCCTATGTGCGCAGCCATTTTGACGGCATCGAAGTGGGTTTGCCCGACGGGCCAAAGGCCGACGAGATCGTATATGTTTTGGGCATGTCCTGTGGCGGGCGTGTGCACAGTCGCATGGGCGGTTTGGAAATGTGGGACGTCACAGGCGAAGACGGTCTGCGCTAACTCACGGCGCGCGTTACTGGGCGGCGGACAGGACCAATCGGAACTGTTCTGCCTCTAGGGCGACCGGGTTTTTCAGCGACGAGGAGGCCGTCATGGCAGCATTTGCAATGCTTTCATGGCTGTCCTTGCCCACGCCCCAATCCCGAAGATACGGAAGTTCATGCTTGGCACACCAATCCGAAAACCCAGCGAGGGTATTTTCGGATTCTGTTGGAAAATGTTGCAAAAACATAGCAATACATGCATCCACGCGGCTGCGTGCCGCCTTGGTAACCTGCGGGGCAGAAGCGTTCACCGACAAGACAGGGCCAATGAGGCGGCCGCAAAGTTCGCCATGTGGGGCGTCAAACCGGCCGCCGATGATGGACGCCAAGCCATGCGCGACGCCAAGGCCACCATGCGACAACGCGATGCCGCTTGCCGTTGCCGTCCAAGCCATCGCTGGCCAAGCCGTTTCGTCGCCCTGCATCAAAGATTTGAGCGCCGACAAGCCGCGATCAATGCCGGGCCATGACAAGTTATCGGTGAACGCGTTGGCGGCATTTGAGGTATATGCCTCAACCATTTGCGTCACAGCATCAAGCCCCGCGCCAAGGATCACACGAGGTGGCGCACTGCGCATCAAATTGGGATCAACAATGGCAAGCGACGGGGTAAAGGCGGGGCCGCGCAGAGAGAACTTTGCGCCCTTTTCGGGCAAGCCAATCACTGCATTGCGTGTCACCTCAGCGCCGGTTCCGGCGGTCGTGGGGATCGTAATGCACGACACGGGCGCGGTCGGGGTTTTGCCGTCAAGATACGCTTCAAGCGGGTCATTTGAGGGCAAAAGTGCTGCAAGGGCCTTGCCCAAATCCATCACCGATCCACCACCACAAGCCACCACCAGATCGATCTTTTGGGGGCGCAAATCAGCAAGGAGATCCGCGAGATCGGTGGCGTTCGGCTCTGTCGGGCAGGAGACTTCGGTCAGGTCGGTATCCTTGAGCAACTCGGCGACCGGGGCACTTGGCACACCCGAGGCGCCGCGCACCAAAAGCACATGCGTGCCCTTTGGGATATGCGCCAGCAAATCGGTAACTCGACCGGGGCCAAACACGATTTCGGTCTTCAGGGATATGGTGAAATTTGGGGTCATCAGTAGGCCAACGTTGCTTGAACGGCGCGCTGCCAATTGGCGTATCTTGCGTCGCGGGTGGCTTCGTCCATTGCGGGTTTGAAGGTGCGATCGACAGACCAAGTGCGGGCGAATTCATCGCGGGCGGGCATCACGCCAGCCTTCATACCGGCAAGCCATGCCGCGCCAAGCGCCGTTGTTTCGAGGACTTTGGGGCGATCCACCGGTGCGCCGATAATGTCAGAGAGGAACTGCATCGTCCAATCGGACGCGCTCATTCCGCCATCCACGCGCAGCACGTTTTGACCAGAGGCGTCAGCCCAATCGGCCTTCATCGCTTCGAGCAAGTCGCGGGTTTGATAACCGACGCTTTCGAGCGCGGCTTTCACGATTTCTTCTTGGCCGGAATTTCGCGACAAGCCAAAAATAGCCCCACGGCAATCCGCGTTCCAATAGGGCGCGCCAAGGCCTGTGAAGGCGGGGACAAGGACAACCGGTTGGGCGTCATCTGCGGCCTCTGCCAAGGGTTGGGTTTCTTCGGCGGCGCGGATCATCTTCACACCATCGCGCAACCATTGCACCACAGCGCCCGCCACAAAGATCGACCCCTCAAGGGCGTATGTGGGCGTGCCTTCTAGCTGGTAAGCAATTGTTGTCAGGAGCTTATTATTTGAGGTCACCGGTTGATCGCCTGTGTTGAGCAACGCAAAACAGCCCGTGCCATAGGTCGATTTCATCATGCCGGGTTGGAAACAAGCCTGACCGATTGTGGCGGCCTGCTGGTCGCCCGCGACGCCAAGGATCGGGATTTCGCGGCCAAACAAATCGGCGCGTGTGACGCCAAAGTCATCGGCACTGTCCATCACTCTGGGCAGCATAGACATCGGGATATCAAACATATCGCAGATCGTCTTGGACCAACGCCCCTTGCGGATATCATAGAGCATCGTACGGGCGGCATTGGTGGCATCTGTGACATGGGATTTGCCGCCTGTGAACTTCCAGATCAGGAAGCTGTCCACCGTGCCAAACAACAGATCCCCGGCTTGGGCTTTGGCGCGTGCGCCCTCGACATTGTCGAGCAGCCATTTCAGCTTGGTTGCCGAGAAATAGGGGTCGATCAGCAACCCTGTGCGGTCTTGGAACATCTGAGAATGGCCCGCGTCACGCAAATCACGGCACAAGTCAGCCGTGCGGCGATCCTGCCAGACAATCGCGTTATGGATCGCCTTGCCCGTGTTCTTATCCCACACAACCGTTGTTTCGCGCTGGTTCGTGATACCAATCGAGACGATATCCGTCGCACTAATATCCGCACGTTCAATCACCGCGCGGCACACCGCAGCAGACGTCGCCCACAAGTCGTCCGGATTATGTTCGACCCAGCCCGATTGCGGGAAAATCTGGGGGAATTCTTCTTGGGACGTGGCGACCGGCTTCAGCGATGTGTTGAACAAAATAGCACGCGTGGAGGTGGTGCCTTGGTCTAGGGCGAGGACATGGGTCATCTGGTGGTTCCTGTGGTGCATCAGAGGGGCGCGCCCGAGGTCGGGTCGGCATTCAGGGGCGTGGATCGGTGTAAACTATCGTCGTAAAATTATAGCTGGCATTGTGCGTTTTGGAAGACTGCAAAGCGCCGACAATTTAGCGAGGGAGGCTTGGTCCAATTTGACCCAGTTTGGTTCAGCTCGGTTCAGTTTGGCCCTGCTTGGCGCACAAACGCGCATGATGGTAAGGCCAAGACTTCGGATAAAAGCCATGGGCCTCGCTTGCGCAAGGCCCACGACGTTTGGCAGGATTATTTCTGCCAAGATTTGATCAGCTCGTCATATGCGACGGTCTTTGGTTCTTCGTCTTCGTTGTCGAGCTTGGCGTAAGGTGCGCCAGGCTGCGAGAACCAGTGCTCGGCGGACATTTCGTCGTTCATGACCGGGCCAAGATCACCCTGAACGCCTGCGCGCTCAAGACGGGACAGCACTTTTTCCTGATCCGCACAAAGTGAATCAAGCGCTTCCTGAGGTGTTTTCGCACCGGACATTGCGTCGCCAATATTCTGCCACCACAGCTGTGCCAATTTTGGATAATCCGGCACGTTTGTCCCAGTTGGGGACCACTGAACGCGCGCAGGGGAGCGGTAGAATTCTACCAGACCACCAAGCTTATCAGCACGCTGTGTGAAGTGATCACTGTCGATCGTGGATTCACGAATGAAGGTCAAACCCACATCAGATTTCTTCAAATCCACAGTCTTGGAGACCACAAACTGAGCATAAAGCCACGCAGCTTGGGCACGATCCACAGGTGTGGATTCCATCAACGTCCACGAACCTGCATCTTGGTAGCCGATCTTCTGGCCCTCTTTCCAATATGCACCATGTGGGGAAGGCGCCATACGCCATTTTGGCGTGCCGTCTTCGTTCATAACAGGCAAGCCGGGCTCAACTGTTGCCGCTGTAAACGCCGTGTACCAGAACATTTGCTGGGCCACATTGCCTTGCGCAGGGATCGGGCCAGCTTCGCCGAACGTCATACCAGCCGCCGCCGGGGGCGAGTACTTTTGGAGCCAATCGATGGCCTTAGTCACCGCGTAAACCGCCGCAGGTGCGTTTGTGGCGCCACCGCGTGCAACGCAAGAGCCAACAGGCTGGGAGTTTTCGTTGACGCGGATGCCCCATTCATCGACCGGAAGGCCATTTGGTTCACCCACATCGCCCATACCCGCCATGGACATCCACGCGTCAGTATAACGCCAACCCAAGGACGGGTCTTTTTTGCCGTAATCCATGTTGCCAAAGACTTCGCCTTCAACATCAAGGTGTGACAAGTCGCGGCCCGTGAAGAATTCAGCAATGTCTTCATACGCAGTCCAGTTGACCGGAACACCCAATTCGTAGCCATATTTGGCTTCAAAGTCGGCCTTGTTCTTATCGTCATTGAACCAATCGTAGCGGAACCAGTACAAGTTCGCGAACTGCTGTGTGGGCAATTGGTACAGCTTGCCATCCGGACCAGTCGTGAACGACGTGCCGATAAAGTCAGCCACATCTAAAGTTGGCAGCGTGACATCTTTGCCCTCGCCCGCCATCCAGTCCGTCAAGTTGCGAACCTGCTTATACCGCCAGTGAGTCCCGATCAGATCGGAGTCATTGATATAAGCGTCATAGATGTTTTCGCCCGACTGCATCTGTGTTTGCAGCTTTTCGACCACATCGCCTTCACCGATCAAGTCATGCGTGACCTTGATGCCCGTAATCGCTGTGAACGCCGGTGCAAGCACCTGGCTTTCGTATTCGTGGGTTGTGATGGTTTCGGAAACCACCTTGATGTCCATACCCGCATACGGTGCTGCCGCATCGACAAAGAACTGCATTTCGGCTTCTTGATCGGCGCGTGGCAGCGTCGACAATTCGCCAATCTCGGCGTCAAGGAACGCTTTGGCAGCGTCCATATCGGCCCAAGCCGGAGCAGATGTCATCGCAAGCGCAACAATCACCGCTGTGGTTGATTTCAAAGGTTGTCTCATTGGGTCCTCCCAGTTGGTTTAGCCAGTTGGTTCTGGTCGTATGCCCCCAAAGCTTATGCGTGCTTTGGGGGTCGTTCGCATCACACCCAGCGGAACACCGCTGCGGCGTAAATCAGGCAGACAATCATCGCAAACGGTTGCGCGATGTCGAACAATCCCAGCCAAGCCAAATTGATAAAAGCCGAGCCAAGAAGGGTGATAAAGAGGCGGTCGCCTCGGGTTGTTTCGATACCGAGCACACCAACGCGAGGTGTTTCGGGGAACTTAATCGCAAGCAATGTGAAGGTAACCAGCAAGCAAGCGATCGTAATAAAGAACAGTGCTGTGGGTAGGGTCCATGCCATCCATGCCATTGCTTATACTCTCCCAAGGGCAAAGCCCTTTGCGATGTAGTTTCGGACAAAATAGATCACCAATGCGCCGGGCACGACGGTGAGGACTCCGGCGGCGGCGAGCACGCCCCAGTCGATACCAGCGGCACCTTGGGTGCGGGTCATGATGGCGGCGATGGGTTTGGCATCTACGGTGGTGAGGGTGCGCGACAGCAGCAATTCGACCCATGAGAACATGAAGCAAAAGAACGCAGCCACGCCAATGCCAGAGGCAATCAGGGGAGTGAAGATTTTCACAAAGAACGCGCCAAACGAATAGCCATCAAGATAGGCCGTTTCGTCGATTTCCTTGGGTACGCCGCGCATAAAGCCTTCCAAAATCCACACCGCGAGGGGGACATTGAAGAGGCAGTGGGCAAGGGCGACGGCGATGTGGGTATCAAACAGGCCAACGCTTGAATAGAGCTGGAAGAACGGCAGCGCGAACACGGCGGGCGGGGCCATGCGGTTGGTGAGCAGCCAAAAGAACAAGTGTTTGTCGCCCATGAAGTGATAGCGCGAAAAGGCGTAAGCTGCGGGCAAGGCGACGGCGAGAGAAATCACCGTGTTCATCAGAACATAGATCAGTGAATTCACATAACCCATGTACCAAGCCGGGTCGGTCAGGATGGTCGCGTAATTGGCCAAAGTGGGGTTTTGCGGCCAAAGCGAGAAGGAATTCAGGATTTCCGTGTTGGTCTTGAGGCTCATGTTCAGCAGCCAATAGATCGGCAGCAGCATGAACACCAAGTAAAGGGTGATCACGACCGTGGAACCTTTGACTTTGAACCTGCGCGGGGCGGATGAGTGGATCACTGTGGTGTCGGACATCATTTGCCCTCCCGCTTATCGAGGGTCGTCATGACCGTGTAGAACACCCATGAGATCGACAAGATCACGAGGAAATACATGATGGAGAACGCGGCTGCCGGACCAAGATCGAACTGGCCGAGGGCCATTTTAACAAGGTCGATGGAGAGGAAGGTGGTGGCGTTGCCGGGCCCTCCGCCGGTGACGACAAACGGTTCGGTGTAGATCATAAAGCTGTCCATAAAGCGCAACAGGATCGCGATCATCAGCACACCCATCATCTTGGGCAGCTCAATATAGCGAAACACGGCCCAGCGGCTGGCCTGATCGATTTTGGCGGCCTGATAATAGGCATCTGGGATCGATTTGAGACCCGCAAAGGCGAGCAATGCGACCAGTGACGTCCAGTGCCACACATCCATCACAATAACCGTGACCCATGCGGCAAACACGTTTTGGGTGTAGTTATAATCAAAGCCAAGCGCGTCGAGCGTATACCCCAGCAGGCCAATATCAACGCGGCCAAAGATTTGCCAAATCGTGCCGACCACATTCCATGGGATGAGCAAGGGCAGGGACATCAACACAAGGCAAAGCGAAGACCAAAAGCCGGACTTTGGCATATTGAGCGCGATGAACACGCCAAGGGGGATTTCGATGGCAAGGATGATCGCAGAGAACATCAACTGGCGCCCCAGCGCGTCCCACATACGGTCTGAACCAAGCAATTCCTCGAACCATTCAAGCCCAGCCCAGAAGAACTGGTTTTGACCAAACGTGTCCTGAACCGAGTAATTCACAACGGTCATCAACGGGATCACAGCAGAAAACGCGACCAGCAAAAGCACGGGCAGGACAAGGAACCACGCTTTGTTGTTTTGGGTCTTTTCCATTACGCGGCCTTTCCAGACTGGCGCCAATCATCGACATAAACATTCACCCGATTTGCATCGAAGGTGACCTTGGTCATGTCGGTTGAAATTTCATCGGATTCATTAGCGATAATGTTGATTTCGCTACCAAAGAGTTCAGCGCGCACGATTTTATGGCGGCCCACATCTTCTACGCGGCGGATTTTCACAGGCAGGCCATCATTATCTGTCAGGCGGATAAATTCAGGGCGGATACCCAAAGCGACATTGCCCTTGAGGTCATCATAATGCTGGCCCAAGGGGACCACTTCGCCATGCACTTGAGCCTGATTACCTTGCACCTGCGCCGGGATCACATTCATGCCGGGAGAGCCGATAAAGTAGCCAACAAACGTGTGTTCGGGGCGCTCAAACAGCTCTTCGGGCGTGCCGATCTGCACAACGCGGCCATCATACATGACCACAACTTTGTCCGCGAAGGTCAGGGCTTCGGTTTGGTCATGGGTCACGTAAATCATCGTGTGGCCAAAGTCGTGATGCAAAGATTTGAGCTGCGTGCGCAATTCCCATTTCATATGGGGGTCAATCACGGTGAGGGGTTCGTCAAACAGCAGCGCGTTTACATCTTCGCGCACCATGCCCCGGCCCAATGAAATCTTTTGTTTGGCATCCGCAGTCAGGCCACGGCAGCGTTTGTTCAGGACGTCTTCCATGCCAATCATCGCGGCGATCTTTTGCACACGATCCGCGATATAAGCCGTGTCCGCGCCGCGATTTTTCAGCGGGAAGGCGAGGTTATCGCGCACGCTCATCGTGTCGTAGACAACTGGGAACTGGAACACCTGCGCGATATTGCGATCCGCTGTTGTGGCGTGGGTGACGTCTTGGTCGCCAAACAGCACCCGGCCTTGCGACGGGATCAAAAGCCCCGAGATAATATTGAGCAAGGTGGACTTGCCACACCCAGACGCGCCAAGCAGGGCATAGGCTTCGCCATCATTCCAGACGTGGTTGAGTTCCTTCAGAGCGAAGTCATCTTCGGAGTTGGGTTTGGCCAGATAAGAGTGGGCCAAATTGTCGAGCGTGATCTGTGCCATGATATACCCTCAAGCCGCCAATGCGTAGGAGGCGGGGGCGATCATCTTGCCGTCCTCGCTGAAAATGTAGACGTGTTTTGGATCGAGATAGACCTGCTGCGGCGCGCCAGGCGTCAGATCATGCACGCCATGCACCACACCAACCCAACGATCAGACTGGTGATCAAGGTGCAGGAATGTCTCAGAGCCCGTCAGTTCCGTAACAACCAAAACTGTATCAAACGGTATAGCAGTTTCGGTATATTGCGTTATTTCTAGATGGTTCGGGCGGAAACCCGCCATGTAGCTGCCATCCGCCAAATCGCTCAACGGGCCAGACGCGGGCGTGGCTTGACCATCGCCAAAGGTGAGGTTGGCGCCCGATTTTGTGACCTTGAGGAAGTTCATCGGCGGATCCGAAAACACGCGGGCTGTCGTGGCATCAACGGGTTGGCGGTAAACGGACGGGGTCAGGCCAAACTGGGTGACGCGCCCTTCCCATAGGGCAGCGGTGTTGCCCCCCAAAAGCAGGGCTTCTTCGGGTTCTGTGGTGGCATAAACGAAAATCGCACCGGATTCTTCGAAGATTTTGGGGATTTCAACGCGCAGTTCTTCGCGCAGTTTGTAATCCAAATTGGCCAACGGTTCATCCAAAAGCACAAGGCCCGCTTCCTTGACCAAAGCCCGTGCAAGGGCGCAGCGTTGTTGCTGCCCGCCCGAAAGTTCCAAAGGTTTGCGGCTGAGCATCGGGCTAAGCTGCATCAACTCGGCGACCTTATTCACGCGCTGGTCGATCTCGTCGCGCGACACGCCCATCAAGCGCAAAGGCGAGGCGATATTGTCGTAAACCGTCATGGAGGGGTAGTTGATGAACTGCTGATAGACCATCGCAACCTTGCGATCTTGCACCCGCATGCCTGTCACATCCGTGCCATCCCAGACAATCTGGCCGGAATTTGGGACATCAAGCCCTGCCATCAGCCGCATCAGAGAAGTCTTGCCCGACAAAGTCGGCCCAAGCAGCACATTCATCGTGCCTTTTTCCAGCGTCAGATTCGTCGGGTGAATATGGGTCACCCCCTCGATCACCTTGCTTACGCCTTTGAGTTCCAGTGACATATGTCGTCCTTATTCCACTGTCGGACCGGGAGAGGTCGCGCGTTGGGATGTGATCCAATCGTTCAAGCGGGTTCGTTGTGTTTCATCCAGGCGCAGGCCCAATTTCGATCTGCGCCACAAGACATCATCGCCCGCCTGCACATATTCATGCGCCATCAGCCAACGCACTTCGCGCTCGGACAAGGTCGCGCCAAAGTCGATGCCCAGATCACTGGGGGTTTTGGCATCCCCCAATACGGATTTGGCTTCGGTCCCATACGCGCGGGTCAGACGAAGCGCCCAGCGCTGCGTCAGGAAAGGGTAGGCGGTCAGCAAATCTTGCACCAACTGGGCGACGCCATCGACAGGGAAATCCCCACCGGGCAAGGGCACGCCAGCGGTCCAGTTATCCTGCAAATCTGGGAACACCGCTTTGAGTTGATCCAACGCGCCTTCTGCCAAGCGGCGATACGTGGTGATCTTGCCGCCAAACACGTTCAACGCCGGTGCGCCGCGTGTTTCATCCAGCTTCAGAACATATTCGCGCGTCGCCGCCGTCGCGCTTGTTGCGCCATCATCATAAAGCGGGCGCACCCCGGAATACGTCCAAACCACATCCTCGGAGGTGATATCCTGCTTCAAATACTGGTTCACGAAATTGATCAGGTAGTCGCGTTCTTCCACAGTGCATTCGGGTTTGACGCTTGGGTCGTCGTGATCGGCATCTGTGGTGCCAATCAGCGTGAAGTCCGTTTCATATGGGATAGCGAAGATAATACGCCCATCCGTGCCTTGGAAAAAGTAGCATTTGTCGTGATCATATAAACGCTTGGTGACAATATGGCTGCCACGCACAAGGCGCACAGATCCCGGTTGATTAGAACGCAACGTGCCTTGGATCACATCTGCAACCCAAGGGCCCGCCGCGTTCACAAGCGCCTTGGCCGTGACGGTTTTGGACCCCGCGGGACCTTCGATTGTGACGTGCCATTGCCCGTCTTTTTGATCGACCGTGGTGACTTTTTGGCGGGGCATAATCGTGGCACCGCGCGCTTCGGCGTCGCGGGCATTCAAGACAACAAGGCGCGAATCTTCGACCCAGCAATCTGAGTATTCGTATGCTTTGACGAATTTATCATCGAGCGGCGTGCCTTCTGGGGCCTCGCGCAGATCGAGTTTGGTGGTGCCGGGTAGGATGTCGCGCGAGCCCAACGTGTCATAAAGGAACAAGCCAAAACGGATCAGCCAAGCTGGGCGGCGGCCTTTCATCCAAGGCATCACGATATTGAGCAAGCGCGATGTGGGTGTGTCGTTCTCAAAGCGCATCGCGTGATGATAGGGCAGCACAAAACGCATCGGCCACGCAATATGGGGCATGGCGCGCAGCAATGTTTCGCGCTCCACAAGGGCTTCGCGCACAAGGCGGAATTCAAAAAACTCAAGGTAGCGTAGACCGCCATGAAACAACTTGGTCGAGGACGCTGACGTGGCCCCGCCCAGATCGTTCATTTCGACCAGTGCAACAGATAAGCCCCGACCTGAAGCATCGCGAGCAATGCCGCATCCATTGATGCCGCCGCCGATGACCAGCAGATCGTAGTGCGCGTCCATAAGTAAAGTCCCCCAAAGAAGCCGCCGAAATGCAGATGAAAGCTTCTTGAACTTAAGATGGCGCAAGATATTCGTTAATGGAAGAAAAAAATCTTCGTTTTGGTTCGTTTTAAGTTATCCCATTGAAATTTTGTGGAAGTTTCTTAAAAATGGCCTAAGGCCTGTCGCGAAACTCTCGTTATGATTTAGGGGTATTATGTATTTTTCTCGAAAAACGGGATTCGCTGCGTTGGGTTGCGTTGTGGGGTAAAAAACCGCAAAATCTCGAAAATCAAAGTAACTCGGGTGCGGTATGAGCCAAACTTTGCGAAAGCCAGAAATCATCGCAATTGCGCGTCGGGAAGGGCAAGTCACCGTTGATGGGCTCGTAGAGCACTTTGGGGTGACGCCACAAACCATTCGCAAGGACCTGACCGAACTTGCGGAGGGGGGCAAGTTGGAACGCGTGCATGGCGGCGCGGTGTTGCCATCCGGGACAACGAATATCGTCTATGAAGAACGGCGTGCGTTAAACCAAGGGGCCAAGGTCGATATCGCGCGGGCATGTGCGGCGGAAATCCCAAACGAGTGTTCGGTGTTCTTGAACATTGGCACCACCACCGAGGCGATCGCATCGGAATTGTTGCATCACACAGGCTTGTTGGTCGTCACCAATAACATCAACATTGCCAATATCTTAGCCGCGAACTCTGAAATCAAGATCATCGTGACCGGCGGCACCGTGCGCGGGGCAGATGGTGGATTGGTCGGCTATCTTGCGAGCAAGACCATAGAGCAATTCAACTTTGATTACGGGGTGATCGGCTGTTCTGCGCTGAATGAAGCCGGGGACATTCTGGACTTCGATTTGCAGGAAGTTGAGGTCAGCCACGCGATCTTGCGGCAAAGCAAACAAGTGTTTTTGGCCGCCGATCAATCGAAATTTGAGCGCAAAGCGCCTGCGCGGATCGGGTCCATTGCGGATGTGGATGTGTTTTTTACCGATCAACCCGTAACCAGCGAATTTCAGGCGGCGTGCGAACGCAAGGCGACGCGAATTGAGTATGCCAACAAGAACTAAGTCACGGCCATGCGTCGCGTGTGCCCATGTTCCACACAATTCCCAGATGGCGTGTGATCAGAGAAGAATGGGCGCCGTAGGTTCCCCCCCGGCGCCCATGTCGTAAAGTGGTGTAATTAGCGTGCGGGCAAGGGCAACCAATCCGCGGTCGCAACATCTGCGTGCTGGAACTGGGGCATTTTCGCGCCAAGGTCATCCATATTGCGGATGTTTTGTTCGTTCAGGAAATCCTGCGTAATCAGGGTCGGCGGGACAACGACCTGCGCGCCGGGGTTTTCGCCCGCAAGCATCAAGGCCAAAGAGCGCACGGAGACCTCTCCTACGACAGAGGGGTTCGTGGCGACCGTTGCGACCCAAGCCGAGCCCGGTTCGCGCATCGCGGCAATATCCGCCGTTGAGACATCAGCGGAATAAATATCCACATCATCTGTCATTCCGGCCTCATCCACAGCGATTTTCACGCCCTTGGCGAATTCATCATAAGGGGCGAACACCACGGAAATATTTGGGTTTGCCTGCAACACAGAGCGCGCTTGGTTGGCAACCGAGTTGGCAATTGGGTTGTCGAGCGTGCCAAATTGCGCGGCTTGGGTGATGCCGGGATTGGCGGTTTTTACTTCTTCCCATGCAACATGGCGGCGGTCCAACGGGGCGATCCCGGCGACATAAACATAGCCAGCCGTGAACTCGTTGCCGTTGTCTTCAAGCGCTTGATCCAAGGCCAACTTGCCCAACAGGTAGTCAGATTGTTCGATCTGCGGGATGTCTGCGTTTTCCACATTCACATCGAAGGCAACAACTTTGATGCCAGCTTCAACGGCGCGGGCTGCGGCTTCTTTCATCGACTCGGTCAGGCCGTGCTGGATGATGATACCATCCACGCCAAGCGCAATCGCCTGATCAACCATATCAGCCTGCAAGGCCGCATCCTGACGGCTATCAAACACGCGCAGATCAACGCCAATGGCAGCTGCTTGGGTTTCAACACCCGACAAATAAGACTGGAAGAAATCGCCCGTGGACAAGTAGCGCACAAGGGCAATCTTCACGTCGCCTGCATTGTCAAAAGGCGCTGGCATGTCCGCGGCAAGTGCCATGTGGCCCGTGCCCAAAAGCAGCGCGGCGGTGCCGGCGAGTTTGAGGATGTGACGTCTCAGCATTTTGTGGTTCCTCCCATTAAAGCTGGTTCATGAGGTCGTGGACGCGCCACGTTTGGCGCTTAGGTAGAAGGTGAAGACCAGTGCCACGACCAGCACAGCGCCCTTCACGAAGTCTTGGGTGTAATAAGGTGCATTCAGCATCGTGAGACCCTGCAGCAAAATGCCGACAAACAAAGCGCCAATCGCTGTGCCAAACGCGTTGGGCCGCGCAGCCCCCAGAACGGCAAACCCAATCAGAGCCGCCGCGACCGCATCAAGCAACAGGTTATTGCCGCTCGCGATATCGCCGCGCCCAAGGCGGGCCGCGAGCAGGATGCCGCCAATCGAAGCGGTCATGCCCGAAATCATATAAGCGGCGACTTTGTAGCGGCTGACATTCGTCCCCACGAGGGCCGCGGCGCGTTCATTTGAGCCAATCGCATACATCAAGCGGCCATGGCGGGTGAATTCAAGGAAGACCCAAATCAGCACCGCGATCAGCAAAAAGACCACAACCGGGACAGGCACCAGCTTTTCGAGAAACAGATCAAAGCGGTGACGGCCCAACCACAGGAAGGCGGCTGAGAACGTGCCTTCGGCGACGTTGCCGCCGGGCAAGCTCATGCCGGTTGCGATGGAATTGCCCTGCGTCGGGATGCGTTGCAACCCAATCAGCAGGAACATCATACCAAGCGTGGCCAACAAATCAGGGACGCGGAATTTCACAATAAGCAAGCCGTTGATCAACCCAACAAACGCGCCCATGCCAAGGCACAGCAAAACCGCGATACTTGCGGGCAACTCTAGGATCACCATCGCATAAGCCGACAACATCAGGGCCGACGTGGCCACCGCGCCAATCGACAAATCGAACCCATCCACGACCAGTGTACACGTCACGCCAAGGGCCAAAATGCCTGTGATCGCAACGGATTGCAGGATGAAAGCCGCCGAGCGCGGCGTGGCAAACCCAGACGCCACAGCGCTGAAATACAACACCAATCCGGCGAGCAAGATCAGAAATCCGTAGCGGATCGCGAAAGTGAGGAGGCGGTCGTTTTGCATCGGATTATGCCGGTACCTTTGCTGCGGAGACTTGGGTGACCAATTCGGTCAAGTCGATCTCGGAATTGATATGTTCGCCAACCAAAGCGCCCTCATTGAGCACAATAATCCGGTCTGCGATTTCTAGGGCTTCGTCAATTTCGGCACAAAACACGAGCGTGGTGCGCCCTTGGGCCGTGGATCGGATATGGCGGCCTATATCGCGGCGCGCGCCAATATCAACGCCTTGGAAGGGTTCATCCAACAGCAAAACGCGGCACGGTTTTAGCAGCCAGCGGGCAATCATCACCTTTTGCTGGTTGCCGCCTGACAAGGTTCCGATGCCGTCAGAGTTTGATTGGCAGACAACACCAATTTGGTCGATCATCTCATCGGTCGCGCGGCGTTGTTTGCGTTTGCTGAGCAAGCTCGCCCGGCTAAACGCGCCCAGAAACGGCACAGTCATATTATTGGCAATGTCGAAATCAGGGATCACAGCATTGGTGGCGCGATCCTTTGAAGACATATGCACGCCAGCCTTAACCGCATGTCCGGCTGAATTGGGCGCATAGCTGTCGCCATCAAGGGTCATATCCCCCGCCGCCACAGGGTGCAGGCCGTAAATCACGTCCGCCAATCGGCTTTTGCCACTTCCCAGCAAACCAATCACCGCGACAACTTCGCCGTCATGGGCCGTTAAATCGAAAGCGGGCGAGTCCGCGCGCAATTGCAGGTTTTTCAGGCGCAATATCGGGGTTTTGCCGGGCTGAGGGTCGATATCGACCTCTGTCATGCGGTGACCCAGCATCGCCATGACCGCGCCTTCGTAGTCCAGCGGTTTGGTGTCGAATATCCCGGCGATTTTACCGTCGCGCATCGATACAATGCGATCTGCAATCCGACGTATATCGGACATGCGGTGTGAAATGTACAAAATCGCCACGCCTTGATCGCGCAACTTATCAATCAAGGTGAACAGGCGTTCGGCTTCGGTGGCCGACAAAGACGAGGTGGGTTCGTCCAAAATCAAGACTTTAGGCGTGCGTGCCATAGCCCGTGCGATTGCAATCATCTGCCGATCTGCAACGGATAAGTCCGCCACAATTGTGCGCACATCCATTGTCAGGCCCATGCTTTGCGCGACCGCGCGGGCTTTGTCGCGCATGGCACGGCGCTTGATGAACACGCCAGCGCCGGGACTGGTCAAATGGTCAAGCGTGAGGTTCGTCGCCACATCAAGATCGGGAATAACGCCGTCGTCGATGCTTTGATGCACCGTGACAACGCCGTGCGCAATCGCATCCGCCGCCGAGCTTGGCGCGTAGTCCCGACCGTCCAATTGCAGCTGCCCAGAATCCGCATTGTGATGGCCGCAAATGACCTTAACAAGCGTGGATTTGCCTGCGCCATTGGCCCCCATCAACGCGACAACCTCACCTGCTTCCAGCGATAGATCGATTCCACGCAGGACATGGTTTTGGCCAAACGTCTTGTTTAACCCCATGACATCAAGTGTTTTTATTTGGCGCGTATGCGGCAAGCGCAGGGTCCTTCTTTGGCTGTTGCGATCATCTTTCGCTGCATTTAGCCATTTGTCAACGAGCTTGTTTTTTGACTAAAAGTCTTGACAACACCCGTCCGCATTGGGAAACTCGAGCCTCGAAAGGGGTGGCTAATGAGTACAGCAACGGCATATGAGGCCCTGTCTCCGGAAACGCTCGGCGCGCGTTTGGCTGATGTCAGCGCAGTCACGGACATCTTGGGCACCGCGCATCAAGACTGGTCGATCCGCGAAGTCGGAGACGGCAATCTGAACCTTGTGTTCATCGTCGAGGCCGGGCCCGCAGCCATCATCGTCAAGCAAGCGCTGCCATATGTGCGGTTGGTCGGGGAAAGCTGGCCGTTGCCCCTATACCGGGCCTTCTACGAGCATCACGCGCTTACGCGTCAAGCCGCGCGCGACCCCGGAACTGTGCCCGAAGTTCTGTATTACAACGAGGTGCAAGCCTTGATCGTGATGGAATTCCTGCGTCCACATGTGATCTTGCGACGTGTGTTGATCGATGGCGGGCATGTTGCGGATTTGGGCGCGTTCATGGGCCGTTTCTGCGCACGCACCGCCTTTCGTGGGTCCGAATTGAGCATGATCAGCGCGGACAAAAAGGCGGATGTCGGGTTGTTTTCGGGCAATGTGGCGATCCCTGCGATCTCGGAAGCGTTGGTGTTCACCGATCCCTATTTTGACGCCGAGATGAACAATCACACGCCCGGACTTGATCCTGTGGTGGCAGAACTGCGCGGCGATGTTGTGCTCAAGCAAAAAGTGCAACGCGCCTTGATGTCTTTTGCATCCAACACGCAAACCATGGTGCACGGAGATTTGCATTCCGGTTCGATCATGGCGACCGAGACCGACATCAAAATCATCGATCCGGAATTCGCACAATACGGCCCGCTTGGTTTCGATCTGGGCATGATGATTGCCAACTTCCTGATGAGCTATTTCAGCCAACCCGCACACCGCGATGATCCAAGTGCCTATCAGGCCTGGATTTTGGATGTGATCGGTGACGCGGTTCGCAGCTTTGAAGCCGAATTCACAACCCTTTGGCAGACAGAGCGGACGGGGATGTTATTTCCCAAAAGCCTGTTCGAAGATCAGGGGCATTCATCCCAACAAGCCTGTGCGGCATTGTTGCAAGACATCTGGGCCGACGCGTTGACATTCTGCGGGATCGAGATGCACAGGCGGTGTTTGTCACTGGCGCATAACGCGGATTTCGAAGACATCAGCGACGAAGCACTGCGCGCGAAGCTAGAGGCGCGAAATTTGAAGATGGGTGCAGCCCTGATCCATGGGGCTGACACGCTTGCGGATGTGGCCGCGTTGCAAGCGATGGCGCGAGACTACAACAGAGGAGAGTATCTATGAAGGTTGACGGAACGCATTACCGCTCACTCTGGTGGGACGCCGAAAAAGAGGCTTTGCAAATCATCGACCAGCGTTGGTTGCCGCATGATTTTCGTGTGCAGTCTGTTGAAACGATGAAGGAATTCGCCGACGCCATCGTTGAGATGCGCGTGCGCGGCGCGCCCTTGATTGGGGCAACCGCGGCCTATGGGATGGCGTTAGCGATGCGTTTGGATCCAAGTGACACGCATATGCGCCAAGCTTGGGAATACCTGCATGAAACGCGCCCAACGGCGATCAACCTGCGCTGGGCGCTGAACCGATCTGAGGCGATGTTGCTGGCCTTGGCGCCAAGTGATCGTGCGGCGGCGGCGTTGCAATTGGCCCATGAAATTGCCGATGAAGACGTGGAAATCTGCCGCAATATTGGCTTGAACGGGCTGGCGCTGATCAAAGACATCGCGGCCTCAAAACCAGCGGGCGCCCCTGTGAACCTTCTGACCCATTGCAATGCAGGCTGGCTTGCCACGGTGGATTGGGGAACAGCGACCAGCCCAATGTATCACGCGCATGACGCGGGTATAAATTTGCATGTTTGGGTGGATGAAACGCGGCCCCGCAATCAAGGCGCGCTGACCTCTTGGGAGCTGGGCAAACACGGCATCCCACACACCTATATTACCGATAACGCGGGCGGGCATTTGATGCAGCACGGCGAAGTTGATCTGGTGATCACAGGGACCGACCGCACAACCCGCAGCGGCGATGTGTGCAACAAAATCGGCACCTACCTAAAAGCGCTGGCAGCACGCGACAACAACGTGCCATTTTATGTAGCGTTGCCGTCCCCAACGATTGATTGGACCGTGTCTGATGGTGTCGCGGAAATCCCAATTGAGGATCGCGGCGGGCGTGAAATCACGCATATTCTAGGGCGCAATGAAGATGGCGACATCGCGCAAGTGCAGGTGTCTCCGGATGGTACGCCCGGTGGGAACCCAGCCTTTGACGTGACGCCAAATCGACTTGTGGCCGGGTTGATCACGGAACGCGGCGTTTGCGATGCCTCACCGGAAGGGTTGGCCGAGATGTTCCCAGATTTAGCCAGCGCGGCCCAATAAGTTTTGGACGCCTCTAGCCCCACGCCCATGCGAACCGCTGTCGAACTTGGCGGGCGCAACATCCGACAGGATGAGGCCATCATCGAGGCCGCGTGGTGCTATTTCCACAACAGCATGAACCAAAGCGATATCGCCAAACGGCTTGGCGTCAGTCGCGCGTCGGTGGTGAATTATCTCGCGGAAGCGCGGCGGCGTGGATATGTACGGGTCTCGCTTGATCCCAACATCTTTCGTGAAACCGCCCTTGCTGACGGGTTGAAGTCCAAGTTTGGTTTGCGTGATGTGCTGGTGGTGCCCTCGGACGCAGATGACGGGGCGGGTTCCTTGGAGCGCACGGTGCGGGCTGCGTCGGATTGGCTGCCAGATTTACTGGAGACCGGGGATCGGCTTGGCGTTGCATGGGGCGAGACAATCTATCGATTGGCCGAAGCCGCCCCAACTTTGTCGCTTGAGGATTTGACCATTGTGCAATTGCTCGGCTCGCGTCCGGCTGCAATGGGCTTTGCGGCCGAAACCTGTTCTGGGACATTGGCACGAAAATTTGGGGCTCGCGTGGTGAACTTGCATGTGCCGCTTATGGTCTCCTCACCGGACTTGGCACAAACCCTGTGTGCCGAACCCGTTGTCGCCGAACAGCTGCGCGCAATCGAGGATTGCAACAAGGTGATCTTTGCCAGCGGGACCTGTTTTGAAGACAGTCATGTGGTGCAATCGGGGTTGGTTGATGCAAAAGATCTGCCTGAATTACATGCGCGCGGTGCCGTTGGCGTGATCTGTGGGCGGTTGATCGATGAACGCGGCGCGCCGTTGCAGCTTGAGGGGGAAGATTGCATGATCGGGGTGACATTGGATCAAATGCGCAACAAAGATATGGGTGTGTTGGTGGCGTCCGGGATTGAACGGGCGGTTGCGGCGAAAGCAGCCCTCCTTGGGGGCTACGCGACCCATTTTGCAACCTGTTCCAAAACTGCGCGATACCTGCTGGAGATCACATCATGACCACGCTTTTGAGCGACACACCCGACCTGCGCCAAAGCATCATTGATGCCTGTCTTTGGATGGGGGAGGCTGGGATCAATCAGGGCACCTCGGGGAATATTTCGGTGCGGATTGAAGATGGGATGCTCATCACGCCATCTGCCATACCCTACGCTGAAATGACGCCGGATATGATGTGCAAACTGCCGATTGAGGGGGATTGGGACAAAACCGGGCTTAAGCCGTCAAGTGAGTGGCGTTTCCATCAAGCTATTTTGGCAGGTCGCGCGGATGTGCACGCAGTTGTGCACGCGCACCCGGCCTATGCGACCGCTTTGGCGACACATCGCAAACCCATTCCGGCGGTGCATTATATGGTGGCCGCTTTTGGTGGGGCAGAGGTGCCCGTCGCGGATTACGCGCGTTTTGGCAGTGAGGCCTTGTCCAAAACAGTCGTGGAAACACTGGCGGAGCGGCATGGATGTTTGATGGCCAATCACGGCGCGGTCACAGCGGCACCTTCGCTGGCGAAGGCCTTGTGGCTGATGGAAGAATTGGAAAACCTCGCGCGGGTTTACACATTGGCGCTGACCACAGGCACACCTGTGATCTTGAGTGATGCACAAATCGCGGAAACGCTTGACGCATTTGCAGGATATGGCTTGCAAGATTGAGGACGAAAGCCCGCTAACCTGAGGGCTGAGAGGCCGCGCGAATAAGGTCTGCAATCTGCGTGAGCTGGGGGATCAAGGGGCTGGATTTGCGCCAAATCATCCCCACACGGCGAGAGGGTGATTTGCCCGAAAAACGGTTGATGCACACTGGGGCAGAGCGGGTTTCAACGGGCACGGCCATTTCTGGGATTAATGTCACACCTATGCCTGCACCGACCATTTGCACCAAGGTTGTCAGGGATGTTCCGTCCAGTCCTTCGCGGGGGCGGCTGGGTGAGATATTGCAAAACGCCAGCGCTTGGTCGCGAAAGCAATGACCTTCTTCGAGCAACAACAGGCGGCGTTCGCTTAGGTCTTCGCGCGCTGGTGGCAAGGTGCCTTCTTCGGTTCCGGGGCGCACCAGAACAAGGTCTTCAGAGAATAACGTCGTTTCGGCCAATCCGGGGTCTGAAATGGGCAACGCGACAATGGCGGCATCCAACCTGCCTTGCGTCAGTTCTTCGACCAAACGCGGTGTGATGGTTTCGCGCACATGCACATCGAGATCGGGATGGGATTGGGCCAAGCGCGCGATCACGGCTGGCAACAAGTAGGGCGCGATGGTGGGAATAATGCCGAGCCGCAGCCGCCCCAAATCTCCCGATTGAGCCGCGCGCGCCAATTCGCCGAGCTCTTCGACCTCGCGCAAGATGCGCCGCGCACGCACAGCAAACTCGGTTCCAAACCCCGTTAATTGCACATGTCTGGGTCCACGTTCAAAAAGGGACACGCCCAAACCCGCCTCTAACTCTTTGATTTGAACAGAGAGAGCGGGCTGCGAGATCGAAGAGGCCTCTGCGGCGCGTCCAAAATGGCCATGACGTGCAAGGGCCTCAAAGTAGCGCAACTGTTTTAGGGTCATATTCATCATAATTTTAAATTATGACATCAATTAAAAAATGCAACTTAAACTAATCGATTTCGGGTGATACCTAGCTCCCAGATGAAGACTGTCCGGACCGATTCCGCATGTGATCAATCGCATATCGGACAGGGTCAACACCGGGCGTTTTCGCAAGACTAAAGCAGCTAAATTGACAGCCAAAATCGGAGAACAACATGGACGGAAACGATATGGACGGCGGCAAGTGCCCAGTAATGCACGGCACGCTCAGCCACACTACATTCGGTGTTCAAAACAACGCGGACTGGTGGCCAAACCAGCTTAACCTCAAGATTTTGCACCAACATTCGTCACTATCCGATCCAATGGGCGAAGAGTTCTCATATGAAGAAGCGTTCAACGGCCTTGATCTGGACGCGTTGAAAGCCGACCTGACCGCGTTGATGACGGACAGCCAAGACTGGTGGCCCGCAGATTACGGCCATTACGGCCCGATGATGGTGCGCATGGCCTGGCACGCCGCTGGCACATATCGCACAGCAGACGGGCGCGGTGGCGCAAATGCAGGACAGCAACGTTTTGCACCGCTCAACTCTTGGCCAGATAACGTCAACCTCGACAAAGCGCGCCGCTTGTTGTGGCCCGTAAAGCAGAAATACGGCAACGCGATCTCTTGGTCTGATATGTTCGTTTTGGCAGGCAACGTGGCGCTTGAGTCCATGGGGCTGAAGACATTTGGGTTTGCTGGTGGTCGTCCCGATTCATGGGAGCCAGAAGAAGACGTCTATTGGGGCGCGGAAACCGAATGGTTGGACGATGTGCGCTATTCAGGTGAGCGCGAGTTGGAAAACCCGTTGGCCGCTGTGCAGATGGGCTTGATCTATGTGAACCCAGAAGGACCAAACGGCAATCCAGACCCATCTTTGTCCGCCCATGACATCCGCGACACCTTTGCGCGCATGGCAATGAACGACGAAGAAACCGTGGCATTGGTTGCGGGCGGTCACACGTTTGGCAAAGCACACGGCGCAGGCGACGCGGCCAAAGTTGGCGCAGAACCAGAAGCGGCCTCAATCCACGCGATGGGCCTTGGCTGGAAAAACGCACACGGGTCCGGCAAAGGCGCCGATCAAATCGGCTCAGGGATCGAAGGACCTTGGACACCAACGCCAACGACATGGGACAATTCCTATTTCGATGTGTTGTTCGGCTATGAGTGGGAAAAAACCAAGTCGCCAGCAGGGGCCACACAATGGCAAGCCATTTCCCTGTCCGACGAGGATCACGCCCCTGAAGTGGACGGCAACGGCACCGTGAAGCTGATGATGACCACAGCCGATATGGCGCTGCGCATCGACCCTGCCTATCTTGAGATTTCCAAGCGTTTCCACGCCAACCCGGATCAGCTTGCCGACGCTTTTGCACGCGCTTGGTACAAGCTTACACACCGCGATATGGGACCACGCCAGCGCTATTTGGGCAAAGAAGTTCAGTCTGAAGTGCTGATCTGGCAAGACCCGATTTCAGACGACACACGGTCCACAATTGATGCAAGCGATGTGGCCGGACTGAAGGAAAGCATCCTTGCATCTGATCTGACACAGCAAGATCTGATCTCGGTTGCGTGGGCGTCTGCGTCGACGTTCCGTGGTTCGGACATGCGCGGTGGGGCCGATGGCGCCCGTATCCGTCTTGCGCCAATGAAAGACTGGGACGCCAACAACCCGGCACAAGTTGCCAAGGTTGTGGCCGCGCTGGAAGGTATCCAAGCGACATTCAACGCGGGCGCCAAGCATGTTTCCCTCGCGGATTTGATTGTTTTGGGTGGCTCTGCAGCAATCGAGCAAGCCGCAAAAGCGGCAGGTCGCGATATTGACGTTCCCTTCACTCCGGGTCGTGGCGACGCAACCCAAGAGCAAACCGATGCCGACAGCTTCGATGTTCTGGAGCCAAAAGCAGACGGCTTCCGCAACTACCTTGCTCGCGATTATGCCATTCCAGCCGAAAAGCTGTTGGTGGACCGCGCGCAATTGTTGGGCCTGACAGCACCGCAAATGACCGCTTTGGTCGGTGGCTTGCGCGTTTTGGGCGCAAATGCGGGTGACTCCAAGCATGGTGTGTTCACGGCCAACCCAGGCACGTTGAGCACGGATTTCTTCAACAACATCCTAGACATGGGCGTTGAGTGGGATCCAATCGATGACACCGAAGCCGAGTTTGAAGGCAAGGTTTCAGCGACCGGCGACGTGAAGTGGACGGCAACACGCTGTGATCTGATCTTTGGGTCGAATTCGCAACTGCGTGCGATTGCTGAAGTCTACGGTCAGGCGGATGCGGCGGATAGATTTGCGCGCGACTTCGTGTCTGCGTGGGTCAAAGTGATGGATGCAGATCGCTTCTAAGCAACGAAAACCAACTGTTTTCCTATGAGAAAGGCGCGTCCCAAGTGGGCGCGCCTTTTTTGATGTGATGGACCATCCTGCGCCCCCAAGCCGGGCCGGTTGTTTGACATCCCACAGGCTGAGTGTTCTTATTTGCGCCAACAAGACATAACAAACTTCAGGGAACCAACCGATGAAATTCACACTGAAAACGGCCGTAACTGCTGCGGCTTTGACCTGCGTCACTGCAGGTTTTGCCACCGCCGAGGGCACAATCAAAATTGCCAAAAACGAATGGACCGGCCAACATTTGAGCGCGCAAATTGCGGGCGATGTGTTGGGCAAAATGGGCTTTGATGTTGAGTATGTCACTGCGGGCGCTGTTCCTCAGTTTGCGGCGATCGCGGAAGGCAGCCTGCATTTCAACCCAGAAATCTGGACCAACAACGTTGGCGACATCTTTCCCAAGGCTGTTGAAACTGGTGACATTCAAGTTGTTGGTGAACTAGGCCTTGCACCAAGCGAAGGCTGGTTTTATCCGCCCTATATGGAAGCAAAATGTCCGGGCCTTCCAGCCTATGAGGCGCTCTATGATTGCGCGCAAGCCTTTGCTGCCGCTGAAACTTTCCCCAATGGCCGCTTGATCACATATCCTGCGGATTGGGGCACGCGTTCCAAAGATCTGGTCGAAATGTTGGGCATGCCGTTCCAACCTGTGGCCGGTGGATCTGAGGGCGCGATGTTGGCTGAGATGAAATCTGCTATCGCCGCAGAGCAGCCAATGATCATGATGTTCTGGCAGCCGCACTGGATTTTCGCAGAAACCGATTTGAACCTTGTGACATGGGATCGCTCGGACCCCAATTGTGAAGCGGGTCCGGCCCAAACACGCGGTGATGCGTGCGGCTTTGCGCAAGCTAAGGTGCAGAAAATCGTCTCTGGCGATTTTGCCGCTGAATTCCCGAAAGCCTTCGCGGCGATCGAAAAAATGGCGATTTCAAACGATGTGCAAAACGCGTTGATCAAGAAAGTTGATCAGGACGGAATGTCGGTTGAGGCCGCTGTTGCTGAATGGTTGGCCGCAAATGAAGCGATCTGGCAAGCTTGGATGAGCTAAACACAGTTAACGATTTTGGGGGCAGCGCTGTTTAGGTGCTGCCTTTTTAACAACGCCGGAGAACCAAAAAGTGCCAGACATCAAATTGTCATGTCGAAATGTCTGGAAGGTCTACGGCAATAAGCCAAACCAGTTTTTCGGAAATGGGGCAGGGGCTTACGCCGAATATGACGCCGCCAAAGCCCATGCGAATTCAATCCGGGAGGCCGACCATATCGTTGCCGCCTCCAATGTGTCCTTTGATGTGCATGTGGGCGAAATCTTTGTGATCATGGGGCTATCCGGCTCTGGAAAATCGACGATGGTGCGGTGTTTGTCCCGCATCGTTGAGCCCACAGCGGGCGAAATTTTGATGGATGGCGTGGATCTGCTGTCGATCGGGCAAAAAGAATTGATCGACTATCGTCGCCACAAGATGGGCATGGTGTTCCAGAATTTCGGTCTGATGCCGCATTTGAGCGTGCTCGACAACGTGGCCTTCCCGTTGGAAGTGCAAGGCATACCACGCGATGAACGCCGCAAAACAGCGCAAAAGATGATTGATCTTGTTGGTCTTGGCGGGCGTGAAGCCAGCTTCCCAAGCCAGCTATCGGGCGGGCAACAACAACGCGTCGGGATTGCGCGCTCGCTCGCAGTTGAGCCGGAGTTATGGTTTCTGGACGAGCCGTTTTCTGCGCTGGATCCCTTGATCCGCCGCCAGATGCAGGATGAATTCCTGCGCCTTCAACGCGAATTGCATAAATCCATTGTGTTCATCACACATGACTTTCTGGAGGCCCTGCGCATCGCGGATCGCATGGCGATTATGCGCGACGGCGCCGTGGTGCAGATCGGGCGTCCCGTTGATCTGATCTTGAACCCTGCGGATGATTACGTTCGCGAGTTCACCAATGATGTGCCATGGGAAATGGTGTTAACAGCGGGCGATATTGCCAATCCGGGCAACCCATCGACGGCTGATATGGGGCGCATCGGCGCGGATGCGTCACTTGCATCACTATTGCCCTACCTTGCCGAGCATGAGGCCGGTGTGATGGTGCAAGACGCAGGCGGGACAGACATCGGCACGGTGCGCGCGCGCGATGTGGTCAAAGCCCTCGCAAGCGGCGTTCCTGATCCTGCAGTTGTGGCCGGGTGATGGCGATCTTGCGCGGCTCTTCACTGGTGTGGTTGGTGCTGACAGCGGTGACGTTGGTGCTGTATATTGACGGCCAATCCCTTGCCAGCCTTGTGAAATTTCCGGCCGAATGGGTGATGTCACCGACGGATGCGATGAACACGGGCATGCGGGCTTTCACAGATAGCTTTGGTCCCGCGTTCAAGGCCGTGGGCTGGCTGTTGGAGTGGCCGGTTCGCTGGGCGCAAGCGCTTCTGCAGGCCCTCCCCTGGAGCGTCACAGCATCGATCTTCGTGGCCCTTGGGGTGATCGGATCAGGCTGGCGGCTTGGCGCGTTTGCAGCGGTTTCCCTGATCTACATGGCGTTGATCGGGTATTGGGATGAATCGATGAATTCCCTCGCGCTGGTCCTGATTTCCGTCCCCATGGCCGTTGCGACAGGCTTCGCATTTGGCGTGATGGGGTTTTATTCGAACCGTGCGCGTAAGATTATCATGCCGATGCTGGACTTGCTGCAAACAATTCCGGCTTTTGCTTATCTGCTGCCGATCTTGATCTTGTTTGGCTTTGGCACCACCGTGGGTTTGGTTGCCTCAATCCTATATGCATTCCCGCCTATGGTGCGAAATACCATCCTTGGACTGCGCGCTGTGCCCGAGGAAATCATCGAAGCTGGGATCATGTCAGGCACCACGCCAAGCCAGCTGTTTTGGAAGGTGCGCATGCCTGCGGCGCGCGGACAAATGTTGCTGGGTGTGAACCAGACCACGATGGCGTCGTTGTCCATGGTCATCATTGCCGCGATCATCGGGGGGACCAACGATATTGGTTGGGAAGTTCTGTCGACGATGCGCAAAGCCCAGTTTGGGCAAAGTATGTTGGCCGGATTTGTGATCGCACTGATCGCTATGGTGCTGGACCGCACAACTTACGCATTTGCCACCAAGCCGCGCGCGCAAGGTGACACGCGCCGTGCGTGGATTATCGCGGGCGGCATTGCGCTGGCTTTGGCTGTGTTATCCCTGATGATCCCGGCTTTGCGCGTGTGGCCAGAAGCTCTGACGTGGAACCCGGCGGCTGCAATGAATGACGCGCTGACGGCATTTGTGGTCAATGGTCGCGTGTGGATCGAAGGTTTCAAAAACGCCGCGTTCTTCTTTGTGATGTTGCCCATCAAAATTGGCTTGTCTCAAGCGGTCAGCCCATTCACGTGGGGCTTTGCGATGACGACGCCTTTGGTTGTGGTCTATGCGGTTGGGATTGCGGCCTTATCCGGCGTGGCGCTGTGGCGCGGCGCGGTCACGTGGGCTGCGTTGATCCTGCTTTGGGGCACGGTGTCCTATATCGGTCTGACAAATATGCCTTGGATCACGCTTTATGCGGTTTTGGTGGCCAGCGCGTACTTCACCGCGGGTCGCGGGGTGGCCATCGGCGCGGCACTTGGCCTTGGCTTTTTGATTGTTGTGGGCGTGTGGCCCGAAGCGGTGTTGTCGCTTTACCTTTGTGGTATCGCGGTGCTGATTTCGTTTGTCCTTGGCGCGTCGATTGGCATTTGGGCGTCGGAAAGTCGAACTGTGTCGATGGTTGTGCGCCCAATTATGGACACGCTGCAAACCATGCCGCTTTTTGTGTTTCTGATTCCGCTTTTGATGGTCTTCAAAATCGGTGAGTTCACCGCGCTTTTGGCGATCATCCTTTATGCGATTGTGCCTGCGATCCGCTATACCGAGCATGGATTGCGCAATTTGCCAGAGGCCGTGATCGAGGCGGCACAAACGATTGGCTGCACCCGGATGCAATTGTTGTTTAAGGTCAAACTGCCGCTCGCGTTGCCCGCAATTATGTTGGGCTTAAACCAAGCGATTATCTACGGCATTGGAATGTTGGTGATCACAGCGCTTGTGGGCACCAGCGGGCTTGGTCAGCAAATCTATATTGGCCTTGGTGATGGGGATTTTGGCGTTGGTATGACCGCAGGTATTGGCATGGCCGTTATCGCAATGGTCGCGGATCGCATGACCCAAGCCGTCAGCCGCCGCAAGCAGGCGCAATACGGGTTGGATGTGGCCCAAACGTAAACCAAGACGTGGTGAAACAAAGGACATTGTGATGCAAAAACTGAAAATATCAGCCGCACAAATGGTGGAACAGGCGCGTGCGCGTATCGAGGAAATCGAAACGCCTGATCTGATCGCGATGGTTGATGATCCAGAGGTTGTGATCGTTGATATTCGCGACCCACGTGAACGCGAACGGGGCGGGTTTATTCCCGGTGCAGTTCATGCGCCGCGTGGTATGGTCGAATTTTGGGTTGATCCCGATAGCCCGTATTTCAAGGACGTCTTTGGGCAGGACAAAAAATATGTCTTCCACTGCGCCTCTGGCTGGCGCTCAGCGCTGACGGTGGCGACGTTGCAGGACATGGGATTTGAAGCATCGCACTTGCGCGAAGGGTTCTCTACTTGGGCAGCGCAAGGTGGTCCGGTTGAAAAGAAAGACTAAGCCCGCGTGTTAAACAGCTCAAAGTCGCTCCGGTAGACCAGTTCAAGAATGGAGCGACTTTCCGGCGAGGCCACAATGTTTGCAGAACTTTTCCCGCGCGCGGTGACATTGGTGCGCCCGATTGCGACGGTGCGGCCAAGCGTGTCATAAAGCCATGCGATTGTTGGCGTCATGTCAGCGGTGCTGCCCAGATGATCGACCAAAACGGCGCCGGATTTTGCGCAAACGTAACTGGTTTGGGTCCGAAACACCGGATCGCATTTTGACAGTGTTTGCTTGGGCAACCAGTCTTGCACAAAGGCGTCAAAGCTTTTGAATTCTGGGATGTCGTAGCGCTCTGGTTTGCGCACTGTTGCCACCACGCCACTGCCCGTTCCCACGCCTGCTTGCACAAACCGGTAGGCAGAAATTGCGCGCGACATAGGATCGCGCAACAGGCTGAATGATGGAACCACTTTCACATCCGCGCTGCCAAAACGTTTGATCACATCGGCAGAGATATGGCCCATAAACCGCCCATAAAGTGCGTCGTTAACTGAGCTGCCCGCACATTTTGGGACGTGGATGAACACAACGCCGCGCGCTTGCCACAACGCAGAACGTCGACGCATCATGATTGCTTCGCGTGCAACTGTGGGCATATAGGCGCGGTAAAGGTCTGTAAGAACGGCTTTCATCAACTCTCTCAAATGTCTGAGTCGGCATGTGCACAAACCCTTAAGGCAGTTTTTCAAGAATAGCAGCCGTTCACTTCAGTTTTTCGCGGCTCCATGCGCGAAAATCAGCACATTCGTCCGCAAGAGGCGTACGTCCCGTGAACCCAAGTAGGTAGGCTTCCAACCTGTCCATGCGATCTTCCAAGGGCTCGACTTGGTCGAGTGCGTTGTAACCTTGCTGCATGAAATACAAGATACGGGCGCGGGCATCTGCGTCCTGAGGGGCGTAATCAAAGCGTTCAAACATGTCCGTCACAGCCTGAACGCGCAGCTTGTCGGCCTGTTCGATCCGTGACTTTACGGACGCATCCCGGCGCGCCCATTCGCGGATGGCAAAGTCTAGCCCTTGGTCAAACGAGTGCGGGTCCACAAAGCAGCGAAAGAAGTTGCAAACCGCTTGGGTGATCGTCTTGGCCGCGTCACCGCAATGGGTTTGGATGGCTTGCGTGTTTCGCGCTTCCCAATCGTCAAGCAAGGCATCCAACAGATCGCTGCGGCTTTTGAAATACCAATAGAAACTTGACCGCGACACCGCGAGCTTTGATGCAATTGGTTGGATTTTCACCTCTGAGACACCGTTTGTCACCAAGATGCCACGCGCCACATTCAACCAATCTGCGCGGGTGACTTTGACATGCCCGACCAGCGGATCTTTGTCGGGATCATCGCGGTGCAGCACTGGGGCGAGACGACGTGACATGACCTAGCTCTCTGGCGGCGCGCCGCCTTCCTGTGTCCGATTTTCAATATATTGGCGCATTGCTTCGAGCTTGTCACCATCCGGCGTATGCCCCGGTCCGGCGTTGACGATTTCTTTCCAAACGGCGGTGGCCCGTGTGCTGGCATCTTGCGCGCCGCGCTCTGTCCATGTGCCGAAATTGGCGTAATCATGCACGATAGGTTCGTAAAATTCGCTCTGGTAGCGTTCCATTGTTTGCGGCGCTGCAAAAAAGTGTCCACTGGGCGGCACGTGCGATAAGGCGGTGTCATAGCCGATTTCGTCGGGGCCTGCTTGCGCGCCTGCGCACAGGTCAGCGACCATGTTCAGAACTTCCAAATCAGTGATCAGCTTTTCGTAAGACACGCTAAGCCCGCCCTCGACCCAGCCCGCCGCATGGATCACAACCGTCGCACCTGCCATCAAACAGCCCCAAAGCCCGAACTGGTTTTCATTGGCGGCCTGAACGTCATTCAGATTAGACGCAGATCCCGCCGCGCAGCGCCACGGCAGCCTAATAAACCGCGCCAATTGCCCCGCCGCGAGGGAGGCTTGGAAATGCGACGGCGTGCCAAATGCAGGTGCGCCGGACTTCATATCAACGTTGGAGGTGAACGTGCCATAACACACCGGGGCGCCCGATTTTGTCAGTTGCACAAGTGTGATCGCGGCCAAGGCTTCGGCGTGACTAAGGGTGATCGCACCTGCGACCGTAATCGGGGCCATAGCCCCCATCAATGTGAACGGCGTCACAATCGATACTTGGCCATGGCGTGCAAAATCGATCAGCCCGCGCGCCATGGGGATGTCCAAGGTGCGCGGCGAATTGGTGTTAATGATTGTATAGCAATGGGGATCGGCCGCGAAGTCCGCATCACTCAGTCCGCGAAAATCACGCAGTATTTCAAAGCTTTGTTCGACTTGCGGTGTGCCGCGGGAATACACGAATGGCAGCTTGTCACTTTCGCTCAGTTGGCATTGCATGGTGAAATAATGCCGCAAGTGGGGTTCCACATCTTGGGGCTCGACCAAGGGGGGCATCATGTGCAGCACGTCAAAGGCTTGCGTGATCCGCGTCAATTCGCGGAAATCCCGAGCCGTGCCCGGACGGCGCCCCCGTTCCAAATCCGTGGCATGCGGCGCCCCAGCACCGGGTTGAAAATTCAATGTGCCAAGTTCCAACAGCACGTCTTTGTCAGGTGTCGCGGCGCGGGCGTGGATCGATTTTGGCGCAGTCGAAAGTGCGGCCTCTACGATCTCTGGCCCAAGATAGACCATTTGCGTGTCTTCATCGACGCGCGCACCTGCTGCTTTGAAAATTGCGCGGGCCTCGGGGAGCAGCGTTTTGATGCCCAGCTCTTGCAACATGCGTAAAGCGGTGGCGTGCATATCCGCGATTTGATCGGCTGAAAACACGTCCATCGGCGGGAAGGGATTGCGCAATTGGCTGTAATTCACCCGCCGCGCTGAGAGGCGTTTGGCATCTGCTTTGCGTCCGCGTCGACGGGGTTTGGTGGGGGTGTCGTTCATGACAAGTTTCGCATCGCGCGCCCTTCAGGATCGTAGGGGGATGGTGGGATGACCTTGGCTGTGCGCTCAACACCAACGATATGCACAGAAAGCGCCGTCCCCACCAAGCTTACATCGGTATCGACCATGGCCATGGCAAATGATTTGCCCAGCGTGTGCCCATATCCACCAGAGGTGACAAACCCGACTTTGCGCGTGCCTTGCCAGACCGGTTCATACCCGCTGGCATCTGCGTCTTGCGCGTCAACTTCGAGCATGACGATCTTTTGCGCGGGGCCATTGCCGTCACGCTCGGCGATTGCTGCGTCCTTGCCGACAAAGTCGGCCTTGTCCCATGCAATCCAGCGATCCATTCCTGTTTGCGCGGCTGTGTAACCTTGGGTGAATTCGGCTGACCATATGCCAAAGGATTTCTCCAAGCGCAGCGACAATAGGGCGTTGAACCCGATTTCGCGCAGACCCAAATCCGCGCCTGCTTCCAAAAGCACATCGCGCAAGATGATGTGTTCAGCGGCGGTGCAATGGATTTCGAAACCGGCCTCGCCAGAGACAGACAATCGCCCGATCTTGCAGTTCAACAAGCCCAGATCAAAGGCGCCACAGCCCATAAACGGCAAAGTCGCAATGTCGTCTTGTGTCAATTTTTGCAGCACTTTGAGCGAGTTGGGCCCAGACAGGCTGAACCCCACAGTCGCATCGGAAATGTCGTTAAGGTCCACGCCTTGCATCATATGATCGTCAAACCAACGCATGTGCCATTCGCGCAGATAATAGCTGCCCATGATCCAATAGGTCCCATCGCCCCAATTGAAGACGGTCAAATCGCCTTTGAGTTTCCCGGTTAGCGACAACATCGGCGCAAGTTTGGCACGCCCCGGTTTGGGCAATGTGCTGGCCATGATGTGATTGAGCCAACTCTGCGCGTTCGGCCCGCTGACCTCAAACCGCGAGAACCCTGAGATATCAAGCAATCCGACGGCCTCACGCGTGGCTTTGCACTCTTGCGCCACGATTTCAAAGGCATTGGAACGCTTCAACGTAGGTGTCTCTTCGAAGTCCGGTGAGGGCGCGAAATAAAGCGGCACTTCCAGCCCCCAACTCACACCCCATTGGCAGCCCGCAGATGTCATCCTGTCATAGGCGGGCGCTTTCTTTAATGGTCGCCCTGCCGGGAGTTGCTCGTTGGGATAGGTCATCACGAAGCGTCTGGTGTAAAATTGCCCGGTCGTTTGACGGATGAATTCGCGGTTTTGGGCAAAGGCACCATATCGCGCCACATCCATGCCAAACACGTCTGCTTCTGGTTCGCCGTGGATCATCCACTCCGCCAAGGATTTGCCCACGCCGCCGCCTTGCAAGAAACCTGCCATGACCGCACAAGCGCACCAATATCCAGGTTTGCCGCGCACCGGGCCGACCAATGGGTTGCCATCCGGTGAAAAGGTGAACGCACCATTTACCCATGTCTTGACGCCGATCTCTTGCAATGCAGGATAGCGTTCAAATCCAAGGATGAGTTCGTTTTCAATACGGTCGGTTTGCTCTTGGAAAAGCTCCATCCCATAATCCCATGGCGCGCCGTCCAACGCCCAATGTTCATGGTCGATCTCGTATATTCCCAATAGCAGCCCGTTTTGATCTTGGCGCATATAGGTGAACCCTTCGAGGTCCACGCTCATGGGCACTTCAAAGTCCAACGCGGCCAGTTCAGGGATCGTGTCAGAGATAAGATAGTGGTGCTTTAAGGGGGCGACCGGCAGTTCGATCCCCGCCATACGCCCGACTTGTTTGGCCCAAAGTCCGGCGGCATTGACCACGTGTTCGCAGGTGATCACCCCTTTATCTGTGATGACCTTCCAACCGCCTTCTGTTTGCTCGAGGCTTTCGACTTTGGTGTGTTCGATCACCGAAGCGCCGCGTTTTTTGGCAGCACCTGCATAGGCGTGAACGGTGCCCGTGGTGTCGACATATCCTTCGCGGTCGGCCCACATACCGCCTAATAAACCGTCTACGGACATGATGGGGCACAGCTCTTTGGCCTCTTGCGGGGTCACCAAACGGCAGTCTTCAATCCCGATGGATTGAAAGGTGCGATAGGCCGATTGCAGCCATTCCCAACGATCTGGCGTGCCTGCCATCGTCAAGCCACCCGTCATGTGCAGCCCGATATTGTGACCCGATTCCGCTTCGATCTGTGGAAGCAAGTCGATGGTATAGGCTTGCAGCGCTGCGATGTTGGGGTCCGCGTTCAAGGCGTGGATGCCGCCCGCCGCGTGCCAGCTTGACCCCGCTGTCAGCACGGAGCGTTCCAACAAACACACGTCCGACCAGCCGAGTTTTGCGAGGTGATACAGTACAGAAGCGCCGACAACGCCGCCCCCGATAACAACTGCGCGGTAATGAGTGTTCATCAAATTGCCCTCCCTGACAGGAATCACTTGGTGTCAAGCAACCGTAATCGGGGCAGGGGCAATCCGTCTAGACATTTGTGTCCAATGCTGCCCGGGGCGTTTGGACCCGTCAGCCTAAGCGCGGGCGCGCGCCGCACTCGAGAGCAAGAAGAAGCCCGCCGCACAGCACACAATCGTCGGCCCTGTCGGCGTGTCGTAAAGGTAGGAAAGCCAAAGGCCTGCGGTCGTCGAAGTGCACCCGATCACCGCTGCAATCATAGCCATAAGCTCGGGGGTTCGCGCAAAGGGACGCGCAGCCGCCGCAGGGATCAACAGCAAGGCGACAATCAATAAAACGCCCACCACTTTGATAGAAATCGCCACAACCAAAGCCAGTGTCAGCGTTAGTAACATTTGTTCGCGCTTGGGATAAATCCCAGAGGCTTGCGCCAAATCCGGGTTCAAGGTGGCTGTCAGCAAAGCTTGCCAGCGCCACGCCAACAGCGCCAAGACGATGGCCGCCCCGCCATAGATCAACACCAGCATGTCGCGGGTGACGATCAGGATATCGCCGAACAAATAAGCCATCAGGTCAATGCGCACGCCGGTTAAAAAGGACGCCGCAACCAAGCCGACAGCCAAGGCTGAATGCGCCATAACACCCAGTAAGGTGTCTGTGGCGTATCCGCGCCCACTTAAGGCTGTCACGGTGGCAGCCATCAACAAGGCCACCAATAAAGCGCCACCAAACACAGAGACATCCAAGGCCAGCGCCAAAGCGACCCCTAAGATTGACGCATGCGCAGTGGCGTCACCAAAATAAGCCATGCGTCGCCACACAATGAAGCACCCCAAAGGCGCTGCCGCGATGGCGACGCCCAAGCCTGCAAGCATCGCGCGGATCAAGAAATCGTCTAATAAATTCACTGGGCAGGCTCATGTTGGTGGTGTTTTTCGTGGTCGTGGTCGTGGTCGTGGTCGTGGTCGTGGTCGTGGTCGTGGTCGTGGTCGTGGTCGTGGTCGTGGTTATGTGTGTGCTCGTGACGATACAGCGCCAACGTGCCTTGCGTGCCTGTGCCAAACAACGCGCGATATTCTGGCGCTGACGCGACGTGTTCGGGCGCCCCGTGACAGCACACATGCCCATTCAGACAAATCACCCGATCTGAGGCGGCCATCACAACGTGCAACTCATGGCTGACCATCAATACTGCGCAGCCGATCTCGTTTCGCACGTCATCAATCTGGCGATAAAAAGAGGCCGACCCGGGCTGATCCAATCCTTGCGTGGCCTCGTCCAATATCAACACTTGCGGCGTGTTCAACAAGGCGCGCGCCAAGAGCACACGTTGAAATTGCCCGCCCGAAAGCTCTGACATTTGCCGCTTGGACAGCGCGCTCACATCCGCGCGTTGCAATGCGTCTTGCGCCACGTCACGTCTAACACGCTTGGGCAGGTTCATGAACCGCTCCACTGTGAGCGGCAAAGTCGGATCGATTGCCAATTTTTGGGGAACATACCCAATGCGAAGTCCGGGACTGTGCGTGACAGCGCCTGTGCTCGCCGGAACCGCCCCTAAAATTGCGCGCAGCAAGGTGGATTTTCCAGACCCGTTTGGCCCAACAATGGTGACGATCTCGCCGGAACTTAAGGACAAGTCCACATGGCTCAAGACGTGCCGGCCACCAAGCGTCACGCTTAGGTTTTTAACTGAAAGAAGGGTCATGCGCAGTTGGGACACAAGCCGGTGGCTTCGACAACCGTGGCTTCAATAGAAAATCCGACGGCCTCTGCGCTGCCTTCAAGAGCGATGCGGGCCGGGGTGGATGGGGCTTCGGCGACCGCCTTGCACATGCGGCAAATCAAGAATGCGGCGGTGTGTGTTTGGCCGGGACGACAACAGGCGATAAAGGCGTTTAAATGCTCAATTTTATGGGCAAATCCGTTGGCAACCAAGAAGTCCAATGCGCGATAGGCAACAGGGGGTTGCGAGCCAAGCCCTTCGCTGCGCAAGACCTCAAGGATGTCATAGGCGCCCAGTGCTTTGTGCTGGTCTAACAAGATTTCCAGCACGCGGCGTCGTGTAGGGGTGAATTGTAACCCGGCCTCGGCGCAATGGGCTTCAATTGTTGCGACGCAGTCCTCGATACAAACCGTGTGATCATGTTTGGAAAAACCGATTGTATCCATGGCGCTGAGAGGTCCTGAGATTTTGCAAGATTGGGGCTTGTTATAATATTACATTTCAAATAACAAGCCTCGCTATGTTATACTATTACAAAAATACACTCACCGCGTTTACATTGTTTTTGATGTCCGCGCCGCTCGTTAGGGCCGAAGCTCCGCAAGTTGTTGCCGATATTGCGCCGGTCCATGCTCTTGTATCTCGCGTCATGCAGGGTGTTGGTACACCAGACTTGCTGTTACCGCCAGGCACCTCTCCGCATGGTTATGCGTTGCGCCCGTCGCAGGCACGCTCTTTGACGGGGGCGGATTTGGTTGTCTGGATTGGACCCGAATTGACGCCTTGGTTAGATGACGCGTTGCAGTCTTTGGCATCGGACACCCCCAAGTTGTCTTTGTTGAAAGCACCTGACACGTTGCTTTTCCAATTCCGTGAAACCGCGATTTTTGACGATCATGACGATCATGACGAAAAAGGCCATGATGATCACGACGATCATGATGATCACGACGAAAAAGGTCACGACGACCACGATGAGCACGCGCACGACGATCATGATGATCATGAAGAAAAAGGTCATGATGATCACGACGAACATGGCGACGATGACCACGACAAACATGACGACCACGACAAAGACGAAGGCCACGATGAAGCGCATGACGATCATGATCATCACGACCATGATGGCGTTGATCCTCACGCTTGGCTTGACCCGGAAAATGCCAAGCTCTGGCTGGACGTGATCGCGGCTGAACTGTCAGCGCAAGACCCTGAAAACGCGGCGACCTATGCGGTCAATGCCCAAGCTGGACAGGATGAGATTGATTTGGCGGTGAAGGACTTAACGGTCAAGTTGGCGACAAAGCAGGACCAAGGGTTCATCGTGTTTCATGATGCATATCAGTACTTTGAAGCCCGGTTTGGCCTGAAGGTTGCGGGCGCGTTCCAAGTGAGTGACGCGGTTGCGCCGGGGGCTGCGCGTGTGGCTGCGCTGCGTGACCGGGTGGCACAAGGCAATATCGCGTGCATCTTCACTGAACCGCAGTTTAACCCGGATACCGTACGCAGGATTGGTGAGGCGGCAAATCTTAAGGTTGCTGTTTTGGACCCGATGGGGGCGCATTTGGATCCGGGATCTGATTTGTATGTGAGCTTGCTGCGATCCATGGCTGGCCAGATCGCGGACTGTTTGTAACACAACTGTGCGCTGGGCGTATAGCACTTCGCGTCTAACCTGGATTACCTAACGCTGCCGGAAATCAAGGATTTGAACGCGTTAGGTGATGCGCGGTGGGTCGAGCAAAACGCAAAGTGCCTTAGTCCGTTTCTTTCAGGGCCCGGCGCACGGTGACCAATAATGTTTGCAACGTTTCTAATGTGTCGGGGCCGATTGCGGCCTCGATTTCGTTGTAGATGGCGGCGCTCTCATGGGCGGCATCTGCCAAGAATGCCCGCCCGTCTGAGGTGATTTCCAACAAGGTACGACGCCCGTCCTCGGGGTCTTTGTGGCTGTCCACCCAGCCTGCATCCGACAATGTCCGAATGATCCGCGTCAGGGATGGCAACATCAGACAGGCGTGATCGGCAACCGTAGACGCGTCTGCGGATTTGACTTCTTCTAAGACCCTTAAAACCCGCCATTGTTGTTCGGTGACACCGCGCGCGAGCAGCAGGGGACGGAATCGTTCCATGACCAGCTCGCGTGTGCGCAAAAGTGAGATCGGCAGGGCAAGCTGCGTGACGTCTAACGGAGGGGGGGCTTTGGGCATGTCACAAACCTAGGGCAATTCATGTTGACATGCTAGGATTAAATTAACATGTTAAGTAAATTGAAAGGACTCGCTGATGCCCCATCTGACGCTCCAACATTCTGCTGCGTTGTCTCAACGCTATGACATGACTGCTCTGTGCGAAAATTTGCGCAAGGTGATGGTGGCCCAAGGGTGTTTTCCAACGGGCGGCATTCGGGTGCGCGCTTGGCCGACACCCGCGCAGGCTGTTGCGGATGGGCATCCTGACAATGTGTATGTGGACCTGATCTTGCGCATGGCTGTGGGACGCACCGCAGATGTCAAACGCGCGGCGGGGGACGCGATCATGGCGGCAACGGAAACGTTTTTTGCTGATGACTTAACCCGAGCACATATCGCAATCGCTCTGGAGATTGTTGAAATCGAACCAGAATTTTCGTGGAAAACCAACACTATTCACGCCCGCCTGAAAGGGACATCATGACCCAGCTTGAGACCAACATCGCCAAAGCGCAAAGCTATCTTGCGCGATTTTCGGATGGCGAAACCTTAAACCAAATCGGTGGGAAAGCCGTGCCCGCAGCATCTCGTGCAACGTTTGAGACGATTACACCGGTTGATCTGAGTGTACTTGGGAAGGTGTCGCGTTCGGGCGCAGAAGATGTAGACGCAGCGGCGCAAGCAGCCCAAGCCGCGTTCAAAGACTGGGCCGCAATGCCGGGCGCGCAACGCAAGAAATTGTTGCACGCTATCGCCGATGCCATCGTGGAACGCGCCGAAGAAATCGCCTTTGTGGAGGCAATGGATACAGGGCAAGCCATTCGCTTCATGTCCAAAGCGGCGCTGCGCGGCGCGGATAACTTCCGCTTTTTTGCCGACAAAGCCGTGGAAGCGCGCGATGGTCACTCGATCCATGCGCCGGGTCAGATGAATGTCACAAGCCGCAAGCCGATTGGTCCTGTGGGCATTATCACGCCGTGGAACACGCCCTTCATGCTGTCCACATGGAAGATCGCGCCAGCGCTCGCTGCGGGATGCACCGTGGTGCACAAACCTGCCGAACTTAGCCCGCTGAGCGCGCGCCTTTTGGTCGAAATCGCCGAAGAGGCAGGCTTGCCACCGGGCGTGTGGAACACTGTGCATGGCATGGGCGAAGACGCAGGGGCCGCACTGACGCAACATCCGCTGATCAAAGCGGTGGCCTTTGTCGGCGAGACCAAAACAGGCTCTGCGATCATGCGCCAAGGCGCTGACACGTTGAAGCGTGTGCATTTCGAATTGGGCGGAAAGAACCCGGTGATTGTGTTCGAAGATGCCGATCTGGAACGTGCTGCTGATGCCGCCGTTTTCATGATCTATTCGCTGAATGGTGAACGCTGCACGTCCTCGTCACGCGTGTTGGTTCAAGACACAATTTACGCCGACTTCACCGCCCGCATTGCTGAAAAAGCGGCGCGGATTAAAGTGGGTCATCCGCTTGATCCCGAAACGGTCGTGGGCCCGTTGATCCATCCCGATCACATGGCCAAAGTCAGCTCATATTTTGACATCGCGCAAAACGAAGGCGCGACCATCGCCACAGGTGGCACGGCATTGGATGGTCCGGGATGCTATGTCCCGCCAACCTTGTTCACGGATGCCCGCCCCGACATGCGCATCGCGCAAGAAGAAATCTTTGGCCCAGTCCTGACAGCCTTGTCGTTCAAAGACGAAGCCGATGCATTGCGCATCGCCAATGGGGTTGAATATGGCCTTGCGGGGTATCTTTGGACGGGTGATGTCACCCGCGCGTTGCGGGTGTCCGATGAAATGGAAGCTGGTATGATCTGGGTGAATTCCGAAAATACACGCCATTTGCCGACCCCGTTTGGCGGCGTGAAATCTTCGGGCATTGGCCGTGATGGTGGTGATTGGTCTTTCGATTTTTATATGGAAACCAAGAATATCGCCTTCGCCACAACGGCCCACACAATCCCCAAATTGGGAGGTTAACCCATGCCATTACCCGCCCCGAACCTATATCCTGACTTCAACACGATCCGACTAAGCCACGTGGTCTACACGGTCACCGATCTGGCCGCGTCCAAAGCGTTTTGGGTCGACACGCTTGGCCTACAGGTGACAGACGAAACAGCGACGCATCTGTATCTGCGCGCGATGGAAGAGCGTGGTCATCATTGTATTGTGCTTGAACTTGGCGACACCCCAGCGGCGCGGGTGCTTGGGTTTAAGGTCTTTGCCGAAGCCGATCTTGACGCGGCTTACGCCTATTTCAGTGCCAAAGGTCATCCGGTGTCTTGGGTTGAACGCGCCTATCAGGGGCGGACGTTGTTGACGACGGACAATCTTGGCATCCCGATTGAGTTTTATCACCAAATGCACCGTCTCGCGCCGATCCATCAGGCGTATAAGCTGTATAAGGGTGTGAAACCGCTGCGCATTGATCACTTCAACTGCTTTTCGACGGATGTGGATGCGAGCGTAGAATTTTGGTCTGATATTGGTTTTCGGGTGACCGAATATACCGAAGATGCGCAGAGCAAACGCCTATGGGCGGCGTGGATGCACCGCAAAGGCGGGGTGCATGATATGGCGTTCACCAACGGGCGCGGGCCGCGTTTGCACCATGTTGCGTTTTGGGTGCCGACTCCGTTGAACATCATCGATTTGCTCGATCTGATGAGCACGACAGGATATGTCAGCAACATTGAACGCGGCCCCGGACGGCACGGGATTTCTAACGCGTTTTTCTTATATATTCGCGACCCTGATGGGCATCGGATCGAAATCTATTGCTCGGATTATCAAACGGTCGACCCCGATATGGAGCCGATCCATTGGGATTTGAAAGATCCGCAACGCCAAACATTATGGGGCGCTCCGGCTCCGCAGAGTTGGTTTGAAGAGGGCACAACGTTTGAGGATGTCGCCGTTGGAGACCCAAAATTATTGGCGCAACCCATTGTTGCGCCGTAGCGTGCACCACAGGTGCACGTCACAGTCGCGTCGTTCCATTTGTTTGGTCCTCGACCCTCTGCCTGCCGTGTTAAAAGGAATACCACATGAATTGGGATGAATTTGCCGATTGGTCCGCTAAGATCGGCGTTTGGGGTGCTGAGTATCACAAATCGCTCAGGGAAAAGCCTGTGCGCGCCCAAACCAAACCGGGCGAGATCGCAGCCCAGCTGCCAGCAAGCCCGCCCGAAACAGGCGAGCCGATGCACGACATTTTCGCGGATGTGGACCGTGTTGTGATGCCCGGCATGACCCATTGGCAGCATCCTCGCTTCTTTGCTTATTTCAACTCCAACGCGGCCCCGCCATCGATGTTGGCCGATCAGGTGGCCTCGATCCTTGCGGCGCAATGTATGCTTTGGCAGACCTCCCCCGCCGCGACAGAAATTGAGACCCGCACGTTGGATTGGTTGCGCCAAGGATTGGGTCTGCCGGAGGGGTTCGCAGGTGTGATCCAAGATAGCGCGTCCTCGGCCACGCTTGCGGCGGTGCTGACGATGCGCGAGCGCGCGTTGGCGTTCAAAGGCAACCAGACGGGATTGTCTGGCCAACCTGTTTTGCGGGTCTATTGCAGCGTTGAGGTGCACTCCTCGATCGACAAAGCCATCTGGATCGCTGGAATTGGCCAAGAGAACCTTGTCAAACTGCCGATCACCAAGGGCGACCCGTTGCGCGGGATCGACACGGATGCGCTTAGGGCGGCAATTGACGCTGATATCGCGCTTGGCTATCGCCCGGCTGGCATCATTTCTTGTGTTGGCGGCACGGGCACGGGCGCATCTGATACTGTGGCGGCTGTTATGGATGTGGCTGAAGCCTATGATTTATATACCCATGTGGATGCGGCTTGGGCGGGCTCTGCGATGCTGTGCCCCGAATTTCGCACCCTTTGGGACGGGGTTGAGCGCGCCCATTCGGTTGTGATGAACCCGCATAAGTGGTTGGGCACCAATTTCGACTTGTGTGCCCATTTTCTGCGCACGCCAGAGGATCTGGTGCGCACGCTTGCGATCCAACCTGAATACCTGAAAACCCATGGCGCGGATGGCATTATCAATTACTCCGAATGGTCTGTCCCGCTGGGCCGCCGCTTTCGGGCGCTCAAACTGTGGTTTTTGATCCGCAGCTACGGAATGGAGGGGTTGCGCACGCGCCTTCGCAACCATGTGCATTGGGTTCAAGGCTTGTGCGAACGCTTGCGGGCGCATCCTGACTTTGAAATTGTGACTGACCCGATCCTTGCCTTGTTCACCTTCCGATTGCGCGGGGCGGATCCTGACACTGCAACGCTGAACTTGATCAATGCGATCAATGATGATGGCCGCATTTATCTGACACAAACTAAGGTTGATGGACACTCGGTGATCCGCTTCACAGGATGCCAATTTGATGCCACTCAAGAAGACGTGGCGCTTGCTTATGATGTTATCACCGAAATTGCAGAAAGCCTGACATGAAACTCGCAACTGTTTCGATTAACGACCGACTGACTTGGGGCCTTGTTACAGATGCGGGCTTTGTTGAGTGCGCTGCGCACTATCCGGACTGGCCGACGCTGCGAGAGGTGATTGTGGCCCAAGCTATGGCGCAAATTGCGCAAGCCCATGGCCAAGACATCCCGACCCATTCGCTGGACGAGGTGCACTATCAGCCACCGATCCCTAATCCCGGTAAGATTATTTGCGTGGGGGTGAATTTCCCCGACCGAAACGCCGAATATAAGGATGGCCAAGACGCGCCGCCCAATATGTCCTTGTTTCCACGCTTTCCATCCAGCTTCACTGGCGCGGATCAAGCGCTGATCCGACCGCCGGAAAATCATACGTTGGATTATGAGGGCGAGATCGCGGTTGTTATTGGCAAATCGGGGCGCCGTATCCCGCAGGATCAAGCTTATGATCACATCGCAGCACTCACGCTGTGCAACGAAGGCACGATCCGCGATTGGGTGCGTCATGCGAAGTTTAACGTGACGCAGGGCAAGAATTGGGACAATTCGGGCGCAATGGGGCCTTGGCTGGTGCCGTTTACACATCGCGCCCAGCTTGATGATGTGCATTTGACGACCCACGTAAACGGAGAGTTGCGCCAAGATGACCGTACGTCGCGTATGTTGTTTCCGATCAGACGACAGATTGAATATATCTCTACCTTCACCACATTGAATGCAGGCGATATCATTGTGACGGGAACGCCGACGGGCGCGGGCGCACGGTTTGACCCGCCGCGATATTTGGTGCCGGGTGATGTCATCAAGGTCAGCGCGACTGGAATTGGCACCCTGAGGAATACGGTAAAGGACGAAGAATGCTAAGTGCAGATCAGATCGAAGAGGCCGCCGAAGCCCTTTTTGCCGCCGAAATGACGGGTCAGCAGATTGGTCTGCTGTCTGCGCGCCATTCGGATATGACGATCGATGATGCCTATGCGGTGCAACGCGCGCTTGTTGCCAAACGCAAGGCGACCGGGCGTGAGATTATTGGCTGGAAAATTGGCCTGACGTCCAAGGCGATGCAGGCGGCGCTGCGCATTGATGTGCCCGATAGCGGAATTTTGTTTGACGACATGGCGTTTGAGACGGGCAGCCTGATCCCTCAGGGCCGCTTTATTGAGCCGCGCGTTGAAACGGAAATTGCCTTTATTCTAAAATCTGATTTGGACGGGCCTGCCACCCATGCAGAGGTCCTCGCCGCCACTGAATTTGTCGCGCCTGCATTGGAATTGCTCGACACGCGTATCGTCCGGCTCGACCGCACCACCTCTATGCCGCGTAAGGTTGTCGACACTATTTCTGACAATGCCGCCAATGCGGGGATTGTTCTGGGCACACAACGTCACGACCCCGCCGATATCGATCTACGTCATGTTGGCGCGGTCCTGATGCGCAATGGTGAGGTCGAAGAAACCGGGCTTGGGGCTGGGGTTCTCAATGATCCGGTCAAGTCTGTGGTCTGGCTGACTGAACGTCTTAGCACGTATGGGATGTCTTTGCGGCGCGGTGATATTGTTCTGTCGGGCAGCTTTGTGCGCCCGGTTGAGGCGCATGAAGGCAGCAAGTTTGAAGCGGATTTTGGCGCGTTCGGGAACGTCTCTATCAATTTCGCGTAAAGATATCAGCCAGCCGCCCCCCGGATGCGCCGCGAAAATCGGCCTTAAGGCTGGCCTTAGAAGCGTTGCGCAGGGCCGTATTCAATGTAACGCTTGTGGGCGCACTGCTTGCAAGCTCACAAAAGGATCACCGTCATGCCTGCATCCGATGATATCCGCCGCACCACAGGACGCGGCCAGCTCTACGGCTCGATCCTCGACACGATTGGCAACACGCCAGCAATTCGCATCAACAACTTGTCCCCCGAAGGCGTCACGATCTACGTCAAAGCGGAGTTCTTCAACCCCGCGTCATCCGTCAAAGACCGCCTTGCGTTGAACATCATTGAAGCCGCCGAACGCAACGGTACCCTGAAACCCGGCCAAACTGTGGTTGAGGCCACATCGGGCAATACAGGCATCGGCCTTGCCATGGTCTGCGCCCAAAAAGGCTACCCGTTGGTGGTCACGATGGCCGAAAGTTTCTCAATTGAGCGGCGCAAATTGATGCGGGTCTTGGGCGCAAAGGTGATCCTGACCCCGAAGGCTGAAAAAGGCTTTGGGATGTTCCAAAAAGCGGTTGAGTTGGCCGAACGGAACGGATGGTTTCTTGCCAGCCAGTTCGAAACGGATGCCAATGCCGACATCCATGAAAGTACAACGGCTCAGGAAATCATAAATGATTTCAAAGGCGAACGGCTGGATTATGTGGTCACAGGTTACGGTACGGGGGGCACGGTAACGGGCCTTGGTCGTGTGCTGCGCAAGGAACGCCCTGACACCAAGATCATCCTGACCGAGCCTGCCAATGCAGCGCTTGTTGGAAGCGGCAAAGCGCAAGGGCGCAATGATTTAGGCCAACCCGCGCATAGTCACACGGCGTTCCAAGCGCACCCAATTCAGGGCTGGACCCCAGATTTCATCCCCAAAGTCCTGCAAGAAACATTGGACAGCAAGTTTTACGATGAATTGCTGCCTGTTGCGGGGGCCGATGGCGTCGCATGGGCGGGCACTTTGGCGCGCAAAGAGGGTATTCTCACAGGTATCTCGGGCGGGGCGACTTTCGCTGTGACCCAACAGATTGCCGCCAAAGCTGAACCCGGATCGGTGATCCTGTGCATGCTTCCCGACACCGGCGAGCGTTACTTGTCGACCCCAATGTTCGAAGACATCGCCGCCGAGATGGACGCGGATGAAATCGCGATTTCGCGGTCCTCCCCTGGCTATTTGATGGACTGATATGACACATGCTTTGAGCGGCCTGAAGGTCGTTGAGTTCACGGGTCTTGGCCCTGCGCCGTTGGCCGGACAGTTGCTCGCAGATCAGGGCGCGGATGTGGTCACTATTGATCGCAAAGCGGCGGCCGCCGATGGCTATGACGTCAATCGACGCGGCAAACGCTCGGTTGTGCTGGACCTGAAATCCGCGCAAGGGCATGCGGCTGCGCTGCGTTTGATTGCAGCAAGTGATGTGTTGATTGAAGGCTTCCGGCCCGGTGTCATGGAACGGTTGGGCCTTGGCCCGGATGATTGCCCAGACCGCTTGATTTACGCCCGCATGACGGGGTGGGGGCAAACTGGGCCATTGTCGCAAACTGCGGGCCATGATTTGACGTATCTGGCGCTGACGGGCGCGCTGCATATGATCGGCGAGGCGGATCGCCCGCCTGTGCCTCCGCTCAATCTGGCAGCGGATTTCGGGGGCGGCACGATGTTCCTGATCTTTGGCATTTTGTCGGCCCTCTATGAACGCAACCGCTCGGGCAAAGGCCAAGTGGTTGACGCCGCGATGGCCGAAGGCGTGCCCGCTATGATGGGCTTGTTGCAAGGCTGGCAAGCCCGCGGCGCTTGGTCTGATGCGCGCGGCGCAAATTTGCTTGATGGGGGCGCGCCGTTTTATCGCTGCTACACTTGCGCAGATGGAAAATTTATCGCGTTTGCGGCCCTAGAACCCCAGTTTTTCGCCGAATTCCTGCGCATTGCAAAGGTCGACCTGTCCCATGCCGCAACCCAGAATGACCAATCCACATGGCCTGCCAAACATGCGGCCTACGAAGCGCTGTTTGCTAGCCACCCGCGTGATTATTGGGCGGCGTTGTTTGAGGGGTCAGATGCTTGCATCGCACCGGTTTTGACGTCCCAAGAAGCGGCACACCATCCGCATAATCAAGCGCGTGACACGTTTGTCGATATTGATGGGGTCCAGCAAACTGCTCCGGCTCCGCGATTGTCGCGCACGCAGGCGCGCACGCCGCAAAAACCCACCGCCATGGGCGCAGATACAAACGCCGTGCTGCGCGAGTTGGGGTATACGGATGCACAGATCGCAGCGCTCACCTAGCACTGCGTCGCGGGGCTAGCCCGGCTCAAACCTTATCAGATATGGGCCGGGTCAGGCTTTACGCTTTGGGCCGCTTTGGCTTGCTGTTCGCACCGGATGTTTTGGCGATGGCTTTGCGGGCGGCGGCGCGCGCTTGGTTCTTTTTGCTGTTCGATTTCCCCTTCGGCGGAGGGGGGCCTTTGGGCTTGTCGCCAGTCTTGTTGAAGGGTTTGCCCGCTGGTTTCGCGCCTGCTGCGCCACCGGCTTTGCGTGGCTTGCTCACGGCCCCGTCTTCAACAGCACGTTCCATGCGTCGCGATGTGTCGGCCGCTTTGTGGCGTGGCTTGGCTGCGCCTGCTGCCCCGTCCGTTTTCGGCTTCTTGCGACGCGGCGCGGGGGCGTCGTCCCAATCGATTGGGCTGGAATCGGGCTTGCCTTTTGGCTTTGCATCGTAGGATTTCGCCCCGCCTGCCTTGTCATATTTCGGCTTATCCGACCGTGGTTTGTCCGAATATGGCTTGTCGCCGCGAGGTTTATCGCCACGGGGCTTGTCGAATTTGCCCTTGTCGTGTCGTGGACCTTTGCGCGGCCCGCCGCCGGGTTTGCCGCCGCCACGCCCTTCGCCCAAATCGGGCGCTTGCGCGAGTTGGGCCAGCTTGGCGCCTTCTTCAAGCACCATGTCCGCGCCAACAGCTGCCAAAAAGGAGGGCACGGTGGATTTCTTGATTTGCACAAAGGATTGCGACTGACGCACACGGATTGCACCGATGTCGTCTTTGGTCATGTCACCGGCTTTGCACAGCATTGGCAACAAGCGCCGTGGCTCTGCGTCGTCGTCATGTCCAAGCGAGATCGAGAACCAAACGCTTTCGCCAAATTCCTGACGTGGCGCGGGCTTGGCGTCGACATCTGATAGCTCATCAGGTGCGGTTCGTTGCGAATGATACAAGGCCAAATAGGCGTTGGCGAGCTGCTCTGGCGTGAATGCGTCGACCAATTTGGCAACGCCAGCGGTTGCGGCCTCGGAAATGGGCTCATGCCAGCTTGGGTCCGCAAACATGCGGTTTTCATCGCTCTCGCGCACATCATCGGCAGATGGCGCGCCGGTCCAGTCGGCTTTCAACTTGGCTTGCTGCAAAATCCGCTCGGCTTTGCGCCGGGACTTTTTGTTGACGATCAGCGCGCTGACACCTTTGCGCCCCGCGCGTCCGGTGCGACCCGAACGGTGCAGCAGTGTTTCGTGGTTGTTGGGCAGTTCGGCGTGCACCACCAGATCAAGATTGGGCAGATCGATCCCACGTGCGGCAACATCCGTGGCCACACACACTTGGGCGCGCCCGTCACGCATGGCTTGCAGGGCGTGGGTGCGTTCGGATTGGGACAGCTCACCTGACAGCGCCACGACTTGAAAGCCCCGGTTGGATAGGCGTGTGGTGAGGCGGTTCACCATGGCGCGGGTGTTGGCGAACACCAATGCGTTGGGGGCCTCATAGAACCGCAATGTGTTGATGACGGCGTTGTCTGTGTCCCGGTCGCCCACAACCATTGCGCGGTAATCAATGTCGGCGTGTTGTGCGGTTTCGGATTTGGTGACGACGCGCTTGGCATTTGTTTGATAGTTCTCGGCCAGACGCGCGATGGGTTTGGACACGGTTGCAGAGAATAGCAGCGTTTGGCGGTCCTCGGGCGCTTCACCTAGGATGAATTCCAGATCTTCGCGAAAGCCCAGATCAAGCATTTCGTCGGCTTCATCCAAGACCACGGCGCGCAACGCGCTCAGATCGATGGAACCGCGCATGATGTGATCGCGCAGACGTCCGGGCGTTGCGACAACGATGTGGGCGCCGCGTGATAGGGCACGGCGCTCATCGCGCATGTCCATACCGCCGACGCAAGATGTTAAGATTGCTCCGGCTTGCGCGAACAGCCAGCTGAGTTCGCGCTTCACTTGCATCGCCAATTCGCGGGTTGGTGCAATTACCAACGCGAGCGGCGCGCGGGCGGCGTCAAACATGTCTGCGTCGCGCAGGATCGTTGGCGCAATTGCCAGGCCGAAGCCAAGTGTTTTGCCCGATCCAGTTTGCGCGGACACCAAAAGATCGCAGTCTTGCAATTCTGGCGCGAGCACGGCCTCCTGCACCGGGGTAAGTTTATCGTATCCACGGGCATCAAGAGCGGCTTGCAGGGTCTGTTTCACGGGCGGGTCTACTTTTTGTCGGCAGGCGCGCACAATACGCACCAAAGCGCTGCCCTTAGAGCAGATTGACCTGAATGTATAGTTGTCGTGCACATGTTAGCATATCCAAGCCTGTATGGGGCAAATTAGGCTCAAACTCCGGTGCTGCGTGCGCGCGATGTCGACATTTGCCCGACTCGCAGGTTGTTGTCTTGGCGGCGTTGGTGCCCGACTCGGATGATTTTTACACCGGATTTTACCCTTTGAGGGTCGCGATCTCTATTGCCAAATGAAGCGGTTTCCCCCCAATCTGAACGCTATGAAAGCACCTTTGATCGACAACCTGCAATACGCCAACTTTTCACCTGAAATCTTCGCCCAAATGCGGGCAGGGGGCGTTGATGCGGTGCATGTGACAATCGCATATCACGAATCCTTCCGCGAGATGGTCTTGAACCTAGAACAATGGAACCGCTGGTTTGAAGCACACCCAGATCTGATTTTTAAAGGCACGCGCGCTGCGGATGTGCGTTTGGCGCAAGACACACAGCGCACAGCGATCTTCTTTGGCTTCCAAAACCCTAGTCCGATTGAGGACGATATTGGGTTGGTCGAAATTTGCCACCAACTTGGCATTCGCTTTATGCAACTGACCTATAACAACCAGTCCTTGCTTGCGACGGGATGCTATGAAGACGACGACACGGGGCTGACCCGCATGGGCAAACAGGTCGTCGCAGAGATGAACCGCGTGGGCATGGTTGTGGACATGTCCCATTCTGCTGAACGCTCTACGTTGGAGGCGATTGATGCGTCGTCCCGCCCGATTGCGATCACCCATGCCAACCCCAATTGGTGGCATCCGGCGTTGCGCAATAAGTCCGATAAGGTGCTCAAAGCGCTCACCAAACGCGGTGGGATGCTTGGGTTTTCGATCTACCCACATCACCTCAAGGATGGGTCGGCGTGTACCTTGGATAACTTTTGCCAGATGATAGCGGATGCGGCGGGGCGGTATGGCACGCAAAATCTTGGGATTGGCACGGATTTGTGCCAAGATCAGCCCGATAGCATCGTGGAGTGGATGCGCGTTGGGCGTTGGTCCAAAGTGGTGGATTACGGCGAAGGTTCTGCGGGGGCGCCGGGCTTTCCACCGATGCCGGATTGGTTCGCAGACAATCGGGATTTTGGGAATATCTCTCAGGGTTTGTCCGATGTTGGATTCTCCGCAAAGGAGGTCGCTGCGATTATGGGCGACAATTGGCTGCGCTTTTATGAAACGGGTTTTGGTCCCGAATGAAGGATGCGGCATTCCCCCCTCAGGTGCCGCTGCGCCCCCCATCCGAGGTGATGCGGTTGCGCCGTATGGGGGCGATGTTCCCCACGCGCTTGTCGTTTTTGCGCATCTTGACCCGCCGGTTATCCGAACAGGGCACCCAGCCGCGCCGCACGGTGTGGGAGATGGATACAGATGGGTATGGCCGCGCGGTCTTCACGTTGGATTATTTTGGTCACACCTATTCGTTGGTCGCGCTAAGCCAACCGCTTGACGAAAAGGACCGATCCGACCGGGTGATTGCAACCGCGTGGGATGCGGCTTTTGTTCTTTATGATGGCGTGCCGGACACGGCTGAACTGGACCGCATTGCGGCGGCGGCCCCGTTGCAAGAAGCGGGGCGATATACCGAAAAAGACCTTGTTCTGAGCCGCGCCAACAAATCCGTAAGGCTTTGGTCTCATTGTGTTGAGCGACTTCGAAATGGCGAACAACCAGACCCGCATGTGCTGAACCCGATTGGGTATCTGATGCGCACAACGGCGGTTTATGGCAATGGCAAGTTTGGCATTGCAGATCGCGCGCTGCTCGAAGATCGACCGGGGCTTGAGGTCTCGTTTATGATCGAAATGCTGACGGTTTGGCTGATCCGAAATTTCACCTTCGCATTGATCGAACATGTGGGCGGCCACACGATAGAGCGCGACCTGAAACGTCAGCTTGGCATTGGCAATGCGACGGGCCTTGGTATGGCGCCGTTTTTGGTGACGCATCCGGTGTTGCTGAACAATTGGATGATGGTGCGCGAAACGGCATTGGCGCGGGTGCGGGCACAGCCGCACCTCACAGACGCGCAACAATCCCGTCTGCGCGATTTGCACGCGCGTGCGGTGGATCATCTGTCCCAATGGCAGGTGCCAGAGGCTGCACATCAACTGCGAATCGACCAAATGTGCGCCGAATGGGCGCACCTCACCCCAGCGTTGCAGGACCTTACAGCGTCTGATGCGCTCGAACATCTGTGGCAGCATGGCCAGAGCTACAGTATTGAAACGCAAGAACTGTTACTGTCTCTGATGCTCGAACCCTTCCCCGAATTGATCGATGGTCTGGCGGAGTGTCTGACGGACCCGTTTGGCGCGGGTGCGTTGTCTTTCGCGGACACAGCGGCGTTACAGGCGGTCCTGACGCGCGATTATGATTGGGCGCTGGCCCTTGATTTCGACGACCCTCAGCAATGCCAGCGCTTTTGGTATGTCTCCGAAGAAAAGCTTGAACCCCGCCTTGGGGATCGTGTCCAAGACCTCGGTGCGGATCGCGAATCCCCGCTTGATATTGCCCGCCAAATCAAGGCGCTGCATGCTGATCTGCCGGATGTGCCTGAACCGCTTACGACCTTTCTGACGCGCCACCCGCAGCATCTTTTGGCGGCTGAACGTGCGCAGATTATGACCACCCACCCCTATGCCGAAATTCGCGATAATTTGATAGCGGATACATGTCTGCCCATCGACATGTTGCGCGCCAAGCTGGCCTGTTTTGGGGCCACGCGATTTGACCCCAAATCTGATCTTTGGACCCGGATCACATTGGCGCAGGGTGCGCCTTTGGCGGATGAATTGGGCATGCAGCACGCCGATGATTGGTGGTGCCCGGCAATGCCCACATGATGTTTTCGGCCAATGAAGTGCAAATGCTGGCGCAGAAGGCGGCGCGCGGGGCGGGCGCTTATCCGGCGCAGGCGGCGCATTTTGGCCGGGTGGTGGCGTATCATTTGACCGCAAATCGCAGCGCGGATGCTCTGAGTAGCGCCCTTGATGCGTTGCCATCAGGGCCGATCCAAACGCTTCCTGTCACCACCGATGAAAGCGATGTCTGCGCACTTGCCACAAGCTACCGGGAAGCCCTGTTGCCAGCGCAACAACGCCCCGATCTTCCGGCCCGCTTACTTTGCCCCGAAGCGTTGCTTTCTCAGATGCAAAAGCTTGCGCATAAGACGTATGTTCCCAGCTCCCAAGGCTCGCGCGCGTCCGGCGCAGGGGCCGGGCTAACGGATAATGATTGACGCCAACGGATTGATTTTACGCAAATGGATCAACATCATAACGCACGCTTGCCAGGTATAAGCCATGCGGTGCACAGACTGGTCCACAGGCGGCGCGATCGCGCGCAGCCAACGCTTTTGCCACGTCATCGGGGGCCCAACTTCCGGCGCCAACGCGCTCTAGGGTTCCGATGAAACTGCGCACTTGATTGTGCAAAAAGGACCGCGCGCGCACGTCAAATTGCACTTCGGTGCCCCAATCGGTCTCAACGGGTCTCATCTCTAGGGAATCTAGGGTTTTCACGGGGCTGTCAGCTTGGCAAATCGTCGAACGGAAGGTGGTGAAATCATGCCGCCCCACCAAATGCGCAGCACCTGCGCGCATGGCGTCGATGTCCAACTCTTGCTTCACTTGCCAAACAAGCCCGGCCAAATGGGTCACGGGGGCGCGGCGCGCAAACATGCGAAACACGTAATGCCGCTCAAGCGCCCAAAACCGCGCATGCCAATCATCGGGCACACGCGCGCAATCGATGATGGCCACGGGCGCGGGCTTTAGGTGGTAGTTTAACGCTTCTGACAGACGAAATGGGTCCCAGTCGCGTTCCATGTCGCAATGCGCAACTTGGCCCATCGCATGCACGCCCGCATCTGTGCGCCCTGCGGCGGCAATCTTATGCTCTCGTGGTTCTAACTTGGTGAGGGCGGATTCAATGGCCCCTTGGACCGTGGATAGGCCCTTTTGTCGCTGCCATCCGACAAATGGAAGCCCATGATATTCAACTTTTATGGCGTAACGTGGCATGGATGAGGGATTATCTGTGCTTTTCCCCGCTGGCAAGCCGCCCCGTGCGCCCATATGTTAGGGCAACGATATCAAAAGGGATTTGTGCACAGGTGGTCATCTCAACCATAGCAGAGGGCGTCACGGATACGCTTGACGCCATTTTCGATGCGGGCTCAGGGTTGGTGTCGGATCGGGTGATACGCCTTGGCGTAACGGGTTTGGCGCGCGCGGGTAAAACTGTGTTCATCACATCCTTGGTGGCAAACTTGATGGATCGTGGCCGGATGCCGGGATTGCTGGCGGCCAGCCAAGGCCGCATCGAGACCGCGTTTTTGCAACCCCAACCCGACGACACGTTGCCGCGCTTTGATTATGAAACCCATCTTGGCGCACTGACAGCGCCCCAACCCCATTGGCCTGACAGCACCCGCGCCGTGTCCGAGTTGCGCTTAAGTTTGCGTGTGCGGCCCAGTGGTTTGCTTGCGGGCCTCAAGGGCGCACGCACGATCCATTTGGATATTGTGGATTATCCGGGCGAATGGCTTTTGGATTTGGCGCTGCTGGACAAAGATTTTGAGCAATGGTCCGACGAAGTCCTAAGCCGCATCGCAGACCGTTCCCAAGCGGCGGACTTCCTAAGCGAACTTGCGCAAACAGACGCTGCGGGCAAACTGCAAGAACCGGTCGCCAAAGCGTTGGCTCAAGCCTTCACGGGGTATCTGAATACAGCGCGCGACGCGGGGTATTACGATTGCACACCGGGACGTTTTTTGTTGCCGGGGGATCTTGAAGGCTCTCCTGTTTTGACGTTTTCACCGCTGCCCAAGGGCGATGCCCCGCGTGGATCGTTACGCCGCGAAATGGCGCGCCGCTTTGAGGCCTATAAATCTCGCGTGGTGAAACCGTTCTTTCGCGAACATTTCTCCCGGATTGACCGCCAAGTTGTTTTGGTGGATGCGTTGGGTGCGATCCACAAAGGTCCGCGCGCCGTTGAGGATATGCGCCTTGCAATGGCGGATATCTTGGGCGCGTTCCGACCCGGTCGCAATGCGTTCCTGAGCCAGATTTTTCGTGGCAAACGGGTTGAGAAAATCCTCTTTGCCGCGACCAAGGCCGACCATTTGCACCACTCCCAACACGCTCAACTTACCGGCATCATGCAGGCCCTTACCCGGGAAGCCCGCGACCGCGCTCAGTTTGCGGGTGCAGACACGTCAGCCATGGCATTGGCCGCGTTGCGCGCCACAACCGAAGATATGATCGCGCATGATGGCGCTGATTTGGGCGTGGTGCGCGGCACGTTGCTTGACACTGGCAAGCCGGCTGCGTTTTACCCCGGCGCATTGCCCACAGACCCCGCGCATTTGCTCAGCCCTGCGCGGGATGGGGCCAAAACATGGCTAGATCAGGATTACCAAGTGATGAATTTTGCCCCCGCCCCCTTGTCGTTACGCCCCGGTGACGGCCCGCCTCATTTGCGCCTCGACCGTGCCGCGCAGTTTTTGTTGGGGGATCGGCTATGACGGTGACGCTGTATGCCGCGCGGGTGATGGATGCGGGCGATGTTGGCGAAATCTTGTCCGAAGCGATTGATGCGGCGCCTTGGTTGCCCCGTTTGCATACGCGCGCCGAAGATATCGCGTTTGCGTCGCAGATGATCGATTCTGGCTGGGTGACGATTGCCAAAGACGCACAGGACACCACTGTTGGTTTTCTGACGTTGCGCGGCGATGAAATCTTGTCGCTCTATGTTGCTCCGCATGTCCAAGGCCAAGGGATTGGCCCGGTGTTCCTGGATGCGGCCAAAGCCCATTGCTCGCGTTTGCGCTTGTGGACGTATGCGCAAAACCATGGCGCGGTGCGGTTCTATCTGCGCGAGGGCTTCACCGAAGTTGAGCGCACGGATGGGTCTGACAATGAAGCAAACCTTCCAGATATTTGCTTTGAATGGGAAAGGACGTAGCCGATGGCCAAAGGTCCTGTTCTGTTTGATTTGGAACAAGAAGCAGCGGCTGCGACGGTCTCGGTTTCTGATGCACCGCCGGTTCCTGATGTGATCGACCAGCCGTCTGCGTCCGGCCAAGCGATGCAGATTGCGGCAAAACTCGCGAGCCATAAGCCATCGCGCCTTGTGCGCTGGTTTTGGGCCTTGCTGAGCATGCTGATTGGCGCGGTCGTGTCGATTTCCGCGTGGGATTTTGTCACTGATTTGATTGCGCGTAACCCGATCCTTGGCTTTGCGATGACGACGTTGATTGTAATGTTCTTGCTGGTGCTTACGGTGATTGCTTTGCGCGAAATGGCCGCTTTTGGCCGCTTGTCGCGACTTGATGGGCTGCGCTTGAATGCGACAGAGGCTCAAACCTCCCAAGACCTGAATGCGGCGCGCGATGTGACGGATAGTTTGCTCAGGCTTTATAAAAGCCGCGAGGATACCAAATGGGGGCGCGACCGCGTGGCTGAGTTGCGCGGCGATCAATTGGATGCGGCGGGTTTGTTGGGCTTGGCAGAACAAGAACTCCTGTTGCCGTTGGATGCTGCTGCGTCCCAAGAAGTCGAAGCTGCCGCGCGTCAGGTCGCAACTGTGACCGCCCTTGTCCCGCTGGCTTTGGCGGATGTTGCGGCGGCCTTGACGTCCAATTTGCGGATGATCCGCCGGGTTGCTGAAATCTATGGCGGGCGCAGTGGCTTTCTGGGGGGCTGGCGTTTGACGCGCGCGGTGTTGTCCCATTTGGTGGCCACGGGCGCTGTGGCTGTTGGTGATGATATGTTGGAACCGATTTTGGGCGGCTCTATCCTTGGCAAGTTGTCGCGCCGCTTTGGCGAAGGCTTGGTCAATGGTGCCCTAACGGCGCGCGTGGGCGTGGCCGCAATGGAGGTGTGCCGCCCGCTCCCGTTCTCGGATCGCCACCGCCCCAAAGCGCGCACGATGGTGAAGCGCGCCCTAACAGGGCTGTTTTCCACACAAAGCTAGGTTCCGGTATTCCATACTTCAAACTTTGCCACCCGGTCCCTAAGTTTAGGGGCAGGTGACAAGGGAGTCCTTGGTTTGGATGGTATTGTAATTCTCATCGTGCTGGCCCTTGCGGCGATCCCGATTTCGATAATCTATTTGCTGTTTGTCGCATTTGGTTTGAAACGCCGGGTGGCTGAAAGCGAAAAACAGATTGCTTTGCTTGAAGTGTCCCAAAGCGATTCCCAGCGCATGATCCAAGCCTTGCGCCGCGGCGAACCTATCCCAGAACCTGTCCCCGAACCCGCCCTTGAACCTGTCAAAACACCGGGGCCTATACCGGCGTCCGCATCCGAACCGGCGGTGCAGGCAACCTTGCCGAAGGTGGAACGCGCGGCCTCCGAAAGCACTGCCCCAGACATAGACGGCGCAACAAACCCCGAAACCGTCACCCCCGAAGATCCACCGGCTGTGGTGGTGATGACGCCTTCTATGTTCTCTGTGTTTTTCACTTGGTTGGCCGAAAACTGGTTTTATGTGGTCTCAGCGATCTCGTTGGCTTTGGCGGGTGTGTTTCTTGTTGATTACGGCATGCAAAACGGCTTGTTGCCGCCGCGTGCTCGGGTTGCGGCCTCCATGGGCTTTGGCCTGATCCTGATTGGCGCGGGTGAATGGATTCGCCGCCGATGGGGCGATGAAACAGATGGCGCGACGGCCTATTTGCCGTCCGTCTTTTCCGGCGCGGGCATTGTCACGTTGTTTGGCGGATTGTTGGCCGCGCGTGTGCTTTACGATCTGATTGGCGCTGAAACGGCGCTGATTGGCATGATTGCAGTGGCCATTCTTGCGATGATCCTTGGCTGGTTCCATGGGCCACTTTTGGCAGGCGTGGGTATTTTGGGGGCGTATGGCGCGCCTTTTGTGGTTGGTGGCTCGTCTGACGATCCAAGTTGGCTTTTTGGTTATTTCACAGTCATTGCGGCGCTTGGTCTAGGCATCGATACCGTCCGGCGCTGGGCGTGGGTGTCAGTGCTGACTTTGGTGTGCGCGTTTGTGGCTGGCCCGCTGATTGTTGTGGGGGAACCGAATGCGGTTTGGGCTTTTGTCCTTTATCTCACGGCACTTGTGGCGTTCTCGATTTTGGTCCCTGCACGCGGGCTTAAGCCTGACCAATCCGGCGCGATGATTGCTGAAATGATCCGCGCACGTGGCAAACCATGGCCCGAATTCCCCACGCGGCTTGCCTTTGGCGCGGTTCTTGTCAGCACAGGCTGGCTGGTCTTGGCGGCCAACTCTGGGCGGGTTGAATTTTGGATGGCCACGCTGGCCTTGGCCGCTTTGGCGGCGGCGCTGACGGTGTGGTCGCGTACGGGTCCCGCCTTGCAAGATATAACGGTTATTCCTGTCGCGGGGTTTGCTGCGTCTGTGTTTATTCAAGGCATGACGCGCGACGGTGTGTGGCGCGATTTTGCACGCGCCTACGAAGGCAACCCGGAAGCCAGTTATCCATGGGCGGTCACCGCTTTGGTGGCCTTGGCTCTTGTGGTGTCTGCGCTGGCGGCGTGGCGCTCGCTTCAACCGGGACGCTACGGCTTGCTTTGGGCGGCGGGGGCTGCCTTTTTTGCCCCGGCCACGGCCGTAATGGTTGAACTGACATGGGCCCCCATGGACGCAATTGGCGCATATGTTTGGGCGCTGCACGGCGCGGCTCTGGCTATTTTGGCGACTGTGTTGGCTGGGCTTTATGCCCGGATTGATGGTCCGGAGTCGCGTTTGCGCACGTCTTTGGCCGCCCTTGCAGCGGTCGCCACCATGAGTTTTGCACTTGTCATTGTGCTGGATGACGACGCGCTGACCCTCGCTTTGGTTGCCACTGTTGTGTTTGCGGCCGCGTTAGATCGCCGCTTTAATCTGCCCGCGATGACGCTTTTTGTGACCATGGGCGTGGTCGCAATTGGGTATCGCTTGGTGGTCGGCGCAGAACTCGGCTTGGTTGCGTTTCGCCCTTGGCTGAGCCTGATCGCAGTGTATGCAGGCGCGATCTTGGGCTTTGTGGCCTCTATTTGGTTGCTGCGTCCACGCGCCCGGATTGCGGCGCAAGTGATGCTTGAAACTGGGTTGTGGTCTGCCTTGGGCCTGACGTTCAGCCTGATTTTATACAAGTTTATCGACGCGGTTGCCAAAAGAAGCGAAGACTCCCATTGGGTGATTGGCCTTTATGCGGTGATTTGGCTGGTCCTTATGTGTGTGCAGTTGAAACGCCAAGATTTGGGCGGATGGATGCGTTATCTACGCCTTGCCCTGGCGAGCGTGTTCGCCCTGATTGGGTTCGGCGCGGTCTTTCTTTCGATCAGCATTTTGAACCCGTTGATTGGCAATTTTGGCGGACGTGTTCTTGGGCCGCCGCTTGTGAATACGCTGGCTGTGGCCTACATGCTGCCCGCTTTGGTGCTCGCCGCAGCTGCATGGAAAATCCCGACCCTTCCAACATGGCTAAGCCGTGCGTTTTATGGGATTGCGGGTTTACTGACGGCGTTATGGGCGTTTGCCACGATCCGCCATGTTTGGCAGGGGTCAGGTGCAATGCCTTTGGATCGTGGCATGGGGCAACCTGAACTTTATACGTACACTGTCGTGATCTTGTTGCTTGGCGCGGGGCTGTTTTATCAATCTTTGGCCAAAAACCACGCGATGATGCGCAAGGCGGGCTTGGTTGTGATTGGGATTGCGGTCGCCAAGGTGTTCTTTGTTGATATTTCTGGCCTGCAAGGCCTGACCCGTGTGTTCTCTTTGCTGGTTTTGGGCTTGTCGCTGGCTGCGTTGGCGTGGCTGAACCGCTGGGCACAGGGACGTGTGGCGCAAGATCCGCCGGAGTCTTGATCCTCGCGCTTGCTACTTGCAGACCCGCGACCCCAATGCCTATAAGGCGGTTATGATGAACCCTCGCATCATACCGCGAATTATTTCCCCGGCGCTCCTCGCTTGATGAGACGCCGGGCAAAGGTGTTTGAGCCCCTCGCACCGCCCCTTACATGTTCCCGAACACCCGATCCGAAGGACGCTCCGAATGTGCGCCGAAACACCAGACTATAAATCCACACTGAATTTGCCCAAGACGGACTTTCCGATGCGTGCGGGTTTGCCGAAACGCGAACCCGAATGGCTGGAACGCTGGTCCCGCATCGGCATCTATGACCGCCAGCGCGAAATGGAAGGCCGCCCGGTCTTTTGCTTGCATGATGGCCCGCCTTACGCGAATGGCAACCTCCATATCGGCCACGCTTTGAACAAAACGATCAAAGATATGATTGTGCGCAGCCACCAGATGATGGGCTTTGATAGCCGCTATATCCCGGGTTGGGATTGCCATGGCTTGCCGATCGAATGGAAGATCGAAGAACAATACCGCAAAAAAGGCCGCGACAAGGATCAGGTTCCGATTAATGAATTCCGCGCCGAGTGTCGCGAGTTCGCAGCCGGTTGGGTTGATGTGCAGCGCGAAGAGTTCAAACGCCTTGGCGTTATGGGCAATTGGGACAAGCCTTACCTGACGATGGATTTCCACGCCGAACGCGTGATTGCCGAAGACTTCATGAAGTTCTTGATGAATGGCACGTTGTATCAGGGCTCCAAGCCGGTGATGTGGTCGCCTGTTGAACAAACCGCTCTGGCCGAAGCCGAAGTCGAATACCACGACAAGGAAAGCTTCACGATCTGGGTGAAGTTCAAGGTTGTTGGCACGGGGGATGCCACGCTGGATAACGCGCAGGTTGTGATCTGGACGACGACGCCTTGGACGATGCCGTCCAACAAGGCTGTGGTTTACGGCGAAGATATTTCCTACGGCTTGTATGAAATCATTGGCCGTCCTGAAGAATGCTGGGTCACGATTGGCGAACGCTATATCCTGTCTGACAAGATGGCCGCGGATGTGCTGGGCCGCGCGCGCTTGGATGAAACGATGTATCGCCGCTTGTGCGATGTGACCCAAGACGATCTGGCGAAAATCAAATTGGCCCACCCGTTGAATGGTTCTGACGAATCCAACGGTGAATGGGACGATCTGCGCGACTTCCGCGCGGCGGATTTTGTCACCGATGAAGAGGGCACAGGCTTTGTACACTGCGCCCCATCCCACGGTATGGAAGAATTCGAACTTTATCGCGACCTTGGCATGCTCGAACAGGTGATCACCTACAATGTGAACCCTGATGGCCGTTTCCGCGATGATTTGCCGTTCTTTGGCGGCAAGGCGATCCTGAAGCCCAATGGTAAAGAGGGCAATGCCAACAAAGCTGTCATCGAAAAGCTTGCTGAAGTTGGCGGCTTGCTGGCACGCGGCAAGATCAAACACTCCTATCCGCACTCGTGGCGCTCTAAGGCTCCGGTGATTTATCGCAATACACCTCAATGGTTTGCCGCGATTGATCGCGAGGTTGGCGATGATATGGACACGCATGGCAAAACGATCCGCCAGCGGGCTTTGACGGAAATCGATAACGTCAACTGGACACCTCAATCGGGACGTAACCGCCTGCATGCCATGATGGAGGCGCGCCCGGATTGGGTGCTCTCCCGTCAGCGCGCATGGGGTGTTCCGCTCACGTGCTTCACCAAAAAGGGTGCTCTGCCAACCGATCCCGACTTCCTGCTGCGCAACCCGCAAGTGAACCGCCGCATCACGTCCTCCTTCGAAACTGAGGGCGCGGATGCATGGTATGAAGATGGCGCCAAGCAGCGCTACCTTGAAGGCATCGTGAACCCCGATGACTACGATCAGGTCACCGATATTCTCGATGTGTGGTTTGATTCTGGCTCCACGCACGCCTTCACGCTGCGCGACCGCGAAGATGGCACCGAAGACGGCATTGCTGACGTTTATATGGAAGGGACAGACCAACACCGTGGCTGGTTCCATTCCTCGTTGCTGCAATCGGTCGGAACCACGGGCCGCGCGCCGTATCGCAATGTTGTGACGCATGGGTTCACGCTCGATGAAAAGGGCATGAAGATGTCCAAATCCATCGGCAACATCATCGCACCCCAAACGATCATCACCCAATATGGCGCAGATATTCTGCGGCTGTGGGTGGCTCAGACGGATTACACGGCAGATCAACGCATCGGGCCGGAAATCCTCAAAGGGGTCGCGGACAGCTATCGCCGTTTGCGCAATACGATGCGCTTTATGCTTGGCTCGATGAATGATGTGTCTGACACGGATCACATGGATGCTGCCGACATGCCGGAACTCGAACGCTGGGTTCTGCACCGTCTTGCCGAGTTGGATCAGACGGTGCGCGAAGGATATGCCGCATTTGACTTCCAAGGTGTGTTTTCGTCAATTTTCAACTTCGCAACTGTGGATTTGTCGGCGTTTTACTTCGATATCCGCAAGGATGCATTGTACTGCGATGGCGACACGGACCGGCGCAAAGCCACCAGAACCGTCTTGAAACTGCTGTATGAGCGCATGGTCACGTGGCTCGCACCGATCTTGCCGTTCACGATGGAAGATGTGTGGCTTGATCAAAACCCGGGCGAAAATAGCTCTGTTCACTTGCGTGACTTCCCGGTCACTCCGGCGGAATGGCGCGATGACGCCTTGGCCGAGAAATGGGCTGGCATTCGTCGTGCGCGTCGTGTCGTGACAGCGGCTCTGGAAATCCAACGCGCTGAAAAAGTCATCGGCGCATCGCTCGAAGCGGCACCTGTGGTGCATGTCGGCGATGCAGACCTTCTTGCGGCGTTGAATTCCGTTCCGTTCGAAGACTTGTGCATCACATCTGACTTGTCGCTCACATCCGACCCGGCCCCAGCAGAGGCCTTCGAGATGCCAGAAATTGGCGACGTGTCTGTGGTCTTTGAAAAGGCAGCAGGCCAAAAATGTGGCCGTTGCTGGAAAGTTCTCCCAGATGTCGGCCAATACGCAAACCCCGGCGTTTGCGGGCGATGCAACAGCGCGTTGAGCTGATCAAAAATGAAAGGGCGGGATGAAGGTCCCGCCTTTTTCCAATTCTGCGTTAACGGGGGTTAACAAAGCGACCCCCACCGAACGCTATTTCTCGAAAAACGCAACAAACACCGTTCGGTGCTCGTTAACGATGCAACACCCAACGCACGGTACTCAAAAAATATTGCGACACTTGCTTAGGGGGCAACTGCGCCCTACCAAGGGGTATGAAAACCCGTTCTGCACCCACACAATTCGGCATTTTGACCCTCACCGAAGAAGACGGTTCATTGATCCGACTTGGTTGGGGACCGGCCCCGCATGAAGACGTTTCAGACCTTCTAGATAGCGCAGTTGCACAGCTAAGTGCTTATGATAAAGGCGAATTAGACGCTTTCGACTTGCCTTTGCGCGTTGCTGGAAGCCCGTTGCAAAAGGCAGTTTGCGCGGCCATGTCGGCAATCCCGCTCGGGGAAACCCGCACCTATGGCGATATCGCAAAAGACGTGAAAGCTTCTGCCCAAGCCGTCGGTCAAGCCTGTGGGGGCAATCCAATCCCCATCATAATCCCTTGCCACCGCGTCATGGGGGCAAATGGAAAACTCACTGGCTTTTCTGGGGCAGGGGGCGTGGAAACCAAAGTCGCTCTTTTGCGCCACGAACACGCCGCAGGACTGCTCATCTGATCCATGAGATGTCTCGCGAAACGATCTGTAATCTCTTGTAAATAATGACTTATCCACATGTGGATAAGTTGATGGTTTACCCGTCGGCCCCGTGCAGAACTTGCTGCAAAGCGCCCGCGCACATCAGATAAACAGAGGTCACAACCAACCCCCAAAGCGCCCAAGTTTCGGGATGAAAGTCGACCCAAGCCGCCCATCCTGCGAAGAAAGTCCACGCCAAAGCCATAGGTAAACTGACCGTACGCCACCGATCCGTTCGCACCGGATGCACAAACTTAATCGGCACAAACATCGCAATCGTCAGCACCGTCACCAGCGCCAAACAAATTTGCCAACCCGGTTCCAAAGCGAAGATCACCAGCACCAACATGTTCCAACAACCGGGGAAGCCCGAGAAGGAATTATCCTTTGTTTTCATCCGCGTGTCTGCGAAATACAAGGCGCTGGCAAAGGTCACAAGGATGATCATAACCCATCCCGACCAGCCATTCATCAGGCCTGATTGGAACAGTGCAAATGCAGGAATGAAGACATAAGTCAGGTAGTCAATGATAAGGTCCAACAAGACCCCATCAAACTCCGGAGCATTCTTTTTGACGTTGGTCTTGCGCGCAAGCGGCCCATCGATCCCATCGACCGCAAAGGCAACAACCAACCAAACAAACATCATCGCCCAATCGCCCTGCACAGCCTCAAGCATTGCCAACATAGCGAAAACAGCGCCAGTGGCGGTCAGGAAGTGAACGGAAAGTGCAGCAAAACGAGGTGTCATCAAACCGTCATGACCCAACCGCGCACAGGATGCAATTCGTTCTGGCTAAGTTTTACAAAGATATGGGCATGGTGTGTTTTTGTTAATTCTAATAGTAGGATTTTAGCGCGTGAACTTTGAAATACCCATGTTTTTAAAGGTTTTGTGACTGTTTTCCAATCCGGAACATCCCTTGAAAACGTTGAAATCACACGTCTCCCGGTTGTGTTTTGAGGGCTGGTCTGTGGGATAACTGCCATTATTCGATCAAGGCGAATGGGTGCGCAACATTGCTCTAAAGCGCTTTGCGCCGCCGGCGCCGCCAAATCGCGAGGCCCGTAAGACCCAAGAATCCCGCCAAGATCGGTAACAAAACCGCATCTGTGTAGAGAACACCAAGCAGTCCTGTGAACCCCAGACCAGTCAAAACAACCGGCAAAAACGGTGTAAAGCAACACAAAAGAGCCAATAAACTCCCTGTAATCCCCAAAGTCAGCATTTTGTTTTTCATGGCGTTTCCCCGCGTCTGCAGTGCGTGTGGTGTCGGTCCATACCTTTATACGTGAGGTGGGTGTCCGGGATACGAATACTTACCCGGACACGAATATGTGCACCTATGGACTTGGTCCGAAAATGCATGCAAAGGTCAACATGTCTGGCTCGACCATCATCTTGGTGTGTCCTAACTTTTTGAAATATAATGATTTTAATGTAATAGATGCTGGCTCTAGACATCCCATCTGATCTGAATGAGAACAGAGGAAACAGAAGGCTGTTCAGTTAGGCCATCTCAAAACAGGAGACGAGCGATGGCAATTCGAACAGCAATTATCGGTTTGGGAATCATGGGACGGCGCATGTTAGAGCAGATGTCGCTGCATCCGTCGTTTACAGTCACCGCCATTTGGGACCCCGATTCAGCAGCATGTAAAGCGGCGCAAGATCTGATCCCCGACGCTGAAATTGCCCAAAATGCACAAGCCGCGCTGGAAACCGCAGATTTGGTGTATATGGCGTGCCCGCCTGTACCGCGCAAAGCCTATGCCTTGGCCGCAGCAGCCGCGGGCAAAGCGATTTTCTTGGAAAAACCGTTGGGCGTGGATATCAAAGAAAGCCAAGAAATGGTCGCGGCAATTGCTGCATCGGGCGTGCCTGCTGCGGTCAATTTCACCCAAGCGGCAGGACCCGCGTTAAGCGAAGTGACACAAGCCGCTCAATCGGGCGCGCTTGGTGCGTTGATGGGCGCGGACATCGTTTTGACCTATGCAAATTGGCCTCGGGAGTGGCAAAAAGCGGCGGATTGGCTTCGGTTTCGCGCCGAAGGTGGCATGACACGGGAAGTGATGTCGCACTTTTTGTTCTTTTCTGAGCGCATTCTAGGGCCGTTGAAATTGGTTTGGGCGCGGTCTGAATACCCTGTTCAGGCCGATTTGTGCGAAACCCATGTCGCCGCGCGATTGCTGTCGGCCACGGGCGTACCGGTAACCGTCATGGGAAGCGTCGGGGGCGCTCAACCGGATCACCAAGTGGTGACGATCAAAGGTGCAAAGGCAAGCCGACGTATATCAGATTTCTACCGCAATGCCGCGTCCACGGGCGGGCCTTTTGAACCGGTGCAAGCGGAAGGCGTCGATCAGCGCGGCGCAAGTTTGAACGCGCAGTTGGACGATCTTGCGTTGTTGGTTGCGGGCCAACCAAACCGCCTTGCGACCCTCCAAGAAGCACTGCGTGTTCAGGTGCTCGTCGAACGCATTTTGGTAAGCGACGAAGCGGGGCTGTAACTGATCCCGCTGAAGTCACGCGTTAAAATGCAAGCGATGCCCCGGGGTAGGCCAATACGTGTGATAAAGACACCCAGTCCCTGAAGCCGTGATCCAAGCATCACGCATGTCAGGCCCACCAAAGCAAATATTGGTGATATATGGATCGCCGGGCACATCAATAAATGTGACCGGACCGCCATCCAAGGGCACCACACTAATCCCGCCGCGCATTAATGTGGCCACACAGATGTGTCCATCCGCCTGAACCGCGAGACTGTCCAGCAATTGATAATCAGGCAGTGTGGTCAACAGCCTTCCCGGCATATCGAACGGCAAGGGGGCTATTTTCCCGGGACCTAACAAGTCATAACTCCAGACGCGCCCCGTCCTCGTTTCTGCGACATGTATGGTCTTGTCATCGGGGGACAGGCCGATGCCATTGGGGGTGATCATTGGCGCATGCATACGGGTGATTTGGCTGCCATCAGTTTTCGCGTAATAGACAGCGCCGTGATGCACATAGGTGGCTGTGGTCTTGCCAAGGTCGGTGAAGTAAAAACCGCCCTGCGCATCAAAGACAATGTCATTTGGCCCCCTCAGTGGTTGCCCATCGCAGCTTTCATAGAGCATCTCAAACGCCCCAGTCCGGGGATCAACGCGTTGGATCGAGCCGCTGACATACTCGTCTGGGGTGCCAATTGGACGCGTGATGCCGTCTGTCTCGGTCCAGATGAAACCACCATTGTTGCACACATAAATCATGCCATCCGGCCCAACAGCCGCCCCATTCGGGCCGCCGCCGAGATCCGCAATGACGTCAATCCGGCCATTAGGATGAACGCGGGATAATGTTTGGCGTTTGATCTCAACCAAGATGACAGAGCCGTCGTCCATGGCAATCGGGCCTTCAGGGAAATCCAACCCGTCGCAAATCTTCGTCAACTTCATATGCGATCTTCCTTTTGAGGTGGCGCGCAATTTATGGACAAAGCCCTGAGAATGTGGATGTATTTACTTAATCGCGCGGCTCAGTCTGGAGGAGGATATGCGAAGGTTGGTCGGAAAGAAAGCTTGGGGGCCTGACGCTATTGGCGTCATGACGGACGTTCTGGTTGATCGCCCGTCGATACACGACCAAGGACAAGTGCCTTGATGTTTAAGTCCTTTAAGGGCCAGTGGTGCCCAACGCGCGGAAGGTCCGGCAACAAGGCACGCGCAGATGTGCTGAACCGCTCGTTTTGGTCGCGCGCTCAATGAGGCAAGACCCCGTGGACGTATTGATTATAGGCGCGGGGGCGTCAGGCGCCGCTGTCGCTTGGAGCCTTGCTGACACGCGGATGCACATTTTGTGTCTTGAGCAAGGTGGCACGCCAAACCCGGCGAATTTCCCGACAACAGGGCGTGATTGGGAAGCCCGGCGGATGGGTGATTTCGCGCTTAGTCCCAATCAAAGACGCCTGCCCGAAGACTACCCGGTCAACGATGATGATTCCCCGATTAAAGTGACCAATTTCAACGGGGTCGGAGGCGGAACCGTTTTGTACGCCGCGCATTTCCCGCGCTTGCACCCTTCTGATTTCAAAGTGCGCACATTGGATGGCGTGGCTGAGGACTGGCCACTTGATTATGAGACGCTCGACCCGTTCTTTGCCCAGAACGACGCGATGATGGGCGTGTCAGGGCTGGCGGGTGACCCTGCATATCCGGTGGGAAAAGAACCGCCTATGCCCGCCGCTGCGATGGGCCGTTCGGGCCGCAAGTTGGCCCATGCCTTCAATGCACGGGGCTGGCACTGGTGGCCATGCGATCTGGCGATTGCGACCGAAAATTACGAGGGACGCGCCAAATGCATCAACTTAGGGGCTTGCATCACTGGCTGCGCGCAAGGGGCAAAAGGATCCGTCGATATCACTTACTGGCCCGAAGCATTGCGCAAGGGCGTTGAATTGCGGACCCAATGTCGTGTGCGCGAAATCGCAGTGGACGATCAAGGCATGGCGACGGGTGTGCATTACATCGATCAAGATGGTCTGGAGCAATTTCAAGCCGCGCATGTCATTGTGATGGCCAGCAACGGTATCGGGACGCCGCGCTTGTTGCTAAATTCGACCTCTAAACAGTTTCCTGATGGGTTGGCCAATCGCAGTGGGCTGGTCGGTAGGAACCTGATGTTTCACCCTTATGCCAGCATTCAAGCTGTGTTCGAGGACCCATTGGACGGACATAACGGGCCGCATAAAAGCATCCTAAGCCAACAATTTTACGAGACCGATCCGGCGCGAGGTTTTGTGCGGGGGTATACGTTTGAAACTTCGCGCGGGATGGGGCCTGTTGGTACAGCATTGGCGGGTATGAATTGGGGCGAAATCCCTTGGGGGGCGGGCCATCACAGTGCATATCGGACCCTTCAGGATCGTGTGAGCGGCTTATTTGCCATATGCGAAGATTTACCCGAAGCGCACAACCGGGTCACGCTTGACCCGAATTTGACAGACAGTGACGGCATTCCAGCGCCCAAGATAAGCTATACGTTGAGTGATAATAGCAAACGGATGATGGCCCATGCGATCGCGCGCGGTACCGAGGTGATGGAAGCTGCGGGGGCCAAACATGTGCACACAACCGCCCCCATTGAATTGGCGGGGTGGCACTTGTTGGGCACGGCGCGCATGGGGACCGACCCCAGCCGGTCGGTTGTGAACGAATGGGGCCGTTCGCATGATGTGCGCAACTTGTTCATTGTGGATGGCAGTATTTTTGTGACCAGCGGCGGCGCTAATCCGACCAGCACGCTGCAAGCTTTGGCGCTGTATATCGCGGATCAAATGAAACACCGTCTGGCCAATTTATTCGATTAAAGGAGGGCGTAATGACAGCTCCGACAGCTACCTCGTTTTCGGCAACCGAACAAAAGGCCATGGCCGCCCTCGTGGGGCAGATTATTCCGGCGTGCGATATGTTTGATCAACCGGGGGCGGATGATGAGGCGATCTTGCGTGATATTCTGACCAGCGGGTCGCATTTGCGTGACAAACTCGCGGTGGCGCTCGCGTCTGTTTTGCCCGGTGAAGGGTTTGACATCGCACAGGCGACAGAGTTTCGCCAAAAGTATCCGTTTGAAGCAGAACTGATCCAAACGGTGGTCGCGCAATGCTATTATCGGGATGCACGGGTCATGCGGGCCTTGGACATTGAGGTCCGTGCGCCCTTTCCGGATGGGTACACACAAGCCCCCAACGATTTTTCATTGCTTGATCCTGTGCGCGAACGCGGTGAAATTTTTCGCAAAGTGCCAAGGCGCGACGCCTGACGCTCTCTCCCGAGGCCCAAATGAAAGCTCTGACGACATGAAGATTTCTGCCCAACACCTGACCACTCTTGCCGCGTCGATCCTAAGTCATGCAGGTGGGAACGCAGAGGCCGCAGGCAAAGTGGCCGCACGATTGGTCGATGCCAATCTAACAGGGCATGACAGTCATGGGGTTGGCATGGTGCCTGCCTATGTTGATGGTATTTTGGCCGGGCAATTGATCCCCGATGCCAACGCACAGATCGTGCAAGACAAGGGGCCGTTTCTCTTGGTCGATGGGCAGCAAGGGTTCGGACATGTCGTGGCCGAACAAGCGATGGAACTGGCAGTCGAGCGCGCCAAAACCAGCCATTTTGCCGTGCTATCTTTGCGCAACAGCTTCCATTTGGGCCGACTTGGCGATTGGGGCGCACTGGCCGCAGAGGCAGGTTTTATCTGCATTCTTTATGCCAATGTGCAATCGTCGCGCCCTATCGTTGCCCCGTTTGGCGGCAGTGACGCACGATTTGTGACCAACCCTTATTGCACAGCGATCCCGGCCACAGAAAAGAACCCGATGTTCTTGTTGGATATGGCCACCAGCACGATTGCGATGGGCAAGGCGCGCGTGGCCGATCTGAGCGGAACCAAAGTCCCTGAGGGTTCTGTGATTGATGCCCAAGGTGCGCCAACGACCGACCCATCCGTTATGTTCAACCAACCGATGGGGGCGCTCACGACGTTTGGCCAACACAAAGGATTTGGATTGGCGTTACTCGGGGATATCTTGGGCGGCTCTTTCAGTGGTGGTGGCGCGTACCTACCCGAACGCGAAGTGGAAGATGGCATCTTTAACAATATGATGGCTATTTTGATTGATCCAAATGTCTTTGGGCTGGCGGATCAATTTGGTGTCGATATGGACAGATACGCGGAATGGGTCAAAGCGTCCCCGGCGGCACCGGGTGTGGATGCTGTGCAATTGCCCGGTGATCCAGAACGTCGTTGCGCCGAAGATCGGCGGGCCAACGGTATCTTCGTGGATGCAGGGACGGTGGCTCAACTCACGCAGGCGGCAAAATTGGCGGGTGTGCCGGCGTCGGATTTGGACGTATTCACCCCCTGATCCGCACTGTGTTCCCTTGCCACTTGATCGGCTCAGGGTGATGATGCTGACGACAAAAGCAAGGTGATCTTTATGCAGACCGATATTCTTGAAACCTTGCACGGCATCCTTGGTGATAAGGGCCTTTTGAGCGGGAAAGATATCCACGCGGGTTACTTTAGTGATCCGCGCGGGGCGAGCGAGGTGCGCCCAGAGGTGGTTTTGCGTCCAGCTTCAACCGATGAGTTGTCACAAGTTATGGCCGTTTGCCATCAGGCATCTCAACCCGTGGTCGTTCAGGGCGGGTTAACGGGGCTTGTAGTCGGGGCAATGCCTGAACACGGCGAGTTCGTCATTTCAATGGAGCGTATGAACAAGGTTGAAGCAATTGATGCAAAGGCTGGAACGATCACCGTTCAGTCTGGCACGCCTTTGCAAATCGTTCAGGACGCAGCAGACGCAGAGGACATGGTTTACCCCCTCGATCTGGGCGCGCGCGGATCTTGCACCATTGGCGGAAATCTATCGACCAATGCAGGCGGCAATCGTGTCATTCGCTACGGGATGACACGGGACCTGACATTGGGCGTTGAGGCGGTTCTGGCAGATGGTACGATCATCAACAGCTTGAATGGCTACATCAAAAACAACACAGGTTATGATCTTAAGCAGATGTTCATCGGCAGCGAGGGCACATTGGGGTTAATCACGCGCGCGACTTTGCGTTTGTATCCCAAACCAAAGACTCAAGTCGTGGCGGTCTGCGCGGTTGATAGTTTTGATGCTGTGTCCGAATTGATGACGCATATGCGTTCGGGCCTAGGGGCTGATCTAAGCGCGTTCGAAGTGATCTGGTCCAAAACCTATGACGCTATCTTGTCGGATGTGGCGGGTGTGAAACCACCTGTTCCGGTGGGCCATGCGTTTTACGTTTTGGTCGAAATGATGGGGTCGGATATTCACGGCGATGCCGAAAAGTTCGAAACCTGTTTGGGTCAAGCACTGGATCGACAATTGATCGCAGACGCCGTCCTGTCCCGCTCCAGTGCAGAGATCAACGCATTCTGGAACATACGCGACGGCATGGCTGAAGCGATGGGCAAACAACAACCCGCGGTTGGATTTGACATCAGCTTGTCTGTCGCGGACATGAAGACCCTCGAAGCGCAACTGCTGGATCGATTGCAATCGGCTTTGGGCGATGTCCGTTTGTTTATTGGTGGGCATCTGGCGGACGGGAATTTGCATTTGGTGGCGAAAACCACCGCTGAGGGGCCACAACCCAAAGCGGCCATTCAGGACATTGTTTATGGGTATGTGGGCGAAATCGGCGGCTCTGTGTCTGCTGAACACGGCATTGGCACTTTAAAACGCGCGTATTTGCGTCAAAGCCGAACTGGCGCAGAGTTGACGCTTATGCGCACGCTGAAACAGGCCATGGACCCCAAAAATCTGCTCAATCCCGGCCGTGTGTTTAGCCTGCAACCCAACGACACAGAATAGAATTCAAAGGACCGACCCCAATGACATTTGATGTTTCAAGCTTGTTTCGCGCCAATTTGCCAAAGCCTGCGGCGGGTCCATTTAAGGCCTTTCCTAATTACAATTTTGTGGGTGGTCACAACGATGCGGCAAGTGTCCCGGTCAAAGCATTGGGGGAGGCGGCCGCGAGGATAATCGCGCAAGAAGGGGCCTCATTGGCGACCTATGGCCTCAACAGTGGGCCGCAAGGTTATCGCGTTTTGCGCGAATTTGTGGCCGATTGGATGGCCGAATGCGCGGGTATGCAAGACAGCGCCGATGAGATTTTGATCACGTCAGGTTCACTGCAAGCGTTGGATTTGGTGAACCAATTGCTGGTTGGGCCGGATGATATCGTGATCTCGGAAGGGGCAACTTATGGCGGTGCGTTGACGCGGTTGTCGCGTCTTGGTGTGCCATATGTTGGGGTGCGGTTGGACGATGATGGGATCGACATGACGCATCTGGCGGAGTTGTTGGAAGGACAAAAGCAAGCGGGTATTCCGGTCAAGTATATCTACACGATCCCGACTGTTCAAAACCCGACAGGCGGGGTGATGCCGCTTGAGCGACGACATGAATTGCTTGATTTGGCAGCGCGCTATGAAACGTTGATTTTTGAAGACGATTGCTATGCGGATTTGTTGTGGACAGGTAACCGCCCGCCTGCTTTGCGAGCACTGGATGCGGCGGCCGCAAAATCTGAGGGGCGTGCAAACCGGGTGATCTATTGCGGCTCGTTCTCTAAATCCGTCGCACCTGCTTTGCGCATTGGCTACATCATGGCGGATTGGCCGGTATTGGCGCAACTTTTACCCCTAAAGACAGATGCTGGCACAGGGGCTTTGGATCAAATGATCTTGGGCGAGTTCTGCAAGGATCACTTCGCGGGCCATGTCACACAGTTGTGTGCCACGTTGAAGGCAAAATGCGAGGTAACGATGCAAGCTTTGGCTGAAAATTTTGGAACGGCGGCAGAATTCACACCTCCTTTGGGCGGTATTTTCATATGGATCACGTTGCCGGACTGTGTGGACACCAGCAAGCTTGCAGCGGCGGCGATCAAAGAGGGAATTGCCATCAATCCGGGTGCCGAATGGACCGTGGACGGAGACAACAATCGCCAGCGGATGCGGTTGTGCTTTGGACATCCAGACGAGGCAACCATCCGCGAAGGGATCGCGCAGTTGGCCGCCATCTGCCATCGCGATTTTGGTGTGCCTGCGCGGATATCGAACACAGCACAGGGGTAATCTGAGGCGGGAAATGCCCCCTTGTTAGCTGGCGTCCGGATCGTAAAAATCGGACGTCTTTTCGCGGGCTTTTAACCACCAGCCAGATTGTTCGGGCCAAGTGTCAAACGCTGTGTCTGCCCCAAGGGTTTGGGCGGCGTGCAAGGCCCACATCGGGTTGACCAAGGCTTCGCGACCGATGGCAATAAGGTCTGCGCGCCCTTGAGCAAGGATGTCTTCGGCCTGTTGGGGGTGTGTGATCAATCCAACGGCCATGCTTGCCAGCCCCGCGTCTTTGCGGACCCGTTCCGCATAGGGGACTTGAAATCCCGGTTGGCGTTTTTGCCCGGCCGCAGTTGCTGATCCGGCTATCCCGCTTGAAGAGCAATCCACAACGTCAACGCCGATGCGTTTGAGTTCTTTGGCTAAGAGAACGGTGTCATCTAGCGACCATCCTTCTGGTGACCCGTCAACGGCAGAGGTTCGAAAGAACAAAGGCAAGTCACTGGGCCAGACAGCTCTGACAGCTTGGGTGATCTCAAGGGCCAACCGCATTCGCCCTGTTAAGTCGCCACCATATTTGTCAGTGCGTTTGTTGGACAAGGGTGACAGAAAGCTGTGCAGGAGATACCCATGTGCGCCATGGATTTCTGCGATTTGGTAACCCGCTACACGTGCTCTGCGGGCGGCGGACGTGAAGTCTTGGATCAGATCGTCTATGTCTTTCGCGCTCAGCGCGTGTGGCATGGGCCAGCTGTCAGCGACGGGCACGGGCGAGGGGCCAACAGGCGTCCAAGGCATATCCCCGCGCGCTATATCCGCGTCATTTAGCGGGCCATTTCCGAACCACGGGCGTTGCATCCCACTTTTGCGACCGGCATGAGCCAATTGGATCGCAGGAATAGCCCCGTTGCGCCGCGCGAATTGTGCGACACGAGCATGGCCAGGGATCTGACTGTCGGCCCAAAGACCGGGGCACCCGTGTGTGATGCGCCCGCTTTTTTGCACCGCGGATGCTTCCGTGAACACGATACCAGCGCCGCCCGTTGCAAAGCGACCAAGATGCACCAGATGCCAGTCATCCATATGACCGTCATGGGCCGAATATTGGCACATAGGTGAAATCACGATGCGATTTCGGCTCTCTAAAGAGCGCATTTTGAACGGTTGAAACAAGACAGGTTTGGCAGTCATTGAATATCCTCACATGTGTTGAGCCAAACGATTTCTTGGCGCGTCAGATGTGACCACGCTTCCCCACGCAAGACAACGCCCGCAGAAGATGTTTTGTCCCACGGGCGCTATCCGGTTTTGAGGTCTTCCGTTAAATCAACCGCCGGAGCCGATGCGGACCTCTTCAACAGGGTAGGCAAGACTGTCTTGATCTTCCCACGCTGCGTGGCAGTCGTGGCAGAAAGCTTGCTTGAACTTCATTGGTTTGCCGTTTGGTTGAAGGCCGCCATAGAGCCAATCATCGGTCTCAGGAATGGAACCAGCTTCCATTTTGGTCATGATGAACAACGGGCCGGGGCGTGCTGTTTTCTTCTTTTTAGAGATCGAGATGGATTCTTTGGCCAGAACCGAACCAACTGGCATTTCAACGCCTTCTTCTTCGAACTTTAGATACTGCTCGGCTGCGATGTCGTTGGCAAATGTCAGCAACAAGCGGTTCGAGTGCGCGCCAGCGATAGCAGGACGTGTCGCCGTTGGAGCCCATTCACGAAATGCAGTACCGACTTCGTCACCACCCTTAGCGTACCCTTCGGCCATTCTGTCCTTAAGGCAATCATAAAGCTCTACGACTTGAGCTTCCTCAAGATCCCATGCGGATTCGACACCGATGTCAGTACATTCTTGCGCGAAAGCGGCAGAGCCCGCGATGGCAAAGCCTGCAGCAAGCAAAAAGGGGCGCGTGTTCATATGGTTCGTCCTTGTCTGATGATCAATGTTTGGAAGAACCCTGCCACGAGAGGATTGACGTTGCATTAAACAAATCTACACAAGCATCGCACAATTGAGTGAGCGGTGTTTCAGCCAGCCCTTGGGTGGGCTTTGTCGTAGACTTCCATCAAGCGCGCTGAGTCTACGGAAGTATAGGCTTGGGTCGTGCTCAAACTGGCGTGACCAAGGAGTTCCTGAATAGACCGTAAGTCACCACCAGCGTTCAATAAATGGGTCGCAAAGCTGTGGCGCATCGCGTGAGGGGTCGCCGTTGCAGGAAGGCCCAATTGCATCCGAGTTTTTTGCATAACTTTCGCAATTTCGCGTGCCGACAACGCGCCACCACGGATCGCGCGGAACAATGGCGCATCTTGTTCTTGTGGGTGCGGGCAGATGGCAAGGTAATCTTGCACAGCTTCGCGCGCAGCGGGCAACACCGGCACAAGGCGTTCCTTGTTTCCTTTACCTAAGATACGCAGCGAGTCTTCAAACGGAGCATCGCGTCCTTTGAGGCCTAAGGCCTCGGAAATCCGCAAGCCACACCCCCAAAGCAAGGTCAACACGGCCATATCGCGGGCATTCACCCATGTATGAGGTGATTGTATCGCAGCTGTTTCGATCATTGCATGTGCCGCGTCGATACTCAGCGGACGTGGGAGTTTCTTTTCGAATTTGGGCGCACGTGCAGATAAGACAGACGTGGGCTCAAAGCCTTCGCGTTCCGCCAGCCAACGGTAAAAACTTTTCACTGCTGAAAGTTTGCGTGCCATCGACCGTGATGTGATCCCGTCACCTCTGGTGCGTGACATCCAAGCGCGCATATCGGGAAGCGTGATTTTGGCCAGTGCGCCAAGGCCTTGATGTTGGCCAGTATATTCGGTCATGAAGCCAAGGAAGTCCGCAACATCGCTCGAATAAGCGATGAGTGTGTTGGCCGAAGCGCCTTTCAGCGCGCGTTGATGGTCAAGCCAGTGGGACAACGCATCACGCGCCGCGGGGGAAATCAGAAGAGAGTTTGCACTCACGACAACCAGCGTCGCATGGCGCGCTCAAACACGCCGCCCATGAAGCTGAGCAAGTCCGTGCCTTGCTGAGGCGAGAACATATGCGGGTCTTCTGCGCCCAAGATCAGCAATCCGGGTAAACGGCCTGTTCCAAGTTCAAGCTTCAGGCAGGCTTCAGAGCGAATCCAGTCGGCTTTGGTGCCGTATACGAACTCAGTCCCGCTTTGGATTTGGCGCAGCGTGACTTGGCGGGTTTCGATCGAGCGCCCTTGCGTCAAATACGCATCAACATAGCCTGGCCGTGCGACGGCCATCACATCGCCAAGTCGTTGGACCGCCGGATCTTCATCGTTTTGAACGGATTCCAGGACCAACTTCACGGCGTCGACCCGTAGAATTTCGGCGACTTCACCGCCAAGATCGCGCAGGAAGGGTTCGAAATCGACCGGATCAAGCATACGCAAGATCGCGCGGTGTACTTGGTTAGTGCCCGCTAGGTTTTCATAAGCGGCGGCAATAACAGAGCGATGGGTGTCTTCAAGTCGGTCCAGACGGTGTTCCATTCGATCCATCGCGATCCCGCGCAAATCGACAATATTGCCACCCATGGAGCGTTCATTGGCCGCAATTAGGGCCTGCATCACATCTTGGTCGTCTAGAATAACGTCGGGACTTCTGATGATCGCCTCACGTAGGGCGTCATCGATTTTTGCACTATTGCTCATACTACCTACGGGGTCTTTGCGACCCGCCTTTGCCTCATTTTCTGGAAGTATAGCATGGGCTGCGCGGGTGTGCCTTCCCCTTTTTTGGGGAAATTGCGGAAAAACTAAAAAACCTGTGGCTAATGCGCGTCAGCCGAGGGGAAGGACTGGGGGCTTCTCCCCGTGATTTGAGCGGCTAAGAGGGGCACACACATCCTATGATTTATGGGCAAACACACGACCAATCTCTCACGAACAACCGAACTTTGACGGTGTCGCTTTTCCCTCTGCCACCTGAAAAAGTTCTGCGTTTGCTGACAGAAGAACCTGCACAAAAGCAAGGCACTGTTGGCGCTCTGCCGACCAAACCCCCTAGGGTTGGTCGGCAGAGCTCTATCGCAGATTGGGCGCTCAATTCTTTGAAGAATTGACACAGCGGATTTTTACGGAAAAATCCGGGCGCGTTTTGCTATCAGACGATTTTGATACCTGCAGTGGCCGCATCTTTGAGAAAGGCTTCCAGACCTTTGTCGGTCAACGGGTGGCTTGCCAATTTTTGGATCACTTCTGGGGGCGCCGTCATGACGTCAGCGCCAAGGCGCGCGCAATCCAGAACGTGGTTCACACTCCGGATGGATGCCGCAAGAATTTCTGTTTCAAAGCCGTAATTGTCATAGATGGTGCGGATATCTTCAATCAAATCCATGCCGTCGATGTTGATGTCATCCAGCCGTCCGATGAACGGAGAAATAAACGTCGCACCCGCTTTGGCAGCAATCAGTGCCTGATTGGCAGAAAAACAAAGCGTCACGTTGACCATTTTGCCTTCGCCAGACAATACCTTACACGCTTTCAAACCGTCCCATGTCAACGGAACCTTCACGGCGATATTCTCGGCGATTTCTGCCAACTTGCGCCCTTCGGTAATCATCTCGTCTGCGTCGGTCGCGATAACTTCTGCGGACACTGGACCTGAGACCAGATCACAGATCTCTTTGGTGACTTCCAGAATGTCGCGTCCTGATTTTTTGATCAACGAGGGGTTTGTTGTAACCCCATCCACCATGCCAAGGGCGTTTAGCTCTGCAATGGCGTCGATCTCGGCGGTATCTACGAAGAATTTCATGGGTTAGCTCCCTGTCATGGCTTGGCCTTTGTCGGCTCAGGCTTTACCTCAAGGAGATCATGTCTGAAACCCCTTATGATAGCGCTGACACTGACAGCCCCGACTTCTTTGACGAAGGCGCGTTGATTGGTGTGCTCACAACACAGCCCTTAGATCGCGTTCTGGACTATAAAGCACCAGAAGGGGGATGTTGGCTTGGGGCCTTTGTCGAAGTGCCCTTGGGGCCGCGCAAAGTGCTTGGCGTGGTATGGGGCGCTGGTCGTGGCGATTGGGACATTGCCAAGGTGCGAAAAGCAAACCGAGTGTTGGATGTCGCCCCGATGCGCACTGAATTGCGCAGTTTTCTGGAGCGCTCCGCAGCCTACACGCTGACATCGATGCCATCGATGTTACGGCTTGCAACGCGCGCGCCGGGCTTGGGTGACCCACCCTCTATGCGCAAAGTGTATCGTCGCGGGGATGCAGAACCGGACCGTATGACCGATGCGCGTGCCAGAGTGTTAGACACTTTGGCGCAATATGGCGACCTGAGCTTTACGTTAAAGGAACTGGCCGAATTGGCCGGGGTGACCTCATCTGTGATCAAAGGGTTGGTCAAACACAACGCGGTCAGCGAAGAAGACGCGCCACGTGACTTGCCATTTCCACGACTAGATCCCGATTTGCCGAGCAAAGCGCTGACTGACGCGCAGGCTGAGGGCGCAAACGCCTTGCGTGCAGACATCCAATCAGGGTGCTATGGGACCACTTTGCTGCGCGGGGTCACGGGGTCCGGGAAGACAGAGGTCTATTTGGAAGCCGTCGCGGCGTGTTTGGCACAGGGGCGTCAAGCTCTTGTTTTGCTGCCGGAAATCGCACTGACGGCAGAGTTCTTGACCCGTGTTGAGGCGCGGTTTGGTGCGCGACCTGCGGAATGGCATTCGGGTGCGACCATGACAGAGCGGCGCCGGATTTGGCGTATGGTGGGCAACGGCGGCGTGCAACTGGTGGTTGGTGCGCGCTCTGCTTTATTTCTGCCCTACCGCGATTTGGGTCTCATTATCGTCGATGAAGAACACGACAGTTCCTACAAACAAGAAGAAGGCGTGTTGTACAACGCGCGCGATATGGCAGTGCTACGCGCGTCTATTTGCGGGGCGCAAGTAGTATTGGCATCAGCGACGCCAAGTCTTGAAACATGGGCAAATGCGAAAGCCGGAAAATACAAACGGATCGATCTTGAGGCCCGTTTTGGTCCCGCTGTTATGCCCGATATGCGCACAATCGATATGCGCACTGAAGATTTGCCAAGTAACCGTTGGATTTCACCGACTTTGCAGGCCGCAGCACAAGCGCGGGTGGACAAGGGCGAACAAACTCTACTGTTTTTGAACCGGCGCGGTTATGCACCGGTGACACTCTGTCGGGCTTGTGGGCACCAAATTGCGTGTGATGATTGTGACGCGCGTATGGTGGAGCATCGGTTTCTCAAAAGGTTGGTGTGTCACCAATGCGGTGAAAGCAAACCCATGCCGACAGTCTGTCCCAATTGCCAAGCCGAGGATAAATTGGCACCTGTCGGGCCGGGCGTTGAACGATTATCCGAAGAGGCAACGGCGTTATTTCCAGACGCACGCATTGCAGTGTTGTCGTCAGATTTGTTTGGCTCCGCACGCGCGCTCAAAGCGGAAATCGTCGCGATTGCAGAAGGCGGTGCCGACATCATTATTGGCACGCAATTGGTCGCCAAAGGACATAACTTCCCGAAATTGACGTTGGTTGGGGTGATCGATGCGGACCTTGGCTTGCAAGGATCAGATCTGCGGGCAGCTGAGCGGACATTTCAGCTGATGCGCCAAGTTGCAGGACGGGCAGGGCGGGCTGAGGCACCGGGAACCGCATTGATGCAAACATTCCAGCCCGATCATCCGGTGATCCGCTCCATCCTTGCGGGGGATGAAGAAGGTTTCTGGAGCGCTGAAGCCGCCGAACGTCAGGCCGCAGGCGTGCCCCCTTATGGACGAATGGCGGGTATCATCTTGTCGGGCCCTGATGTCGGGCAGGTGTTTGATGCTGGCAATTTGTTGGCACGCCAAGACCGCGCCTTAAGGGATGTGGGGGCGCAAGTTTATGGGCCTGCCCCTGCACCAATCGCGCGTGTTCGCGGACGTCATCGCGTGCGGTTGTTGGTCAAAGCGCCTAAGGGAACCGCTTTGCAGCCAGCGCTCTCGCGTTGGGTGTCTCAAGTGCGATTGAAGGGCGATATGCGATTGGCCGTTGATATCGACCCGCAGAGCTTTCTTTGAATTTGCTGGGTGGTCATTGGGCGGTTGTGTTTGAATGTCGACCCAAGTTTTGTCTCTGTCTTGGGAATTGATGAGCCTGATATAGCAATTACAGTGTTGGATCGCTTAGGAATTCATGGCGAGCAAAGGGTCATCAAGTCCGCATATTCCTGTGCTCTTGCTGCTTGCTTGAAACAGGCGTAAGCCTCGCTAAGGACTTCGCGTTTAAGTTTATAGAAACGACGCTGCTTCCACGCTTGCGGCACGAATATGTCCTTCGATTCGTAATATCTCATATGAAAAGCAAGATGCCGTAATGCTCCAAATGCGCAACATCCTCAAGTTGGACAATACAGACCACCTGCCGCGTTGGCGTCAGCCCATAACGCTGTTGTTCTTGATTGCGGTCGCGATGCCGATTGCATTTTTCACGTGGTACGCGTTGCTGAACAACTTTGTTGAGGACGTGGCGAATTTTGATGGCGCGGATATCGGCTTGTTGCATACGATCCGCGAGATTCCGGGTTTTTTGGCAATTGGTGTGATCGCGATCATCATCTTTGTGCGCGAGCAAATCCTTGGTTTGGTGTCGTTGATCTTGCTTGGGGTTGCCACGGCTGTGACCGCGCAATTCCCCGAACTCCGTGGGATTTTGCTGCTGACATTCTTGGGCTCGGTCGGTTTTCACTACTATGAAACGGTCAATCAATCGCTGCAATTGCAATGGCTGCCCAAAGACCGCGCCCCACAAATTCTAGGGCTGCTTCTTGCGACGGGCTCTGCGGCTACGTTCTGTGTGTATTTCGTGATTATGCTGCTCTGGGAGCCTTTGGGGCTGACCTACAACATGGTCTTTATGGCCGGTGGAGGAATTACAGCCGCCATCGCGATTTTCGCACTTTTCGCCTATCCGCAATTTGAATCGCCGCACCCGCAAGTCAAAAAGATGGTCCTGCGCAAACGCTATTGGCTGTATTATGCGCTGCAGTTTATGGCTGGGGCCCGGCGTCAGATTTTCATGGTCTTTGCGGGCTTTATGATGGTTGAAAAGTTTGGTTTTGAAGTGCACGAGGTTGCCGGGCTGTACCTGATCAACCTTGTGATCAACATGGGCGTGGCCCCGTTCCTTGGCAAAGCTGTCGCGCGATTTGGTGAACGCAATGCTTTGTTGTTCGAATATGCGGGGCTGATTTGTGTGTTCCTTGCCTATGGCGGGGTCTATTTCTTTGATTGGGGCTTTATGGTTGCGGCGTTTTTATATGTGCTGGACCATGTTTTCTTTGGATTGGCGCTGGCGTTAAAAACGTATTTCCAGAAGATTGGTGATCCGGGCGATATGGCCCCGACTGCTGCTGTGGCATTTACGATCAACCACATCTCAGCGGTCTTTCTGCCCGTACTCTTGGGATTGCTGTGGTTGGTTTCACCAGCTGCTGTTTTCATCTTCGCCGCCTTTATGGCATCGGTGTCCTTTACGCTTGCGACCCTTATCCCGCGCCATCCAGCTGCCGGAAATGAGACGAAATTTTCGCAACGCGTCGCGGCTCCCGCGGAATGAATGTGAAGTCTGATACGGACGATACGGCGCAAGAATCCCAAGGACGCTTTTTAACCGGATCGACGATGGGTCATGTGGTGCGCATGACGGCGACGGGCGCATTTGGGATCACTTTTGTGTTTCTCGTGGATGCGCTGAATTTGTTTTGGCTAAGCTGGATCGGTGATCCGCAATTGGTTGCCGCCATCGGCTTTGCCTACGCCATCCAGTTCTTTTCCGTCTCGTCTGGGATCGGACTAATGATCGCCGGGACTGCGCTGATTTCCAGAGCCATCGGGCGTGGTGCGCGCGCTGAGGCCCGCTCTCGGGCGGGCGCTGCCATTGTGATTTCCGTTGGGGTGCAGTGCGCGACTGCTTTGTTGGTATTTATTTTCCGTCATGATCTGATTGCGCTGGCCGGGGCCACTGGCGAAACCGCACGCTTGGCGGCGCGCTATCTGGCAATCACGATATTCTCTTTGATCCCGATGGCTGTTGCGCTGGTGCAATCGGGCACGCTGCGCGCTGACGGATTTGGCGCCAAAGCGATGTACGTCACCTTGTTGGCTGGTTTGATGCTGATGATCATCGACCCCATTCTTATCATCTGGATGGGGTTGGGACTGGACGGGGCTGCTTATAGCTTAGTTATCTTCCGGTTCTTTCTGATGGGGTTCAGTTTCTATTTTGCAGTCTATCAAACACGGTTGATCGATCGACCAAGTCCGGCGTCGATCAAAGCTGCGTTTGTACCGTTCATGTTGATTGCCATTCCAACGATATCCACGCAGATGGCAACGCCCGCAGGAAATTACTTGCTCACGATAGTTATGTCGCAATTTGGCGATGACGCTGTTGGGGCATGGGCTGTGGTCAGCCGATTGACGGTCTTGGTCTTTGGCGGGGTATTCGCGCTTTCAGGTGCGATTGGCGGCATTTTCGGGCAGAATTACGGGGCTGGTCAATTTGACCGCCTACGCTCGACCTATTTGAATGCGATTACGTTCTGCTTGATTTATTCTGTCGTGGCATGGGTGCTGCTTGCGACCGCATCACCCTACATTGCAAAAGCATTTGCCTTAAGTGATCAGGGTGCCGAGGTTCTTAGCGCGTTCACCACGTTTGGTGTCGGTGGGTTTGTCTTTGTTGGCATGTTGTTTGTTTCCAACGCTGCTTTCAACAATCTTGGCAAACCGGGGCGCTCGACTTTGGTGAACTGGACCAAGGATGGTGTGTTAAGTTGGCCAGCTGCAATTTGGTTGGCGACGATCTTTGGCGCGCCGGGAGTAATCTATGGTCAGGCCTTGGCGGGATTGATCGCTGGAACAGCCGCTGTTTTTTGGGGTTGGACCTATATTCGCAGGATTGGGGAGGATGGCGTGCTTGACGTGGCGGACCCACGCCCCTACCCGAACTCCGACAGATATCGCATCCGATGACGCCCGCTTGATGGTTGGCCTATGATGCAAAACACATAGGAAAACACATGCCGACGTTCACAGCACTCACGATGATTTCAGGCCGCACGCCTGCGGAAGCTTTGGGCGAAGCGATGGAACGGCTTGATCCGACACCAACAGGCGTCGGCGTTTTTGAATTGGAAGACGACAACGGCGTCTGGGAAGTCGGCGGTTATTTTACCGAAGCACCGGATGAAACGGCGCTATCTTTGCTGGCCGCCGCGATGGGCGCCAGTGCCTTTGTTGTGTCCGAATTGCCCGAAACCGATTGGATCGCCCATGTGCAGCGCGAACTGGCCCCAGTCGAAGCGGGCCGCTTCTTTGTCTACGGGGCGCATGATGCTGAAAAAGTGCCCGACGGGCGCGAAGCCTTGCTGATAGAAGCCGCGCTTGCGTTTGGGACCGGTCATCACGGCACAACGTTGGGCTGTCTGCGGGCGTTGGACCGGCTGATGGATCAAGGCGTCCACGCCAAGAACACGGTGGATATCGGATGCGGTACAGCTGTTCTTGCCATGGCAGCTGCGAAAGTTTGGCCCGAAACGGTTCTTGCCAGCGATATTGATCAAGTTGCGGTTGATGTGGCCGAGGCCAATGTGCGTGCAAATGATCTTACGGGACGGGTTCAATGCGTCGAGGCGGCCGGATTTGATCACCCAGAGCTAAAGCAAGCTGCCTCGTTTGATTTGGTGTTCGCAAATATTCTTAAAGGTCCGTTAATCGCACTCGCGCCGGACATGTCCCGTGTCGTTGCGCCTGCTGGTTTCGCGATTCTATCTGGAATTTTAATCGAACAGGCTGACGAAATTGTGGCTCATTATGCACGGAGTGGCTTCAATCTTGTCCACCACGAAGAGATTGGTGACTGGGCGTGTCTAACGCTCCAAAAATCTGCCTGATTTAGACGTTTTTTAGATCATTTTCATGATTTGCCCTTATTTCGCCATATTTACTGTTCATTAAGGAGCTTGCTGGCGGGGGCCAGGTTTACGCAGGGGCAAGCATGTCTGTTAGCCACACTGAATTTTCAAGTCGGGTATCTCGGCTAGGGCGCCAGCATCGCGCTATGGGCCGCGGATATACCGCCAGCTTGCGCGGCGATGGGCTGATTGTCGTCCACCCGCGTCGTCTGCAATTCAAATTACCTGTTCGCGGCTTTGTGCTGCTGATGGTGGCCTTCATGGTCTTTAAAGGTTTCATGGTAAGTTACCTTGGAGACGCAACCTACGATGCACGTCTTGACGTGTTACGGTCTGGCTCCCTGTTCGGGGAAGTGGGCGCCTTTGTTATGGGTGTAGACCCAGTCGCCAATGTCATTGCCGTTAGTTTCAATACGATCATCAAGTAATCTTAACGAGTATATCCTCCAAAACGCGAAAGCCGCGCTATCCTGATCAGGTAGCGCGGCTTTTTTGTCGGATGAAGGGGGTGATCCCGGATCATTTCCGGAATCGCCATCCTTGTTAGGTCGGCTCAGAAGCCGCGATGTGCGACAGATTCGATGTCGCCACGAATAAGACCAATATCGTCCAATTCACGGTCGCTCAGACCGCTCAGCGCATTGCGCGTCAGGCGGGCATCGTTCCAATCGGATACGGTGGAAATCAGGGTGGATACCCATTTGCCTGGACGCATCGCAATAGATGCAGAACCGATAACGGTTCGGGAGGTGTCAATTGCAGCCATTGCAGCATTCCTTTTGTTTTAAGTTGTCGCGAAGCAGTAGTGCCTTACGATGGATGGCATCTAGTAGCCGCATATGCCTCGAGCAAGACCTGAAATTGCATAGGCGGTTTGCGTTGTTTGCATAGGTTCTGTTTTTTGGGCAGAAACGTGGTTAACGTTCTGTAATACATTTGTTTTTCAAGGTCTCAATTGGTGCGAAAACGACCCAAAAGAGGTCGTATTTGATCCACTTTGCGGGCGTGAAACCGTCTTTTGGACTCGCCGTGTCGCGAATGAACCTTAAGGGGGCGTTTTGGTCCTTTGTTGCAGAACCTCTTGGCGGATGTTCTCGCTTCGTGCTAACCCTTAAAAAGCGCTTTGAAAGTGCATCAAAATAATAACAAACTTTATCGAGCACAGTGAGGCGGACCATCCATGCGTGTATTGGGAATTGATCCGGGGCTTCGAAACCTCGGCTGGGGCGTGATCGACTCGCAAGGTAGCCGTTTGCGTCACGTTGCAAATGGGGTGTGCCAATCCTCAGCTTCGGATGATTTGGCCACCCGGTTGTTGTCTTTACACACACAACTTAGCGCCGTGGTGGCAAAATACGCCCCTGACTGCGCGGCAGTCGAACAAACCTTCGTCAACAAGGACGGGGCCGGGACACTGAAATTGGGCCAAGCGCGCGGCATTGCGATGTTGGTCCCCGCGCAGGCCGGGCTGCCGGTCGGGGAATACGCGCCTAACCGGGTCAAGAAAACAGTTGTGGGCGTTGGTCACGCGGAAAAAGGCCAAGTTGCGCATATGGTGAAAGTACAACTGCCCGGCGTTGAACTTGCTGGGCCAGACGCGGCCGACGCACTGGCGATTGCCATCTGTCACGCACATCATGGCGGGGGCGCGAGCGGGCTCGCTGCAGCACTAGCGAGGGCCGCGGTATGATTGGCAAACTAACTGGACGCCTTGAATACCGTTCGAGCGATCATGTGATGATCTCGGTCGGGGGCGTGGGCTATCTGGTCTATTGCTCGGATCGCACATTGGCGACACTGCCGGGTGTGGGCGAGGCAATGTCACTTTATACCGACCTTTTGGTGCGCGAAGATTTGTTGCAGTTATTCGGCTTTCAGACTTTGGTTGAAAAGGAATGGCATCGTTTGTTGATGTCCGTACAAGGTATCGGCGCGAAGGCTTCTTTGGCCATTCTAGGCGCGTTAGGGCCGGACGGCGTAAGTCGCGCGATTGCGCTTGGGGATTGGAACGCTGTGAAGGCCGCCAAAGGCGTGGGACCGAAAATTGCGCAACGTGTGGTTCTTGACCTTAAAGATAAGGCACCGCAGGTCATGGCGATGGGGCAGGGCGTGGCCGAAGCCTTGGGCACTGTTCCGGCTGAGGATGTGATTGACGATGGTGACGTCCCCGCAAAAACCAAGCCACGTGCAACACCTGTAAGCAATCCATCCGCGCAAGCTGATGCGCTGTCAGCTTTAGGCAATTTGGGGTACAACCCGTCCGAGGCCGCAGGGGCTGTCGCACAAGCCGCAGACCAAGATAGTGAATTAGATGCATCCGCTTTGATCCATGCCGCGTTGAAACTTCTGGCACCAAAGGGGTAAGTGGGACGCATGAGCGATATTGATCCCACAATGCGGCCTGATCCTTTGCCCGAAGACTATGATCGGGCATTGCGGCCACAGGCGTTAAGCGAATTCATTGGCCAAGCCGAGGCGCGCGCGAACCTGTCAGTGTTCATCCAATCCGCACGCCAACGGGGCGAAGCGATGGATCATACATTGTTTCATGGCCCACCGGGCTTGGGGAAAACCACCTTGGCGCAGATCATGGCGCGCGAGCTAGGCGTTGGTTTCCGCATGACTTCTGGGCCGGTCTTGGCTAAAGCAGGGGACTTGGCGGCGATCTTGACCAACCTTGAAGCTAAGGACGTACTGTTCATCGATGAAATTCATCGTCTGAATCCGGCTGTGGAAGAAGTCCTATACCCCGCCTTGGAAGATTTTGAGCTGGACTTGGTGATCGGTGAAGGGCCTGCGGCCCGTACCGTGCGAATTGAATTGCAACCCTTTACGCTTGTTGGGGCGACCACTCGGATGGGATTGTTGACCACGCCTTTGCGCGACCGCTTTGGCATTCCCACACGCCTGCAATTTTATACGGAAGACGAGTTGTTCGAGATTGTCACCCGAAATGCCCGCAAACTCGGCGCACCTGCGGATGACGGCGGCGCGCGTGAAATCGCCAAAAGGGCACGCGGCACCCCGCGTATTGCGGGGCGACTTTTGCGACGCGTTGTGGATTTCGCTATTGTTGAAGGGGATGGTTCGGTGACGCGTGCGTTGGCTGACAATGCGCTAACCCGACTTGGTGTCGATGAATTGGGGTTGGACGGTGCGGACCGGCGTTACTTGGGGCTGATGGCAGAACATTATGGCGGTGGTCCTGTTGGGATTGAAACCTTGTCGGCGGCCTTGTCCGAAAGCCGAGATTCCCTTGAAGACGTGATCGAGCCCTATCTGTTACAGCAAGGCTTGATTCAACGTACCCCGCGCGGACGCATGCTCGCGCAGAGGGCGTGGCGCCATCTTGGATTGGATGCGCCTAAGGGGCCGAGCGACCTGTTTGATTGAGAATACGGAAACTCGAAACCTCTAGGGCGTCACCGCAAACGATCTGCGCAAGGGCCGTCACGAGGCTGTCATGGAAAACCTAAATGATTGAAGCAAACGAAATCGAAGCGTTGTTCACACGCGAAACTGGCGACTATGTGTTTGCGCGTTGGGGCCGCGCTTTGGCACCGGTCGCATTTGGTGTCGAAGATCAAACACTGTCCGTAATCAAGGGGGCTATCGACGCTGTCTGTCAGTTAGCCGGGCATGAAAGTACCGATATGGACCCAGAGCTTGGGTCAAACTTCATGTGGTTCTTCATGAAGGACTGGGCAGAACTGCTTGAAGTCCCGAAACTCGACCAATTGGTGCCGGACCTTGAGCCGCTCGTGCAACGTTTGTTGGATGGCAATGCCAATCAATACAGGATTTTCAGATTTGATGATGAAGGTGCTATTCAAGCTTGTTTCGTGTTTTTGCGGATGGATGACACGCTCAGCGATTTGTCTGCTGAGACCTTAGCCCTATCCCAAGTCGTGCAGTCCATCGTGTTGTGGTCTGACATGGCGTTTCAAAAGCAATCCGCTTTGGCAGTGGCCAAGGGCACGACTGTTCTACGTCCAGAAATCGCGGCTGTGATACGGGCAGCCTATGATCCTGTTATGCCTGTCTCCAGCCAAGATCCAACCCATGCGATGCGTGTCGCCGCGCGGGTGATGCAAAGCTTGCAATAGGCCGTCGCCATCCAAGTTTTTTGTTCCGTTGAGGCAAGGAGAGGTGGCGCGCGCTCTCGCCTTTACCGCCCCATCGTGATCAGATGCGTTCAATGACAGAACAATAGGGTGATGTATGTCGCACCAATTTCCCGTGACCGTCTACTATGAAGACACCGATATGGCGGGCATCGTCTATTATGCGAATTACCTGCGCTATATCGAACGGGCACGTTCGGAGATTGTTGAAGAGCTGGGGTTGGATCAACGCGCCATGCGGGACGAAGGGATCGTCTTTGTGGTCACACGCGTAGAAGCAGATTACGTGTCCTCAGCGCGTTTGGGCGACAGACTGACTGTGTTCACCTCACATGCGCGCAAAGGAGCTGTGCGCTGGATCTTTGATCAACATGTGATGTTGGGCGAAACGCTTATTTTTAAGGCGATTGTGACGGCTGTTTGCATGAACACAGACGGCAAACCTATCCGACTTCCAGCGGAACTCCGCCAGAAACTCGGCTAATTTGGGGTCATTCCGGTTGAATTGACGCCGAAGTGATAGCTTTCCCCTGAAAAAAGGGATAGGCTGCCCCCTAATAAGGTCTGAAAACAGGCCAGAAATAAAGAGCAGGCAGATGGAAGCAGAAGCGTTGGCGCTGGCCGGGGAGATTGATTTCTCCATGTGGGGCCTATTTATGCGCGCCACTTTTACAGTAAAACTCGTGATGATTGTTCTGATCGTAGCCTCGTTTTGGGCTTGGTCGATCATCGTTCGTAAATTGATGATGTATCGCCGTGCGCGATCCGAAGCGGCAGCGTTTGATGGCCAATTTTGGTCAGGCGAACCACTGGACGGCTTGTTCGATCAGATCGGGCCAAGCCCGGATGGGCGCGCCCAACGGGTCTTTGCCGCCGGAATGATGGAATGGCGTCGCTCGCACCGTGAAGACGGCGCGATGATTGCAGGGGCCACGGCGCGGATCGATCGTTCAATGGATGTGGCCATCCAGAAAGAAGCGGAAGAGCTGCAAGGCGGGTTGACGGTGTTGGCCACAGTCGGGTCCTCAGCGCCGTTTATCGGACTGTTCGGGACCGTGATCGGGATCATGAACGCCTTTATCGAGATCGCAGAGCAACAAAACACCAACCTCGCCGTCGTCGCACCGGGTATCGCCGAGGCGCTTTTGGCCACTGGCTTGGGGCTTTTGGCCGCTATTCCGGCAGTGATATTCTATAACAAGCTAAGTGCAGATAGTGATCGTATCATCGGTGGGTATGAGGCGTTCTCTGATGAGTTCGCGACCATTCTATCCCGCCAACTGGACGGGTGATCTATGGGTGCAGGTGTCGTAAAAACTAACGGGGGCGGTGGGCGCAGATCGCGCCGTCGTCGCGCGCAGCCGATGGCAGAAATCAACGTGACGCCGTTTGTCGATGTTATGCTGGTTTTGTTGATCATCTTCATGGTTGCGGCCCCATTGTTGACTGTGGGCGTGCCAGTTGAGCTGCCTAAAACGGCAGCCGGGGCGTTACCTGTGGATCAAGAAGAGCCTTTGACAGTCACCATCACCGCCCAAGGTGGGGTTCAAATCCAAACAACAGAGGTCCAGCGCGACGCGTTGATTGTGAGATTGCGGGCTATCGCGTCTGAGCGCGAAAGTGATCGTGTGTTCTTGCGCGCTGATGGGGCTGTGCCCTATGCACAAGTCATGGAAGTCATGGGCGCTTTGAATGCCGGAGGCTTTAGCAATATTGGTCTGGTGACGGATATCGGCGGGCCAACGTTGACCGGTGAGGATGGGTAGGCCGCTTTGGATAGGCTTCCCTACGATACAGGCACGGTTGTTTCCGGTGCAGGCCATGTGGCGCTCATTGGGTGGCTGGTCTTTGGCGGCGTGTTCTCATCGTCTCCTCCTGAGATGGAGGTGCAACAAGTGTCTGTGATTTCTGCTGGGGAATTCGCGGCGCTGTTGAACCGTGCGCCTGTTCCAAATGCTGCGACCGAAGTAGCTGAACCCGCGCCGCCACCAACCCCGGAACCTGCACCGACACCTGATGTGACCGAAGCTCCTACGATTGAAGCGCCGGAACCTTTGCCGCCGCCTGAACCACCCCAAGACGACCCACTCCCCGAGATCGCCCCCGAGCCGCCGCAAGAAGATGTGGCTGTTCTGGCTCCGGATGTCGCCGAAACACCCGTTCCAGATCAGGCCGAAACCATCGCGCAGGAACCCGTTGCGGAACCAGATGTTGAAGCCACCCCAGATGAGCAGGCGCAAGAGGCTGTAACAGAAGACGGGGTTGGCGAAACCGTTCAAGAGCCACAAGACGAAACTGCACCACCCGAAACCACCACGGAAATCGTGACAGAAGCCGATGAGCCCGCGCGCGCGCCGACACAAAGTTTGCGCCCGCCGTCCAATCGGCCCACCCGTCCGACACCGACACCGACACCGACAGAGACAGAGACGCAAACGCAAACCACTGAGGTTGAACCGCAGGAACCGGAAGATACAACAACCGCCGTGAATGATGCTTTGGCGGCCGCGCTTCAAGAAAGCGTTGAACCACCCGCTCGGCCGTCTGGTCCGCCTTTGACGGGCAGTGAGCTTGAGGGCCTACGTGTTGCCGTGTCTTCGTGTTGGAACGTGGGTGCACTCAGCAGCGAAGCGGCTGAAACCAAAGTGGTTGTCGCGGTGAGCATGAATGAAAATGGGAAACCAAAGAACGAGACGATCCGCTTGGTCTCAAGTTCCGGCGGCGGCGAAGCAGCTGCAAAACGCGTATTCGATACGGCGCGACGCGCAATCATCCGCTGCGGTTCGGCTGGATTCCCATTGCCCGTTGAGAAATTCGGTCAATGGCAAGAAATAGAAATGACGTTCAACCCAGAGGGGATGTTCTGGCGATGATAAAGTTACGTATATTAACCCTGCTTTTTGCAGGCTTCGCAATGGCGACGACGGCGCAAGCGCAACAAGGCGAGCCGCTCAAGATCACAATCACCGAAGGGGTAATCGAACCGATGCCCTTTGTGACGCCAAATTTCGCATCTGAAAACCCGAGTTCAGCACAAATGGGCAGTGATCTGGCGCGCGTCATTGCAGCCGATCTTTCAGGAACCGGGTTGTTCCGCGAAATTCCATCCGACGCGTATATCAGTCAATTCACCGACTTCGCGGCACCCGTGAGCTATAACGATTGGAAAGCGATCAACGCGCAAGCCATGGTCGCTGGAGCAGTGTCCGTGAACGGCAATCAAGTGAACGTTAAGTTCCGCCTTTATGACATCGTATCAGGCCAAGAAATGGGCGAAGGCCTGCAATTCAACGGCACCACCGACGGATGGCGTCGCATGGCGCACAAAGTGTCCGACGCGGTGTACTCCCGGATAACAGGCGAAAGCGGGTACTTTGACACACGCGTTGTGTTCGTCAGTGAAAGTGGTGCCAAGGGAAACCGTGCCAAACGGCTTGCTATCATGGATTATGACGGCGCGAACGTTCAATATCTAACCGATAGTCGTGCAATCGTTCTGGCCCCCCGGTTTTCGCCATCAGGGGACCGGGTACTTTACACGAGCTATGAAACCGGATTCCCAAAGATCTACGTTCTGAATGTTGGTTCCGTGTCCAAACGCGTTCTGGAAAGCGCACAAGGAACAATGTCGTTTGCCCCTCGGTTTTCACCAGATGGTTCGCGTGTTGTGTATTCCTTGGCGCAAGGCGGCAATACCGACCTTTATTCCATGAATGTTGGGTCAGGTCAGGCAACGCGGTTGACCTCAGCCCCCTCTATCGAGACGGCCCCAAGCTTTAGCCCGGATGGCAGTCAAATCGTGTTTGAAAGCGACCGTTCGGGAACGCAACAACTATACATCATGTCCGCAAGCGGTGGCGAAGCGCGTAGGATTTCCTCTGGCGATGGTCGATATGGCACGCCTGTATGGTCCCCAAGAGGTGACTTGGTCGCCTTTACCAAGCAGAACAGAGGACGGTTCCACATCGGTGTAATGCGTGTTGATGGCACGCGTGAGCGGCTTTTGACCTCGTCGTTTTTGGATGAAGGCCCTACTTGGGCACCCAACGGACGCGTGCTGATGTTTCATCGTGAAACCCAAGGGGCCACAGGACGCAGTACGCTCTATTCGGTGGATATCACGGGTCGTGCGCTGCGTCCCGTTCGGACTCCGGACGGCGGTTCCGATCCCAGTTGGGGGCCTTTGCAGTAAGAGGATTCACAGCCCGACACAAATTTGGTATAGTCGGAGCAAGATAATAACAGCGCTCCTACAAACCAGAGCGCAAAACATGAGCGGTAAACACGATGACATTCACATTTAAGCCCACAATTCTCTTGGTCTGCGGCGCATTGGCTCTGTCGGCATGTACGGATCCTAATCGCCTTGGCGCGGATGGCGGCGATGCGCTTGGCGGTCAAGCCGCGACAGGGGCCATTGTTCCGGGCAGCCCGAACGATCCGACCTCTGCGGCTTATTTCCAACAAAATGTAGGCGATCGTGTCTTGTTCTTGGTGGATCAATCCTCGCTGACACCAGCGGGTCAGGCGACCCTCGACAGTCAGGCCGTTTGGTTGGGAACGAATATCGGCTTCACTGCGGTGATTGAAGGCCATGCCGATGAGCAAGGCACACGCGAATATAACCTGGCATTGGGCGCACGTCGTGCAGATGCCGTGCGCAATTACCTGATCTCCAAAGGTGTGCCCGGTGATCGACTTCGTGTCGTCTCTTATGGCAAAGAGCGTCCAGCAGAGATATGCTCGGCGGAAAGTTGCTATGCTCAGAACCGCCGCTCGGTCACCGTGTTGGCGGGTGGGTTTACCAGCTAAACCGCGTCCGGTTGGGGGAAAACACGATGCGAAATCTAATTTGCGCCACGGCATTTGTGTTGATCACGGGATTGCCTGTGGTCGCACAAGACAAAGCACAATCGCTGGCGGATATCCGTCAAGAGCTGACGGTGCTTTACGGTCAGGTCAGAACGCTGGGTCAAGAATTGAACACCACAGGTGCCCCCACAGGGACGACATCTGCCGGTTCGGCTTTGGATCGCTTGAACGCAATTGAAAGCGAATTGCAGCGTTTGACGGCCAAAACCGAAGATCTTGAATTTCGCGTCAATCGCGTGGTGCGCGATGGCACAAATCAGATTGGCGACCTTGAATTCCGTCTTTGTGAGCTAGAAGATGCCTGTGATATCGGTGCCTTAGGTGATACGCCAACTTTGGGTGGCGGTGATGTAGAAACTGTCGTCGCACCAACCCCGACAACGCCAGTCGATTCTGGCCCGGAACTTGCTATCGGCGAAAAAGCAGACTTTGAGCGGGCGCAGGAGGCGCTCGCATCTGGTGACTTTCGCAGCGCCGCTGAGCAGTTTGCGGCCTTCATCACGGCCTACCCGGGTAGTCCGCTGACGGCATCCGCTGAGTTGGGCAAAGGTGAGGGGCTAGAAGGATCAGGCGATATCCGCGAGGCTGCGCGGTCCTATCTGGCTGCATTTTCTTCCGATCAAACCGCTTCAACCGCGCCACATGCGCTTTATCATCTGGGGGCTGCGCTTGGGCGGCTGGGGCAAACATCCGAAGCTTGTGTGACTTTGGGCGAGGTCGAAATTCGATACCCGGGCGCTGACGCGGTTTTGGAAGCGCAAAGTCAGATGCGCAATATCGGCTGTTCATGACATTAGACTCGCGGGTCTTTGAACATCTTTCTTGTTTGTTTCCAAATCCTTCGAGAATTGGTGTCGCCGTTTCCGGCGGCAGTGACTCAACCGCACTTTTGCAGCTAACGCAACGTTGGGCAGCACAAAACGGCCACCGAGTATTTGCGGTTACCGTTGATCACGGGCTGCGTGCGGAGGCCGCGCAGGAGGCCGAAAATGTAAAAGACTGCTGCGCGACTTTAGGTGTTTCCCATGAGACGCTACATTGGACGGATTGGGACCAGACCGGAAATTTGCAAGGGGCTGCACGCGCGGCGCGATACCGATTGATGGCCCAATGGGCTAAGGCAGAAGGGGTTCACGCCGTACTTCTGGGCCACACCGAAGATGACATTGCTGAGACGTTTTTGATGCGGCTTGCGCGTAAGTCCGGGGTTGGCGGGTTGTCGGCAATGTCGGCGGAGTTTTCTCGTGATGGAATGCGGTTTTTGCGACCCTTGCTCACCTTTTCCAGAACGAATTTGCGGGAATATCTTGAGGGCATCGACATCGACTGGATCGACGACCCATCTAACGACAACCCAATGTTTGACCGGGTCAAGACACGTCAAACATTGCAGGCGTTGACGCACATGGGGCTGGGTTCCGAAACAATTGCGCGTTCTGCCCGTGCGTTAAGTGATGTAAAGCAAGCAGTTGTTTATTACATGAGGCAAGAAGCGCATCGCCGAGTTGAGCAAAATTCTGGTGATTTGATCCTCGATCTGAGCGGCGATCTCCCCCGAGAAATTCGTCGTCGTTTGGTGTCTGCGGGTCTGCATTGGTTTGAGCAACAAGAATACCCGCCCCGTGGTGCCGCAATGGCCAACCTTGAGAACGCATTGACCACCGCGCGTCAACATACGGTGGCGGGGGTGCTCGTCCAAAATTTGGCAGATGGGCGATTGCGGATGACCCGGGAATTGAAAGCGGTGTGCGATTTGAAAACGCCAACAGAGCAAGTTTGGGACAACCGTTGGCGCATAGAGGGGCCGCATTCACCTGATCTTCATGTGTCCGCGCTAGCAGACGGTATCATACACCGTGCGGATTGGCGCGATTCTGGGCTGGCGCGATCAACAATTATGGCGGCACCTTCAGTCTGGAGGGGGGATACCTTGGTTTCGGCGCCGATTTTGGACGTAAACACTGTTTGGAAGATCAAAATTGACACGTCCTTTACTGATTTCCTGCTTTCGCATTGAACACGGGCCGTTGTTGTCTATTTTAAAGTGAACACTGGTCTGCTCTCTGCCGACCGACGTGACCTCATTGCAGGAGATTTTCCTTGGGTAACGCGCGCAACATAGCCTTTTGGGTCGTCCTTTTCGTCCTGATATTGGCTCTTTTCAACCTGTTTTCCGGTTCAGGCAGTACGCTGCAAAGCCGTGAAGTGACCTATTCCGACTTTGTCGAGTCAGTCGAGCGGGGTGAAGTTTCCAACGTAACGCTAGATGGAGAACAAGTTCGCTTCCGTCGTGGCGAGACAGATTACGTCGCAATCAAACCTGGCGACGCAGAGATCACAGAATTGTTGATCGAAGCCGACATCGACGTGCGCGCTGAACAACAGGCGCAATCAGGGTTCCAAGCGTTCCTTTTGTCTGTCCTTCCGATCCTCCTTTTGATTGGTGTCTGGATCTATTTCATGAACCGCATGCAAGGCGGTCGTGGGGGCGGGGCCATGGGTTTCGGAAAGTCCAAGGCCAAAATGCTGACCGAAAAGCACGGACGTGTCACATTTGACGACGTTGCTGGTATCGATGAAGCGAAAGAAGAGCTGGAAGAAATCGTTGAATTCCTGCGAAACCCGCAGAAATTTTCGCGGTTGGGCGGCAAAATTCCGAAGGGCGCTTTGCTTGAGGGACCTCCGGGTACAGGTAAAACCTTGCTTGCGCGCGCCATTGCTGGCGAAGCTGGTGTGCCGTTCTTCACGATCTCAGGGTCTGATTTCGTAGAAATGTTTGTTGGTGTTGGTGCGTCTCGCGTCCGCGATATGTTCGAACAAGCCAAGAAAAACGCGCCTTGCATTGTGTTTATCGATGAAATCGACGCAGTCGGACGTCATCGTGGCGCAGGATATGGCGGCGGGAACGATGAACGCGAACAGACTCTCAACCAATTGCTTGTCGAAATGGACGGTTTTGAGGCCAATGAAGGCGTGATCATTATCGCGGCGACGAACCGCAAAGATGTTCTGGACCCTGCATTGCTGCGCCCGGGTCGCTTTGACCGACAGGTCGCCGTTGGCAACCCTGACATCAAAGGCCGTGAGAAAATCTTGAACGTGCATGCCCGCAAGACACCGCTTGGCCCTGATGTTGATTTGCGCATCATTGCACGCGGTACACCCGGCTTCTCGGGTGCTGACTTGGCTAATCTGGTAAATGAAGCGGCCCTTGGCGCCGCGCGCGTTGGGCGTCGGTTTGTAGCTATGTTCGACTTCGAACAAGCCAAAGATAAGATCATGATGGGCGCAGAGCGCCGCTCAATGGTTTTGACGCAAGACCAGAAAGAAAAGACAGCGTATCACGAAGCGGGCCACGCCATTGTGGGTATTTCGCTTCCGAAATGTGACCCTGTTTACAAGGCGACGATCATTCCGCGCGGCGGTGCCCTTGGGATGGTCATGAGCTTGCCTGAAATGGACAAGCTGCAAATGTTCAAGGACGAAGCCGAAGAGCGGATTGCCATGACCATGGCTGGCAAAGCGGCAGAAATCTGGAAGTATGGCGCTGAAAGCGTATCTTCAGGCCCTGTTGGCGACATTATGCAGGCCAGCGCTTTGGCAAGAGCCATGGTGATGCGGTATGGCATGTCGGACAAGGTCGGCAATATCGACTACCAAGAGGCCGCTGCCGGTTATCAGGCGAACGGTGGTGCGGGTGGTTTCTCGGTCTCTGCTGCGACCAAGGAATTGATCGAAAGCGAAGTCAAACGGATCATCGATGAAGGCTATGACCTTGCGTACAAGATCATCACTGAGAAAAGTGAAGAATTCGAACGTTTGGCTCAGGGGCTTTTGGAATATGAGACGCTGACTGGCGAAGAGATTAAGCGCGTCATGCGCGGTGAACCGCCTCAGGCCCCGGAAGACGATACACCGGAAGATAAGGGCAACGCGCCGTCGGTCACTGCAATTCCTAAGGCCAAGAAGAAAAAACCGGAACCGCCAACAGGCGGCATGGAACCTGAGCCTTCCTGACGATAAACACCAATATTCCTAAATCAGAGAAAACCGGGACCTATGTGGGTTCCGGTTTTTTCGTTTGTATGGGGCGTTTCAAGACCCGAAATGCGATGCTCAAAACCAGTGGAATAGAACCTTTTGCTGATCAAGTCGGGCTTTCAAGTCGCATAACTAGGACTTCACCATGATTGAGCCTTCCTAGGGTTTTCTGGTTTAAACTTACGTGATGGGACCGTCACAAATGATGATTTGTTACTCATTGGTTGCTGCTTGTATGTATCCCCAGATCTTAGGAGTTCGTAAAAATGCCCGCTTTGAAGAAGACAGAATTCGTTGGCCGCATCACGTTTCTTGGCCGGGTACCTGATCGCGAAGCGGGCCTGCGGGCGCAGGCTGTGTCGCATGCGGAATTGACGTGGGACGGAATTGCGGGTGAAAGCCATGGCGGATTGACACGAGACTCTTGCAGTCGGGTGCGGACGCAATATGCGCGCGGGACGCAAATTCGGAACACACGTCAGCTTTCGGTTTTGTCCGAGGAAGAATTGGCTGTAATTGCCGACAAGATAAATATGGATCATTTGGATCCTGCTTTGCTTGGCGCGTCGATGGTCATCGAAGGAATTCCGAATTTCACGCATGTCCCACCTTCGGCTCGCCTTCAAATGCCATCAGGGGCGACCCTAGTCGTGGATATGGAAAATCGTCCCTGTATTTTTCCCGCCAAAGAAATCGAAGCAGATCATGCGGGACATGGGAAAGCTTTCAAAGAAGCAGCCCGAGGTTTGCGCGGGGTCACCGCTTGGGTGGAGCACCCAGGGCAGATCGCGACCGGCGATGAAGTTGTGTTGCATGTGCCTGATCAACCGGTGTGGTCTTTCTTGCAAGCTGCGCGTCAATAGGGGTTCCGATTTACTTAAGCACTTACTAATTTTGCAGCCTTTGCTAGAAAAGCCCTGTGCGCTTATGTCCTTGCGGATCTAGAACATGACCGCTCGCGATGTGACTTTCGTTTCCCAAAAGAAACCTAAGAAGCCACTATCGACGTTTAGAGCTACGAAAATGTCGGAAATGCGCAGCGGTTATAAGCTATGTCATGTGTATTCGATGGAAGACATAGCCGTTCCTTTGACCCCCTTTGGGTCTGAGACCAATCAACAGGAAGTAAGCCCCATGGCATATAAGACTGATATCGAAATCGCACGTGAAGCGGATAAGAAGCCAATTCAAGACATAGGTGCCAAGTTGGGAATTGGGTCTGATGATCTGCTGCCGTATGGGCATGATAAAGCGAAAGTCAGTCAGTCATTCATCAATTCTGTGCAGGATCGCAAGGACGGTAAGCTG
>JBDWAL010000056.1:0-21995 GCA_039978895.1 Aliishimia sp.
GGACTTTGCAGACCTTCGCACTAAACAATTGAACCTCCGCTGTCTTGCGAGTGCAGACGATTCAGCGTAGTTTTCTATCACGGTCGGCAGACACCGAGGCGTCGCTGCTCCATTTGGAGTGCTAAACCTGCCATATCCTCGAATACGACATCGCATTTACTTGGGCGTCGTTTCGTTAAGTCAGCGACCGACGAACCAGCACAACGCCCGACTTGGATGAATGATGACCAAAACACCTGTACCTCTACGCGTGAACGACATGACCGTCTTCACCCGTTCATTGTCTCAACAACTTGGCGAGACCAGCCCTTCCCACCTTAAATTGATGAACATCGTTGCTCGCGCGGCGGGTTTTCAAAACGTCCAACACATGCGCGCCGCTTCTGCGGCGGCGAGACGACTGGATGATGTACCCAGCGACATCATTGTGGATGCGCGGGTAGTGGAACGCACCCTGCATCAGTTCGACCAAGTGGGAAAGTTGCTTCGATGGCCGTCCAAACGTTCGGTACAGACCTTAGCGCTTTGGGCTTTGTGGGCGACGCTACCGTCCAACACATCCCTCAGTGAGAGAACAGTGAATGATATCTTTGACGAGGAGCATCATTTTAAAGACTCAGCAACGCTGCGCAGAACAATGATTTCCTGTGGTATGCTAACAAGGCAAGTGGATGGAACCGACTACCGAAGGGTCGAACAGAAACCACCCGCAGAAGCAAAAGCCATTATACGTGAGCTAAGCGCTAGACGGGATACGCGCGCGACAACCAAAACGGAGACGCAAGATGCATGAAGGGTCCTGCTTGTGTGGAGCCGTTCACTTTACTGTTCACGGTGACCTGCCAGAAGCTAACGCGTGTCATTGCAAAGCATGCCGAAAGCAAACCGGGCATTATGGGGCTTCGGTAGACCTTCCACGCTCTGCGCTAGAGATAAATGGAAAGGAGCATGTCCGATGGTATCGGTCTTCAGAGAAAGTGCGTCGGGGCTTCTGCTCGATTTGTGGATCGACGCTTTTTTGGGACCCGATCCACCATGATTGGACTGCAGTCGCCATGGGCGTTTTCGACGGTACAACTGACACCAACCTTTCCATGCATATCTTTGTATCGGAAAAGGGTGATTACTACGAAATCGCGGACGGTCTTCCGCAGAATGAACGCTGATCTGCTCGTCGTTCAAGCTGGCATAGCTGACGTTCATCGTCCTTGCAGCATTAGGTGAAGTGGGCTCATACCTGCCGTTCGCTGCATCCGCATCCAGATTGGTACCATGAGAACTTCTCCGATGACTGCAGTGCGGACTTTTCTGTCTTTTCTTGCCCTGCCCCTTCACGGTCTGTTTTGCGGATTGGACTTGCGATTCACACGGATCTTGATTCTGCTTAATCCAACTGGCGTTACACCAAGATAGCGCGCGATTTCGTTTTGCGTCACATGATTAAGAAGCTCGGGCTTATTCGCAATCAGCCGTCGGTAACGTTCCTCGGCGGAAAGGCACAGCAACTCGTACTCACGCATTTCTTTGCGAATGCCGAAACTTAACAGGAAATCAACAATCCCCTTGGACAGTTCGATATCGACCCGACTGGCCTCGTATAGATCTGTAAATTTCACCGCGACAAGCTCGCTGTGTTCCAAGCAAATTAGGCTAAAGGTACAGGTTTCGTGTTGGTATCCCGCAGCCAGACTGCCAATCTGTCCGCCAGGAAAGATGAAGGACTTGATGTTTTCCTTGCCATCCTCTGACAAGTAATACGCCTTCAACAGACCGGTTCTCACGACGTATAGCGATGTGTCCAAGTCACCTTGGCGGAACAGATGTTCGTCTGCGTCTTTCGTGATCACTCTTCCATTGACGGCGAAGAAGTCAGAAATATTCATGCGTTTTAACCTGGGTTAATTTCTAAATTTCTCCGTTCACCTAACGTGCTCGAATATTGGACACATACGGAGTTATGATATGAATATCCAAAACAAACATATCGTGATCACAGGGGGCGCGTCTGGTCTGGGCTTCGAATTGTTGCGTCAACTGGTGCCGGATAACATGATCACAGTCATCGCGCGGCCTTCTGCTGGATTGATGACCCTACGAGAAAACTTCCCTGACATTGCAATATACGAAGCGGATCTTGCGGATCTGGGCACGGTGGAGCGCGCCGCCGATGCGTTGGTGAAAAGCGACCAACCCATTGATGTGCTGATCAACAATGCGGCGGTGCAATACACGCCCCGCTTTACCGACACCGATTTTCGTTACGAAACCATCCAGCGGGAAATAGACGTCAACTTCACATCGATATGTGCGCTTGTGCACCTGCTTCTGCCGAACTTGATGGATGCCGAGCGTGCTTTGATCGTCAACATCAATTCCGGTCTCGCGCTCGCCCCCAAAACTGACTCCGCTATTTATTGTGCCACCAAGGGGGCACTCAACATCTTTTCACAGTCGTTGGCGTATCAATTGGAAGACACCACTGTTGACGTGAAGCAAGTTTTCTTACCCTTGGTTGACACCGCCATGACGGCGGGACGTGGCAGTGGAAAGCTAAACCCCGAAAAGGTCGCATGCGACATCATTCGCGGGCTGTCCTTGTCGCGGGCAAACATCGACATCAGTAAAGTGAGGGTCTTGCGCATCCTCCAACGGATTGCGCCAAATTTTGCCGCCCGTATTATGAAGGCTGCCTGAGCCATGAAATCGCTCATCAAAGTCATGCTGACCCTCGCGAGCCTCTTTGCACTCACCTTCGTTATCGGTCGTCTGCTTGGCATACTCACAATTGAAAACGTCCGAAACTGGTTGGAATGGGCCGGGCAAGTAGACACAACAGTTCTGGTTGGCAGCGTCATTTTACTTCTTTTTGCTGACCTTTTTGTCGCTGTGCCCACGCTGACAATTACCATTCTGTCAGGCTTTTTTCTGGGCTTTCCCAGTGGCGCTTTGGCTGCATTCGTTGGGATGTCGTTGGCCTCAGGTTCAGGGTACTGGATCAGCCGGGTTTGGGGTCACCATGGCATCGCGTTTTTGATCAAGAGCCCACAGGAAAGAGCGGCGCTGACTGCTGCTTTCGAAACCAACGGTCCGATTATGATCATTCTCTCGCGTGCGGTTCCGATTGTAACAGAGGTGTCTGCTTGCATGGCTGGGGCAACACAAATGCGCTTTATTCGCTATTGCATGTTCTTTGCCGTTGGGACTGTCCCTTATGTTTTGATCGCAGCCTACGCAGGTTCAATCAGCTCGATCGAAGACCCAAAACCCGCCATCATTGCGGTCCTCGCGCTGAATGTTACGCTGTGGGTGTCTTGGGTCTTATGCTTTGCGGATTGAGCGAGTTCTTGCTGCAATTGGGCGAATGGTTGCTTTGTCTCATCGATATCCGATCAGGGGTGATCCGCGACCTTTTCGCGTGACATATCGGAAACGGTTGGAAACAGTTTGCACCCACTCAGCAATAGCGGGGTCTTCCTGAAGCTTCCAAGGTTCGTCCGCGATTTTCTCGCCGGATCCAAGGTCATGAGGCGCGTATTTTGTTACAGGAAAACAATCCGCAATTTTGGAATCCAGTTGCTCAAGCCACATTCGAGCCGGGACGTCGTCTGAACAAAATGCAGATGAGATACTTAAACTGTCGTATTTGACCGCACAACCAAAACTCCCGACGGTTTCGATTTTTCGCCCGGCTTCTTTAGAAAATTCAGCATCCCCATCTGGTCGACCGTAACCAGGAAAATCATATTTGAACCTCGAGAATTGTAAGGAAATTACCGGGCAATCATTGTCTAGACGAATTTCCAATACTGTCTCATTGGGACGTTCGCCGAGTTCCAATAATCGTTCGTTGCGGCCTTCGTGTTGGGACCACGTAATTTCAGTGATTTGGCACCGGGGAAACGTGCTGTGCAACAGTGACAGAAATTTTATCGCCCCTTCGGTGGTCGCCGAAATTCCGTGTGTCGTATAAAATGTCGTTGCCCCTGAGAGGTCTCGTTCGGCTTCAAGCTTTGTTAATCGACCTTCATCTAATTCATCGACGACTAAACCGGTAAGAGAAATGATCTGCTGCGCTGATATCGTGCCATCCAAAGGTGGCCCCAACTCAATATTCAGGATGTTGACACCGGAGTGCGCGCCTTCAGTGGGCGTGCGCGCCACTTTGATAGAGAGCGTCCCACCTCGATAACGAATGTAAACCTCTCGCCCATCAGGTGTTCTGCCTTCAAATTGAGCAGGACACGCCCCGCCACCACTAAGTGACGTGACACGAACATCAACTTTTGGAATCTTTGGCGGCGTAAAAAAATGATCTGACACTGTGCCCATCTTTGGTTTATCCGAACATAAGAACTACGTCGTGATCGCGTATTCTGCAGTATCTATAGCAGCCGTCAACTGCTGAGCAACACATCGGAAAAATGGGATCTTTTTTCTCTTTCGCTGCGTTGGTTAGGAGTGACCGGTTCGAGAAAGGTTGCCTTTCGTCGCACCGTGCGCGAACTGGTAAGATGCGGGGCGGAGTTGCCCTTCGCTGCGGTTGCGCCAATGGCTGTTTCTCTCCGAATGGCTTCGCTGTCTGCCGAGTTATCCAAGCTCCATCGTTGCTATCGCCTGAAACTTGTTTGGGTTTGCCGTAGGTTGCGTTCCGCTAAACATTCTGGCCGTTTCGAAGGTTGGTTCGAAATTCAGCGATGCTATCACCTTGGACAGGGGGGCGTTTTCACCAAAGATATCGACAAAACATGGTGCGTTTGACTGAGCGAACGGGTTGGCGGACAGCAGTGCCAACGCGTCAGTTTCAGACACCGCGTATACTGGGCCAATTTTACTGCCGTCGCCGCAGCGCCGGAACGTTGCAAATCCTGTGATCGCCGAACCTTGCGTCAGGACTAAGGTCTGCCGGTTTGGGGTATCGGTGAACCAAGCCGCCGCAAATGTTGTGCGCTGCATGCCACATGCTTTTGTGTCGTGGGTAATCAGTGTTTCAAGCTCGTTGGGTGATGCTGGGCGTATCCGTGGATCGGTCGAACGGACAATCTGTCCTTGGTAGCGGATTGTGCTGCCCGTTCTTACAAAACCCGAACGTGCATAGTTCTCTTGTTGGTCTGGCACCCCGTCCAATCCAATACTGCGCGTTCCTGCATGCGCAATGCCAGCACGCCAAACCTCTATCCCATGTCCTTGGCCGCGAAACTCAGGCTTGCAAAGGTACAACCCAAGGAACGCGAATTCCGGCGTGTGATTGACCACAGAAATGGCAGCTACCGGTTCATCTTCAACCGTCTTGATCAGAAAGCCCGAAGGGTCAGATGCATGAAAAGCATGCGCATCATCCAATCCGGGGTTCCAGCCTTCGTCGGCGGCCCACTGCAGGACCACTTTCAAATCATTTAGCGTCATTGCACGAATGGTCATTGGGAAAGTGCGTCCTTCAAAGACTGGGTGCGGCCTTTTCGTTCTGTTAGATCAAGCGCCGAATGAAGATCAACAAGGTGACTGCGCATCAGCTCTTCGGCTTGTTGTCCATCCTTATCCGCGAGCGCTTGTACCAAAGCATGATGCGCGTGCTTTTCACAAAGCGCACTTTCCCGACGCCAATACAACGCAATAATCAGCGATGATCTTGCAATGAGCGTCTCAATGAACCCGGCAATCGTCGCTTGTTGGGCAATGCGGGCAATTTCGGTATGAAAAAGGCCCGAAAGGTAAAGCGCGCGGCCGGGATCAGCGTCATCAAGCGCCTTATGCTCATCGGTAATGTGACGCTCAAGAAGTGCTATGTCCTCGCGTGTCGCATAGAGCGCCGCACTGCGCGCCGTGCGGGGTTCCAATAGCTCGCGCGCCTCAAAGACCTCATGCGCTTCTTTGATCGACGGGAACGCAACAGATGCCCCTTTGTTGCGGCGTATATCCACCAGTTTGATATGGTGCAGGGACTGTAATGCTGCGCGCACAACGGTACGCGACACGCCGTAGATCTCTGCCAAGTCGTCTTCGCCCAATTTTGTGCCAGGCGCGATTTTGTGTTCATGAATCGCCAAGGATAACGCCTGCGCAATGCTATCGCTTGTGGCGGGCTTTGTCGGAGTGGAAACTGTGCTGCGGGTCATGTCGAATTCCTTACACGTTCCAAATGGCAGAGTGGCGAGCCTGCCTCAAGTCTTTCAGGTGTATGCAACTGAAACTTGTATTGTATACAATTTTGTGTTCAATTTTTAAACACCTAGGTTTTTTGTTGCGTAAATTATGGGCAGTTCGACGAAATCAAAGGGAAAACCCTTTTCGCGTAATTGCTTTGTCGTTCGCATACTGACCTGAGTTGGACAAGAAATGAGGGCTCTATGACAGCACATGCTAAAGAATTGGAACTGGCGCAGGTCACCAAACGCTATGGGGCGACGGTAGCTGTTGATGCCATTAACCATAAGTTCCAACCCGGTGGGTATGCCTGTCTGCTGGGTCCGTCGGGATGCGGGAAGTCCTCCACGCTGCGCATGATCGCAGGCCATGAGATCGTGTCGGACGGTGCGGTCCTTCTGGGCGGCGCTGACATTTCAAAACTGCCGCCCGCCAAGCGTGGCACCGCAATGATGTTCCAGAATTATGCTTTATTTCCACACCTTAGCGTTTCCGAGAATGTCGCCTTCAGTTTAAAAATGCGCGGAGATGACAAACAAGAGCGCCTAAAACGAGCGGGCGAAATGCTAGAGCTGGTGGACCTGAGCGCGCTGGCCGACCGGCTTCCAGATCAACTGTCTGGTGGGCAGCAGCAGCGTGTAGCGCTGGCGCGCGCGCTCATCACACGCCCCCAAGTCTTGCTGTTGGATGAACCATTGTCCGCGCTTGATCCCTTCCTGCGTATCCGCATGCGCGGTGAGTTGCGCAAATTACAGCGCGAGTTGGGGATCAGCTTTGTGCATGTCACTCACGGTCAAGACGAAGCCTTGGCGCTCGCGGATGAGATCGTTGTGATGAATAACGCAGTTATCGAACAAGCCGGCAGCGCGCGGGATGTTTTTAACGCCCCCACCACGGCTTTCGTCGCCCAGTTCATCGGCGGACACAACGTTATCGCTTTGCCCGAAGGGCGCTTTGCAATCCGCACGGATGCCGTTGGCATCTCGCAGAGCGAAGCGGGCAAATTGCAAGGCAACGTCACAGCGGTGGAATACCAAGGCGCGCATGTCTCCGTTTCGACGCGGATTGCGGGCGATCAGGAGGTTAGCGCGCTGATCCCGGAAGACAGATTTTTCAACAACCCAATGAACCCAGGCGATCAGGTCGGTTTGATCTGGGAAGACAGCAAATTGCACAAACTCACGGCCTAGAAATTACCAGACACGGAGAATGAAGACATGACCAAAGTATCAAGACGCAATGTTCTCAAGGGCGGCGCGGCATTTGCAGCCGGATCGACGCTGGGCGCACCAATGATCTGGGCGCAGAACATCAAGGATGTCACCCTGCGCCAGTTCGGCACGGGTGTTTCCAACCTCAATGATGTGGCCAACAAGGTGAAGGAAGACCTTGGCTTCACGCTTGAGATGACCGCACTCGATTCCGACAGCGTGACACAGCGTGCAGCGACGCAGCCCAACAGCTTTGACATTGCCGACATCGAATACTGGATCTGCAAAAAAGTATGGCCCACCGGCAATCTGCAAGCCATGGATACGTCGAAGATCAAGAACTATGACAAGATCGTCGGCATCTTTCGCAACGGCAAACTGACGCCGGAAAGCACCATAGCCCAAGGTACCGCACCGCATTCGGTTGGCTTTACAGAAGGCCCGGACGGCAAAGGGTTTGTGGACAATGAAAGTGGTTGGATGACCCTCATTCCCACCATCTATAACGCAGACACATTGGGTATTCGCCCGGACCTGATCGGTCGTCCGATCAGCAAATGGTCAGAACTGCTTAACCCCGAGTTCAAGGGCAAAGCGTCGATACTAGACATCTCTTCGATTGGTATCATGGACATGGCGATGGTCGTGGAGTCTATGGGCGAATACACCTACCCAGACAAAGGCAACATGACCCGCGAAGAGATTGATCTGACGATGAAAATCTTCACAGAAGCCAAACAGAACGGTCAGTTCCGCGCCTTCTGGAAATCCTTCGACGAAAGCGTCAACCTAATGGCGTCGGGCGAAGTTGTGATCCAATCCATGTGGTCGCCTGCAATCACAGCTGTGAAGTCGAAAGGCGTCGAATGCGTCTATCAACCGCTTGAAGAGGGGTATCGGTCTTGGGGCGGCGGCATCGGCTTGTCCGCAGCGCTGACCGGATTGGAACGTGACGCGGCCTATGAATACATCAACTGGTATCTCGATGGCTGGGTCGGCGGCTATCTGATGCGTCAGGGCTATTACTCTGCGGTGCCAGAGACGTCCAAGAACTTCATGTCTGAAAATGAATGGGGCTATTGGTTTGAAGGCAATCCGGCGACCGGCACCATCACATCGCCTACTGGTGATGCGCTTGCACAAGCCGGAGACGTCCGCGACGGCGGATCATTCCAAGATCGCATGGGCGCTGTGGCCTGCTGGAACTCCGTCATGGATGAAAACCAGTACATGGTTCGCAAGTGGAATGAGTTCATCGCGGCCTAAAGACAAAAGGGACGGGAGACCTGTGCTCCCGTCCCACCCTCACTTTGAAAGACTGAAAGTGCTGAAAAATAATTCCTTTATTGGGTGGCTGATGGCACTGCCGATTTTGGCGGTGCTTGTCTTTTTTCTGGTTCTGCCCATCGTCATGATCGTGACCGTCAGCTTTTGGCAGGCCACTGAATTTTCCATAATTCCTGCCTTTGATCTGGAAAACTATGAGTTCCTGTTCGGCTCAAACGTGACCTACAAGGTCTTCTTCAACACGTTCAAATACGCGTTCATTACTTGGGTTTTCACGCTCTCGATCGGGTTTACGGTTGCCTATTTCCTCGCCTTTCATATCCGCAGTCTAACATGGCAGATCGTTCTCTTCCTGCTCTGCACCATCCCCTTTTGGACCAGCAACATCATCCGCATGATCTCGTGGATCCCGTTTTTGGGCCGCAATGGCATCGCCAATTCCACGTTGATTTCATGGGGTGTGATTAATGAGCCGCTGGATTGGCTATTGTTCAGTGATTTTGCGGTCATCCTCGCTTTTGTCCATCTTTATACGCTGTTTATGGTCGTACCGATCTTCAACACGATGATGCGTATCGACAAATCCTTGATCGAAGCCGCGCGTGACGCGGGCGCATCCGGTGCGCAAATCTTGTGGAACGTGATCATCCCGCTGACCAAACCAGGCATCATGATCGGGACCATCTTTGTCGTGACCCTCGTGATGGGAGACTTCATCACGGTCCGCTTCATGTCTGGGTCCCAATCGGCAAATGTCGGGCGTCTGATCTCAAATGATATCGCGCTTCTGGCATATCCGTCTGCGTCTGCCACTGCGGTTGTGTTGCTGCTGACCGTCCTAATTGTCATCGGGATCATGCTGCGTTTCGTCGACATCCGAAAGGAGCTTTGACATGGAACCACGTCCCAAATCATTCTACATTCTGAGCGCCTTCTTCGCCCTGTTTCTACTGTTCCTCTATGGCCCCACAATCACCATCGCGATCTTGTCTTTCCAAGGCCCCGGCGGCGGGCTGACCTTCCCAATGCAAGGCACGTCGCTGCATTGGTTCCGTGACCTGTTCGAACAACAGGCGGTGGGTGACATCTGGGGCAGTTTCCGGCGCAGCTTCGCATTGGGGCTGATGGTCATGATCACAACTGTGATCCTGTCCGTGATGGGCGGGCTGGCGTTCCGGAAGAAATTCAAAGGCTCAAGTATTCTGTTCTATCTGATCATCACGTCACTGGTGATCCCCTCAATCCTAATCTCACTCGGCGTCGGGCTAATCTTTTCGCAATCGGGTCTGAACGTGCATTGGTCCACGTCTGGTTTCGGATCGCAACTGACATGGACGTTGCCTTTTGGACTATTGATCATGTTCGCCGTCTTCAACCGCTTTGACAAAAGCTATGAGGAAGCCGCCCGGGACCTCGGGGCCACGTCATGGCAAACATTGCGATATGTGGTGTTGCCGATCATTGGTCCATCACTCATCGGGGTCGCCTTGTTCGGCTTTACGCTCAGCTATGATGAATTCGCCCGAACCCTCCTTACTTCTGGCAGCTACAACACCCTCCCACTCGAAATCTTCGGGATGACAACCAATGTGACCACACCCGTGCTCTATGCTTTGGGTACGCTGACAACTGTATTCTCATTGCTGATGATCGGCTTGTTCTTATGCCTCGCAATGTGGACCACCCGTCGCAAGGCCCGCGCTGGATCAGATGCGGGTCAGGGGATGCTATGATTGTCCTGATCAATCCCAATAGCACGGTGTCAATGACGCAGGCCATGCTCCGGACAGCGCAGGAAACGATGCCAAGCGCAGAGTTCGAAGGTTGGACATCCCATGATGGCCCGCCCTCTATACAAGGGGTCGAAGATGGCGCGTTGGCCGAAGCACCCCTGCTTGAGCTGGTGGACAAAGCTTCCACGCAAGGCGCCTCAGCGATTATTATCGGGTGCTTTGACGACACGGCCCTAAAGGAAGCCCGCGAGATCGCCCGATGCCCGGTTATCGGAATTGGTCAAGCAGCTTACCATCTTGCGGCAGTCGCTGGCGGTCGGTTCTCGGTGGTGACGACATTGCAGGTGTCTGTGCCAATCCTGGAGGCCAATATTGAAACCTATGGCTTATCTGGCCATCTGGGCAAGGTACGCGCAAGCGGCGTGCCTGTTCTGGCGCTGGAACAGGATGCGCTTGCGGCCACCGATCAAGTCGTTTCCGAAATTGAAGTTGCAGCGCGCGATGACGATGTTCGATCTGTCGTCCTCGGCTGTGGTGGTATGGTCAACATCGAGGAAAGAACTCCCCAGTCAATTGGGGTATCCGTTATTGACGGTGTTCGCGCAGCAGCACTTTTTGCGAGCCAGTTCTGAAAAACGCATGGTGTTCCGAGCCCTGTATCTCGGGGCGAATGGTTCCCGGCTTGAGTTTACTGAGAGGTGTTGGCCCAACTTGTGTCAGGCCAAATTTGTCGACTTTTGAGGTTCTGGGCGGTTGCGGCGAGGATAAATTCGTCATGAGTCCCGCATGGTCCACGCAATCGAAGCCGACTAAAGCCGTGAATGCGTTTCAGATCGGCGAACGACATTTCGACCTTTTTACGTCGTTTTCGTGAGATGGCATATTGCTATGTTTGAGATAAGGCGCGGGCGACGTCACGGGGTGGTTCATAGATTGAACCCGACACTTTTTGGTGTGGGTGTTTAGGCATGCAGCGGCGTTTGAACGAGCATGCCGCCAATCAAATTTCCAGGCGCGGTCGCGGATGGTGGCATCTTTATTGGGACCAGATTTTGGCGCGGTGAAGACGCGCTTATATTGCGTCAGCTCTTTGCCACTAGGGCAAATATAAAGATCGTGCTCAGCGTCAAATGTAAAACCAGCGCGTTCAAACGTGCCGTCCTTTCGGCCAGTTTTTTCAATGACAGGGATATGCGATGCAATCCCGCGCTTTTGAGCCAATCAAACTAACATCGGACCTGAACCATAAGCCGCATCCGCAATCCACCGCTGTGGCATCCATTCATGCACTTCGCTGCGACCGCAAAATGAGTTGAGGCGCGAACTCACATGTTGCGGACAGAGTGTGCTTTCGCTGCGGCTGCGCCAATGTCAGCTTTAAGGTCTTTCATCAAGATAGAGCTGTTTATCGTTTCGCTACCGCAGTGAATGGCCGCTAAGCGGGCTGCGACGGCAGCCTTCCGACCGCCTGTCCAAAGTCCGGTTTGGACCGTCCCTTACGAACGAGCCAAGGTTTAGATTTCAATGGCTTCCGAAAATGCCATGGCGTCTTCAAGCTCAACGCCAAGATATCGCCCTGTGCTGTCCATCTTGGTGTGACCCAACAACAACTGAACAGCACGCAGATTGCCCGCCTTCTTGTAAATCTGTGTGACCTTCGTCCGTCGCGCTGAATGCGTGTTGTAAACGGTGGTTTCCAAACCGATGGCCCCAGCCCAGTCTCGGACGATCCGTGCATAGTCACGGCCGCGCAATTTACTGTCGTTGGTCAGATTGAACAGGGCAAGGCCGCGATGGTTTTCCGCCAATTCGAGGCGCACGCGAATTGCCCACACGTGCTTGGGCTTCAATGGGAGCTTTTGACCGCCGAGCCGAATGGAGTCATCCGGTGAAGCAGACCACATGCAAATGACATCGCAGAGCCGCCGTTCGGACCGGATGCCAAGGCAATAGTGGCTGTTCGCGATAAGAAGCGATTACCGCTTCGCTTGTTACACTATTGTGTCCTGTGAATTGCTGAAAAAACGCTGTTAAGCCGCGTCCGGAAAACAACGTTTCAACGGTTGAGAAATGGACAGGTTCTACGCCAAACGTTTTCGGATCATTCGCAACACTTTGCGGCAGCGATACGTGGCCCGCTTCGGCAGGTGGGCAAACGGTAACTTGTTCTGACTTAATGACTAGGCTGACATTAACCCAGTTCCGACACCAACAACCAATGATTGGCCATTTGATCTATGTTGAGCATGCTCGCCGGAGATATGCATGGTTTGATCATCTGTCAGCATCGGGACAGCATAACCCAAAGCAGTGAGATCGTTCAGCAAGACAACTCGTTTGCATCGAAACTTTTGAACCATTTCGTTGTCGACAATGGCCCACTTGCGATTGGTCAACTTGGTGGTGCCAGTTAGAACGGGTCCGGCGACGAAAATGACCATCTCATCAAGCGCTCCGCTGAGATGCCGCGCACAATACACTGCAAGCACATCCTCCAAGCTGTTTCAATCGGCGTTCAAAAATCGTTGAACAGAATTGCTTTTGGTAACGCCATTTTCACACAAACCAACCCCTGCGCTCGTGCCGCCAAAATCCGCAATAAGTCGCATACCTTTGATGGAAATGTTCCGAAGGCGTGTCCCTCCACGCAATTCTAGAATGCCGTGAACAGGGCTCTCAATCCGCACGTCATTTCTATTCATTCCAAACGGTGGAATGACACCAGCCAACATCACAGTGGATGGCCAAATTACGAACAGGCATAGAGGTAATTTTTAAGAGCGCTTTGTGTGACACAAGCTAGTCACAAAACCTATTTCTGTAATTTTCCAATTGCCTCCATCTTATAAAATTTAATAATTTCAATATGTTAAAAGAAACACCCACCATCCCAACCAACACACGCTCTTTGTGGCGTCCGGTCTAAATCGCATCTTTCCATATCTGCAGTGTATTTTGGCATTCTTGCGAGTTCAGGAACGCCACTTATCGACTTTCAAGCAAGGCCAAGAGCGCATCGCCCTAAGTAAGGCTTGGCCGCTGCAATGCCGCCGCAGGAACAGCGATGCCGCTGTCAATTTGGCTGCAAAAGCGCGGTTGCGTTCAAACGAAAGGTCGTTTGATCGGGCAAATTGGACTTCAAAAAAGTGGGACAGGTTGAGCGCTATTCAACGTGCCTTGATCAAATTTGCTCAGAAACCGTGTCATTCCCTGCTGTGCGACATGCCCGTTCAATGTCTTTGATCATAAAATTGACCAATGTCGGCGACACATCTAAATCTTGCGCAATTTGCTTTTGCGGAACTCCGCCCAAGCGGTGCCGGATAAACGCGTTCTGCTTGTGTTTTGGAAAGCTCGCGATTTTTCGCACAACTTGCTTCAGCTCTTCCCGTTTCTCCCAATGGCGGAACCCGCAACGATCATCGGTACCTGCCAACGCGATTTTGTGGGCGTCATCAAATGGTTCCGCCACTTCGCGCGTGTTTTTACGCAAATAATCAAGCGCGGTGTTCTTGACCATTTTTGTGACATACCCTTGTAAACGCTCGGGTTTGTCTAGCTCTGCGGAGGACAAACACTTAAGGGCTGTGTTCTGAATTACGTCCTCAGCCGCAGCAATGGATCCGACGACCTTCAACGCACGACATAAGTGCATTTTGCGGTTTTTCATGAGTTCTTCCAATAGAGCTTCGCGCGCGTTTTTTTCTATAGCACCAACCATTATAGCCATCCCAATAGGGCCGACACCAAAGCGTCTGCAAACCAAAGTTTAAGTTAGGAAAAGCTGCCTGGGCTCGACTTGGCGTTCCCGGTGGCTGCCCCCTTACTTGCCCGTTATGGTTGAACATTCAAGGGCGTTTCGCCTCAAAAACATTAATATTTTCATAACAAGTTTAAATCTGCGGCTCCTGCTTACGTCATAGACGTAACACCTGTTTCATTTGGCAAAGTTAGGTTTCGCGTGTCCTTCCATTCAAAAGATAAACTGACCGATACGTCTTTGTTTCGATTAATCTTCCGATTGGGGTTGCCAGCGATACTTGGATTGTCGGCCAATGCGATCAATCAATTTGTGGATGCGCTTTGGATCACACGGTTGTCGCCGTTTGCGATGGCATCAATTGGTGTCACTTTCCCGATCTTCATGTTGGCCACTGCAGCCACCGTTGGATTTGGGGCCGCAGTGGCCAGCGTCATCGGGCGTCGCTTAGGGCAAGGTGATACGCAAGGCGCAGAAAATGCCAGCATGAGTGCCATGGTCCTCGCTGGCGGCATCGCAATTGGCATTGCTCTGTTGCTCTTATGGTCACCAGAAGAGTTGCTCAAAGCGGTTGGGGCATCGGAACACACATATGAAATGGCGCGGCAATATTTGATCTTACTGCTCTGTGCGACCCCCTTGGTCACGTTTCAAATCATCTCAGATTTCTGCGCGCTTGGGTCCGGCAACAGCAAATGGTCGATGATCGCGTTGTTCGTTTGTTTTGGCACGAATATGGTTTTGGATCCGATCTTTATCTTCGGTTTTGGTTGGGGCGTCACGGGCGCGGCCTTGGCGACGATAGCGGGACAGGTTGCGGCTTGCGTACTTTATGTCGTTTGGTTTCGACGTGGCAGTTTGGGATTTTCACCCTTTCGAGGCCGCTTTAAGCGATCCGAATGCGTCGCACTGCTGCGCCTCTCCCCGCCTATGACAATCGTCAACATTCTGACTGCGGTTTCGTTCTTATTGTTTTTGCGAGAAATCGCGCGGCTGGCCGATGATACATATGTCGCGGCTTTGACGTTTGATTTGCGCCTCATGGCTTTGATCATAATCCCGGTGCAGGGCCTTGCGTTGGGAGCACAAGCGGCTGTCAGCCATGCTTATGGTGCCCAGAACCATGACCGATGTCTTAAACTGGTTCACCGTATCCTACTGCTGTCGGTTTGCATTGGGTGCACGATGAGCGGACTTGTTGTAGCGCTCGGCCCCCAGCTGTTGCCCGTCCTAATTCCATCCCTTGAGATGCAACAGGCAACCACCGAAATCTTCACCTACCTGTTTGGCTATATCGCGATGAGCTGTGTCTTCATTCCGTTGCTGTCCGGGTTCCAAGCCATGGACCGTGCAGCCTTTGCAGCGATTGTGGCTTTGGCCCCCAACGGATACATCATGCTCCCGCTGTTGATCATATTACCAAACATGATGGGGTTGACCGGCGTGCTCTGGGTGCCCGTGTTTGCGGGGATTGGGACTGCGGCCATTGCGGTGTTATTGCATGGGTTGGTTCTATTTCAGACCCGCCGTGAAATCACCTTGGCATCGGGCGAAACTGCATAAGCCAACGCCCCTTGCCCAACGTTAAAACACCGCACATCGCGTTGCGCCAAACACTGCCAAGCGATGCGTTGGCGTTCCTGCAAGTGCTTAATATCCAATGGCAAATGTGCGATTTCCAAGGCAGGCAGTCCTAAACCGTGGGATTTTGCACAGGCTTCGGACAACGTCCAAATACACAATCCCATCTGAGGCGAAACATTCTTGGCTGAGGTTACAAAGGGCAAAACATCGCGCCAAACTGCGTCCTCTTGATCCGCTTCGATATCAACACCCACGGCACATTCCAGGCCCAAGCCGACTGCGACCCCATTAGAGGCATGCGATAACGAAATCGTAAGGCCGGGGGTATGTTTGAGGTAAGGTTGACCCGTATCACGGCGGGCCAACAATGTGGTTTCAGCCGCCCATCCAGTGATCTTAAGAGCATGCCGTACCAAACCATATGTCGCGCGGCGCTTAAGCCTGTCTTCGTGTCTGTCAAATGTAGCCGCGTATGCAGCATCGCGGGGTGTGCAAGCATCCCCCAACAGCGTCAAAGTTGCTGCATCCGTCGCCCAAAAAACGGCTGCTTGCATGTTTACAGGGTTTCCAACCATGCCCGAATTTTGGCCTGAACACGGGATGCCTGTTCCGACACAAAGAAATGCCCGCCCGGGAATGTCATGACCTCAGTGTTTAAAATGATGTCTCCCCACGCAGCGAGTGTCTCGACTGGGACCTCTGGGTCTGCCAATCCCCCTAAAAGCAATGCGGGTGATTTGTACAAAATTCGTTGTTCGGCTTGCTTTGCCAAAAGGTCATAATCAGCGCGGAGGATCGGCAGAACGATCTCCAGCAACTCAGGGCAATTCAGCACGTCATTCGGTGTACCCCCATGCGACTTTATGCGTTCCAACAGATCGGCATCCGACACATCTTGCGCGACGAAGTGAGAACGCAGTGGCGCTGCGCGACCACTTAAGATCAAAGGAATCTCGCCCCCCAAGGCCAATCCGACCTCATAGGCTAACGTCGCCCCCATCGAATGTCCCATCAAAACAAGCGGCGTTTCAGCACGCTGAAAGCAGGCCAAATCATGAGCAATACGCTGCACCAATGCCGCACGATCCGTCACACATGGTTCGCCGAACCGCATCCCGCGGCCCGGCAATTCATACGGCAAGAACCCAACACGTGACCCCAACCCCGCTGGCCAATGCTGCCATGCAACGGCGCTCCCCCCCGCATAGGGCAAACACACAACAATATGCCGCGCCTGCGCAGAGGGTTCCGCCCAATCGGGACACCAATCCGGTGCGCCGTCAGAAGACGGAAACATCACTCAGCGGCAGACATCAAAGGCGTGGGATTAGAGCAGACCAATTCATTCGCGATTTCGTCCACACGTGCCGCCAAGACAGACAACAGCGTATCGCTCAGACCATGGCTTTCTTCGCAATACCCTTGCAAGAAGATGCGTGGTTGGAATTCATCCGTGGTTGCCATCTGATAGGTGCGCCCGACTTCCGCGTCGGTGACATAGTCCTTCAGGTCAGACAGGATGGTTTCACCAATTCGACGTTTGAAGCCAGTGGCCAATATTACCAAGTCATAGCCTTGTACGTCTGTTTGGGTTCCGTGCGTCTCACCTAGGTCCAAGCGCACCTGACCGGCTTCGAAGCGGGCCTCTTTTACACGCGTGGCCCGCCTTAAGGTGTAATGTGATCCACCCACAACATCTTGCTCGTAGAACACACCATAGATTTGCGAGATGAGATCACCATCCACAACAGAATAATTGGTGTTCGAGAAGTCCTTCATTATTGCACGACGGCGTTCCGGCGTCTGCTGATAGACATAGCTTGTGAAATCAACATTGAAGATTTCGTTCACAAATGGGCTGTCATCTGAGGGCTTCAATGCATGGCTGCGAAAGATGAAATCCACCTGCGGATTATGCGGATCATTGACGAGGTCATAAAAGATCTCCGCACCGCTTTGCCCAGAGCCGATGACAGCAATCTTCAAGGGTTTATCGGACTGCTTCAATTTTGGTTTGACGGTGCTCAGATATGCAGAACTGTGCACAACACAATCATTCTGTGCCACCTGTGCAAATGTGTCTGGAACCAGTGGCCGCCCCCCCAAGGCAAGCACAAGGTTCTTCGTCAGATATGTGGATTGAACGCCAGCACCGCTTTCAGATGTCACAGCTAGCCGGGTGATACGCCCATTTGCATCCCGCAAAGGCTCTGCGCCGACAACCCTTTGATCGTAATCGCACTCCGTTTCAAAATGACCCGCCGCCCAGGAAAAGTAATCGTTGAATTCGTGGCGGCTGGGATAAAAACTCTTGCGGTTGATAAAGCGTTCCAACCGCCCCTTTGCATGTAAATAGCTAAGGAATGAAAATGGGCTGGCCGGATTGCGCAATGACACAAGGTCTTTAATGAACGAAACCTGCATGTCGGACCCATCGAGCATCATGTCGGGGTGCCACGCAAAGGCGGGCTTGGCCTCAAGAAATTGCATGTTCAACGTGGCACCGCGTTCTTGCAATGCGATCGCTAGTGCCAAATTAGACGGACCAAATCCAACACCCAGAATATCCGTTTCATTTTTATGTAAAGTCATTTTGCTGCTCCGGGTTGAGTTTGTGCAGAAAGGGAAAGGCGCAATGGCGCGCCGGGATCTTTGGGATCAGGCCGCGCCCACAAACGACCTTTGAAAAAGTAGTCGCGCTCCAAGCTGACAAGCGTGGCGCGTTTATGTGGGAAATCGAAATCTTTGACGCGTGAAAAGCCAGAACGGGTCAGATTACGCAGCTGTTGGGTGTGGTTGGTCGCGGGTTCCCCAACCAATGTTTGTGTGCGTGGTTCGGTGAGGAACATGTAGTGCATCAACGAAGGCAACCATGCGGTAATGTAATCGGCCCCGCGCGTGGATTCATCTCCCACCAGCACGTGCCACCCACGATCCCAATTGCCCGCCGAATAGTGCGCACCGATACGATTTTCTTTGGCCCAATACAGTTCGAAATAACAAAACGGTTGCCCGTCCAATGCACCAATCACAGGCATCATATGGGGATCTGCCGCCATTTTTTCGAGATACGCTTTATGTTCGTCTAAGCCACCTGCCTCATCGAAAAAGGCCGCAACACGCGTATCATTCATCCACGTGTGAAACAGGTCTAAATCCGTTTCAGGGTCCAATGCGCGCAACGAAAACACCTGCGTCAACCACGGGATGTAACGATGATACAAGGCGCCCGTTGGCTTGGCTGGTCGTAAAGGAAAGCGACCATGCGGCCCGACTTGTAAGCTTTGTGGACATGCTGGTGCAACCTCACTTAACCAAAGATCGGGTACCTGCCAGAGCAGTTCAGGAAACACCGCCAATTGACCATCCTGCACTGCCACAGCCACGCCCCGCGCCAAGAGTTCAGGCGCATAGTCCGACCATGCCTGCGTGTCCAAAGTAATCAAAACTTCTTCGGCGTTGTGATTGCTCAAAACTTCGAACACCGCCAACAGGTCAAGCAATGCCAAACCTTGCGGCGGCGCGCCCAAGCCAAGCACGCCGTCTTTGATGCTCTTGATCGCAATTTGCTGACCTTGATTCAAAACAACAGCGTCTTGTTCTAACCGCGCAGTACCGCTGGCAGTTTTTTGAAAGGCATCAGGCGGGGGGGTATCAAATGGCATCGTTCTCTCCTGTCCAAGGTCGCCTTAACGGCCAAACCCATTCAACAATTGAACGCAGCACCACGAACTTAATTTAGGAAAAAGTGAACAAATAGTTAAATTTTTTTAACGGCCACGCGTCTCACCCCATGAGATCAAACGCACAAGGGCACGTAACCATGACATCTCCCTCTTTGTTTTTCGTCGTTAAAAACACAACGAACCAACACGCACTTTGGCCTGATCATCTACCGGTCCCGGCGGGTTGGACACATGAGGGATATAGCGGGACCGAAGCGGATTGTATGACCCATATTGATCAAGTCTGGAACGACATGACGCCGTTGGTCAAATCCCCTCTGCCAGAGGGCGCCACGCAATGACCCTTCAAAGCAGCCCTTCGGCAATCGCGCCTATCCGGCCGTCATTAATCGATCTTTTGATACACCATGCACAAACGCAGGCTGAAAATACCGCGTTTGTGTTGGTTGCAAATGATGGACAGGAAACGACCTTCAGCTTTGCGCAGGTCGTTCAAGAGACCGCGCGTTTTGCGCATTGGATGCGCACTTTGGTGTCTCAAGGGGATCGCGTTCTACTCGCGCTAGATACCAGCCCTGAATATGTCTTTGCCTTTCTTGGCGCATTGGCGTCGGGTGTTATTCCAGTGCCACTTTTCCCGCCGGAATCGGCTCGCAAAAGTCATATGGCAAGGCTGGTCTCGGTCATCGCTGATGCCGAGCCTGCTTTGATCTTGACCGATGGCACAACACTTTCTGGGCTGCTGGATGTGACGGATGTGCGCGTCTTGGAAGTGGCTGATTGCCCGATCAACGAGCAACCTTTGGTCCCTCGTGCCGTTGCTCCAGATGATCTAGCTTTCTTGCAATACACCTCTGGCTCTACCTCTGCTCCCAAAGGGGTCATGGTCAGCCATGACAACATCGTCGCCAATTCACACGCGATGATTACAGGCGCAGGCATCACATCCCAAGACGTCTGCGTCACGTGGTTGCCAATCTACCATGACATGGGGCTGATCGGGAACATCCTCATGCCGTTGGTCGCAGGCATCAAAACCGTCAGCATGTCGCCCAAACGGTTCCTGATGCGCCCGGATCGTTGGCTCAAAGCCATCAGCGATCATCGTGGCACCGTTTCAGGTGCGCCTGATTTTGCCTACCGTCTCTGTGCGAATGTGGTTCGGGACAAAACGCTGTCCTCGCTTGATTTGTCGACATGGCGTGTCGCGTTCTCTGGGTCAGAGCCTATCCGATTTTCCACCCTGCAACAGTTCTCAGACCGCTTTGCTGTCGCTGGTTTTCGCACCCAAACGTTTCTGCCCTGCTATGGTCTGGCAGAGGCGACCTTGGCAGTTACCGGCATTTCCGCGACACGCGAGCCATCCCAAACCGCCATACCCGGCAACAGCCACAACTACGTCAATTGCGGCGCGCCGCTCAGCGAAACAGAAATCCGCATCGGTAAGGCGGACTTCGACTTTTCCACGACACCCGAAACTGGCGAAATCTATGTCTCCTCTCCGTCTGTCACCCTTGGATATTGGCGCAATCCGATAACCACGGCGGAAACATTCCGCACCGTAAACGGCACACGATGGCTGCGCACTGGTGACTTGGGCTTCCTTTCGGACGGACAGTTACACCTGACCGGGCGTTCTAAAGATTTGATCATTGTCAGTGGCCAAAATCTATATCCCCAAGACATCGAAGCGCATGTTGAAGCCATGAACCTCGATGCGCGAAATGGACGCGTCGCAGCCTATGCAACCCATCAAAATGGGTCAGAGGGCTTCGGTCTCGCACTTGAGGTTTCGGGCAAAAACCAAACCACGGACCAGCTACAGGAAACGGGCCAAACCATTGCGAACGATCTGGCCACAGCCTTCCAGATTGCGCCAATCGAAATCGTCTTTCTCCTTCCCCATGCCCTTCCTCGCACCTCTAGTGGCAAGCTCCAGCGCAGCCGTGTTCAAGCCTCATATGATCTGATACCCGATCAGGTGCTGTTCAGGTTTATTGCGCAAAACAAAATGCCCGCGCGCGCATTCACCCCCCTTGAAAGCAATATGGCAGAGCTTTGGTCTGAAGCGCTTGATCAAAAGATCGCTGACCCCGACGCCAACTTCTTTGTGCTCGGTGGGTCCTCTATCCAAGCCCTGCGTCTGGCGTCCCACATTGAAAAACAGTTTGGAGTGGTCCTGCCCGCAGGCATGCTTTTTGCCGACCCCACTTTGAAATCAATGGCTGCAGCAATTGAAACGGCCGAACGGGCTGTACCTATTCCGGCTGGCTTTGGTTTAGGTTCGGTGTCTGTTGGTGGTCTTGGGTTGTATTTTTGGTTGTTGGACGGGTTGGGTTTTGGGGGTGTGTGTCATGTGTGTTGTGGCGTTTCGTTTGAGGCGGGGGGTCGTGGGGATGAGGGGGTGTGTGCAGCGGTGTTGCGTGATGCTTTGGAGCGGGTTGTGCGGCGTCAGCAGGCGTTGCGGTTGCGATTTGCGCGGACTGCGGATGGGGACTTAAGCGTTTGCGCCCTGCCCCCGGAGCAGGGCGAGGTGGCGTTGCGTCAGTTGGATTTGTCGGATCTTGCGCCGTCGGTTGCACAAGCGCGGCTG
>JBDWAL010000057.1:0-230578 GCA_039978895.1 Aliishimia sp.
GGCACACCATGGCTTTTGGGAAAGTATGGTCGCAATCGCACCATTTGATCTTCGCTCAGCCAAAATAGATTACTCATGAAACCCCCTACAGTTTGCAGGTTTGAATCATGCGGCAATGGCAGCAGCAACCAGATTAATGGGTCCTGACCCTATGACACTTCCAGATTTTGATCTGAACTTTCGCCAAATATCGGCCTTTTAAATCAACCGGTTACTTTCTTCACGAACTTGGACTTCAGCCCAATCGGTCCGACGCCAGGCACTTTACAATCGATGTCGTGGTCACCTTCAACCAATCGAATATTGCCAACTTTGGTGCCGACTTTGATCACTGTCGACGATCCCTTAAGTTTCAAATCTTTGATCACGGTCACGCTATCGCCATCCGTAAGGATGTTGCCGACGCTATCGCGGATATTGCCTTCGTTGCTGTCCGGTTCGTATGCGGACCATTCATGTCCACACTCGGGACAATTCAGCAAAGCATCTACCTGATAGGTGAAAGTGGATGCGCATTCGGGGCAAGTGGGCAAAGTATCCGTCATAAGCAAGCTCATAGAGGTATGACTACCTTATCGCCAGTGCCAATTCTGCGCAGCGAACGTAGCAAATGGCGACGTCGCACTTTTTAAACTTTCTGGTTGTGCCAAGACGTCACCCCTCGCGTCCAAGAACTCTAGAAAGATGCTTGCCAGCTTTTCTACCACTCTCATACGCGCCATTCACAAGCGCAGATCGGTTTCCCCCCATTGCTTCGCCTGCAAAAAACAACTTGTCTGCGACAGGTTCGGACAGAATTTCGCGCGCGCCACATCGCCCCGGACGCACGGCTGCATAAGCTCCATGGGTCAATGGGTTTGTCGCCCAATCTGTCGCTATTCCTTTGACGAAGTGTTTACGGGCATCGCTGCCTACCTGCTTCACCATTTCCTCTAAAGCAAAAGCGACGGTTTCTTGCGGTTCTGCCTTTGAAAGTTCCCATCCAAACTGCCCACCGATATTGCCGAACACATAGTCATACCCAAAGGGCCATGTGATAAAGAAGCAAGCCCGCGTTGTTGGATCATCTGGGATATCATAGCTCATCCATTCGTTGTCTTTCAGACCCAACTTCTGCCCGTCAAAAAGTAGCGGCACTTTAACCAAAAGGCCCATGGGTAAATCCATGATGGCTTCTTGTTTTGCGACCGGCAGAGCTGGATTAAATCGGATAGCGCCAGAGGCCAGCACGCCAGTAGACACTGTCACCAAACAAGTTGGCGCCCTCATTGTCCCTTTGTCAGTTTCCACGACGACGCCACGCCCTGAGGTGTCTACCGATTGAACGGTCGTGTTCAGAGAGATTGGGATGTCATCAACTAACGTTGCTACGACTGTTCCAAGCCCTTCTGCGACGATATAACTAGGCTGGTCATTGGCAGAAATATAGTCATCCAAGGTCGAGATATTGTCGTAATCCATGCCATAGTCCATTGGACCCATCCAAGCTTTGGCGGCTCCCATAAACGGCATTCCTTTGGGAAGAACATCTGATCCCGGAACGTCGATGCCCTTCTTGCCTGTTTTGTGCATCGATTTCACGATACTCTTGCCTGCCTTTTCATAAGCTAAAATCTCAGCCTTGCGCGCCCGCCTGCCGTCGACGAACAAAGCAGTGTCGACATTTGTGTGATCCACCAACGTAAATCCGCCCTGACGCGCAATTTTGGTGAACCGGTTTTTCTTGGCACCTGATATCCACGAACAGCCCATATCAACCGGAATGCCAAAGGTCTCCGATTGGGTCCATGCGCGTCCACCTACGCGACCTGCGGCTTCGACGATCAACACGGAATGTCCTGACTTCATCAATTTACGCGCAGCCCCAAGACCGGCCGCGCCTGCCCCTATGATGATCACATCTGGATTGAGTGGGATGTTTGTGTTGATCGGCATGGGGTATCCTTGGTCAAAAAGATCGAACAACTTTGATAGATCGCGGCCATGTAGCATAGCATCATCCCCTCAACGCGAAACCTGGCGAATTTGAATCGCTCGCATATGTAATTCACGCCCAGCACTATTGTCGCCGTCGCCCAATGCGGTCACGGTGAGGCCTGAAAACTTGACGGTCTCAACAAAGACATGCCCCTGTTGCGCTGCGTATTGCTTCAGACCCATTCTTAACGAAGGTGACAATTATGCCCCGTGATCCCCGCTATGATGTCTTGTTCGAGCCTGTGAAGATCGGACCTGTCACAGCAAAGAACCGCTTCTTCCAAGTCCCGCATTGCACTGGCATGGGGTTTCTGCGCCCCAATACTTTGGCTGCGATGCGTGGTGTGAAAGCAGAAGGTGGATGGGGTGTGGTTTGCACGGAATACAACTCTATCCATCCGACGTCAGATGATCTTCCCGGCGTACATGCATCCCTTTGGGACGACAATGACATCCGAGCCAACCGTCTGATGACCGACAAGGTGCACGAACATGGCGCGTTAGCAGGTGCAGAGCTTTGGTACGGCGGGGCACGCAGCCCGAACCTTTTTTCCCGATTGCCAACAATGGATGTGGCCAGCCTGCCCAATCTCGCGGGTCATCCGCTCCAGACGCGGGCAATGGACAAGACCGATATCAAGAATTTGCGCCGCTGGCATCGCAAGGCCGCGATCCGCGCGCGCGATGCAGGTTTTGATATTGTTTACGTCTATGCCACACATGGCTACGTGTTGGCGAACTTCCTTGATCCAGTGGTGAACACCCGCGGCGACGAATACGGTGGATCACTTGAAAACCGACTACGCTTGGTGCGTGAGTTGATTGAGGACACGAAAGAAGCCGTCGGAGATCGCTGCGCTGTTGCGGTGCGGTTCAAAGCTGACGAAACAATCGGCAAAGATGGTGTGCCAGAACATGGTGAACGTCGCGACATGTTGGAACTCCTCGGCAAAATGCCCGACCTGTGGGACATAAACATCGCGGATTACTCGCTTGAAATGGGCATGTCCCGTTTCGTTAAAGAAGCCGCGTTGGAACCCTATATGGCATGGGTCAAAACGGTGACGGATGTGCCTGTGGTCACAGTGGGCCGGTTTACCTCGCCTGACACAATGGTCTCTCAAGTTACGCGCGGCATCACGGATTTTATCGGGGCCGCACGCCCTTCGATTGCAGACCCATTTATCCCCCGAAAAATCGAAGAGGGGCGCTATGAGGATATCCGGGAATGTATCGGATGTAACATCTGCTATTCGGGTGACAGCTTGGGGGTTCCAGTGCGTTGCACCCAAAACCCAACCATGGGCGAGGAGTGGCGCAAGGGCTGGCACCCGGAACGCGTTGTAAAAAAAGGATCTGACGCGAAGATATTGATCGTCGGTGCGGGCCCAACGGGCCTTGAAGCTGCACATATCGCTGGCGCAAGGGGATACGATGTCATGCTCGCCGAGGCGACGCGCGAATTGGGTGGTCGCGTCACCCGCGAAGCAACCCTGCCCGGCATGAGCGAATACAGTCGCGTCAAAGAGTACCGCCAAGCACAACTTTCAAAACTGGAAAACGTCGAAATTTTTCGTGAAAGCAAGCTCACCCTAGAGGACGTGTTCGCGGTGCAAGCCGATCATGTTGCAATTGCCACCGGCGCAACATGGCGCCGCGACCGCTTTGACGGCAAAACCTATGTTCCTGTGGCAACGCAAGGCGCGTATGTGCTGACACCTGACGATATCATCCGGGGTACCCTGCCTGATGGACCTTGCGTCGTCTTTGATGGCGACGATTATTACATGGGCAGCCTCATGGCAGAAACCCTCGCGGATGCAGGTCATCATATCACCTATGTCACTGAGAAAGACAGCGTGTCCGCTTGGGCTGGTAACACATCAGAACGATGGCGCATCCGTAGCCAGATGATGGACAAAGGAATTGAGATCGTAACGGCCCATACCCTGACAAGCTTTGACGGGGCACACGCCATTTTGGCATGTTGCTATTCGGGCCGACACCACACACGCGCAGTGACAGGAGCGGTTCTTGCAACTCAACGGGCACCGAATGATCAACTTTATCATGATATTCTGGCGACCGTTGACGGCGATAGTGCCAAACTCCCTTTTACACTGACCCGTATCGGAGATTGCGAGGCCCCCTCGATTGTGGCGGCCGCTGTGTATGCAGGATATAAATACGCAGCTGAATTGGATACTGTGCCAGACCTAGATCACCCCCTGAAACGGGATCGGATGGATGTGAACGAGCAACAATCCGCACCAACCAATTCAATTTGATGCCGCAGCGATGATGACACAGTGAACATTCGGCGACCTGACGACTAGGCGGCTTGGCGCAGATCAAGCCATTGACTGCAAGTTTTCATCACCGAACACCAATACCGCAACGGGTGAAGCGCAATAGTGCCAAACACAGGTTGCTTCGCGGGGCAAAAGGCATCTTACAAAAGCGTCAAAACTTACCAAGCAGACACGATCAAGCGCGAGATGTGCGCCGGGCACGCAAGCCTGCCAAAAGCGCGAACCCGCCAAACAGAACAGGAAAAGACGCCGGCAGTGGAACAGCTTGAACAGGTGTCAGGAACAACAGATCGCTGTCGATAATCTGGTTGGCGTTGACAGTCGAAAATGTCGGGAGGTAGGTTTCATTTGTAAAGAAACTTTGATTAACAGAGGCTTGTAGCAAATCGGTTACTAACACAGCATCCTCGTGTTCCCCGCCCAAGACATGTCCAATTTCATGTGCCAAAACCGCCGTCGTAAAACGCTCGGCCGCTGCACTACCACCGATCAAAGCGGCCGTGTTTTCAACGATACCAAAGGGCACCACGGGCGCGTCAACAAAAGCGACCCCCAGTGTTGGACTCAATAGATCGCCCGTAATCCCCATATAAATCGTGTTGGCGTCTATGTCGAAAAAGCTTCCAGCAGCGGAGGTCTGCACAAAGGATTGCGTAAATTGCAACAAAGCCCCGCCGATCAATTGGCCGTTTACGTTCGTTTGACTTGGAATAATGTTTCCGCTGCTGTCTCGCTCAAGGATCAAAGTATTATCGATGACTGTGCTCAAGACATTCACGACAACATCGATTTGAGAATAGATTGATTGCAGATATCCGAAATCCACACCGGGTTCTTCACACACAGCCGCCCCTTCACAAAGGGACACCAATTGCAGGTTAAAACTTTGCGTCGCGGCCTGTGCGGGAGCTGCTGTAAAAAGGGATGCAATTAGACCAGCTATGACGATAGAAAACTTCATATTAGGACACCTTCTTGGTTGCGGCCACCTTGTTCCCAACAAGCCCTGAGCCGCCGGTGCCGACACCTAAACCCCTTTTCTTTACTACGTAAAGGGGCTGCATCGCCTCGCATCGCATTGTGCGTTCGGTGTCAGAAGCAAAGAACATACAGGTGTCGCGAACTGCAGGGACTGTGGTGGATTGCTGGCATAAGCACCTTTGTTTCCAGCGATGAACCTTTGCGTAACCACATGTCATGGGGCGTCGCGGGTTCATTCGACGTTGCAATAAATCATCAACGCCCCCGATTGCGCTATGCTTGCCATGCAGTTTGTGCGGATATCACAGCCGCCTTTGAACCGTGAACAAGGAACAACGATCAAAAGGGCCTTACGCTGACGTCAGCTCTTTTTTGGGCAGCGAGAAAACAAGCAACAGTCCAATCGCCGCCAATATCGCCAACCCGAGGAACGCAAGTTGATAGCTGGCAGTGGTGTCAAAAATCCATCCCGCAGCAATAGGCCCGACCGCACCCCCCAAGGTCCCAAAGAACAGGATAGTGCCAAAGATCGAACCGTGTGAGCGCATGCCAAAATACTCTGCCACGATAGGGGAAACCACGGTGAAAAGCCCGCCATGACAAAAGCCGTAACAGGCCACCACAGCGAACAAGAGCCCATGGGACGTGGTTACCGTAAAGGCCGTCAAACTTCCCAACAGGATGGAAAAACACATCAAAAACGCGCGTCGACCGCCAATACGATCCGATAGTGTGCCGACCGCCAATCGCCCTGCGATACTGCTCGCCCCTAAGACTGACAACATTGCTGCCGCCTTGGACGTGCTCATTCCAAGGTCAGTCCCATGCACAGCCAAATGTAGCGGGATGGTCATCATGGACGGGAAGAACAGAAATTGAATGGCGCATAATGACCAAAACACGCGCGTCGCGCGGGCTTGCGTAAAACTGACCCCTTCGACTGACCCGCCTGAGTTTGCCCCGTCTTGCTCTGGTGGGCGCGCCATCGAAAAAGCCGCCACCAATAACAATACAAAGGCTGAAATTCCGAGGATCATCAATGCTTGTCGCCATCCAAAAGCCAACAAGAGTGCTGCAGCAACGGGCGGGACGGTCACTTGCCCAATCGCGGTACCAGTCTTCACCACACCTGACATAATACCACGACGATGCTCAAACCAGCGCGCAATGGTCGACAAGGTGACGACATCGTGGGTCCCCAAACCCAACCCCAGAAAGATGCCGAAGATCGCAAACATCTGCCATGGCGCAGAGATCTGCGATAGAAGAACAAAGCCAATACCATAGGCCGCGCCACTGACGCCCAAAACGAGGCGAGGGCCAAACCGGTCATTCATCCGTCCCCCCAGAATAGCCAACATACCCATGACGAAAAAGGACAGCGAAGACGCGCTGGACAACAGCGTTCGGGACCATCCGAATTCTTCCTGCAACGGCTTGAAAAACAAACCGAAAGCAAACAACAGTCCGATAATGGTGAATTGCGTTAGGCAAGCCCCAAAAACAACCCTGTAACGTATGTCGATCTTTGCCATGCCGTCCTTCCGAGGCCACCACAACTGGCGGAATCAATCTTATTGGTTCAACCCATCATGCAGACGCAGATCGAGCAAGTGCAACTTTCAGGCAGCTTCCCACTATGCGAAATGTTACGACCTTCATGAAATTTTCTTACGCCCTTTTTCCGCCCCACTTGCGGTATTAATTCTGGAACGGGAACTTTTGATTTGGTGCCGTCAAACCAAAAACAATCTGCAATTGCTCACTGACAGGCAGTGGCGACGAAAGGATCACACGATGACGCAATCATCAGAGGAAACTTTGCCAACTTGCCAGCGTGACGTCCAACGACTGTTAGGGCGATCAATGCTGCAATTTCAGCAGTATGAACGTCTGATCAAAGTCTTGATCGCGTGTCACAAACTTTCGGGCAACGCATCAGAACTTGAAAGAATTCAAACCGCACGTGTTTCTCAGATTTCTCGCGACACACTCGGTATGTTGGTGAATACCTTCATCGGGTCGGGTTTCATCACCAACAACTCCAAACTTTCCGATGAAATTGAAGCGAATGAGGATGTGGGTTTCCAAGCAAACCATGTGTCGCTCCATACGAGAACGGTGTTAGAAATATCAGACGCGGAGTTTGCTCAGATAGAAGAAGATTTGAAAGCATTTGTTAAACTAAGAAACAATTTGGCACACAATTTCATCAACGAACACGACCTATGGAACTTGGAAGGATGCCGCAGCGCACGGGCTGCTCTGACCGCGAGTTCCAACATCATTGATCAACGCCTTGAACAACTTCGAGGTTGGGTTGAAGACGTGGCGCATGTTCGAAAGGTCATGGCCAAAATCTTAGGAACTGATGCCGTTGTCGAATTGATTCCCAAGGGTCAACCCGCCGATACGACAGAGCCTCCACTCGGTGACAGTGTTGGATAAAACTGTCCCACTCTCCTCTAATATTGTCGAGCGATTGAATGCCAAAGAGCGGCGTAATTTTGATAATCAGATACGTCGTCAGGCAGTTCTAATTCAGTGGGTTTGATCGAACTCGCTTTATTTTGGAACAACAGAGCCGCACCAATGCTTGTACCAGTCGCTGCCGCACTGGTCAGGACGGGTCGACCTGTGGCGACGGCAAGCAAAGTTGTGAATTCGCAGTTGTTTGCAAACGGGCCTTCAATGATTGTTGGGCCTGTGGCGCCCGCCAATCTCAGGCAGGTGTCTGTCATCATCGCCAAATAGAAGGACACAGCAGCCGATCTTGTTCCGGTTCCGAGCGCTGGTTCGTCCTTGTTCCATCGCATTTCTTGGCCTGCAAAAGGTCCGGTGCGTGGATCAACGGCAGGCAATACCATCAGTTGTGCCGATAGAACGTCGGCCACGTCTGGCTCAGATGCATCCACAGCTTGACCCTGCTGAAGTAACGCATGTTCGCGCCCCCCCATGAAACGCGGGCTAGGAACTGCTTGGCCGAAGGCATTCACAATGACCAACATGTCGCCGCTCGCATCCATTGTTACTTCAGATCCACCTATCGTCATAACGACGACCCAAGTTCCTGTGGAGACAACAGAAAACGGGCCAGTTTGGCTCAGAAGATGCGGATAAAGAGACGCGTTTGAATCGTGAATGCCGACGCAAACAGGTGTATCAGGCGGCAAACCTGTGCGCTTCGCGACTTCGGGTAAGACGGTGCCAAGCACTTCATTTGATTTGCGAACAGGAGCGATTTTGCCTTCGATCCCAAGTTTGGCCGGAAGATCAGAGAACCCGCCTTCACGTGGGTTCCACAGATCTGTATGGCATCCGATTGATGTCACATCCGTCGCTGCGACACCCGTCAACAAATGCCCCCAATATTGCGGGTAAGTGACAATCTGAGCGGTCCGGTCGCGCAACGTCGGATCAATTGCAAATTGCCAATGCAATTGCGCCCCAACGTTTAATCCACCAACGAGCGTCGGAGACCCTGTAGTTCTAAAATCAGGTTTCAGCGTCGCGTAGTCGTCAATGTATCTTTGATCGTATTCATGTTCATAATCCAAAATCGGCGCCGCGAGTGTTCCGTCGCGGGCCAACAAAGCTGCACTGGCCCCATGGGTCGTCACCGCGATTGCATCGATCCTATGATCTTTATGAAACTGGGCCAAACCCTGAAGCAAAAAGTCCCAATGCCCCTTTACATCGTAATGAGGCCACGGCGGCCCTTCGCGCACGTCATTTGGCCGTGTCATGACGTCAATTTCGCTCAAAGTTGGTAAATCTACCAACGCCAGTTTTGCATTGGACTTACCGATATCGATCACCGCAACATGGTTTGGTTCCGATCTTGAGGCCACAGTCATGGCATATGAAACATAGGCATAAGTTCCACTGCGATCGGCGCGTTGTCAGGGCCGGTTTCCATGATATCCGCCATAAAGGCCCACCATTTTTTCATCACGGGATGATCTGGTAAGGCCTCCATTCTATGCCCATCTGTTCGCATCAAAACACCGATCAAATGACCCGTCTCTTCATCAAGATGGATCGAGTAATCGCTGACGCCTGCGTCATGCAAGAGTGCTACCAATTCAGGCCAAATTTCCGCATGGCGGCGATGATATTCAGCGGCCATACCGTCGTTGAGGCGCATTCTGAAAACGTAACGTTGGCTCATTTGACTTTCCGTTGCCGGGCCATTGTCCAAAGACGCGGCAATGCAATAACGCCGATCAGAAGCAGGCCGATGAAGATTGACATGACAATACCCGGCACGTTGAGCAATCCTAGTCCAAAGGTAACCAGTCCCATCACAAAAGCCGCAATTACCACTCCGGGGATGGACCCTGATCCACCAAGGATGTTCACGCCGCCAAGGACGACCATTGTCACCACTTCAAGCTCCATCCCAGTTGCAATACTTGGGCGCGTAGACCCCAAACGGGACGTTAAACAAATCGCGGCCACGCCAGACATCAGCCCGGTTAACAAAAACAAGATGAACTTCACCCGGGCCACACGAATACCGCTGAACAGCGCGCCCGTTGGATTATTCCCAATTGCGTAGACCGCGCGCCCGAAGTTGGTTTTGTGCAAAAGGATGCCATAAATCACAGCGATGATCACAAAGAGCAGCATCTCCACCGTGAATACCCAATAGATGTAGCCCTGCCCAAACCATGCAAAATCAGATGGGTAGCCCCGATAGGCATCGTCACCAAGCACGATGTAACTGATGCCGCGAAATAGGCTCATGGTGCCGATCGTTACGACAATAGACGGCAGGCCAAGGACCGTCACAAAGACGCCGTTGAACGCGCCGCATAGCAGGCCAACTGTCAGCCCGATCCCAACCAATTCTGGCGCCCCTGCCCCGTATTGCACCGCAAATCCCATGGCCGTGCTCGCAAGCGCGATGATCGAAGCCACGGACAAATCGATTTCGCCAGATATGATCAACAACGCCATCGCAAAGGCAATCATCGCCTTCTCCGTGAAATTAAACGTGGCGTCGCTGAGATTCCATGCGTTCAGAAAATAGGGCGACGCAAAGGTGTTCACGACGAAAATCGCAATGGCGACTGCAAGAAGAAGTGCCTCCCAGCTCTTGAAAACACGCGCGGCGCGACTGTCCAAACGGTCAGGCACAAGACGGACTTGCGAATTCGTATCGGTCATTGCGTGGTCTCCGCTGACTTGAGGATAACCCGTCCTTTGGTGCGCCCTGCCCGCGCGTTAAAAGCAACAGCGATCAAAATCGCGCTGCCAGAAATCGCCAATTGCCAGAATGGTGAAATGTTGACGACCGGCAGAGCATTCTTGACGACCCCCAAAAAGAGCGCGCCCAACACCGCGCCGCCAACCGATCCAATCCCGCCAGCGATAGAAATTCCGCCAATCACACAGGCCGCGACGATCTCAAGCTCAAAACCACCGGCAATGTCGACATAAGCCACTGCATATCGCGCCACCCAAAGGTACCCCGTCAGCCCCGCCAAAGCCCCCGAAACAACAAAGGCCCAAAATTGCGTCTTGCCGACTTCAATTCCGGTGTACACGGCCGCATGTGGGTTTCCGCCAACAGCGAAAATCGAACGCCCAAATTGGGTTCGGGACATCATGATCCCAAAGATGATGACAGTCAGTACAGCGAACCATGACAAGACCGGCAAGCCCAGTACTTCAGCGCGTGGAAAGCCTTTGAAGGCGTCGCTCATTTCATGAGAGTTGACCCACTTTCCATCCGAAATCAGAAAAATAATGCCGCGAAAGATCGTCATTGTGCCAAGCGTTACGACAATGGGGGGAATGGCTAGTTTCCACACAAGAATCCCATTAATGCCCCCCATAATCGCCCCCAAAATAAGGGCAATCATGATGATGACAGGGATCGGCAATCCTGGCAGGGCGACATTGATCATAGCCACAGCCATACCCGTCAAAGCCAAGTTCGCGGCCACAGACAGATCAATGCACCGGGTCAGAATAACGACCATTTGCCCAAGCGCCAAAATGATAAGTGGGGCCGTATCGTTAAACACATTTGCCAGATTGGATGGGGCTACGAATGCAGAAAAGCGCGATGCAACCAGAACCAAAAGGAGCAATATCGCGCCCCCCAAAATGGTTTCACGAACAGGAAAAAGACGGGTCATGCAAGCTGGCTTTCTGCGCGTTCAGAGATGCCAGCCGCGTGGCGCACCAGTGTTTCGGGATTAAGATCATCGCCCGCCAATTCAGCTGCAATCCGCCCGTCGCGCATGACAATCACACGATCTGACAGGCCAATGATTTCGGGGATTTCTGAGCTGACCATCAGGATCGACAGGCCTTGCGATGCCAATTCCATCATAAACTCATGCACAGCCGCTTTTGACCCAATGTCGATGCCCTTCGTGGGTTCGTCTAGGATGATAACCTGTGGTTTTGTCGCAAGCCATTTAGCAATAACCACCTTTTGCTGATTACCGCCAGACAGATTTCCAACGTCTTGGTCAAGAGAGGCCGCGCGAAGATCAAGGCGTTGCGAATAGTCTCTGGCCAACTTGAACTCTTCGGCCAATTTCAAAAAACCATTGCGTGAAGTACGGGCCAAGGACGGCAACGTGATGTTCTGGAAAATTGGCAGACCAATGATCGCACCTTGTTTGCCACGGTCTTCCGGCACATAGACAATCCCATTGTTCACCGCATCTGCGGGAGACCGAATAACCCTAATCTGTCCATTAATCTGACAAACGCCCTTGGTCGGTTTAGTGATGCCAAACAAGGATTGCATGAACTCAGAACGACCCGCGCCAACGAGACCATAAAACCCAAGTATTTCACCGCACTTAAGGGTGAAATTGATGTCCGCGAATTCGGTCGGATGGGCGTAACCCACGACTTTAAGAACGTCGTCGCCTGCTGTATTCGTTCGCTCCGGGAAGATCTGGTCGACGGAACGCCCGACCATCATTTTGACCAAGGCATCCTCATCAATGTCGTCAATCAACCCTTCCCCCACGAAGGCCCCATCCCGAAACACGGTGTATCTGTCAGCAATTCGAAAAATCTCATCGAACTTATGGCTGATAAACAAGATCGCCTTGCCTTGGGATTTCAACGTCTCGACCCGTTCATAGAGTTCTTCGATTTCTTTGTGCGACAATGCAGCCGTCGGTTCATCCATGATGACCACGCGCGCATCGACAGAAAGCGCACGCGCGATGGCAACTAAGTGCTTGTTGGCAATGCCAAGTTCACGCAATTGAGTACGGCTGCTGAACGGCGCGCCTATTGCATCCAAGAGTTCACTTGCCTTGCGGTGCATTTCGGTTGTGTCGATCAGACCCAACCGTGTGCGTGGAGCGTGGCCAATAAAGATGTTTTCGGCGACCGTCAGTTCGTCAAACAAAACCGTTTCTTGATGGATCGCGGTGATACCCGCACGCGATGCATCATTGGGCGTGCGCAAAGTAATTGGGGCTCCGTCAATCCGGATCGTGCCGCCATCGGGGAAGTAAATGCCTGTTAGGATTTTGACCGTCGTAGATTTACCAGCCCCGTTTTCCCCCACCAGAGCCGTCACCTGACCTGCATATAAATCCAACTTCACCTCATCCAAAGCCTTCACACCCGGGAACGTCTTGGTGATCATGTCCATGGATACGACGGGTGACAGTGTCGGCGCATCGGCCAGTGGCGTCGTCATTTCGGCATTCTTTCAGGGTAAAGGTGCACCATTGATATCTGATCCGATGCAACGAACGCACCGGACCAAACTGGAGTTCGCTTTAGAATATCGACTTGAACTGCTCGATATTGCTGGCGTCGTACACGAACGGATCAGCCATCGCGCCTTCAAGGTTGTCATCCAAGGTCAGGCTGCCCATGCGGCCCATTGGAACTTCGCCGCCAGCCGTGGCTGTGACGCCGTTCTGGCTCAGCTCATATGCAAGCATTGTGGCCGAATATCCCAGATCGATCGGGTTCCAGATTGCGAATGACTGGGATGCACCAGATTCGATTGCGCCAGCCATTTCGGACGGCAAACCAAGACCCGTAACGTTAACTTGGCCAACCTTGCCCGCATCCACAACCGCTTGAGCGGCCGCGACGATACCAACGGATGTTGGCGCGATGATCGCATCAAGGTCTGGGTAGGACTGCATCAAGCCAGTGGCTTCGCGGTAAGACTTGTCAGCCAGATCATCGCCGTAAACGGTCGCAACCACTTCGATGCCGGAATAGTCGCCCATGACGGCCATCATCTCATCGATCCAGATGTTCTGGTTCGTGGACGTCGTTGTCGCAGAGAGCAACGCCACATCGCCGCCATCTGGCAAATGGTCTGCTGCCAGTTTGATGATCATGTTGCCGATCAATGCGTTGGACGATGGGTTCAGGTGCATCTGGCGCCCTTCGGTTGCCACGCCGGAATCCCAGCTGATAACCGTGATTCCACGTGCCATTGCGCGTTTCAGCGCGGGAACCAAAGCATCTGTGTCGTTTGCAGAAATCGCGATGGCATCAACTTGCTGAGCGATCAATGCGTTGATGACTTCGATCTGACCTTCTGCAGTGGTGTCGGTCGGACCCGTGTAGATGATTTCGACATCGCCAAGTTCAGCTGCAGCTTCTTGAGCGCCCTCAGCGGCAGCCTCAAAGAACCCGATACCAAGTGCTTTGACCACAATCGCGATCCGCACGTCGTCTGCGGCAAGAGCTGGCGTTGCCATCATTGCGCTAGCCATTGCGGCCGATGCGACTAATTTCTTCAATACACTCATGGTTTCCTCCCTGGAGTGGTTGCATTTAGGCTGACAGTGAAGCCACCCCCTCTTTTTGCGCAGCGCTCTTAGGCACTACGATCAGCGTAATATCGGCGGCCTCCAACATGGCCGCGGCACGGTCGTCGATACCGTCATCGGTGATTAAAATGTCGACCCGCTCAAGCGCACACAACACCAAGCTCGACCGATTGGCGAATTTGGAACTGTCGGCTAAAACGATCAGTTCTTCGGCCTGGCCAATCAGCTTTTGTTCGGCCTGAACCAGCAACGGATCGCCTTCCATCAAACCCAATGGCCCGATGCCTTGCGCGCTCATAAACATGCGCTTTGCGTAGAAATTTCGTGTCACATCGTTTTCAAACGGCGACAGAATAATGTTTTGCTCACGATAGATGATGCCACCGGGCAGCATGACCGTATTGTGCGAGTTCTTTAGCAAATGATCTGCAATCGGGAACGAATTGGTAAAGACCTGCAATCGCCGCGACGCCAACGGGTGCACCATTTGAAACGTCGTCGTTCCGCCATTGATAATGATCGGTTCGCCGTCCTGGCACAGTTCGACCGCGGCTGCCGCAATGGCTTGTTTTTCGCCGCTATTCAGCGTCTCATTTACTGAGAACGGACGCCCGGCAAGCCCCACAAAAGGTGCGGCAGCGATGGCTTCGGCCCCCCCGCGCACACGACGCAGACGCTTTTGCCCATCAAGCGTATTGATGTCGCGCCGCACTGTCGCCTCGGATGCGCCCGTGAGCGCGCACAAGTCTGGCACCGTCACCAAGGATCGGTCTTGAACAGCAGATAGAATGACGCGGTGTCGGTCGTTTTCGTGCATTTAAGGGCCTTTCGATTTCGTCACCGTGGCGCGAGTCGCGACTTTCTGTCAATCACTAATTATCAACATCAATCATTCTGAATCGCAGCGTGACTGATGTTGATTGAAACTGATTGACTTGTCTGTTTCCCTCCGTCAGCCTGACGCCAACCAGATCGTCTTGTCCCGCCTTCTACGGAGATCCACATGAGCCCTTCCGACACGAGCAAACGACTTGAAAACAAGTGGGATCAACCGCGCGCGGATCAGATGAGCGAACCGGAAAAGCTCCTTTACCGCTCCAACTTGCTTGGGTCCGACAAAAGAATCACAAATTACGGCGGCGGCAACACATCTGCGAAAGTGATGCAAAAGGATCCGTTGACCGGGGATATGGTCGAAGTCCTTTGGGTTAAGGGGTCGGGCGGGGATGTCGGCTCCATCAAAATGGATGGGTTTTCCACACTTTATATGGATAAGTTAAACGCGTTACGCGGACTTTACCGAGGGCTCGCCTTTGAAGACGAAATGGTCGCTTATCTTCCCCATTGCACCTTTAACCTAAACCCAAGAGCCGCTTCAATAGACACGCCCTTGCACGCTTATGTTCCCGCAAAACACGTCGATCACATGCATCCAGATGCCATCATCGCCATTGCCGCTGCAAAAGACAGCAAAGCCTTAACGCAGCAAGTTTTCGGGGACAGAATCGGTTGGTTGCCGTGGAAAAAACCGGGATATGAATTGGGACTATGGTTGTCCGATTTCTGCGCCAACAACCCGCATGCGAAAGGCGTCGTGTTGGAAAGCCACGGTCTGTTCACTTGGGATAATGATGCGAAGGACTGCTATGACTTGACGCTCGAAATCATCCAAAAAGCGATGGATTGGTTTGAGGTTGAGACCGCGGGCAAGCCCGCATTTGGCGGACCTGTTCATTCCAGCTTGCCCCCAGCAGATCGTCTGAATGCCGCTGCACGATTGATGCCAGCAATTCGTGGAATGGTGTCGGGTAAACAACACATGGTGGGCCATTTCACTCATAGTGATGCAGTGTTGGAGTTTGTGAACGCAAAGGACATGGAGCGTTTGGCAGCGTTGGGAACCTCCTGCCCGGACCATTTCTTGCGAACCAAAATCTGCCCGCTTGTGGTGGATTTTGATCCCGCCAAACCAGATCTGGATGCTACCCTTACAGGGCTTACAGATGCGATTGCCGCCTACCGTGTGGGGTATCAAGCCTACTATGATCGGTGCAAAAAAGATGACAGCCCAGCCATCCGCGACCCGAACGCCGTCGTGTATCTGATCCCCGGCGTTGGCATGATCACATTTGCCAAAGATAAAGCAACCGCGCGGATTTCCGGGGAATTCTACGTCAACGCGATCAATGTCATGCGCGGTGCTGATGCGGTGTCTGAATATCAAGGCCTGCCGGAACAAGAAGCGTTCGATATCGAATACTGGCTTCTTGAAGAGGCCAAATTGCAGCGTATGCCTGCCCCAAAATCGATGGCGGGGCGCGTTGTTCTTGTGACCGGCGGTGCAGGCGGGATCGGGTCAGCAACCGCCACGCGATATCTACAGGAAGGTGCTTGTGTGATGTTGGCCGACATCGACGATGCAGCCTTGGCGCGAACGGCTGAACAACTGACATCGCGCTATTCTGGCGATGTGATACGCACGATTAACATGGATGTCACAAACGAAGATGCCGTGATCGCGGCTTATGGGGAAATTGCTGCCGAATTCGGCGGTGTCGACATTCTGGTTTCCAATGCTGGCATCGCAAGCTCCGCCCCGATTGAGGACACCACACTTGATCTGTGGAATACAAACATGGCGATTTTGTCGACCGGGTACTTTCTTGTCAGTCGCGAAGCGTTCAAGCTGTTCAAAGCTCAGGGAATTGGTGGGGCTGTTGTGTTTGTGGCGTCCAAAAACGGACTTGCCGCGTCACCAAACGCATCGGCCTATTGCACAGCCAAAGCGAGCGAAATTCATCTTGCGCGCTGCCTCGCGCTTGAGGGTGCGCCAATGGGCGTGCGGGTTAACGTTGTGAACCCAGACGCTGTCCTGAAAGGAAGCAAAATCTGGGAAGGTGAATGGCTCGATCAACGCGCACAAACATACGGCACCGATAAAGACGGGCTGGAAGCAATGTACCGCGAACGCTCAATGCTAAAAAGATCAGTACTTCCCGAAGATATCGCAGAGGCCGCATATTTCCTGTCGTCTGACTTATCATCCAAGTCGACAGGCAACATCATCAATGTCGACGCGGGCAACGTGCAAGCATTCACGCGATAAGAGGATGAAATAATGATCACATCAGACATCATCGCACAATCCAACGCGGACTTGGAACCGAACCACACAGCCGATTACACCGCTTTGGGCGAACATCTGGACCGACGCGGAATCGACATTGCAGCCATCAAGGACAAGGTCGCAAGTTACGGCGTTGCAGTGCCAAGTTGGGGCGTCGGAACAGGGGGCACGCGCTTCGCACGCTTCCCCGGCCCCGGCGAACCACGTGACATTTTCGACAAGCTCAGCGATTGCGGCGTCATCCACCAATTGACCCGCGCGACACCCTCCGTGTCTTTACATATCCCATGGGACGCACAACCCGCTGCCGACTTGAACAGCAAAGCCGAAGAAGTTGACCTGACCTTTGACGCAATGAATTCCAACACATTTCAAGATCAGCCAGATCAGCCCCGTAGTTACAAGTTTGGGTCACTTTCACATACCGATCCGGCAACCCGTGAGCAGGCCATTGACCACAACATCGCTTGCATCGAATTGGGTAAACAGATCGGGTCCAAGGCTCTAACGATTTGGGTTGGTGACGGCTCCAATTTTCCGGGTCAAACCAATTTCACCAAACAGTTCGAACGCTACCTCGACGCGACCAAGCGGGTTTATAGCGCGCTACCGGATGATTGGACGTTATTGACCGAACATAAAATGTATGAACCCGCGTTCTATTCCACGGTTGTGCAAGATTGGGGGACAAACCTGTTGATCGTTCAGCAGGTCGGCGAAAAAGCGAAATGTCTGGTGGATTTGGGACATCATGCGCCAAATGTGAACATAGAAATGATCGTAGCGCGCCTGAACCAATTTAGAAAACTGGGAGGCTTCCACTTCAACGACAGCAAATACGGCGACGATGACTTGGACACCGGCAGCATCGATCCCTATAGATTATTTTTGGTGTTCAATGAATTGGTCGAAGCCGAAATCGATCCCGATTTTGCCCCAATGCACATGTTGGACCAAAGCCACAACGTCACCGATCCGATTGAAAGCCTGATGATGTCAGCAATCGAGGTGCAGCGCGCCTATGCGCAAGCTTTGCTCGTTGACCGTGTTGCGTTGCAAGGCTTTCAAGACAGCAATGACGCCCTTATGGCGACAACCACGTTGAAGCATGGCTTTAGAACGGATGTAGAACCGATATTAGCAATGGCGCGCCTTGAAACAGGCGGTGCAATTGATCCAATCGCAGCCTTCCGTTTGTCAGGCTACCGGGCAAACGTCGCAGAGCAGCGCCCAGCTGTCATCGGTGCCGGGGGTGGGATTGTTTGAAACCGCAAAGTTAGATCGGCAAGTTTAATTCATGCCACGATCAGGTTAGGAATTTCCCGATAGCACTGTCTCGCGCCATAGCCGAACGGTCAAAAACCGCTATCTGTCCTTAGACAACGGCCATATCGCGCATCGAAATCAGGTTCACAACGGCACCGTCGGCTGACATGACCGGAAGATCAGAGCGCCCGCAAGCCCGCATGACGCGGATAACTTGTTCAGTGTCCATCTCCCACGGGATGGCAGGCCCAGCGGGTGTCATCACCGAAGCAACCCTGCGCGTACCGACAGTATCCATCCCACGCGGCAAGGATTCCCGGCGCAAAACGCCGCAAGGGCCTTCTTTGGACACCACCAACAGCGTCTCTGCATCCATCTTTTGCAGCATCGCATAAGCTTCCCGGACAGGTAAGTCCGGCGCAATAAGCGCAACACGCCTTTGCGCGATCAAGTCTGAAACACAAGTTGCCGTCATATCCGTAGCCCCCAGATGGATGAGCCTAGAATGCCTTCAACTCGGGAGATTCGATAGTCAGGAATTCCCCACCTAACACCTCAATTTCGTTCAAAATACGATCAAATTATCAAAACCTTGATCCATCACTGCATTCAGATCGTGGCCGCCCGGACTTTGTTGCAAAACAGTCAGAGTTCTATTTCCCTGCCGCACCTAAAAACTCAGTGAGCCCCACTTTGACCACGTGCTCGTATGCAAACTAGTTCGTAAGCTCGAAGCCCATTCCTTCTGGCCACGGCCCAAAAGGTTGTTGCGCAAAAAACTAGGCTCTGGAGTTCGGCATCGCCTTTCAGTCGCCAAGTACCGCGCTGCGAAATGCTAGTAGGGAACCATGTAACCTAGTGGCGGATTGGCCCCGTCTTCGAACAATAAAATATGAGTTTCTGTTTCGTTTACTTACCTGATCATGGCATCCGGCAGGTCGCGCAAAAGGCCAGTTTGGCTGAACAAATGTTGAAAAAGGCTGCGCCCGGCGGTTCTTTCGATAAAAAACCAGTAACTTAAGTTGGCACTTTGGCACATATTTCGAGACTTTGGGAGGCAACGTGAGCCACGAACCCGCCACAGGATCATGGCCTTAAGCCCTATAGATAGGACTAACTGCTATCGAAATGGAGGGGTTCGCAGGCGCGAAACGACACGTCTATTCACGTTCTTAGGGGAATTCAGACCCACGGGTCTGCTATGGTGCGGTCGGAGAGACTCGAACTCTCACGGGTGTTACCCCACAGCGACCTCAACGCTGCGCGTCTACCATTCCGCCACGACCGCACGTCAGTGTCATGTAGACAGAGCGCGGTATAGCCATCTGCCGCAACGTTGAAAAGACCCAATTTGCATCCCATCTTGCATTTACCCCTGCCAGGCCCAAACTCTCACTCATGACACAATCAGATTCAGACCAAACTATGTTCCAATCCCCCGACCTTGTTGTTCAAGTCGATATCATTTCCGATGTGATGTGCCCTTGGTGCATCGTGGGTTTCAAACAGCTGGAAATGGCTTTGGGTCAAACGGGAATTGGCGCGCGGGTCAGATGGCATCCCTTTGAGCTCAATCCGGATATGGGCCCAGACGGCGAAAACACGGCAGATCACATTATGCGCAAATATGGGACCAGTCGCGCGCAATCCAAAGAGGCACGTGCGCAATTGAAAGACATCGGCCAAGCACTTGGCTTTGCATTCAATTTCTCGGCAGACAGCCGCATTGTGAACAGTTTCAAAGCACATCAATTGCTAGATTACGCCGCCACAAAAGGTCTGCAACACCCTTTGAAACTCGCCCTGTTCAAAGCGCATTTCACCGAAGGACGTGATGTTTCATGTCAAACTGTGTTGCTGGAGGTTGCCGCGGCGAACGGCCTAGAGGCTGCTGAAGTCGAAACCGTTTTAGCCCAAGACCGCCACGCAAAAGCAGTCCGTGCGCAAGAGCGGGTTTGGGCACAAAATGGAATTTCCGGTGTGCCGACAATGATCTTCAACGAAAAATTCGTGTTAACAGGCGCTCAGGGTCCGCAAGCCTATGCACATGTTTTGCAAGATGTGCTGAGCGGCGAAACGTAACCAGCTATACGCGCCACAGCTTGAACCGAAACGTGACGATCAACAAAATGATCAGCATGATCACAAATCCTTGCGTGGCGAAGCCATCAAAGACCCAATTGCTTAGGAACCGCCCCGGTATCAAAGTGAACGTTCCCGCAACACCCAACCCCCAAAACGCGTTTTGCCGCAACAACCTTGCGTGCAAAGCAATGTTCCCCCGACGCGCAGCAAGTATCGCAGAATAAAGGCCAAACAAAACCCAAGCTGACAGCAAGTGGATTGGACTAAATGGGCCGATCAACCGGATATCATTTATCCCAAAACTACTAAGCGCCGTTACGGCCATCGCGATAACCCAAACGTAGCCAAACCTTTTGTGCAATCGATCCCCACGCCTTCGAACAAATTGCACAGGCGTCAAAACAACGGACGTGAGCGCTGCAATGATATGAATTTGTGTCACAAGCGGCATGGTTGCAAAAGTCTCTGGCATTGCGTGTCTCATCCTGTATTGCTGGGCTGCACTTACGCCATGCCAGCTCAAACAACGTGCCGCGAGAACACTTGCGTCAACTCAAGGGAAACTGCGTGAAACGACCGTTCTTGCAATTCGCGAAGCACGAAATACAGCGCTTCTTTGCACCACGCGGCGTTTGGGTTGCCACTGTGGCAGCGGGTGTCTTGCTTGGCATCATAGGACCATTTGGGACTGACACCTCAATTGGGGTCGCACCGCGTATCTTATATTGGATACTGGTCGCAAGCCTCACATTCTTGACCGGGACAGTGCTTGGCACCTATTTTATCCAACGCGGGGACGCTTCGGGGTGGCCAAGATGGCTAAGCATAATATGTGCAACTGTGGTGAGCGGCACGGTCATCTTTCTCGAAATACTCGGCACAGGGCTAATTCTTTTTCAGAGCCTCCCGAAAACTATCACTCTGACTTTCCTCGCAACGAATATCTATATCGCGGTAGGCGTGATCACGATCACCTATGAGATGCTCGCACCAAATTTGCCGGCTGTTGAAAAACCTCCGCGATTGCTGGAACGTCTGCCGCAGCAAAAACGTGGTGCGTTGATTTCGATCTCGGTCTCGGATCACTATGTAAACGTGACGACAACTCTTGGCACACAGATGATCTTGCTGCGTTTCGGCGATGCCATTGTTGAGACGGCCCCGACGCCAGGGATGCAAATTCACCGGTCCCATTGGGTCGCTTTGGACCAGATCAAATCCATCCAACGCAAAAACGGAAAAACATATGTGGAACTGCCCGACGATCAAAGGCTTCCTGTCTCGCGCACATACCTGCCCATCTTGAAAGACGCCGGCTTTATGCCCAAAAGTAGCGCATGAACATTGAGTGGATCACAACAGACGGGCTGACAAATTACAAAGACGCTCTCGCCTTTATGGAAACCCGAGCCAACGCCATCGCCGCGGGCGACGCCCCTGAATGCATTTGGCTGCTTGAACACCCACCACTTTATACAGCCGGAACATCTGCCAAGCTTGAAGATCTCGTCGAGCCGGACCGTTTTCCCGTGTTTGAAGCCCGGCGCGGAGGTCAATACACCTACCATGGCCCCGGGCAACGCGTCGTTTACGTCATGCTCGATGTGGGCAAGCGCGGACGAGATGTGCGTGCCTTCGTGCAACAATTGGAAGCTTGGGTGATCGCAACCTTGGATCAATTCAATATCAAAGGGGAAATCCGAGAAGGACGTGTTGGCGTCTGGGTTGCCCGCCCAGAAAAACCGCCACACCCCAACGGATCGATGAGCGAAGACAAAATTGCCGCAATCGGTATACGCCTTCGCAAATGGGTGAGCTTTCACGGAATTTCGATCAACGTAGAACCCGATCTAGAGCATTTTTCGGGAATCGTGCCATGTGGGATCACAGAACACGGTGTCACAAGCCTAGTCGACCTTGGCCTACCAGTCAGCTTGGCAGACGTAGATGTGGCTTTGAAGGTTAGTTTTGAGGACGTGTTTTCATCCCGAAACGAGAACTGAGCTGATCGACAAAGCAACTCACCACCAGTGATTTTAACCCGATCCTAAGACTGATATGTTTCGACGAAATTTGGCACCGTCGGGGCCAATTCTTGCATCATTATGCAATCATCCTTGGGAATTGCTCGAACATGCGACACTTAACCCCGGCATCCACTCGCATCGCCCATTGATCGGCACGCCAAGAGGACCTAAAACCGCAAGGAATCCGAGCGCACCCCTGAAACAGGTGCGCCGTCCAACACCATAGGAGGCACCCACGCATGGCAGACGCAGCCATCCACGGGCACGAACATGAAGACACACGAAGCTTTTTCGTGCGTTGGTTCATGTCGACCAACCACAAAGATATCGGCATTCTCTACCTGATTACCTCGGCACTCGCTGGGTTCATTTCGGTGGCGTTTACCGTTTATATGCGCATGGAACTCGCTGATCCCGGCGTGCAATACATGTGTATGGAAGGCGCTCGCCTCACAGCCGCTGCCGTTGGGGAATGTACCCCGAACGGTCACCTCTGGAACGTGCTGATCACTGGCCACGGCATTTTGATGATGTTTTTCGTGGTTATTCCGGCGCTCTTCGGCGGATTTGGCAACTATTTCATGCCGTTGCAAATTGGCGCACCGGATATGGCCTTCCCACGCATGAACAACCTGTCCTACTGGATGTATGTTGCTGGTACGATGCTCGCAGTCTGCTCGCTGCTTGCACCAGGTGGCAATGACCAAGCTGGGTCAGGCGTTGGCTGGGTACTTTATCCTCCGCTGTCGACCAATGAATCCGGCATGTCCATGGACCTCGCGATCTTCGCTGTACACGTCTCCGGCGCGTCCTCGATCCTTGGTGCGATCAATATGATCACGACATTCTTGAACATGCGTGCCCCTGGCATGACCCTGTTTAAAGTGCCGTTGTTCGCTTGGTCGATTTTTGTGACAAGCTGGTTGATCTTGCTGTCTTTGCCGGTTTTGGCGGGCGCGATCACAATGCTCTTGATGGATCGAAACTTCGGTTTCACATTCTTTGATCCAGCAGGCGGTGGTGACCCGGTCTTATACCAGCACATCTTGTGGTTCTTTGGCCACCCGGAAGTGTACATCATCATCCTGCCCGGCTTCGGTATCATCAGCCACGTGATTGCAACCTTCTCTCGCAAACCAGTCTTTGGCTACCTGCCGATGGTTTGGGCATTGATCGCAATTGGAGCCCTCGGCTTTGTTGTGTGGGCACACCACATGTACACAGTCGGTATGTCGCTGAACCAGCAAGCCTATTTCATGCTGGCTACGATGGTTATCGCGGTGCCGACAGGTGTGAAGGTGTTCTCATGGATTGCGACAATGTGGGGCGGCTCAATCGAGTTCAAAACCCCGATGTTGTGGGCCTTTGGCTTCTTGTTCCTCTTCACTGTTGGTGGCGTCACCGGCATCGTATTGAGCCAAGCCGCCGTGGACCGCTATTATCACGATACCTACTATGTCGTGGCGCACTTCCACTACGTGATGAGCCTTGGCGCTGTGTTCGCAATCTTTTCGGGGATCTACTTTTATTTCCCCAAGATGACAGGACGCATGTACCCTGAATGGGCTGGAAAGCTGCACTTCTGGGCGATGTTTATCGGTGCAAACCTGACATTCTTCCCGCAGCACTTCTTGGGTCGTCAAGGTATGCCACGCCGCTACATCGACTACCCTGAAGCGTTCGCTTACTGGAACGGCTGGTCCTCGCTTGGCGCGTACCTGTCTTTCATCAGCTTCTTGTTCTTCTTCGGTATCGTTGCTTGGACCCTGCTGCGCGGCGCACGCGTAACAGAGAACAACCCATGGAACGAGTACGCTGATACACTGGAATGGACCCTCCCGTGCCCTCCCCCGGAGCACACGTTTGAGCAGCTTCCAAAGCAAGAAGATTGGGACAAACAACCTTCGCACTAGCGTTGGTGTAAAGCAAAATTCTAAAGGCCCCGACGTTAATTCGGGGCCTTTTTTGTTTCTGCTATCCAAGTTTAATGTGTATTTGGCCAAGATGCCCATTTTTTAAATGACAACATCTGGCACCGAACGCAGGTCCATCATCGTTTCTACGATCCTCAGCCTCGCACGACTGCGCAGTCTACGTGCGGCGTGTCCTTCCTGAATTTCGAGGCTACGGGTCCCTGTCCAAGGCAATGAATTTTCGCCCAATCGCATCTCACGATCAAACTTGGATATTCATTTCGCCGTCTACTAACTTCAGGAATTTGCGCATAAGTTCTAGACGATGCATCGCGCCACGCTCGCCCTTTTAAACTGACCTTAGATGGCGATACATTTCGCCACAGATCGCTTTCCTTGAGCGCAGATATCTAGCCCCGGAACATCAGGTCCGCTAAACTCCTTCCATGCCTTACCGTTGGACCACCAATCATAATGACCCCGTGCAGCGGATGCGTTTGTGGCCACACGAATCCTTGCCAGCAAAAGGCATGGCCGCAGTTGTATTAACGACGTTCATTCTGATCCTACTTCCGACCATTCCCTTGCTGGGGTCACCTGTTTTATGGGGGCTTTTACCGTTCTTGATGCTCGCGGTCTGGGGCATTTATTTCGCGCTGCAAAGGAATCACAAAGCTCGTCAGATCGTCGAAATTCTGACACTTGATGGCGACGAGGCGCGCTTGGTGCGCACGAACCCCAAAGGGGACACGCAAGAATGGGACTGCAACCGTTATTGGGTCAAAGTGACCAAATATGAAAGCGAAGGACCGATGCCCCACTACGTGACGCTAAGGGGCAAAGGACGAGAAGTCGAAATCGGTGCATTCTTGAGTGAAGAAGAGCGCATAGCCCTTTTTGACGACCTTAGTCGTGCACTAGCACTTCCAAATTGAAGTTCAGTTGCAAATCCAAAAACCGTTATGTGCAGCCCAGTTAGCTTCAGTTGTTACTTCGGACACTGCGAGGTTTTTTTGGAGCGGGCGGAGGGAATCGAACCCTCATCTTCAGTTTGGAAAACTGAGGTCTTAACCATTACACAACGCCCGCTCTACAAGATGTGGTAGTATTTGATCGGTATCTGGGCGTCAAGTACGGCATTCCTAACCCAGTGAAAAATTTGAGACGTTTCCTCCGCGGCCACCTACATCTGCTGACAAGGCCAGCAGGGCAAGGCACGCTTTTCATGCGACAGGCACTTTGAGGGCTCTCGGTGGTGATCATTGGACAATCGACTTTTTGGTGGCGATCAGTCTTGGCACGCCCCCGCAAAACTGTCCTGGCACGACTCCTCCAGGATACTCAGAGACGGATTTCCATAGCGTATTCAGAAACCCATATCCTAACTTTGGGCAGAAGCGCGTAGCAGTGTTCGCTTTAGACACACCTGTTCAGTCTCACGCTCAATCGACGAGCGCGTTCTTTAAATGCGATTTTACCGCCCTCCAGAACGTCGCAAACCGCTTCTCGGGTTTCTGCGTTTTCTAAACCGACGGGTAATTAGGTAATTTCGGGCAATTGAGAACCCATAAGTTCTGACGTTGAGGGAGATCATGGCATTTAGAAGTAGTGCCAACGAATTAGTTGCGGCATAGCAATCGCGCTTTTTTCTGGCTCTTTACCGAACTCGCGGCAGTTGGGGCCTTCTGTTATCCTCCAAAGCTGCCGCTACGAGAGCCGAAACCACCACGTGATGCAACGGTTGTCCGTGTTTGTATGCGTGGAGGGGCTTGTTTTACAGCTGGATTATACCGTTGGATGCTGCTTCGCGTGGTGCCATATCGACCGTTGTTCATAAGCGAGAGGTATCCACCACCCGTCGTGTAGTAGCGGCGGCTTTCTCGTTCACCATAAACCGGGCGCACCAAATCCGCGACAACAGCGCCAGCGATTGCCCCCGTCACAAAATACCCGACAGGGATCGGTGAGGAGAAATCCTGTGTTTCTTGCGACATCGTATTACACGCATTTTTCCCATGCTGGCTTTCGCACAATGCTAGCGTATTGTAACGCGGCCCCGCTGCGAGATGGATGCGTTGCCCCTCGTCCAGCAATGGCGTGCAGTCAGCGTCTGGTACCAATGCGGCCTGTTCGCATTCCGCGACACTGCGGTAGACATCGCCTTCCGTGTCAATTTTCTCTTCGCATGCAGTCAAGACCATCGCGGCCGACGCCATCGTCAACAAGGTAACAGAGCGGGAACGTTTCATATATGATTTCTCCAATCTGTCATTTGTATCAATACGTCATGCAAGCAGCATTCAACAAACCAACGGTAACCGAAACACCTGCCAATTTGATGCTCACCGCAATTTCGCCTTTTGTAATTCGTTCAGCGACAAGAGGGTAAAACCGGCGAAAAACTTGGTAGACAAGCAACTGCGCGATGCCCGCGACGATTCCCCAGATTACAAAATCCACAAGGTTTACGGAATTGGCCGCGGCACTCGCAAGCGGCAACGAAAACCCAAGGAATGCAGCGCTAAATACAACGGAAGCCGCCACGTTATCTTCTTTGATCAGGGCAACTTCGTCGGTGGGCGTCATCCGCATGTAAATTGCCATGAAGACCAAAAGCAGCGCCAATGATGTCGCAAAATACATCAAAAATGGAAGAATACCTGCAAGAGTGTAAAGTATGCTTTGCATCGGATTATCCTATGTCTGGTTTAGGTGATCAATACATGCTGTGGTAGAGCAAGGCCAATCAAAAAAGAAACTGACCTCTCCCCATCGGCGGGTTCTTCCAAGTTGACCAACAACATTTCATCTGTCCCACTTTGAAGACCGCGACCAAACAACATAGCTGATTGAAAAATTCGGCTTGGGTCCTGACTAACTCGGGTGTCATGAACGTCTTCCCAGTAAGTCATGAGGTCCTCATCCGCGTCACTGTGAGCAAACCAAACCCGGTCATAGGATATTGGCTCAGCCTCCGTCTGCAGGTCGAAACGTGGGGATTTTGAACGCCTCAAAGCGTTGGTCCAAGCCCCGTCGTCAGAGACGTATTGAACGTCATATGCATACCAAAGAACGATCTCATCGATACGTGTATCTGCAACCCCATCCCCGCCTTGGATTTGCAAAATGTAGCGATCATCATCCAAATAGAAACGGTGCAGGAAAGATTGCTCCCCCAGATCACACTTACCTTGAGCGACGATTGAAAAACCTGTCTCCGGTGCCACAAAAAGCGTATCCGAAGACAGCAGCTTCATCTCAATCGGATCAATTGACACGTCCCGACCTATCGTAAGACCCGCGACCTCTGGTAAAAGCTCAGGTGCCTTTTTCTTAAACAGTGATCGAAACATCGGACGTCCCAAGTTTGGACTTTATTTGATCGGCATCGAGCCGTGTAGAACTTAGGTAATAAAACACGCCGCCCGCTTCCAGTGAGGCCGGAAACGGTGCGAACAAGAAGTCATCATTCTTAGGTTGGGACACAGCGATAAGCGTCGCATCGCAATTTTCAAGTGCCTCGCGCAAAGACACCGCTTTGATATCATTGCCGATTGTCGCTGAATAAATTGTCGCCCCGACATTTGCCGCGGAAAGCGCCATCAAAACTTGGCCCGCGCCTGGATCCTGCGCCGCTCTGACCAGCGCTTCAGATGCGTTAGATACAATCGCCTCAAGGCCAGCGATGTTGGCAGCCCTGCGCGCGGTGTCTCGATCCTCAAAAAATGCCGCAATGTGCAAGGTCTCATTCAGTTCTCGAATAGCCAGACACGTGTTAAACGTCTCCGCATCGGAGGTGGCATAGACCATCACCTTTTCCGCATTTGGTATAGCTGCACGTCTCAATGACGACAGGGCATCAAGCCTGTCAGACTTTACGAGCTTAACCCCGCTCGGCATGTCGCTATCCGTGCTCTTTGTGAGCAGTATGATCTTCTCGTCACCATCACGCCCCGCGATAAGGTTCTCAATCATCAGCGGCGTTTGATCACGGTTATATCCAACAATGACGGTCGCACCGTGTAAGCTTTCGAAACTGCCGTTTCCATCGGCCATGCGCCTGATCCTTTCAACCATTCCCCCTGCCAAACGCCCTAGGACAGCGGAGAATATAAGTAATGAGCCCGGGAAAAACCAAAATGCTGCGACAAGTCTGCCAGCATCGGTTTGCGGCGACATGTCCCCGTAACCAACGGTCGAAGCCGTCGTTGCCGCAAAATAGATATAGGTTGCTAGCCCGCCAGCGATTTCTTCTTCACCAGACACCCAGAACAAAAACCAAGATATGACGAAAAAACCGACTGACGTGACAACCAAAAGCCAGATTTTCAACTCTAGAACATCGCGGTAAAAACGCGCCAGTAATTTATTAATAATTGGCACGTTGAGGCGGTCCTAACATCATATATTTGCCATGAAGATTAACGCAATGCGTGTACTAGATGTCAAACCGTTTATTGCGCGCCAGAGGCCTTGAAAAGACCAACAGGCGTATTTACCACTACTAGTTACGCGATTGCGGCAACGGAGAACACCTATGACAAACGAAATGACGGCTTGGACGGCAACCGAACTTCAGGACGCCCTCAACAGCGCGTCTTCAGACACTGGCGTCAAGTGTCAGCAATTAGGGGATACGAATGTGTTGGAAGTCACCCTGTCAGAAGCTGGCGATTTTGTTCTGCACGTGAACGTTGGTGAAACGCAGATTTTGACGTCTGCGGTTCTATGGGCCCGCGATGAGCAGGCCGACCCAGACGCGTTCGAGGCGATGATGTTGCGCAGTCACAAGTCGCTCCTGCCATTATGTGCTTTGTCGATCGACCAGATCGATGGACGGGAGTATTATGAATTGTTCGGCGCGATGTCATGCCAAACTCCGATTGACGACGTTCTCAATGAATTCACATCCATCGCGCAAAGTGCTCTTGAACTCGCAAGCGACATTGGCCCGGGCAAAACACAATCAGGAGATGCATCATGAGCGTTTGGAGCAAACTGGTGACCGCCATCAAAGGCGGCGCGAACGAAGTCGCAGAAGCAACAGTCGACGCCAATTTGATGCGGATTTTGGATCAAGAAACCCGCGAAGCCAAATCGGCAATTTCGAAAGCACGTGATGAAAAATCACGCATGGCCGCGAACCGCATCACCAAAGAGAAATCCGTAGCTGAAATGATGTCCGAGATCGAGAGACGGACAGCAGCAGCTCGAACCGCAAAACAAAATAATGACGAAGCTTTGGCCGTGGAAATCATCGAAAGCGTTTTGAAATTACGCGACAAGGTGGAAGCCGACCAAACCCTTGTTGATCAATATCGGCAAACCGAAGAGAGCATGGCCGCAGCCCTCAAACAGTCTCAATCACGGATTGAAACACTTGGGCGCAAAATCGAGGCGGCAAAAGCGAACGAAGCCCTGATAAACGCACAAAAAGCGTCTGCCATCAACACATCGTCCTCAAGCGACAAGCTGTCGAACGCGATGGCCAGCCTTGAACGCCTAGAACAACGCCAGACCCATCAGCAAGCTGTTTTGACGGCCGCTGATGAAGATGCGCGTCTCGTATCGGGCGAAGCGCTGGAAGATAAAATTAAAGCGCTTGAAGCACCTGCGCGCAACGATGTGCAAGCTATTCTCGCGAAACTGTAAAGGCGATGCAGCGCCACATGTTACCCGAGCGCCCGGAATGGAAGGCGCTCGCAAAACAGTTGGGTTTCGGCTTTCATTCCATGTACGGCGCGCCCTATTGGGATGAAAGCCGCGCCTATTCATTCACGCTTGATCAGATCGAAAACGACCTCGAAGATCCTGCGGAAGACCTGTGGCGCATGTGCCTGTCTCTCGTGGCGGAAGTTGTCGCTGATCCGGCTCTTATGCAGCGCTTGGCCATTCCCCAAGCTTATCACAATTGGATCGCAGAAAGTTGGCGTCGCGGCGACCCATCGCTATATGGTCGGTTCGATTTCCACTACGATGGACGTGGCCCTGCTAAGCTCTTAGAATTTAATGCTGACACGCCAACCGCTCTTTATGAAACCGGTTTTTTCCAGTGGATATGGCTCGAACAACAAATCCAAGCAGGTGTTTTGCAAAAGACCTCGGATCAGTTCAACGCGGTGCAAGACCAACTCATTGAACGTCTTGGCGATTTGTTCGCACCGGGTTACCGGCTTCACTTTGCGAGCATCAGCGACAATGAAGAAGAACGCGCGACGGTCAAATACCTTGAAGACTGCGCCAAGCAAGCTGGCCTCATTCCCCAGTTTGTCGCTTTGCAAGACATCGGATTGGACGCTGAAGGGCGGTTTGCTGATGCAGACAGCTATGTGATTGATACAATCTTCAAGCTCTACCCTTGGGAAGACATGTTTCGCGAAGAATATGGCCCGGCTTTGACATCCGCGCCGCAACGTTGGCTGGAACCGCCTTGGAAAGCAATCTTGTCGAACAAGGGCATTTTGCCGTTGCTTTGGGAAATGTTTCCCGAACATCCAAATCTGCTGCCCACATGGTTCGAAGAAGACGCGCCCGCTGAATTGCTTGAGGCCGCCTATGTGAAGAAACCCTTGTTCAGTCGCGAAGGCGCGAACATCACCATTCACCGCCCCAACCTGCCAGAATTAAAGACACCCGGCGATTATGGCGCCGAAGGGCACATCCTACAGGCATATCATCCCCCTGCACGTTTTGGGGATGACAACGTTATGTTGGGAGCGTGGATCATCGGAGACAGCGCCTGCGGTCTTTGTATTCGTGAAGATAAGGCAGAAGTGACGCAGGACCTCTCCCGTTTTGTACCCCATTTCATTTCCGCCTAAGGTGGATCACTTGCGCATTGAACATGGGTTGCGGACACCGATTCAAGCAAAGGGTCATGGGCTCAGCTGGGCAAATTGGATCATACGCTGAGCGATTTTTCAAGATGTCAGGCCCCTGTTTGCAATTTGGTAAAACCGAATTTGTGGCCCCCTCATTCACAATCAAATTATTGCCGGTCTCAAATTCAAAGTAGTTTGGGCCGCGTTTGCCTCGACTGGATGGGGCCATTTGAGCCAAGTGGTGCGTGATCTTTGAAAGTTGGTGCTGGGCTTAACGCGAATTGCGACAGTCTCTGGCTGGTTTCGAAGACGGCAAATGTTAGCTTTGCCCGCTCGTCTCTTTCTTCTTCATCGCTTCACGCCGAAAAATGTAAATTGACGATCCAATTATGATGCTGGCCCCGAACAACGTGTAGAAATCAGGAATTTCGCCGAACAACATATATCCTAGAATCGCCGCGTAGATTAGTTTGGAATACTCAATATTGCCAACCACGCTCGCTTCGCCCAATCTTAGTGCCTTGATGCCGACCCATTGCCCAATAGCAGCAAGGAAACCCATCGAAATGAGCAATATCCAGCCATCTACGTCTGGCGTTTTCCACAACCAAAACAGCGGAACACCAGCCAATGCACCAACAAAGACAGATTGATAGACAAGCAAAGTCGCTGTCGTTTCTGTTTGAGAGAGCTTGCGCACCGAAGTAACCGCTACCGCTGCGCCCAACGCCCCAACCACAGGGATCAGCGCATTCATGTCGATGAAGCCATCCACGCCTGGGCGCATAACGACAAGCACGCCAACGAAACCTACGATGACAGCGCCAATGCGGTGCAACCCGACTGGTTCTTTTAGAAACCACAATGCGAACAGAGCGACAAAGAAAACCTGAGCAAAAGCAAGAGTTGTGGCCGTCGTCAGGGGCAAAACCGCAACCGCCCAAATACCTGTGGAAAGCGCAATAAATGCGCCGACCATACGCAATGCGTGAATTTTGGGTTGTTGCGTCTTTAAGCTATCTGGGAACGATTGAGCCAAGGCTGGCAATGAGGACACAAAGACGGCGATCTGGCGAAAAAACAAGATTTGCAAAACATGGTATTCGACGACGGCAAGCTTCGCCATAGCAATCACGACAGAGAACACGCCAGCCGCCACAAGAGCCCAAAGGATGCCTTGGCGGTTATTGGGCATCAATGTTTCCAGTTCTTGAGGGGTTAATTCAGTAAGCAACGGCCTACGGTTCGACGCCTATCGATTTGATGGCCATGTCCACGTCCGCAATACGTCGGCACGCATTTCACTCATGAAGGTCGTGATGTTCGCCCCCCCCCCGCAGGAATACGCTAAGCACGTTGCGGTGAACATAGTCATGCTCGTCAACTCACGACTCAGCAATCAAAAAACTCTGACGAGGTCATCATCTATAATAGTGGACTTGCTTAGATGTGCACAAGAACCGTCATTGCCGCGAAGGTTGCCTTGTGATGCGCGTTTGGTTGATGACAGGTGGTAGAACTTCCAAGCCAGGACCACCCGACAGATTACATCCCGCGCAGTCGCTGAGCATCCCCCTGGCAAACAGCATGCCAAACCGTGTGTCTACAGCGCTTCAGTTGCATCCACAGAACAATGTGGTTGAAAAAATTGACCAATCCACGGCGCAAAAGCCGGACTTTGCGCTCGAATTCGCATGGTATGGAAACATGTGAAACCAGCTCCGTTACGCCTGCTCACTGGTCTGTCTTGCCGTCCCCGATCACCCCAATGGCTGGGGGCCTGCCCTGCCAACCACTCAGCAAAACAAAGCCCCAACCAATCAGGAAAATCGAGTATCAATCAAAATGGCATCTCCGCAGATTGAACCATCATGCTTTCGGTTGCCACATCGACTTCTGTCGGCTGCATGCGCAGCAGTTCGAGGCTGGCCGCGAGGTCTTCTTCACTCATGTCGCGCGCGATGACCACAACCCGACTGGTTGTGTCATCACCTGTCCATGACTCTAGCGGTACAGGCGCGTCAAAAATATGCTGCACCCCATGAAAGACAAACGGCCAACCGATACCTTCGACATGCACGATCCCCTTCATCCGGAGTATATTGGGGCCTTTCAGCGCGATAAGGGTATCGAGCCAAAAGTCAAAAACACTGGCCGGGATCGGCTCTTGCACTTCAATTGATGCCGAATTGATCTTGTGGTTGTGATGTTCGTGCGGCGGGTTCTGAGTGAAAGGTAAAGCCGCAGGTTTCACTGGCTGCGCGGTGAACCCAGACAATCCCGCCAGAGGATCAGGTTGAGGCGCGCCCGCGCCCAGCCAGTTTGAAACCTCGTCTGAGGTCACAGTCGAACGCATCGCCGACAAACCGAACAATGTCCCGGGTGGAACATGCCCGTGGTCTGCCCGAACACGTCGCGCCGATCCGTTGATTTCGGCGATCTGAGCTTCAAAGCGCGCAAGCTCAACCGGCGAAACCAAATCTGTTTTACTCAGAATAATAAGATCCGACATTGCGACCTGATTAACGGCCTCAAATTGCTTTTGAAGTGTGTGTGGTCCCGTTGCAGCATCCGCCAGTGTGACAACACCGTCCATTCGAAAATAGGGACCGACAATTTGATCTACCACCAAGCTGTGTAGGATAGGGCCTGGGTCTGCTATTCCAGTTGTCTCGATGACAATGCGATCAAACGACAAAGAGCCATTGTTACGACGCGCAACGAGTTTTCCCAATGCCTTCAGCAAATCGCCGCGGATAGAACAACATACGCACCCCGATTGCATAAGGATGGTTTCTTCTGTGGATTCTTCGATCAGATCATGATCCAACCCCACATCCCCAAACTCATTCATGATTACCGCTATCCGGCCTGCGTCGGGATCACGAATGAGATGGTTCAATAAAGTTGTTTTTCCAGCGCCCAAAAAGCCTGTCAGCAAAGTGACAGGTATGCGGGTATCTTCGGTGTTCGCAGTCATACTGCCCCCTTTACTTTTCCAGCATCTTACGCGAAACACCATTATGTTATAATGTAACGCTTCACAAGGATGCACCCATGACTACAGTCGAATTTCAGGCGCGCCACTCCGTGGAGCAAGTCGAAGAAGGAACAGATTTTGCGCCAAAGTTTGGTGTAGATGGCTTACTGCCTTGCATCACAAGCGATGCGCAGACAGGCGAAGTTTTGATGCTGGGATGGATGAATAAAGACGCCCTTCGACTGACAATCGAAACGGGAGAGGCACACTACTTTAGCCGGGCGCGTCAGGTTTTATGGCACAAAGGCGCCACCTCGGGTCTTGTTCAAAAGGTCATTGATGCACGGATCGATGACGATCAAGATGCGATCTGGTTAAAAGTTGATGTGGCAGGGTCTGGCGCGTCTTGTCACGTCGGGTATCGATCCTGTTTCTACCGCACAGTGCCTGTCGCTGAAAACGCAGGCCAACCGTTGGCATTTATGGAAGACCAAAAGGTCTTCGACCCGAGCGAAGTCTATGGCGATGCACCGAACCCAACGCAGCTCTGATCTCTCTTGGAAATGTCACGTTTTGCGCCAAGCTGACGGCGTACGTTCTCATGCTTGGTCAAAACCCTTCGTTGGCTCCGTGATCGACAAGCACAATAATGGTGTTGCCAATGCAATGCCCCATCCGCGCGATCATCGCCATAAGCGCATACGCCGGATCGACAAGTTTGGCCTTATATCCAATGCAATCCACAAGGTGAGCCGGAGTGACACTATTTATCATCCAAACAACCAACTTGGAGCCGATAGATAGACGATGGAAACGTCACTACGCCACAAAGCCCATTCTATTTGGCACATCCAACGCGTGAAACGGCTGGTTCGAGACCGCTTAGGTGGCGGCGCTCAATGTCTTGTGTCGGTACGTGAAACGATCTGCACGGACCCAGGGTGTGAAGGGCCTGCAACTGAGATCAGAATAGTCACCTTGGGCTTTCAAGAGATCAGAACTGTGGTTCATGGCCGCGTTTCCGAGGTTTCAAGCGCCGACATTGCCGGCGCCCTTTAAAGCAGATGCCGCGCCCATTTACGGTTGCCCGTTAGAGGATATCAGACCAGAGGGTGCCGCATGAAGGGGCGATAGTCTCCTCAATCGCTTGCATTGCATCCACGATCAAATCTTCCCGCCATCTACGTCCGGCGATTTGCACCCCGATGGGTTGAGCTCCGCCCGGCATTTGAGCGATATGTGTTGGCACATTGCCAGCAGGAAGACCGATAAAATTCATAATGAAAGACCAATGCGCCCCGCCCAAAGCATCCATTACACCTGCGGGCCCTTCTGCATCACGCCCGGGCGCGAAAAACGGCTTTAGAAGGAACGGGGTCAAGACCAATGGATAGTCTTCCAGAAAGAGCCACCATTCGCGCGCAAAGTGAGTTCGCTGCGCCAGCTTGGCAAGCAACTCCGCCCCTTCATAGGGTGGAAACTGCAGGTAATATTCATCAAAGATCGTGTTCAACTCGGGCGAGCCATATGCTCGGATGTCATCGCCCATCAGCACTTTCACCTCCCCCATAAGAGCCCGGTAGCCGACCTCTCCTGTTTCGCGTGCAAGCGGCGGTTCCACCGTCTCAACAGCATATCCGGCATCCGACAAAGCAGATGCAGCCTTATCAATCGCTGTGGCCACTTCTGGATGAAGCCCAAAGCCAAAATCTTCACGAGAAACGGCGACGCGAATGGGCCCATCAAGCGATGCTCCGCGCCAAGGCATGGGCACGTGGAATGGGTCGCGCGGATCAGCTGCGATCAAAGCAGGCATGGAAAGGTGAAGGTCAGCGGCCGTCCGCGCAATCAAGCCCTGAACTGACATGGATTGTGCCAGCATGCCGCGTTCGGCTTTTTGGCTTGGGTTGTATGCTGGCACCCGTCCCAAACCCGGTTTGACTGTTACAGCACCGTTGGCAGACGCCGGAAACCGCAGTGATCCGCCGATGTCATTGCCATGGGCCAACGCACCGATCCCAGACATCACAGCCGATCCCGCACCACCAGAGGACCCTCCGGCAGAAACATGACGCCCCCACGGGTTATGGGTCCGGCCATATAGCGGATTGTCGGTGTCCGCGCGAAACGAAAATTCTGGCGTGTTTGTGCGCCCGATCACAACAGCACCCGCCGCTTTAAGGTTGCGCACAACAGGCGCGTCACCGGCTGCGATCAAATCCTTGAAAGCAGGCACACCGTTGGATGTGGCCTGCCCTTTCTGATCTACATTGATCTTGATCGTAACTGGTACGCCGTGCAGCGGCCCTTTGGGGCCATCCTTTGCATCGAGCACCTTAGCTTCATCCCTTGCCGCATCAGCCAGATTTTCCACCACGGCGTTCAGGTCTGGGTTCACCTCTTCCATACGAGCAATCGCAGCTTCGGTGACCTCAATTGCCGTCAAACTGCTGTCCCGTGTGGACGTTGCGATCTCAGTCGCACTCCATTGCCAAAGAGGTGCCTTGCCCATGATCTCGTTTCCTTTCCACTCAAACAGAGTGCGTTTTCGGCACGCGCATCATCAGCTCAGAAATCTCATCAATGTCGCTACCTGTAATTTGACATGCCGCATTGCGTGCCATGCCAATATTAGCCTCGTTTTTCATCTCACGTGCAAGCGCCTCTGGCGTTATTTCTGCACATCCAGCAGGTAGTTCCGCCGGGATTTGACATGCGCGCATCAATTCAGAAAGAGCCGAAGGCAGCCCCGCTGGCGTTGCCGCCCCGCCCATAGCTTGCGCCGCCAGACCATAGTTTTTGGCACCTTGAGGCCGCGCAACCAACCACGGCAGGCTGACTTCCAAGCCAAGCCCTGTGGCAAGCCCATGGTGAATGCGCACCAAAGACCCGAGCGCGTGGCTGATATTGTGACCCATATGCGTATTGCAATTGTGTAGCGCGAGCCCGGCAACCGTACTCGCCCAAAGGACGCGGCCGCGCGCCTCAAGGTCTGCGCCATCAGCAACTGCGCGCGGTAACGCGTCTGACAAAATGCGCAACGCCTCCAGCCCGTATAACTGCCCCGCGGGGCTAGTGGTGCCCGCCGTCGCCCCCTCCAATGCATGGGCAACCGCGTCGATCCCCGTCCAAGCGGTCAGATGCGGTGGCAAGCTTACGGTCAGTTCTGGATCCAGCACCACTTGCGAAAACATCAGTTCTTCGCCCCAGAACCATGTTTTCCAACCATCCGCCTTTGAGATGACCGATGTACGTGTCACCTCTGATCCGGTGCCTGCTGTGGTCGGGATGGCAATCGCGGGGATCCCATTTGCGGGCAAAGGCTGTGCGGCAAGCGCAAAGTTCTGTGCCGGTTGATTGGCGTTGGCAATCGCCGCTACCAGTTTGGCGGCATCCATTGCGGCGCCGCCCCCCAAACCGATGATCACTTTGGCACCGGCATCGCGCGCCCGCACGCACAGGTCGTCGACCAAGGCTTCCTTTGGCTCGCCCGACACCTCGGCTGCCAGTTCACAAGCAATGCCATTGTCCGTCAAATCCTGAACCAGCCGTTCTGCGACTCCAAGCTGAGCCAATATGGCATCCGCAATGATGAACACCGGTCCGTCGTTCAAAGTCTTTACGATCTTGGGGACTTTCGCGATGCGCCCGACCCCGAACGTCACTGGCGGCACTTGGCCCATGTTAAAGTTCTGCATCTATCTTTCCTTTTTACAAAGAGACACGTCACATGGGCATTTAAATGACGTCCACATTTTCCCTTACCCAAGCTGGGGGGATTGCGCCTCACTCGTTAGTGTTGCGATGGCTTCGGTCAGGGACAGCACTTGACTGTCGCTTTGGCCATGACGCCGAATAGACACTGTTTGCTCTTCGGCTTCCCGAGTGCCTACAGCGATTTGAATGGGGATTTTCGTAAGCGCGTGCTCGCGCACTTTGTAACCGATCTTTTCGTTGCGCAGATCTGTTTCCACGCGCAGCCCGGCGTTGCGCAAGGCTTGTGTTGCTTGAATGGCCCAAGGATCGGCAGCTTCTGTGATTGTTGCGACCACCACCTGAACAGGTGCAAGCCAGAGCGGAAGATGCCCGGCGTAGTGTTCGATCAAGATACCGGTAAAGCGCTCAAGGGAGCCAAAAAGCGCCCGATGCAGCATCACAGGCGGTAGTTTTTCACCAGATGAGGCAACATATGTTGTGCCAAAGCGTTCCGGCAGGTTGAAATCCACCTGCAATGTTCCGCACTGCCAATCGCGCCCGATGGCATCGCGCAGCACGTATTCCAGTTTGGGTCCGTAAAAGGCCCCCTCGCCTTCGAACAACGTGTAATCGTGACCGGCCGTCTCAAGGGCCGTGCGCAGCGCCCCCTCAGAGCGGTCCCAGCTTTCATCGCTGCCGATCCGGTTTTCCGGCCGAGTGGACAGTTTGATCCGCACATCCTCAAAGCCAAAGTCGCGATAAATCGACAGCACCAAATCATTGACCTTCAGACACTCTTCGGTGAGTTGCTCAGGCGTACAATAGATGTGAGCATCATCCTGAGTGAAGCTGCGCACCCGCAACAGTCCATGCAGCGCGCCGGACGGTTCATAGCGATGGACCTTGCCGAATTCTGCAATCTTAACAGGCAAGTCGCGATAGCTTTTGGTGCCTTGACCATAGATCAGCATGTGGCCCGGACAGTTCATTGGCTTAAGCGCGTAATCCCGGTCATCCTGCGTCTGCGCAAGGAACATGTTTTCGCGGTAGTTCTGCCAATGTCCAGAAGTTTCCCAAAGCGCGCGATCCATGATGTCCGGTGAATTGACCTCAACATATCCGGCGTCTTCTTGGCGGGTGCGCATATAGCCAATCAACGTCTGAAACATGCGCCATCCGCGCGGATGCCAAAAGACTGAACCCGGCGCGACTTCCTCAAAATGAAAAAGGTCCATCTCACGCCCTAGGCGGCGATGGTCGCGTTTTTCGGCCTCTGCCATCATTTTAATATGTGCGTCCAGATCAGCCTTGTCTGCAAAGGCGATGCCATAGATGCGGCTGAGCATCTGGTTGTCAGAGTCTCCACGCCAATACGCTCCCGCCACGCGCGTCAGCTTGAAAGCCGAGCCGACATCGCCTGTATGGCGCATATGCGGTCCCCGGCACAGGTCCAACCAATCACCTTGGCGATAGATGGTTATTGGCTCACCTTCGGGGATCGCATCCAACAAGGCGAGTTTCCATATCTCACCCACGTCCTCGAAATGCGATTTCGCCTGTTCCCGCGTCCAGATTTCTTGAACGAACGGAGTTCTTGCCGCGATAATCTCGCGCATCTTTTTCTCGATAACCGGAAGATCTTCGGGGGTGAATGGCGTCTCACGCTCAAAATCGTAGTAAAAGCCGTGTTCAATTGCGGGGCCGATCGCCGTCTTTGTGTCTGGCCAAAGGATTTGCACGGCCTCAGCCATGATATGGGCCAGATCATGACGGATCATTTCCAGAGCGCGTGGATCATCGCGCCCGATCAAGTCTACCTGAACACCATCTTTCAGCGGCGCGGACACATCACACAATACGCCATCAACAGTTGCCGCAACGGTCCGTTTCGCTAGGCTCTTACTAATGTCAGATGCCAACTCAGCCGCAGTTGTCTCTGGCGCGAGTGCACGTGTGGCACCATCCGGTAAAGTGACATGAATCATCAAAGCGTCCTTCCGCTCAAATCTGGGCGCCTTCAAGCGGAAGGGAAAGGGAAAGGGAAAGGGAGGTGACTATTCCAACACTGCTAGCCCAAAAGCGCCCAACTGAATTGCTTTTCGACCTCGGCAGCTAGCTGAAATTCCAGCCTTACGCAACTTTTAATGTTACATTGGTCTACTCGACTGGAATATCTGTCGCAGGCGCTTCTGATTTTGGTGGTTCATGACTGGGTTGACCTGTGGGCGTACCTGAAGCGAAGATTTCACCTGTCTCAGGGATTGGCTCTGGATCGCTCCACGGAATGACCTCTTCACCGTTGAAGAGCTCTTCTTCCAGCTAATTGATGTAGTCAGCGGTTAGCCTTTTAGGGGTAAGCCCAACCAAGGCAGCTGCGTCCCCATTGATTTTCCGGATCGACGCAATCGCTCTTCGAATAGCTGGGAGGTCACGCTCGAATTGCTCCTGACCCTTTCGTTTTCGCGCCAAATTCGCACCAGACCATTCTTCCGAGGTGACACCCTCAAGATCGGGGATAGTCGAATAGGCTGCGCCCCACGCATCGCCGACCTGAACAACGATCCAGCTAAAGTCGTAGGGGTCCAACCAAGGCAAAAGTGGCGGGTTCGCCCGTCGCATCGATCAGCGTCGTCGGTGTAGCAAGATGATGCGCAAGACGGCGCGCCCAAAAGCTCTTACCGATGCCCGGCGAGCCGACCAAGACAAGAGGACTAAACCTAAGCCCTGGCAACCCTTCCCGCGCCGATGCGCGCAATCCGTGCCAAACCGCTTCGGTCGCAGGCGCCATCCAAGGCATCTCTGCATGCAAGGCCGCCGCAATCTCATCCGCCTCGTGTTCCGTCGCGATATGCGCGACTGGCAACCCGCCCTTGAGCGGGGTGAGACGGACGCGGTTTTCTTCGGCCAAATGATACATTCCGGTCGAGGAGTGCAGTCGCTCAAGATATCGAACCGAACGGATTTTGATCCGACGCATGTCAGCGTCATCGACGATGTCATACGAAAACACGCGATCATCCTCGGTCTTCCCGCCCGCCTCGATCTCGGCACGCAGCGTCTTCTCGCGGCTTGTCTTGAGGAAGGCCTGTAAGCGGCTCTCCACATCCCGCAACTTGGACAGATCATCGTGGAAGGTTAGATTATGGAACGAGATCTTCGATTGCGATTGGGTCATGTCGGCGTCCTTTCATAGCGTGGGGATAACCCAGCGCGGTCGCCCGACGATCAATGGATGTCAGGCTATTAGATATGAAAGGTTCCGGAACCTATGGAACACTTAGGGGACAACAAGCGAGCAAAGCAAGCCCGCGGCAGCGCGGCGTCTATGGCACAGACACGATAAACTAAAGAAAATCGTGAATCCCGTAAGTAACTGAAAAAATTAAAAAACCACCGAACCCAGAAGGCCCGATGGTCATTTGATCTGTGCGGAGTGGTCAAAAAACACCCCTAAGTGGCCAAGTTATGCGGGGTCCCACAACACCACACAGATGCCACCACACTTCAGCCGCATTTACTGAAACCGCACGACGCGCAGGTCATGCAGCCTTCGATCATGCGTAGCTCATAACTTCCGCAGCTCGAGCAGGCTTTTCCCTTTGGCGCGTCTATGCCGATCACTTGCGCTTGGGGGTCCGATTTCAGACCCATACCTTCGCCTTCGATAAAGCCGATTTGGATCATGTGTTGTTCAATCACACCGCCTATCGCTGCGAGGATCGAGGGGATGTATTTGCCTTTCATCCATGCGCCTCCGCGCGGGTCAAATACGGCCTTGAGTTCTTCGACGACAAACGACACATCCCCGCCACGCCGGAAAACAGCAGAAATCATCCGAGTAAGCGCCACGGTCCACGCGAAGTGTTCCATGTTCTTGGAGTTGATGAACACTTCAAAGGGGCGCCGGTGCCCACCTTGCACAAGATCGTTAATGGTAATGTAGAGAGCATGTTCGCTATCGGGCCATTTCACTTTGTAGGTGTTGCCTTCCAACGTTTCGGGGCGATCTAGAGGCTCGGACATGTAGATTACGTCGCCATGTGGGCGTTGGGGTTCCGCATCATCGGTGGCGATGACTTCTGGTGGGGTCCCGGCCTCAACCATGAAAGCGTCAAGCGTCAAGTCGAACGCACGCGCAATCGCTGCACCGTTCTCAGCATTTGTCGAAGCGACATCCCCGTTCTTCAACTTGGCGATGACATCTCGGGACACACCCGATGTCGCAACCAAGTCGGCAACTTTCATCCCCGTCCGGTCCAAATGTGCTCGCAATGCGGATGAAAGGTTCTCAAACTTAGACGGTTTTTCCTCTGACACGCTCAAAACCGACCCGGTCACGGCATTCGGGCGATAGGTCGTGCAGCCTTTGCAACCTGTATCCCACGCTTGCATATAGACGTCTTTGAAGGCGTCAAAACTGATGTCTTCGGGGCAATTAATGGTCTTAGAGATCGATGAATCCACCCATTTCTGCGCTGCGGCTTGCATCTTCACATGATCCAAAGGAGCCAATGTTTGGGCATTGGTGAAATAGTTTGGCAGCTCTGTGTCGCCCATCTTTTCGCGCCACATTTGAACCGCGTAATCCACGACTTCTTCTTCAGTGCGTGTTCCGTCTTTTTGCAAGACTTTGCGCGTGTAAGCATATGCAAACACCGGTTCAATCCCACTAGAGACGTTACCAGCATAAAGCGAAATCGTGCCAGTCGGCGCAATCGAAGTGAGCAAAGCGTTGCGGATTCCGTGCGTGCGAATGGCGTCTCGCACGTCATCATCCATGTTCATCATATTCCCGGACGCAAGATACTTTTCCGCGTCAAACAGTGGAAACGGCCCCTTTTCCTTCGCCAGCTCAACAGAGGCCAAATAGGAGGCCCGCGCGATGGCTTTCAACCACGCTTCGGTTTGCGTGGCAGCCTCATCGGAGCCATACCGCAAACCAACCATCAGCAGCGCATCTGCCAAGCCTGTAACGCCAAGGCCAATCCGCCGTTTGGAGGCCGCTTCCTGTGCCTGAGCTTCCAGTGGGAAGCGTGACGCATCGACCACATTGTCCATCATACGCACGGCCATTGCGACCAACTCAGTCAATTTACCTTCACTTAATGCTGCCGCGTCCTCGAAGGGGCTGTCCACCAAACGGGCCAAATTGATAGAACCGAGCAAGCACGCACCATAAGGTGGCAACGGTTGTTCGCCGCACGGGTTTGTCGCCGCAATCGTCTCGATATAGTTCAGATTGTTGGCCGCATTGATACGGTCAATAAAGATCACACCCGGTTCGGCAAAATCATACGTTGCCCGCATGATACCGTTCCACAGATCGCGCGCTTGCACGGTTTTATAAACCTGTCCGTCAAACAGGAGGTCCCAAGGTTTGTCTGCCTTCACCGCCTCCATGAAGGGGTCGGTCACCAGCACGCTAACATTAAACATCCGCAGCCGGGCGGCGTCCGATTTAGCCGTGATAAAATCTTCAATGTCAGGATGATCACAGCGCATAGTGGCCATCATCGCACCACGCCGCGAACCCGCTGACATGATCGTACGGCACATCGCGTCCCAGACATCCATGAAACTCAGCGGGCCAGATGCGTCCGCTGCAACCCCTTTGACGCTTGCGCCCTTGGGGCGGATTGTACTGAAATCATATCCAATCCCACCACCTTGCTGCATCGTCAGCGCCGCTTCCTTAAGCATTTCAAAAATGCCGCCCATGTCGTCGGGAACTGTTCCCATCACGAAGCAATTGAACAGAGTTACCGATCGTGCAGTCCCTGCCCCGGCTGTGATCCGTCCGGCTGGCAGATATTTGAAGTCTTCGAGGGCCGCATAGAATTGCTCTTCCCAATGCGCTGGATCTTTTTCGACTTTCGCCAAGTCGCGCGCAATACGTCGCCAGCTGTCTTCGACCGTGATATCCAAAGGGGTCCCGTCGGCCTCTTTGAAGCGGTACTTCATGTCCCAGATTTGTTCGGCGATGGGCGCAGCAAAGCGTGTCATGTCGTTGATTCCATATGTCGTGTTCGGCAGGCATTTAAGTTACGTCAGAACACAAAGCTTTGCACTCGCTTTCTAAACTAATACTATATGCAGTGTGACTTGGGGACGACTCTGTGGATAACTCATTTATTAACCTTGTAAAACTCTGTGTTGGTGCCGAACACGTGCAAGATTTGCTCGATTGGCAAGCAACTGATCGCTCCAGAGGTCCAGATGGCCAACCGCGCCATGTGACTCGAATGTGGCCAAAGCAAGCAGACAAGCTGCTGAATGGCGGGTCGCTATATTGGGTATTCAAAGGCGAAGTTCTGTGTCGCCAGCGAATCTTGCGACTTGATGAGGTGCAAGGCGAAGATGGGATTGTGCGGTGCGGAATTGTGCTAGACACAGACGTACACCGCACGGCTTCGACACCCAAACGTCCCTTCCAAGGCTGGCGCTATCTCAAACCCGATGATGCCCCGCCTGATCTGCGCAAAACTCGCACAGAGGAAGTCGCCCTTCCGGCAGAAATGAGCCGCGCGCTGGCTGAAATCGGGGTTCTCTAGCCAAGCTGAGCCATTTCAATGGCATCCAACGAAACACCCCACCCATGCCTGCGACATGGATGGGGAGAAATCGCTATCGCGCACTAGGAATAGAAATCAATGATGGATTGAGAGGTGTCATACCCTGCGTCTTGCAAGGCAGGCTCTAGAACATCCCAAAGGCTGTCGGTTTCATCCGAATTCTGAAAACTCTCCACGACATCGGCGATCAAAGACACGGCAGCGCTATCAACGCTATCAACGCCTTGAAAGCTACCGCCCGGGGGAGGTCCCTTTGGCCGACTGCCGCCATCCGGTGGTCCACCTCCCGGCGGGCCATTCCCTGCAATTCCCGCTTGTTCGGCAAGCCCTCGCGCATCAAACCCGGCATCAGCCAGGCCGGTCGCCAATCCGGCACCCGGCTCTATGCCCAATTCCTTGATCTGGGAAACGATATCTTCTGCGTCTTCATCGGACAGATTCTCTGCATCGTATTGCGACAGCAGATCTGCCAATTTTTGCCCTTGTTCCTCGGTCATTTTTACCGGTTTCTGGGCTTGAGATGGTGGGAAGCCTGCCCCACCGATTGCCTGCATCATCCTTTGACTCCTTGTGTCCAAATAAGACATGAATTACACGCGGAACGTGTGACGTCTTTAGAATGGCCGAAAGGTGAAAATCGAATTTAAGTTGGGCAGTCCTTTAAAAAGATAAGGAAAAACTCACGATATTGCTCACAGCGGAGCAACGTTCTGGTTAAAAAGTGTGCGTTTCTATGATCAATAAGTGACAAAGATCGCCGCCGACATGGATCAGCCAATCGCGGCCAGAAAAGCCTGAGATGCCGCGCGATCGTCATCCGCAACGTCCGCTTTACGCGACCGCCACAACGTCGCTTGTGAGCGCAGGATCAACCCGTCTGATAGAATTTTCAGATGGTTCGCTCGCAGGGTTTCGCCCGAAGATGTGATGTCCGCAATCGCTTCTGCCGTTTCATTGGCAACTGTGCCCTCGGTTGCGCCTTGACTGTCCACCAATTGGTAATCGGCCACGCCAGCGTCGCGCAAAGCATCCCGAACCAGACGGTGATACTTGGTCGCAATACGCATCCGAAAGCCCTTCGCGGCCCGAAATTGTGCAGCAGCGGCGTCCAGATCATGTAGACAATCCACATCCACCCAACATTTCGGCACAGCAACGATCAGATCTGCGTGCCCAAAGCCCATATGCTCGAACGGTTCAACTTGTTGTTCCCAAAGCGGAAGTTTCTCACGCACTAGATCTTCGCCTGTCACACCAAAGTGGATACGACCCGCCGCAAGTTCACGCGGGATTTCCCCGGCTGACAGCAAAACCAGCGACACGCCATCAATCCCGGACACAGCGCCCGCATATTCACGATCCGACCCCGTTCGACTAAGCGTGATGCCTTTTTCCGCAAACCAGTCAAAGGTTTTCTCCATCAGTCGACCTTTTGAAGGCACACCCAGTTTGATACTCATGCCGCGCCCTCCAGCTCGATCATCAGGCCGGGGCGGATGACACCGCCCACTGCGGGAATGTCACCCGTTCCACCAGATGCCACACCCAGCTGGCGTGTTAACGCATCATAACGCCCGCCAGACGCCACAGCCGGCAAATCGGGACGCGTTTCGGCGTAGAACCCAAAAACAAACCCGTCGTAATATTCCATCGAATTGCGTCCAAAACTCGCTTCAAAGTCCAACGAATCCACATCCACGCCGCGCGCGTTCAAGGCTTCAGATCGCAAAGCGACGCCATCTAGCGCATTGGAAATCGCAGGCATATCAACGGCCAGATCAAGCATATGTTCCAGCGCGTAAGGTACGGTTTCCCGGATCGCCAAAAGCGTTTCCAACAACTGGATTTCTTCCGCTGAAATTGGGGCTGATGCGGCGTCGTCTTTCAAAGCGTCAATCCGCGCCGTAATCAGTGCTGCATTGCGAACACCAATCATGGTGCCGGCATGTTCCATCGGATCACTTGCGTTCAACAATGCCGCGCGCGCTGCGGGCACCGGCGTTTTACCACTGAACCGATCCAACAATTGTCGGAACCGGCGCGGCCGCCAAATATGACGCATCAACGCAGCTTTGCGCCTATTTGTTGTGCGCAACCCCTGAACAGCAGCTAATAAAATGCCGATGTCGCCGGTGGCTGCCCGTAATCCTAACGGTGCAACCACTTGTTGAATAAGCGCAAACACTTCTGCATCTGCCGCAGCCGGGTCGGAGCGATCAAAAATTTCGTACCCGACTTGTACATATTCGTTAGCGCGGTCGGGGTCGTCTTCTTGGCGGCGAAACACTTCGCCCGAATAGGTATAGCGCGCGGGTTCAGCCCCTTCGGCCATGTGCATTTGCACCACTGGCACAGTAAAATCGGGGCGCAACATCTGCTCACCACGTAATGCGTCAGACGTTACATAAGCGCGCGCACGGATGTCTTCGCCGTACAAATCCAGCAACGTTCCAGCCGGTTGCAATAAGGGCGGTTCAACCACAACTGCTTTTTGCGCTTCAAACGTGGCCCGCAAAGCCAGCGCTTTGGCATTGGTCTGTGATCGTGTTGACATCAATCAGTCCCACGCAAAATTTCACGCACCTTTTTGACCAGATGATCACGCGGCACTTCGAATTGGCTGGGCAGGCCTTTCCATTCTTCAAGGCTGGCCGTTTCGGCGATTTTGGCCCCCAGGATCAAATCTTTGATCTGTATAACGCCACGGTCTTTTTCATCGCCACCCTCGATCACAGCAATCGGAGAGCCGCGCTTATCTGCGTATTTCAATTGGTTGCCGAAATTCTTCGGATTGCCCAGATAGACTTCCGCGCGGATGCCTGCACCGCGCAGTTCCGCCACCATCTTTTGATAATCGGCCATACGGTCGCGATCCATCACTGTGACAACCACAGGTCCGTGAACATGCGTGGCCGTTTGCCCCTTCATCCGGAGAGCTGCGAGCAACCGATCCACCCCAATGGATACGCCCGTCGCGGGAACTTCTTGCCCGGTGAAACGCTTGACCAAATCGTCATAACGCCCGCCACCTGCAACAGAGCCGAATTGGCGTGGTCTGCCTTTTTCATCTTTGATTTCAAAGGTAAGTTCAGCCTCATAAACAGGGCCGGTGTAGTACCCAAGTCCGCGCACAACGGACGGGTCGATGACAATCCTGTCGGGACCATAGCCTTGGGATTGAAGAAGATCAGCAATCTCTTCCAACTCCGCGATGCCGGCCATTCCAACCTCAGAGCTGCCAACTGCTTTTGTCAGGTTCTCAAGTGTCGTCGCTGTGTCAGCCCCTTTGGACATCAAAAACTCGAGGACAGGTGCGGCCTGAGCAGCCGTCAAACCAACCCCATCAATAAAAGCGCCTGACGCATCTTTTCGACCTTCGCAAAGCAGTTCACGGACGCCCTCAACACCGACTTTATCAAACTTGTCGACCGTTCGAAGGATGTTGGCTTTCCACTCGCCAAAATCCTCGGTGTGATTGGATGGTGCATCTGCCCCGTCGCTGTCCATAGCCTGATCGACCGCATCAAGTACGCCATCCAAAATCTTGCGATTGTTCACACGCACGACATAGTCGCCACGCGCGATGCCGACCTCTTCCATGGCATCTGCCAACATTGCACAAATTTCTGCGTCAGCTGCCATTGACGCAGATCCAACCGTATCCGCATCACATTGATAGAACTGGCGAAACCGGCCCGGACCGGGCTTTTCATTGCGCCAAACAGGCCCAAAGGTGAAACGGCGATAGGGTGATGGCAAATCATTGCGGTGTTGCGCATAAACCCGTGCCAAAGGGGCCGTCATATCATAGCGCAGCGCAAGCCATTTGGCGTCATCTTCTTCTTGCCAAGCAAACACACCTTCATTGGGGCGATCTACGTCTGGAAGGAATTTGCCCAAGGCTTCGACGGTCTCCACAGCGGAACTTTCCAAAGCCTCAAACCCGTAACGATGATAGACTCCAGCAATGCGAGATAGCATTTCCGCGCGATCAGTTACATCTGCGCCAAAATAGTCGCGAAACCCCTTCGGCGTCTCGGCCTTGGGGCGGGAAGGTTTCTTTTGCTTTGCCATGGGGCTTGGTCCTTGGATCACAGGTTGCGCGCCAGATAGCAGGGGGGCGCAGTCGGGGCAAGTCAGGGTGCAGGACACCTGCACCTCACAAAGCAGCAAAGACGCTTTGTCGCGCAGGACCTCGTAACCTTCATCCCAATTATCCGAAGCAATCGTTATCGGGTACGTAACCTCTACATAAATTAGGTAAGTCGTTCCAACATGATAAAACCGACCAAACACCGCCTTCTCTTTATGACAACTGAGATGGGTCACCCGCCTCAACCCAACACGCAGTGGGATTGCGCACGCTCAATCAGCCACTGGGAAAAATGCAGTCTTGCACCTTTGCACGAAACGCAGCACATCTGGATAATCCGAAGTCCTGAGAGAGCGTCTATGCAAGAGCTGGAAGAAAAAATTGCCCACCTTTTACGCACTGTCGACGATCTAAGCGATGTGGTCGCGCGTCAGGACAAAGAGTTGGCCAAATTGCGTGTGCAAGTAGACCGGTTAGTCTTTCGCGAAGCCGAGCGGGAAGCCGAAACTCCGGGTGGCGTGGTCATGGGCGACGAACGCCCGCCTCACTACTAAAAACCGGGGCGCGCACCACAGGTGCACGTCACACGCGTGCAGCGGGGATTGCGCGCAAGAAAACCCCTACGGATCTTTGAGAGCGGCGGCCAAAACTGTGCCGTCATGGACCAATATATCCGCCCATCGTCCATTATCCGTAAACCGCTCATACGTCGAAATGAACACAGTGTTTTTTTCCAACGTACTGATTTTGGACCCGCAAGGTTCGCGCCGAGACACTTTGCAAATCGCGGATTTCACCTTTTCATACGCTTTGTCGGTCGTGCTGTAAGGGTATTTTTCCGAAGGCCGACCATAACGCAATTGTTCATGCATCGCGGGCTCACCGAACAATGCCAGAGCAGCGGTAAACTGGCGCGGGCACCCATCTGAAAACCCTGTCACATAAAACGTCCGCGGCGCAGTACTGCCCGCATTGGAATCAAACAATGCATAGCCTTTGCCCGATCCAGCTTTTTCCAACTTACGGCCAAGTGGTTCGTTTTTCGCGTCACACACCCGCGCGATGGTGCCAAATGGCAAAACGTCACCAAACGAAACATCGACCTTATCCGGCCCCTTTCGTGGCGCGTCCCCCCGAGAGTTGAACCGCGCAGCGCGACGTTTCGACGGGGGCTCTTGCGTCGTCTCCTCAGGTGTTAAACTTGCGACCTTCACGTCTTCTACTTCAACTGTCGGCTCCGGCGAGCGCCGCACAGTGACGTCTTGCGCGTCTTGCTTGTTGCCAAACAATCCGCCCAGTAGCCCCTGACGTTTCACGGCTTCAACTTGCACGCCAGGCGCAGGCTCTTCTGAACTGGCTAAGGTTTCCACATTTGCTTTAGCTTCTGGTGCGTTGGTCTTGATATCAGAAGGTGCCTCAGCAACGATGAGCACAGGCTCAACAGTTTCGCCGTCGTCAACGCTATTTTCACTGGCATCTTGAGACCGTTTTTGTCCTGCCAATCTTTTAAACAGGCCGCGCTTTGGGGCAGGCTCTGCCTTTGTTGGCTCTGTCTGCACTGCGTCCACTTGTGCATCTGCTTGAGGGGTCAAAATCTCTGGCGTTTCTGAATTAGGCGCAGCATCTGCGATGACTTCTGCCGCTAAGGGTTCTTCAACCGAGGCAACACTTTGATCTGTCGTGGCAGTTTCAGTAAGACCCGTCGTTTCGGTTGTGTTGGCAGCTAAAGTTTCCGCTTCTGTGGCGCGTCGAAACAGTCCCAGCACACCCCCGCGTCGTTTTGGTTGCGCGATTGTGTTGTCGTCAATCACCTCAGCTTCCGCTAGCGATGTTTCATTGGCCTGCTCTGCTGCGGGCAAGGCGGCTTCTTCTAACGGATCCTCCTCGGCAGCAACAGGTGTCTCATCATGCAAAGGCGCGCTCGACAGTGACGCATTGGCCGAAGAAACAGCCGCTGAGACAGGATCATCTTGCGGCGTGGGTTCCGCGCGGCGGAACAAACCACCCAAAAAACCGCCCTCTTTACGCGCAAGCTCTTCGGGGGACGCAGCAACATCGCGCACGATATCTTGCGGGGCCAATGATACGTCAGACAGCTTTTCCACACGGTCCAAAGGATCACCGCATGCGGTCACTGCCACCAAAGCGGTCATCATCAAAAACGGTCGTTGCACACAAATATCCCCGATTTGTCCCGCGACGTGGATAACCGATATGTGCCCGCGCGTCCAATGTCATGCGCAAATCAAGCGATGCATCGCCAAAAAAGTTCGTGATCGTTCGGATGTCGGCATGGTTTTGGATGTTTCAGATGTCTTGAACATCCAACACCCCAACGAGGCTTTTGATCGCCCCTTTGATTTGTGGGTTAACGGGAAATTCCTCACCAAGGTCCAGTTCAACTTCGCCAAGATCACCCGCCATGATGCAGACTTGTACCGGACCTTTGCTCGCCCGCACCACCGCGGCTTCGCGCGCACCGTCCAGCACCGTTTGCACCGAATTGATGGCTTCCACTTCTTCGACAAATATTTTCAGACCCAAACCACCGACATCAGCAACCACAGCATCAATTGGCGCAATCGAGCGTGCCAAAAGCTTCAATTGGTCAGATTCCATGTTGGCTTCGACAGTAACGACCACTTGGTTTCCGGTGACAAGATGCTCTTGCGAGGCCTCCAACGTGTCCGAAAAGATGGTGACCTCATAGGCGCCGCTGGGATCGCTCAATTGGCTGAATGCAAAGCGGTTTCCGCGTGCAGATTTGCGGATTTGCACCCCCGCGACAACACCTGCCAGCTTTGCAATTAGGGGGGATCGTTCGGCCTTTTCGCTCAAGGCGTCTAACGTCAGGACGTCTTTGCGTTTGAGCGCCCCCATGTAATCGTCCAACGGGTGCCCCGACAGATAGAACCCCACGGCTTTGAATTCTTCGCTCAACCGTTCCGCTGGCACCCAATCATTCACAGGTGACAGGCGCGGTTCAGGCAGATCGTCCCCCGCCTCGCCAAACAGGCTGACTTGGTTTGAATTCTTTTGATCGTGGATCGCGGCCGAATAGCTGGACAATGCATCCAAAGAATCAAACACCCGACGCCGGTTTGGATCAAGCACGTCAAACGCGCCCGCGCGCGCCAACATCTCTAGGGGGCGCTTACCGACGCGTTTCAAATCCACGCGCCGCGCAACATCAAAGAGTGTCGTAAAGACCTTGCCGCCACGGGCTTCAGTGATCAGTTTCATCGCCTCAACACCGACGTTTTTCAGCGCGCCCAACCCATAAAGCAGCGTGCCATCTTGCACGTCAAACGTCGCCTCAGAGCGGTTCACACAAGGTGCAGACCATGGCAGTTCCAACCCTTTGCGCACTTCTTCAAAATACACAGCCAACTTGTCCGTCAGGTGAATATCGCAGTTCATAACACCGCCCATGAACTCCACAGGATGGTTCGCTTTCAGCCACGCGGTTTGATAACTCACCACCGCATAGGCCGCCGCGTGCGATTTGTTGAAGCCGTAATTTGCGAACTTATCGAGAAGGTGCCAGACCTCCATCGCTTTGTCCCGGTCCACCCCGTTTTTACCGGATCCCTCAAGGAATTTCGGACGCTCCGCATCCATCGCTTCTTGAATTTTTTTACCCATCGCACGACGCAACAAATCCGCCCCACCCAGCGAATACCCGGCCATTTCTTGGGCGATCTGCATAACTTGTTCTTGATAGACGATGATACCTTGGGTCTCGTCCAGAATATGGTCGATCGATGGGTGAAGAAGCTCGCGTTCTGACAGCCCGTTCTTGACCTCACAGAATTTCGGGATGTTCTCCATTGGGCCCGGACGGTACAGCGCCACAAGCGCGATGATGTCTTCGATACAGTCCGGTTTCATGCGCTTGAGCGCATCCATCATGCCCGAACTTTCCACCTGAAACACCGCCACAGTCTTGGCGCGGGCGTATAAATCATATGACATTTCGTCATCCAAAGGGATCGCGTTGATGTCGTTTTCGGTGCCCGCCAATGGCTCATAAAGTTCGGTTCCGTCGGCAGATACATGCAGCGGACGGCCCGCGTTTCGGATCAAATCCACCGCGTTTTGGATCACGGTCAGCGTTTTCAGACCCAAAAAGTCGAATTTCACCAGCCCGGCTTGTTCGACCCATTTCATGTTGAACTGCGTTGCTGGCATATCAGAACGAGGGTCTTGATAAAGCGGAACCAACGCATCCAAGGGGCGATCCCCGATCACAACACCCGCCGCGTGGGTTGATGCATTACGCAACAGCCCCTCAACTTGCTGTCCGTAGTTCAGCAGGCGGTCGACAACTTCTTCCGCCTTGGCTTCTTCCCTCAAACGCGGCTCATCCGCCAACGCCTTCTCAATAGAGACGGGCTTTACACCCTCCACAGGGATCATCTTGGACAAGCGGTCAACTTGTCCATACGGCATCTGCAAAACGCGCCCGATGTCGCGCACCGCAGCTTTGGATAAAAGCGCCCCAAAGGTGATGATCTGTCCGACTTTGTCGCGCCCATATTTTTGTTGCACATAGCGGATGACTTCTTCACGCCGATCCATGCAAAAGTCGATGTCGAAATCCGGCATCGACACACGTTCGGGGTTCAAAAAGCGTTCAAACAAAAGGGCGTATCGCAGCGGATCGAGGTCGGTAATCGTGAGTGCATAAGCCACAAGCGAACCCGCACCAGATCCCCGCCCCGGCCCCACCGGAATATTCTCGTCTTTGGACCATTTGATAAAGTCAGCAACGATCAGGAAGTAGCCCGGAAACCCCATCCCTTCGATGATATCCAGCTCGAAATCGAGCCGTTTTTGGTATTCTTCGACAGAGGTCGCATGTGGGATCACCTCTAAACGTCGCTTCAACCCTTCATTGGATTGCCTGCGCAGTTCGACAACTTCATCATCCGCGAATTTCGGCAAAATCGGATCGCGCCGATATGTCATAAACGCGCAACGTTGTGCAATTTCCACAGTATTCTCAAGCGCTTCCGGCAAATCTGCAAACAAGGCGGCCATCTCAGCGGGCGTCTTGAAATAGTGCTGATCTGTCAACCGTCGTCGCGTTTCTTGCTGGTCGACATAGGCGCCATCCGAAATACAGATCAGCGCATCATGCGCCTCGTACATTTTGGAATCTGGGAAATAGACGTCATTGGTCGCAACCAATGGCAGCTCCATATCATAGGCAATCTCGATATGTCCGCGCTCGGTCAGCGTTTCGGCTTCGGGTTGTCCGTTCTCGCCCGGGTGACGTTGCAATTCGATATAAAGCCGGTCGACAAATGCAGCCGCCATACGTTTCACTAAGGCGTCCGCTTTGCTGCGTTGCCCGGCTTGCAACAACCGTCCCACCGGCCCATCCGGCCCACCGCTTAAGCAGATCAACCCATCCGAATGCTGCTCAAGTTCCTCTAATGTGACCTGAGGCAATTGCCCGCCCTTGTCGACATATAGGCACGAATTCAACTTCATCAGGTTTTCGTACCCAAGCTCAGATTGCGACAACAAAACAATCGCCGCGGGGTCGCGTGGCTTTGCGCCCGGCTCTGCGGGATCATAGGCAAGATCGACCTGACACCCAATGATGGGTTGGATGCCTGCGCCAGACAGCGTGACCGCGTATTCCAACGCCGCAAACATGTTGTTGGTGTCGGTCATGGCCAAAGCTGGCATTCCGACTTTTTTGCACAAATCGGGCAGCTTTTTTAGCCGCAACGCCCCTTCTAGAAGGGAGTATTCTGTGTGCGAGCGCAGGTGAATGAATCGTGGGGATTTGGTCATAGCCCTACGATATGATGTGGTTGCAGCGCCGTGAAGCCCAGATATGCGTTATCCACAGCTCAATACTTAGCCAATTGGAAAACTATCTTGACATCATTGATCGATCCCGCCAATACTTAGCCCCATGACTAACAATCTAAACACCCTCTTTTCAGCCCTCGCGGACCCAACCCGCCGCGCTGTCGTCGAACACCTCGTGCAAAACCCTGCCCCTGTCGGTGAGTTGCACGCAGCACATGACATGGCGCTGCCCACGTTCCTCAAACACATCAAAGTCCTTGAGGAAACAGGGCTGGTGCGGTCGCACAAATTGGGTCGCGTTCGCATGGTTCACATCGAGCCCGCATCGCTTCAACAGATCGACGATTGGCTAACCCGCCACCGCGCCCTCTGGGAGACGCGCCTCGACAGGCTTTCCAGATTGGCAAACGACATGGATAGGACAAAATCATGACCACAGACACGGCCGAATTCAAATTCCAACGCAAATTCACGATCTCACCGGATCAACTTTGGCACCTTGTCACAGATCCTTCTATGCGCGGGCGTTGGAACAGTCCCAGCGATGATATGACGATGACTTTGGTCTGCTCTGATTTGCGCGCTGGCGGTCTTGAACGTCACCGATGTGGTCCAGAAGCCGCCCCTGAATTCGAAGTCGAAACCAAGTGGTACTGGCTTGATGCACCGACCAATGCAGCGTTCACAGAAACCGTCGAAGCGGGCGGGGCTTCAGTTGCTACAAGCCTTGTCACCTATCGGATCACCGCTTTGGACTCCGGTTCAGAATTGCATGTAAACGTGGCCGTATCTTCATTTTGCGGACCAGAAGCGCCAATGGAATTCAGCGCGGGATGGGACACGGCTTTGGCCAAACTTGAAGTGCTCGCAAAATAATCGTCCGCACACCCTTCACGCATCAATCGCGAACCTGCCTCTTGCCAACCCTAGTTCAGTTTGGTTAGCCTTTTCCCAATAGCCCGCGCCCTTCTACGTCGCATCGAAGTCGCGCATTCCATCAAAGGCAATTGTACCGCGGCTGGCATACGACCCATGAATATCCGGTTTCTTCTCAATGGAGAACAACAGGAGATCGCCGTCAAAGACGCATCGATCACCTTGCTTGATTGGCTGCGCGAAGACAAAAGACTGACAGGCACAAAAGAAGGCTGCAATGAAGGCGATTGCGGTGCGTGTTCGGTGATTGTCACCGACGAAGACGGTGCAAAGCCACTGAATGCCTGCATCGTGTTCTTGCCCCAAATCAACGGCAAAGCAGTGCGGACTGTCGAAGGTATCGCAGCGCCAGATGGCACATTGCACCCGGTGCAGGATGCAATGATCACCAATCACGGCAGCCAATGTGGTTTTTGCACGCCGGGTTTCATTACGACGATGGCCTGCAATCACCTTAATGATATCACCGATCACGCCACCGCGCTGGCTGGCAACCTGTGCCGTTGCACCGGCTACGCCCCGATCCTGCGGGCCGCCCAACAGGCCGAAACAAGCCCCGTGCCGCCACATCTTCGCGACCAACCAATACCTTCCGCGACACAAATCGCTCTCGACGATCCACATTGGGTACAACCTGCGACCAGCGCGGACCTCGCAGATTGGTATGTCAAAAACCCAAATGCCACCCTGATTGCAGGCGCCACGGATGTCGGGCTTTGGGTGACAAAACAATTCCGCGATCTTGGCGCGGTTGCGTTCCTCAATCGATGCGCAGATTTGCGCGGCATCACAGAACATGACACCCATTTTGAGATCGGCGCCATGACGACCTTGGCCGATTTAGAACCCATCATGGACCGCGCCCATCCATCATTTGCACAAATGATCCGGCGTTATGGCTCAGCCCAAGTCCGCGCCGCCGCAACGCTTGGGGGCAATATCGCCAATGGGTCTCCGATAGGTGACGGCCCCCCAGCTTTGATCGCTTTGGACGCCACATTGCGGTTACGCAAAGGCGAGGTTTCGCGTGAAATCCCACTAAAAGACTTCTTCATCGCCTATGGCAAACAAGACCGCGCGCCCGGCGAATTCGTGGAGGCGATCCTTATCCCCAAAGCCCCTCAGGATCGCCTGAAGTGCTACAAACTTTCCAAACGGTTTGACCAAGACATCACCGCAGTATGTGCGTGCCTGTGGATCGAAACCGAAGATAACGTCATCACAACAGCACGCATCGCTCTTGGCGGCATGGCAGGAATTCCGCAACGCGCCGCAAATGCGGAAGCCACATTGCTGGGCCAGCCTTTCAACGCCGAAACGTTCAGAGCCGCGATGACCGCACTAGACAAGGACTTCACCCCACTCAGCGACATGCGCGCGAGCGCACAATACCGCATGCAAACAGCGCAAAATATGCTGTGGCGCTACTGGCTAGAGGATCAGGGAACTGATGCGCAGGTGCGCACATGAGTGTTGCCAAGCCCCTGCCCCACGACGCCGCGCGCCTGCATGTCACTGGCGCCGCTCGGTATGTTGATGACATCCCAACACCCACGGGCACGTTACATCTCGCATTTGGCCTGAGCCCGATTGCATCTGGGCGAATTGCTTCGCTTGATCTGGAAGCTGTGCGATCCGCGCCCGGCGTCGTACATGTGATGTCTGCGCCAGACCTCAAGCGCGACGCGGATTGCTCACCTTCAAACCATGACGAACCGCTTTTGGCCAAAGATACTGTTCGCTATGTCGGCCAACCAGTCTTTCTGATTGCCGCAAAGTCCCATCGACAAGCCCGCGCAGCGGCCCGACTTGCGCAGATCAAATTCGACGAAACGACCCCGGTCCTAACAATCGAAGACGCGCTCGCCAAGGATGACCGTTTTGAAGATGGCCCCCGTGTCTACGAAAAAGGCAACGCAGACGACGCGATCACAAACGCCCCCCACCAATTGGACGGCACATTTGAAATCGGTGGCCAAGAACATTTCTACCTTGAGGGCCAAGCAGCCCTTGTTTTGCCGCAAGAAGATGGCGGCGCGCATGTGTTCTCGTCCACCCAGCACCCCACTGAAATCCAACACAAAGTCGCCGAAGCACTTGGGCAACCTATGCATGCTGTGCGCGTCGAAACACGTCGCATGGGCGGTGGGTTTGGTGGCAAGGAAAGCCAAGGCAATCATCTCGCTATTGCCTGCGCCGTCATGGCCGAGGCAACCAGCCAACCCTGCAAAATGCGCTATGACCGCGACGATGACTTCGTGATAACGGGAAAACGGCACGACTTTCGCATCGCATATCGCTGCGGTTTTGACGACACAGGCCGCGTTTTGGGACTTGATTTCACCCATTACACCCGTTGCGGCTGGTCTATGGACTTGTCCCTTCCTGTGGCCGACCGCGCGATGCTGCATGCCAGCAACGCCTATCATCTTGAACATGTTCGCATTTGCTCACACCGTTTGCGCACCAACACTCAAAGCGCGACGGCCTTTCGCGGATTTGGTGGCCCACAGGGCATGTTGGGCATGGAACGCGTCATGGATCACATTGCCCACAGTCTTGAACTTGATCCTGCCGCCGTGCGCATCGCGAACTATTTCGACTCTACCGCGGCTTCAGCAGCCAAAGGCAAAGGGCGCGAAATCAGCCCGCAGACCACACCCTATGGCCAAGTTGTCGACGGGTTTGAGCTAAACGAGATGACAGACACGCTGCTCAAAAGCGCCGATTACACGGCGCGGCGCGCAGAAATAAAAGCCTTCAATGACGCCAACCCTGTCTTGAAGAAAGGCTTGGCCTTCTCCCCCGTCATGTTCGGTATTTCCTTCACGCTGACACATCTCAACCAAGCGGGCGCGTTGGTGCATGTTTATCAAGACGGCTCAATCCATTTGAACCACGGCGGAACGGAAATGGGTCAGGGCTTGTTCCAAAAGATCGCGCAAGTCGCGGCCTCCCGCTTCGGTGTGCCTGTTGAGACGATCAAGATCACCGCGACCGACACTGGCAAGGTGCCCAACACCTCAGCCACGGCGGCGTCCTCGGGCACTGATTTGAACGGGATGGCTGTGCAAGTTGCCTGCGATACGATCCGCACCCGAATGGCCGATATGTTGGCGCAAAAACACCAATGTGCCCCTAATGACATCCGTTTTAAGGATGGTCGCGTCTTCGCGCCGAACACCGAATACAGCTTCGCTGAGGTCGCCAATCTAACATGGCAGGCGCGCATCAGCCTGTCAGCAACGGGGTTTTACAAAACACCAGAGATCGAATGGGACCGGATAAATGGCAAAGGCCGCCCGTTCTTCTATTTCGCTCATGGTGCGTCTGTGACGGAGGTTTTGCTCGACACTCTTACGGGCGAAAATCGTATCCTGCGCACGGATATTTTGCATGAAGCGGGTGCGTCGTTAAACCCGGCTTTGGATGTCGGGCAGGTCGAAGGCGGGTATGTCCAAGGTGCGGGCTGGCTCACCATGGAAGAATTGGTTTGGGACGCAAAAGGTGCGCTCAAGACCCATGCGCCCTCCACCTACAAAATCCCTGCCTTTGGGGATCAACCTGACACATTCAATGTCGCGCTATGGGATAATTCTAACCGTGCCGAGACAGTTTACCGCTCTAAGGCTGTTGGTGAACCGCCCTTGATGTTGGGCATTTCCGCCTTCCTCGCCTTGTCTGACGCGGTAGCGGCAAGTGGCACTGCTTATCCCGATCTGCGCGCCCCCGCGACACCGGAAAACTTGCTGAGCGCAATCCAAAGGGTCCAAACGTGAACGATTGGATTACGGTAACTGTGGTTGACACCAAAGGCTCCACCCCGCGCGAAAGCGGGACCGAAATGCGCATTTTTTCGCACGCTCAGATGGGAACAATTGGTGGCGGGCGTTTGGAATTTGAAGCCACCGAAATTGCACGCGATATGCTGGCGCAGGGCAAAACCCAAACCCGTCATAGCTTCCCACTTGGTCCCGGTCTTGGTCAATGTTGCGGCGGCGCTGTTGTGTTGGACTTCATCGCGGGATCTCAAGGCCGCGCGCCAACCCATGCCCCGCTTTGGGTCTGGGGCGCAGGGCATGTCGGGCGCGCAATCGTGGCGGTGCTTGCCCCTTTCAAGGACCCCCTGATTACATGGATCGACACATCTCACGCGCGTTTCCCAACCGATATTCCTGATACGGTCTCGCCCTTGATCGCGGCTGATCCGCTGCGTGTCGTGGCCCACGCCCCAAAGGATGCACATCACCTGATCTTGACTTACAGCCACGATATCGACCTTGCCTTGTGCGATGCGTTATTGCGCCATGGGTTTTCAAGTGCGGGCCTGATCGGCTCAACCACCAAATGGACCCGTTTTCGCAAACGTCTGTCTGCTTTGGGCCATTCTGAGACTGATATCGCAGATATTACCTGCCCAATCGGCATACCGTCTTTGGGAAAGCATCCAATGGCCATTGCCGTAGGTATCGCCACGCAGCTATTAAACACAGGGGCACCGGCGACGGTGAAAAGGGACGTGATGGCATGACGACACCACTGATTTCATTGAACGGGTTGACCAAAGCCTATCCCGGCGTGGTCGCAAACGACACGGTGTCACTGAACATCGAGACAGGCGAAGTCCATGCTTTGCTGGGCGAAAATGGTGCAGGCAAGTCCACGCTCGTCAAGATGATTTATGGTCTGGTCAAGCCAGATTCAGGTGAGATGCAGATGAATGGTGCCGCGTACGCGCCGCCGGAACCCCGCGCGGCACGCCTGTCGGGTGTGGCGATGGTTTTCCAACACTTCTCCTTGTTTGATGCGTTATCGGTGGCCGAGAATATTGCGTTGGGTATGGAAACACCGCCCAAAATGCGCGACCTTGCGGCCCAAATTCGGGACACATCCGAAACTTACGGACTGCCCCTGAACCCTGCCGCGCAAGTCGGCGATTTATCCGCCGGTGAGCGCCAACGTGTCGAAATCATCCGCTGCCTGCTGCAAAATCCTAAGCTGTTGATTATGGACGAGCCGACGTCTGTCCTGACCCCGCAAGAGGTCGAAATCCTGTTCGAAACGTTGCGCAAACTCAGCGCTGAAGGCACCTCGATCCTTTATATTTCCCACAAACTCGAAGAGATCCGCACCTTGTGTGACGCGGCCACCATATTGCGCGGCGGCAAAGTTGTCGCAACATGCACCCCCGCCGAGACCACAGCGCGTGAAATGGCGGAATTGATGGTGGGCGGCGATCTGACAACACCACAAATTCGCGAAGCCAAAAACGGTGAAATCATTTTGACCGCTCGGCATCTCAGCCTGCCGTCCCCAAGCGCTTTTGGTATGCCCTTGCGCGATATCACGTTACGCGCACGCGCTGGTGAAATCCTCGGCATTGGGGGCGTGGCTGGTAATGGACAAGACGAACTGCTTTCGGCCCTTTCAGGTGAGCGGCGCGCGCCACCGGATTCGATCACAATGCAAGGCGTTGATATCAGCCGAGAACCACCCCGAAAGCGCCGCAAGCGCGGCCTGTTAACCGCCCCCGAAGAACGTTTGGGCCACGCGGCAGCCCCTGACATGTCCTTGATCGAAAACGCGATGCTCACCGGGTCGATCAGGCAGCGATTGGAACGGATTGGTTTCCTGAACTGGTCGGGGGCTCGCAAATTCGCAGAAATCATCATTGAGAAATTCGATGTGCGCACGCCGGGTCCACATACGGCAGCCCGCTCGCTGTCGGGTGGGAACTTACAGAAATTCGTCGTCGGCCGGGAAGTCCTGCAAAATCCTAAAATCCTTGTTGTGAACCAACCGACATGGGGCGTGGACGCCGCCGCTGCCGCATCCATCCGTCAATCACTGCTTGATTTGGCCGCCAACGGGGCCGCCGTGGTTGTGATCAGCCAAGACCTTGATGAATTGATGGAAATTGCCCACAGTTTTGCCGCGTTAAACGAAGGGCGCTTGTCAGAACCGCGCGCCACAGCAGGATTGACCATCGAAGATATTGGCCTGATGCTTGGCGGTGCTCATGGCATGGAGGTCGCGCATGTCTGACTTCTTTTGCAATTCGCTTTGCCAGATAACCTGTCAGGCTCTGCGCACAGCCCCGGCGCTTACAAAAAGAATACCCTTATGATCAGCTTGGAAAAACGCCCCCAACCGTCACGCGCGTGGTCGCTTGGCACGCCTTTGCTGGCTGTGCTCGCCACGCTGATCTTTGGTGGTTTGCTGTTTGCAGCCCTTGGCAAAGATCCAGTCGAGGCCCTGCGCCTGATCTTTTGGGAACCGATTTTTGGCAAGAACGCCTTCTTTTATCGCCCACAACTTCTGATCAAAGGCGCGCCGCTTGTCCTTATCGCTATTGGCCTGTCGCTTGGTTTCAAGGCAGGTATTTGGAACATCGGCGCGGAAGGGCAATATATAATCGGCGCGCTTTTTGGCGCGGGCACGGCGCTAGCAGTCTACCCAACAGAGGCGACTTGGCTGTTTCCAGCAATGATTGCCATGGGCGCCCTAGGGGGCCTGCTTTGGGGGCTCATTCCCGCGATCCTCAAGGTGAAATTTGGCACCAATGAAATTCTTGTTTCGTTGATGATGGTCTACATCGCCCAAGAAATCCTGTCCTCTATGGCTTTGGGGGCTATGAAAAATCCAGAAGGCTTTGGCTTTCCCGGATCGCGCAATCTGCAACAATACCCCTCTGCGCATAATGCTGAAATCATCGCGGGCTCGGGTATGCATTGGGGCGTTGTCGCAGCTTTGATTGCGGTGATCTTCGCGTACATCTTGCTAACCAAGCACCGCCTTGGATTTGCAATTCGCGTCACAGGTGAAGCCCCACGCGCCGCCGCGTTTTCGGGTGTCAGCCCCAACCGTCTGGTTCTATTTTGCCTTGGCCTTTCCGGCGCACTTGCTGGTTTGGCTGGCATGTTCGAGGTGGCAGGCCCCGCAGGTCAGATCACGATTGAGTTCAACACAGGCTATGGCTTCACAGCGATCATCGTCGCCTTCCTTGGCCGCCTACATCCGATCGGCATCGTGCTTGCTGGCTTGCTTATGGCGCTCACTTATATCGGCGGCGATATCGCCCAATCACAACTTGGACTGCCTGCTGCCGCCATCCAAGTCTTCCAAGGTATGCTTTTATTCTTCCTGCTTGCGTTAGATGTGATGACGAATTTCCGCCTGCGAATGGGACGAGGAAAGGCGACATGATGCGCTGGTTGCTGCTATCCGCGGCTATGCTTGCGTCGCCCGCTTATGCGCAGACATGGCAGTGCCAAAGCGCGCTGGCTCCACAAAGTATAGAATCTGGTGCAACCAGTTTGCGCATGGTTTTGCACATGTTTGCGCACGGACAGTTTAGGGCCACGCGTCCATACGACAACAATGCCGCCTCAACGACGACTTGGTCGTGGCGTGGAAACTGGACCGACATTGAAGGCCAAATCGCCATGATTGGAGCCGCTAAGACAACAGATGATCATCCTATTGTCCACGGAGTTTCCCCTAGTCGCACACATGAAATCCGCGCGTTCTCAACGCTGGTCGAAGAGGACATGATCGTTTTGAACATGCATGACGGCCGCACTTTATCCCTTGTTCGCTGCTTCCAGGAGGCCGTGTAATGGACCTTTCAGCTATTGATCCTACCCTCCTCGCGGCCGACCTTATGGTGGCGGCCACTGTCATTTTGCTGGCGGCTATTGGGGAATTGGTCGTCGAGAAAGCCGGGGTTCTAAACCTTGGCGTCGAAGGCATGATGATCATTGGTGCAGTATGCGGTTTCGTCGTATCTGTCGAAACCGGCTCGCCATATCTGGGCTTTGCTATGGGCGCGGTTGGCGGTGCGGTGCTGTCGTTGCTGTTCGCATTTCTCACACAGGTTGCGCTTGCCAATCAGGTTGCTTCTGGCCTAGCGCTGACATTGTTTGGCCTTGGAATGTCATCCCTTATTGGCCAATCCTATGTTGGTTTGAAACCGCCACCCACCCCCGATATCAACTTTGGCGCGCTGACAGATATCCCTGTTCTTGGGCCTATTGTGTTTGGCCATGATGTCATCCTTTACCTTGGTCTCGCACTTGTGGTGCTGATCTGGGCGTTGTTGAAATACTCACGCATGGGCCTTGTGCTTAAAGCGGTTGGTGAAAACCACGAAGCCGCCCATGCGCTTGGTTACAATGTTGTCCGCATCCGCGTCCTTGCGATTATGTTTGGTGGCGCGTGTGCAGGTTTGGGTGGTGCGTACCTATCATTGGTACGTGTGCCACAATGGACAGAAGGCATGACTGCGGGCGTGGGCTGGATTGCTCTCGCATTGGTGGTGTTTGCCAGCTGGAAACCGGGCCGTGTTCTGCTTGGGGCCTACTTATTTGGCGGGATTACTCTTTTGCAATTCCAATTGCAGGGCGCAGGCGTTGCGATCCCGGTCGAGTATCTGGCAATGTCGCCCTATGTGATCACGATTCTGGTGCTCGTACTACTCTCAGCGGACAAAACGCAGGCCCCTGCCTCGCTAGGCCGCACTTTTCATGCGTCACAATAGACGCCAATAAACGGGGAAACTTCTTAATGAATCTAACAAAACTGCTCGCCACAGCTGCCGTGGCTTTGGGCTTGGCCACGTCGGCTTTTGCTCAAGACAAAACCAAAATCGGCTTTGTATATGTCGGCCCAGTCGGTGACGGCGGCTGGACATTTGAACACAATGAAGGCCGCCTCGCGGTTGAAGAACATTTCGGCGATCAGGTCGAAACTGTCTTTGTTGAAAACGTGGCTGAGGGTCCGGACTCTGAGCGTGTTATGACCCAGATGGCGCTTGATGGCGCGGACCTGATCTTTACGACCTCGTTTGGTTATATGGACCCAACCAACAACATCGCGGCCAAGTTCCCGGATGTGAAATTCGAACATGCGACAGGCTACAAGCGCTTGCATCCAAATGTGTCGACTTACTCTGCTCGCTTTTACGAAGGTCGCGCAGTGCAAGGCCACATCGCAGGCAAGATGACCAAATCCAACGTTGTTGGCTATATTGGCTCGTTCCCAATTCCTGAAGTCATCCGCGGCATCAACTCGGCCTATCTGCACGCCCAAAAAGTGAACCCAGACGTCGAGTTCAAAATCATCTGGGTCTACACATGGTTTGACCCCGCCAAAGAGGCCGACGCCGCCAAAGCATTGATTGCCCAAGGCGCAGACGTTGTGTTACAGCACACAGACTCCACAGCCCCACAAGCGGCGGCTCAAGCGGCAGGCAATGTCATAACCTTTGGCCAAGCATCCGACATGGCAACCTATGGTCCACTGCCACGCGTGTCCTCCATTATCGACAACTGGGCGCCCTACTACATCGCCCGCACACAAGCTGTGATCGATGGTTCATGGGCAAGCGTTGACACATGGGATGGCATCTCCACGGGTATGGTCAAAATCGGCGAGATCACAGACGCTGTTCCAGCTGACATCAAAGCTGAAGCCCTCGCAATGGAAGAAGCAATGCGTACAGGTGCTTACCACCCGTTCACAGGCCCGATCAAAAAACAGGACGGCTCTGATTGGCTCGCAGCAGGCGAAATCGCAGATGACGGCACATTGGCTGGCATGGGCTTTTACGTCGAAGGCATCACAGGCGACATCCCGCAATAAGATGACCTGCTAGACAAACGATATACTAACGAAGGCCTCGCAGTGATGCGGGGCCTTTTGCAATTTTTGGCGGCTTTTTTGCCCCGCATGAACGGACCTTGCCGTTTTGCTCGCAGACTGCGAAACATCCTTGGACGCAATTCGGATCACGCAAAGGCAGTGCTGCAATGGACCCAAAACACCTCGTACTGGCCGGAGATTCAATCTTCGACAACGACGGATATGTTCTGGGGCAAGCGGGCGTCATAAAGCAATTGCGCAGCTCACTTCCAAAGACGTGTTCGGCTTCAAAGATCGCGGTAGACGGAGACTGCATTCGGCATGTCAAAGACCAAATCGCAGGGCTGCCTGAAAATGCGACGGACATAATCATTAGCGTCGGCGGCAACGACGCGCGTTTTCATTCCGCATTGCTCAAAGACATAACCAAGCCTAGCAATCTCAGCGATTTGCTGATCGGACCTTTGGCGGAATTTGAATCTGATTACGCGTCCATGCTTGATGCCGTTCAAGGCACAGGTCTAAAGACCTACATCTGCACGATATACACCGCGATCCCATTCGAAGACCCGATTTGGCGGCAATTTGCGCCGATGGCGATCAACGCGTTTAACGACGTCATCATAGCACAAGCAAACGCGCGAAATTTGCCCATCTTGCCGTTGCATGACGTGTGTGTCGAGTTCGATGACTTTTCTACAGTGTCGCCGATCGAGCCTTCAAACAAAGGCGGACAAAAGATCGTGGACTGCATCGTGGCGCAGGTCATCGCCTGAACGTCAGACTTGAATGATATCGCGACTGTCCTCAACCGCGTCCCGTTAAACGCGGATAAAATACGCGGGCAAATGGTCTATGCCAAATGCCCGCGAAAACTGTCATGTGCCAAGTTTTGTCGGCCAACTTCAGGCTCAAGATCAGAAGATGAAATCACCCGCTGTCAGATCCGCCAGGTCCAGATTGTTGATCCGCAATAGGCCACTAAAGTCGAAGTTGATCTCTACGTTTGCGCCGACTTGGGTCGCATCCGCCAACACGTCTGCAAAGCTCGTGTAGCCACTTTCGCTTAAGTCCAACTTGTCAGTGGTGTCCTCAAAGTCGCGAATGATATCGAAACCACCGCCGCCATTGGCTGCTGATTTGAACACGAACACATCGCGCAACCCGTCACCATTGCCGTTCCCTTCACCACCAAAGAGCGTGTCATTACCAGCGCTGCCCCAGACCGTGTCGCGGCCATTTCCGCCGACGATCCGATCATTGCCAGTGCCGCCATCAATCACGTCCCCAGAACCACCAGCACGGATATTGTCGTTGTCCGCGCCGCCACGGATCAAATCTGCGCCAAAGTTGCCGAAGATGTCATCGTTGCCACTGCCGCCGTCGATTTCATCAAGCCCGACATCGCCAGTGATGGTGTCATTGCCCGCTTCGCCGACCAGCAAGTCAGCACCGCCGCGCCCGTCGATCTCGTCATCCCCGTCACCACCAAAGAGCGCGTCATCACCCCCGCTGCCGATCAAAGAGTCATTGCCATCCTCGCCATACAACGTGTCCGGTCCACCAAGGCCAATCAAGACATCATCCCCGTCGCCCCCAAATAGCGTGTTTTCGCCAGCATCGCCCGTCAGTCGATCATTGAACCCTGTGCCAATTAAGCCTTCGATGTTGCTCAACGTGTCAGTGCCTTCGCCGGTTGCAGTGCCCGTATTCAGGGACGCGACGACACGTTCCGTGCTGCCCTCGAAACTGGCAAAGTCGAACCCGCTTGCACCGTTCAAGACGTCATCGCCAGCTTGTCCCAACAACATGTCGTCGCCAGCCCCGCCATCTAATGCGTCATCGTCCAGACCACCTTCCAGCCGATCATCGCCTGCCCCGCCGTCTTGTTCATCTTTGCCTGCGTTGCCTTGGATCAGATCGTTACCGCCCAAACCGGTCATGGTGTCATTGCCACCAAGTCCGATGATCACGTCATCGTTCTCTGAGCCTTCCAAGGTATCATCACCGGGTGTGCCCGTGACCATGGTTTCGTCGAAGGTGCCAGTGATCTCGATGGTGACGGTAGCTGAATCCTCAAACTCGCCGTCTGACACAGAATAGTCGAAGCGAACCGAGGTTGTTTCCCCGATAGGCAAATCTGCAAACGCGCCATTTGGATCATAGACGATGACACCTTCAGCTGTGACACTCACTGTGCCCAAAGTCTCCTTGGAGGTCAAAGAGACTGTCAGATCGTCGCCGTCCACATCGCTATCATTGGCAAGAACGTTCACGTCCAAAACGGTTTGTGCATCCGTGCTGCCAAAGTCATTTCGTGCGATCGGCGCATCATTTACCCCGCTCACGGCGACCATGACGCTTGCGCTGTCTTCTCCGCCATTCCCGTCTGACACCGTATAAGCGAAGCTCACCGCGCTAAACGAGTCCGCTGCCAACCCGTCGAAATTATCCGTGGAGTCGAAGGTGAACGTACCATCCTCCGCAAGCGTCACCTTACCCAAGCCACCTTCCAACAATGCAGTCGTCTCGTTAAGGGCCACGTTTTGCAGCACCTTTCCAAAATCGTCGACAAGTTGCATCGACGTGATCGTCAAGGTGTCGCTATCTGCATCCGTGTCGATCCCATCACCTGTGATCAGGTTGATCGTCCCAGACTGATTTTGCTCGATAAACATACTGTCATTGCGGGCGACAGGATCCGTGTTCAGCGGCAAACCGCCTTCAATCGGTGAGATGAACACTGCGGTATCAAGGAAGGCATCCGAGCGATCCGCGACTTCAATCTCAATCGTGTTCGCACCGTTTATGACAGGGCCAGACACACGGTAGGTTGTCGTGTAAGAATCCGCGCGCAAGACATCCGAAAGCGCGCCCTCGCCCACAAGGTTTAAGCTCAATTCCGGCGCGTAGTCCCCATAGGGCGAAAGCGCGAGCGTGTTCATCGTAACCGTGGCGCCCGTGCTATCAAGCAACACATCGACACCGTTCACACGCACAGACACCAGATCAGGAAGATCGGCCCCGCCGCGTTCGGGAAGTTCCTCGCTGACGATCACGACATCGAAAAACGGGATGTTGGTGAATTGTGTGAATTCCGGCACCGGTCCTTGTTTGCCGCTGTAATCAACAAAGAACGTCGCGGTCAGCTTGGTCGCATCGCCTTCAATTCCCGGCGCTCCTAGGTCCGTAGACAAATCGCCTTCTGTGCCAATTTGCTCTGCTGAAACCCGTGCAAGACCCTCAAGGTTTTCCTGCCCACCGATTTCATAGATGTACAGGTATGTTGGCGCATCCGCAGATGAGTTGACTGCAGAGTCCAGATTGAGAGACACCGTGCCACCTTCGCCAAACGACATGAACCCAGTTGCTGTATTGTTGCTAGCGCCGTTCCAATCGAGTGTGTCCAAACTCGCGTGATCAAAGTCGATCAAGCCGTTTGCTGTGCCTGCTAGATCTATGCTTTGGATGCCACCGGGGCGTTGCGTGCCCGGCTCTAGTGTGATCCCAGCTGCAGAGTATTCGATCACATCCAGCTTGCTCACAGCGTTCACATCTGCCCGCGATAGGCCGGACAAGTCGTCGATGAACTCTGTGCTGAAGAACAACGCGTCCAGATCAAAGGCCGTGAAGAAACCAGATGCACCGCCCACAAGATCGTTGTCATCTTGTAGTGCAAGCGATTGGATGCCGCCCGGCACATCCGGGATCAACGCGCGATATAATGTGCCGCCTTCCAACGCGCCAAGATTTTCGAAATCTAGGACTTGTTGCGATGCCGGACGCGGACCCTGGGTGAAGCGCCCGTCTTCTGTGTTCTCGCCAAGGATCTCATCGACCCGGCCAGTCGATAAAACGATGCCTTGCTTGTGTCCAAACATGTCGAAGAACACGCCACTCGCAGCTGCATCGCCGGTAATTTCGATGGATGCGAAAAGCGTGAAGTTATCGTTTTCGAACAAAGGCGCAGCGAAGTCAGAAATCGCGTCACTGATATAAGCGTGGGCTTCTTCTGTGACATCAGTTTCCCGAATGACCGAGTTCTCGCTCGCCGCGGAGACTTGAAGCACCGCAATTTCAGCTAAAGCATCGTCATTTGATGCGTCACCGCTATCATCTTGCAAAGCTTGCAAGAATGTTTCGTCATCAATTGCACCAGACTGCCAAAGCCAGCTTGTTAACTCTGGTGACGACGCGACATCGTCAGACAGAACAGTGGCCAAACTAAACGCAATCGTTCCCGGCGCGGCAGATGCGACATATTCAAATGCGTCATCCGTCAAACTCAACGAGACATCCGCCACGATGGTCAAAAGCAATCGCTCTGAACCCGTATCCGGATCAGTGACGTAAACGAATGTTGGAAACACAGACCGGTCAGACAGAATAATTGGATCAAGCACTTCGATCCTGTAATCATCCGCGTCACCAGACAATTGGATAACGTCCCCTTCAGCCGTGCTGAAATCAAGGATCGCTGCCCCGTCTTCTTGCCCGTCATACAAAAGGCCTTCCGCGTCACCAATGATAAAGCGATCTGCCCCAGCGCCGCCAAACAGAACGTCGCGATCGTCAAGCAACCCGCCCCGATCAGCACCGATCAGAATGTCCTCGCCATCGCCGCCTTCCAACCTGTCGATGCCTTCGCCTCCGCGCAGCGTATCGTCTCCGGCTAGCCCTTGGATCAGGTCATTCCCCAACCCACCTATCAGGATGTCCCCCGGGGTATCAGCGCTCAATTGATTGTAAAACTTGTCGCTGCCAACAAGGTGATCGTCGAAGCTTGTGCCAGTCAGAATGATCCGCTCAAAATCCTTGTGGCGCACCTGCGCCAGCGTGACCTGCGTTATGGAATTAGGCGTTTGCAGGCGAATGATCCCGTCATAGGCTGCATCATCCCCAGTCAGTGTGTCGACCGTCACAACTTGCCCATTTTGACCCGAGTAATCCACAACCAGCGTGTCTACTTCCGCGAACAACGGCACCGTCGGAAGCGAGATTTCGTTCCCCCCGCCGTCAGCGGTGTCATTTCCCAAACCAACGATCACAGTATCGGAGCCAACCCCGGTCGAGAAAATATTGTTCACAGTGCCCAATTGACCGACAATATCGTTGCCTGTTCCAGTAACCAACCCGATGAGTGTTTCGAAATTGCGGATCACACCGCCGCCTTCCAAAGTCAGTGAACGGTTGGATTCTGTGGTGCCTGGCGCTTGGTTTACCCAGACAATATTCTGATCTGTATAGGAAATATCTGCAAACACGGAATCGATGCCACGACCACCGTCAAGGATGAACGTCTCGCGAAGATCGTCCTCTGCGCCCTCATAAAGATCGCTCTGAACCGTGTCCTCACCAAGTCGGTAGACAGAATCGTTGCCAGTCCCGGCGTCCACGCGGTCATTCCCACTAAAGGAGAAGATGTTGTCAGCCCCCCCGCCGGTGTTGATGACATCGTTGCCATCAATCAGCGTTGTCACCCCATCCGCGCCCGATGTGCCAAAGAACTCGATCTGCTCAATTGTGTTCAAAGAACCAACCGATTGCGGTACAGGGTTACCAAGCGATGTGCGCGAAACAAAGCCTGAACCGGTTTGGTTCAAAAAGACACCATATGTCGCGCCACTATTGTCGCTGGCATAGTTTAGAACAGCCGTATCGATCCCGCCATTGCCGATCAATGTCTCTGTGGCGTTGAAAAAGTTCAGGTATGGATCAAGGCGGTTGTCAGCAGAGTTGCCCGTCAGCGTGTCTTCGTAGCGCGACCCAACAAGGTTTTCCACGGCGACAAACTGATCGCCTGCCGCGTCGCCACCTGCGCCTAAGATACCGGCCGTCAAGTTGACCTGAACAGCCGCATCTGAGTCGCGATAATCAGCCGTGTCGCTGCCCGAACCGCCATCGATGACGTCAGCACCGCTGCCACCGATCAAAAGGTCATTGCCGCCTTCGCCATCAAGGTTGTCAGCACCTGTACCACCGCGAATTTCATTGGCGCGATCATCCCCAGTTAGGGAATCATCAAAGTCGCTGCCTGTGAGGTTTTCAAAACTAGACGTCCGTGTTGAATCCAAACCGCCGCGCGACAAGATTGTGTTTTCACCGTCCGCGTTGAACCCGATATATTCCGCAAACGCGATGCTATCTTGAAGAATGGGGCTCGATAGTCTGAAGCCTATTCCGGTATACAGGCTTGCGATAACAGAACCGCCCGCTTTTTCATAACTTAGCTCGTCTGTGTCGGGTCTGTAGTTCAGGAACCCGCCGCCGTTCAGCGTGTCGCCATCCCCAAGCGCATATACGATGTCGTCACCGACCCCGCCCAATACCGTGTCACGCCCCGCGCCGCCTTCAAGCTCATCGTCGCCATCATAGCCGTCCACAAGGTTGTCAGCATCATCGCCAATAAAGCGGTCTGAAAGGCGGCTCAGTTGGAAATCCTCGATGCCGTAGAACACATCGCCCTGAGCATCACCGCCAGTCCCAAATCCAAAGGCTAAGTTGATAAATACACCACCGGTCGAAAACACATAAGAGGCCGCATCGCCGCCTGTGTTGGCTTCCCCAGCGCGGTTCCCCCGCATCACATCTGCGCCAGTTCCGCCGATGAAAAGATCCCCATCAATGCCGCCGACAAGCACGTCATCTCCCGCGCCAGCTTCGAACACATTGGCCTCGTTGCGATTGCCGTAAAACGTGTCATCAAATCCAGACCCGATGAAATGTTCAACATTGCGCACCAGATCGCCTGTTGCCTCGCCGCCAAACCCGATCATAAGACCCGGCGTCGCTGCGCTTTCAATCAACGTCACACCTTGTTGGCTTTGCGAAAAGTCGACCTGATCAAAACCAGCGCCACCATCGATGACATCGGCGCCCGCACCACCGCGCAGGATATCGTTGCCCGAGCCACCGCGCAATTCGTCATCACCCAGATCGCCATCAAGTTGATCGTTGCCGGTGTCACCCCGTAAAAAATCATCCCCGCCGCCGCCAACGATCACATCATCGCCCGCGCCACCTGACAGGTCCGCATCCAGATTGACCGAAGCCGACACTGTCAGCACGTCATCCTCACTGCCGCCCGCGCCCACAATTCGCTGCAAGGCCACTTCGCCGTTTCCAAAGCGTTGGAAGATGCCAAAGGCAAACACAGCAACCTCTCCGGCTTGTGCGGGATGGTCTTCGTCTTCGGGCACAACTCCGACAAAGAATGTCTCGGTTTCTGCGCGCCCAATGCGGTTGCCATTGCTGTCAAATTCAGCGTCGGCTTCATCCGAAAGGCCACGTTGATCCGCTTCTGCCCCAACATGCAAAAGCAAGGTGCCATCGCCCTGATCCGCCGCAAGACCTGCATCCGCGACCTCTAGCTGGTCCATGATTTCATCGGGCACAGGATTGCACGGATCGATGTTAAATTGCGCCAGCGTAACCGACGCCAAAGATTGCTTCTTTGTGAACGAGAAAATGCCAAAGCCAAATTTGAACACCAGATCGATGCCCGCAGTGATGCGCCCGGATATGTCGTTGAAGAAGCACCCCCCCAGTTCGGACAGGCGCGCTTTGTTATCACCGGGGCCCGTGCCGCCAAGGAAGACATCAATTGTCCCCAATAGCCCGCCTTCAACAGCGACCCGCGCGATCACGATATCCAAACCGCCCCCGACACCGACACCCAAAGACACAGTGCCAACAGGTGTTTTGGTTTCGCCGTCGATTGTAACCTCTGGTAGGTCGGGGGAGATATAAAGCCCCTCTAGAAAGTCAAAGTTCTCTCCGAACCCGGCCGTGTCATAGCCAATATTAATGTCGACACCCGCGTAAAATGTCCCAAACAAGTATCCCACGAACGGTCCAAAACGGATGCTGATTTCGTCATAAACATCGAATTCCAACGGCGGCAGATCGAATTCAACAAGGCTGACCGCGGGCGCACCCGCCCCGTTTAAGATCAAGGAGCCAAGCGAATTCACAAGCGCTTCCGGGCTCGACAAGAACGGGAAGCTTAGCCCAATCTCCGGCAGATCAAACGGCCCGCCCTCTTCCTCTGCGCTCGCAATCACAGATGTCGCCAAAAGTGACGATGTGGATGCGGCAATCGGGGCCGCTGCGGGTCCTTCATCTAGACCGATATATTGGTTGAACGCGCCAAACGCCTCGACCAGATCGGCGAGGTTCTGCAAATCCATGCCTTCAGACGAAATCAACTGCGCGGATTCGGAAAAAGATGCACCAGAGGTGATCGTATCCAGTGCATCGCTTGTCAGGCTCAATGTACCAATATCAAAGCAGCCGTCTTCTGCGAGACCGGCCGCCAATTCATCCACAGCATCGATGACTTCAGCAAGCAGAATGACGCCTTGGATCAAGCCAAATGCCGGGGGTGGCCCGTTCGGACTGGCCACCGAGATTAGCGTGATGACGTCTTGCAGCGTGATCTTGCCATCTTCGTCAAAGTCAAACGCGCTTGGTGCCAGATCGTCGACAACCGGCAAGCGTTTCACCAAGAGATCGACAATTTCCCCAATTGGGAATGTGTTCAGAATATCGCTGACCGTAGAAAAAACATCCTGCAATACACCGGACAATGCTTCCAGCTTGAGCACAACATCGCGCAACTCGATCGCGAAAGTGCCCTCGGCGGGGCTTCCTTCGAGCAGGTCCGCATCTGAATACGTCACCTCAACAAAAACGTTGGCGCCAAATTCTGGTAGAACGCGAATATCGGGCGCGCCAGCCATAAATTCGAAATCAAGTGTCGCGCGACCATCAAGCGACAGCGTCGTTGGATCCCCCCCTGACTTAAGATCAAGTCCGAGCTCGATGACCAGATCATCTTTGGGCGCGTTCACATCAAAGGGTTCCAGATCACTAAGGCTGACGTCAATAAATCCGAGCGATGCTTCGGCCTCGATGTCGAAATCGATCTCCCCGTTGATCTGCAACGTGACTTCTTGGTCGTACTGATCCGCATCAAGTTCGACGTCTGCTGTTGCCAGATCCAGAATAAGCGCGAAATTCGTATTCACCGTCACATCGGCGGCAACGTCTCCACTCACGTCGAACACACCCGCCGACAGGCCAATGCTCGCGCCCGCATCCAAATCCAGCCCATCAAAGCCAATAAGATCTTCCAGTTCAACAAAGAGAACCAGTTGTCCCGGGCCATTTTCCTTGACCGTAAGCGGGCTAACTTGACCGTCTAGCTCGATTTGATTGAGCAACTCCGCGAGTTCAGCGACTTCAAGGGTTTCAGAAGATGCAAGTGCCTTATCAATCGCCTCCATGAGATCGTTGATGACCCCCAGAAAGCCCTCGGTATCACTTAGCAACGCATCTGCAACAAAGGGCAAATTCTGACCAAGCATACGGCCCGAGATCTCATTGGCGATCGCCTCGATCTCTTGTTGCAGATTGTCATTAATTTGAGCTGCGTCGAGCATATCGTATCCCTTCGGATGAATAATTTATCTGAAAACGGCACTTGAAAATACGAACAATAATCCCATCAGGTTACAGAGCATCAACAGCTTATCAACCATAAATTCGCAAAGGTCTGGAATACATGACCCTAGACCTGCCCTAACTAAGGTCTCATCGGCTGAACGTCTGAGCGAAAATGAGGGATAGCTTTTGCAGCGGCCCAAAAGGCCTAATCCAATTACGAAAAAAACTATATTTCACAGATGCAAAGCACATTTTCAAGGCCGCCCGCAGAGACTCCCCCAAGCCCGCGAAAAGCGATACAAATGACGTGCTGCCAGCCGTCTTAACGCGTCTTGCGCAGAAGGTAGGTGTCCATAATCCAACCATGGGATGCGCGGGATTTCGCTCGTTTTTCGATGATCTTTGGACCAGCTTCCGAAAGCGGCCCTTGTTCCAACACTTGCTCGGGCATACCCAAATAGGCGCCCCACCAGATGTCAAAGTTGTCTCCCTCTAGATCTTGGAAAGCGCATTTCGCATCCAGCATGACGACAAGCGTTTCGCACCCTTCGGGCCAGCCATGATCGCGAAGTTGCCGCCCTGTCGAGATTGTCACCGGCGCATTGACCGTGTTGAGCGGGATTGCATGCGCCGCTGTCAACGCCTGCACAGAGGTGATGCCCGGCACAACGTTCAAACGCGGTTGCGGGGTCAACCGCGCAGCGATCCGAAGCGTGCTGTCGTAAAGCGAAGGATCACCCCAAACCAGCAGCGCCACGTTCTTGGCTTGAGGGTATTGGGCAATCTCGTGGGCCCAAATCTTGGCAATCTCGTCATGCCAAGCTTCCACACGGGATAAGTAGGGGGTATTTTCGTCACGCACAGGCATATCAAACAACGCGATTTGCGCGTCTTGGCGAATACCTCCGATGATCTGCGTGCGTAGATGCGCCAAATCCGATTTTCCGGCACCCTTATGCGGCACAAGAAACAAATCGGCGTCCTCAATTGCGCGTCGCGCGGTTCCCGTCAAATGATCTGGATTGCCAGTGCCTATGCCAATTAAATGTAAGTGAAACATGGGACACCTCCGAAAAAAGGGCTGCACAAATGCGCAGCCCTTTGAATATTAGAATGAGTGGCTTACGCCGCGTTGTGCAGACGGTCAGCAAAGACAGGGCTGTCCTTCCAATTGCGGTTTGCTTTGGCTAAAGCCAACACCGCGAGATCAGCAATAGGCTCGATCAGGACAACCAGCATATAGGCGCTGCCAAATGCCAACACCGATTGCAGGTTCTCGGCACCAACACCTTGGCCATAGATCGCCCAAAATGCGACCCAAGCCACAACACCGCCTTGGTAGACCGCGGACATCTTAAGAACCTGAGTATAGTCAAGATCAACATAGGCGCAGGTCTGCGGAACGACCTTTTTGGCCAGTGCGTGCACAGCAAACAATGGGAACAACAAGGTGCTCATGTTCACAAAGAACATCGGCATATCGCTTGGTGCGAAGAACACGCCCTGAAACAACAAGCCAAAAACCAGACCAAACGCGGCCGCAGCGGGCCCCAACACAAGGAACAGCGTTGTTCCTAAAATGAAATGCACCTCGGACACGCCGACGGCAAAATGCGGCAGCACCTCAAAGAAGATAAAAACGCCAATCGCGGCCAGAACTGTGCGGATAGCAAAGCCGGGAATTGAATGAGTTTTAAGGTCGTCTGCTGCCAATTTCAGGGAATACCCTGCGGCGGCGGCCGCAGTCCCAAAGGCCAAAGCCATTTTTGCGCCGTCCACGACACCTGGTTCGATATGCATTTTGTCTCTCCTTGCCACCCACCCGGCGGCAGTAGGGCCGGTATCCCGGCAGGTTTATGTTACGACGGCAGGTCTCCTGACTTACGGAGGGTGCATAACGTCCCCAATCTGGCCTCAAATGGTCAGTGGAACACGTCGGACAACTTTCCGATCACAGTTGCGGGGGCAGTCCAGGTTCTTCACCCGGTTCCCTTTTTCAAACCCCTTTCGGGATCACCATCGTAGCTTCTGGTTTACACCGATTCCTTACCTCGACAAGTCCAGTTGCGGTATTTAAGGGTCAGCGAGCGCCCCGTATAAAATCAACGCTGGTTGGTCACTGACGGACGCCGAGAGTTTGTGCGCCAATTCGTCCACGGTCATCCGGTGAAGCGCCTGATCCGCAGTCGAAACGCCTTCTGCAAGCAAGGCAGGAGTATCGCGAGGCAACCCGCTATCTATCAGCATTTTTGCCAAATTTGGGAATGTCCGCTGCCCCATGAAAACAACCGTTGTCGCCTGCGGGTCCGCCAATGCAGCCATGTTGAGATCCTGCGGAAGCATACCAGACGTATCATGGCCCGTAATGAACTGAACTCGTCGAGATGTCAGGCGTCGCGTCAAGGGAATACCCGCCGCCGCAGCAGCAGCGCATGCAGATGGCACACCGGGAACAACTTCATAATCGATCCCAGCGGCCTTGAGCGCGTCGGTTTCTTCTTCAAGCCGTCCAAACGTCCCGCCGTCGCCAGATTTCAACCGCACAACGCGTTGGCCGGCCACGGCATAATCCACCAGCAATTGGCTCACGTGGTGTTGTTTGGGCGACAAGCGCCCGGCCCGTTTGCCCACCCCAACAAGGTCCGCGCCCTGCCTTGCATAAGTCAAGATCGGCCCAGCGCTCAGATCATCAAACAGAACCGCATCCGCCCGTTTGAGCCGATCAACAGCCTTCAAAGTGAGCAATTCAGGATCGCCCGGCCCTGAACCGACAAAGCTGACAAATCCGCTCATTTTGTCTCGCCTGTGATGAGGTGGAAGAACGTCCCCGTCACATGCCCTTGGCGTGATCCGGTTTCAGGCACCAACCCGCCATCCGCGTCAAACACCTGCGCCAAAGGCGCATCGGGTTGCTCAAGGATCGACGAATAGTGAAATTCATGGCCTCGCAAAGCATCCCCAACTGAAAACCCCGGCAAAGGCGCATCAAGCACAGCGCGTCGATAACCAAGGTGGAATTTGCGTTTCTCATAGCTTGTCACCAAGCCAAGAAGACCCGCCATTTCGTGTTGGACACCCTCTTTGTCGATAAGGGCGGCCCCCAAAGCCATGTAGCCGCCGCACTCGCCATGAACTGGTTTGGTTTGGGCGTGTTTGCGCAGACCTTGCTTGAAGTTTTGCGCATTGGCCAAAACACCAGCGTGCAGTTCAGGGTATCCGCCGGGCAACCACACGACATCGGCTGAAGCGTCCGGTGCTTCGTCAGCAAGAGGCGAGAAATGCGTAATTTCCGCGCCCGCGGATCGCCACCCGTTCAACAAGTGCGGGTAGGTGAACGAAAACGCAGCATCACGCGCCAACGCGATACGTTGCGCAGGCGGGTGCGGCAGGCGCGGTTGCGCACTATCCGTGTTGTTCCCAGCTTGTGCCGCCGCGCGGATCGCGTCCAAATCCACATGTTCGCGCAAAAAGTCAGCATATCCCACGATCGCCGCTTCAAGATCAGGATGCTCAGAGGCTTGGATCAACCCCAAATGCCGTTCGGGCAATTTCAGATCACCACGTCTGGGCAGCACGCCAAGCACTTTGACGCCAGCGCGCTCCATCCCCAGACGGGTCAATCGCTCATGTCGCGGGCTTGCGACCCGGTTCAAAATGACGCCAGCAAAAGGCAGATCAGGGTTGTAGCTTTTGAACCCTAGCGCGGTGGCGGCAGCTGATTGCGCTTGCCCGCCCACATCGATGACAAGCACAGTGGGCCAGCCCAGTGTCAACGCGGTCTCTGCGCTGGAACCAAATCCCGACTGCCCGCGTGTGGCAACACCGTCGAAAAGCCCCATGGACCCTTCCGCAATGCAAATGTCGGCCCCCTTACTTTGTGCCGCCATGCCGCTTAACAAAGATGGGTCCATCGCCCATGTATCAAAGTTGAACGATGGCCGTCCTGCTGCTGCAAAGTGGAAAGCAGGGTCGATGTAATCAGGACCGCTTTTATAGGGTTGAACCACAAGCCCTTCATCACGCAGTGCGCGCAATAACCCAAGCATGACTGTAGTTTTGCCGGTTCCCGATGCGGGCGCCGAGATTAATAGACCGGGGGGATTAGTCATCACCGTGGCTCCAACTTGCCCAAGGGCTGTCTGCGGTTTGCGGGCGATAGCGACGATCATAATCGGCTGCATACAGGCAGCTCTCATCAAAGCCATCCGCGCCAATCACACGCCCCACAAGGATAAGAGCTGTGCGGCTGATACCTTCGTTCATGGCGTCTGCAAGTGTCTCAAGCGTCGCAAGGATAACCTGCTGGTCGGGCCAACTTGCCCGGTAAACGACTGCCACCGGACAATCGCCGCCGTAGGCTGGTGACAGGTCGTTCACGACTTGCTCAAGATTGCTGATCGAAAGATGGATCGCCAAAGTGGAGCCCGTGGCCGCAAAGTTCTTTAGCGTTTCGCCGGGGGGCATCGATGACGCCCGCCCCGGTGTCCGCGTGAGCACCACAGATTGGGCAATACCGGGCAACGTCAACTCGGCGCCAAGGGCCGCTGCCGCGGCACTAAATGAGGGCACACCGGGCGTCACCGTAAAGGGGATGCCTTCGGCTTTAAGGCGGCGCAGTTGTTCGCCCATCGCGGACCAGACCGACAAATCGCCAGAATGCAAACGCGCAATGTCTTGCCCTGCGGCGTTGGCCGCCGCGATCTCGTGCATGATAGCCTCCAGATCCATCGAAGCCGTGTTGATGATTTTTGCGTCCTTTGGACAATGGCCAAGAATCGCTTCTGGCACCAATGAGCCCGCATATAGACACACAGGACAAGACGCGATCAGATCACGTCCGCGCAATGTCAAAAGATCGGGCGCGCCGGGTCCTGCCCCAATAAAGTGAACGGTCATCTAAGTCTCTCCAATAGCGATGGCACAGGTGGCCAGTCGATCTGCCGAAATCTGACGGGGTGTGATCAGCCGCGCGCCGGGTCCGGCAGCCGCCAGCGCGGCAGCTTCTGCAACCGATCCGGTACGACGCATTTGTTGGCTGGTCAATGATTGCGTTTTGGTCTGCATCGCTTCGAGCAGACTTGGTTCAATGCTGGCAATCGGCGTTCCATGTTCGCGCGAAAAATCAAGCATCACAGATGAAACCGCCTTGTCGGCGGCTGTGGCCAGTTGATCCAACCTGTCGCCGTGCCCTGTGGCGTGCAAGGCTTGCGCCAGACTGTCTGCGCTCGCAGAACTTGTGAAACCGAAGCCCGCCACGATCATCGTGTTAAGCTCCATTGCACCACAGGAAAGGCCGAGGTCCATCCACGTTTGGGGCCAAGGGGCACCACAGATGACAAAGCGATCCGCATCAATGCCCCGCCGAGCTTTGCCTGAGCGCTCGCAAGCAAGGCTTCGCCTTCAAGCGTCACCGCATTCACGACAATGCGCACGTCATGTTGCGTCACAACGTCCAACACGTCCTGACACAGCCCACCACCCACGAAAATGGCGTCTGGTTCAGCCAGTTCAGATAATGCGTCAGGGGCTGCCCCATGGATCACACGCAGTCTGTTTTCGATGCCCAAGGTTTGCGCATTTCTTTGAATTCTGTCCGCCCGATCTTTGCGCGGCTCAACACATGTGGCTTGGGTCGTCGGGTGCGCCAAAAGCCATTCCAGCGCAATAGACCCCGACCCCGCGCCGATGTCCCAAAGATGTTCAAACGGTTTGGGCGCCAGCGTAGACAACGTTATCGCGCGCACCGGACGTTTGGTGATTTGTCCGTCGCTCTCAAAGCTGTCATCCGCTTGCCCTGTCGCGGACGTAAGAACCGCGCCCGTCCCTGCAATGTTCAGGGCCACGCAAACAGGGTGTGCAAATGTACCAAAAAGCGCCGCCGCTTGAGCTTGCGTCACGTTTTCGGCGGGCCCGCCAAGATGCTCCAGAACTGTGATCGAACTTTCACCAAACCCTTGCGCCACCAGATAGGTCGCGATGTCCTTGACCGCGTCGCCATCTCGAAGGGTTGCGATGATGCGAACACCGGGGGCCAAATGACGCTTCAGGCGCATAAACGGGGCCGCATGCAGTCCCACGCAAACTGTGCCCTCTAAGGCCCATCCCAAACGCGCCGCCGCTAAAGAAAAGCAAGATGGGCCGGGCAATGCCCTCCATTCGTGTTCATCGTAGCGACGCGCAATGACCGATCCTGCGCCAAACCAAAACGGATCACCCGACGCAAGAACCACCACGTTCTGGTCCTTAAGGCCGTCCAAAATGTCCAATCCATCGACAAAAGGCACGGGCCATTCAATATGCTGGGCGCGCCCTTTTGCGACTAAATCCAAGTGGCGCGGTGGCCCAAAGATGACATTCGCATCTGCGATGGCGGCTTGACCCGACGCGCAAAGCCCTGCAACCCCGTCCTCACCGATGCCGACAATGGTTAACCACGGAAAGTCAGACATGCGCGCCAACCTCTTGATCCTTGGTGGCACCACGGAAGCGACCGCCCTCGCCCAAGCGCTGGCCACCGCTGGGGTGCAAGGCATCGTCAGTTTTGCAGGCCGTGTTGCGCGACCCAAACCCCAACCGTTGCCCCACCGCATTGGCGGCTTTGGCGGCGTGGACCGGTTGGGCGATTACCTCAAAGCCGAGAAAATCACGCATGTGATTGATGCCACGCACCCGTTTGCCGCCCAGATGAGTCACAACGCAACACACGCGTGTGCGCAGATGAATGTGCCCCTGATGGCCTTGACCCGCGCGCCGTGGGCGCAGCAACCCGGTGATCAATGGTCTCGCGTTCCCGATATCGCGGGGGCTGTTGCCGCCCTTGATACCCCGGCGCGCAGGGTCATGCTGGCTGTTGGGCGGATGCATCTGAATAGCTTCGCCACCTGTCCGCAACACTTCTACATGCTGCGCCTTGTTGATCCGCCAAACGACATACCTGCCCTTCCCAACACCCATGTTGTGGTCTCGCGCGGTCCGTTTTTGGAAGCCGATGACATTGCCCTTATGCAAGAGCACGCTATCGACCTGGTGGTGTCCAAAGATGCGGGCGGCACCGGCGCTTACGCCAAAATTGCCGCCGCTCGTGCGCTCAACTTGCCTGTCATCATGATTGATCGCCCCGCGATTGCGCATCGCCCAGAAGCGCATAGCGTGGCCGACGTGATGACATGGCTGGGTCATTCCGGGATCGATCTTGGCGTGTAAACGATCGGCGCGGCACCGGTCTCGATTATTCTGGTGCGCGAAGATCCAACGATCACCATCGTGCGCATATCCGCCATCTCAGGGGTGGTTTGTGTCAACGGAACCACTTTGATCACTTCCTCAGGCGTGGACACGGCACGCGCGAAAATGACAGGTCGCGCGTCGCCGCAAGCTTCCTTCAAGACGTCTAGGGTTCTCTCGAACCCCTCTGGTCTGGACTTCGAACGCGGGTTGTAAAACGCCATAGCAAAATCGGCCTCGACCGCCAATCGCAAGCGGCGTTCGATCACGGACCACGGCTTGAGGTTGTCACTTAGGTTGATCGCACAGAAATCATGGCCCAATGGCGCCCCTGCTTTCGCGGCGGCGGCCAGCATGGCGGTAATGCCCGGCAAGACCCGGATATCAAGGTGCCGCCACGTCTGTGGTCCAGCCTCGACAGCTTCGAACAGGGCGGACGCCATAGCAAAAACACCGGGATCACCCGAGGATACGACCACCACCTTGTGACCATCGGCTGCCATCTCAAGAGCATGGCGCGCGCGGTCCAATTCCACCCGGTTGTCGGAGGCATGCAGCGTTAGCCCCGGTCGCTCCGGGACGCGGGCAACATACGGAATATAGCCGACAATATCGGTGGCTTGCGCCAAAGCATCGGTCACATCTGGTGTCACTAATCCTTCGGCACCGGGGCCAAGACCCGCGACGACAACCCAACCTGTCATGGCCGTCTTCCTTGCCCATGAACCACAATGATTGAGAAATACGGCGTCACCTTGTCGCCTGCTTCGCTTAGACGTTGAACAGTTTGATTGGGCATCGTCGCATATTCGATCAAATAGGCCGCGTCATAAAGACCCGCAGTTTTCAGAGAACGTCGCACTTTATCGATGTTGCGCCCAATCTTCATCACCACAAGCGCATCTGTGTCTGACATTTGGCGCACCAATGTCTCTTCGTCGAGCGTGCCCATCAAAACCGTTAAGACGTCATCGCCCCAAGTGATCGGTGCCCCTGTCGCGGTCCATGCCCCCGACATTCCGGTGATACCGGGCACGACTTCCACGGGGATGTCATCCTTGAGCCGTGTATAAAGGTGCATAAACGAGCCGTAGAAAAACGGGTCCCCCTCGCATAAGACCACGACGTCTTCGCCCTGATCCGTAAGCGAGCGCAACCGCGTGGTGCATTGCGCATAAAACGCGCTCAGCGCTTCGTTGTACCGTGGGTCGCTCAGTGGGATTTCAGTGGTGACTGGATACTCCATCGCCAATTCTTGCGCGTCTTGCGCCAATATCCCGTTCACGATCTGACGGGCTTGCCCCTGCCGTCCCGCTTTTCGAAAGAAGGCGACGTGACGCGCACCGCGCAGCAACCTGTCGGATCGCACGCTCAACAGGTCTGGCTGACCCGGCCCTAGCCCTATGCCATATACGGTGCCGCTCATTCGATGCGGCTCGCGATTGCGTTGATTGCAGCCACTGTAATTGCGCTGCCGCCAAGTCGCCCTTGCACGATGCAACATGGCACAGGTTGATCGGCCCACAGCGCGTCTTTACTTTCGGCAGCGCCCACAAACCCCACCGGGCATCCGATGATAGCTGCGGGTCTTGGGCATTCCGGGTCTTCGAGCATGTTTAGAAGGTGAAACAGAGCCGTGGGTGCGTTGCCTATCGCGACAATTGCCCCTTCCAGATGTGGTCGCCACAGTTCAAGCGCGGCCGCTGAGCGCGTGTTGCCCATCTTGGCGGCCAATGCCGGCACGCCCTCGTCGCGCAATGTGCAGATAACTTTGTTGTCCGCTGGCAGACGCGTGCGTGTGACCCCTTCGCTGACCATGCGTGCATCGCATAAAATGGGGGCTCCGGCTTCTAGCGCGGCGCGCGCGGCTGGCACGAAACCCGGCGAAAAATGACAATGTTGCTCAAGCCCAACCATTCCTGCTGCATGGATCATGCGCACGGCGACTTGTTCTTCATCCGCATCAAATCGGGCAAGGTCAGCTTCTGCACGGATTGTTGCAAAAGACTCCAAATAGATGGCGGCGCCATCGGTCTGGTATTCATAGGGCATAATTCAGGCCTTAATATTCATGAGGTCTTGGGCCAAAAGGCCTTGTTGGCGCGGCGAATCCCAAGGTGCGCCTTGTTCTATTAGATCGTAGGCGCCGTTTCGACCAACAATTGTTGTGGCGCAGTCTTTCGGCAAAGCGCATCCCTTGGCACATCCAGACACATGCAAACCCTTTGGATAATACGGCGCAAGCGCACGGGCCAAAGCCCGGGTCTCAACACTGGCGGATCCACAAGCGGGCGAACCGGCACATGCATGTGCACTCAAAAGCGCGTCTTTGGATTCAGAGATAAAGCCATGTTCGGCGCAGTCTTGCGCATCTTCCAACACAAGCAATCGCCACGGCGTGGTGCGCAACGCAGTGGCCCTGCTGTCCCTCAGCAAGGCCTGAAGCGAAGTGCTGCGTATGCTGCCAAACGCAACGCCGTAAACGCGGTCTGTGCCCAAAACACCCGGAACCAAGCACGCAGCTGCGCGCCGCGGGTCTGTATCACACCAATTGGGTGGCAATTCCGTTTGACGCACCAGCTGAGCCATGCGTTTGGTGTCCGCTTTTGCGCATTGATGATACCAATGTGCCATCTCGATGATCGCATCGATGGCCGTACTTTCGGTGACGGCGCGCCCCTGCCCCATCCCGTCCGCGCGCAAAACCAAGTCGCCGTCCTTTGCGCCACGTTCCAGCCTGAAATCACCCGAAGCGCCCGTCAAAAGTGGTGCCGCCCCGGTGTCCAAAGCGAAGCCCATTTTTGCGGGCAAATTGGGCAGCTCCCCCAATCGTGCGACCAACGCATCATGCAGGCGCGTCGTGATATCGCCCGCAATCCAATCGGGTGTGGTAAGGATATTGCGCCGCGCTTCCAAATCCGGTGTTTCATCCAGCATGCCCAGCGTCAGCAATTGATCCAGCACCGCGTCATGCTCTTGCAGTGCCACACCGCGTAGTTGCAAATTCGCGCGACTTGTAAGGTCGATCAGCCCGTTGCCATAGCGCTGCGATAGATCGCATAACCCCAATGCCTGCGCACAGGTCAGCCGCCCCAATCGCGGTCGCACGCGTATAATTAGCCCGTCGCCCGACATCATTGGGCGGTAAGCGCCCGGACACCAACCTTTGACGGAATGGCTCATTGCGCGGCCTCCAATGTGGCCCGGATTGAGTTGCGCCGCGTGTTCCACAACCCCGCCGCATCAAGTGCCGCGAATTGATCCAGCATGGCCTGATACGCCCCCGGATTGGCATCGCGCAGGAAGTCCGCGACGTCTGGATCACCCAAGGTTGCATCGTGGAATTGGTCAAACAAATGCGCGCCCACAACCCCTGCCAGATGCGCAAAAGCGGCCATGTGATCAAGGGTGGCAGCAATTTCGGCACCGCCCCTGAACCCGTGGCGCATCATACCGCGCAACCAATTGGGCTGGGCCGCGCGCGCTTGAACCACACGCGCGATTTCCTCGGGCAAACTGCGCGCCCTTGGCCGTTCAGGCTGCGTGCTATCGAGATGATATAGTCGCGCATTGCCCCCTGTGATTGCTTGCGCAGCGGCAAAGCCCGCTTCATGCGCTGCATAATCCGAAGCAAGCAAAACATCCGTTTCGGGCAAGTCTTGCAAGTGCACAAAACTGTCAGCCGCCGCGACACGCGCGTGCAATCCTTCGGCGTCATGCTTGGCGTCTGTGCCATCCAACGCATAGGCACTCGCACTCAACCATGCTTGCCCGGCAGCAGCGCGGCTTTGTGGCGTCAACGTTTCAAGATTTGCGCCCATCCCGACGCCAAAACTGCCCGGTGCAGGCCCATAGACCCGCGCGCTGCTGGCTTTTCCCGCGTAAGGGTTCCAGTCCGGGGCCTCATCACGCGCGCTAAGCGCCCGCACCGCCTGACCAAACAAGGCCGACAAAGTTGGGAACACATCACGAAACAGACCGGACACGCGCAAGGTCACATCGATGCGCGGACGCTCCAGTTCGGTGATGGGCAGCACTTCGACGCCAGACACCCGTTCAGATCCGTTGTCCCAAACGGGTTTCACCCCAAGCAAATGCAACGCCATGGCAAATTCTTCGCCCGCAGTGCGCATCGTGGCCGACCCCCACAGATCGACGATCAAACCACGCGGCCAATCGCCCTCGTCTTGCAAGTGACGGCGCACCAACTCGTCCGCGAGCTTCACACCTTGAGCATAGGCTGCGCGCGATGGCACGGAACGCGGATCGGTTGTGAACATATTGCGCCCGGTCGGCAAGACATCCCGACGTCCCCGATACGGAGACCCAGAAGGCCCCCCAGCAATGCGCTGCCCGTTCAGCGCCGCGATCAGATTGTTTTGTTCTGCGGCCACAGATGGCGCGGTTTCGTGTGGTGCGTCTGCAATCGGCGCCCGGCCCCAAACATGTAGCCCGTCGCCAAATTGGCTTTCTTTGATGTCGCAGACAAAGCGATCGATATACGTGATGGCTGTCGCGCTACATTCGGCGCGATCTAAGCCTAGATCATCCTCGACGCCTAAAGCTTGTGCCTCTACCCGGATATCTTCTTGCAACCGGTCGCGCCGTTTAGGGTCAAGCCCATCCGCATTGGAGAACTCATCCAGCAGCGTTTCCAATCGCACAAGTCGATCAGGCGTTTCGCTGGCCTTCATCGGCGGCGGTAAATGCCCGAGGGTCACAGCGCCAAGGCGCCGTTTGGCTTGCGCGGCCTCACCGGGGTCATTCACGATAAACGGATAGATGACAGGCATCGCACCCGTTAAGGCTTCGGGCCAGCAGCTATCTGATAACGCCACGGATTTGCCGGGCAGCCATTCCAACGTTCCGTGCGCGCCGATATGGATCAATGCCTGCGTTTGCGATTGCAGCCACAAATAGAACGCAACATAGCTGTGGCGCGGCGTGCGTGCGAGATCATGGTAGTCATCATCGCGCGCATCAAACACGCCGCGTTCAGGCTGCAATGCCACCATAACATTGCCAAGTGCGAAGGCGGTAAAACGAAAGACCCCGTCTGGCGCGTCTGAACTTGGATCACCCCATGCGGTTTTCAGATCATCTTGCAGCGTTTTCGGCAGACGAGCCAAAGCCCCGCGATAGGCATCCAACGGCCATTCGATTGTTTCCGTTTCGAGGGCGGCTTGCAGCGTATCAGCGGGTTGGAAAACACAATGCCCTGCCCCCTTAAGATCGTCCAGTATGGCATCACATGAAGCCAACGCATCAAGCCCAACCGCATGCGCCATGTTCCAACTCTTGCCGGGATAGGTGCTCAACACCAAGGCCAGTTTGCGTTCTGCGGGGGCCGTTCCCGCCAGTTTAGTCCAAGCTTGAACCCGATCCGCGACACACGCGATACGATCAGGTTCGGCCCGATGAGCATAGCGCGCGTATTGCAGGTGCTCATCGCGCACCAACTTCTCTTTGAAGGATGTGACCCCCGCAAAAATGCGCCCGTCCACTTCCGGCAACACCACATGCATCGCAAGATCGGTTGGGGACAAACCGCGCTCGGCCTCTGCCCAGCTTTCACGCGTGGATGTTGCAAGGGCAACTTGGAAAACGGGCACGTTCGCCGCATCTAAAGGTGACGTCCCGTCTTTACCTTTACCAGAAAACGCCGTCGCATTAACGATTGCAGCAGGCGCTAAATATCCAATCTGACGCGCCATCCAAGCCGCCGCATCCGGGGCTTTTAACGAAGGCGCAAAGAGACCAACAACGCGGAATCCACGCTCCCGCAATGCCTCAAACAACGCCTCAATCGGGCTCAGATCGGCGGCAGTCAAATAGGCCCGATAAAAAGTCACGACCACCAAGGGCCGCTCGTCCAATGGCATCACATGCGGGCAGCAGACCCCATCTTCAGGCGTCCATGCGCCAACGGATGGCATAGATTTCGCACCGATCACCGGCCCCGCATATACACCAGACGCCAGCGCCATTTGCGCCAATGCGGCTTGTGCCGCCACAACGCCGCCCGTGTCACACAGATGCGCAAGTCGACGCAGGGACGACACAGGCAAGGTCGAAATCTCATCCAACCGGGTGTCTATGCGCCCGTCCGCAGGCAGAACCGCAAGCGCAATGCCCTTGGCCCGCACCACAGATAGAACTTGCTGCAACCCGTAGGCCCAATATGGCATGCCGCCAATCAGACGGATCAGGATGCCCTTGGCCCCGGCAAGCGTCTGTTCTACATAGGTATCTACAGACAACGGATGCTTGAGATCCGCCAGATTTGCGAGCCGGACAGTCGGAAGCTTGCCTTGCGGCCCTCCGCCGCGATGCCATGCCGCCGCAAAAGCCGACAGGTCGCTGTCAGAGAACGACAAAACCAACAGATCTGCTGGCGTTTGCTCCAGATCGGTTGGTGTTTCGGTCTCTTCGAGGCCATGGCTTTCGCGGAAGACGACATGCATGTCGGAGGTCCTGCTACTCGGCGGCTTGCGCGGTTGGGATTAACGCCGCACGGATCGCCGAGACGTCAATATGATCGTGCTCTGCGATGACAACCAGACGACCTTGGCGGGCTTCATTTGGCGCCCATGCACGGTCAAACTGGTGGCGTACACGTGCGCCCACGGCTTGAACCAACAAACGCATGGGCTTGCCTGCAACCGCTGCATACCCTTTGACACGCAAAATGTGCTGCGCTTTGGCCATCGCTTCGATCCGGGCAACAAGTTCGACTGGATCGGTCACTTCGGGCAGGTCGATGATGACGCTTTCGAAATCGTCATGCTCGTGATCGTGGTGCCCATCGTGATGGCTTGGGCGCGCGTCCATGTCGTCTTCGGCGGCGGCCTCAAGACCCAACAATACGCGCGGATCAACAACGCCTTCGGCCACTTCCACTACGGGCAATGAGCGGGGTGCTTCGGCGGCAATGATGGCTTTGGCTTTGGCGATGCCTTCAGGCCCAGCAAGGTCGGGCTTGGTCAGCAGCACGATGTCGGCGCAGCTTATCTGATCCTCAAAAACCTCGCTTAGCGGTGTCTCGTGATCAAGGCTGTCATCGGCTTCCCGCTGCGCGTCGACTGCGGCAACATTTGGCGCAAACCGACCGGCCGCAACGGCTTCGGCATCGGCAAGTGCGATCACACCGTCAACGGTAATACGGCTGCGAATATCAGGCCAGTCAAACGCTTTAAGCAGCGGCTTTGGCAACGCCAGACCTGATGTTTCGATCAAGATGTGCTCTGGCTGCGGGTCCAGCGCCATGAGCGCCTCAATTGTCGGGATGAAGTCGTCGGCCACGGTGCAACAAATACACCCGTTGGCGAGCTCCAGAATGTTCTCGGCAGGGCAGTCGGGAATGGCGCAGGATTTCAGGATTTCACCGTCCACACCAACATCGCCAAACTCGTTGACGATGATCGCCAATCGCTTGCCTTGCGGGTTCTGCATGAGGTGGCGAACCAGTGTGGTTTTGCCTGAGCCAAGAAAACCGGTGATGACTGTGACGGGGACTTTGTTCAGATTTGCCATTGTTCAATTCTCCTGTGGAGGGATGCGGGCGATGCAGTTTTTGCGAAAGTGCTCAGGGCGTTCACGCCAAGGCACAAGGCCATCATCGGTTGAGGCATAGGCGGTGACGCCGTCCAACACGGTTTGCACATGTGTGTCTTCGTGCAGGTTGCCGTAGACATAGGTCCAACGCTTGGCCCCGCCGCGTATGGCGATTGAGCAGCCCGAAGAGCAGTTGGACAGGCACTCGACGGCGGTCAACGTGACACCATCTGGCATCGTTTGAGTGGCCAGGGACGCATGCAATGCATCACCCGGACGTGTGCCGCCCTCGGGTATCTCAGCTTCGCGTCTGCACTTCACGCAAACCATAAGTTCAACAGGGGGTAGACCGCTCATTTCATTCCCAATGCCTTGGGACGGCGGCATGGATGGCGGGTGGCACGATGCCAAGAGCCCGGCACCCGGAACACCCCGTCCGGTTTCGTCTCAGTTCATGCTGGCAGGTCTCCCGGCTTGCGGATCTCAGGTTTCCCTGTCGGTTGCTTCACCTTCCCGGTTTTTGGCCAGTGGCATGAAGCACCCTTTCCGTTCACGGTCGCGGGGGCGGCTGCGTTCGGACCAAAGGCCCTCTGCATTCCCTTTTCACCCAAGAAGACTTGGGCACCAGCAGCGTCCCTAGTGCGCGCAGCTTTGACATGTGTCAAGTACGAAAGGCACTGGCCCGCCCTTCGTTTACATGGCACCAATCCGCATAGATTCTGGAGGACGCCATGACCGATACCGACGAACGCCACACGGCCAAGATGAAAAAGATCAAAGCCGCGCGGGACAAGATGATGGAGACCAAGACCGAAGAAAAAGGTCTGATCATGGTCAACACCGGCACGGGAAAGGGAAAGTCGTCATCGGGTTTCGGCATGATTATGCGCTGTATCGCACATGACATGCCTTGCGCAGTGGTCCAGTTCATCAAAGGAAACTGGGAAACCGGCGAACGCACGTTCCTGCGCGACCGCTTCGCAGAAGAATGCCGGTTTTTTGTGAGCGGCGAAGGCTTCACATGGGAAACGCAAGATCGTTCGCGCGATATTGCAGCCGCGCAAAACGGATGGAAAATCGCGAAAGAACAGATTTTGGATCCAGACATCCAGTTCGTGCTGTTGGACGAAATCAACATCGCCCTGCGCTATGACTATTTGGATATCGACGAAGTTGTGGACTTCCTTCTGACGCAAAAACCACACATGACCCACGTGGTCTTGACCGGACGCAACGCCAAACCAGAATTGATCGAAGCCGCCGATCTTGTGACCGACATGAGCTTGGTCAAGCACCCGTTCAAAGAAGGCGTCAAAGCGCAAAAAGGCGTGGAATTCTGATCCAACCAACCGGGCACTTGCCGACCTGCCCTGCTAAGCCTCTCTCGTTGGTGTGCGACCTTCATCGGGAGCATTGCAGTCCGCCAAACTGATCCCCCCCCCAAACGCCGCTCGCCACAGATATTCAATGCTTCACGCAAAGTTTGGTGGCGCGAACACGTCCTTGAACGCAACAGCGCAGCACAAGGGGTCTTACCCAACGAGATGTCCTCAAGACGCCTTCCCCCGGTTGGTGATATGACCACCCCCTAGGAAACGCACCCTATGCTTAACGCAGGCCGAACAACCTGCAATGACGTCACCCAAAAGATGCATCGCAGTAAAGTCTTGATTTAGTTCTGAGAAATGGTGCGGGCGGTGGGACTCGAACCCACACGGGCTTACGCCCTCCAGATTTTAAGTCTGGTATGTCTACCATTCCATCACGCCCGCGACGGTTGATAAGGGCATCACTAATCCAGTTTGCAATTGGAGTGCAACAAAAGACGCACGTGATCCTGATTTATCGCAACTCTTGCGTCAAATATCGTCCCCCGGAGCAGCAAGAGGCGCGCCGTTTGCCAAAAGATGACGCTCGGAAATCCATGGATTGTCCTCCAAAGCGGCCATAAGATCGGTGCGCGCCTTGGCAACGTCCCCGAGCTGCATATGCGTCAGTGCGCGTCCTGATCTGGCCGCGACGTGATTGGGGGAAAGTTCCAATGCACGGTCCAAATCCGGTAAAGCTCCCGTGAAATTCTCTTGTAAAAACAACGCAAAAGCCCGTTGATTATACCCTTCGGCATACTCAGGACAGTACCCGATGAGCGCGGTAAAATCCTCGATTGCCCCCAACAGGTCGTAACTTGACCGCTTCTGCATACCGCGATCCAGAATCGCTTGTGCTTGCTCGTTGGGCGCATCCACCCATAACTCCCACATTTTGTTGGAAATTTCGCGCCCTTGGGTCTCATTTGGCGCTGCGCGGGCCTTTTCAGAGAGCTGTGACAAGGCAGATGTGTGATCGGGTGCTGTTGGGCAGTCGGCAAGGGCCGTCTGAAGACCGCAAATGCTGACAGCACAGGTGAGCAAGATTGTTTTCAACATGATAGAATAGTTGAAACATTTGTCGCTAATTTCAAGCCACTTTTACGCGATCACCCTGCGGTGGTCTCTTTCACCGCTTCCATCGCCACATAGGTCGAGGTCGACGCGACATGCGGCAAGGCCGAAATGACCTCTCCCAAGATGCGCCGATAGCTCGTCATGTCAGATGTCCGCACTTTCAGCAAATAGTCAAAACTGCCAGCGATCATATGGGCTTGCTCGATCTCGGGTACATTGCATGCAGCTTGGTTGAACGCGTTCAACGCAGCCTCGCGGGTGTCACTTAGCTTCACTTCGACAAAGGCCACGTGATCCAAGCCAAGCTGGATCAAATTAAGCTGCGCGCGGTACCCCAAAATGAACCCTTGGGTCTCTAGTTTTTTGAGCCGCGCTTGCGTCGGGGATTTCGACAATCCGATCTTATCTGCAAGATCTGTCACGCTGATCCGGCCATCCTCGGCAACACCGTGTAGAATCGCACGATCGAAACGATCTAAAGTGGAGAAGGACGATTCACTCATAACTTGGCTCAATTCCCGTAAAACTCTCAATTTGGTGGCCACCTATGATGAAAACGACTGTTCAATGCAAGATATATTATAAAAAACACTTGGAGACGTGCCATGACTTTCGCCGCGCTTGATCTGCTTCCGCTGACCCTTGATGACGACATGTACGCCGCGCCTGATGACATCTTGCAGCGATTGATCGCTCAGGCTGATCTGTCGAAAGACACCCGCGCTGACATCAGCGCGGAAGCCGCCGATTTTGTGCGCAGACTTCGCCAATCCGACACGCCTGGTTTGATGGAAGTGTTCTTGGCGGAATACGGTTTGTCCACAGATGAGGGCGTCGCGCTGATGTGTCTGGCCGAAGCTTTGTTGCGCGTGCCCGATGCCTATACAATGGACGCTTTGATTGAAGATAAGATCGCGCCCTCGGATTGGGGGCAACATCTTGGCCAGTCCACCTCATCCTTGGTTAACGCCTCCACTTGGGCGTTGATGCTGACGGGGCGTGTGTTGGATGAAACCGCGCCCGGCTTGGCAGGAACGTTGCGCGGTGCCGTCAAACGTCTTGGGGAACCGGTGATCCGCACAGCCGTTACCCGCGCGATGAAAGAAATGGGCCGCCAATTTGTCCTTGGCGAAACCATCGTCACCGCCATGCAACGTGCGGCCAAGATGGAAGACCAAGGCTTCACCTATTCCTACGATATGCTCGGCGAGGCCGCGATGACGGACGCGGATGCCAAGCGGTATCACCTCAGCTATTCACGTGCGATTTCAGCGATTGCGACGGCGTGCACAGAAGATGATATCCGCAGCAATCCGGGAATTTCGGTCAAGTTATCGGCCCTTCACCCACGTTATGAGGTCGCAAAGGCTGACCGCGTGATGCGTGAATTGGTCCCGCGTGTGCGGTCCTTGGCAACTTTGGCTGCCTCCGCCGGTATGGGTCTGAATATTGACGCCGAAGAAGCCGACCGTTTGTCCTTGTCTCTTGCTGTAATTGACGCGGTTTTAGAAGAACCTGCGCTGGCCGGATGGGATGGATTTGGCGTGGTTGTGCAGGCCTATGGCCCGCGCGCAGGTGGGGTTATTTCGCATTTGCATGCGACAGCAGAACGCCTGGATCGCAAAATCATGATCCGGCTTGTGAAAGGCGCGTATTGGGACAGCGAAGTTAAGCGCGCCCAAGTCGAAGGGCTTGATGGCTTCCCTGTTTTCACCCGCAAACCCGCATCTGATGTCAGCTATATCGCACATGCACGCGATCTTTTGGCACGCACGGACCGGATTTATCCGCAATTTGCCACCCATAATGCCCATACGGTCGCGGCAATTGTGAATATGTCCAAATCTATGCAGGTGGACCCAGAAACGTTTGAATTCCAGCGTTTACACGGCATGGGCGAGGCGCTGCACCGGATCGTTATGGCGGATCACGCAACCCGGTGCCGCATCTATGCCCCTGTGGGGGCGCATAGCGACTTGCTCGCCTATCTTGTGCGACGCTTGCTTGAAAATGGCGCAAATTCCAGTTTTGTGAACCAAATTGTCGACGAAGATGTCTCCCCGGAAGAGGTTGCAGCAGATCCTTTTGCCGCCCTCGCCTCCAACGCGCCGACCTTGCCGACAGGCCCACATTTGTTTGCCCCGGAACGGGTAAACTCCAAGGGGATCGACCTAACCCACCTGTCCTCGTTGAAATCGCTGGCTCAAATCCGCGCTCCGTTTGAAACGTCCACGTGGCATGCGACGCCTTTGCTCGCCGATGCAGCGCAGCCCGATGATAGCACCCCGGTGATCAATCCCGCACGCCCCGATGACCACCCCGGAGACGTCGCAGCAGCAAGCCCGGCAGATATCGAAACCGCTTTGAAAGCGGCGCGGATATGGGATGCCCCCCCGGCTGAACGCGCACGCGTGCTCAACAAAGCGGCTGATCTTTACGAAACTCACCACGCTGAACTTTTCGCGTTACTTGCACGTGAAGCAGGGAAAACACTGCCCGATTGCGTGGCCGAACTGCGCGAGGCTGTGGACTTTTTGCGCTATTATGCAGCCAACGCACCCGACACGACACCCGTGGGTGTCTTCACCTGCATCAGCCCGTGGAATTTCCCTTTGGCTATCTTCACGGGTCAAATATCCGCAGCTTTGGCCGCAGGAAACGGCGTCCTTGCCAAACCTGCCGAGCAAACTCCGTTGATCGCGCACCGCGCCGTTTCTCTTTTGCTTGAGGCCGGTGTGCCGCGCGCAATCTTGCAACTTCTTCCCGGCGCTGGCGATGTTGGTGCAGCTTTGACGTCTGATCCGCGCGTGGGCGGTGTCGCGTTCACAGGCTCGACCGAGACAGCCCGCCGCATCCGCCGTAACATGGCCGCTCACTTGAAACCCGGCGCCCCCCTTGTCGCTGAAACGGGTGGGCTGAACGCGATGATTGTCGACAGCACAGCCTTGCCCGAACAGGCGGTCGGTGCGGTGATCGAAAGCGCATTCCAGTCTGCAGGACAAAGGTGCTCTGCCTTGCGTTGTTTGTATGTGCAAGAAGACATCGCCGACGCGTTTGAGACATTACTCAAGGGGGCCATGTCCGAATTATCGCTGGGTGATCCGCTTTTGCTGGCCAGCGACATAGGCCCCGTGATTGACCAGCAGGCCGCACATGGGATCAATGCGCATATCCAGATTGCAAAAGATGAGGCACGTGTTTTGCACCAACTGAACGTGCCGTCAGATGGCGTGTTCGTCGCCCCTACTTTGATCCAAGTTCAGGGCATCTCCGATATGACCCGCGAAATTTTTGGCCCTGTTTTGCACATCGCCCGCTTCAAGGCCGAAGATTTGGAACAGGTGATAAACGACATCAACGCCACGGGATATGGCCTCACATTTGGGCTGCAAACTCGGATTGATGACCGTGTGCAATATGTGTCTGATCGCATTCACGCGGGCAACATCTATGTCAATCGCAACCAGATCGGCGCGATTGTTGGCTCACAACCATTTGGGGGCGAAGGGCTTTCAGGCACAGGTCCCAAAGCAGGCGGCCCGCTTTATTTGTCGCGCTTTTGCGCTGAGGCGGACACAACTCCGCATCCCCAAAGCATCGGCTTACCCGGCCCGACAGGTGAGTTAAACCAATGGTCGATTTCACCGCGCAAGCCTGTTTGGTGCATAGGCCCGGGTTTGGACATGGCCCAAAAGCAATGCGACCTTGTCGAAGCCCTAGGCGGCACGCCTCACTCCGCACCAGATGCGGGGTCACAAGCGCTCACCGAGGCGACGGATATAAGCGGCGCGATTTGGTGGGGCGACACTCAAGATGAGGCCCGCAAGCTAGATATCGCCTTGGCTGAACGCGAAGGTCCTTTGGTACCGCTGATCTGTGGCGCGCCGGAGACTGCCAATGTCATGCAGGAACGACATCTATGTGTGGATACAACAGCAGCCGGGGGCAATGCCGCCCTGCTGAGCGCAATGTCCGAGAGCTAAACGCGTTTCGGCGCGACGGCAAATTTTACAAAATTTGCAACCGCCAAAGGCGGGCAATCCTTGTAAGGATTGCGCACCCCCTTGACGCGCCGAACCTTTAACACCAGCTTGCCCGCATGTTGCCCATTCGCGATCATAACCCGTCTGGCCGTGTCCCTTATGTGACATATGCGCTGTTGGCTCTGAACATCCTGATTTTCCTCGGGTATTTCGTGCTGTTAACAGACAATGCAGCGATCAATCGCTTCTATTATGACTGGGCGATGATCCCTGCTAGGGTAAGTTCCGGTGAGGCCTACTACACTGTTATCACCTCCACATTTCTGCATGGTGGCTGGATGCATTTGGCGGGCAATATGCTGTTCTTGTGGATCTATGGCGACAACATGGAGGACGAGATGGGCCACCTACCCTATCTTGGCTTCTACCTCCTTTGCGGCATTGCCGCGGGTGTGGTGCATATTGTCTCGGGGCCCCTTTCGCCTGTGCCTACGGTTGGTGCATCGGGCGCGATTGCGGGCGTAATGGGGGGCTATTTGTTGATGTTCCCCAAGGCCAAGGTCGACATTTTGATCATTTTGGTGGTGTTTTTCCGCATTATCCCGATCCCTGCATGGATCGTCTTGATGCTCTGGTTTGCTATGCAAATCGTGGGTGGCATTGGCACTGACCCGAACTCAGGTGGCGTCGCGTATTGGGCGCATCTTGGTGGGTTTGTCGCCGGGTTGATACTTACGATCCCGGTTTGGCTGCGCAAGGGCGCGACGCGGTTCTGGACGCAGACGGAGGGTCATCCGCCGCATCCAGAAGCACGTTACGATGTTGTGACAAGCCGGATTCCGAAAGTGGGCCGGCGCAGATAGATTACTTGCGTACGATTTTGGCCAAGCCGTCAAACATGGATTCGCTTGCGCAAATCACTTCGCCATCTTCCAAGATGTCGCCCTCGGGTGTGATGGGTTCGACCAATGCGCCCGCTTCGGTTGCGATCAAAAGCCCGGCTGCCATGTCCCAAGAATTAAGCCGACGTTCCCAATACCCGTCATATCGACCTGCCGCGACATAGGCCAAGTCCAACGCCGCAGACCCAAATCGGCGCACGCCTGCACATCCCGGCAAGACACGCGCAAGGTCTTGCAATGTTTCGGGCAGATCGCTGCGTCCAGCAAAGGGCAATCCGGTGGCAAAGATGCATTCGATCATCTTGTGACGCCCCGATACCCGCAAGCGAGTTTCATTCATGAACGCCCCGCCACCTTTTTCGGCGGCAAACAATTCGTCTTTGGTCGGATCGTAAACAACGCCCGCTACGATCTTGCCTTTGTGCTCAAGCGCGATCGAGACGGCCCAATGCGGCAGACCGTGCAAGAAGTTTGTTGTGCCGTCCAGCGGGTCCACGATCCAGCGTCGTGTTGGGTCCACGCCGTCTTCTTCGCCGCCCTCTTCGGCAAGCCAGCCATAGGTTGGCCGCGCCCCGGTGAGTTCTTCTTTGATCAGATATTCCGCCTGAAGATCAGCCTTAGAGACAAAATCCCCCGGCCCCTTCATCGAAGCTTGCAGATTTTCGACTTCCCGAAAGTCCTTTGCCAGCGAGCGACCGGCTTTGCGCGCGGCTTTCATCATAATGTTTAGATTGGCGCTGCCTTGCATGGCGGACCTCCACGGAATGTCTTGAGGGTGGGTTCAAGCCGCGCGTCTACACGGCCCCGCGCCCGCAAGCAAGCACAGTCACTGCGCTTGAAGTCGTCGCGCTTCTTGTCGCGCCAACGCGATCAACTCTTGCATGTAACCACGCTCCAGATCGTCAGAGCGCACAGCCGCATATAACCGCCGCGTTATCCCTGTTTCCGTCAAAGGCCGCGTTACATAATCGGAAGAATACTTAACCTCGCGCACAACCCAATCTGGCAACACAGATACACCGCGCGCAGAGGCCACAAGCAACAAGATCACCGCCGTCAATTCGACTTGTCGGATTGCAGCGGGTTCGATCTTTGCAGGGATCAGCAACTGGCTGAAAACATCCAACCGTTGCCGCTCTACGGGATAGGTGATTAAGGTCTCATTTCGAAAGTCTTCGGCATTGATATAGGGCTTCTTCGCCAATGGATGCGAACTGGAGGCCACAAAAACAGGTGCGTAATCAAAGAGTTCTATGAATTCGACACCGGGCAGTTCCTCGGGGTCGGATGACACCACAAGGTCTACTTCTTCTTTCAACAAAGCAGGCAATGCGTCAAACGCCAATCCGGGGCGAATGTCGACATCCACATCTGGCCAGCTTTTGCGAAACAGTTCCAACACTGGGAACAACCATTCAAAACAGGCGTGGCACTCAATGGCGATGTGCAAGCGCCCGACATTGCCGCTTCTTAATCCGGAAAACTCATCTAAAAGTGCTTCGACTTGTGGCAAGACTTGGTTCGCCAAACGCAATAACCGTTTGCCCGCGGCGGACAGTTTCAAAGGTTTGGATCGGCGCACGAATAACTCGACCCCGGCTTGGTCCTCCAAGCCCTTGATCTGATGGCTCAATGCACTTTGCGTGATGTTCATGACCTCGGCAGCACGGGCCAACCCACCAGATTCGTGAATCGCTTTGATGGTGCGCAAGTGTCGGAATTCCAAGTGCATCTGTGAGTTCACCTCATGTTAATCTTTAGAATTATGAATTTGTCTCACAACCCATATCGTGCGACAAGCCCTCAAGCAACCCGAGGTGCCCAATGTCGACTCCGACCCTGTCTTTCGAAATTTTCCCCCCTGCGTCTATGACGGCGTCTTTCAAGCTCTGGGACAGCCTGTCCCGGCTCCAAGCTTTTTCGCCCGATTTCGTCTCCATCACATATGGCGCGCAAGGCGGGGTTCAGGATCGCACATTGGACACGGCCAAAGCAGTGATGTCGCAAACAGGCGCACCGGTCGCGGCCCATCTGACGGCTGCACGTGCAAGCCGCGCGGACGTTATTGCCCGCGCCGAAGAATTCGCGGCGGCCGGGATCACCGATGTGGTCGCACTGCGCGGCGACCCCGACACACCCGGTGCCCCCTTCGTCCCGCACCCAGACGGCTTTGCATCCTCCGTTGAACTGGTCGAAACGCTGGCCAAGATGAACACGTTTTGCATTCGCGTTGGCGCCTATCCAGAAAGCCACCCCGATTCCGCGTCCGCGCAACAAAACATCGACTTCCTCAAAGCCAAATTCGACGCTGGCGCAGACGAAGCTATCACTCAGTTTTTCTTTGAAGCCGATGATTTCCTACGCTTCCGCGATGCCTGCACCAAAGCTGGGATCACAGCGCCGATTATTCCGGGAATCCTGCCGATCACAAATTGGACCCGCGCCCGCAGCTTTGCCCAGCGCTGTGGCACGACAGTGCCCGATTGGTTGGACCAAGCTTTTGAAGCCGCTAAGCGTGATGATCGTGAAGAACTGTTATCCTTGGCTGTGTCCACCGAACTGTGCAGCACGTTGATGGATGAAGGCGTGGATCATTTGCATATCTACACGTTGAACACGGCCCGTTTGACGGAACAATTATGCATCGCTTTGGGCGTCGAACACGCCCCCGTTCAATTGCGCAACGTGGCGTAAAACTTGTTCCTGCCCTAACGAACGGCCATTCCTATGTCACACCACGTGCCAAAGGAGGGCGCCATGCCTTTATATGCAAACGGTCCCGAAGCTTTACTGTCTCAAGCCGAAGTGCTGGGGATTTCAGGGCTGGAATTCATGCAAGGTATTGCCGAAGGACGCCTGCCGGCCCCGCCAATTAGTCAAACGATGGGCTACACGCTGCATTCAGTCGAAGAAGGCCGCGCCACGTTTAGAGGTGCGCCAGAATTCAATGTGACCAACCCGATGGGCACGGTGCACGGTGGCTGGTACGGCACGCTGCTTGACAGTGCGATGGCCTGCGCGGTGATGACCAAAATCCCTAAAGGTACCGTCTATACCACGTTGGAATATAAAATTAATATCCTGCGCTCGATCCCGCTGGGCTGCATGATTGACTGCCATGGCGTCACAGATCATGTGGGGCGCTCCACTGGCGTCGCGCACGGCGAAATCGTCGGCGTCGAGGACGGCAAGCTTTATGCCACGGGTTCGACCACCTGCATTGTGATGAAAATCAAATAGACCACCGGCACCTCGAAATGGGTGCGCTCGTCAATGGGACTGCAAGAAGCCAAGCCGCGGCAGGTTCCAACCTTCAGACGATGGCGCTTTCGCCACGCTTGGATGAACTCGCTCAGATGGGTCATGCCCCACTTGCCGCGCACGCCGGGTGATCAAGAAACGCCCGATCCCTCGGAAGCTGCCTGACGTGGGTGCGCCTGGGTCTTGCGGGAATTGCTCTTTCCACCCATCGGGCAGTTTTAGGCCCGCAGCCTCGGCTTTTTCCAACATCCACACCAAGGGAATGTTGGACAACGGACGCGCGACTTCGAAGCCGCCCAGCATACCGCCCACATCCCCATGCGTGCCCCGGAACCACATTTGCTGAAGATCGCCGTCCCAAGCAGATCGGCTGTCCCATAGCACCGGACTATACGCGACCCGCGTTTCGTTGCGCGCCAACGCATGATATCCACGCTTCACGCTGGGGCCAAGATTGTGGTTGTGGAACGCATGATGTGGAACACTTAACCGCCATAACAGCGGCATGTTCAGACCCAAGGATTTCACGGTATCCCAAACCCCGATCATCTCGATCTCGACGCTCTCATGGCAATTGACGCGCGCGAATGCCCTTGATGCATTGCTATCGGGCGCGTTCTCGTAGTGGCGGTAGATGTCGCGCACGTTTCGTTGTGTCGCCGCATCTGCACGAAGCAGTCCAACGCGATCGATGACACCCGCCAAGGACCGTACCGCGTACGCCCCCCGGGAATATCCCATGAGGAAAATCTGATCACCGGGCCGATACCGTGACGCCAGATACCCATAGGCCCGTCGGATTTGGCGATTGATCCCGCGTCCAGCGATCACATCGCCTGCACGACGCCAATGCGACCACTGAATTCCCGGTTCATAATAGACACTGATCCCGGATCCAGCTTGTTTCAGTAGTTTGTAGGCAAGCCCCGCATTGCTTTCGCACCCCGGCGCCAATGAAGACATGGTCCCGTCGATAATGATGACGTGAATCGTACTGCCGCGCACCAAGGGCGCCGTTTGCGCTTGCCCTCGGCCGAAAGCCCGCTGCAACCAGCGGGCAATGCGTCTATTCAGCTGCGATCCGTCCATTGTTCATCATTTCCCATACGCGCAAAGGTGTGAACGGCATATCTGCTTGCCGCACCCCTACGCTCCATAGTGCATCTTGCACCGCATTTGCTGTTGCCGCCATGGACCCAACGGTCCCCGCTTCGCCGCAGCCTTTCATGCCCATAATGTTCGCCGTTGACGGCACGGGCTCAGAGGTAAAAGAAAACATAGGCACATCATCGGCCCGTGGCATCGCATAATCCATGAAACTTGCCGTGAGCAACTGTCCGTCTTCATCGTAAACAACACGCTCTGTTAGCGCCTGACCGATGCCTTGCACGACACCGCCATGCACTTGCCCTTCGGCAAGTACTGGATTGATAAGATTGCCAAAATCATCGACCACTGTGTAGCGGTCCACGGTCGTCACGCCTGTGTTACAGTCGATCACAACTTCCGCGATGTGCGCCCCGTTCGGGAAGCTGCGCGCGGCCAATTTCGCGGTTTCTTGGTGCACCATTAGGTCCGAGCGACCTTTTTCACGTGCGAGTTCGGCCACATCCAACATGCTTGGCGTCAGGTTTGACCCCGGTATCCGGAAGGTTTCGTCGTCAAATTCGATCTCGCTCGCAGGGGCGCCGGTCTCTTCCGACAGGAACGCTGAGAATTTCTCTTTCATCGAAGACGTCGTTGCCAAAATGGCGTTGTTCTGTGTTGTCACAGAACGTGATCCGCCGGTGCCGCCGCCGGTCGCAATAAGATCGCTGTCCCCCTGAATAAAGGTGACTTTGTCCATTGGAATACCTGTTTGGTCCGACAAGAACTGCGCGAACACTGTTTCATGCCCCTGCCCGTTCGATTGTGTCCCAACATAGATGTTCACGGTGCCGTCCTCGGTAAATTCGACTTTCGCTGTTTCTGAAGGATCGCCTAGAATGCTTTCGATATAGTAACAAAAGCCAACGCCGCGTAAATTTCCTTTTAATTCATCCGCAGTACGCCGCGCCTCAAATCCGGCTAGATCGCCTTCTGCTTCCGCCCTTGTGAGCACTTTGTTGAAGTCGCCAACGTCATAGGTTTCGCCCACAGGTGTGTCATACGGGAATTGATCTGGGTTGATAAAGTTGCGACGGCGCAGCTCCAACGGGTCTATCCCTAGATCACGTGCGGCACGGTCTATGGTGCGCTCCAGCAGATAGATCGCCTCAGGTCGCCCGGCCCCACGATAAGCATCGACTTGCACTGTGTTGGTGTAAAACCCCTCCACATTTAGCCATACCGTTTGAATGTCATAGACACCGCCAAGAACCCGGCTGAACAGTTGTGTCTGGATTGGCTGCCCAAATGTCGAATTGTAGGCCCCTAGGTTACAGCGGGTGTAAACACGGTATCCGGTGATTTTATGGGTTTCATCAAAGGCAAGTTCCGCCACGTGGTCCAGATCGCGCCCGCCGTTATCTGTCAGCATCGCTTCACCGCGCTCTGACATCCAACGCACTGGCTTGCCCAAAACCCGCGCGGCTTGCGCGACGACAAAATACTCTGGGTACATGAAGCTTTTCATACCAAAGCCGCCGCCCACATCAGGGTTGGTGACACGTACATTGGCCTCATCCATCCCGAATTTTTCGATGATTTGCGCCTTGCCGCCCCATACGCCTTGGCCGCCAAAGCTCAGGTGCAAACGCCCCTCTTGCATTTCGGCAAAACAGCCGCGCGGCTCCATAGAACTTACGATGATCCTGTTGTCTTCAACAGGCAAAGACACGACATGTGCGGCGTTTTCAAATGCGGCTTTGGTGGCGTCCTCGTCACCGATCCCCCAATCAAACGCGGTGTTGTCGGGCGCTTCGGGATGCACGGTCTCGCCCCCGGCCCCAAGCTCCATAGAGACTGGCAGATCGTCGATCTCGATTTCGACCAGCTCGCCTGCATCCTTTGCAGCCTCTGGCGTGTCAGCGATTACCGCGACGATCGCCTCGCCGACATAGCGCACACGCCCATTTGCAAGCATGGGCCGCTCTGGTGACGCGCCATCGGTTCCATCGCGGTTTTTAACAACTGAGGCTGTCATCACAGCTTTGATCCCGGCGGCCAAAAGGTCGTCTTGCGTCAAAATCAAGTGAACGCCGTCAACGGCGCGCGCCTCTTCCATCTCAATAGAGGTCACAACCCCATGCGCCACAGATGAGCGCACAAAATAGGCAAAAAGAGCGCCCGCAGGCACGATATCATCCACATAACGCCCGTGACCGGTTAGGAACCGCACGTCTTCAACCCGTTTGACTGGCTGACTTTTCCCAAATTTTTCCATCTCGCGCGCTCCTTGCTGAACGATACTCTTGTTGCAACGGACACTAGGTGCCCAGACGGCGATGTCCAGCACCATTGCGCTTGAGTTCCTCCTGCCGCAGACGTTCGCCACGTCACAACCGAACCGAACGCAACGCAGCGGCAAGACTCGATCAAATACGCGTCACGTCTTAGCCGAAACGTGTCGCAAAACGATTTGACCTTCGCAGGTCGTCCGGTCACGCTGACCGTATTGCCCCATCAAAGGACTGATATGCTTGCGTCCCGACATACCCAAAACGGCCAATTGTCCAAAAATGACGTCGATGCGTATTGGCGCGACGGGTATTTATTCCCCGTGGATGCTCTCTCGCCGCAGGTTGCCGCGCGATATCGCGCCGAGCTTGAGAAGATCGAAACCGACTACCTTGACGCGGGCCTGATCCAACCCCTCAACACCTACAAAGGCGTAAATTCGCATTTGGTCATGCCGATGGTCGATCAGATTGCACGGACCGAAACGCTGTTGAACATTGTGCAAAGCATACTTGGCCCGGACATTCTGCTGTTCGCTGGTGAGTTCTTCATCAAAGAACCCAACACCACGCAGATCGTTTCGATGCACCAGGATTTGACCTATTGGGGCCTTGGCGCAATTGATGGCTTGGTCACGGTTTGGGTTCCGCTATCCGCCGCAACACCACAATCAGGCTGTATGGAGTTCGTCTCTGGCTCGCACAAAAATGCCATCTTGCCACATGACGACACGTTTGATGCAAATAACCTCCTGTCACGCGGCCAAGAAGTCGCCGTCGACGTAAAGCCGCAGGACAAAACCACGATTGAGCTGCACCCAGGTCAGGTTTCCCTGCACCATGGTCTGACGATCCACGGATCAGGCCCCAACACAACAGATGACCGCCGCATCGCTTGCGTGTTGCGCTATATCCGTCCGGACATGGCTGCCCGCGCAGGCAGCAAAAGCTACGCCACCCTGATGCGCGGCGCCGACCGCCACAATAATTTCGCCCACGCCCCCGTTCCGCAGACCAATTTCGAACCGGGCGCAATGCAGCTTTATGACGAAATTCGTGTCGCCCAAGCCAAAACCATGATGAAAGGGGCCAAAGGCTCCAATAAGATGTATGATTAAAGGGGAATGGTATGGATCGCGTTAACTTCACTCAAATGAAGGACGGCACCAAGGAAGAATATGACTTCCTTACCGAGCACGAGAACGAATACACCAAAGGCACCGCCGACCGCTTGTTGTCCGCACTTGTCGATCTAGACGCCTCGCTCTCGGGATACCAAGTCACCCGCCTTGGTCATTCCTTGCAATCGGCCACCCGCGCGCATCGCGACGGCGCGGATATCGACTGGGTTGTCGCGACCTTGCTGCACGATATTGGCGACATTTACGCCCCCTATAATCACGATGAATACGCCGCGACGATCATACGTCCGTTTGTGCGCGAACAATGCGCGTGGTGTGTGCAAACCCATGGTGATTTTCAGATGGTCTACTATGGCCATCATGTCGGCGGAAATCCAAACAAGCGCGACCAGTTCAAAGACAGCCCCTACTTCGATGATTGCGCGCAATTCTGCGAACGGTGGGACCAAGCCAGTTTTGACCCCGATTACGACACCCTGCCGCTGGATTTTTTTGCGCCAATGGTCCGCGAGGTCTTCGCCCGCGCGCCCTACGACCCCGACGTGATCCGGCCCGGCGCACGTGAACCTTTGGTCCGATCACAGCCCTAATTCGCCCAAATCCGAAACAAAGCAGCAACGTACGCTGCCCCGTGAACAAACCCAGTACGACGCAACACCTGCGCGGACAAAAGGGCAACGTACGCACCTGCGCGCAACGTTCGCCCCATTAGGCCCCTGTTAACGAACACAGCGTTGCTTACCCCCTTTCCCTCTGCGGCTGCGCACGGTATCCCCTCTCGCAACTGCAGCACGGGAAGAATACCATGGCCCTCGACAAATTTGACGCCGCCAGCGCCGAACCGCGCCTTTATCAAATGTGGGAAGAGGCAGGATGCTTCGTCGCAGGCGCAAATGCCAAGCCAGAAGCCTCTAGCTTTTGCATCATGATCCCCCCGCCCAATGTCACGGGCGCGCTGCATATGGGGCACGCGTTCAACAACACGTTGCAAGATATTATGATCCGCTGGAAGCGCATGCAGGGTTTTGACACGCTCTGGCAGCCCGGCACGGATCACGCAGGCATTGCAACCCAGATGGTCACAGAACGCGAAATGGCCGCGAATAACGAACCTTCTCGCGTCGAAATGGGCCGCGCTCCGTTTGTCGCAAGAGTATGGGAACAAAAGCAAAAATCCCGTGGCAATATCAAAGGCCAGCTTCAACGCCTTGGTGCGTCTTGCGACTGGTCACGCGAAGCCTTCACCATGTCCGGCGCCCCCGGCGCGCCAAAGGGCGAAGACGGTAACTTCCACGATGCAGTCATCAAAGTCTTTGTTGAAATGTACAACAAGGGCCTGATCTATCGCGGCAAACGTCTGGTAAACTGGGACCCGCATTTCGAAACTGCGATCTCGGATTTGGAAGTCGAAAACGTCGAAACGCCCGGTCATATGTGGCACTTCAAGTACCCCCTCGCGGGTGGTGCGACGTATGAATATGTCGAAAAAGACGAAGACGGCAATGTCACCCTGACAGAGACGCGCGATTACATCTCTATTGCGACGACACGTCCTGAAACCATGCTCGGTGACGGGGCTGTTGCTGTGCATCCATCCGATGAGAGATATGCCTCAATCATCGGAAAACTATGCGAAATTCCGGTTGGTCCAAAGGAACACCGCCGCCTTATCCCGATCATCACCGACGAATATCCCGACCCCGAATTCGGGTCCGGCGCAGTGAAAATCACCGGCGCGCATGACTTCAACGATTACCAAGTCGCCAAGCGCAATGCGATCCCATGCTTCCGACTGCTCGACACCAAAGGCGCACTGCGCGCCGACGGCACGGCATACGCAGAAGCCGCAACAATCGCGATGCGCATCGCCAAAGGCGAACAAACCCTCAGCGAGGCCGAAACCGATCAGATCAACCTTGTCCCCGACGATTTGCGCGGGCTGGACAGGTTCGAAGCACGTAAATTGGTGGTTGATCAGATCACGTCTGAGGGCCTCGCGGTGATGATCTCCGTTGAATCCACTGAGGACGACGACGCAGACGAAGCGACAGACGCGCCAAAACTGATCCCAATGGTGGATAACAAACCCATCATGCAGCCCTTTGGCGACCGCTCCAAGGTGGTGATCGAACCGATGCTGACCGATCAGTGGTTTGTCGAAACCGACAAAATCGTTGGCCCTGCGCTAGATGTTGTACGCGATGGGACGGTGAAAATTCTCCCCGAAAGTGGCGAGAAGGTTTACTATAATTGGCTCGAAAATATCGAACCTTGGTGCATCTCCCGTCAGCTTTGGTGGGGGCACCAAATCCCTGTGTGGTATGGCCCATCGGTCACTCATACCGACAACGCGGATGGCAATGCGTCGGACGAATGGGACATCACCAACCCGGTCCATTTCTGCGCCACAACTAAGGCTGAGGCCCTGCAACAAGCGGCCGCCTATTACCAAGGCTCCGGCGCGTTTGGCTACTTGCTTCCTGAGCTCGCGGAAAATGCACCCGGATCGATTTCTGTTCCCTTTGATGAGAACGGCCAACCCATCCGTTTGTGGCGAGATCCAGACGTTTTGGACACGTGGTTCTCTTCTGGGCTGTGGCCCATTGGCACGCTCGGTTGGCCCGAAGACACCGACGAAATGCGCCGTTTCTTTCCAACTTCGACGCTGATCACTGGGCAGGATATTATCTTCTTCTGGGTTGCTCGCATGATGATGATGCAGCTCGCGGTCGTCGATCAAATCCCGTTTGATACGATCTATCTGCATGGCCTCGTGCGCGACGCCAAAGGCAAAAAGATGTCCAAATCGACCGGCAATGTGATCGACCCGCTCGACATTATTGACGAATACGGCGCGGATGCTTTGCGCTTTTCCTCGGCTGCGATGGCCGCTTTGGGCGGTGTTCTGAAGCTCGATATGCAGCGTATCGCAGGATATCGAAACTTTGGCACAAAGCTCTGGAATGCTTGCAAATTCGCTGAAATGAACGAAGCCTTTGCCAACGGCGCCACAGCCGAAATCCCGCAACCCACAGCGGCAGTGAACAAATGGATCATCGGGGAGACGGCCAAAGCGCGCGTTGAAATCGATGCGGCTCTGACAGCGTATCGCTTCAACGATGCGGCCTCGGGGCTGTATACGTTCATTTGGGGCAAAGTTTGCGATTGGTATGTCGAACTGTCCAAGCCGATCCTGATGGGACAGGATGACACCCTCAAACAAGAAACCCGCGAAACGCTTGCTTGGGTGCTGGATCAATCGTTGATCCTGTTGCATCCGATTATGCCCTTCATCACCGAAGAACTCTGGAGCGATCTAACATCGCGTGACACACACCTCATGCTGGCGGATTGGCCCACCTACGGCGCGGAATTGATCGACGAAGACGCAGACGCGGAATTGAGCTGGACCATCCAGATGATCGAAGCTGTCCGCTCCGCGCGTGCGCAAATGCACGTGCCCGCAGGCGCTTATGTCCCTATGGTTGTGACGGGCTTCACTCCACGTGCCAAAGCAGCGTTCGCGGCGAATGAGGCGATGATCAAACGCTTGGCCCGTATCGAAACGTTGGAAGAGGTCGATGCGTTCCCCAAAGGCACCGTCACCCTTGCTTTGCCCGGCGGCAGCTTTGGCCTTCCCCTTGCGGGCGTGATCGATATTGCCGAGGAAAAAGCCCGTCTCGACAAGACCTTGGGCAAACTTGCCAAGGAACTTGGCGGGTTGCGCGGGCGGCTTAAAAACCCCAAGTTTGCGCAAAGTGCGCCACCCGAAGTGGTTGCGGAAACACAAGCGAATTTGGCTCTGCGTGAAGATGAGGAAGCGAAGCTCAAAGACGCGCTTGCGCGTCTTGCGGAACTAGATTGATCTGAGAATTGGGCGCGGGGTTAAACTCCTGCGCCTACTGATCCCGCCGCAACCAAGCCCAGATCACAGCGATCGCAGCATCATTTGCGTGGCGATCACAGCAACCGCGGACCCCGCGACACATTCGATCACTGCCATGGCCCTTACGCCTGACGAACCCTCTAATCGCTGTAACAATCCGCCCCGCATATGCCATGCACCAAGTGCAACGCACAGCGTAAGAATGGCCGTCCCTAGCCCCATCACCAAAGCGCCCAAAATGCCCGCGAACGGAATGCCCATCCCGTAAGTAAGGATCAGCACAAACAAAGCGCCGGTACAGGGTCGAACCGCAACAGCCAACACAACACCAAGCCCTAAGCGCCAGTTTTGGGCATGCGCAACTTGTTCGACACTTGGGCCATGCACGTGGCCGCAACACGAACACGCCTGAGCATCCTTAGCGCCTGAAAAGCGTCGAATGCCGCGTAGGATCAACCAGACCCCGACCAGCACGATTGCCCCGGCGCTAAAGGCTGCCAAAGACCCATCTGCCAGATCCGTCATATCCACGCGACCTAATCCAAAGACCAAAGTGCCCAAATACACAAGAAGGATCGCGGTCACCGCTTGTCCCACTGATCCAGCCAACGTCAGCGCGATCAAACGTAACCGCAAGACATCTTCACCAAGCGCGTAGCCGCTCATGACCAGTTTTCCGTGTCCCGGTCCAGCGGCATGGAAAAACCCATATGCAAAACAAAGCCCTAGAAGTGAGGCCCACGCCCAAACTTCGCCAGCACGCACGGCCCGCAATGCATTTGCCAAAGCCCCTTGCACCTCACGTTGCTCTGATGCGGCCCAGCTTGCAATTTGCGCAGCCCCGCCAAATAGCCAAAGCCACACCCCAAGCAATGCCACCGCCCCCAAGGCAGCAACAAACCCTCCATGCTGTTTGATCAATCGCATGACAAGGTCACCGTGTCGGCAAAGTGAATACCGACCTCTGGGAAGTATGTGTTCTCGTCTGTCTGAGGCCGATCCACCAAAAGAGCAGCAACAATGTCGGTGGCCGTCTCTATGTCCGCAGGATCAACAAAGGCCAAACACGGACCTAAGATGCTAACACCGCCGTTTAGATCATATGCAGAATAATACGTAGGATCATAGGCTTGCAGAACCAATCCTGTTGCAGGGGCGCTCAGGCTGCGCCGATGCTTCGTAATGATCATCCCATCTTCGAACACAGCGCCCAACGATTGCGGAGGTCCAAGCGGCACTGAAACCCCGCCCAAAGAGGCATATAAATCACCCTCATATCCGTCGATCCATTGCATATCGAAGCCGGACAATTGAGCAATTTCATCAGGACGCAATTTTCCATCATAATCATCATCCAGCTCCTTATCCTCTAGGATCAAAAGCGAATAGAGCGGATCATACGTCCACGTGATGCCCACAGCTGTTGCTTGGCCATTTTCGTCAACCTCAACGGTCAACGCTGTGGTGATGAAAATATGTGGATGTGCAAAGGCCAGCCTAGGCAAGACCAACAGCAGCAATGTGAAAATGTATCTCATCGGTTAGATTTAAGCCGCGCGCAGCCGCGCGACAAGCGCCACACACCGAAATCCTTCACGCTTGCTTAAAATCGCTTCAAGATACCGTTATGATGCTTGTGTAAACTGGCCAAAATTCGCCATATGACGCAACGCTCTGTCTTGATCCACGTCAAATTCATGCAACCATGACGCTAGGATATCCGACGACAGACGCGGTATCGCCACCCATGGGAGAACATCATGACACATCCAACCCGCCTCACATTGAGCGCAGGACTTGCGGCAATCGCACTCGCAGGACCCGCCCCCGCCGAGAACCGCATCGACGTCGTACGCCCTGACGCCCCAGCGTTGGCGCCTTACGGTGCTTACCCGATTGGCGTGCGAACCATGACGTTCACCGATCCTGACCGCATCGACATTCTTAACGTGACAGACGACGCAATCCCAACCTATGACCGCCCCTTGACCGTCGAAATGTGGTATCCTGCTGCCGAAGGCACAACTGGCGGCACCACATATGAAACTGTGATCCGCGACGGCAAAACCGCAACCAAGCTCGAAGGGCGTGCAGCACGCGACGCCGCCCCTGCCAGCGGAGAAGCCTTCCCCTTGATCGTGATCTCACATGGCTATCCCGGCAACCGTATGTTGATGAGCCACTTGGGTGAAAACCTCGCATCTAAGGGCTATGTTACGGTGTCGATTGATCACACGGACAGCACCTATTCAGACCAAGCCGCATTCGGTTCAACCTTGCTGAACCGTCCTCTTGATCAACGTTTCGTAGTAGATCAGATGGGCAATGCAGACGTAATCGGTGCCGATCTCGCAGCGATCACCAACACAGATGTTACAGGCGTTATCGGGTATTCGATGGGCGGCTACGGCGTGATGATCTATGGCGGCGCAGGCGTCACCCAAGGGTCAACTGAATATAGCTGGGGCACCCCGCGCGGCTTGTTGGCCGAGCACCTCGCAGGATCCGACACTCATAAAGAACTGACCAATGATCCGCGTATCAAAGCTATGATCGCCATTGGCCCGTGGGGTCGCAACACAGCATTCTGGGATGCAGAAGGCATGTCTGGCTTCTCCCGGCCCTTGATGTTGATGGCAGGCGGTGTGGATGATGTATCTGTTTATGGCGCGATACGCTCGATCTTTGAGGAAACAACCGGAACGGATCGCCACTTGTTGACGTTCCAGAACGCCAACCACAACGCAGCAGCCCCAATGCCCGCGCCTGCAGAAGCGTGGAATGTTGCTGATGGTTTGTCGCCTTATGATCACTATTCTGATGCTGTTTGGGACAACCGTCGCATGAACAACATTACCCAGCATTTCGCGACTGCTTTCATGGACACACACCTTAAAAGTGATGCGGATAAGGCAATGTATCTCGACCTGACACAGAATGCGGGCGAAGGCGTGTTTTCGATGAACGAAGATGGCACCCCAAAAGAAGACCACACGTACTGGGAAGGATTCGCTGCACGTACGGCTCATGGTTTGAGCTTCGAATCAAAAGCGAAAGGCGAATAATCACGCCCCTGAAACGAATTATTGCGCCCCGGATGACCTCTGGGGCGTTTTTATTTATACAACTCTAAGTTTTGTTTACTTCTGGTTAACCCTCTCCCGCTAATTTGAAAGAATTGCAGTCTACTGCATATTTTCAAACGCGGATGACCCATCATTTGATTGCATCCGTTATCGTAGATGGGGACGATTAATGAATTTCAAGACACTCTGCGCGGCAGCGTTTTTGACACTTGCGCCAGCCATTGCCAGCGCAGTGCCGATTTATGCGGACCAAGCCTACAGCTTTGGTGGAACACTGGCAGTCGGTGGGCAAACGATCTTTTCATTCGAAGTGATGGAAGACGTCAACATCGCGGATTTCGCGCTTACAGCTTCCGACACAAATGGTGGCTTTGACATCCTGAACGCCAGCTTCGATTACTTCAATGTTGTCGGGGACACCTTTGACAATGTCATGTCTTCCAGTGGCACCTTGCTCGACCGTGCGGCCACCGGAACAGGCAGTTCCTTCCTCACGGGTTGGGGTGGATATATGGCAGGCGATGTCATTACGTTCACTTTCAATGATGGGATCGAAGATGACATCTCGTTGGGCTTGTCTTTCCAAACGACAACGCCGGTGCCGATGCCAGCAAGTGGATTGTTGCTTGCAGCTGGTCTTGCCGGAGGGACCATCGTTTTACGTCGCAAACGCAAGACACCCCCAACAGTATAACTCACGCCTTCCAACAGTGTGACAATGACACAAACCAGTCGCCTTCTTGGCGGCTGGATAAAGCTGTTTCTTGAACCTCAGCATGCACTCAAAAGACGGCATTCAAAAATGGCGCAGGTCAACGCCTTACCTGCAAGCCGTTGCCCGCTTCAAACTTAAATCAATCTTGTATTCCGACACGCGCGTGCGACCATGAAGTAGGTCACACAGGAGCGGATTGATGTATGTTCAAGTCAACGGAGCAAAGCTGTATTTCGATGTGGACGGTGAAGGGTTGACGCCCGATGGGACTGTGATGCGTGAAAAACCCACAGTCATAATGGTTCATGGCGGGCCAGGCGGAGATCACAGCATTGCAAAGCCATTCTTCAGCCAACTCACTGACATCGCTCAAGTTATATACTACGATCACCGCGGCAATGGCCGTAGCGAACTCTGCGAAAAAGACACGTGGACGCTCGCGCAATGGGGGGATGACTTGAAGGGGCTATGCGACGCTTTAGGAATTGAGAACCCGATCGTTGTTGGCACGTCATTTGGCGGTTTCGTTACATTGTCTTATGCAATTCGACATCCCGGACACGCAGCGGGTCTTGTCCTGATCAGCACCGCCGCTAATGTTGATTTTTCCGCAATCTATCAAGCGTTTGAACGACGCGGCGGAAAAGAAATCCGGGATATCGCACAAGCCTACTGGACGACCCCAACCGACGAAGGGCGCGAACTTTACAAACAGCGCTGCGTCCCATTTTACCGGTACAACAGTGACGGCGCGCCTGACTGGCTGTCGCGGGTCCTTTGGCGAAATGAGACAGCTCTTTGGTTTAACGGCCCCAACAATGAACACGGTCGGATGGATTTTCGCCGCGATTTGCCAAACGTGACGTGCCCGGCGTTGGTGATGGTGGGTGAAGACGATCCGATTACCCCGCCGGAATTCAGCGACGCGATTGTGGCGGGGCTTGGCTCTGAACGACTGGAGTACATGAAATTTACGGAATGTGGGCACGGGGTGATTGGCGATAGACCGCAAGACGCGTTGACAGCACTGCGCCATTTCATTCGCTCCTTTACTCCTCCGGTCGAGTAAACCCAGTGCCCTACGCCTTCACCTTCCCCCCTTGCCCCTCTCACACCAAACCGCCAAGCTTGCTAAATGAGTAAACCGGTAGCCTTAGATTGGTACGAGACAATCCCCTTCACCGATGGAGTCACGTTAATCCGTGAAAAACATGTAGCGCCATGGCTGCGCTGCAACATTTGGCATGTCAAAGGACGGGATTCCGACTTGATTGTCGACACAGGCATGGGGCTTCGACCTTTGACCGCCGAAATCGCCGCGCTTACTGAACGCCCTTTGTCAGCCGTCATGACGCATAGTCACTTCGATCATGCCGGTGGTTTGCACCAATTTTCTCACCGTTGCGGACATGCGCTGGAAGCCGACATTATCAAATCCCCGACAGAGCAAAACACAGTGGCCGACATAGGTTACGTCATTGCCGAAACGTTCACAGCATTGCCTTATGCAGGGTTCAAACACACGGATTACACAGTCAAACCAGCCCCTCTCACGCGTGTCATAGAGGATGGCGATGTGTTCGACTTAGGGGACCGCGTGTTTAAAGTCATGCACCTGCCGGGCCATTCCCCCGGATCCATCGCACTGTACGAGGGTGCGAGCGAAACGTTGTTCAGCGGCGATGTTTTATATGACGGCGAATTGCTTGATGAGCTTTATCACTCGGACAAAACAATCTACCGGGAGTCTCTAGCCCGCCTCAAAGAACTGCCCCTTCGCACCGTTCATGCTGGCCATTTCAAATCCTTTGACCGCCCACGTTTGATCAATCTCGTTGATACGTATTTGGCGATTTAACCCCGGTAATTTCATAGCGTTTCGAACACAATCCAACCTGATTGGGAACGCAACGTTAACGACGACGCGACGATCTCGCGCTTGACCCATGACCTATGCGACGGGCACCGTGTCCGCCACGGAGGACCACACCATGCGCACTAGTTTTATCGACACGCCAAAGGGGCCGATTTTCGCCCGCCACTGGGGCGACGAGTCGCTCCCTCGCTTGTTATTGTTGCATGGTTTCCCCGAATATTCAGGCGCTTGGGAAGAGCTTGCCCAACGTTTAAAACATAAGTTCCATTGTATCGCACCTGATCAACGCGGGTATGGCCAAACGGGTGGACCGGATGACGTGTCGGCGTATACGACATCATCGCTTGTTAAAGACATGCTGCACGTAATCGACGACAAACCGATCACCGTCCTTGGTCATGATTGGGGTGCGGCCGTTGCTTATGGGCTTGCAATGTCCAAGCCTGACTTGGTTCAGAAATTGATCATTGCCAATGGCGTTCACCCCGCACCCTTCCAACGCGAAATGGCGTCTGGCGGGCCGCAATCCGTGGCGTCACAATACATCTTGTCCTTGCGTCGCGCCGGGTCAGAAGACCATTACGCACAAGATAACTATGCGAGACTGCAAACGCTGTTCTCGGCCAAGATGGACTTCGATTGGTTCTGTGGTGAAAAGCGGGCGCAATACCTGACGGAGTGGTCCCGGCCCGGTCGCCTCAAGACGATGATCCACTGGTATCGTGCATCCCCCCTCAAAGTCGCCGTGCCGGGGGAACCGATCACTGATCTGCCGGAACTTCCCAAAGACCGTCTGATGATCCGATGCCCTCACCTTCTTATTTGGGGTGCCGGTGACACAGCCTTATTGCCGGAAAGCACCAAAGGATTAGAGGAGTATGCCCCAATTTTGACGCGCATCACGATCCCAGAAGCGGATCATTGGCTGGCCCACCAAAAGCCAGACGAGATGGCCACTGCGATACTAAACTGGGTGGAAGATGCAAAAAGCGCGTGACAGTCTTTGTGCCATGGGTAAACTGGTAAACTAATTAAAGATAAGGTTTTCCAATGCGCTACACCCTTGCCCGTGCTGCCCAACTTGCTGAAGCCTCCTATCAGGGCAAGGATGCCAAGGTGATTGGTGACCAGTGGAAAGACACGCTCGACCAAGACGATGTGATGGCGCATTTGTTGACCGACAACACTTTGTTGATTGTCGGCTCTAACTCGTGGCGAGACTACATCCGGTTTAACCTGCGCGTTCAGCGGATGGGCAAACCTCGTTTAAAGCTGGCAAATATCAAAGCAGCAGCCACATGGCACCAAGGCTTTTTGGCCTACACCAAAGGCGTGCAAGATTGGATGATGGAAAAGAACATCAAGCCGAGCTTTATCATTGGCCATTCACTTGGTGCAGCCGCTGCACAAATTTTGTCCGCAGGATGGAACATCCCCGCGATTGCTTTTGCCGCGCCTCGTACATGCCGTACCGGATCGGCACAATCTATTGCCCCAAAGTGCTTATGTATTAACCGCACGGACGACACGATTTGCACGCTGCCCGGCAGTTTCAAACATATTGGCATGGTAAAACCCTATGCCCCGTCCTCACCGTCACCTGGGATGGACCATCACATGTCAAATTACCGTAAAGCATTGCGAATTCCTAATCCGCGTACCCCCCTTCCAAGACAATGGCCGCGCTAAGCGCACCTTCGTTTGGCCACAAGACAAGGTAGTGCCCAAGCGTTATCCCCCAAGATATCCACATTTACTACGGTTTCTCGGCGATTGAGACCCTTTCCCCACCCTGCGCGCTCTGGCATACTGTGCCCAATCAACAGAGCAAAGCAGCAGCCATGGCCAATGACCTCCTTGCGGGTACAACCCCGATCGCTTCGACCTATGACGCGTCCTCCATTCAAGTCCTTGAGGATATGGAACACGTCCGCCTGCGTCCCGGTATGTATATCGGCGGGAAGGATGACCGTGCGCTGCACCATATGGTCGCCGAAATCGTCGATAACTCTATGGATGAAGCGGTTGCAGGCCATGCAACATGGATAGAGGTCGAACTGCATGAAAACGGTCATGTGTCGGTGCGCGACAATGGCCGTGGTATCCCGACTGACCCACACCCCAAAGACCCCAAGAAGTCAGCGCTTGAGATCATCTTTTGTACTTTGAATGCTGGCGGTAAATTTTCTGGCGACAGCTACGAAACCTCTGGTGGTTTACACGGCGTGGGCTCGTCTGTGGTGAACGCATTATCTGATCACTTGCGTGTCGAAGTCGCTAAAAACAAAGAACTATTCGCGATGGAGTTTTCCCGCGGCGTGCCTCAAGGCAAACTTGCGAAAATTGGCGCGGCACCAAACCGGCGCGGCACAGCCGTCACGTTCCACCCTGACCCCGAAATTTTTGGCGCTTTGCAGCTGAAAGCGGGTCGGTTGTTCAAAATGGCGCGTTCAAAAGCCTACTTGTTTTCAGGTGTTGAAATCCGGTGGAAATCGGCGATCCCAGATGGCGACACCCCGATGGAAGCCAAGTTCCACTTTCCCGGCGGCCTTGCAGACTACCTGACGGAAACACTGGGAACCGCGACGACTTACGCCGACAAACCGTTTACGGGCACCGTGTCGTTTGAGAAATTCAAGGCGCCTGGAAAAGTCGAATGGGCGATCAATTGGACACCAACGCGCGACGGTTTCATCCAATCTTATTGCAACACGGTTCCCACACCAGAGGGCGGCACCCACGAGGCCGGGTTTTGGGCCGCAATCCTTAAGGGGATCAAGGCGTACGGCGAACTTGTCTCCAACAAAAAAGCCAGCACGATCACCCGTGAAGACTTAACCACGGGAGCTGGCGCTTTGGTGTCGTGTTTCATCCGTGAGCCTGAATTCGTCGGTCAAACCAAAGACCGCCTTGCGACCGTGGACGCGCAACGAATGGTGGAAAATTCCGTCCGTGACCACTTTGACAACTGGTTGGCCGCAGACACCAAATCTGCCGGATCTATTCTTGATTTCCTTGTGTTGCGCGCTGAAGAGCGTTTGCGGCGCAAGCAGGAAAAGGAAACCGCACGCAAAACGGCAACCAAGAAATTGCGCCTGCCCGGTAAGCTGACGGATTGTTCTGCCACGAACAGGGATGGCACCGAGTTGTTTATTGTGGAAGGGGATTCTGCGGGCGGATCCGCAAAAATGGCGCGTGACCGCAAAATCCAAGCCCTATTGCCTTTACGCGGCAAGATTTTGAACGTCTTGGGTGCCGCCTCTTCGAAGTTAGGATCAAACCAAGAAATTTCCGATTTAACTCAGGCGCTTGGTGTCGGTCTTGGCTCTAAGTTTAACGTCGACGACCTGCGCTACGACAAGATCATCATCATGACTGACGCGGATGTCGACGGTGCCCACATCGCCGCCCTTTTGATGACATTTTTCTTCACGCAAATGCGTCCCATGATCGATCACGGTCATCTGTACCTTGCCTGCCCACCTTTGTTCCGCCTGACCCAAGGGGCCAAACGTGTCTATTGTCTTGATGAAGCTGAACGCGATGAATGGATGGAAAAAGGTCTTGGCGGAAAAGGCAAAATTGACGTCTCGCGATTTAAAGGCTTGGGCGAAATGGATGCGAAAGATCTGAAAGACACCACAATGAACGTGGCTACCCGCAAACTAATCCGGGTGACAATAGACGAGGACGAACCCGGTCAAACAGGTGATCTCGTCGAGCGATTGATGGGCAAGAAGCCTGAGTTGCGGTTTGAATACATCCAAGAAAACGCACGGTTTGTTGAGGAATTGGATGTTTGATTGGATCAGCAAGTTTTGAACGCCATTTTCTTTGAATAGCTTTAACAAACAATGGAGCAGCCAAATTCGCTTCCCCCTTGCCCATTTTTTGACTACTTGTTCCTATCCAGTGATCAAATGGCCGCCTCAATTTCGTGCCAACCAACCATAGACCTTGCAGAAGGGGCTTCTTTCCCCTTTGTTTTTGAATGCTTAATTAAACTCAAGCTCGCTGTCTTTGGGAGCTTCTTCATCTCTTTTTCTCACGTGGTCTTCAGAATTTTTTACCAACATGCCTTGGTGAAGTGGTCAGTGAATTAGATTTTTCTGAAGAGGTATTAGCTTCATATTCTGCAATCGAAATATTGAGTTTGGATAAACACGTTTGTAAGCCAAACTATCAACTCCGCACCTCGTTCTTAAAAGGTAATTATTTGAACAGGTTGCAGGTGTACATTTTATACAATCCAACAATCGAGCTATCAGGCTTTCTTTTACAACGTAGCAAAACTAACCTCATTACAAAAAAGGGGCAGGTCCCCAAAAGAACCTGCCCCGTACTCGCGACCGTGGGATCGTACGCAGAGTTCTGCGCACCCCTTCCCGTCACCATTTAAACCTTTGGCACATCGCGCTTTTCGTCGCGTATTGTGCTAACTGAATTACTGTCCCGACACTGTATTTGGGCAGCCCGGCACCCGGCTGTTTACTTGTAGATGCCAGACTATTGGATACCCCGGCGCTTGTGTCCGGGAATAAACACATCCCAGAGAATTGGTGAAATGTTGCCCGCCAAAACTGGCAGCAGGCTTTTCGTATAACATTTGAACATTGATCGCCGTGGCAGATTTTTTTCCACTGAGCAATTTGTTCAAAACGCTGGCTTGCGCGGCGCTTGTCATCATTGTCAATGCGGCAGCGATTACCGTATATTTCAACATTCCTGCTCTCCTTACATCACCCTTTTCCCATGGTCAGATAAATAATCTGAGGAGGTTAACGTGAGCTTTCTCAATCATGGCAAAACCATGCGTTTTCGTTCAAATTCAATCGAACTGGTCCCAGCAAACCCAGCCCCAAAACGCGACTACTATAGACACGACTTGACCCGCGAAGCCGGTCCGTTACGTTGCGCGTATCGTAGGGGATCAATATGACCACAACTGTTTCACTCACCGAAGCTCAGCGTTTTTTGGAACAGAATTTTGCGCCTTGGGTGTTGGATTTATCCCCAAAGATCACAGACATGAGTGAAACCGGGGCGACGATGGAAATTCCGATCACACCGCAGATTGCAAGGGCCGGCAACATCGTGTCAGGGCAGACTCTTTCGGCGCTTGCGGATACGGCCATGGTTATCGCCTGCGGCGCCGTGCAAGGAGAGATGATCCCCGTTGCCACCGTCACACTCGACACACAGTTTCTGCGCCCCGGCACGGGCGATCGGATAGAAGCGCAAGCCGAAATCACGCGAATGGGGCGCGGCCTTGCCTTTGCCCGCTGTACGATGATCGCATATCCCAGCGGTAAACCCATCGCTCAATCAACCGCAACATTTGCAAAGTAAGTTCATGATTTTCAGAGTATTTCTGTGTTGCCTTTTGGTTTCTGCCTGCGCGGGTCGTCCGATGACCGAAACCGAAAAGGCCTTTGCTGCGACGCTACATGGGCCCGGATTGGACACGTCGCGGGTGCGACTTGTGAATGGCGCCCCAACGCGCGCTGTTACCTTTCGACGCAAGCCACGTCCGCGCACAACGTGTCGCGAAAACATCCTTCCGCCCGCAACAGAAAAAATCGTGACGGCAAAACCGGCTGCTGTGGCCCTTTTCAATCGCGTTTTGTTCGATAAGGATTGGTATTTGGACAACTACCTTCCCAAATACCCTGATGAAATCGGCCTGATTGCAACCATGTTGTTCGCCCATGAACTCACACATATTTGGCAATGGCAGAACCGCAAACTAACGGGGTATCACCCTTTGAAGGCCGCATCTGAGCACGGTTCAGGGACTGATCCGTATTTGTTCGACCTCTCCAACACGCCTAAATTTCTTGATTATGGATACGAGCAGCAAGGCGCAATCGTCGAAGAATTCATCTGTTGTCGTGCGCTTGATCCAACCGGCGCACGCACGAAACGATTGCACCAAATGATCACTGAGGTCATGCCCATGGCGGAACTAAAACCCACCCGGCAATCAGACGTGCAATTGCCTTGGGACGGTGTTCAATTGAACGGAATTTGTGAATAAAGCTCATCGTCCCTCCGGTGATCTGAACTTTACTCAGCTGCAACTTGCAAGTCTTCCAGATACCGCAAAACTGCGACAAGCGCGCGCGGAGTTGGTGTGCTAACGCCCTCAACATCCAAGGGAACAAGCGTTCCGCCCATATCTTCGCCAAACTCCGGCATGACACGTCCGGGGTGAGTACCGGTCTCATATCCATCGATCACAGACAACACATATGCCGTTGGAAAGACACCGTCATTGGCCGCTTGCAGCCTTGTTAGATCAGGCGGAACTTTACCGATACCAAGCGTTTCGGGCCCCGCCCCACGTGCATCCGTTCCATGACAAGCCGCGCAGTTTTCCCCGAACAATCGCATCCCTTCGGGGGCTTCTGGCATATCTAGCACGGCACAAGCGCCAAGCAGAACAACACCAAAACCTGCGATTGCCTTAACCAAATGTCCCATGACGCTCTCCATTCGTTGCGTAATGTCAGCTTGTCACATCTACGCCGCAGCAACATGATCCAGATCAATGTCGCCTCATTTTCATGAGAGCAAGGTGGGCGATGTTCAGTTCAACGCCCTGCAAGCGAACACGCTTGTGCCCAAACAGCGTCTTCCAGATCAACCGGGTCCTGAATACGTTTGCCCTGTCCCGGCATCCGCGCGCCGTCATCTTGCGCGACAGCCTCCCCTAGTTCCACAATGCGTTGCGCAAAATCCGGCGTGCTATTTGCATCGATCAACACATAGAATTGCCCAAGATCATGCGGCGCGCCAGTTGGTGCTTTCAGCGGTTTCACGTCGCGGCTGAACGCCCCGCCGGTTAGTCCGGCTGCGAGGATTTCGACCATCAAGCCAAAACCCCAGCCTTTATATCCAGACTCCATGCCCCCAACTGACACCAACGATCCAGTCAATGCAGCGGAAGGGTCAGTTGTGGGCTGACCTTCGCTGTCCACCGCCCAACCTGTTGGAATAGAATTGCCGGCAGCCTTAGCCATGGTGATCTTGCCCAAAGCCACTGTGGTTGTGGATTGATCAAACTGCATGGCCACGCCCCCAGCCCCATCCGGCACCGAAAAGGCCATTGGGTTGGTTCCGATCACACGTCGTTTCCCGCCCGGCGGGGCCACAATCGGTGAGGCATTGGTAAAGCCCAAAGCGATCAATCCTGCTCGCGCGATTTGCTCGGTGAAGAAACCCAACGACGTGCATGTGTGTGCGTGACAGACCGACAAGCGCGCCACACCTTGTGTGCGGGCAGCTTCTATGGCTGCGGGTAAAGCACGGGTGAACGCGGGTTGTGCAAATCCAAATCCAGCATCGACAGAGATTTCACCGCCACGCGGATGCTCAACAACGGGATCAACACGCCCGTTTACCCGCCCAGACACGAGTTGCTGACAATAACTTTCCAGATAATACAGCCCGCAAATCTTGTTACCGACGCTTTCCGCGACGCGCACCGCTTTCGCGACTTCCGCGGCCTGAAATGCGCCCGCGCCGTGTTGGCTCAAAGCCTGTTCTGCAACGGTATAGATGTCGTCCAAGGATATCAGTGGCATATTGCACGCGCCCTTCCCAAAGCTGTCATTTTCAGACAACCTGACCTGACGAGCGCCCAAGAACAAGAGGGCTTAGGCCTGCAAAAAGAAAACAATGTCTTCGGCTGGGCACGGTAATTTCGCCAAGCGGTCTAGAACAATCCGGGTCCCGTCGCTGAGCATCAAATAGGTGTCCCCATCGGCGGATGCGCTGTGGGTTACGATCACGTCCTCATCTGACGCGGTTTCGATCACCAGAACATCGCTCACAGGGTCGAAGTCGGTAACACGCAACCAGGCACCCCAGACGGGTTCAGCTTGCGACCCTGCCTGCATGACTTGCGTCAACAAATCTGACGAGGTGTCGTCCCAATTCATATCACCGGGCGCCGTTTCATCTGTCCAATCCAAGTCTGCCAAAAAAAACATCAACGGCAAAACCGTGACCAAAGCCACCAACCACAACATCTTACCCAACCTTGACGCTACGGAAGTAATTCTATCTATACGAGTATCTGTCTCACCCGCAATTGGCAAACATCGTTTTAGAAATTCGCGGCCTCAACCGGATAGATTATCCCGAAACCAGCCCGCCTGCCTCTAGGCGAACTTGTCGGTCCATACGTGCGGCCAGTTCCAAATTATGCGTCGCAATCAATGCGCCCATACCCGTCGTACGCACCAAATTCATCAACACATCAAACACTTGATCTGACGTAGTTGGATCAAGATTTCCTGTTGGCTCATCCGCAAGCAGCAGACGGGGTTGATTGGCCAAAGCCCGGCAAAACGCGACGCGTTGTTGTTCACCACCCGACATCGCTGCGGGGCGATGGCCTGCGCGTTCACTGACCCCGACAAGTGACAACAGCTCTGTTGCGCGCGCATGCGCCGCGCCGTTGGCCACACCGGCAGATAGCTGCGGCAACATTATGTTTTCAAGCGCTGTGAACTCAGGCAGCAAATGGTGGAATTGATACACAAATCCAATTTGATCACGCCGCGCGGCTGTGCGTTGGCTGTCTGGCACACCCGTCATATCAGCGCCAGAGATCACGACGTTCCCGGCATCAGGGACGTCCAACAACCCCGCAATATGCAACAACGTGGACTTCCCTGCCCCCGAAGGCGCCACGAGTGCTACGACTTCACCCGGTTCAATTGTCAGGTCGATCCCTTGCAACACTTCAACGCGCAAGCCCGCACCAGTGGTATAGCTTTTGGAAATCCCGTTTAATCGCAGAACTGTTTCACTCATAACGCAGGGCCTCGACCGGGTTCATTCGGGCGGCGCGCCGCGCAGGAAAATAGGTGACGACAAAGCTCAGCCCCAAAGCAAGGCTGACAGCCGTCATAACATCATCGAAATGCAATTCAGCTGGCAGCGCATAGATCCCGCGAATGGAAGGGTCCCAGACACCTCCGCCCGAAATATAGTTCACCAGCGAGAAAATCTGGTCGATATAGAGCGCAAACAGCGATCCCAACACCACCCCCAACGCCGTGCCAATCACGCCTGTGAAACTGCCGCATAAGAAGAACACCCGAAGCACAGCCCCTTCGGTCAGTCCCATCGTCCGTAAAATCCCGATATCGCGGCCCTTATTTTTCACCAACATGATAAGCCCCGACACGATGTTCATCGTCGAGATCAACACCAACACCGAGAGGATCACAAACATCACGTTGTCTTCGACCTCAAGCGCCCGCAGATACCCGCCCGAAGATTGCTGCCATGTCCATGAATAGCTCATCGAGCCCGCCGCAAGAGTAAGCGCTGGTGCAATCTGGTCCACGCGTTCTGGATCAGCCACCATCACTTCGATTTCCGTCGCCACACCTTCGCGGTTAAAGAAGGTTTGCGCCTCGGCAAGCGGCAGGTAGACGCGCGTTTTGTCGATATCAAAGCGCCCGGCTTGGAAGATGTAGACAACTGGATATTGGTTGACGCGCGGCTTGGTGCCAAATGGCGTCACCGCCCCATTAGGAGAGATGAGTTTGATCTCATCGCCAACAGTCACACCCAAATCGCGCGCGACCTCCCACCCCAAGGCAACCCCTTTCGGGAAATCGGATATGTCACCGATTTTTTGCTCGGGCTGGGCGATGCGCGGCAATGTGGCAAGGTCTTGCGCGCTGATGCCATAAACTTGCACACCCGCATTGTTGCCCGCTTTGCTCGCCAGAACTTGCCCGCGAACCAAGGGGGCCGCGCGTGTTACTCCGGGAACCGACCTGATCTTCTCGGCCACGGCCTCATAATCTGAAAACGTGCGATCAATCCGACCGTCTTGGGAAATTATGCCGCTGGTATAGACGGTCACATGGGCGTTCGAACCAAGGATCGTATCAACCAGTTCCGCGCGAAACCCAGAGCGGACGGCAAGCGTGATGATCAACGCGGCCACCGCAAGTGTGATCCCGATCAAACTGATCCACGTCATTGTACTGACACCACCTTCGGCGCGACGTGCGCGCAGATAACGCCATGCAATCATGAACTCATATCGCGAAAAGGGAGGTGGTGTTTTGGCCATTTTCGGCTCCGTGTCTGCTCACCCGCAACCTGACGTCAGCGCGTTGTATCGTCAATAAACCCGCAAGCACTGGGACACAACACCACCTGCTGATTTGCAAAACAGGCAGAGTTTGACAGCCAGATTTGGGAAAGAATTTATACCTAAAGCGCTGAAATTCGGCCACCTCAAACCGGTTGAGCCTAATAACAAACCCACCCTGTTAAGATCGCTCAACTTTCCCAATGCTTGAACGATGCCGCCGACGCAACAACCGCCCCAAGCCACCAAATATCGCCACAACACAGGCCCATCCTGTCAGGAACCCGGCGCTGCCGAACACGCCACCGGCAAAATTGAGTGGCACAGCGGGTTGATAGCTGTCCCAAGCCGCGCGCGCGATCTCACCGTCCACAGTGCCTGCATAATAGGCCCGCATAAATGGACCAGCGGTCTGCACCTCGCTGAGTTGCGCATTAAGGCGGTCATATCGGTCAAGTGTACGTTCCATATCTGCGCGACGTCGCGCGACGAAATCGCTTCCAACCATTTGCGCCAAAGCATCCGCCCGACTAAGCCCTTCGGCTTGTGCCGAGGTATCGAAATCGGCAACAACTTCGCCTAACGCCCCGACAGCCCCGCCCAAACGTTGCACATATTGTTGAGAAAACTCAGGGAATTGCGAAAATCCGGCGGCCCCTGCAAGACCCGCCATCAAAGCCAAAATACGTATCATTTGGTGTCCCGAAACAATGCGTCAACAAGCGATGTGTCCAAGGCAAACATGTCTTCGAAACTGACACAGGCGTCATAGGCCGCCATGATTGTCCACTCCCCGAACAAGGTCACCACATAGCTGCCGACGTTCATCTTTCCGGGGAAGCAAAATGCCCCGAAGTGCCATGCTGTGTTGCCGCGAGACAGCATGCGAAAGTAAGCGCCGGTCCCATAGCTGACACCACGATCGACCGGCACGCTTGGTTGTGACTTTGGTTGATACTGCGCGCCGAACCAATGATTGTGCCAAATCGCGTGATCCGCGACGCTCATTTGCCATCCACCCCAAGGCAAAAAGGTCCCAGCCCGTGGCGATGGCTTAGCCGTAACGTCTGCCGGGATGAATGCTTTTTCGGCGCACACATCCGCGTAATTACGCCCTGTCGCAGCTTCAATCATGAGGGCGGCTAAGGCGTAATTTTCGTTTGTGTATATATGCTTGCCAACGTCGCCCTTGAGGCGTTTGCGCTTGGCGACTTTGTCAAGAACGGCCACACTTTGGTGCGGCCCAGATGTATCCAAAAGGGTTCGCATCAAGCGTTGTGTGCTGTCGCGGCCGATCCCGCCGCTTTGGGTGATCAATTGGGCAAGTGTGATGTCAGGTCCACGGCCAACTTTCGCTGACAGTGTGTCATCCCATGTCAAAACACCGTCTTTCACGAGCTGGGCTGCGCACACTCCGGTGATCGCTTTGGACAGGGACGCCAACTCAACAGGTTGCGTCGCATCCAACCCCAAGGACCGGCTTGCGACCACACGCCCTTTGCGCACCAAAGCCAAAGCGCCGTTGGCATCAGCCTTGGCCAACCATCCTTGAAACGCTGTCAACACGCGATCTGCGGGATCAGCCAAGGCGCTCGCGCCAGCTAAACACAGTATCGTCACAGTTAAAAATCTAGAAAACATCGCGATATGCCTCTCGAAATAGCCCTCTTGGCGGGGCGATATGTCGAGTGTAGCAGAATCCAGAGCGGTTCGTCACCTGCACGTGTTGCGCAGGTGACCCGAACGCCAATCACATGTGCGGGGCGTAAATCTCGATGACTTTCGCGACTGCGGCTTCTGGCGACAGCTCTTCGCTTTCCCCCGTGCGGCGCGATGTCAACTCAACCACACCGTTCTTGAGGCCACGTGGGCCGACCGTGATGCGCCATGGCAAACCGATCAAGTCCATCGTCGCGAACTTCCCGCCTGCGCGCTCTTTGCGGTCGTCATATAAAGGCTCAAGCCCACCTTTGCTCAACGCTTTGTAAAGCGCGTCACAGGCGGCGTCGGCCTCATCATCACCCTGCTTGAGGTTCACAATCCCGCAATGGAATGGCGTCACGCCTTCTGGCCAGATGATCCCTTTGTCGTCGTGGCTGGCCTCGATGATGGCACCCAATAGGCGCGACACACCGATTCCGTGCGATCCCATATGCACAGGTGTTGGTTTGCCGTCAGGACCTTGCACCGTGGCCTTCAAAGCTTCGGAATACTTGGTACCAAAGTAGAAAATCTGCCCAACTTCAATGCCGCGCGCAGTCTTGCGACGCTCTTCAGGGAGCGCATCAAACAACGCAGCATCATGGGTTTCATCCGTGCGCGCATATTTCGAAGTGAACTCGTCCATGATGGCCGCGCATTCATCCACGTTGTCATAGTCGATTTCGCGATCGCCAAAGGTCAGATCGGTCACCGCACTGTCATAGAAGACTTCTGATTCACCGGTTTCAGCCAGCACAAGGAATTCATGCGTGTTGTCGCCACCAATCGGGCCGGAATCCGCGCGCATCGGAATGGCTTGCAGTCCCATGCGTTCATAGGTGCGCAGATAGCTGACCAGATGGCGGTTATATGAGTGCAGTGCATCTTCTTTGGTCAGGTCAAAGTTGTACCCATCCTTCATGTAGAATTCGCGGCCACGCATCACCCCAAAGCGCGGGCGCACTTCGTCGCGAAACTTCCACTGGATGTGATACAATGTCAGCGGCAGGTCTTTGTAGCTGCCCACATGCGAACGGAAGATGTCCGTGATCATCTCTTCATTGGTTGGACCATAAAGCATATCACGCCCATGTCGGTCACTGATCCGCAACATTTCTTGACCATAATCATCATAGCGACCGGACTCACGCCACAAGTCTGCTGGCTGCAGGGTGGGCATCAACATCGGGATATGGCCCGCGCGAATTTGCTCTTCATGCACAATGTTTTCGATCTTGCGCAGCACCTTGAACCCTAGCGGCAACCACGAATAAATCCCCGCAGCTTGTTGCTTGATCATGCCCGCACGCAACATCAGCCTATGGCTGACAATTTGGGCTTCGCTTGGGTTTTCCTTCAGGACGGGCAGAAAGTAGCGGCTCAGTCGCATGGGGACCTCGTAGACAATGTGACGTGTTGCAGGGAGGATTAGGCCAAACAGCCCCAAGGGGAAAGAGGCTTTGAACCAATCGAAGATGACACAAGGGCCGCGCTTGCCGACGCGCGCGGCTTGCACGTCTCAAACCGAGGCTCCCGATTCCCTCCCAGTTCGAGTCAAATTCCATGAAATCTGTGCGTAATGAGACGGCTTTTCCGCGCAAACTAGAAACAAACCCTGCCGCCCCTTGGTCATTGAACGTCATCACGGCACCAATGTTGCGAATTAATTGACAGAAGGCAGAGATAATCCCCATATGAGTCAATCTTTAAACAAGCGTCTGTCTGACGTTGTCGGTGGGGGCCGACGCAGATGTGGCTAACCTGAAAGGGTGCGCACATGGGTTTGACCCCGTCCTCTGCCGGTTTGGCAGACCTACCTTATCGGTCTTCTGTGACCCGTCGTGATACAACGCCGAACGCCTTTCGGTCGGTGCCTGACCCCACGTCCCATCCCGTACGAACATTCGAAATCGCAGCTTTGCGCAAAGACGGAACGCGTCACATCTCTCAGGTGAAGGTTCCGGCCATTCCGTTGTTTGAAAAAGCCTTCTCAGCGTTTGCACGGGGCACCTTGATTCAAACGAGTTTTGGAGAATGCGCTGTCGAAGACCTGCAACCCGGCGATATGATCAACACGACCTCGGGCAAGCCCTGCAAATTGCTCTGGATCGGATCAGGCACGTTTGTGCCCGCAGATGCGGGTTATCGCACGTCTTTGGTGCGCGTGATGGCAGACACATTTGGGATGGGTCGTCCTGACAGTTTTCTGACGCTCGGCCCACATGCCCGCATTTTGCAAACACCCCCACATTTACGAGGCCAAATTGGGGCCGCCAGTTTGCTGTCACCCATCTCAGATTTTGTCGACGGCGTGAACGTGATCGAGATCACCCCGCCAACGCCGGTAAACTTGTTTCATCTGGTGCTAGAACGCCACGCCACGATCCGAGCAGGCGGGCTAGAGTGCGAAACATTCCATCCCGGTGGGCAAGCCGTGCGCGAAGTGTCTCATAGCTTGCGTGATTTATTTTTATCGATGTTCCCGCATATTTCTATGGTGTCTGATTTCGGGCCGCTTGCACATCCGCGTGCACCGGACCCCTCATCATCATCAAACTCATCCCTGTGATCGCGCAATAGCCTAGGCGGTTTTGGCGAGGCGTTCTTCCATGATTTCAAACGGAACGCCGGGCACATCTTTTGCTTCTTGTATCACCAAGGATGTCTTCACGCTGGCCACGTTTGGGGTGGTCAACAACTCATCGGTCAAGAAGGTCTGAAAGCTCGACAGGTCCGGGGCGATACATTTTAAGATGAAATCGACCTCGCCGTTGAGCATGTGACACTCGCGCACCAAGGGCCAAGACCGACACATGTCTTCAAACGCGGTCAAATCTGCTTTGGCTTGCGAGGCCAGACCGACCATGGCAAAAACCTGCACTTCAAACCCAAGCGCGCGGGCGTTCACATCGGCATGATAGCCCTTGATGTAGCCTTGTTCTTCCAACGTGCGCACGCGGCGCAAACATGGGGGTGCCGAGATACCCACACGCTTGGCGAGTTCCACATTGGTCATGCGACCATCAGCTTGCAGTTCTGCTAGAATTTTGCGGTCGATTGGATCAAGGCCAGTTCCCGGCATGCGTGCTTCCCTTTTTTGCGATTGTTATAGCACCCCGGCAAATACACGCAATAATATTACACCGTGTCGCAACTTTCTTTCCACTTGAGGGTCACAAGCCCGCCAAACGCCCAAAAGATCACGCCCCCGTGCACGTCGCGTTACAGGGGCTTCAAGACTTCTCAACAAGTGGCTATATCGTGCTTCCAATCGCTGCACACATCCCGGGGAGCCTTCATATGGCCGACACACGTCACACCAAAGTTCTGATCATCGGCTCCGGCCCTGCGGGTTATACTGCCGGCGTTTACGCAAGCCGCGCTATGTTGGAACCAATCTTGGTGCAAGGCCTTGAGCCCGGCGGGCAGTTGACCACAACCACAGAGGTCGAAAACTGGCCCGGTGATAGTGAAGTGCAAGGCCCCGACTTGATGGTGCGCATGGAAGCGCACGCCAAGGCAATGGGTTGCGAGATCATTGGTGATATCATCACGTCTGTCGACTTTTCAAAGCGGCCCTTCGTTGCACAATCAGATAGCGGCACAACCTATATCGCTGATGCCTTGATCTTGGCGACGGGTGCGCGCGCCAAATGGTTGGGCTTGCCGTCTGAGGAGAAATTCAAAGGCTTTGGTGTCTCGGCTTGCGCCACGTGCGATGGGTTCTTTTACCGTGGCCAAGAAATTGTTGTGGTTGGTGGCGGCAACACCGCCGTCGAAGAAGCCCTGTTCCTGACCAATTTCGCGTCCAAAGTTACGCTGGTGCATCGCCGCGACGAATTGCGCTCCGAAAAGATTTTGGAAGACCGGTTGCTGAAGAACCCCAAAATCGAACCTTTGTGGTTTCATGAGATTGAAGAAGTCATCGGTGGTGACAACCCGCTTGGCGTCGAAGGTGTGCGTGTAAAACACACCAAAACAGGTGAAATCACTGAAATTCCGGCCAAAGGCGTGTTCATTGCGATCGGCCATGCGCCCGCCAATGAATTGGTCAAAGACGTGCTCGAAACCCATATGGGGGGCTACGTTGTCACCAAACCAGACAGCACGGAAACCTCGATACCGGGCGTTTTTGCTGCGGGCGATCTGACGGATCACAAATACCGCCAAGCGGTGACCTCTGCTGGTATGGGCTGCATGGCCGCACTGGAGGTTGAGCGTTTTCTCGCAGAACAAGAAGACAGCACCGAGATTGCGGCACAGTAACCAAATAGTGGCTAAGTGATTTTAATTGAAGGGTTTACAGAGTCGAGTTTTAGATTAGCAATGATGTGAAGGCCGAAACAAGCCGCTGATATTCTAGGCGGACAAAGCAAAAGCGGCCACATTTTGGGGATTTTATTGCATGAAACAACTCGTCTTTTCGGCCTTTGCGTCGACCTTCTTAATCTGCGCGACATCCAGCAACGCCTCAACTTTTGATATCCAAATCGATTTCGTTCCTGCAGGCTTAAACAATCAAGCGTTCCCCGGTAATCCTGTGTTTCCAACGCAGGATTTTACAGACCGGCAAAAGGATTTGTTTGGGGCTGCAGAGAGCTTTTGGGAAACCGTCCTCACTGGGTTCAATGGAGTTATTGATCCTGTTTTGACGCTGACGGTCACTTTGGCGCCAATCGATAACTTAAACGGGATACTCGCCTTCGCCGGGGTTACCGGAACCGAGTCAGTCGGATCTAACCCCGCAAACGGCAGCGCAAACTTCTTTCGAGCCACGACAGGTATCATCCAAGTCGACTCAGTTGATTACGGCCCTCGGTCCGAACAAGATTTCCTGAATGTCGCGATCCACGAAATAGCGCATACGTTGGGGTTTAACGGACCGATTTTCAGGCTCAATGGTCTGGTCGATCCATCAGACGATAGGGCTTATATTGGTGCTAATGCCTTGGCAGAGTTCAACTCCGAAACGGGCTCCTCTTTGACATCTATCCTGCTTGACGAAAGTGGCAGTCATTGGAGCGAATGTTTCATCGTCGGCCTCACCAATTCGTTATGTTCAGAATCCCCCTCCGACAGCAATTTTGTCAATGACACTGAGTCGCTAACGCCTTTTGCCTCTAATGGTAACACAACATTTTCGTCGATCTCAGCCGCAGCGTTTCGGGATTTGGGGTATGAAACCAGCGAAGCCGCCAGCTTTATTTTACCGCTTGCCACAGATGTTTCCGCAACGCCCGTCCCTCTTCCGGCAGGTGGTTGGTTGTTGGCAGCGGGCATGATGGGCTTGGCCGGATTACGTCGCCAAAAACGCGCAGCATGAGCCACACCTACTGATGTTTACCCTGACATCGGCGCGCGTTTTCCCCCAACGCAAATAAAACGATACGGGGCCTTTGTGATCAAAGTCCCGCAGTCCATTCAAGCCCCAATTTCGTGACCCTAATGGGCGTCTCGTCTTTCTTGTGCATCTTTAAAATCGACAAATTGCGTAGAAATGTTGACCCGACGCCTTCCGCACGCCACGCTAGCACAACTCAAACGGGGGCAAAGATGAGCGCACTTTGGCGTGGAACAACCACAACGAAGGCACGGATCGTGTCTGGGCTTGTCCTCTATACCTATGCTTTGTTGCACTTCTTGAATATCGGAATGGCGTTGATCGGCCCCGAGATTGCAGAGACCTTTCAACAAGCCCGATTGTTTTTGACCCGTTCTTTGCTTGGCACGCTCATCATCTATGGGGCACTCCTGACACATGGCGGTCTTGCGCTGGCCAAACTCTCGCAGATGGCAAACCTTCGGCTGCGTGCGGTCGACTTGGCGCAAGTTGCAATGGGCTTGGCTATTCCTTTGCTTCTCGCGACCCACATTATTTTCAGCCGCGCCAGCCATCAGATTTTCGCCACGAATGACACTGTCGCCTACATGTCTGGTTTGATGTGGGGCAATAGCGCCGGATGGCAGCAATCGTTGTTGATGCTGATTACATGGGCGCATGGGTCACTGGGATTGCATATTTGGCTGCGCCTTTGGGAAGGCTGGTCGCGATTTGTCCCATTGTTCACAGGGTTCACAGTGTTTGTCCCTGTCTTTTCCCTTGCAGGATTTCTGACCGAAGGGCGCAGAGTGGCAGCCATTCTGCGCGGCGATGAAGAACTGATGTTGGATCTGATGGATGAGGTGAACTGGCCCGGCCCTTCAGAATTCGCGCATTTGATCCGCATATCTGACTTAACGTTTTGGGCGGTTGTGGGCGTCCTTGCCGCGACAGCGATTTTGTATGTGGCGCGTCGCATCCGCCGTCCGGGGCAAAAACTACTGCGTATTTCTTATGTCGGCGGCCCCACAATAAAAACCGCCCCCGGCCCCACTTTGCTTGAGATGTCTCAGGCGGCGCGTGTTCCACATACCGCGTTATGTGGTGGGCGTGGGCGATGCACGACGTGCCGCGTCATTGTCGAAGTCGGCGCTGGCGATTTGCCGCCGCCATCCCCATCCGAGGCTGCAGCCTTGCGCGCAGTCAAAGCGCCCATCGGCGCGCGGCTTGCCTGCCAGCTCAGGCCAGAAACACCCATCACCGTCTACCGCGTCTTTCGCCCCGACGGAAAACAGCAGCGCGCCCATGCCTCACAGGGTAAAGAAGCACAATTGGCAATTCTGTTCCTAGATATGCGTGGCTTCACCGCCCGCACCGCAGGGCAGCTTCCATATGATGTTGTTTTCTTGCTCAATCGCTTTTTTGACTCGATTGTCCCTGCAATCGTCGATGAAGGCGGGATTGTTGACAAATACCTTGGCGATGGCCTGCTTGCGGTTTTCGAAACCGCATCCCCGGAAGCTTCCGCTCAAGCCAGCCTGAAGGCCGCACGAGGGATTGGCGCCGCACTTGATGAATTCAATGCTCTGTTAGAAGCCGAAGGCGCGGGTCCTGTTCAAATCGGGCTGTCTTTGCATTTGGGCAACGTGGTTCTCGGCGAGATCGGTGCCGCGGGCAGTGCCCCTAGAACGTTGATTGGTGACGCCGTGAACACCGCGAGCAGGCTTGAGGGCAAGACCAAAGAGTTGGCGGTTCAAGGTCTGATTTCTGCCCCGTTATTGGCCGCGGCGGGGATCGATGTCGACGCATTGCCGCTTCAGCATCTTGAGCTGCGCGGCGTAGAAGTCCCGTTGCCGGCGTGGCCTGTGTTAAAACTGACGACCCTGCCCATCCCAGATTAGCGGTTATGTTCTCTGGGTGCTCAACCCACCCGAGATGTTCCTTGGCGAACCGCACCTCCGACGCTAGCCTAGCCCGATCTATCCCCGGGGGTTTCCATGCCTACAGACGTGACCGCATCTTTTGACGCTAAATTGCAGACACCAAAAGACGACGAGTTAGCCCATATCCCAAACTTGCCGTGCCCGCCTGTCATCGGCCACACCCTTAGCCTTTTGGCGGACCCATATGGTTTTCATCATCGCGCGCGCACGCAACTGGGGCCGATCTATAAGATCAAACTCTTGGGACAATGGCGTGTGACGCTCGGCGGGGCGGATGCTTTAGAGCTCATTCTTGGTGATACAGAGAAACTGTTTTCGTCGGCGAATGGTTGGGACATGTTGCATCGCCTGTTTCCCGGCGGGCTGATGTTGCGTGATTTCGACGATCACCGCAGCCATCGTCGCATCATGCAATCGGCGTTTCGCAAACCCATGATCGATGCGTATCGCGCCCGGATGCAAACCTTGATGCCCGCTTTGCTGGCACAATGGCCCGATGATACGTCCTTTCGCGCCTTTCCCGCCATCAAACAACTGACGCTTCGGATGGGGGCGGCGGTCTTTATGGGCCTTGATGTCGATGATTCTCGTGTCGACAAATTGAATGCTGCATTTCAGGCCGAAGTTGCCGCTGCGATGGGAATTGTCCGCGCTCCGTTACCGCTCACAAAAATGCGGCGCGGGGTGATTGCGCGGAATTACCTGCTCGAAACGTTCCGCGAGCTTATTCCAGAACGTCGTGCAAACCCCGGTGATGATTTCTTTTCGCAAATGTGCTGCGCACAAGATGAGGCTGGAAAAACATGGTCTGAACAAGAGATCCTCGATCATTTCAACTTTCTGATGATAGCTGCACATGACACCACAGCCGCCACGATCAGCAAGGTCATCTGGGCGTTGGGTCAATTCCCCGATTGGCAAGACCGTGTGCGCTGTGAAATCATGGCCTTGCCTGAGGGACCTCTGGATGATGAAGGCCTTGCCACCCTTGAGATCACAGATCGTGTCTTTCGGGAAGCCATGCGGTTGCTCCCTCCGGTTCCCTTCATTCCGCGCCGCGCGGTTCGTGCATTCTCTTGGAAAGGCACGCAAATTCCGGCTGGCACATGGGTTAGCGCCCTGCCCGGTTTGGTCATGATGTCGCCAGAGCATTGGACGGACCCTGAACGTTTTGATCCAGATCGTTTCAGCCCCAACCGGGCCGAAGATCGCAGCCACAAATATGCGTGGGCCCCGTTTGGTGGTGGCGCGCACAAATGTATCGGGCTGCATTTCGCCGGGCTTCAAGTGAAAATCTTGCTTGTTGAGTTGCTGCGCAATCGGCGGGTGACACTGGCGGACACTAAGCCCACCCAATGGGCGCGCATCCCGATACCTGCACCCAAGGGCGGTTTGCCGATTGTTCTAAGTGGGCTTTGAGTCCCGCTAACGGTTCAAAAGACAACGCCACAGCCCATATCCGGTAGTGTTGCATGACCCGCGACATTTTAACGATAGTCCGGGAAAAATTCTGGCTCTGCTGGACATAGCCCGCAAAGCGGGTGTATCGGGCGCGCAACGTAACTTGGTGGCGATCCGCGCCCCAAACCTAACCCGAACCGAAAGATTTTTCGACATGAACAGCAATTTGGCTCCTATCCCCGAACTCTACGTCTCTTATGACAGTGCGCAGAAGCTCAAGAATGAAGCGACCGATTTGGTCAGCCACGATTTGACACCGCGCCAGATTTGCGACCTCGAATTGTTGATGAATGGTGGGTTCAACCCACTCAAAGGATTCCTCTCCGAAGCCGATTATGATGGCGTTGTTGAGAACATGCGCACCGCCGATGGCGCGTTGTGGCCGATCCCGATCACTTTGGACGTCTCCGAAGAGTTCGCAGCAAAGCTGGAACTTGGACAAGACATCGCACTGCGCGACCAAGAAGGCGTCATCCTTGCGACCATGACAGTGACCGACAACTGGAAACCAAACAAAGCCCGCGAAGCCGAAATGGTTTTTGGCGCAGATGACGACGCGCACCCTGCCGTGAACTACCTGCACAACACAGCCGGCGCCGTTTATCTTGGTGGCCCCGTTGTCGGCATCCAACAGCCTGTACACTACGACTTCCGCTCGCGTCGTGACACCCCCAACGAATTGCGTGCCTACTTCCGCAAAATGGGCTGGCGCAAGATTGTTGCGTTCCAAACACGTAACCCTTTGCACCGTGCACACCAGGAACTCACATTCCGCGCCGCACGTGAAGCCCAAGCCAACCTTTTGATCCACCCAGTTGTTGGCCTGACCAAACCTGGCGACGTTGACCACTTCACACGTGTGCGTTGCTATGAAGCCGTTTTGGGCCAATATCCGGCAGCCACAACGGCCATGTCCTTGTTGAATCTTGCCATGCGCATGGCAGGTCCACGCGAAGCAGTTTGGCATGGTTTGATCCGCAAAAACCACGGCTGTAGCCACTTCATCGTTGGTCGTGACCACGCGGGCCCCGGCAAAAACTCCACTGGTGAAGACTTCTATGGTGCATACGACGCTCAAGACCTGTTCCGAAAGCATCAGGAAGAAATGGGCATCGAAATGGTCGACTTTAAGCACATGGTTTATGTGCAAGACCGCGCCCAATATGAGCCAGCCGATGAGATTACAGATAAGGACGACGTCACTGTCTTGAACATCTCAGGCACCGAATTGCGCCGCCGTTTGGCCGAAGGCCTTGATATTCCTGAATGGTTCTCCTTCCCTGAAGTTGTAAAAGAGCTGCGTCGCACCAAGCCGCCACGTTCTGAGCAAGGCTTTACGGTCTTTTTCACCGGTTTCTCTGGCTCCGGCAAATCGACAATTGCCAATGCGATGATGGTAAAATTGATGGAAATGGGCGGCCGCCCGGTGACGTTGCTTGACGGCGACATCGTGCGCAAAAACCTGTCATCAGAACTGGGTTTCTCCAAAGAGCACCGCGACCTTAACATCCGTCGTATCGGGTATGTCGCCTCTGAGATCACAAAGAACGGTGGCATCGCAATCTGTGCGCCGATCGCGCCTTACGCAACAACGCGCCGCGCTGTGCGTCAGGACATCGAAGAGTTCGGTGCCTTCATCGAAGTGCACGTCGCCACAACAATCGAAGAGTGCGAAAAACGCGACCGTAAAGGCCTGTACAAGCTGGCGCGTGAAGGCAAGATCAAAGAATTCACAGGGATTTCAGACCCCTATGACGTTCCAGAATCTCCTGAACTGCGCGTTGAGACCGAAAATGCAGCGGTCGACAATTGCGCCCAGCAAGTTCTGTTGAAACTCGAAAGCATGGGCTTGATCTAAATTTGATCACGGCTCGCAGGGGTACACCTTTGGTGTGCGTCTCTGCGCAAACGAAAAAACGGGGTGCACTATTTGTGCGCCCCGTTTTGCGTTTAATCCGACTTTACGCTTAACCCCAGTCTGCGTTGACTTTGCCGTCTCTATCCGTGCGCACAAATCCGTGCCGTCCGAATACATCCCGTTGCGCTTGGATCATATTTGCCGTGCCGCGCCCGCGTGCCATGCTGTCATACCATGCCAAAGCCCCAGACAATGCAGGGACTGCGGCGCCCATATTCACAGCAGCAGACACAACCCGACGCAAACCCGGTAGCGCTTTTTCAAGATGCGCGCGCATCGCCGGAGCGAGAATCAAAAGCCCTTGCGGAAGGTCCGCACGGAAACTTTCCGCAAATTCATCAAGCAAAACAGACCGGATGATGCAGCCAGCGCGCCAAATCTCGGCGATCTGAGCATTGTCCAGCGTCCACCCAAATTCTTCAGATGCAGCGTCCAACACGCGGAAACCCTGTGCATGGGCCAAAATACGTCCTGCCAACATCGCCATTTCAAGATCGTCAGCCGACGGCAAATCGCAAGGAAGCGCGCTGCCCCCTAAAAGAGCTTCGGCTTCAACCCGGACAGTCTTTTCGGAAGACCAACCACGCGCACCGACTGCCGCTTCAATCGTGGATGCAGATTGCCCCATTTTCAGCGCTTCGATAACTGTCCAGCGTCCCGTTCCCTTTTGCCCGGCTTGATCTAAGATCACATCAACCATTGGCTTGCCGGTTTCAGCGTCCATCACTTGCAAAGCACGTGCAGAAATTTCGATCAGATAAGAGCCAAGCGGCCCATCGTTCCAACCCTCCATCAGCTTGCCAATTTTGCCAGCTTCCCAGCCGCCGCCGTCACGCAAGACACCGTAAATCTCTGCGATCATTTGCATATCGGCATATTCGATACCGTTATGTATGGTTTTGACAAAGTGCCCAGCCCCATCGGGACCCAAATGCGCGACGCATGGTACGCCGTCGAATTTGGCGGCGATGGCTTCGGCCATGGGTTTCAATTGCGTCCAACTGTGATCTGACCCGCCAACCATCATCGATGGCCCGTTGCGTGCGCCTTCTTCGCCACCCGACACGCCCATTCCGACGAAGTGCAGCCCAGTTCCATCCAATGCAGCAGATCGACGGCGGGTGTCGTTGAAGTCGGCATTACCGCCATCAATAATTGTGTCGCCATCTGACAATAGCGGGCGCACGGTTTCGATCATGGCATCCATCGGTGCCCCGGATGGGATCATAAACAAGATTGTCCGAGGGGGCGTCAGCGAGGACACAAAATCCTCTAGCGTGTCGCACGCAACCATCTGACTCGCCAAAGGCCCGGCCTCACTCATGAAGTTTGAAATCCAATCCGTTTCAAGATTGGTGACCGCGACCCGAAAGCCGTTATCTGCAAGGTTTAGCGCCAATGCGCTGCCCATTGTACCCAATCCGTAAACGCCGATATCTGCCTGTGCCATCGCGTGACCTTTTGTTACTTTTCACTCTACCCTAGCCGACGTGAGGCGGGGCGCAACCCATGCTGAACCGCCAAAATACACCGTTATGTTATTCGATACCCGTTAAGTCGTTAAGCTTGCGAGAACAGATCGGTAGGTAACAGCCTCGGAGGGCCTTTTTCTTGCAATTCAGCGGCTCGAACGGCGTCAACAACACGCGTCATCAAAGGGCAAGGAACCCCGTGTCGTTCGCCCAATTCAAGAACAGCGCCCTGCAACGCGTCAATTTCTGTCCGTCTGCGCAACGTCAAATCATCCCACATCGATGAGCGCGCCTTGGGATCAATCGTCAACATCTGCGCGGCAATGCGTCGAAAGATAGGGGTCGGCAAGCGCAACAAAACAGGCACCAATGCGGGCGGCGCGGCGGTAAATCGGGCAGGCGTGATACTGGCCGCTTTAAAAACACGTAGCGCTTCGCTCATTTGGTCCGCCATCAATCGGCGCCATGCTCGGTCGTGCAGTTGTGTGAGTAGTGGCAAATCGGATAATGCATTCAACGCATTGTTTAAGTTGACCAACAATTTGCCCCACTGCACTGCATCAAAATCATCGGCTTCTTGCCAGGTCAGGCCCGGCGCTGACAGGTCAGGCAATGGCCGGCTCCCTTGGGCGATCAAGATTTCGCCGGACGTGCCCCGGTGAAACGTACCGGGTGAAGTCTTTGTGACATTAAATGGAACCATCCCCGCGCGCACATCATGATGTGGCAAGGCATCTCGCAAGATTGCCATATTGGTCACGCCGTTTTGCAAAGAGATCACCTGAGCATCCGACTTGGCATTTTGCGCGACCAACGCCCCCATCTCAGCGGTGGCCGCAGATTTCACCGTCACCAATATCAGATCGCAGGTTCCCAATACGGCGGCGTCATCTGTCACCTCCAGATCAGAGATCAGGTCGTTGCGCCCCTCAAAGTCACTGAGAGTTAGGCCATGTGTCAGAACTTCGTCACACAGACGCGCGCGGGCAAGACATCGCACCCGATGCCCAGCCTGCGCCAACCGTCCGCCCACATAAAACCCAATGGCCCCAGCGCCCGCAATTGCAATATCCAATGCCATAAGATCGCCCCCTCAGGCGAACTTACCCGTCCGCATTGATAAAGCCAGCCTTAGACGCCCAGACACCAGCGCATGACAGCTTTTTGCGCGTGAAGACGGTTCTCTGCCTCATCAAACACGACGGAATTGGGACCATCCATCACCGACGACGTGACCTCTTCACCACGATGCGCTGGTAGGCAATGCATAAACAAGGCGTCTGGCTTGGCATGCGACATCAACTCGTCATTCACCTGATAGGAGCGCAACATGTTATGACGGCGTTCGCGTGCGGATTGCGCATCGTGCATAGAGACCCACGTATCCGCGATGATCAGATCTGCCCCCGCCACCGCTTTTTCGGCGTCGCGTTCGATGGAAAACGTCAGATCGCTTTCCCGCAGCATCTTTTGCCATTCAGGTTCGGGATCAAGCTGCATAGGTCCGGTAAAGGTGAAGTCGAAACCAAACTGTTTGGCGGCATGCATCACAGAGGCGCACACATTGTTGCCGTCCCCACACCATGTGACTTTCTTGCCTTTGATCGGACCGCGGTGTTCTTCATAGGTCATCACGTCCGCCATAATCTGACAGGGATGTGTGCGATCCGTCAGGCCGTTGATCACTGGCACCGTCGCATATTCAGCCATTTCATGCAGCACAGCTTCGTCAAAGGTGCGGATCATGATCAGGTCCACATAGCGCGACAATACCCGAGCGGTGTCCGCGATGGTTTCGCCGTGACCAAGCTGCATATCAGTGCCTGACAGCACCATGGATTGCCCGCCCATTTGGCGCACACCGACATCAAAAGACACGCGCGTCCTGGTTGAGGGTTTCTCAAAAATCAAAGCAACCATGTGACCCGCAAGTGGTTGTTCATCATCCAGCGCGCCTTTGGTGCGACCTAAACGGGCGGATTTCATGTCGCTGGCTTGCGTCAGGATGCTTTGGAGTGCGGTCGCGTCCGTCGTATGGATGTCTAGGAAATGGTTCATATCGTTGAGCTTTCTAACGCGGATAGAACCGGGGGGCGGCCCCCGGTCCTTCGGAGTTTAATGAGTTAAATGAAAATCAGATCAGGTCAGCGACTTTGCCGCCGCATCCAATCGATCCACCGCTTCGCTGATCTCTTCATCCGCGATGTTCAAAGCGGGCAGCAAGCGGATGACATTGTCCGCGGCTGGAATGGTGATGACCTCGTTGGCATAGCCTGCGTTGACCACATCCATGTTTGCCGCTTTGCATTTAATGCCAAGCATCAAGCCTGAGCCACGTACGAATTCGAAAACCTCGGGATTGTCGGAAACCAAACCTTCCAGCTTTTGCCGGAACAAACCTGCTTTGCGGTTCACGTCAGCAAGGAAGTCAGGATCGGAGACGATCTCCATCACGGCATTGCCGACCGCGCACCCGAGAGGATTGCCGCCATAGGTCGAGCCATGTGTGCCCGCGGTCATACCCGCCGCTGCATTTTCCGTGGCCAGCACGCAGCCCAAAGGAAAGCCGCCGCCGATGCCTTTGGCGACCATCATGATGTCTGGTTCGATCCCCGCCCATTCATGCGCAAACAGTTTGCCTGTCCGCCCCACGCCACATTGCACCTCGTCAAGGATCAACAGGATACCTGCCTCATCACATTGGTCGCGAAGCCCTTTAAGGCACTGATCGGGCAACGGGATGATGCCCCCCTCACCCTGCACCGGTTCGATCAGAACGGCTGCGGTCTTGTCGCTGATTGCCGCCCGAAACCCATCATGATCACCCCATTCCACTTGCGTGAAACCCGGCAGCAATGGTCCAAAGCCACCTGTCATTTTTTCCGAGCCGGCCGCTGCGATCCCAGCGGAAGACCGGCCATGAAACGACCCGGTGAAGGCGATGATATCCGTGCGCTCGGGCTGGCCTTTCTCATGCCAGTATTTGCGCGCCATTTTCACCGCAAGTTCACAGCTTTCCGTCCCAGAATTGGTGAAAAACACCGTGTCAGCGAATGTGTGCTCCACCAATTGATCCGCCAACTTCTGTTGCTGTGGGATTTGGTACAGGTTGGAGGTGTGCCACAACTGACTTGCCTGCTGGGTCAATGCGTCCACCAATCCAGGGTTCGCGTGGCCAAGAACGTTCACAGCAATCCCGGCCCCAAGGTCCAGAAAACGTCGCCCGTCAGCCTCAACCAGCCAAGAGCCTTCGCCACTTTGAAAGCTCAAAGGGGCACGGTTATAGGTCGGGAGGACAGAAGAAATCATGTCGTTGGTCCATCTATGGAAGGTCTGAAGGGGATTGGCCCGTATCGTGAAGCCTGATTAGTGCAACACAGAGGTAAAACGGTCAATGGCTGGGAGACGTGCGTTAAACGCACGGGTGATCACGCGCAGGGTTAGCTACGTCGGCGTCGGAGGGTATGCGCTTGCGTGTTCATGCTCGTGTCATAATCAGCCATACCCACGTTTGGCAAGTCGGAATTACATTGCACTGAATTCAAATAAGGCGCAGAGCGGCAAAGTGTTTACCCCTAAAGCGCATAATCCAGCCTTAGCTGCCGGGCTCATTCTGACTGCGACTGCGTTCATTGCGGCCTCTACTTTGTTGGCCAAAGCCTTGGGCACGGGGCGTTTGGGGGCGATCCAATTGGGCGACCCGATGCCCGTCTTTATGATTAGCTTTGGGCGTTATGTCTTTGCGTTCATTTTGATTTCGCTCACGGCGGCGGCTTTGCGACATCCGGTCAAGAATATACATTGGCCCCTGCATGCGGGTCGCACCCTGTTTGGTTGGTGCGGCGTGACTTTAATGTTTGCGGTCGTAACCTTTATCCCGATGTCAGATGCGACGGCGATATCCTTTCTGAACCCTGTGTTTTGTATGATCCTCGCAATCCCCTTGTTGGGTGAAAAGGTCGGGCGATGGCGCTGGAGTGCGGCGTTCATTGCGTTGCTTGGTGCGTTGATCTTGCTGCGCCCCACCCCGGACAGCTTCCAGCCTTTGGCGCTTTTGGCTTTGGGGGCGGCAATGGCCTTGGGCGCTGAGATGATCTTGATGAAACGATTGTCTCGACGTGAAGGACCTTTGCAAATCTTGCTAATCAACAACCTATTTGGGGTTATCATTGCAAGCATATCCGCCAGTTTCGTTTGGCAAACGCCCAATGCGGCGCAATGGCTTGTTATGGCGGGCGTCGGCGCATCGATGGCCACGGCACAGACATGTTTTGTGAACGCAATGGCGCGTGCAGATGCCAGTTTTGTCGCCCCGTTTGGGTACGCCACATTGGTCTTCGCGGCACTTTATGATGGGGTTGTGTATGGTGTGATTCCAGATTCGATCAGTATCGCGGGCGCGGTCGTTATCTTGGCAGGGGCAGCATTGCTCGCATGGCGGGAGGGCGTAGCCGCGCGCCGCGTTCAAACTGATTCGGTAAAAAGGACCGCAACCGACACGAGTTAAGCCGCGAAACACGCTAAATTGCGTCGAATAAACCATAAGCTAAGCGACTCAGGCTACTGAGTGATTCGATCTCGCTTGAACCTGCCCGCAGGACTAGTAAAATGGAAATAAGTACAATTGCGCAGCGGTCCCCAAAAACGAGGGCCGCTTTTTGACGCCGCCCAACTGCTCTGAACAAGGAACACCGATGTCCTGGACTGATGACCGTGTAGAAACGCTGAAGAAAATGTGGGGCGAGGGGCAATCCGCGAGCCAGATCGCCAAAGAACTCGGCGGCGTAACCCGCAATGCTGTGATCGGCAAAGTACACCGCCTTGGCTTGTCCAATCGCTCTGGCGGCGGGGGCACCAAAACAGACGCCAAGGCCAAGCCTGCTGCGGCGCCTAAAACAGAAGCCGCAAAGCCAAAGCAGCCGCCAAAGCCCAAAGCAGCCGCCGCGCCCGCAGCCGAGGCTGCGTCAGAACCTGCGCCGCGCCCATTGCCCGCACGCAAGGCAATCATTCCCGCAGGTCAGCCGCTGCCTCCGCAGCCATCAGCCAACGAAATCAGCCCCGAAGCATTGGCCAAAGTCAGTGAAATCGAAAAGAAGGCCAAACGCCTGACTTTGATGGAACTCACAGAGCGGACCTGCAAATGGCCGGTTGGCGACCCCGCAACAGATGACTTTTGGTTCTGTGGTTTGCCTGTCCAACAGGGCAAACCTTATTGCGAAGCGCATGTCGGCGTGGCGTTCCAGCCAATGTCGTCGCGTCGCGACCGCCGCCGGTGAACATTGGGGTGCACTAGCGCGCCTTACGTCCTCAAAGCAACGTGCGATGCAGCCATAGCTGCGCCGCGCAGAATTTGAAATAATTCCCCACGCAGCCGTCACTTGCCCTTCACGCATTCGCGTGGCAATTCGGTTTCATGACACAAAACACAATTCGCGCCGCTGACGCCCTTGCCCAACGCCTTTATGCCGCTGGTTGCCGCCACGCTTTTGGAATGCCCGGGGGCGAAGTTTTGACCCTTGTGGACGCTCTGGAAGCCGTCGGAATTCGCTTCATTCTCGCCAAACATGAAAACGCTGCTGCCTTCATGGCCGAAGGTGCATGGCACCGCACTGGTGCTCCTGGCATTCTGATCGCCACCGTTGGTCCCGGGGTTTTGAATGGAGTGAACGCAGTTGCAAACGCCTTGCAAGATCGCGTCCCACTGCTTGTTTTGGCCGGATGTGTGGATGCCGATGAGGCCCAGACCTACACCCACCAAGTCCTTGACCAGAATGCAGTTTTTGCTCCTATCACCAAGGCAAGCTTCACCCTGAACGCAGGGGCAGCACATGTGATTGCCGACAAGGCTGTTGGCATCGCTCTTGAAGGGCGCATGGGTCCTGTTCACATCGACGTCCCAATTGCGGTCGCAGTTGCGCAAGTTCCCGCAACGCCGCCCGCTCCGCGTCCCGCGTCTGGACCGACGGCCCCTGCTGGTACTGCTCTGGACACAGCCCGAACGTGGTTGGCGGCCGCGCAACGTCCTGTGATGATTGCCGGCGTCGACGCAATGAACGAAGGCGCCGAACCAGCGATCCGTACGTTCTGCGAAACGCATAAAGTTGCCCTCATAACCTCTTATAAAGCAAAGGGAACTTTGCCAGAGGATCATGATTTGGCTTTGGGTGGCGCAGGTCTGTCACCGTTGGCAGATCAACATTTACTGCCCGTCGTGCAGGCTGCGGATCTGATCATTTGCGCTGGGTATGACCCGATTGAGATGCGTCCTGGGTGGCGTGACGTGTGGGATCCGCGCAAGCAAAACGTGATCGACATCGCACCTGAGCCAAATCACCACTATATGCACCAAGCAACCCTGAACATTATCGCCTCTGTTGGCGCTAGCCTTGAAGCGATAAGTGAGGGTGTTCAACCACTTAAGACGTGGCCTCAAGGCGAATTGGAAACCTGCAAAACGGGCTTAAGCGCAGCCTTTCCTTGCGACGGTGACTGGGGACCGGGCGCGATTGTTGATGTGTGTCGAACCACCCTGCCCCATGATGCGTTGGCCACTGCGGATAGCGGCGCGCATAGGATTTTACTTTCACAACAATGGGTTAACTACGAACCCCGTGGTATGATGCAGTCGTCCGCACTCTGCACGATGGGCTGTGCGATCCCATTGGCGATTGGTGCCCAAATGGTGGAACCAGAGCGTACGGTTATCAGCTTTTGTGGCGATGCTGGCTTTTTGATGGTCGCGGGCGAACTGGCGACGGCGAAAGAGCATCAGTTGAAGACGATCTTTCTTGTCTTCGTTGACCGTTCCCTTGCGCTGATTGAAAAAAAGCAACGAGAACGACAACTTAGGAACACTGGTGTGGATTTCGCCGAACACAATTTTGCAGCTTTGGGACAGGCATTTGGCGGAGTTGGCACAGATGTGCGTAGCCGTGCAGAACTGAAGACGGCGTTGGAAAATGCAATGAAATCAGATACTTTCACAGTCATCGCCGCACATATTGAAAGAGGTGCTTATGACGGACGCATCTAATCCGACCGCGTTAGACGGGATCGTTGTACTGGATTTGTCTCGCATTTTAGCGGGGCCGACGGCCACTCAATTACTGGGTGATTTCGGCGCGACTGTGATCAAGATTGAAAACCCGAAAACAGGTGGCGATGATACACGCGGATGGGGGCCGAACTACGCGTTGAACGCGGATGGGACACCATCTGACTTGTCTGCATACTTCATGGCCGCAAATCGCAACAAGCAGTCAATTTCCGTTGACATATCGACAGTTAGCGGACAGGAAATCATCCACAAACTGGCCGCACGCGCGGATATTGTCGTTGAAAATTACAAACCAGATGGGTTGAAAAAATATGGGTTGGATCATGAAAGCCTGCTGAAAAAACATCCCGGTTTGGTCTATTGCTCGATCTCTGGATATGGCCAGTTTGGGCCTAATCGTAGCCAACCTGGCTATGATTTGATGGCACAGGGATATGGTGGAATCATGTCTTTGACGGGCGATCCGGATGGTCCGCCGATGAAGGTTGGGGTCGGCATCGCAGATGTAATGTGCGGGATGTATGCCACAATTGGTGTTCTTGCCGCGCTGCGGCATCGCGATCAAACTGGCGAGGGTCAGCATATCGATTTGGCGCTTGTTGATGCGCAGATGGCATGGCTGATCAATGAAGGCACGAACTTCTTAACCTCAGGTCGAGAGCCTGTTCGACGCGGAAATGCGCATCCAAATATTGTTCCCTATGATGCTTTTCCGTGCAGCGATGGACACTTCCTTTTGGCGGTTGGCAATGATGCGCAGTTCGCGCGGCTGTGTGATGCGTTTGGGATTAGTGATCTCTCAAGTGACGAAAAATACATAACAAATCTGTCACGGATCGAAAATAGAGACACGTTGACCCCGTTGCTTTCAGCTGAGTTTTCCAAGCACAGCAAAGCGGAAATTATCCGGCGTTGCAAAGACGCATTGGTGCCCGCTGGCCCCATCCATACGGTGGCCGAAGCACTGGTGTCCGAACAGGCGCAAGCGCGCGGGACAGTTCAAGACATACCGCGCGCTGATCTTGCCCAAGGCTATGTCAAACTGCTTGCGAACCCTTTGAAATTGTCGCGAACACCCGTGCAATACAACCGCCCACCGCCGCGTTGCGGCGAGGATACCGACGATATTTTGCGGATGTTGGAAGACGATTAGACGTTAACGCAGCTTTTGCTCTAAATCCATGACTCGACTCATGGATTTAGTGGCTTAACGAGGTCTAAATACACCGCGCCGTGTTGCGTGCAGTACCGTACGGTGCCCCCCTTTGTTGCGTCTGAGGGCAAATAGCAGTCTTAGCCTTAAACATTTGGTAAGTTAGGTTAATGCATTTGCCGCGACATCTTCGCCAAAATTGAGATTCCGAAGCAATGCCCTAGCGACCTGCGGTAAGGCGCAAAGGTTGAGTGCACCAATTCGTGGCGGTGGGCCGTTCGGGCATCTAGATTGTGATCGTTCAGGGGTGCGACTTGCTGTGCCCCGCCACCCTAACATTTGGGCATGTGTGCCCGGCAAACGCACGCGAGCACGTCCGGCAAATTCGGTGGATCAAATTGAACTGGAACACCAACGGCAAACGTGACATTTGCCAATTTGAGCAGGTTCGCGGGCAGTCACACGGAGAGGCTTGTGAAGATCGCAGTCAACGCCACAGTTTTTCATAAAATTTAAACCTGTAATTAGAATAATGCTTTCAGATTGGAAATTCCCGATCCATACCCCTGAAAGAGCCAGCAACTCCCTGATTTAAATAACATCTATAGGTCGGCATGATTAATCATAGAACTTGACGTTACGACAACACGTTCAAAGGCTCAAATGTAACAAAACCCGTCTCTGGACGGTCAATCGTCGGCAACAATCCACCGAAATTTGAAGCCTTTGCCTAAGAATCCTCACGAATACCCTTGAAGTGGTCACGAACCCGTGTGATCCGGCCTCTCGGCATAGGGAAGCGGCTGATCATCCGCTACATCAAGTACAACACTGCTCCTGTTTTTGCGCAAAGGTTACCCTCATGAAGTTCGACATCTGCGACGGCCCCGTCTCTTTGACACATCCTGACACCGTTGCGCATTGGAATGCCATGATCCACGCGTTTCTGGCCCACTCCACAGAGACCCCAACGCATTTGGGCGCTGTCATGGCCGCAGAGCCTGATTTTGCCATGGCACACGCAGCCAAGGGGCTGTTCTCGTTGATGATGGGGCGCAAGGAGTTGGTGAAGGTCGCGCAGGACGCGCACAAGGCAGCTTTGAAGACCTATGCTGGCAGCGCGCGTGAACAAAGCTGGATTACAGCGCTTGGCGCATGGTTGAACGGAAGCCCACAAGGCGCGATCAACGCGATGGAAGCCGTGCTGACAGAAAACCCGCGCGATACGTTTTCCGCGAAGGTGAGCCACGCGATTCGCTTCATCTTGGGGGACGGCGTGGGCATGCGCACCTCAGTTGAGCGGGTGTTGAACGCACATGACACCAACCACCCCATGCGCGGGTACATTTTGGGCTGTCATGCTTTCGCACTGGAGGAAGCCGGGGATTACAAAGGCGCAGAGGCCGCTGGCCTTGAGGGCCTCGCTTATGCAACCGACGACGCATGGGGATTGCACGCGGTGGCGCATGTTTATGACATGACAGCGCAGCCAGACATGGGCATTCGCCTAATCGAAGACAACACATCCGCTTGGAACCACTGCAACAACTTCCGCTATCACGTGTGGTGGCACAAAGCGTTGCTGCACATGGATCGCGGCGAGCTCGACATCGCGCTTGGCCTTTATGATCACAAAATTCGCGAAGAAAAAACCGACGACTACCGCGACATCGCCAACGCCACATCGCTTTTGATGAGGTTAGAGTTGGAAGGTTTGAAAGTCGGGGACCGTTGGGAAGAACTGGCGGATTTCTCGGAGAACCGCAAATGCGATGGCTCGCTGGTCTTTGCCGACTTGCATTACATGCTGGCGCTTGGCTCAGCAGGGCGTTGGGACAGTGCCGCCGATATGGCATCGCGCTTCACCAAAGACGCCCGCGACCCCGGTGAAATGCAACAACGCGTCGCCGATCCCGGAATTGCAGCATTGACGGGTCTGCACAGTTTCGCAGAAGCCCGCTGGGACACCGCATTTTTGAACATGGCCGCCGCGCGCCCAAAGATGCAAACCATTGGTGGCAGTCACGCCCAACGCGACGTCTTTGAGCGCATGACCATTGATGCAGGCCTTCGTGCCGGGTTTGTTGAACAAACAGAAGAAATTCTAGCCGAACGCCTTGCGCGACGCGGGGGCAACCAAGACCGTTTCACCACCACCCGATTTGAAGCCTTGGCCAACGCACGGCGGATTCCAGCACAATAGCTGCAGCTCTGGTGTGACTTTTCCTTTGCTCCCGAAACCCGGACACCGTAACGGACGCCTATGACATTCGCAGACCCCACATCACAAAGTGACGCGCCGCAAGCGGCCGCTCCGACGGCCAAAGCGCCCGCCCCAGCCAGAGTGCGCGACCTTCGGCTGGATTTCTTTCGCGGCATCGCCATGTTTATCATCTTGTTCGCCCACACGCCGGGGAACTTTCTGACCAGCTGGATACCCGCGCGATGGGGCTTTTCAGACGCCACAGAGATGTTTGTTTTCTGCTCGGGGATGGCATCAGCTATTGCCTTTGGGTCGACCTTCGCACGCGCCGGTGTTCTATTGGGCACCGCCCGCGTCGGCTTTCGGATTTGGCAAGTCTACTGGGCGCATGTCGGGTTGTTCTTTGCCACAACCGCCCTTCTTGTCTTTATCACCGATCTAGAAATCGGGACCCGGAACTATTGGGGGCAATTGAACCTTTGGATGTTGTTCGTCGAAGGGCAGCACTGGGAAAACCCGAACATTTTGTTTAGTTTCATGACCCTGCAATGGGTGCCCAACCTATTCGACATCTTGCCGATGTATATGGTCATTCTGGCGATGATGCCGATCATGATCGTTCTGGCGCGGGTACATTTCGGGCTTGTGGTCGCGTTTTCGTTGACGATGTGGTTCTTTGGGCAACGCGCCTTCATGGAGGCTCTGGGCCTGCCCTATCTCAACTTCACCGCCGAGCCATGGGTGGGTAACGATGACTGGCAACGCCGGTGGTTTTTGAACCCATTTGGCTGGCAGCTGATCTTTTTCACAGGGTTTGCCTTCATGCGGGGCTGGATACCAAAGCCGCCTGTGACACCGCTGCTGATCGGGATTACGGCATTCATCGTGCTGGCGAATATTCCATTCAGCAATATCGGGGTGCGTGAATTTGGCTTTGAGGCCGCGCGCGAATGGCGCATCGAGAACCGTCAATGGATTTCGAAAACCGACTTTGGTCTGCTACGCGGTATCCAGTTCTTGGCGCTTGCCTATCTGGCATGGGTTTTGGCGGGCGACAAAGGCGAGCGTTTGGTGGCACATGGAACCGGTCTTTTGGCGCGCATCTGGCAGCAAATTCTGGCGATCTTCCTGAAGGTTGGGCAACAATCCCTCGCGGTCTTTGTGATGTCCATCTTCGTGGCACGGTTTAACGGGTTTGCTATGGATGTGCTGGGCCGCGACACGCTGACGGTGTTGGCCGTGAACGCGTTTGGGTGTTTGGTGTTGATCCTGTGCGCCTATGGTGCGAGTTTTTTCAAGTCACAACCGTGGCGCGAACGGAAGGCTGCATAAATGCTGCGACGGGAATTCCTTGCGAGTTTGGCGGCCCTTGCGGCCTCTCCTGTTTTTGCCCAAGACAGCCTAGAGCCGGGATTGAAGCTGGGCGAAGCCGTTGCATTTGACCGTGACGCCTTAAATGCCCGAGCGCGGGATATGGCGGCGGAACCCTATGAATTGCGCCCCCAGATTCCCGAAGACTGGCGCGATCTGACCTATGATCAATATCGCAAGATTTGGTTTGATGGACGCAACGCGCTGTGGGAAGACACCGATCTGCCACAACGCGTCGATGTGTTCCCTCCGGGATTATACTTCCCACGCCCTGTTGAAGTTTACGCCGTTCAAAGCGGCCAAGCGCGCGCCTTCAAGTTCGACATGGGTGTGTTTGATACCACAGATAAATTCCCCGATGTCACGGTGGATGACAGCTTGGGCTATTCCGGTTTGCGCCTGCGCGCAGAGCTTGAAACCCCGGGCATCTTTTCCGAATACGCCGTGTTTCAGGGCGCGAGCTATTTTCGCGGCATTGGCACAGGCTTGAACTATGGTTTGTCCGCGCGCGGATTGGCGTTGAAGACAGCCGACCCGGACGGAGAAGAGTTCCCCGAATTCGTCGGGTTCTGGATTGAGACACCGCAAAAAGGCGCGCCAGATGTAACCATGCACGCGCTTTTGGACAGCCCATCTTGCACGGGGGCCTACACGTTTGTGATGCGCCACGGCGAAGTTCTTAGCATGGATGTCAGCGCGTCGATCTTTGCGCGCGAGCGGGTGACGCATATGGGGATCGCTCCGCTGACCTCTATGTTTTTATATGATCAGACCGGGCGGGACCGCTTTTCGGACTTCCGCCCCGCTGTGCATGACAGCGACGGATTGCTAATCCACAATGGCGGCGGCGAGGTGATCTGGCGTCCCTTGGCAAACCCCAAAACGCTGCAAATTTCGGCCTTTGGCGATAACGGTCCACGCGGGTTTGGCTTGATGCAGCGCGCGCGCGAGTTTTCCGATTTTGCCGATCTTGAGGCGCATTATCACAACCGTCCCGGCCTTTGGGTGACACCGGGCGAAGATTGGGGTCGCGGTTCTGTGGCGCTGGTCGAAATACCGGCAGACAAAGAAATCTACGACAATATCGTGGCCTATTGGCGCCCCTCTGCACCGCTCGCACCGGGCCAACGGCACGACATGAGTTACCGTTTGGACTGGGGCGCTGATCCGGCCCCCAAGGCCAACATGCCGGTGCGTGTTTTGAACACGGCTATGGGCGAAAACGCGTTTGGTCCGGGGCAATTGATCGTCATCGACTATGAGGCGTCCGCGCGGGTGCCTGAGGATTTGAGCACCCTGATGAAACTGGTGCGCTCAACAGCCGGCAGCGTCTCGGACGGGGTTTTGCAGCGCAACCCAGAAACAGGCGGACCACGCTTGGCCTTCCGCTTTGAGCCGCAAGACGCCAATTACGCCGAATTCCGCGTGCAATTGCGCACAGCTGAGGGCGACGCATTGTCCGAAGTCTGGCTTTATCGGTGGACGCCCACATGAGCTTGATGCCGCCCAGAAATGGTCTGCCCATGCAGCCCCAACGACTGGACGCGCATGATCGCGACGATCTGCACATGGCGGACGCCCCGCCGCGCAGTACATTTTGGCGGCTTGCTGTCTTTGTCCCTGCGCTGATCGGCACGGGCGCACTGTTGGCGGGGCTGTTTTCATGGCTGAACATGGGCGGCATGACGTGGTTGGAATGGACGCTTTTGGCGTTGATCGGGGTCAGTTTTGTTTGGGTGGCGCTGTCGGTGTCCACTGTGATTGTTGGCCTTGCTGGCTTGCTGCGCCGCACTGCCAAACCCGCGCCCGAACGTGGTGCTATGGACATCGCGCTGTTGGTCCCAATCTATAACGAGGTGCCCTCGGACGTGTTTGGCAACGCCTCGGCCATGCTGGACGACCTGCAACGGCGTGGGTCTGCGCACCGTTTCACGTTGTTTGTGCTCTCGGACACCCGCGACGACGCGATTGCGGAACAAGAATTGCGCGCCTTTGAAGAGCTCCGCCGGGATGCATCTGTGGACATGTGCGTTCACTATCGACGCCGTGACATGAACACCGACAAGAAGGTCGGCAATGTCACCGATTGGATCACAGGTTGGGGCGCTGGATACGAGGCCATGTTGGTCTTGGACGCGGATAGTTTGATGTCAGGACGCACCATCGTGGCCTTGGCCGATGAGTTGGCTTCGGACGCGGCGGTCGGCTTGGTGCAATCCTTCCCGACCTTGATCGGCGCAGAAACCGTTTTTGCCCGCATCCAGCAGTTTTCCAACATCGCATACGGGTGGCTTTTGGCCGAAGGACTGGCCCTTTGGAGCCAAACCGAGGGCAATTATTGGGGCCACAACGCGATGATCCGCACCAAGGCATTTGCATCCTCGGCTGGGTTGCCGCATTTGCCGGGCGATCGCCTGATCCTGTCCCATGATTTTGTCGAAGCCGGGCTGTTACGCCGGGCCGGTTGGCGGGTGCGGTTCTTGCCGCGTTTGTCTGGTAGCTTTGAGGAAACGCCGGGGACATTGATAGATTACGTGCTGCGCGATCGACGTTGGTGTCGCGGCAATCTGCAACACTTGCGCCTCTTGAGCATGCCCGGTTTGCACATTGTGTCGCGCTTTCACATGTTTGCCGGGGCGGTTGCGTATTTGCTGTCGCCTGCGTGGTTTGCATTGTTGCTTGCCTGGGCGCTTTTGGGCAAGAACGAGACCGAGAACGTGATCCGGTATTTCAATGAATCCAGTCCGTTATACCCGGATTGGCCGCAAATGACGCAAATCAATGAAGCGTTGTTTTTGGTGATCATGTATGCGGTTTTGCTGACGCCAAAGCTGACCGGGGCTGTGATCATCGCCGTGCATCCGAAGGCGCATCGTATCTTTGGGGGCCGTGTGAAGTTCACCATCGCGTTCCTGTCCGAAGTGCTATTGAGCATCCTTTACGCGCCCGTTTTGATGATCCAACAATGTCGCGCCGTGGTGCGGGCAATCGTGACCACCGAAGAGCCTTGGACACCGCAATCGCGCGCAGCACACGGATATGGCTGGCGCGTTTTGGTGCGCTTTCACTGGCTTGAAACCTTGCTTGGGTTGGCGTTGTTGACCGGTCTGGTCGCAGGTTTGGTTTCGTTTTGGCTGACGCCAATCGTGGTATCGTTGGTGCTGGCCATCCCATTATCTGCGCTCTCAAGCTTCAACCTCGCCCGTCGCGCGCCCGCTGGCTTTCGCATCGATAGCCCCAACACCTTGCGCGAACCCGCCATCGTATCGCGCGCACGGCTGGAACGCGTTCGGATGAAAGCGACGCTGGACGGCTCTGTGAAGACGGCTGCGGAATAAGCGCACGGGCTGGTTTGCCAAGGGGCTCGACCCCGGGCTTTGGCGCTTTGGCCTCAACATCGCAGCTGCGTTTTCGTGCACTTTCTGGCTTGGAATACCCTTAACTGCTTTTCGGCAAAAGACAGCCCCTTCGCGGAGCGTTCGGCGCTTGATGCGCTAATCATCTCCATTTGGGGGGGCGGTCGGCTTGATCTGTTGCGCGCCAACACCAAAACGTCCGAACCCAGACTTGAGTTTTAATCTCGTGCCCGCAAGAATGGTCACATATTCTCGCGGGGACCCGACACATGGTGGACATACAGACAATCCTTCTTTTCAGCGCTGCAAGCTTTGCGCTTTCCGTAACGCCGGGTCCTGACATGATATTGGTTGCGGCAAGAAGTGCGGCGCAGGGTCGAACCGCAGGACTGGTCACGCAAGTCGGGATCTCTGCCGGGTCGGCATTTCACGCCATAATTTTGGCGCTTGGACTGTCCCAATTGTTCTTAGCCGTACCCTATGCATATGATTTGGTGAGGTATCTTGGTGCGGCGTATCTGCTGTTTCTTGCTTGGCAGGCTTTCACCGCGCGTGACGGCTTTGCTTCGGGCACATCCACCGAAAAGCAGCACTCATTATTGGTGATCTTTAGACAGGGTTTCATTTCGAACGTGCTGAACCCAAAGGTTGCGCTGTTCTATTTGGCGCTTTTCCCGCAGTTTTTGGACCCGGCGGCAGGCTCCGTTGCGTTTCAGGTCTTGGTACTGGCAAGCGTCTTTCTGGCCATAGACTTCGCGGTTCATCTGGTGGTGATTTGGTTGGCGGGAAGCATCAGGTCGCTTTCAGCCAACGGGGCGGGATTTGCAAACTGGTCAAGATACTTCCTTGGGCTCATCTTTGGTGGGCTTGCCGCAAAGCTGGTGTTTGACGGGCAACGTTAATTTTTGAGCAATCGAACGACATCATCCCACCACTCTGGGAAGAGGGATGTGGCGTTCGCGGGCATAAATGCACTGGGGTGAGAATTAGGTGATGCGCAACGTAGTGCTTGGGGCGTCTTTGGTCGCATTGCTTCTGGTCGTGTTGGGTTTTCTGGGTCATTTGGCCAGAAGCTTTGACACGATTTCGATGGGGCGACCACTTTTCGCATTGTTGTGTGGTGTCGGCGTCTTTGCCGCCAAGCCGCGCTGGCTTAAGCTGAGTTTTGCGGTGGTCGTGGCGGGGGTCTTCTTCAACCTCGCAAACCTGTTTTTGTCGCAGGAGCCCGGCGGTGACATTCGGGTTTATTCAAAGAACCTATGGTTTGCAAATTCCGAAATTCCCGCTTTGGTCGCCGATATTGAGGCCGCGCGTGTTGATGTCGTGATGTTACAAGAGGTTTCGGATCGAAATAACACTGTTCTGGAGCGGCTCAAAACCAGTCATCCTTATCAGCACCTTTGTCGCTTTTCAGCCTGGAGCGGGGTCGCGCTCGCGTCACGTCATCCCTTTGTTGGGGAGCCCATCTGTTCAAACTCGCGCGCGGTTGCCGCCGCCCCCATTCAACTCAAGACGGAAAAAATCTGGGTGGTGTCCGCGCATATCCCTTGGCCGTGGCCGCATGACAGTCGCGCCAATGAAGCGGCGGCCGAAAGGGTTCTGTCGGATCTGGACGGCGCTGTAATCATTGCAGGGGACTTCAACACCATGCCGTGGTCCGAGCGTGTCCAACATTTTGCATCAATCACGCAAACGCAACTTGCGGGCCCTATCCGAGCCACGTTTGATCTAAAGAAAGTGCCGCTCCCGCTTGATTTTGCGTTGGCCCCGCATGGCGGTTCCGTTGAAATACGCCCGCGACTTGGGTCTGACCACGCCGGAATTTTGGCCGATCTCAGGCTTTGGCCGCGCTAATTCGCCCCCCGCGTGGACGGGCGGCAGACGACCTCAACTCAGTGCCTTGTCGACCAAAGGGATGAACCGTTGGGTGAACATCTTCTTTTGCTTTTCTCTTGCGGCGTCAAAAAGGCCCAGATGTTTCTGATATTGACCGTATAGATAATCGGCGCCATCGGCCATTTCCGTCACGCCTTGCACGTCTTTGTCCTTTACCCATTGGGTGTAGGCTTCTTGATGCTTAACGATTTCCTCAAGCAATTCGAGGACGCGTTCTTCGTTCTTATCCACGTCTTTTTGGATTGTTTGAGTTTCTTTGCCCATCAAAAGGAACTGTTTTTCGATGTCTTTCAGGGCCTTTCGGACATGCACCAATTCATTATTGATCTGCGTCGGCCCGCCCACACCTTGCGTTTTGAGGCCCCGTTTCCAACTGGCCAATTTGGCGCGACAATCTTCGACGCGCATCTTCGGCATCTTCGGACCTGGCCCAACGCCGAGCTTTGCCAACGTGTTCATGCCCGCAACACCATCGGGTTTGAGTTTGTTCTTCTTTTGGAATTTCTTCACCGCAGCTTCGGTCTGTTTGCCGAACTGCCCATCCAGATCAAGCTTGCTCGACACCGCCTTGTTGAGCGCCTTTTGAAGCTCGATCACGTCCTTGCCTTTGGATTTCGCCTTTAAAACAGCCATACTTTTCCCCCTCAAATCATCGTCAAAAAATGGATTTTATAAAATCTATCGCCAGCCTAGTTCGCGCGCGCCAATGCAGCCAGACCTATTTAAACACATTGGGTTTGCATAAAACGTCAGGCGAAAAAGCGCTGGCCGGTGGCGCTTTTGAGGGGGAGCACCGACCTAACCTTGCGAAATGCGCCACGTTTGACACACAGCTAGGCCCTGCACGCGTGGGGTTGGCGCGCAAATCCGGACACCACAAACGCGAAAGGGCGGGATCAGCCCCGCCCTTCCTAACATGGTATGACACCGCCCCAATCAGCTGAGGTGGTGCACCTCTTGCAGGCCGTAAACTGGGGTTGCGATCCCCTCCATCCGGGCCTTGATTTGCAAAGCAAGGAACTGCGAATAGTGGCGCGATTGGTGCAAATTGCCGCCATGGAACCACATGGCTTCCTGCTGTGTCGGCTTCCACATATTGCGCTGCTCGCCTTCCCAGGGGCCGGGATCTTTGGGCGTGTCCGAACCAAGGCCCCAGCATTTGCCAACCTTGTCGGCAGTGTCCTGATCCACCAAATCCGCGACCCACCCGTTCATCGATGCATAACCCGTGGCATAGACAATCACATCTGCGTCCAGTTTGGTGCCATCCGCCAGCACCACGCCGTCCTCGACCACGTGGTCAACCTGTCCCGCTTGCAGCTTTACTTTGCCATCGATGATCAGCTGACTTGCGCCCACATCGATGTAATAGCCCGACCCGCGCCGCAGGTATTTCATAAACAAACCAGAGCCATCCGCGCCCCAATCCAATTGAAAGCCTGCCTTTTCGAGACCCGCATAGAAATCCGCGTCCTCGGCTTTGATCGTGTCGTAAACCGGGATTTGGAACGTGTGCAGGATTTGATAGGGCAGCGAGGCAAAGATCAGATCGGCCTTTTGCGTGGTGACCCCAGCTTCCACGGCGCGTTCGGAATAAAGATCGCCCAAGCCATGTTCCATCAGCGGTTCAGAGCGCACAATATGAGTCGAAGAGCGCTGCACCATCGTCACATCGACGTCGTTCTCCCAAAGTGCGGCACAGATGTCATGCGCGGAATTGTTCGAGCCAACCACAACAGCCTTCTTGCCCGCATATGCATCAGGACCTGCATGTTTGCTTGAATGGTGTTGGTCGCCCTTAAACGCATCCATGCCTGGAAAATCGGGGACATTGGGCTGGGCGGACATGCCCGTGGCGAAGATCAATTGTTTGGGCTTCAGTGTGACCTGCTCGCCGTTGCGATCCACCGTCACGGTCCATTCTTTGGAGGCCTCGTCAAAGCTGGCCTTTTGCACCGTTGAGTGCGTCCAGTAGTTCAGCTCCATGATCTTGGTATACATTTCAAGCCAGTCGCCAAGTTTGTCCTTGGGCGCAAACACCGGCCAATTTGGCGGGAACGGAAGGTATGGCAGGTGGTCGTACCAAACAGGGTCATGCAAGCAGAGCGACTTATAGCGGTTGCGCCATGAATCCCCGGCGCGTGCGTTTTTCTCGATGATGATCGTGGGCACACCAAGTTGACGCAGCCGCGCACCCAGAGCGATCCCGCCCTGCCCGCCGCCGATAATCACCGTATAGGGTTGGTCGGAATAGCCCAGTTCGGCCAGCTCTTTTTCGCGCTCTTCGGCCCATGACAACCGGCCCTTGCCCGCGCCATGTTTGGCCCCCATCGCGCGCTCATAGCCAAGCGGTTCTTCGTGGCCTTTCAACTCGGCCATGGTGGTCAACAGGGTGAAAACCTTGCCTTCAATCAAGCGAACCATGCCATAGCCGCGCGCCACGCCGGTCTCGAATGTGATCCACGCGGTCACAACACCATCTTCTTGCGTGGCCACTTCGCCCTCTGCGATCTGCCATGCGGTGGGTTTGGTGCTGGAGAGTTGCGCCTCCAGCATCGCGCGGACCTGTTCAGGCCCCTCCATCGTGCGAATATTCCACGTGAACGACACAAGGTCACGCCAGTAGCAATCTTGTCCAAACAGCGCCACAGCCGCGTCAATATCGCCGCCTTCTAGCGCCGCACCGAAAGTATCAAGAAATTCGTTAACATGATCGTTCGGGGTTGAATCTAACATCTTTAGCCTCCCAACTTATGATAGAGGCAACCTGCCAAACCCAACCCCACTTGGCGACAGATTCGACAGCAAATAAGACAATGGTCGTAAGTTGGCTCAGTTCAGCGCATCGCCGCCTTCAAACCATTCAAGCGCCATCGTCGCCCATCCGCGCGGCATCGCATGCCCCCCCGGGAACATCGCGAAACTCAACGCAGAATCCGGCGCGCATTTCGTCCAAGTCCGGGTCCAGAACGCGCCATCTGATCTGCGCCGGTCCGGCATATGGTTCACGCAATCATTGGCCACGCGCCATGTATCCAAGGTCGAAAACACATCACCTTGCACAACCGCATTCGGGTCACGCGCATTGGTGCCACGCACCGCGCGCCCCTCTAAGGGCACCGTGCCATCATTCCAGCCATGGGTGTGCAAAAGCTTCACAGGTCCTTCGCAACTTTGCGGATGCGGGCGCCACATGCCGCCGGCCACAGGGGCATAAGCCGCAAACGTGTCCGGCGCGAAACACGCCACATAAGAGGTCATCGACCCGCCAATCGAGAAGCCCGACAGCAACACATTGTCACTATCATACCCAAACCGCGTCGCGCCATCCGCCTTAACACGGGCCAAAAATTCAATTTCATCACGTGCCGCAGGCCAGTCCGGATGGAACGACCAGCCCCGACCCGAACGCCCTTCGCGCGGCGTGCCATCCGCTGCAATCACCACATAGCCCGCGTCAACAAAGCGGTTTACCATGCCCGTCATGCGCATCGACCCTTGGCCCGAACTGCCCCAGCCATGCAGGAAAACCAGCGCACCTTTGGGCGTGCCATCTGGAACGACCGCGTGATAAGAGCCGCCTTCGATCTCGCAGACGGCCTCGTCCGAACCGCATCCCGCCTGCGCAGAAGAACCAACGACACAGATCGCAGCGGCTGCCATGAACCGTTTCACAAACCCCATCATTGAACCGCCACCACAGGCAAACCAGCTCGCAACCATCCCGGCCCAGCGCCAGAGCCAAGCATGCCTTCTGGCACGTCAATAATCTGGGAAAAACCCGCAGCCGTCAGCCGCTCGGTCATTTTGCGCGACCGCACACCACGCGCGCAGATCAGGGCCACCGGAGCGTCGGTTGCGCCCTTGGTCAGAACCAACAGCGCTTGCGTGAAGTCGTCGCGTCGCATGTCGATGGGGTGCGCGCCCTCGCCGACACCTGTGCGCGCCCATTCATCAGGGCGGCGGATGTCGATCAAAAAGACGTCGCCCGCATTGGCCTTGTTGTGCGCATCTGAGACGGTCAGCGCGCCGCCTGCAATTGTGGCGCCCACGTTGAACCAATTGGCTGCAAACACGCCGCCTGCTGCACATGTCGCAGCCGCGCCAACAATCAGGCCGCGCCGGGTGACCTTGAACTTTGCACCCGTGTGTGGTGTGACGTCAGACATTGCACATGCTCCTTACATTCGCTTTTCGATATGTAAGCCGAGCCGCGAAAAAACGCCAAAGTTGGTTTGGCGTCTCTCAATCTTGTGAAGATCGCATCGCACCCTGTTAATTCAAGCGGGGCGGCTTTTTGGGGTCCAAGCCGGGACCGTATCCGGGGATTTGCATCTCTTGGGGGGCTTCTGGCTCTGGCAACTCAAATTCAAACGCAACCCGCTTCATCTTCACCACCGACGGATCATCCTGCGCGAAAAAGCCCACATCAAGAAAGCCCGCATCGATCCCTGAAAACGTCACCGCCTCAGAGGCCGCGCGCGCCAAAGCCGGTTCTGCGCGCACTTCTGCACCAACAAGTGCAAGCAAAAACCCTGTGGTTTCATCCGCGTAGCGCACCTGCACCAGTAAAGCCGCCTGCGCGATCTTCCCCGCTTTTGACAGCCGCTCAGCTAGCCCCATCAGCAAGGTTTCGGGCACGCCCCGTGGGGGCAAAAATTCCACAATCTGCGCTTCGGTCTGGTCCGGGCCATCCCCACCCAACGTGTCCACCAACCAAGACAGCGCATCAGGTGGCAACAACATAGCGGACGGGGCCACGTCAAGATTAAGCCCCAAACCGATCCCCTGCTCTGCCAAAAGCTGAGCAACGATGCGGCCGGGCAATGCAACATAAGGCACAGGTTTGGACGTAAACTCCGCCATGCGTTCCAAAGTATCAAACACCAACACAAAGTCTTGCCCCTCAACGGGGAACAATTGCGGCTCGATGTCCTCGCCCTCGGGCTCCTTTTCGAGCAACATAAACAGCTCGGCATCCGCAAGTGTTGCGTAAAACTGCAACCGACCTGCGTCGCTGGCCTCCATGCTTTGATGGGCTGTGTCGAGTTCCGTCATCTAAAAATGCCTCCGTTGCGGGGCGGCTTATTCCCCCGCATGCGTTTCACGCCGTGGGTATTGCGCCCGCTGCAAGGCGGCAACATAAAACAGTGCCATGGGCGGATTTTTAACGGCGTTTGGTGGCGACGGGCGCATTATTCATCGCCGAGCAACGTCGCGACTGTTGATTGAATGCGCGGAATTACATCCGCCTCAAACCATGGGTTTTGCTTGAGCCATCGGTTATTTCGTGGACTGGGATGGGGCAAAACGAAAACGCCATGATCGCCGTCGCTGGATAGTTTGACCGCATCCGTCACCCGCGCATCTTTGAGCGCAGGCAAATGCCATTCAATCGCATATCGACCAAGCACCAAAGTAAGTTCGACATTGCGCAAGGCAGCCATCACCGGCACGCGCCAGGCCGCGGCGCATTCGGGTCTGGGTGGTTTGTCGCCACTTTTGCCGGAGCCGGGAAAACACAGCCCCATCGGAAAGATGCCGATCCGTTTGTCGTCATAGAAGGTGGCCCGGTCCACACCCAACCATGTGCGCAACCGATCCCCTGAGGGGTCGTCAAAGGGGCGGCTCTTTTTGTGGGTGATGCGACCCGGAGCCTGCCCGACGATCAAGATTTTCGCCTGTTCATCCAGTTGAAATATCGGGTTTGGTCCAAGTTCCAAGCCGTCGCACAACGTGCAAGCTTGCATCTTAAGAGAGAGAGTTTGAAGCGTTTCCGGCACGTGGGCTCACCTGTTTTGGCACGTATACCCCAGTTTCCCACCTCTGGGGAGGGTCAGCTGTCGTATCTTTTGTTGAACGGTTTTGGTCTCTTAGCACGATATCATTTCTATATTTCGAGTTATATCGAAATAAGAGTCGACATCGCGCATTCATTTCGATAATTCTAGAAACATGAAAACAGAATCCCCCCTCGCAGATGATCTTTCCCTCGCCCAAGCCGCCTCCACGTTTGCGGCCCTTGGATCCGAACAACGCCTTGCCGTGTTGCGCATTTTGGTGCGTGCAGGATCGGATGGCTTGTCTATCGGTGAATTGGGTCAACGTTCCGGGGTGACTGGCAGCACGCTCACACATCACATGAAAATTTTGACGCAAGCCACTTTGGTCAAACAGCAAAAGCAAGGGCGCAGCATTATTTGCGCCGCTGTCGCCTATGACGAACTGCACGACCTTGCTGGCTTTTTGCTACGTGAATGTTGCGCGGATTGCCCCGATGGACATCACCCCAATGGCCAACATCCCAACCTTCAGCGCCCCAACGCTCCCCAAGACGGAGACGAGACACATGACTGACACGACCTCCTCAACCCCATGGCGGTTTTCGCTGCCCGGCAAGCCTTGGCTCGCCTCCCTTGCGATCCTGGCCGCGATTGCCGTCTTTGATCCGCCCTATTTTTGGCCCGCCGTTGAAGGCACGCTAGGTGCAATCGGGCATACCGGCATTTTCATCGCCTTTGCGGTGTTCGCGGTTGCGTATCTCAAGGCCACGGGCGCCGAAACTTTGCTCGCCAAAGCCTTTGAAGGCAATCCTGCCCGTATGATCGTTATGGCAGCCCTATTGGGCGGGATGTCACCGTTCTGTTCGTGCGAAGTCATCCCCTTTATCGCCGCATTGCTCGCGGTTGGGGCCCCTTTAGCGGCTGTTATGGCGTTTTGGTTGGCCTCCCCCCTGATGGATCCGGCGATGTTCACAATCACGGCCGGGGAATTGGGGTTAGAATTTGCGCTGGCCAAAACCTTTGCAGCCATTGGCTTGGGTCTATTTGGCGGGTTTGGCACGCTTTTGATGGCCAACACGCCTGTCTTCACCAATCCTTTGCGCGAAAAACCTCAGGTCGGTGGGTGTTGCGGCGTGTCGCAGCCATTCCAAGGTAAACCCGTCTGGAAATTCTGGTCCCATGCCGATCGCCGCGAGACATTCCGCACCACGGCACAAGATAACGCATTGTTTTTGCTAAAATGGCTGACGCTTGCTTATGTGATCGAAGTGGCAATGTTGAACTATATCCCCGCCTCTATGATTGCAGGTGTGCTGGGCGGCGAAGGGTTTATGCCGATCTTGTTGGGGGCTTTGGTGGGCGCACCTGCCTATTTGAACGGCTACGCGGCGGTGCCTTTGGTGGACGCATTGTTGGCCCAAGGCATGGCACAAGGCGCGGCGATGTCCTTTGTGATCGCCGGGGGGGTCAGCTGCATTCCAGCCGCGATTGCGGTCTGGGCACTGGTCAAACCACGTGTCTTTGCCGCCTACCTGACCTTTGCGATCATCGGCGCGTTGATTGCTGGTTTGGCCTGGCAGGCTTGGACCTAGATAAAACGCGCACCACGAACGATTGGCGCCGTGATGTCCACTTTGGGTGTCGCGGCGCTAAACCTTTGGTAGAAAAAGTTACCGAGCGAACGAATTGCACCTATTCGTTCTTGTTTTGAGGACGTTAGTCACGTCTGTGTCGCAAGAAGGTGAAGAATTCCCCGTGAACAAAGTGGCTTAAACCTGTAGCGTTGTTAACGAAATGGACATAATAATGCCCAATTCGGGGAATAAACCGTAAATACCCTTGATGTATATAGTTGGTGGGTCAAACACCCAATTCTTCGCCAAAATCAGGTCAAAAAACAGGTTATGTTAGAGTTCATAAACGTGTCAAAGTCCTTCTGGACGGGTCAGCAGCGCAAGGTAATCCTTGACCGCGTCTCGTTTCGGGTGGAATTGGGCCGGTCTCTTGGCATTTTGGCCCCCAATGGCACTGGCAAGACCACGCTGATCAACATGATGGCCGGACTTGAGAAACCTGACGAAGGCGAAATCCGCCGCGACGGGAATATCTCGTTTCCGCTGGGGTTTATGGGCGGGGTTGTGTCCAAGATTTCCGCGCTTGAAAACAGTCGTTATATCGCAAGGCTTTACGGGCTGGACCCGGACTATGTTGAAAGCTTTTGTCGCTGGCTTTGTGGGCTTGGGGAATATTTCGACCAACCCCTTGGCACCTACTCCGCTGGGATGCGGGCCCGGTTTTCGTTTGCGCTGATGTTGGCGCTCGATTTTGATATGTATCTGATCGACGAAGGCATGCCCGGCACAACAGATGTGGAATTCAACCGCAAAGCAGGTGATATTCTGCAAGAACGGCTGGCCACGACCACGATTGTCATCGTGTCACATCAGGCCAAGACGCTTGAAAAATTCGCACGCTCCGCCGCGGTTTTGCTGGATGGGCAATTGCATATGTACGATACCTTGGAAGAGGCAAAGCAACTCTATGACTACGAAACCCAAGGCTAGAAAATTCCGCGTCAAGCGGGCTGTCCCAACTCCCGGCACTGCTGCGGAGCCACGCGCGCGCGTGGTCCCAGAAGGTGTAATCGCCAAGCCAGCCCCGCCACCGCCCGAGCAACCAGAACACCCCAGCCCCCCCACCAACAGGGCCGCGACGCCGCCACAAGCGCCCGCCGCCCCTGCCGCCGCGTCTGTCGTCGCCCCCAGCGAAGTCGCCTCGCCCCAGCAGGTCGCCGGTGAAATCGACATCGAAACAATCCGCCGCGAAGGTCTGACAGGTCGCCAATTGCGCATGGCGCGCCGCATCGCGCAGAAAAACGGACTGGCCCCCACATCTGACTTTGACGCCGTGCGCCTGTTGCGCATGAAGGGGATCGATCCATTCCAGCGTGCAGCCGTGCTGCAATTGGTTGTCCCCCAAGAAGGTCGCGGCGGTGGCACGGGCATGCCCGTTGACCCGAATGAACCGGGTGGCGCGGGCGATCCGATGGTGCAATTGCCCCAAACCGTGCCAGCGGGTGGTCAAACCTTACCTTCGACCGAAACCGTAAGCCCTGCGCAAAGACGCCAGCGCGAAATCTCTGAAATTCAACGCGATATCCTGAAACGCCGCCGCAAAAAGATGAGCTTGCTGCTCACACGGCTGATGTTCTTCGTGGCCCTGCCGACATTCATGGCAGGCTGGTATTTCTACCAAATCGCCACGCCCATGTATGCGACAAAATCTGAATTCCTGATCATCCAATCCGAAAACGCGGGTGGCAGTGGAATTGGGGGTCTGTTGTCGGGCACGCAGTTTGCCACCAATGCGGATTCGATTGCGGTACAAAGCTATCTTGGCTCAAAAGACGCGATGTTGCGGCTCAATGGCGATGCCGGCTTCAAGGCACATTTTGCGCAAAGTTATATCGACCCGATCCAGCGGTTGAGTGAAAATCCGACCAATGAAGAAGCCTATAAGACCTACAAAAAACGGGTGAAAATCGGTTACGACCCGACCGAAGGCGTGATCCGCATGGAAATCATCGCTGCGGAACCGGCGGTCGCAAAACGGTTCTCTGAGCAGCTTTTGGGCTACGCGGAGGAACGGGTGAACGGTCTGTCGGCGCAAAAACGCGATGACCAAATGGTCGATGCGATGGGCGCGTTTGACAATGCAGAACGAGAACGGCGCCTCGCGCAAGAAAATCTTGTGAACCTACAAATTCAGGGCGCAACGCTTGATCCTGAAGGTGTGATCGCCAGTTTGCGCGCGCAGATTTCCAACATCGAAGCCCAAGTCACCGAAAAACAAATCGAACTGGCAACGTTGCTCAACAATCAGCGCCCAAACCGCGCGAAGGTCGATGGCACACAAAGCACATTGCAAATCTTAGACGCGCAACTGTCTGAGTTAAATGCGAAAATGACCGACGCAAGCCAAGGCGAAAACAGCTTGGCGCAATTATCTGTCAACATTCGCATGGCCCAAGCTGACCTCGCGACGCGCGATTTGTTACTGCAATCCGCGCTGCAACAAGTCGAACAAACCCGGATGGAGGCCAATCGCCAAGTCCGCTATCTGACGACAGCCGTTGCGCCTGTGGCCAGCGAAGAAGCCTCATATCCGCGCGCCTTTGAGAACACCATCTTGGCTTTCCTCATCTTTGCGGGCATCTACCTGATGATATCTCTTACATCCTCGATTCTTCGTGAACAGGTGGCTTCTTAATGCAAAACGTCCCAGTCGCGGGTCTTTCGGTTGGCAACGACCGCCCGCTTACAATCATCGCAGGCCCATGCCAGCTCGAGTCCGCAGATCACGCCCAGATGATCGCTGGCACCATGAAAGAAGCCTGCGCCGCAGTCGGTGCGCAGTATATTTTCAAGGCCAGCTACGACAAAGCCAACCGCACCTCGCTGGACGGCAAGCGCGGTCTTGGCATTGATACAGGCCTGCAAGTCCTTGATGATTTGCGCAAATCGATGGATGTGCCGGTGCTCACCGATGTGCACTCCCCCGAGCAATGCGCGATTGCCGCGCAAGCCGTTGATGTCATGCAAATCCCCGCGTTTTTGTGCCGCCAGACCGATATGTTGCTGGCCGCGGGTGAAACCGGCGCGGTGATTAACGTGAAAAAGGGTCAGTTCTTGGCCCCATGGGAAATGCCCAACGTTGTGTCCAAGATCGAAAGCACGGGAAATCGTAAGATCCTGTTGACCGAACGCGGCACGACATTTGGCTATAATACACTGGTCACAGATATGCGTTCACTGCCGCAAATGGCGCAGACGGGTTATCCAGTTGTGATGGACGCCACGCATTCGGTGCAACAACCGGGTGGTCAAGGTGGCTCCTCTGGGGGGCAACGCGAATTTGCGCCTGTGATGGCCCGCGCCGCCGTCGCTGTTGGCGCCGCTGCAGTGTTCATGGAAACCCATCAAGACCCAGATAACGCGCCCTGTGACGGGCCCAACATGATTTACCTATCGGACATGCCAGCTTTGGTCGCCACGCTCATGCAGCTAGACGCCATCGCCAAGGCCAACCCAATCCAACTATAGACCAACGGACCCCCAAATATGACCAAACCATTGCCGGACGTGACACCGAACACATGGGCGTTTTTACGTGACGCCATGATCAAACCTACGGGTTTTCGCGAATATGATGCGCGCTGGCAGTACCCAGAAGAGATCAACCTTCCGGGCATGACAGCCCTTGGTCTTGGCCTTGGCACCCAAATGATTGCGCGCGGCATCGATCCTGTCATCGCTGTGGGCAATGATTACCGCGACTATTCTTTATCGATCAAAAACGCGCTGATGCTTGGGTTGATGCAAGCCGGGATCAAGGTCATGGATATCGGCCCGGCCTTGTCGCCAATGGCCTATTTCAGCCAATTCCATCTGGACGTGCCCGCTGTGGCGATGGTCACGGCCTCGCATAATCCCAACGGCTGGACCGGCGTGAAAATGGGCTTTGAACGCCCCCTCACCCATGGCCCGGACGAGATGGGCGAACTGCGTGACATCGTGCTTGAAGGGCGCGGGCAGCAACGTGCCGGCGGGTCTTATGAGTTTGTGGAAGGCGTGCGCGAAGCCTATCTTGACGATCTTGTTGGCGATTTCAAAATGACGCGAAAGCTGAAAGTTGTTTGTGCCACGGGCAATGGCACAGCGGCCGCCTTTGCGCCCGAATTGTTCAAGCGTCTGGGTGTCGAAGTCGTTGAGAGCCACAATGAGCTCGACTATACCTTCCCCCATTACAATCCCAATCCCGAAGCCATGGAAATGCTGCACGATATGTCGGACAGCGTGAAAGCCTCTGGTGCGGATTTTGCCCTTGGATTTGACGGGGATGGCGACCGCTGCGGCGTCGTCGATGACGAGGGGGAAGAAATTTTCGCAGACAAAGTCGGCGTGATCATGGCCCGTGATCTGGCCAAACTTTATCCCGGCTCCACGTTCGTGGCAGATGTGAAATCAACCGGATTGTTTGCCTCTGACCCAGAGCTGCAAGCCCTTGGCGTGAAAGCAGATTACTGGAAAACAGGCCACTCTCACATGAAGCGGCGCGTGAAGGAAATCAACGCGCTTGCCGGGTTTGAAAAGTCGGGTCACTACTTTTTGGCGGAACCAATCGGGCGCGGATATGATTGCGGCATGCGCGTTGCGGTCGAAATCTGCAAGCTCATGGATCGCAACCCGGATATGAAAATGTCTGACCTGCGCAAAGCTTTGCCGGTGACCTACGCCACCCCAACCATGTCCCCCTATTGCGGCGATCTGGAAAAATATGGTGTGCTTGAGCGGCTTGTGGACAAGCTCGTTGCCCTCCACGCAAACGGCGGAACCATCGGTGGACGTGCCATCAAAGAGGTCGTGACCGTCAATGGCGCACGGGTGATTTTGGACAATGGCGGCTGGGGGCTGGTGCGGGCATCATCTAACACGCCGAACCTTGTCGTTGTTTGCGAAAGCCCTGAAAGCGAAGCAGAAATGCGGGCGATCTTTAAGGACATTGATGACGTCATCCGCACCGAAAGCGCCGTGGGCGATTACGACCAAACAATCTAAAGCGCGCGACATATCGTAGGGTGCACCTGTGGTGCACCCTACCTGTTCAAATGGCGCCGCATGTTCTTGGGAGTCGCCAGATTGAACGGTAGGGCGGTACCTTGATCAAAGGCCCACGCCAGCTTCAGTCAAACAGACGTTTCAGTCGTTTGCTGACCTCGTCCTCAAGCTTCTTTTCCAAAGCCTCGCCAACACTTTGACCCTCTTCTGGTGTCACACCGAGCTCTTTCTCCACGGCGCGTTCGACCTCTTCTTTGGCTTTGCGCTCGATGCGCTCTTTTTCCTCAGAAAAGTTCAAATCCACAACGGCTTCCAAATCAGGAACAATTTTCGGATTGGCCCATGGCCCACGAATGCGCACAGGAATGGCGATCCCGTTGCCGTCATTGGCCCGCAGCGCTTTGGGGGTGAACAAATAGTCGATGGTTTGCGTGCCCAGACCGACCACACCTTTGCCGCGCGCCTCGTAATTTTCGAGCGCCACCAACAAATCATTATTGCTCAACTCACCGTTTTTCATCGCAAACGTCGCGCCCAGTGAATCAAATACAGTCGTCCCGCCGCTGCCCTGCCCAGAGCGCATCAATTGGTCCAAGTTGAAGCCACGGATCGTGCCCGTCCCCACGCGCAACGCGCCCTTGCCACTTAACGATCGCATGATCGCATCCGTCGACGCCCCGACCCCAAGAAACTGGATTTCCGCATCCGCAGCGCCCGTCAGACGGGTGATGCCTGCAAGATCACCAAGCAATCCTTCCAGCGCCAATTTTTGCCCAAACAACTTGCCGCCAACGCTCACGCCGCTGCGATTGTTCAACACAAATTCACCTGAAAGCGTCCCATTATAGGCCGCGACTTCGCGCAACTCGAACACCATGCGCGACCGCTCATTGCGCAGTAACGTCCGGGTGGCACCAAATTTCAGCGTTCCCAAATCAACCGAATCCGCACGCAACGCGATATCCCCGTTGAACGCAGCCAAGCCCGAAGCATCAATCGCCGTCTTGGACCAACCGCTGCCAGCAGGGGCCGCCGTGCCATCGCCAGACCCACCCGTCGCCGAGGCCAGATCAAGCGCGCCAGCATCCAATTGCGCATTAATCTGGGGAACCCCGTTCAGCCCTATATCCGCCGCACCCGTGATCCGGTTGCCATCCAAATCTGCAACCAAATCGCGCAATGAAAGGTTGCGATCAGAGGTCAAGGTGAGCTCGGTGCTCAAATCGATACTCGCCCCCAACCCTTGCGGCAAATCTGCGCCCGGCAACCCAAGTGCTTTCAAAAATCCGTCCGTACTGTCGGTTTTGAGTGTGAACGCCCCGGCCACATCACCCGCAATTCCAGCCCGACCCGCAAGCGTCACCTGTCCGCCAGCCGCTTGCAAATCCACGTTGATCTGGCGCACATCCCCGGCAAGGAAGCTTGCAAAACTGTCAATTGTTGCGCCGATCACAACGGGCACCCCCGCAGGGCGCAACACCGCATCGATACGCGCCTCGCCGTTGGCTTCTGGCCAGTCGAGTTTCAGATCAACACCAGAATATGAAATTAAATCAGCGCCTTCTGCGTCATAAATCAACGTCGCATCGGTCACTTCGAGCGCTTGGATCGAAAAGCTGCCCGGTTCGCGATCTGGGTCCGGCGTGGTTTCGATCTCGGCTGTGCCACTCGCATCAGAGAACTTCCAGCTCGCCCGCCCATCCACGCGACTGTCCAATCGGATGGTCGGGCTTTGCGCTTCAATATTGGTGATACGGAACTCTCCGCGCAGCAGCGACATCGCATCCAACCCAAGCGCCGCGTTTTGCGCCGTGATCATCGGACCTTGTTCGGACCATTCCGCATTGCCGATTTCCAACTCGCCCACAGACGCGCCCAGCACCGGCCAGATCGTCATCGACACATCGCCCGAAATCGTCACATCGCGACCCGTCGCATTTTTGATTTGATCCGCCGCCACGCGCGCGATGCGATCCGCAGGAAGCAAAAACAACCCGCCAATAATCAACACCAGAAGCAGCACAATGGCGCCGAAAATGCGATTGATAACCTTTAACATACCCTAACCTCATGCCTTGTTTATGCGTGGCGTCCCCAAGAGCTATGCGTCTTTCAGCCAAGATACAACGATCCCGCTTTGCGCTCGCGTCAACACAGGCTATAGCCGCCACATGAGCCAGAACCCGCCGAATATTCGCCCCGACCTCGCCCCTGCCCCCCGTTTCGCCGAACCGCGCCGCGATGGGCAGCCGACTCTTGGCATGGTCAGCCTTGGCTGTCCCAAAGCTCTGGTTGACAGCGAACGGATTTTGACCCGGCTTCGGGCCGAAGGATATGCGATCTCGCCGGACTATTCGGGGGCCGATGCGGTGATCGTTAATACCTGCGGGTTCCTTGATTCCGCCAAGGCCGAAAGTCTTGATGCCATCGGCGAAGCGCTAAGCGAAAACGGGCGTGTAATCGTCACCGGATGTCTGGGCGCAAACCCCGAATACATCACAGGCGCGCATCCCAAAGTGCTCGCGGTGACCGGGCCCCATCAATATGAACAAGTCTTGGATGCCGTGCACCAAGCCGTGCCGCCCAGCCCTGATCCGTTTGTGGATCTGTTGCCCGCTTCCGGCGTGTCATTAACCCCACGCCACTTTAGCTATCTAAAGATTTCAGAAGGGTGCAATCACAAGTGCAAGTTTTGCATCATCCCCGATATGCGCGGCAAGCTCGCCTCGCGTCCGGCACATGCAGTGATGCGCGAAGCCGAACGTTTGGTCGATGCGGGCGTGAAAGAACTGTTGGTAATTTCGCAAGACACATCTGCTTACGGCGTTGATATCAAACACGCTGAAGCCAAAGGACACCGCGCCCATATCACCGATCTGGCGCGTGATTTGGGCTCACTTGGTGCTTGGGTGCGGCTGCATTATATTTATCCCTACCCGCATGTGCGCGAGTTAATTCCACTGATGGCCGACGGTCTTGTGCTGCCTTATCTGGATATCCCGTTCCAGCATGCCCATACCGATACGCTGCGCCGCATGGCGCGCCCTGCCGCCGCCGAACGCACCTTGGACCGGATCGCAGAATGGCGCGATATTTGTCCCGACATCACCCTGCGATCCACGTTTATCGTGGGCTACCCCGGTGAAACTGAGGATGAATTCCAAACTTTGCTCGATTGGATGGATGAGGCGCAATTGGATCGAGTTGGCTGTTTTCAATATGAAAACGTTGAAGGCGCGCGTTCGGCTGCCCTGCCAGATCATGTGCCCGCCGAGCTCAAGCAAGAGCGCTGGGATCGCTTCATGGAAAAGGCCCAAGCGATTTCCGAAGCCAAGCTCGCCGCGAAAGTTGGCCAACGCATGGACGTGATTGTCGATCTGGTTGAGGACGATGCCGCGACCTGTCGCACCAAAGCGGACGCACCCGAAATCGACGGGAACTTGTTCATCGACGAAGGGTTTGAAGCCCTGCAACCGGGGCAAATCGTGACCGTCGAAGTCGATGAGGCCGGTGAATATGACCTTTGGGGACGGTTGGTGTCCTAAGGCGCGCCACCGTTCGCAGTTGTAACGTCATCTGAACCTAAGGTCGGATAAAACCTGCTGCGTGATCACATATCGCGGATGTAAGTCTTAACTGATGCCCGTCCCGCGACAACAGGCAGATGGTTTTGAACGAACGCGCAACGGCGTCTTTCTTTGGTCCACGGATCGAAAGGCGCAGCCATCCTAAACATGCGAGCTCGCCGCCCTGTTCCTTTTTACATACAGACCCTAAATTCTGAGAACCTGCCATGGGCAACACCCCACCGCAGGCCAAAACGGCGTGCGCGAAACTTACGCACGCCGTTTGGTCGGTTTTGGGCAGATAAAGTGCAGCCTGCTTTTACTCTGCGCTCATCTGTTCAGGCGCAGCAGGTGTTGGGCTGTGCAAGCCAACGACAACCAGCACAGTCGCACCCAAAACCCAATAATACGCCGCGTCCAACCCAGTGAAGCCAAATACAAAGGGTGCAAGCACAAACGCGGCCCCGACCATAGCGTCAACTGCAAGATGCAGCTTATAGGGTAAAATGCGGATCACACCCGTTTCATGATCCGTGAGCGCCGTCAGGATCAACGCTGCAATGCTTGTCACGACCGATAGCGTGAACGCGAACCAATGTGACGTTCCCAAGCCCAATAGAAATGGCATCACAAACAAGCCAATTGCCACAGGATAATCGATCATTGCATGTAATTTTTGGGTCATGAATTTCATCGTAAACGTCCTTTTGATGGGTATGTTTGAGAGGCCAAGATGGGTCATCCGTTCAACGCTGCTACGCCAAGTGGAACGCCGAATTTCAGGCACCAGATGTAGACTTCGTTGAGATCATCAAGGTTCACGCTGTCGGGCACGATGAAGACCTGCAAGCCTGTGTTGCTGCTCAACAATCCGACATCTGTACCGTCAACATAGGCGCCGTCTTTGCCGAAGCCGACCCGTGGATCTGGTGCGCCATCAAGGCTGAAATCGCTGTCCAAGATGACAACCGCGCCGCCACCACTGGTTTTCACAACTGTGACGCCGCCGGTTGTGATGTGATCGCTGGCACCTGTGAACGAACCGGTCAATTGCGAAGACCCCGCCTGTACGGGCAAGGCAGCTGTGAAAGACAAAGTTGCGGCCGTCACAAGCGGAAGAAGGAAACGTTTCATTGGTAAAGTCCTTTTGAAGTTTGGTGTTGATAGGACATCATCTAGAGTAAGGAACCGATCAGTACAAAACACCATTCCGTGAATTGTGTAACAATCGGTTCCAATCTATATACATCACATAGACCGCAGCTAATTCAGGAACCCAATTATGGCCCGCCCTCGCGAATTTGACCCCGACACTGCCATGCAAGATGCGATGAATGTCTTCTGGGATTTTGGATACGAGGACGCATCCCTGCCGCGTTTGCTGTCGGGCATGGGATTAACGCGGGGTAGCTTCTACAAAGCCTTTGAAGGCAAGAAGCCGCTCTTTTTGAGCACATTGCGCCGTTATGAAGATATTGCAGTGCAGCCCGCGATTGAGATGCTGAGCGATCCTGCACTGCTTGATGGATCAGATCGAATCGAGCGCGCCCTTCGAAGCGTAACACAAGCCGTGCGTGCCGGGGATCAACGCGGTTGCATGTTGTGTTCGACCGCCGCAGGTCCCGCCTATAGCGATCCGGACATCCAAGCCGTGGTGCAAGAATTGCTTGGAAAGATGCGGGGCGGGTTTGAAACAGCGCTTGCGGCCACCTTGCAAACTCCGCGCGCACTGAATGCAGAGGCGGACATGTTGGTGACGCAATATGCGGGGCTGCGAATCTTGTCGCGTTCGGGGCTTTCCGTGGACGCCTTAGATCGCAGCATCGATGCGATCCTGAAGCAACTGCGTTAATCCGAAGCCACCAGAAAAAGGTCTGGACCTGTGACCTATTTTTCCCCTACGGTACGCCCAAAAGGAGGACGCAGACCATGGCATTAAGCACCAATATTCGCACCTATTTTGAGGGCACATGGCATAGTGGTGATGTGCCGATCATGGCTGCGGCCGATCATGCATCTTGGCTTGGGACCAGTGTTTTTGACGGGGCGCGCTATGCCCATGGGCTGTCGCCTGATCTTGAAGCGCATTGCGCACGGGTCAACCGCTCAGCGGAAGCCTTGATGATCAAACCCACCATGACCACGCAACAAATCGTCGATCTGACCCACGAAGGGTTGGCGGGGTTTTCCAAGGATGCCGCCGTTTATATCCGCCCAATGTATTGGGCCATACACGGTGATCTGACGGCCATCGTTCCCAGCCAAGAAGAAACTGGTTTTTGCATCTGTTTGGAAGAAATCCCGTTCGCCTCGGCTGATGCGTCGGCCACGTTGACGCGAACACGGTTTCGCCGCCCCGTGATGGAAGACGCCGTTGTGAACGCCAAGGCAGGCTGCCTTTATCCCAACAACGCACGCATGCTTGTTGAGGCACGCACCAAAGGGTTTTCAAACGCGTTGGCCACAGATGCGATGGGCAATGTGGCCGAAACTGCCACCGCAAACATCTTCATGGTGCGTGACGGCGAAGTCTTCACACCTATTCCAAATGGCACATTCTTGGCGGGTATCACGCGTGCGCGCCATATGTCGAACCTGTTGATAGATGGGACAAAAGTGCACGAAGCCGTTCTGACCTTTGAAGACTTTGAGGCCGCAGACGAGGTCTTTATGTCGGGGAACATGAACAAGGTGACGCCCGTGACCGCGTTTGATGACGTGCAGTATCAAGCAGGTCCGATCACTCGGCGTGTGCGTGAAATGTATTGGGATTGGGCCGCCTCGACCTGAGGCGAACCGCCCCACCCTGCGCCCCTCCATCAGAGCGCTATTGCGCCGCTGCCTGCGTTTCGTCATGATCCACTCGAACAAAACGGATCAATACCATGCGTAAATTCCTTGTTGTGCTGGACGATACACGAGAGTGCTTGAACGCGATGCGCTTTGCAGCAATGCGGGCGGCGCATACCGGTGGCGGTGTCACCATTCTTTCGGTGATCCCACCAGATGAATTCAACCATTGGATTGGCGTCGGAAATGTCATGCGCGAAGAATTCCGCGAGCGGATCGAAGTGCATTACGAGGTCTTTGCAAAATGGATGCGCGACCGCCAACATGTTGAGCCTGAATTGGTCATCCGCGAAGGACAAGCCGTCGCCGAGATCATCGCACAAGTGCAAGAAGACCCTGACATCGGCGTTCTTGTCCTAGGTGCGGGGACCGACAAAAAAGGCCCTGGCCCGCTGGTGACGCAAATGTCCAAAAGTGCTGGGTCTTTGCCGATCCCCATCACAATCGTGCCCGGAGACCTCAGCAAAGAGAGGCTTGAAGCGATAACCTAGAACCTCTGGGAGGCCGCTTAAGACCATCGACGCGCCGCAAAAGCCTGTTTGCCCGCACACAACTTAGAATGATTCCAATCCATTGACTTCTGCATGCACAACGCTCATATTTTGCGGAACCTGACCGGAGTACTCAGATATGTTTATCCAGACCGAATCCACGCCAAACCCTGCAACCCTGAAGTTTTTGCCCGGTCAGACCGTGCTTGACGCCGGGACCGCAGATTTCCCAAGCGCTGATGCGGCCTCTGGGACGTCGCCGTTGGCGGATCGTTTATTCGCAGTCGACGGTGTGAGCGGCGTGTTCTTTGGCGGTGATTTCGTCACTGTGACCAAAGCCGATGCTATTGAGTGGGATCACCTGAAACCTGCCCTTCTTGGCGCAATCATGGAGCACTTCCAATCCGGTCAGCCTGTGATGGCGGAAGATGCGCAGATTGGGTCCGGGCATGCCGAACATACAGGCGAGAATTCCGAAGTTGTCGGTCAAATCAAAGAGTTGCTCGACAGCCGCGTGCGTCCAGCGGTGGCCCAAGATGGCGGCGACATCACCTTTCACGGCTTTGATCGCGGCGTTGTCTATTTGCACATGCAAGGCGCCTGCGCAGGGTGCCCGTCATCCACGTTGACGCTGAAAATGGGCATCGAAAACCTGCTGCGCCACTACATCCCAGAAGTTACCGAAGTCCGCCCGGTCGCCGTTTAAGGCCAATGTCGCAAGTCTTTACCGGGCGTTGCTATTGCGGACATGTCACCGTGTCCGCACAAGCGCTGCAAACTGTGGCCTATTGCCATTGCGCGTCATGTCGTCGGTGGACCGGCGGACCTGTTAGCGCATTTGCAGCATTTGCCCCCAAAGATTTAACGACCGATCCGCCCCTAGGCCCCCCATTGTCCACAGTGCCCGGTGTTGAGCGCTGGTCTTGCCCGCAATGTGGATCGCCCATCGCGGCGCGTTTTGAATATCTGCCTGATCAAGTCTATGTGCCAGTTGGGATTATGGATCAGATCGACGATCTTGCCCCGGCATCACACAGCCATTTCGGCGAAAAGGTGACATGGTTACATATGCAGGATGGTCTGCCACGTGAAGATGAGTCTGCGCGCGATGTTCTCTCTGCGGCGAAACCGAGTTAAGACCGCCCGATGAGCAAGCCCAATTACGTTCTCGCCTTTGATACGTCTGTGCCCCATTGCGCGGCGGCTTTGCTATGTGATGGTGAGGTTTTGGGAACCGCTTGTGAGGCCATGTCGCGGGGGCAATCCGAACGCTTGATGCCTTTGATCGAAGAGCTGTTGGCACGCCACGATGTGACATGGCAGGACCTGTCGCGCATCGGTGTCGGCATTGGGCCGGGCAATTTTACAGGCATTCGTATTTCGGTGTCTGCTGCGCGCGGTTTGGCGCTTGGTTTGGACATTCCAGCCATTGGGATCAGTTCATTTGATGCGTTGCGCACCGGAACATCAGGTTTGGCCGCGGTGGCCGCGCCGCGCGATATGGCCTATCTTCAAGTCGACACGGCCCCACCTGAATTGGTCGCACGGGCCGACATCCCCGAGACAACGCTTTGGATCGAAGACGGCGCTGAAATGGTCGCGGCGATGGCCCGTTTGGCCGCGCAACGCACGCCCGACATTGCCCCTGCCCCGCTTTACTTGCGCCCTGCGGATGCGGCCCCGCCACGTGACGCGCCCCCGGTGATTTTACATGATTCTTGAAGATATTGTTGCCTTGCATAAGCTCTGCTTCCCGGAGGCACCTTGGTCGCATGACAGCTGTGCCACGCTGCTCGACCAGCCCATGACCGCGCTTTATACGGTGGATCAAGGGTTTCTGATTGCCAGTCTGTTCCCGCCAGAGGGAGAAATTCTGACGATCTGCGTTCATCCCGATAAGCGGCGTCAGGGCAAGGCTGGGTTGTTGATCCATCTGTTGTTTCAAGACGTGGATATTGTTCATCTTGAGGTCGCCGCCGACAACGCGGACGCCCTATCGATGTATGAAGCGATGGGCTTCGCGCAATCGGGTCTCAGGCCTGCCTATTACGCACGCGCGGATGGCACGAAAGTGGATGCTTTGGTCATGCAACGTGCGGTTACGTAGGGGGAACCCTAACCCGATGGTCAAAAAATCGCAGAATCGGTTGACCCCCCTGCATTAACCCGTCCTTAATATGGCCTGATCGCGTCAGATCGAACGCAACCGCTTTGCGTGGCTTTGTGCCGTTCAAAGTTGGATAATAAAATAGCAAAGGGAGACACATTTAATGACTCTGATGAAAACTCTTCTAGGCGCCGCAGCGGCCACAGCCCTCAGCGTTGGTGCCGTTATGGCCGAGCCCGCTCTGATTTTTGACCTCGGCGGCAAATTTGACAAATCCTTCAACGAAGCAGCCTTTAACGGTGGCAAGCGTTGGGCCGAAGAAACCGGCAACTCTTTCCGTGAAATCGAACTGCAATCCGAAGCACAACGCGAGCAAGCGCTGCGTCGCTTTGCTGAAGCCGGCGCAAACCCCATCGTCATGGCCGGTTTTGCTTTTGCTGACGCACTTGGCAAAGTTGCCCCTGACTACCCAGACACAAAATTCGCTGTGATCGACGTGAACTGGCTCGACCTGCCAAACGTGCGCGGCATCGGTTTTGCCGAACATGAAGGGTCCTACCTTGTCGGCATGATGGCAGCGCAAGCGTCCAAAACGGGCACAGTCAGCTTCATCGGCGGCATGGACATCCCGTTGATCCGCAAATTCGCATGTGGCTATGCCCAAGGCGTAAAAGCGGTGAACCCAGACGCGACAGTCATCGCCAACATGACCGGCTCGACACCTGCGGCATGGAATGACCCGGTAAAGGGTTCTGAGTTGACCAAAGCGCAAATCAGCCAAGGTGCGGACGTTGTTTACGCGGCCGCGGGCGGCACAGGCGTTGGCGTTCTGCAAACAGCCGCGGATGAGGGCATTTTGTCCATCGGCGTCGACAGCAACCAAAACTACCTGCACCCAGGTAAAGTCCTGACATCCATGATGAAACGCGTCGACAACGCCGTGTTTGACGCCTTCACCCAAGGCGAAAACTTGGAAACAGGTAACGTCACCATGAGCCTTAGCAATGGCGGTGTTGGCTACGCGCTTGACGACAACAATGCAGAGCTTGTCAGCGCAGACATGAAAACTGCGGTTGATGCGGCCTCCGCTAAAATCGCAGGCGGTGAGTTGGCAGTCCACGACTATATGTCCGACGACAGCTGCCCAGCGCTGACATTCTAAGCCTTTGAGCTGAGACACAAATACAAGGCCGCGCTGAGAAATCGGCGCGGCCTCTTTTACTAAATGGGGTGGGACCATGGCTGAAACAGCACCAGCGATTGAACTCAAGGGTATCTCAAAAGCCTTCGGGCCGGTGCAGGCCAACAAGGACATCTCGATCCGCGTGATGCCGGGCACGATCCACGGGATCATCGGCGAAAACGGCGCCGGAAAATCAACACTGATGTCCATTCTTTATGGTTTTTACAAAGCCGACAAAGGAGAGATTTTCATCTCGGGGCAAAAGACCCTCATCCCAGACAGCCAAGCCGCCATCGCAGCCGGGATCGGGATGGTCTTCCAACACTTCAAATTGGTGGAAAACTTCACCGTTCTGGAAAATATCGTTCTTGGCGCAGAAGACGGGTGGCGATTAAGCACCTCGCTCGCCAAGGCGCGTCGCAGCCTCAAAGAGCTGTCAGATGAATACGAATTAAAAGTCGATCCCGATGCCATCATCGAGGAAATCGGCGTGGGCATGCAACAACGCGTTGAAATCCTCAAGGCGCTATACCGCCAAGCAAACATCCTGATTCTTGACGAGCCGACCGGGGTGTTAACCCCTGCCGAAGCTGACCAGTTGTTTCGCATCCTTGAGCGGTTGAAAGAAGAAGGCAAAACCATCATCCTGATCACGCACAAATTGCGCGAAATCATGGACACGACCGACACAGTTAGCGTGATGCGCCGCGGTGAAATGACCGCAACCGTGAAAACCGCCGAGACGTCCCCCGAACAACTCGCAGAGCTCATGGTCGGCCGTAAGGTCTTGTTGCGCGTAGACAAAACGCCAGCTGAGCCCGGTGAAACCATATTGGACGTACAAGGTTTGCGGGTTGTGGACGAGCAAGGCGTGGAACGGCTGCGCGGGATTGACCTCAACATTCGCGCGGGCGAAATCCTCGGCATTGCCGGGGTTGCGGGCAATGGGCAATCCGAACTTCTTGAGGTCCTTGGGGGTGTTACGAATGGAACCGGCCAGATCACAGTAAGCGGGCGGGATCTGGATTTAACTGGTAAGTTCTCGGACGGGCAATCGCGTCGTGCACAAGGCATCGCACACGTGCCCGAAGATCGGCAACGCGAAGGGCTGATCATGGATTTTCAGGCATGGGAAAACGTCGCCTTCGGGTATCACCACGACCCCGCCTATCAATCCGGCATTCTGATGGACAACGCTGCAATCCGCGAAGACACAGTCGGCAAGATGGAGCGTTTTGATGTCCGCCCGCCGAACCCAAAGCTGGCCGCAAAGAACTTCTCGGGCGGCAATCAGCAAAAAATCGTGCTGGCCCGAGAAATTGAGCGCAAACCTGATCTGCTGCTCATTGGTCAACCCACGCGCGGTGTTGACATTGGGGCCATCGAATTCATCCACCAACAAATCGTCGCTCTGCGCGATGAGGGCAAAGCGGTGCTTCTGGTTTCGGTCGAACTTGACGAAGTGATGGGGCTATCTGATCGCATTGCGGTGATGTTTGACGGTCAAATCATGGGCGAACGCATCCCCTCCGAGACAGACGAGACCGAACTTGGCTTGATGATGGCCGGGATAACCGAACAGACGCAGACGGCTGCGGAATAAAGGAACAAACTGATGCAAACCATGCCGCGTTGGGCCGAAGTTGTTCTGGTGCCGTTAATTTCACTTCTATTGGCCGCGATCCTATCCGCGTTGGTCATTCTGGCGATTGGGGAAAGCCCATCTGCCGCGCTTTGGTTGATGATTGAAGGGACGCTGCTGCGCTCTTCTGGCATCGGCTATATGCTGTATTACACAACGAATTTCATCTTCACCGGGCTGGCCGTTTCGGTCGCATTTCATGCACGCCTGTTCAACATCGGCGGTGAAGGTCAGGCAACCTTGGGCGGGCTTGGTGTTGCCTTGGCGTGCCTTTATATCCCGTGGCCACATTGGTCGCTTGCGATCCTTGGCGCCTCTGTGGGGGCGATGATATTCGCGGCGGCTTGGGCTGCGATCCCGGCCTATCTACAGGCCAAACGCGGCAGTCACATCGTGATCACCACCATCATGTTCAACTTCATTGCCGCCGCTTTGATGAACTATTTGCTGGTCAACCAACTCAAGCCCGCAGGCGCAATGGACCCCGCGACGGCCAACTTCCCTGTGGCCACGCATTTGCCGACATTTGAAGACATGGCAGCCGTGCTCGGCTTTGAGAAAATGTTCCGCGCAGCCCCTGCGAATGTGTCTTTCTTCTTGGCACTGATGGCCTGTGTTCTGGTCTGGTTGCTGATCTGGCGCACGCGGCTCGGGTATGAAATCCGGTCCTTTGGGTTTTCAGAATCTGGGGCTAAATACGCCGGGATATCGCCAGCCAAAATCACCGTTATCGCCATGCTCATTTCCGGCGGTTTGGCCGGCATGATGGCCGTGAACACCACCCAAGGTGAGGCCGAGCGCTTGATCTTGAACATGACAGAGGGCGCGGGGTTCATCGGAATTGCCGTGGCGCTGATGGGCCGTTCACACCCGTTCGGGGTGTTTTTGGCCGCTATTCTGTTTGGGTTCCTCTACCAAGGTGGCGCCGAGCTTGCTTTGTGGACCTCCATCCCCAGAGAACTCATCGTGGTGATCCAAGCGTTGGTCATCTTGTTCACCGGGGCATTGGACAACATGGTGCGCATGCCGCTGGAACGCGTGTTCCTTGCATTGCGGCGGGAGACATAAATCATGGATTTTGCAACTCTCATCCAGATATTGGATTCCACCGTTCGCCTTGCCACCCCGCTGCTTTTGGCCTGTCTGGCCGGTCTTTATTCTGAGCGCGCGGGCATATTTGACATTGGGCTTGAAGGCAAAATGTTGATGGCGGGTTTCTTTTCTGCGGCCATTGCGGCCATGACCGGGTCAGTTTGGCTGGGGCTTTTTGCAGGGGTCGTGTCATCCATGATGCTCAGCGGGCTGCATGGCCTTGCCTCGATCACGTTCCGGGGCAATCAATTGATTTCCGGTGTCGCGATCAACTTTCTTGCAGCCGGTATGACCGTTCTCATCGCGCAAGACTGGTTTTCACAAGGCGGACGCACGCCGTCTTTGATGGGGGGTGGGCGATTTGAGCCAATCACCCTGCCCTTTGCGGACGCTTTATCCGACGTTCCGATCTTTGGGGAAATCTACGGCGAGCTGATCTCGGGCCACTCGATCCTTGTTTATATCGCCTTTGCGTCTGTGCCCTTTACGTGGTGGTTGCTTTATCGCACGCGCTTTGGGTTGCGGCTGCGTGCCGTGGGCGAAAGTCCTGCGGCGGTGGACACAGCCGGTGTTTCGGTGGTCGGGCTGCGCTATGCGGCCGTTGCGATCTGCGGGATATTTTGCGGCCTTGCGGGGGCCTATCTGTCAACCGCTTTGCAGGCCGGGTTCGTGAAAGACATGAGCGCCGGGCGCGGGTTCATTGCATTGGCGGCGCTGATTTTCGCGAAATGGCGACCATGGTACGCGCTTTGGGCCTGCCTTTTGTTCGGCTTGTTCAGCGCAATGGAGACACGCCCCGATGTCATCGAGGGTCTGATTGGCATCAAAGTACAAAGTCAGCTGTTGAGCGCGCTGCCCTATATCATGACTGTCATCATCCTTGCAGGGCTAGGCGGGAAGGCGATTCCACCTCGAGCGGGCGGTGAGCCGTATGTTAAGGAGCGGTAACGAGATTTTCTGAGACGGTACGTCTCATAAGGCCAGTTATCGACGATCTGTAAGGCCTGTTCGCTGCAAAGCGGCATGGCCATTGATCCGCCCGCCTTGGCACGCTAACAGTACTCATGCTGATCTACCTGCCCATCGCCGAAGTTTCGGTCAACGCCTTCCTGCTCTTGGGCTTGGGCGGCATGGTGGGCGTATTATCTGGCATGTTTGGCGTTGGCGGCGGCTTCTTAATGACGCCGCTTTTATTCTTCATCGGAATTCCACCTGCCGTGGCTGTGGCCACCGAAGCCAATCAAATCGTGGCCTCCTCCTTTTCCGGCGTTTTGGCGCATTTGAAACGCAAAACCGTTGATCTCAAGATGGGCACGGTGTTGCTGATTGGTGGGCTTGTCGGTGCCGCCGTCGGTGTGGTTCTCTTCAACCACCTCAAAAGCATGGGGCAAGTCGATCTGCTCGTTAAGCTTTGTTACGTGGTCTTTCTGGGCGTTATCGGCGGGCTTATGTTCTTCGAGAGCTTGAACGCGATCCGTAAGACCCGCAGTGGCGCGAAAGTACCCACGCGTAAGAAGCACAACTGGATCCACAAGTTGCCCTTCAAGATGCGATTTCGCGTGTCGGGGCTGTATATCTCGGTCATCCCCCCGCTTATTGTGGGTCTCTGCGTTGGCGTTCTGGCCGCGATCATGGGTGTGGGCGGTGGCTTCATCATGGTGCCCGCAATGATCTATTTGCTGGGCATGCCGACAAAAGTCGTGGTTGGGACATCCCTGTTCCAGATCATTTTTGTGACCGCGTTCACCACAATGTTGCACGCAACAACAAATTTCACCGTGGATATCGTGCTGGCCGTTCTTTTGTTGGTTGGCGGTGTAATCGGCGCGCAAATCGGCACCCGGATCGGTGTGAAGATGAAAGCCGAACAACTGCGTATTTTACTCGCCATGATGGTGTTGGCCGTCTGTGGCAAGTTGGCCTTTGACCTGTTGGTTATGCCCTCCGAGCTGTTCTCGCTCGGGTCTGCAGGGGGACACTGACATGCTGCGATGGTTTGCGGCACTGATGTTCTTGCTCACCCTGCCTCTTCAGGCAGAAGAAATTGTGCTTGGCTTGAGCCAAGACCGCGTTGCAATCACAACCAGCTTTGACGGTTCTGAGATTTTAATCTTTGGGGCCGTGAAACGCGAAGCAGCCATTCCAGACGGTCCCCCGCTTGAGGTTATCGTGACCGTCTCTGGCCCCTCAGAAGCAATTGTGGTGCGGCGCAAAGAAAAGCGGTTCGGAATTTGGGTGAACATCGACGCAGTCGAGGTCGATGAAGCGCCAAGCTTCTATGCGGTCGCCGCCAGCGGGTTGCTCAGAGATGTGCTCAAGGACGTGGAAGACCTGCGTTATCGCGTATCCGTCCCCCGTGCGATCCGCTCCGTTGGTGCGCCGCAAAACATTACGGACGCGGAGAACTTCACCACCGCTTTAATCCGTATCCGGGGGGATAACGATCAATATCAACTTTTGGAAAATCATGTCGCTGTTGACGAGCAGACCTTATTTCGCACATCGATCCGATTGCCTGCCGCATTGGTTGAGGGCAAATATGAGACGCGAATTTTCCTGACCCGAGGCGGCGAAGTCATTTCGCGCTACGATACCCGCATCGATGTGGACAAAGTTGGGATGGAACGCTGGCTTTATAACCTGTCGCGCCAACAACCGATGATGTACGGCCTGATGTCGCTGGCCATTGCAATCTTCGCCGGTTGGAGCGCATCCGCCGTGTTCAGTCTGTTTCGAAACTAGCCATCCGGGGGCTCAATTCTTTCAAGAATTGATAGAAGCGATTTTTCAAAAAAATCGCATCACCCGCGGCCGATATAGGGCATTTTATTGGCCATCACTGTCATAAACAGAACATTCGTTTCCAATGGTAGATTGGCCATATGGAACACCGATTTAGCCACATCAGCGACCGCCATTGTCGGCATGTCCGGCACTTTGAGCTTTAACGCCGCAACCATTTCGGATTCCGCGTTGCCAATATCAATCTGCCCGCACGGGATGTTCAATTCGCGCCCGTCCAAATCAAGTTGTTTCGTCAGCCCCGTGATTGCGTGTTTTGTGACCGTGTAACTAATCGCATTTTCGCGCGGCACATGGGCTGAGATCGAACCATTGTTGATAATCCGACCACCGCCCTGAGCGCGCATTTGCGCAAAGGCCGCGCGGGCCGCTAGAAACATTCCCGTCAAGTTGACATCCAAAGCACGCTGCCAGTCTTCCATTGGGGTCTCATCAATCGGAGCCGACGGAACAAAAATACCTGCATTGTTGAACAACACATCCAACTGACCCGTTTGTTTTACAAATTCAGACACAGCTTGGTCGACCGCTTCGGGGTCAGAAATGTCCGCTGGCAAAACGACGGCGTTCTTTTGGCTGCCTGCGATCTCGCGCAAGGGGGCTTCGCGGCGTGCCAGCAAGCCCACATTCCAGCCTTGTGCCAAAAAGAGTTCTGCCGTGGCGCGCCCAATACCGGAGCTCGCGCCCGTGATCAGAATGGATTTTCTCATATCATCGGTTCCTCTGGCGCAAGTGTTAGCGTGGCTTTGGGCATAGATTTCAGATCATCCACCGGCAAAACACCCGACGGTTTGGACAAGCGTGCTTTGACCACCCAATGCAAACGTTCCTGCGCGCGTGTGATCGCGACATATGCAAGGCGTTTCCACAAGGCCTGTCCGGCTTCCATACGGTTCATGCGTGCCGCTGCATAAAGGTCAGGCGCGAAGACTTGCACCGTATCCCATTGGCTACCCTGCGCCTTATGGATCGTGACCGCAGCCCCATGCAAAAAGGTCGCCCCCATGCGGGCAGCAAAGGGAATGAATGGCTCTTCTTCATCCGGCTTTTCGATTTTCACAATAGAGGCCGCCGAAATTTGCGGCTCTTCTGCGCCCATCACATGCAAACGTGAAAAGCCCGGTTTGCGCCCGGCGCCCAGATACACAACCTGCGCCCCTTTGATCAGGCCACGCGCTTCAAGGTCGAGCCGCTTTTTGCGGTGCTTCAAGGGCAATTCGAGACCATCACAAATCAATGGTTCCCCTTCAAGCAAAGCATCTTCCGGTGCGCCGTAGACATCGCGGAATGCATTGATCAAGCGGATGCGCGTTGCGTTGCGCCAAACCAACACAGGTGAGCGCGCCATAAGGTCCACTTCGACGCGCTGCCCCCACACAACCCGATCGTCCTTGCGGGCCATGTCTTCGATCATCGTTTCAAAATGATGGAACTCGAGCGCGGGGTCAGCCAGCGCATGTGCCAAATCGAGGATCGGGTTGTCGGCCGCTTGGCGGTGAATGCGGCTCAAATTCAGAACACGCGGGGCGGGTAGCTTTTCAAACACCATCGCACCCGATTGATTAACAGGCGCCAGCTGAGCCGGATCACCAAACAACAGCAATGTTGGGAAGATCTCTTTCAAATCTTCAAATTGACGATCATCCAACATCGAGGATTCATCAATGAAACCAATATCTAATGGTTCTTCACGACGTTTCCATCCGGTGATGAAATCCGATCCACGCAACCCCGCAGCCGCCATAGCGCCCGGGATGGAATTATTATTTTGGTAAAACGCGAACGCTCGATCCAAAGCAACATCCGTCAATCCTTCGACCACAGGGCGTTCACCTTGCCCTGCAAGCCATTCTGCGATGCGTTCATATTCGGGATCATAGACGGGCGTATAAAGAATGCGGTGGATCGTCGTCGCAGGAACCCCGCGCAACCGCAACACTGAGGCGGCTTTATTGGTGGGCGCCAGAACAGCCAATGTGCGACGGTCTTTTCGTTTGCGCCCCTCATAATCGCCAGAGACGATCTCGACGCCTGCGAGTTTAAGCGTGTTCGTCAATTCAGCGAGCAACAGCGTTTTGCCCGACCCCGCTTTACCGGTCACAGCCATAACTTGGCTTGCAGCCCCTTCGCGCGGCGGCGTCAACAAATCACCCGCCAAATCGACACCAACATTCTGAAGCATGTCAGAAATGGTATCGTAGGCGGTCGCTTGGTCGTCTGAAAACGTGATGGAGGGTGTGGTCATGCGCGCGACACTACTGCGCCGCGCGTGGGGGTGGAACCGGTTTTTGAGCCCTTGGCGCGCCATCTGCGCACCTTGTCGAAATTAAACCGATTTTCGACCCTATGCCTTAAGCCGTTGCAAGCATTGGCAGCAAACAATCTTCAGCACCAAAGCGGCCAAAAGCAGCTTCAAACCAACTGCGCGACTGGATCGGAGAAATTCCGGCGCGTTTGGCCACGCGGGCCTGTGCTTCTTCGCTGAAGTCCCACAGGCCCACGCTGATCCGGTCACGCCCCTCGCCTTCGCTGCCCAGCACTTCGGGGGAGGACCCGATCATCCGGTAAATGCGCACCATCCGTTCGTCAAACACGCCAACAAAGTGTTTGATCCCAAAGCCTCGCATGATTTCACCACCGCCCAGCATCAAAGCTGCCGCCACATGCGCTGGTGCGCCGCGGGTCAGACAATACCGTGTGCATTCCCAGATAACCGGGCTGACAACTGAGCCGCCGCCCATCACATCTGTGAAGTGTTCATTGATCATGGTGCGCCCAGTGGTGGGCAAAAAGCGCATGGACCCACCGTGGGTGCCATCGGGCATTTCCCAGATCACATAGAGCGGGTTCAACGCATCATATTGATCCGTTTCGTAGCCGTCTTTGTCGACATTCACTTCCCAGCCAAGTCGCGCTTTGAATTGATCAGCACGGTCGCGAAACATTGAATCTGCAAGTTTAGGGAAGTTGGAAAGTTGATCGGCGTAAACGTAACGAAGCATTTGAATTTCCTTTGGTCGCTGGGCTGTTGCTGACCAAAGGTGTAACCCTGCCGTGGTTAATGACCGGGGGTAGGCACGTTCGCGAAATTAACGAATAGACGCCGAAATTCAGACGACGATGAGGCCCTGAGACATTGCGCGCGCGACGGCATGTGTGGTGTTCATTGCACCAAGTTTGAAGCGTGCGCTTTCGATATAGACGCGCAAGGTATGTTCAGAAATCGCAAGTGTATCAGCCACTTGCGCGCGGCTATACCCGATTGCTAGCAGCGTCATTGCATCCACTTCACGCGGAGACAAAGCACGATTCGCAGGGGGCGTTCGGTTGGGTTCAAAATCGAGAGCTTTTTCGTTAAAATAGTGCGCAATTAGAACCAACATGCGCCGATGTTCTTCGGTGAAAGTTTCCCATGTCGTATCGTCACAACTGTGATTCGCGGTATAAAGCGCGAATTGTCCGTTCGGTCCCCTAATCGGAACAGAGAACCCCTGATTGCCAACACCGTATTGAGTCGCCTCAGCCAAAAAGGCGCGTGCCGCCTTTCCTGACCAATCCAACCGCTTCCAATCGACGGGGTGAAACCGTTGGTAGCAGCCCAGCACCACCGGATCGACCCGTACATATTGTTGCTCTAGATATCGGTCGCGCCATTCATCGTTGTACGTCCCGCATCCATATTGATCGCCCGCCGAGTCCACCCAGTGATAGACCATGTGGTCAATCGCGAATTCATCGCGCAATTGTACGATGGCTGTTTGAACACCTTCAAGCCCGGCGGCTGTTTCCAGTTTCGCCAAAATTGCTTCTAGTCGCGAAGTCGTTACCATTCGAGCCGCTTACCTTTTTCTCGGCGGACGCGATCTCTATCATTGCGAGATCGGTTACCTCGGTTAGCTTTTCCGCTACCCCCGGCAATGCGTTGGCTTGGGCAAAGTTCTTGAGGTCAACCAGGACGTCCAGGATCCAATCATTTTTCATGTATAGACTCGCCTTCAAGTGGTTAATGAAACGTTAAAGCAACTATAGCATGTGTTAAATCCTTGGCGAAATTCGCGTATTTCAACTCCCCAGAAATAGTGAGGGGGTGAAATCTAAGTGTTTGATCGCAAAAGACCCGCAACCCGAACGTGAAACGCCTGCGAAACCAATAACTGATTCGCAGGCGTTCATTAACAAAGCACTAGGCTGGAATCAGGGTTTTGCTTCCAAAACATCTTCCAAAGTCCTTAACCCCGTTCTAGGGGCCTGAACCAAAACCGACATATTGCCCGGCTTATGTTCGTTGCGCAGCATCTTCATGTGCGCCTCAGGCAAGTCGTTCCAAGCAAAAACCTCGGACATGCAAGGATCCAAGCGACGTTCCACCATCAGGTTGTTCGCCGCTGACGCCTGTTTGAGATGCGCAAAGTGCGATCCCTGCAAACGTTTCTGGTGCATCCACATGTAGCGCACGTCAAATGTACAGTTGAACCCAGTAGTCCCCGCGCAGATCACGACCATGCCGCCCTTTTTACACACCAAGGAAGACACCGGGAACGTGGATTCGCCGGGGTGTTCGAACACCATATCTACACTGACGCCCTTGCCTGTGATTTCCCAGATGGCTTTGCCGAACTTGCGCGCTTCCTTGAGCCAAGCGTTATATTCAGGCGTGTTCACCGTGGGCAATTGACCCCAGCAGTTGAAATCTTTGCGGTTGATCGCACCCTTTGCGCCCAAATCCATGACGAACTGGCGCTTGTCTTCATCAGAGATCACCGCAATCGCGTTCGCGCCCGCTGTGTTGATCAGTTGGATCGCATAAGAGCCCAGACCGCCAGACGCGCCCCAAACCAAAACATTCTGGCCGGGTTTTAAGTCATGAGGTTCGTGACCAAACAACATGCGGTAGGCCGTGGCCAATGTCAGCGTGTAACAGGCGCTTTCTTCCCATGTCAGATGTTTAGGGCGTGGCATCAATTGTTGGGCCTGCACGCGGGTAAACTGTCCGAACGACCCATCAGGGGTTTCATAGCCCCAAATACGCTGGGTCGGCGAGAACATCGGGTCGCCCCCATTGCAGTGTTCGTCATCGCCGTCATCTTGGTTGCAATGCACGACAACTTCGTCGCCGACTTTCCAGCGTTTCACCTTGTCGCCAACCGCCCAAACGATGCCAGCCGCATCAGATCCAGCAATGTGGTAAGGCATTCCGTGGCCATCAAACGGGGAAATCGGTTCCCCCAAGGCCGCCCAGACACCATTGTAGTTAACGCCAGCCGCCATCACGAGGACCAGAACTTCGTTGCTGTCCAATGTCGGCGTATCGACGACTTCAAGTTTCATGGCAGAATTGGGTTCACCGTGACGCTCGCGGCGGATCGCCCATGCATGCATTTGCTTGGGCACATACCCCATGGGAGGCATTTCACCCATGTCATACAAGTCTTTTTCCTGTGCATCGTATGCGACTGTACCGTCTATATCCAAAGCCATGAAAGCCTCCTTGTTGATGCGTTCGCAAGAGGAGTTGCCGCAACGCAGAATCTTAATCTATAAGTTTGAATATTGCGGCGAGGGTAACAAAGCAATAGCTCAAGCGGCTATTTGAGTAATTTTGTAACCCAGCAGGTGCAGAAATTACTTTGCAGGTGCAGAAATAGGCGCGTCGGGCAAATCGAGCGAGTTCGCGTAATATTGCAGCGTGTCTCTTTCTTGATCCGGGATTTCGAACAAATCACCCTGAGGTCTGATCAACCCACGCTGGATCATATGAGCCACGGCCCGCTCCACCCGCGCCTTAGGGTCTTCATCATCGCCCATCAGGAAGCTCTCTGGGGCAGCCACAATCGCTTGAACCGCGACATCGATCACCTTTTGGCGCGCTTGAGGCTCATCTGTGGCCAACAAACCCTTGGCCAAGACAGGGACACACATGCGTGGCATCACGTCCTGAATACGGCTCATTAACGTTTCGGCCAAATCCTCAACCCGGCGATCCACCCCAAAGGCCTGCATCGAGATCGGATCGCCGAACACTACCCCTGCGGACCCAAATCGTAAAAACCGGCCACGCATCCGCAGCCAGAGTTTCTCAAGGATAAACTTCAATACAACACTAATCTTCGCACCAAAGCGGCGATCCCCGCGTTTATGCGCGGCCATCAGCACCCGATCCTCCAGGACACGATCATAATTGATGGCCACCGGGATGAATACGACATCACGCCCAACCGCGCGCCCGGCCTCAACGACATATGTCAGCAAGCCCATCTTGGGAGGGGCCAAGCGACCATCAAGGCTAAGGCCGCCTTCCGGGAAAATGGCCTGTGTGACCCCACCTTCTGTCGCCAAGTGCACATAACGTGACAAGACCCGGCGATACAGCGCGCCGCGTGATCTGCGGCGGATAAAGTACGCCCCCATCGATTTGATCAAGCGCGACAAAGGCCAAATGCGCGCCCATTCGCCGACAGCATAAGACAAAGCAGACGCCCGCGCGGCGAGATACGTCACCAGCACATAATCCATATTGGAGCGGTGGTTCATGATAAACACCACAGTCGCGTCGGGTGAGACAGAGGCAATCACCTTTTCATTATCCGGCCCCGTGCGCACCGTGTATAAGGTGTTGGCCAAAAACCGAGCAAAGCGGATTCCGAAGCCAAAATATGTAAAGGCTGAAAAGCTCGGCACAATTTCCCGTGCGTATCGACGGGCTTTTTCGAACGCGACATTTTCTGGCACACGTTCTTTGCGGGCGTATTCGACAATCGCCTCGCTGACCTGTGGATCGTAGCTGAGGCGTTGGATCATGTCGTACCGATGCGCCAACTTGAACGGTTCAATCGGGCGGGTCAGGCGCGTGTTCAGCTTGGTGACCGCTTTTTCCAACCGTCGCCGAAAAAACCAACGCACAGATGGGAATAAAAAATGTGATGCAAACGTGACCGCAGCGAACAGCACGATCAGCACGAATAGCCAAAGCGGGAGTTCTACCATCTGCGACATGTCGGGCACCCTGACAGGGGTTTGACCATCGGTAAAGTGTGCAACCGATTGTTTTGGCTTAGGCTGTTGCGATGTATACGCAGGATTCCTTCTTTACCCTCTCAGCATTTGGACAATTTGGTTTGACGGTCGTGTCCTTGATCCTTGCGGCATTCACATTGCTTATCGCTGTCAGGGTCCATGGTCATTGGCTTTTGCGGCTTTTGGGGGCAGGTGTTCTTGCTTGGGGCTTTGTTTGGTTGTCACCTCAGGTTTATTATAGCTACTATCGAATGATCATCGCCAATCTGCCTGCACAATGGGTCATCGGCACCCCGCCCGTTCCGCGCCAAATTGCCGAACTTATGATGTTTGCAGGGCCTGCAAACTTATCGGCGCACAGTCAGGGTCTTTTGATTTGGGGTGTTTTCCTTGCCGCCCTCGTAAAAAAGAGTCATCTTCGCCGCAACGCAGCGAATTGACTTTAGCCAAAAGTTCCACATATCTAGATCGCAGCGAAATATTATTACCCACCCGACTCACGCGAGGCCCTCATGACGCAGACCCCAAAAGACCGCCCTTGGCTTATCCGGACCTATGCAGGGCACTCAACAGCCACAGCGTCAAACCAGCTTTACCGCGATAACCTTGCCAAAGGTCAAACCGGTCTGTCAGTGGCATTCGATCTACCAACGCAAACCGGGTACGACAGTGATCATGTCCTAAGCCGCGGTGAAGTCGGGAAAGTCGGCGTCCCCGTCAGCCATCTTGGCGACATGCGCACCTTGTTTGATCAAATTCCACTTGAGCAGATGAACACATCGATGACGATCAATGCGACGGCACCGTGGTTGTTGTCTTTGTATATCGCGGTGGCCGAAGAACAGGGCGCGGATGTGACGAAGCTGCAAGGCACGGTACAAAACGATCTGATTAAAGAATACCTGTCGCGCGGCACCTATATTTGCCCCCCAGAACCGTCCCTAAAAATGATCGCGGACGTCGCAGAATATTGCTTCAAAAATGTTCCAAAATGGAACCCGATGAATGTGTGTTCCTATCATTTGCAAGAAGCTGGCGCGACGCCAGAGCAGGAATTGGCATTTGCTTTGGCCACAGCGACAGCTGTTCTGGACGCCTTAAAACCACGTATGTCCGCCGAGGACTTTCCGGCCATCGTCGGGCGTATTTCATTCTTTGTGAATGCGGGAATTCGATTTGTAACCGAGATGTGCAAGATGCGCGCCTTTGTTGATCTGTGGGATGAGATTTGCCGAGATCGATATGGCGTCGAGGATTCCAAATTCCGGCGTTTTCGCTACGGCGTGCAAGTCAATTCACTGGGTCTTACGGAACAACAGCCCGAGAATAACGTCTACCGAATTTTGATCGAAATGCTCGCTGTGACCCTGTCCAAGAAAGCCCGTGCGCGTGCGGTGCAATTGCCCGCATGGAATGAAGCGCTTGGTTTGCCGCGTCCCTGGGATCAGCAATGGTCGATGCGGATGCAGCAAATTCTGGCGTATGAAACCGACCTTCTGGAATTCGACGATCTGTTTGACGGCAACCCTGCTGTTGATGCCAAAGTCGAAGCCTTGAAGGACGGTGCGCGGCGTGAACTGGCAAATCTTGACGCAATGGGCGGCGCAATCGGTGCCATCGATTACATGAAAGGCCGATTGGTCGAAAGCAATTCGGAGCGGCTAAATCGAATTGAAGCTGGTGAAACAATCGTGGTCGGCGTCAACAAATGGCAAAAAGGTGAACCCTCGCCTTTGATGACAGGTGACGGCGGTATCATGGTCGTCGATCCTGCGGTCGAACAAGAACAAATACAACAGCTTGAGGCATGGCGTGCCGCCCGCGACAACAATGCTGTTTCTGCTGCCCTAAGCGCTTTGCGTGCAGCCGCCAAAGCTGGCGACAACATCATGCCCCCCTCAATTGCCTGCGCGCGCGTGGGCGTAACAACCGGCGAATGGGCCGAGCAAATGCGCGTTGTGCATGGCGAGTACCGCGGACCAACCGGCGTTTCGTTAGGGCGGTCGAATAAAACCGAGGGTTTGGATGATATTCGCGAAGCTGTAGATGAGGTTTCGGACAAATTGGGGCGTCGTTTAAAATTCCTTGTCGGCAAACCGGGCTTGGATGGTCACTCCAATGGGGCTGAGCAAATTGCCGTGCGGGCCCGTGATTGTGGAATGGATATTTCTTATGAAGGTATCCGTCTTACCCCGGATGAAATCGTAAAAGCAGCGCGCCAAGATGATGCCCATGTCGTTGGTCTGTCAATTCTCAGCGGATCGCACATTCCTTTGGTCGAAGACATGATGGCGCGCATGAAGACCGAAGGCTTAAGCCATATTCCTGTGATTGTGGGCGGCATCATTCCAGACGACGATGCAGACCGTCTTCGCGCTATGGGGGTTGCGCGTGTGTATACGCCAAAAGACTTCGAGCTGAATACGATTATGTCTGACATTGTTGTTTTGGCCGATCCAAAGGCCGTGGCTGCTGAATAGCCGGGATGACTGACACAAACTATATAACTCCAAGTCCTTGATTTAACGGCTGATATTGGCTACCGGAAATCAATACGCCACTAAAGGCGAGCCCGGAGAGAAGAAAAAATGTCAAACGATATGAAAAACATGTCAAAGAAACAGCTGGATAAGCTGTTGAAAGAAGTACAAAAAGCGCTAAAGGCGCTGGAAACAAAAGAGAAACGTGAAGCCAAAAAGGCTGCTGAAAAAGCGGTTGCAAAATTCGGCTTCAAGTTGAGCGACTTAACAGGCGGCACGGCAGCCAGTGCTGCAGAAAAGCCAGCCAAGCGGAAAACTGCTAAAAAATCGCCAAGCGTCGCCAAATACGCAAACCCTGAAGACTCCGCGCAAACTTGGACCGGCAAAGGCCGTCAGCCTAATTGGTATCGCGCTCAAATTGAAAATGGCACATCGCCTGAATCAATGGAAGTTTGATTCAGTTTTGAAAATGGGCGGCGTCTTTTTGCCGCCCGTCTTACCCCATTAAACGGCCAACGCGCCTTTGCCAAAGATGAAGCGCCACGTGCTCCCGTCTTGCATAATGATATTCCCGCCTCCCGAGCGCGGGTTATCGTAAACAGCCGTTCCAATTCCACTCAGACCGTTGGTGCAATTCACCGGAAACGTGACCTGTTTGGCTTCAAAGGACGGCAAATATCTGCCGCGGCATACATTCCCACCATTGCTCACTTGAAACCAGCCCCCCTCTACGATCGTGGCCGTCGCGGTTCCGCGATAAACGGTATCACTAGGCCCGACAACGGCAACCGGATACGTCACATCGCACGCCGTCAGTCCCAAAGACGCAATGCCAAGCGCGTAAATAACATGTCTCATTGTGTTCACTCCATACTTCACAAAATCACTATCAAATTTAAATGAACATCGTTCAGTCTGATCGCCAGTACGGAAACCCACACTTGTATCTTGCCCTACCCGCCCCATGAAGGCAGTGTCAAAGTTCACACAAAACAAAGGCCTGCCATGACAATTCACATCGGAGCAAACCCCGGAGACATCGCCGAAACGGTTCTGATGCCCGGCGATCCCTACCGCGCAAAATGGGCAGCAGAAACGTTTCTAGAAAACGCGACCTGCATCAATGAAGTGCGCGGCATGTTGGGTTTCACAGGAACGTGGAACGGTAATCGGGTGACTATTCAGGGCAGCGGAATGGGTATGCCATCGCTATCCATCTACGCAAATGAATTGATCAAAGACTACAATGCGCAAACGCTGATCCGCATTGGATCCTGCGGCGGAATGCAGCCACAAGTTGGCGTGCGCGATGTGATCATTGCGATGACTGCAACGACGATTACGTCTCCGTCATCGGGAATATTCCGCGAAATGAATTTCGCCCCATGTGCAGATTGGAGCCTTTTGAAAGCTGCTGTCGCTGCCGCTGAAAAGAAAGACGTCGCAACCCATGTTGGCGGAATTTATTCGTCCGATGTGTTTTACGCCGAGCGCCCCGACTTGGACGAGCAAATGACGCGCCATGGAATTCTGGGTGTCGAAATGGAAGCCGCAGAACTTTATACGCTAGCAGCGCGCCATGGGCGGCGCGCTTTGGCCGTTTTGACAGTCTCTGACCATTTGCAGACGGGTGAGTCTTTACCCTCTGACCAGCGCGAGCGCAGTTTTGGCGATATGGTCGAAGTCGCGCTGGAGGCCGCCTTTACTTAGGGCCATGCGTGCCATCATACCCATTGCGTTGGGGTGAAGACCACCCGTCTAAAAGGGCGGCGTTTGGGGCAAAGACCTCGACAAGCAAAGGGTAACATGCGGCTTCGGCTGATGAATGGGTGGCGGAACAATCGCCACCCGGACAAGCCGATAGATTTCCGAGCAAGTCAATTTCTGCAAAGAATTCAATATAATCCCCCGGACGCACCGGGCTCGCCTTCATGAAATACTGTCCAGTGTCGCGCGTGAAGCCCGTACACATAAACACATTCATCACATCTTGAACCAACAGCTCTGCTTGCGCGCGCGGAACCTGCATATGGTTTGCCAAGGATCGGGTTAGATTTGAATGGCAGCAGTGGTGATACTGCCCCCCCGAGAGAGCGTGATGGGTGTAAGGATCGCAGCGCGTGCCAATCACATCATGCACCGCCCCGCCATGCACATCTAAACCGTACCAATCCAATGTATCTTCAAGGATCGTCGCCATTGGGCGCAAATGCGGGATTGTGGACCAAAGCTGCTCACCTGTGGTGACGTGAGTTCCATGCAACGCGCGCGTTTTGCCAGAATAAAACCGCTCTGATAAATCATGCAAATTGTGCAGATTTAGGTCCCCAACTTGTGGGCCTTCAAAGGATGTAATTCGAAAGAAATGTCCCGCAGGCACTTCGAAACACCGCGCCTCACGCGGCGGAACGAGCACCTCATTCGTCTTTTGAGCCGTCTGACGCGCAGCCTTGTAAAGAACGAGATTTGGAGCCGAAAGCGTTTCGGGCGGATAAACAATAACGGGCGGTAAGGCGCGGTGACCTGCTGCGTGATCTGGTTCTTGTGTCATGAAAATCTCCCCTCATTCGATGTTATGACGAGAGGAGACTTCCGCGACAAGAGGTCGATCACTTAGGAGCTGGCGGTTTTGGATCTTGCGAGAACCACGTCAGCACATTCTCCCCACTTGACCATTTTTCATTGCGGGTTCCGAACATGGTCGCTGCGATCGAAACAAAGGCAAGAATCGCCCCCGCAAGCAATGCGTAATCTGCACTTTCCAAGATCAGATAAAGAACCCCGTAAAGCAGCGCGAGAATTCCACCTAGCAAAGCGGTGCGTTTGCCAAGCCTAAGGGCCAATCCAGCGAACATCGTGATCAGACCCACAGTCGCCGCCCCCGCAGCAGAGTACGCCATTGCAAACCCGAGCTGTTCCGCCAAAGCAACCATCAGCAAGAAGAATGTCAATTGGGCCAAGCCGATCAAGACATACTGCACTGGATGCGTCGGCGTTTCCCGGCGTCCGTCCATCAGAAAAATTGCAAGGAACGTCAGAGCAATGAACATCATCCCATATCGCGCGGCACGGTATGATTTCTGATAGAAATCATTAGGTTGATAAAAGGACACACCGAAAGCAGCCGTCACCTGCTTGGACGCCGTTGGATCAAACCGCGCAATCTGTGGCATCGAACGGGCAATATGGGGAATGCTCCAATCCGCCGTAAAGCCAGTGTCTGTGATGTCCTTTTCATTTGGCAAGAATGCACCTGTGAAACTCGGATGAGGCCAATCTGATAAAATCTGAACAGAGCTGCTGCGACCAACCGGAGAAATCATCAAACTGTTGGCACCAAACAAACCAAGCGACAGGTTAAAGTTACTTATGTCGCGCGGATCGCCCAAACGGGACGAAAAACCAGATGCCGTGCCCTCGGTCGTGACGAGGGGTTCCAATTTGAATTGCGTCTCACCTGCCATCAAGACAGCCTCACCGCGCAGGGATCGGTTGGACGACACCCGTGCGCGCAATTCAGCGTCAGCCCACAAAATGCGCTGCCCGTTCGGAACAACGGTCTCAACATCTGAAAAATCAAACGTCATCTCTAGGCCCGCTTCCGCAGTATAGACAGGGATCGAAAAAAACCCACGATACCGAGTTTGCGTCAATGTCTTGAGATGCGCTGAGAACACATTGGGCAACACAAAGACTGGCTCACGTGACTCGATGCGGGTCTCATCAACCACTCGGGTCAAGAGCGTGCCATGTTCGTCTGTCGGCTGAATGCCAGTGACCGGATCAAGCACGGGTTTCCTTACCGACACGGTTACAGTTTCTTCGACAGGGATCATGATCACTGGCCCTGTCAACGTTTGTGGGCCACCCCATTCGCGCCCCAAGTCGCGGGCCGTTTGGCGGCTATATTCCGCCCGTTCATTAATAATATCAGCGACATATAGCGCTGGGATGGACATAAGTAGGGTTAACACCCCAACACTGAAAAATCGAAAACCTGCGGATCTGAGCATCTGCGCCCCCTATCGTTACACATGGCTCAGACATGACATCGGCCTGTGCAGAGGGGGGGTGTCGTTTGTGCAGCAGATGTGCAGCTTTCGTTGCGCCGCGCCGCAAATCACGAGCGCCGGGACAGCCTTAACGCGGCATAAAGTCGGCCTTACACGTGTTGGGCGGCCCCTTGGTGGCCGTGAAAGCGTCCGCCCCACAAGCCGCACATGTGTATTTACGTAAACTGCCCTTATCGCCGCTACGTTGCGCACGCCATCGACACGCACGCCGTGTGCCGCGCCGGCGTGACACCAGCGCGACAATAATAAATGCAACAATCAGACCTATCGCGATGTGCATCTTAGATCACATGCCTATGCGGCTGCGCGTGGACCAGACTTGGCGCCACCACTGCGCCCGCCGCGATTGCGACGGCGGTTATTCCCACCGCCTGGCTTACCAGCACCCGATTTACCGTACCCGCCGCCTTTGCGCGAAGGTCCTTGGGGACGCCCAGAGGGGGCTGCCACCCCTGCCCATGCCGTGCCAGAAGCAACCGGGATATCCATCTTCATGATCTTTTGGATATCACGCAAATACGGGGCCTCGTCGGGGGCGCAAAATGCCACGGCCTGACCTTCAGCCCCTGCACGTGCAGTCCGCCCAATACGGTGAACATAGTTTTCAGGAACATTCGGCAGGTCATAGTTATAAACGAAACGCACATCCGGAATATCGATCCCGCGCGCGGCCACATCTGTTGCCACCAACACGCGCGCTTTGCGACTGCGGAACGCAACCAACGCACGATCACGTTGGTTTTGCGATTTGTTGCCATGGATAGATTCTGACGCAAAACCGGCTTTTTCCAGTGTTTTACGCAGTTTTTCCGCGCCATGTTTGGTGCGTGAGAACACAAGCGCCAATTCTTCACGATGCGCATCAAGCAGTTCGATCAACAGATCTGTCTTTCCGGCTTTCGCAATAAAATGAACAGATTGCGTGATCTTGTCCGCAGCCTTACCTGGGGGGGAAACCTGCACACGCTCGGGGTTATTGAGAAAACCCGCGGCAACTTCGTTCATCAATTTTGGCATCGTCGCAGAGAACAGCAACGTTTGACGCCCTGCTGGCACCATTTGGGCAATCTTGCGCAGATCGTGGATGAAACCAAGATCGAGCATCTGATCGGCTTCATCGAGCACCAAGAATTCGCATTTATCCAAAAGAATGTCGCCACGTGCGAGCAGATCAAGCAATCGGCCCGGTGTCGCCACAAGAATATCACAGCCGCGCGCCATGCGTTTGGCCTGCATGTGCAATGACTTACCGCCAACAACAAGTGTCGTACTTAGCTGAGTTCCCTTGATATAGGCCTCAAGATTTTCCATGATCTGCTTGGCCAACTCGCGCGTCGGAGCCAAGACCAACCCACGCAAAGTTTTGGGCGCGGGTTTGCCTTTTCCAGATTCAGTCAACAACTGCACCATGGGAAGTCCAAAGGCCGCAGTCTTACCTGTGCCAGTTTGCGCCAAGCCCATAACGTCGCGCCCTTCAAGCGCCAACGGAATGGCACGTGTTTGGATTGGGGTTGGATCAGTCAGACCAAGCTCAGTCAAACGATCCACAAGACGCGGGGCAAGACCCAGCGAAAAAAAATCAGTCAATGTAGTTCCTTTCGAGCGCAGTTATGCGCCGCATATCGGTCCAAAGGCGCTGTTTTTAGCGCCTCGGCGTGGTGGCGCAGACATATCTGTCTGCCCGGCCCCGCGTGATTTGGACCATCGGTGAAACGTCCAGCCTCTCGGCACACCCGTGACCGGGGCCACCTGTCTCACGCGGACAGGGAAGCTTGAACTGATGCGCATATGGGGCTTCAGCTCGCTCAGGTCAAACGAAATCTATGCAATTGCAGCATTTGTCGTGCGGTCGTGGTTAACAAAACAGAAAGACTGGCACAACTTGGGGCGTTGCCCCTTCTAGTTACCCGATAAACGGCAACCGATGCTTTGCGGATGTTGGTTTCGCAACCACATGGACGCGCCATGAAACCTTGCGAAACCGATAGTTCAATGCATGAAGAATGATCAGACGGTCCGTTCGACCATCATTTTCTTGATCTCTGCAATCGCTTTCGCCGGGTTCAAACCCTTTGGGCACGTCTTGGCGCAGTTCATAATTGTGTGGCAACGATACAATTTGAACGGATCTTCCAATTCGTCCAACCGCTCGCCCGTCGCTTCATCGCGGCTGTCGATAATCCAACGATATGCATGCAACAAAGCCGCAGGCCCAAGATAGCGGTCCCCGTTCCACCAGTAAGACGGACAGGACGTCGAGCAACATGCGCACATCACACATTCATACAAACCATCGAGCTTCTTGCGGTCTCCAATAGACTGCTTCCACTCTTTCGCGGGGCGATTTGTTTTGGTTTCCAACCACGGCATGACAGACGCGTGTTGGGCGTAAAAATGTGTCAAATCAGGGATAAGATCTTTAACAACTGGCAAATGCGGCAATGGATAGATTTTCACATCACCTTGGATTTCATCCATGCCATAGATGCATGCAAGCGTGTTGATCCCGTCAATATTCATCGCGCAAGAGCCACAAATTCCTTCCCGGCATGACCGACGGAACGTCAATGTTGGATCGATTTCGTTTTTGATCTTGATCAGCGCGTCCAACACCATGGGGCCGCACATGTCCATATCGACAAAATACGTGTCCAAGGATGGGTTTTTGCCGTCATCCGGGTTCCAACGATAGACTTGGAACTTACGCACATTTTTTGCGCCTTCGGGCTTGGGCCAAGTCTTGCCTGAAACCATCCGAGAATTCTTAGGGAGCTTTAGTTGTACCATGTATCAGATTTCCTGTTCAATGGCACCGCATGCGCGGGCGTGGTGAGTAAGGGGAACAACTGTCTCATGAGACAGGGTCCGTGTTTGCAAATTCGAACATGTTGGTCAGGCCAGTTATCGCGTCTTGCCGATCTAGACCGTAGGCTGCCAGACCGCTTGCGACACGTGCGATCCCAGCGGTGCCTTCGCCCGCATTGGGCGGCGCAATCCATGCTAATTTGGCCGCAATCGGCCATGACAACGTGCGCCGTGTCCGGCTTTGGTTGGCGTAAAACCCTTGATTTGAAGCGGGTTTTTCAAAGACAGCCCCCCAAGCCTGATTGATCGTCGACGGTATCGCCTCCAAGCGCAGATAGGTGGATCCACCCGGACTGCGTTTGCGGTTCAACAGGTGATCAACATCAAAGCCCGTGAGATTAATGGACGCTTCTGGCAACACATAATCTTCGACCAGAAAAGCCTTGAAAGCTTTACGATACCCCTCATAGGAGGCTTTTACCCACAGACTTGCCGAATGGGAGCCGCCAACGCCGATTGGCGAGACCTGCACCGCATTGCGTTCATCGCGCCGACCAAGTTGCAACGTGGTGGAAGACACGCCTAAATCTATATCCGCCAAGCGGCCCAACGCTTGTGGCGCTTCCACTTGCACTGGAAGCAAGGGATCGCGCACCCAACGGCGCAACAATTCATCGCAGCGCTGTTTGAATAACTGTCTTTGCGCACTCATACCAAATTCAACCCCTTAAAATCCTGACTTCGTCGCGGCTTTTAGGAAACAAGATGCCGTGTCGGGACGTTGAGCAATCTCAACCACTAAGGTTACTGTGCTTTCATCCACGCCAACAAGGGCGGCCTTTGCAAGGCTACCGATTTCACTGCCCGACGCATTATCGATAACGCAATCAGTGTAGGGCGTGACCTTATCCCCATCAATCGCCGGAAAGCGCGTGACAAGCACTTGGTCAATTGCCGAACGTGCGCCATCACGTGCGAGATTGTCAGTCGCTTCCTGAACTTCAGAACATCCAACAAGGAAAACTGCGGACAGAAAAAGTACTCGGATCATGTTGTTGGCACCGATTTTGGCAGTGTGACCCAAAGTTGGGCTGTCTCTGCGAGGGCAAGTAAACGACGTGCGTCGTCTGGGAAATGCGCGCTCAAGCGCTGCATAAAATCTAAATCATGTGACACGGTCCATAGAAGTGTCTGGTATTCTGGGTTTTCGGCCATTTGCTCAGAGCGGCGGTGGGTCTCCAAGTCGTCAACCTTGGCAGCTTTGCCTTGAAAGGACGATCCACCGCCATAGCGTTGGACAGCACCGCGTGAGTTGTCGCGTGCCTCAAAGCCCAAAGCGGTCAAGATGCCCTCGCGATACTTTGTGCTGCTATGCCATTTGTCATAGCAAATCGCCACAAACCCACGGTCACGACATTCCGACACACGTTCAAGTGCCGTCGCGTATCCGGTGCAGGCAACGGTTACGATCCGTGCCCGCGCAAGCGAGCCAAACCCAGAATTGCCCATTACTTTTTGCAACAACGATGCCGACCAGTTCAAAAAGGAACGGTAGATGATAACGATCGTTTCGCCGGCGGGTGCATTTGGGAACAAGGGTGTTATCGGCGTATCAGAATTGGAGGGCATTGCATCTTCGTATGACACCATCGCCAAAGGTGCTTGCCCAGCCAAGTTGAAGCGGTCTTGCAAAGAGCTATCATCGGTGAGTTGCGAGCGCGAGCCCGCACGGAAAACTTCAAGAGATCGGTGGCTCTTGATCGGATCACGTCCGGCCCGGCAGTTGTTCAGAAAAATAGAATTCCCGCCCGGCGCATTGCGTTGGAGCCAGTTGATAATCGCATGATTGCCTGATCGCCGCATCCCATAGATGCGCAACACCCGGCAAGGTGCCAAGGTCGCTTTGCGCTCTATACGATCCTTTTTGGCCATCAGGCAGCCATCCTTTTTATCCGCTACAAACGCTTAATAGACGCGTGCTTTAGGTGCGATTTTCTTAAGGTCGATCCCGCCTTCATTGTGGCTGGTCAAAGGCTTGGTGATCACACCGCGATAGCCCAAGCTTGCTTCATTCCCTTGGAACCAAACAAGGCTGTGTTGACGCCAGTTTTCATCGTCACGATCTGGATAGTCCTCATGCGCGTGCGCTCCGCGGCTTTCTTTGCGTGCAGCGGCGGCTGTAATCGTGGCAACAGCGTTCGGCATCAGATTGGTCAGTTCCAACGTTTCCATCAGATCTGAATTCCAGACCATCGACGTGTCAGAAACTTGGACATCCGACATCTTGCCAGACACACCTTCCATCTTCGTCTGCCCCTCTGCCAACGTTTTGTCGGTGCGGAAAACAGCTGCGTCATCTTGCATTGTTTTCTGCATCTCAAGACGTAATTCTGCAGTCGGGACGTGACCTTTGGCGTAGCGCAGCCCGTCAAATCGGCTCAATGCGGCTTCAACCGAACGTGTATTTGGCGTCGGCACAGGCGAGGCAGGATCAACGATTTCCGCAGCACGGATTGCTGCAGCACGTCCAAACACCACCAGATCGATCAGTGAGTTCGATCCCAAACGGTTCGCACCGTGCACAGAAGCACATCCGGCTTCACCAACAGCCATCAAGCCGGGTGTTGTGTTATGTGGATTGTCCTTCGTCGGCGCGAGCACTTCGCCCCAATAATTCGTGGGAACACCGCCCATGTTGTAGTGCACTGTTGGCAAAACAGGGATGGGTTGCTTCGTTAGATCAACACCCGCAAAAATGCGCGCGCTCTCTGAAATCCCAGGAAGACGCAGATCCAAGGTTTCTTTGGGCAAGTGGTTCAGGTGCAAATGGATGTGATCACCACTTTCACCGACACCCCGGCCTTCGCGAATTTCCATTGTCATGCATCGGCTGACAACATCTCGACTGGCGAGATCTTTGTAGGTCGGCGCGTAACGCTCCATAAAGCGTTCACCTTCCGAATTGGTGAGATAACCGCCTTCGCCGCGCGCACCTTCCGTGATCAAACAGCCCGCGCCGTAAATCCCCGTTGGGTGAAATTGAACGAATTCCATATCTTGCAATGGTAGACCTGCGCGCGCCGCCATGCCGCCACCATCGCCGGTACAAGTGTGTGCCGACGTCGCCGAGAAATACGCGCGTCCATAGCCGCCAGTTGCCAAAACAACCATTTTGGCCGAGAACAAGTGCAACGTGCCATCGTCCAACTTCCAGCACATCACACCTTGGCATTGTCCGTCTTCGGACATGATCAGGTCGATGGCGAAGTATTCGATGTAAAACTCCGCGTTATTCTTCAGCGATTGGCCATAAAGCGTGTGTAAAATCGCGTGGCCTGTTCTGTCCGCCGCAGCACACGTGCGTTGCACAGGGGGGCCTTCGCCAAATTCAGTGGTGTGACCACCAAATGGGCGTTGGTAGATTTTGCCTTCTTCGGTGCGCGAGAACGGAACCCCGTAATGTTCCAGTTCGTATACCGCTTTGGGGGCTTCACGCGCGAGGTATTCCATCGCGTCCGTATCACCCAACCAGTCAGAGCCTTTGACCGTGTCGTACATGTGCCACTGCCAGTTGTCAGGACCCATGTTGCTCAAGCTCGCCGCAATCCCACCTTGTGCCGCAACCGTGTGCGAGCGTGTTGGGAACACTTTGGTTACACACGCCGTGCGCAACCCTTGCTCTGCCATACCAAGCGTCGCCCGCAGGCCAGCGCCACCAGCACCGACGACCACGACGTCATACTCATGCGTCTCGTAATCATATGCAGCCATATCAAAAGGCCTCCTGAATTCTTAGTTAAAGAGCAAGCTTAGCAATGGAGAACAACCCCACCGCCGCAATGCCATAGCTCAGACAGATCATCACAAGGATGGCCACTTTCTGGGCGGTTCCATGGACATAGTCTTCGATCAACACCTGCACACCATCTTTGAAGTGCATCATCGTCACAGCGATTGTCAGCCCTGCAACGATCGCCGGGAACGGACGCCCATAATATTCAATCATGGTGGCGTAATCAGATCCCAGAATTGGGCCAAAAGTGAAGACAAACAACGGGATCAACAAAAGGAGCCCAAAAGATGACACCTTCATCGCCCAAAAATGAGCCGTGCCAGTCTTAGCCGAACCCATGCCTTCAGCGCGTTTGCGGTCAGTCAAATAACGCATGTCTCTGCCCCCTTATACAACGACGATGGTGAAAACAGTGAGCAGAACGGACCCAATGATCACAATCCAGCCCATGTTTTCAGCCGTTTGAAGGTCCAAACCACGTCCACTGTCCCAGATCAGGTGGCGGACGCCCGCGAGGGTGTGATACCACAGACCAAGAACAGAAAAACACATCACAAGATCACCAAACCAGCTGGTCAGCACACTGTTTGCAACGTTGTAATACGCCTCGGATGTCGCTGCCGCGAGAAACCACCAGACAATCAACATAGCTGACAGCAGCAATGCGTTCCCGGTAATCCGCGTAAGAATGGATGAAATAGAAGTGATCTGAGGGCGGTAAATACTCAAATGCGGCGATAAGGGGCGATTACCCCGATTCACATCGGCCATGTTGCGTCCTGATTGTTGTTCCAATTCGCTCTTAAACTTCCTTCTACAGTGCCTGTCGCCTCACATCTACCCGCAAGAGCGGTGTTTTTTGACGCGGGCGGCACTTTGTGATCACATGGTAAATAAGTGTGATCACAAGGCAGCCAAGATAGATCTTATCTTAGTATGTCTAAAACCAATCCCTGAAGGATTCGTTACGCCCATCTGTGACCCTTTCCACGGACGATCACCGCACGCTTGACACGCCCAAAAAGGCAAAGACACTCTCCGCTTAACAAGCTGATTTCATGTATTATATTTCACAGGAAGCGGGTCAACGCACCACTCCGGCAGCAATCCGGTTTGTCTCCCGTTGCAACTTACGAAGTATGGCTGCGGGGTAGTCCTCAAAGCCATAGGCCGTTTCAACGAATGCGCGTTCACCTCGAATTAAGCTTTCAAAGAAATATGCGGTCAAATCCGTGTCATCAGTTTCTATCGCCAATCCATTCACCGTGATTCCAGCGTCCCGCATTTGGGCTCGCATGGCTTCGGGTGTGTCCCCTTCGTTCGAACGACCGTCCCCAGACACATCCACCACATGGCGCGCGCATTCAGGAACCTGAGCCAAAAGATCACGACTAATTATCAATGCCTCACCGATGGCGGTTGAAAAATTCCGCCAAATTCGAGGGTCTGCTTCAACAGCGTCTGCAAATCCCGAAACCGCTGCAAAGCTCGTCATATGCGTCCAAGGAACAGTCTGGCGTTGACGTGTCGATCCTGTCCATTGCAACAATGTCACCTTGGCTTGCTGGTCGACCAACGCCTCAGCAACTATGCCGTCGCGCAGCGCAAGCGCCAGTCCGTCCATTTGGATGCGATATTCTTGCGGATCAACCGACCCGGACACATCCACAGCCAGCACCAACGCAAGATCGCAAGCAAGCGCGGATTGGCCGCTTAACAAGATGGAAGTAATAGCTGCGCGAAACATAGCCCACGCTAGCCACGTTCCGCGAAAGATCACACCTCAAATCTGCGTGACAGCAAAACTCGAATTATGGCGCTGACTTGCTTAGCCAGTCTTCGAACTCCGAGCAAATGGTGATGCGCACCATGTTGGGATCATAAAACGCATTGGCCTCGCCGCAACTTTCGACAACGACGGTCAGGCGTTGGGGCATTTCAAAATCTTGATTTAACGACGCCACTTCCTGCGAAATCAGCTTTTCCGTCAGAGTGTTGTGTTCGCCGACATATTCCAAACTTTTCCCCGGAGCGTTTTGCGCAAGCGCGTCGAACACAGGCCCCCAACTGTCATTGGCCAATTCGAATTCTTCTTCGCAACTCTGCGTGCGTTCAGACGGCAAGCCCAGCTCATCGGCGACGTCCGCGCGCGCTTCAATCTCCGCGCCTGCAAACAGGCAGACCAGATTATAGTATCGTTGCAAATCCGGGCCATGCACATCCCAATAGGCAGGCCCATCCGAGGTCGCCTCAGCTTCGGCCAGAAATCCAAACGCCGCTTCATAGGCAATTTCGATGGCGGCGTCTTCATCATAGAGCATATCGATCAAAAGCACGGATGCGACATCAGCAGCATCTTCTTCCTGACCAAAGATTGGCACCTCAGCGAGGTCGATAATTGCGTGCCCTAGCTCGTGGTACAGGATCGAAAGAAGGTTGGATTCAACATATCCGTCATCTGCAAAAGCCGGGGACGCCATCAACGCACATAGTACAGCAAAACGGTTCATTATAATTCCAAAAGATGCAGGGCCTGCGCACCTTATCACATCGGGCACAGCACCCAATAGTCCAGATCAAGCAGAACATCTGGCAGGTACTTACCGTCTTCGCCCTTTAACTCAAACGGCGCCCCGCCCTTGGTTGCGACCAACCGCAAACGCAGTGCGCCAACACCGGGTGCGGCGGTCTCGGCTTTGTCCAGCACCTCTGACCATGCCCGCACAGTGTCGCCCGACAAGCACGGGTTCGCATGTGCGCCCGCGTTGATTCCCGCGACCATTTGCGCGTTAGCCAATCCGTTGAACGACAAGGCTCGAGCCATTGAGATGACGTGTCCGCCATAGATCAAGCGGCTGCCATCGGGGCGCGCAGAGGTGTCGAAATGCACTTTGGCTGTATTTTGCCAAAGCCGTGTCGCCATCATATGCTCGGCCTCTTCGATGGTCACACCGTCAACATGGTCGATCTGTTCGCCGATCTCATAATCCCCCCAACGATGCGGTTCGCCCGCCAACGTGAAGTCGTAATTGCTGAAATCCAAACCTTTCGGGATCACCAGATTTTCCACGGGTACGGTTTTCGTCAAGTTGGGGATAACAGTTTCAGGTGCCGGTGCATCCATGTCCCGTTTACGCACCATGACCCAACGCACATATTCTAAGACGGTTTCATCATGCTGGTTCAGACCCTTGGTCCGAACATAGACGACACCCGTTTTGCCGTTGGAGTTTTGCTTAACGCCGATCACCTCGGACACCGATCTTAACGTGTCACCGGGCCAAACAGGTGTAATGAAACGTCCCTCGGCATAGCCCAAATTAGCAACGGCGTTCAGCGACACATCTGGAACGGTTTTCCCGAAAACCACATGGAACCCGATCATGTCGTCCAAAGGCGAAAACGGCAGACCACAGCTTTGCGCAAACTGGTCAGAGGAATATAAAGCGTGCCGCGCAGGGTATAGCATGTGATAAAGCGCGCGTTCGCCCATCTTGATGGTGCGCGGAACAGCGTGATTGATCACTTGCCCGACGCTGTAATCCTCAAAGAACCGGCCTGCATTGGTTTTGACCATTTTAGTGATCTCCAAGTTTTGTCTCGGGGGTATAGTCTTTGCCCGGAACATCTTTGATTACGGCCTGCCCGCACCGCATGATCCCAGCTTTTGCGTCCCAAGTTTGGGTTGGCGAGCCGTATAGTTCCCAACCATCATTCATTGCTTTTGTCACTTTGTGGCAAAACGCGGAGGTGTCCTCTTCGGACAGGAAACGGTATAATTTCATCGAAGGCCTCTTAAGATCCAAATGGCGACACGCCGAGCAACACATGAATTGTTGCAACAATACCGAACGTAACCAGAGTGATCACAACAAGAAGGATGTCCTTTTTGGCCTCACCCGGTTCTGGTTTCGTCCACTCGGGCACAGCCTTATTAACCAAAATCACCGAACCCACGGCCCACGCCAGCATTCCACCAAACAAAATGACGGACGCCAGATCACCATTTACCAGTAAGTGGGCAGTTGCCCAAAATTTCACCGCCAATAGCTGCGGATGGCGCGTCCAGCCACGTAAACGTCCTGTGGTAGCGCTAGTGCCAAAGACGAAAAACGCACCGAGCATCAACAGATTGTTGATCGGCGTCATGAAACCGGGCGGCGTCCACACTGGGATGAAGTCAGCAGCGCGATACCCAAGTATGATCAGCACAAGGCTTGCGATGATTGCAATCGCGACAATCCCCTGCCCTCGATCCCCCAACGCCGCGCGTCGTTCTGGCATCAATCGTTTGAAATAATGCGCACCTATCCAGAGCAACAGCCCGAGGATCAACCAGATCATATCTTATCCTTCCATTGCGGCGATGGCTTTCGCCTTGGCTAAGGTCGCGCGTGCGGTCTCCACATGCAAGTTCTCAACGATCTTTCCATCGACCACAGCAACCCCCTGCCCCGATGCTTCGACCTCTTCGAGAGCCGCAATTTGACGTCGCGCCAAATCGATCTCTGCCTCTGAAGGGGCGAAAGCCGCATTGGTCACGTCAATCTGCGCCGGGTGGATCAGCGTTTTGCCATCAAAGCCCATATCCCGGCCCTGATCACATTCGACTTTCAGGCCAACGTCGTCTTTGAACGCATTGAACACGCCATCCACAACAATGATCCCTTCGGCCTTGGCCGCCAAAAGACACAAACCAAGCCCTGCCATCATCGGTTCCCGATCAGCACGAAACCTTGTGTTGAGCTCTTTGGCCAAATCGTTTGTGCCCATCACCATGCCGCTCAACTTGGGGTGCGCCGCAATCACGGCCGCGTTGAGCATTGCACGTGGTGTCTCCATCATCGCCCAAAGAGGAATGTCGCCGGTGATCGCAGCCAATGCATCTAGGTCCGCTGGACCAGACACTTTCGGCAACAAGATTGCATCAGGTTTCATGTCAGCAGCCGCTTTCGCGTCGTCAACGCCCCACGCAGTGTCCAGCCCGTTGATCCGAATGATCTTGGTGCGCGCGCCGTATCCGTCTTCCGCCAGAGCTTGCGCCAAGGTTGTCCGCGCCGATACTTTCTCCTCGGCCGTCACGGCATCTTCCAGATCGAAGATGATCGCATCGACAGGCAACCCTCTGGCTTTCTCCAAAGCGCGTGGTTTCGAACCGGGAATGTAAAGAACAGAGCGATATGGGCGGAGATCAGACATTTTTCGGAACCTCTTGTAATAATCTTGCGCAGGAGGTGCCGTTTTTTTGCAAAAGGTTCAACCCCATCCCGCCGCACCGCAGCAAAAAGACTAAAAATTTAGGCATAGCCCGCCCCGTTAACCCTTATTTGAAGCCTCAGGTTCATGTTGTGTCCATCCGCAGATCAGCGGGAGGACCGTTCCGGCTGGCCGCCGAAATCAAAACTCACGGTGTTGGTCTGTGCTCGATTGGAACCGGGTTCGATCCGTTCATCAGCAGGGACCCCTGCTCTGGCCAGATGATCGCGTCGATGCCTGAATATTTGGAAGGCAAAACGCTATGGCAAACTTCTTTACAGCGACCCTCGCCAGCCTCGGTCTGATCGCAATGACCGCTGGCACGGCAGCTGCACAAAACGCACGCAATTGCGCACCGCGCGAGTCAGTTGTTGAACGACTGGCCGAAAAATACGGTGAGTCCCGGCAATCAATGGGCCTAGGTGCCAATAACGCTGTCGTTGAGGTCTTCGCCTCTTCAGCTTCCGGGTCTTGGACGATCACCGTCACCTCGCCCAACGGGTTGACCTGTCTTGTGGCATCTGGACAAGCCTTCGAAGAACTTGCGGAAGCCCTTCCGTCAATTGAAGAAGACGCCTAAGAGATAATCAAAACAGCTATTTTAGGCGATTTGACTTGAGGCGGGCCATTGGTCCGCCGATTTTTTTGTAGGATGAGAATTTGTGCGCTCATAGTGATTGAGCTAATAAATTGCCCGCGTTGGGGCGCGTCGAATGCTCATCCCCCATTTTTCGTCCGCTCCGAAACCCAGTTTTTCGTAGAACCCGCGCGCTTGTGCCGTTTTGCCGGTTAACAACATAATTTTGTAAGCATCCTGCGCCCAGGCCGCGTTCATTGCCGCAATCATAACGGCCCGACCAAACCCTTTGCCTTGGTGGGCCTCTAAGGTCACAACATTCTCAATTAAAGCATAGGGTCGCGCGCCTTGCGTCACATTTGGTAGGACATGCAATGTGACCATCGACACCAAAGCACCGTTATCCTCTAGACACCAAATCTCAGAGCCCGGATGCGCCAAAACGGCTAAAACAGCATCTTCTTCGCCCACCGGAGCATCCCCAACGAGCGCACGGTACAGACCGAGCAATTCGACCGCATCCTCAGGGGCGACCCGTCTCGGCGTCATGTTAAGCCATCCCAAATCAATTTGCTTCCAGTGACACATAGCAAGACATACGTCATTCCAAAGAACAGTTTTTCCGGGATACGTTGGTGCAACTTCACACCGGCCCATGTCCCAATCAGGGCAAATGGTGCCAGCAGCAGATTCGCACTTGCAGTTTGCCATGTGAACATCCCTAAAAAGGCATAAGGAATGAACTTTACGAAATTCAAAATCCAGAAAACGATGACGGATGTCGCCTGATATTCCGTCTTCCCAAACCTCATGGACAACATATAGATGGCAGCCGCAGGGCCACCTGCATGGCTCACAAAGCTGGTGAACCCCGCCACGGCCCCCGCAACAACGCCCACCCAACGCGGTTTCTCAGTCTTCGCAGTTGGAACGGAACCACGACGTTGCGAGATTTGCCACACGACAAAACCAAGCGAGATGCCCCCGATCAAAACGCGAAAGACATCAGCCTCTACCACGGTAAACAGCCATGCCCCTAAAGCAATTCCTGGCACTCCGCCCGAAATTAGCAATATTGCCACGGGTTTATTCCATTGCCCCCAATAGGGTCGCAAAGACGCCACATCGATCAACATCAGCAGCGGCAGCATGACGCCCAACGCGACGCCGGGGTCAACGATCAACGCAAGAATCGACGCAGACGCAAACGACGCGCCAGATCCAAATCCCCCCTTGGAAACACCCGCAAACATCACCGCCGGAGCGGCGAGTAGAAAAAACCAGATATCGAGTGTCAGCACGCGCGTCGCCTCAGAATTTTTCCCTGCTTTCACTGCTTTAGCCCAACAAATCAGCCTTCGCCACCCCAACAAAACCGCCGAACGTCACGGTTTGTTCGCACGTGACGCATGCTCTTGCACTTGCGCCATGGTCAGCAAGGGACTAGGCACGCGCCCAGCTAAACCACGAGATTATCGGAGACTTATCCCATGGCTAGACCCAAGATTGCCCTGATCGGCGCCGGTCAGATTGGTGGCACACTTGCCCACCTCGCAGCGATCAAAGAGCTTGGTGACATCACCTTGTTCGACATTTCAGAAGGCACGCCTGAGGGCAAAGCTCTCGACATCGCAGAATCCGGCCCTTCGGAAGGCTTTGATGCCCGCATGAAAGGCACACAGTCTTACGCCGATATAGCGGGCGCGGATGTGTGCATCGTGACAGCTGGTGTTCCTCGCAAGCCCGGCATGAGCCGCGATGACCTTTTGGGCATCAACCTTAAAGTCATGAAATCCGTAGGCGAAGGCATCCGTGACCACGCGCCAGACGCATTTGTTATCTGCATCACCAACCCGCTTGATGCGATGGTTTGGGCGCTGCGCGAATTCTCTGGCCTGCCACATGAAAAAGTCTGCGGCATGGCTGGTGTGCTCGACTCCGCACGCTTCCGTCACTTCCTGGCCGATGAGTTCAACGTCTCAATGCGCGACGTGACAGCCTTTGTTTTGGGCGGACACGGCGACACGATGGTTCCACTGGTGCGTTACTCCACAGTCGCAGGCATTCCTTTGCCCGATCTGGTGAAAATGGGGTGGACCACTCAGGAGAAACTGGACAGCATCGTTCAACGCACCCGTGATGGTGGCGCCGAAATCGTTGGCCTTCTGAAAACGGGCTCCGCGTTCTACGCACCTGCAACTTCGGCAATCGAGATGGCGGAAGCATATCTGAAAGACCAAAAACGTGTCCTCCCATGTGCCGCCTTTGTTAAAGGTGCCTACGGATTGGATGGCTTTTATGTTGGCGTACCAACGGTGATTGGTGCAGGCGGCGTCGAAAAAATCGTGGAAATCAACATGGATAAAGACGAGCAAGCCATGTTCGACAGCTCGATCAACGCCGTAAAAGGCTTGGTCGAAGCATGCAAAGGCATCGACAGCGCGCTAGCGTGAGCCACAACACGCCCTAAACCTTAATTCAGGCCGGACCTTCACAGGTTCGGCCTTTTTTCTGTTTCCCCCAATACAATTTAGGGTAGCATCGCTTCATGACAAACACGAACGGCATCACACGAAAACTCACCACAATTCTTGCCGCGGATGCCGCCAATTATTCGGGCCGCATGGCTGAGGACGAGGTCGGTACAGTTCAGGCGTTACGCAAATCCCGTATGGTTTTTGAAACAAGGATCACATCGCGTGGTGGCCGCATCGCCAACACTGCAGGAGACGGCCTGATCGCTGATTTTCCATCCGTCATCGAAGCGGTCAGTGCTGCGATAGCGATCCAACGCGAATTGCTGCAACATTCTGACCTGTTGCCGTTCCGTATTGGTTTGCACTTGGGGGACGTGATTGTTGAAGGGGAAGACCTGCTTGGCGATGGCGTCAACTTGGCGGCACGGTTGCAGGAATATGCACCTGTAGGCGGTATATTTGCCTCTGCGCAGGTTGTTGATCACGCAGATGGGCGCTTGCAAGCGGAGTTTCGCCCACTTGGCCCAGCCCCCCTAAAGAACTTGGGGAATAACACTGAGGTGTTTGCAGTGATCGCCGATGGCATCAAAGCGCCCTTGGATTTGCAAAGCCTTGCCCCCCGAGTTTCCTACGCCAACGCACCTGCCCCAAGCCATACGATTGAGGTCGCCCCCGTCGCTTCAACGGTGCCGACACCACATGACAAATTCAAAAAAACTTTAAAACGGTCCGGTTGGATGACCTTGGGTCTCTTGGCGGTGGATGTTTCGAATGGGCTTGGCCCCAGTTGGCCCCTGTTGATTGTCGTTGGTATCGGGATAAATTTGATTATTAAGTGGCGAAAACTACCTAAGAAACACGAATAACGAACGCTATCGGGGTCTTTAAACCCGCAGCAACGACTCGCTGGATTGATTAACAATCCGCGCTTTGTGATCACACATTTTTTTCTTGTGATCACAAAATGCAAGAAAATCACCAATAACCGCACCTGCGACAAATTTCCCGTTTACCTCTGGTTCAGCCTTCGCGCGTATAGGCCAACGGGAACCAGAATATCTCAAGGACCATTTCCATGAACATTCACGAATATCAGGCCAAAGCTTTGCTGCGCAGTTACGGGGCTCCGGTCTCGGAAGGACGCGTCGTTCTAAAGGCAGAAGACGCAAAAACCGCAGCAGGTGCCATGGACGGTCCAATGTGGGTGATCAAAGCGCAGATCCACGCAGGTGGACGCGGCAAGGGGTCCTTCAAGGAAGCCGACGCTGGCGACAAAGGTGGCGTGCGTTTGACCAAATCTGTCGAAGAAGCCGCAAATGAAGCCAAAAAAATGTTGGGCCGCACCTTGGTCACGCACCAAACAGGCCCAGCAGGCAAGCAAGTGAACCGTATCTACATCGAAGACGGTTCCGGCATCGAAACTGAATTGTACCTCGCGCTTCTGGTTGACCGCGTTTCCTCTCGTGTCAGCTTTGTATGCTCGACCGAAGGTGGCATGGACATTGAAGAAGTTGCGGCTGAAACGCCCGAAAAAATCCTGTCCTTCTCTGTTGATCCGGCCACAGGCTACCAAGCCTTCCACGGCCGCCGCGTTGCGTTCTCGCTGGGGCTGAAAGGCGTTCAGATCAAACAATGCGTCGCATTGATGGGTCAACTTTACCAAGCATTCACCGAAAAAGACATGGAGATGCTAGAGATCAACCCGCTGATCGTTACAGATAGCGGCGACCTGAAGGTTCTTGATGCCAAGGTCAGCTTTGACGGCAACGCGGTCTACCGCCACCCCGATATTGCGGAATTGCGCGACACCACCGAAGAGGACCCCAAAGAGCTTGAGGCCTCCAAATATGACCTCAACTACATCGCTCTGGATGGTGAAATCGGTTGTATGGTGAACGGCGCGGGTCTTGCGATGGCCACTATGGACATCATCAAACTCTACGGCGCAGAACCAGCCAACTTCCTCGACGTGGGCGGCGGCGCGACCAAAGAGAAGGTGACAGAAGCGTTCAAGATCATCACCTCCGACCCGCAGGTCAAAGGCATCCTCGTGAACATCTTCGGCGGCATCATGCGCTGTGATGTCATCGCTGAAGGCGTTGTCGCAGCCGTGAAAGAAGTGGGCCTGCAGGTTCCATTGGTTGTGCGCCTTGAGGGGACAAATGTTGAAGAGGGCAAAGCCATCATCAACAACTCCGACGTAGACATCATCGCAGCCGACGACCTGAAAGACGGTGCAGAAAAAATCGTCAAAGCGGTGAAAGGATAACACCATGGCCATTCTCATTGACGAAAACACCAAAGTAATCTGCCAAGGCTTCACCGGCTCGCAGGGCACGTTCCACTCCGAACAGGCAATCGCTTACGGCACCAAAATGGTTGGCGGCGTGACACCTGGCAAAGGCGGTCAAACCCACCTGAACCTGCCTGTCTTCGACAGCTGCCACGAAGCCGTTGAGCGCACAGGCGCGGATGCGACCGTGATCTACGTCCCACCGCCCTTCGCGGCTGACTCGATCTTAGAGGCCATCGACGCGGAAATCCCGTTCATCTGCTGCATCACCGAGGGCATCCCAGTTCTCGACATGATGAAGGTGCAACGCGCGCTGGATGGCTCCAAGTCCCGCCTGATCGGGCCAAACTGCCCGGGCGTTATCACACCTGACGCTTGCAAAATCGGCATTATGCCGGGTCACATTCACAAACGCGGGAGCGTGGGTGTTGTATCGCGCTCCGGCACTCTAACCTACGAAGCTGTGAAACAGACAACAGACTCAGGCCTTGGCCAATCCACAGCAGTTGGCATCGGCGGCGACCCCATCAAGGGCACCGAGCACATCGACGTGCTGGAGATGTTCCTTGCCGATGACGAGACCCAGTCGATCATCATGATCGGTGAGATCGGTGGCTCCGCAGAAGAAGAAGCCGCTCAGTTCTTGGCTGATGAGAAGAAGAAGGGCCGTTGGAAACCAACAGCTGGCTTCATCGCAGGTCGCACAGCCCCTCCCGGCCGCCGCATGGGCCACGCTGGCGCAATTGTCGCTGGCGGCAAAGGCGACGCAGAAAGCAAGATCGAAGCGATGAAATCCGCTGGTATCGTTGTGGCTGAAAGCCCCGCTGGCTTGGGCGAAGCTGTTCTGGCAGCCATCGCAAAATGATCAAAGCGGTCGCCATGGCAGCGTGCGCAAGCACCGCTTTGGCGGCCACTTCCGCGTGGTCTGAGACTGCCACTGAGAAGTTCTTCAAGTCTATTCCGGCAGGCAAGATACACGACCCAGATAAAAACGCATTCCGCGAAGTATTCGAGATGTGCGTGGAGCCACCCGCGACCACTGACGACGCACGCGCCGCGCTGATCGCAGGCGGCTGGACCATCGACGACCAAGCGCTTGGGGTGGCAACACTAAACGCCTCGATAATTTCCAATTTCGATTCAAGAGACCTAGATAAAACGCTGGAAAACGCCTTTTTCACGGCCACCCATTGGCTTGGAAATTCCGCCCTTGGTCGGGACCAAGTCGGTGCGCGGCAAGGTGAATTCTATGTTGCCTTTCTTGGGATTTCCGAGGGCACCTCACATTGCGTGATCACTGGCCCAGCGCCTCTCAACAAGCTGTTCTTCGGCCAAAGAGATGCTCGCGAAATCATGTCACAAGCAGGCCCTGCGCTGGTACAAAATCTTGGTTTCTTCCAAGAAAGGCTTGCCTCATCAGGTTGGTTCTTCCCTGGCGAACTCGAGAAAATGATCTCCTCATTGGACCAGTCCAGCGAAGCCCTAGAAGAAATTCGAGGGCTTATCAAAGCTGAAACGATTCACATTCAACCTGCTGAGGTCTTCCAATGATTTCATCAGGTCCTGTGTCTAACCTAGTTAAAGCTACAAGTCAGTATTGCGCTATAGCCGTCACACTCACGGCCCTGCCCGCCTCCGCTCTCACGCTGACCGAAATGTCCGCCTCCATCGAGGCATGCCACCTCCCCCACGCGAATGTTGACGACACGGTCAAAGCCCTAACCCAACAAGGCTGGATGCTGGCACCCGAGGGCGATCTTGCCCCCGAAGTCATTGAACAACTGATCTGGCCCCAAGTGGCCTTCTATGCCAACGGTGATACCGGCGGCGAGCAGATCAAATCCATCGTAGACTTGCAGCGCAAAACCGTTGCTGGCTTTGCGCGCAAAAAAGACATCCCCCAAAGCAAAACCCGCATCCTGACCCGCCAAATCGGCGCGGATGCTGAGGCCGCTTTGGTGTTCTGGCTCCAGCCGGACCCCGACACCACCAACATCATCTGCCGCTTCGCGCTCTCCTCGACCACTCTGATTGGGCACACTGCTGGCGGCTTTGCCGAGCCGCAGGTCGTTGATCAAAGCGACGCCACAGCAGCGAAATCCTTTTCCATCACGGCAATGAATGCAGGATTTCTATCCGAACAGATCGATGCCCCTGTTACGGTGAGCGGTATCGTTCAAACGCAAACAACCTTTGCGTCGGAGGGCAACTGATGGGCCCCGTACAAGCCATTACCAATGGCCTATTCAAGTTTCCGATTTTCACTGGCCGCGCTTCGCGTTCAGAGTTCTGGTGGTTTGCGCCCATCGCAATAGCCCCACCCCTTTATGTCGCCAATGAAATCGCTTGGACTAAATTCGAGTTCTATGGAATTTGGCGTGTCGGCCTTTTGATCCTTGCCGCTCTGCCTCTTTTGTCCGCAGGCTCGCGCAGGCTACAGGACGTCGGCGAAAACGGCGCTCAGATCATGCTCCCCTTCACACCCTTTGTATTGCTTTGGGTCACTTACCAAGCATTATACTGGTTTAGCCTTGGCACGCTCATTTTCGGTCTGGGCATAATCATCGGCCTTGCTGCACTACTGCTGCTGATCCCTGCCTATCTTTTCGCATTTTTCGTAAGCTTTATAACAATCGGCCCAATTATCGGACAACTCATCCTACCGTCCGATGTTGGCTCCAACCCCTATGGTCCCAACCCTAACGAGGTCCCAACATGACCGAACAGTCTTCTAACGACCAGTTCCACGCGTCTTCCTTCATGCAAGGTCACAACGCCGAATATCTGGAGCAGCTATATGCGCGCTACGCCAACGACCCCAATGCGGTCGACGAAGGCTGGCGTGATTTCTTCAAGGCCTTGGGCGACGCCGATCTGGACGTCAAACAAGAAGCCGCTGGTCCCTCTTGGGCGCGCGCCGACTGGCCGCCGCAACCAAACGACGATCTGACGCAAGCGCTCGACGGTCAATGGGCCGAGCCCGCCAAAGCCGCCGAGAAGATCAAAGGCAAAGCTGCCGAAAAAGGCGTCTCCGTCTCTGACGATCAAATCAAGCAGGCCGTGCTCGACAGCATCCGCGCCATCATGATCATCCGCGCCTACCGGATCCGTGGCCACCTTGCCGCCAACCTCGATCCGCTGGCGATGAAAGAGCCGGAGCCGCATCCCGAGCTAGAGCCAAAGAACTACGGCTTCACCGAGGCAGACATGGATCGCCCCATCTTCCTCGACAACGTGCTGGGGCTGGAAACCGCCACCATGCGCGAAATCATGTCCATCGTGAAGCGGACCTACTGTGGCACATTCGCGGTGCAATACATGCACATCTCCAACCCCGAAGAAGCGGGCTGGCTGAAAGAGCGTATTGAGGGCTGGGACAAAGAAATCACCTTCAGCCGCGAGGGCCGTAAAGCGATCCTCAACAAACTGGTCGAGGCCGAGGGCTTCGAGAAATTCCTGCACGTCAAATACATGGGCACCAAGCGCTTCGGCCTTGATGGCGGCGAAAGCCTTGTCCCCGCGATGGAGCAGATCATCAAACGCGGCGGCAGCTTGGGCGTCAAAGACATCGTCATCGGCATGCCTCACCGTGGCCGCCTGTCGGTCCTCGCCAATGTGATGAGCAAACCTTACAAAGCCATCTTCAACGAATTCCAAGGCGGCTCCTTCAAGCCAGAAGACGTCGACGGTTCCGGCGACGTGAAATACCATCTTGGCGCGTCTTCCGACCGCGAATTCGATGGCAACAACGTCCACCTGTCGCTGACCGCAAACCCATCCCACCTAGAGGCGGTGAACCCTGTTGTTTTGGGCAAATCCCGCGCCAAGCAGGACCAGAACAACGATGAGGATCGCATCTCTTGCATGCCGATCCTATTGCACGGCGATGCGGCCTTCGCAGGCCAAGGCGTTGTGGCCGAGGGCTTCGGCCTGTCGGGGCTGAAAGGTCACAAGACCGGCGGCACCATGCACATCGTGGTCAACAACCAAATCGGCTTCACCACCGCGCCGCACTTCTCGCGCTCCTCGCCATATCCAACCGATATCGCGCTGATGGTGGAAGCCCCTATCTTCCACGTCAACGGCGACGACCCGGAAGCAGTGGTTCACGCGGCCAAGGTAGCCACCGAGTTTCGCCAAAAGTTCCACAAGGACGTGGTCATCGACATCATCTGCTACCGCCGGTTTGGCCACAACGAGGGCGATGAGCCCATGTTCACCAACCCGTTGATGTACAAGAAGATCAAAAAGCAAAAGACCACACTGACGCTCTATACTGAACGACTGGTGCGCGACGGCCTTATCCCAGAGGGCGAGATCGAGGACATGAAAGCCTCCTTCCAATCCTACCTGAACGACGAGTTTGAAGCTGGCAAAGAATACAAGCCAAACAAAGCTGATTGGCTGGACGGCAAATGGTCCCACTTGGACCGTCGCGACGCAGAGAACTACCAACGCGGGCAAACATCCATCTCGAAGGACACCTTCGAAGAGATTGGCCGCTCGTTGGCAAGCGCACCTGACGGCTTCCCATTGCATAAAACCATTGGCCGCCTGTTGGGCGCCAAGGCCAAGATGTTTGAGACCGGCGAAGGCTTCGACTGGGCCACGGGCGAGGCTTTGGCCTTCGGCTCCTTGCTGACAGAAGGCTACCCCGTTCGCTTGTCCGGCCAAGACTGTACGCGCGGCACATTCAGCCACCGTCACTCCGGCCTGATCAACCAAGACACAGAAGAGCGCTACTACCCGCTCAACAACATCCGCGCGGGCCAATCGCAATATGAAGTCATCGACAGCATGTTGTCGGAATACGCGGTCTTGGGCTTCGAGTACGGCTACTCACTGGCCGAGCCTAACGCGCTAACACTTTGGGAAGCCCAATTCGGTGACTTCGCCAACGGCGCGCAGATCATGTTTGACCAATTCATCTCCTCTGGGGAAAGCAAATGGTTGCGCATGTCGGGCCTCGTTTGCCTGTTGCCGCACGGCTATGAGGGCCAAGGCCCAGAGCACTCCTCCGCACGTCTGGAACGTTTCTTGACCATGTGTGGAGGCGACAACTGGATCGTGGCCAACTGTACAACGCCCGCCAACTACTTCCACATTCTGCGCCGCCAGATTCACCGCGACTTCCGTAAGCCGCTGATCCTGATGACGCCGAAATCCTTGCTCCGCCACAAGATGGCAGTGTCCAAGGCGGAGGAATTCACCGATGGCTCCAGCTTCCACCGCGTGTTGTGGGATGACGCCCAACAGGGCAATTCCGACACCAAGCTGAAGGCCGACGACAAGATTAAGAAGGTCGTCATGTGTTCGGGCAAGGTCTACTACGACCTGCTGGAAGAACGCGATGCCCGCGGCATCGATGATGTCTACCTGATGCGCTTTGAGCAGTTCTATCCCTTCCCCGCCAACTCGGCCGTGAAGGAATTGGAGCGCTTCAAAAACGCTGAAATATGTTGGTGCCAAGAAGAACCAAAGAACCAAGGCGCTTGGTCCTTTATGGAGCCAAACATCGAATGGGTCCTGACCCGCATCAACGCCAAACACTCGCGTCCGGTCTACGCCGGTCGCTCCGCAGCTGCCTCGCCCGCAACGGGTCTGGCCAGCCAGCACAAAGCACAACAAGCAGCACTCGTGAACGATGCGCTGACAGTCAAAGGAAACTAATATGTCTGAGATCCGCGTACCAACCCTTGGCGAAAGCGTCACAGAGGCCACAGTGGCCACATGGTTCAAAAAACCTGGCGATGCCGTGGCCGTCGATGAAATGCTCTGCGAGCTGGAAACCGACAAAGTCACCGTCGAAGTGCCATCCCCTGTGGCAGGCACCCTGTCCGAAATCGTCGCAGCCGAAGGCGAGACCGTAGGCGTTGACGCCCTTTTGGCACAAGTCTCCGAAGGCGGCGAAGCTGCGGCTCCTGCTCCGGCGGCGAAAGCTGAAGCGGCACCAGTGGCTGCCCCTGCAGCAGGTGGCGACAACGTAGATGTGATGGTTCCAACCTTGGGCGAGTCAGTCTCCGAGGCGACCGTATCCACATGGTTCAAGCAAGTCGGCGACACCGTCGCGCAAGACGAAATGCTGTGCGAGCTGGAAACCGATAAGGTATCCGTTGAGGTTCCGGCCCCAGCCGCTGGCACGATCGTTGAAATCCTAGCACCCGAGGGTGCGACTGTTGATGCGGCTGCGAAATTGGCAGTCTTGTCCTCGGGCGGTGGTGCGGCTGCGGCCGCTGCGCCTGCGGCGTCCACAGCCAGCGCTCCGGCACCTGCGGCAAGCGGTGCTAAAGACGTCGAAAACGCCCCCTCCGCCAATAAGATCATGGCGGAAAAAGGCATCGACCCTGCATCCGTCCAAGGCTCCGGCCGCGATGGTCGCGTGATGAAGGAAGACGCGCTCAAAGCCGTCTCAGCCCCTGCGGCCCCTGCTCCGGCAGCCGCAGCACCGCGCGCGCCAGTCTCCGCCGATGATGCGTCCCGCGAAGAGCGTGTGAAGATGACCCGTCTGCGCCAAACCATCGCACGCCGCCTGAAGGAAAGCCAAAACACCGCCGCCATGCTCACCACCTACAACGAGGTGGACATGGGCGCGGTCATGGACCTGCGCAACGAGTACAAAGACCTGTTCCTCAAGAAGCACGGCACCAAGCTGGGCTTCATGTCCTTCTTCACCAAGGCCTGCGTTCACGCCTTGAAAGAGGTCCCAGAGGTCAACGCCGAGATCGACGGCACCGATGTGGTCTACAAAAACTACGTCCACATGGGGATCGCCGCGGGTACGCCGACAGGCCTGGTCGTTCCGGTTATCCGTGACGCGGATCAGATGGGCTTTGCCGACATCGAGAAAGCCATCGCCGAGAAAGGCGCACGCGCACGTGACGGCAAACTTAGCATGGCGGAAATGCAGGGCGGCAGCTTCACCATCTCCAACGGGGGTGTCTACGGCTCGCTGATGTCCTCGCCGATCCTGAACCCGCCACAGTCCGGCATCCTTGGCATGCACAAAATCCAAGACCGCCCAATGGCCATCAACGGCCAAGTGGTGATCCGCCCAATGATGTATCTGGCGCTGTCCTACGATCACCGTATCGTTGATGGCAAAGGCGCCGTGACCTTCCTCGTCCGCGTGAAAGAGGCGCTAGAGGATCCGCGTCGTCTGTTGATGGATCTGTAAGGAACCCGTGCGGGCTCGGTTAACCCCGAGCCCGCTACTTTTCCGGTGCACATGTCACGTCTTATACGCATATCACTTCTGATCGCAGCCCTTGGAATAGGGGGTGTTGGATATACGAAAGTGATGGCGCGCGTGGGATCAGGCACAGCACCGGATCTTGCTCCAACAAGTCAGCAAGCCCATGAGGTTCTGGTCATCAAGTCCACCCGTGAGTTGCACTTGCTACGCGACGGTAAAACCATCCGCCAATATCCGGTCTCCCTCGGGGCCTCGCCCGAAGGCCACAAGTCCCAAGAGGGCGACGAACGCACGCCCGAAGGCACTTACACCATCGACTGGCGCAATGCGAATTCCATTGCCCACCTTAGCCTTCACATTTCCTACCCCAACGAGGCTGACATTCAACACGCCCAGTCCGAAGGCGTAGAGCCCGGCGGGAACATCATGATCCACGGCATCGCAAACGGCTGGGGCTTTCTGGGCGGGCTTCACCTTGGCTGGGACTGGACCAACGGTTGCATCGCAATCACCAACGACGAAATGAGCGAGGTGTGGTCGCTGGTTCCCAATGGCACACCCATCACCATCGTAAACGAAATTTGAACGAAGGATCCAATGGCCTATCTGAAGCCCACAACCCTCACCTGCCCCGAATGCGATTTCACCGATGAAATCCGCGTTGTGGTTGGCGTGGGGCCAAGCTCGGCCAAAGGTGACACGCCCTATCGACGCTATCGAAACGCTGGCGGGTTTGTCAAAGGCACCCGCGAGGACGGCACGCGAGATGGCACGCTGCGCTGCCCCAATGACGGCACCGTTGTTTGGACCAATCAAGCCGGACAGAAAGCGGAGCAATGACCACCGAACTCACCATCCTCGCCTTCGCAGGCCTGCTGCAAGCCGTTCAATTCGGCCTCTACTCGGTCACAGCGAACATGCAGGTCGGCACCCAAAAAGCCCTCGGCCCGCGCGACACCAAGATCGAGCTGTCCGGCGCTGCAGGCCGCCTGCAACGCGCAATGTTGAACCACTTCGAGGGGTTGATCCTATTCACCATCGCCGTGGTTGTTGTGACCCTTGGCGATCAATCGACACCGACGACCCAAACCTGCGCTTACGTCTACCTTGCGGCGCGGGTTCTCTATATCCCCGCCTACGCCTTTGGCCTCGCGCCTTGGCGCACACTCATCTGGATCGCGGGCTTCGCCTCCACGATCACCATGCTAGCCGCGGCGCTGCTATGATAGGTTGCCCGACAAAACGCCGACGCGTTGCAGACGCAATGCCGACACCCAAAATTCGCCCTATACAGGTAAGGAGATACCTCAATGTCTAGCTACGACGTCATCATCATCGGCTCCGGCCCCGGCGGCTATGTTTGCGCCATCCGTTGCGCTCAACTGGGCCTGAAAACAGCTATCGTCGAAGGCCGCGAAACCCTCGGCGGCACCTGTCTGAACGTGGGCTGTATCCCGTCCAAAGCCTTGTTGCACTCCTCGCACATGCTACACGAGGCCGAGCACAACTTCGCCAAGATGGGCCTAAAGGGCAAAGCCCCCTCCGTCGACTGGAAACAGATGCTGGCCTATAAGGACGACGTCATCGACACCAACACTAAAGGTGTCGAATTCTTGATGAAAAAGAACAAGATAGACTGGATCAAAGGCTGGGCTTCCATCCCTGCAGCTGGTCAAGTCAAGGTCGGCGACGACGTGCATGAAGCCAAGAATATCGTTATCGCGTCGGGCTCCGAAGTCTCGACTTTGCCAGGCGTAGAGATCGACGAGAAGACCGTCGTCTCCTCCACAGGCGCGTTGGAACTGGGTAAAATCCCGAAGAAACTGGTTGTCATCGGCGCAGGCGTAATCGGGTTGGAATTAGGCTCTGTCTACAAGCGTTTGGGCGCGGAGGTGAAGGTCATCGAATTCCTCGACGCCATCACTCCCGGCATGGATGCAGACCTTGCCAAAACCTTCCAAAGAACGCTGAAAAAGCAAGGGCTTGAGTTCCAACTCGGCGCCGCTGTGCAAGGCGTTGAGGTCAAAAACAACAAGGCCAAAGTCACATACAAATTGCGCAAAGACGACAGCGAGCATGTCGAAGATGCAGACGTGGTGCTGGTCGCCACAGGCCGCAAACCATTCACTGACGGTCTGGGCCTATCTGAGCTCGGCGTAGAGCTGGAACCACGCGGTCAAATCAAAACCGACGCCCATTGGGCCACTTCGGTCAAAGGCATCTACGCCATCGGCGACGCGATTTCAGGCCCAATGCTGGCACATAAGGCCGAAGACGAAGGCATGGGCGTGGCAGAGGTTCTGGCTGGCCAAAAAGGCCACGTGAACTACAACGTCATCCCCGGCGTTATCTACACCCACCCAGAAGTCGCGAATGTCGGCCTCACTGAAGAGCAGCTCAAAGAAGCGGGCCACAACTACAAAGTCGGCAAGTTCTCTTTCATGGGCAACGGTCGCGCGAAAGCGAACTTCGCAGGCGACGGCTTCGTGAAAATCCTCGCAGACAAAGACACCGACCGCATCTTGGGCGCTCACATAATTGGCCCAATGGCTGGTGACTTGATCCACGAAATCTGTGTCGCGATGGAGTTTGGTGCCGCCGCCGAAGATCTGGCCCGCACTTGCCACGCGCACCCGACCTACTCCGAAGCCGTGCGCGAAGCCGCGTTGGCTTGCGGTGACGGCGCGATCCACAGCTAAACCATCGCTGCCCCATCATTGCTTCGAAAATACCTCGGGGCGTGGGGCAGCGCCCCACATCAAACATCGAGGCGGGCCGGAAGGCCCGTCATTTTGGTTACTGGGCTAGCATCCGAAGCCCTTGGGTCACATCAGCCCGCACGGCAAGCCTCAACCCCGGCTCATCCCCCGCCTTTAGAGCCGCCACAATCAGACGGTGGTGTTGCGGCAACTCAGAGCGGCGAAGCTTCTCATACAGACTTCGCATCGTGGGGCCCATCTGCAACCAAACCGTCTCCGCCATTGCCAACATCGCGGGGGCCTGCGCACGCAGATATAACGTTCGGTGGAATTCCAAGTTCGTTCTAATATAGGCCACGGGGTCTTGGCGTGCGATTGCCTGACCGATGATGCCGTTAATCGATTGCAACCGGTCAATCAGCGCGAAGTGAGCGCGTGGCAAGGCCCTCGCGGCCAACTCCGGCTCCAACAAAGCCCGCAATGCCGCAAGTTCTTCGATCCTGTCATTCGACAGCTCCGGCGTGGAAATCCGGCCCGACGATGACAAGGTAAATGCCCCCTCAGCCACCAATCTGCGGACTGCTTCTCTGGCGGGCGTCATGGACACGCCAAACTCTTTACCAATGCCGCGCAACGTCTTGGCTGACCCGGGTAATATTTCCCCATGCATGACTTGGGATCGCAAGCGGCGATACACCATGTCATTGGCAGCACCTGTGGGTTCTGGTTTTGAGGAGTTTAGCAACATGAACCTGACTGTGATCACATAGTGTCATGTGGTCAAGGCGTCAGACGTCCATCTCTGCCACCAATGCCGCGAATGAAGCTCCGTGCATGTCGCGATCTTGGCGTGTTCCTTGGATGGACGGGCGTGGAAAACTTAGCTTCAAGACATTTAAATTCGCCATCTCATAGCGATCAACAACATCTGGCCCCAGATCAAACAACTGTGCGATCCTCGCCGAGGTTACAGCCCTGCAAACCCGCAAATAAGTGTCAGGATCACCGCAGAACACATCAATTGTCAGCCAGAACGGCCCCGCGTTTTTGGATCTGACTTTGACCGCAACATCCCCAAGTTTGCTCACGCGCCCAACTCCTCAACCGACAAGGTAAAGGCGTCCATAGGGTCGTCCAGCTCCAACACATGGTTCAGGCAAAACTCATAGATTGCACCGCGGCTCACTTCCGGCGGTGAGAATGGAAATGCGAAAGTTGGCATCTCCTCTTCTTCCGTCAGCGGATGGTGCAACAAATATGGGTTCAACACCTTCGCAACTTCGCGCGACAAGGCTTCTGTCGAGGCAGTCACCAAGCCCAAAACGCCAACTTCACTGCCCGCCTGAGCAGCCTCATCTATCGCCCCCAAAGTCGCGTCCAAGCCGATGATACGCAGCTCTATCTTGAAATCATCCCCAACACGCGCACGGGCCTTTTGCGAAGCTTTGGCTTCAATGTCGTCGCACCAATCGCATATGTTCGCGACATATCGAGGGTCGCGAACAGTGACCAAAGATATAGTTTGGTAGCCAACCAGCCGCGCGCCTTCCAGCTTCACAGTATAGCGATCCGAGCCGACCCATTTGCTACCCGTCACCCGAACGCGCTTGTCGTCCAACGCCTTGTATTGGGCACCACTCACATCCAGATACCCGCCCGGTTCAAACAGGATATCGGGGTTCGAATTTTCATAGAGCATATGCGCCGATACGGTGTGAGGTGTGGCGCGGGCTTCTTCGCCCATCGGGGTCATGGTGAATCCTTGCTCATCGAACTCGATCAGGATCGTGCCGGAGTTCGGGGCCGTTGTGGCCAATGCCCCGCATTCCCCGATTTTAGCGCCATGCCAAGCGCCCCCCTCGTGGCACCCACGCGCCAACGGAAGAGCCGATATGATTGCCGTATCAGTCGTACGCCCCGCGATAACGATATCTGCTCCGGTATTGAGCGCCGCTTGGATTTGCTCTGCCCCAGCAAGCGCCACGATGTTGGTGCAAGATGTCAGTAGATTTTCAGAAATCTCTGGCGCGGGGGTAAGGGGCGTTATCTTCCCAGCGTTCAACCCCATACACATGTCACTCGAATTTTGCCCGCTTTTGAGCACGGCGACTTTCACTCGCAGACCTTCCTCGTCTGCGATCTCGCGAGAGATATCTAAAAGCCAGTCCACCGCGCTGTCAGCGCCACATGTGCCAGCCGTTCCGATGATCAAGGGGACGTTTGCTTGTTGCTGTGCCAGCATCAGCTCGCGCCACTCCGCCTTGGTGGAGCCACGCGCGTATTTGGAAGTACCTGTTCCAAGGTAATGGGGCCCACTATCAGTGGACCCCCCGTCGATTGCAATGATGTCAGGTTGTTGGGCAATCCCCCGCGCCAATGCGGCGCGATCATACCCAAGCCCCAAGGCCCCAGCTGGAACTAGGACCTTGACCATCAATCCGCCACGGCTTGCGGCTTCTTCAGGACATTGCGCAAGAACATTGGCGCAACGAAGCCCGCGATTGCTGCAACCCAAAGCCCAATCGCAATAGGGCTGGAGAACAGATACGCGACATCCCCATCAGACAGTGTCATGGCGCGACGCAGCGCGTCTTCCATGTTGCCGCCCAAAAGGATGCCAAGGATCACGGGAACCGTCGGGATCTCCAACTTGCGCAAGATGTAACCCAAAGCACCAAAGCCAACCATCATCAGCAGATCAAAGTAGCTGCCTGACAACGAGTAGATGCCCACGAAGGAAATCATCGTAACACCCGGCAGCAAGACCCATGCGGGCACCATCAGGATTTTAACGAAGATTTTAACCATCGGTACGTTCATCAACAGCAACACGATGTTGGCGATCAGAAGCGATGCGATCAGGCCCCAAACCACCTCAGGGCGGTCCGTGAACAATGTCGGCCCCGGTGTGATGTTCAACGTCATCAACAGCGCCAAAAGAACCGCCGTGGTCCCTGATCCGGGAACACCAAGCGTCAGCATCGGGACCAAAGCCCCGCCAGCCGCCGCGTTGTTGCCCGCCTCAGGTGCAGCGACGCCCTTAGGCACACCTGTCCCGAAGCCGCCTTTTTCACCAGCGATGGATTTCTCCGACATATAAGCCATGAAAGACCCGAGCGACGCACCCGCACCGGGCAAGATGCCCGCGATGAACCCAACAGCGGATGCCCGCAGCATGGTCCACTTGGTCAACCAAATGTCGCCCCAAGGGATACCGACCTTCTCGAGCTTCACGCCGATGGAGGACCCTTTGCCGTGGCTCTCAATAAAGAAGAACACTTCGGCGATGGCGAACAAGCCAACGATGGCAACAAGGAAGTCCACGCCATCATATAGGTGCAAGTTTCCGCCCGTCAGGCGTGGCAAGCCGGATGAGGAATCTACGCCAATGGTCGCGATGCCTAGACCGATACAAGCCGCGAGCGCCGCCTTAGCTTGGTTGTTGGACGCCATGCCGCCAAGTGTGCAGAACGCCAGAAGGTACAGCGCGAAATATTCGGCTGGGCCAAACAAGAAGGCTACACGTGCCAACGACGGGGCCAACAGCATCAAACCGATAGTGGCGAGGAACGCGCCGACGAAGGACGCCACACCAGACAACACCAACGCATCGCCTGCGCGGCCCTGTTTGGCCATCGGGTAGCCATCCAACGTGGTCATCAAGGCGGGTTCGTCACCCGGAATGTTCAGCAGGATCGATGAGATACGACCGCCATACATCGCCCCGTAGTACACGGAGGTCATAAGGACCAAGGCACTTGTAGCGTCCAAGCCAAGAGTAAATGTAATCGGGATCAAAATGGCCACGCCGTTCGACGGCCCGAGCCCCGGCAAAGCGCCAATGATCGTGCCAAGGAAACAGCCACATATGGCCAGAAACAAGGTGAAGGGCGACAGCGCGACGCCGAAACCCAATGCGAGGTTGGAGAAAATTTCCATGTGTCAGTGCCCCACAAATGGAATGAGAATTGAGATGGCGTCCCAAAGCTTAGCTGGCGTCGGGATGCGATAGGCCACGATATTTCCAAGGCCCAATGCGAATTTGAACAACACGAACAGCCCCAGCGATAACCCGATACCTGACATGACTGCCGGACCACGACGTGGCGAAATTTGATAGCTAAGAATGCCAGCGGCCACAGCCGTAGGCAGAATGAAGCCCAGTGGTGTCAGCAGCACAGCGTAGACAGAAAGCACGGCCACGGCGACGCCCATGGAAATCCAAGAGCCAGCGGCAGGCCATTCAGGCTCTGGGTCCGGCTTAAATACGATGATCAACGAACATAGCGCGGCAACGCCTCCGATGAGCATTGGGAACAACTTGGGCAAGAATTCGCCCGAGAAGAAGTTCGTCTGGATCTGAGTGGCGGCCGCGAGATACGCGACCGCCGTAATCAGAGTGACCAGACCAAATATCCGGTCAGAAGCCATTACTGGATTACCCCCAGCTCTTTGGACATCGCGTTAATGTCAGTCACGAGGCTATCAACATAGGACTGAAAATCACCGCCGACTTTCGTAAACGGAGCCAAGCCGTTGTCCTTCATTGCCTGCGCCCACTCTGGGCTGTCAGCAACTTGCTGAAGCTTATCGGCCCATTCGTTGAACTTGTCGTCCGAGATGTCTTTAGGCGCGTAGAGACCACGCCAGTTCACCGCGACCACATCAAAGCCCTGCTCTTTCGCAGTTGGGATGTCGTCAAAGCCCGGAACGCGATCTTCAGTCAGAACAGCAATCACGCGGATGTCACCGTTTGACAGGAAGGAAACAACCTCCGACATGTCGCCAGTCATGGCTTGCGTGAAGCCACCAACTGTCTGAGTGATCGCATCAGCGCCACCGTCAACACCGATGTATTTCACCTTGGTGATATCGGTAAAGCCGCCCTCTTTAAGGATCATCAAAGGCTTCAAGTGGTCAAAACCACCCACAGCGGAACCACCAGCAAAAGCAACAGAGCCCGGGTCGGACTTGATCGCTTCAACCAGATCACCGAGTGACTTGTATGGGCTGTCAGCAGCCACAACGATAACGCCCGGATCAGCACCAATGGCACCTACAAAGCGAACTTGGTCAGCGGTCATACCAGCGTAGGCGTTTTGCGCCAGACGTGTAGTCGTCGCCGAGGACGCAGCCACGATCAGGTCGCCATCGTCAGCGCGCTCAGACACAACGTGATTATAGGCTAAACCACCACCAGCGCCGGGCATGTTGGTGACTTGAACAGGCTTATCAACAGCCTTGATGTCGTACATGATTTTACCGATTTGACGGCATGTGAAGTCCCAACCGCCACCGGGGTTAGCAGGTGCGATACATTCAGCTGCAGCGACGACGGTCGTAGCTGACACACTCAATACGGCACTCGTCATGAGCGCCTTGAAAAGACGATTTGTCATAGTTTCCTCCCATTTGACATGGCGGGATTCCCCGCACATGGTCTTAGCCAAACGTTCAAACCTGACACGAACCTGTCACGCCCACGGAAAAAGGCCCCCCACCCATGCGCTACCTTCTCATTGAAGATAATCCAAAGCTTGCTGGCGCGGTTGTTGAACGCTTGCAGCTGGATGGCCATGCCGTGGATCACGCCGACCGTTTGGACGCCGCAAGTGCCTGTATGGACGTCGCGGATTATGACTTGATTTTGTTGGATATAATGCTTCCGGACGGCGATGGTCGCGAGTTTTTGCAGCACCAAAGACGCGCCGAAAAACGCACGCCGGTGATCGTTATCACCGCCCGATCTGCAGTGTCAGACCGCATCTCTTTGCTGGACTTAGGGGCGGATGATTATATTACCAAACCCTTCGACTTCGCCGAGCTTGAGGCGCGATGCCGTGCAGTTTTACGGCGCCAAGGTGGGGCGGCAGACAACCAAAAGATGTTCAACGGCACCATTTTGAACCTGACGAAAGGCGAGTTGCAGGTTGGCGATTCGTCAACCAATTTGCGAAATCGCGAGCTGCGCCTGCTAGAGGTATTCTTTGCCGCACCGGGCCAAGTCTTCTCAAAGTCGCATCTAATCGATCGCATGTTTTCATTCTCCGATGAAGCCTCCGAGAACGCCATTGAGGTCTATGTCGCCCGCCTGCGAAAACGCCTCGAAGGATCGGGGGCCAAGATCGAAACAGTTCGCGGTCTGGGTTACCGCATGATCGCCACATGAAGCGACCCGCCTCCATTCGCAAACGTTTGTTCTACCAACTGGCGGCAGTTGCTGCTGTTTTGTCGTTGGCCTTTGTGCTCGTCGTTCGCGGCGTCGCCTCTAGGGCCGCAGAGGGCACGCAAGACGACATCCTCGCGGCATCCGCCACTGCCATTGCCGACAGCCTGACGTCCGAGCAAGGCGAAGTCACGCTGGAGCTTCCCTACTCCGCCCTATCCATGTTGGGGACGATCAATGAGGACAGGGTGTTTTACCGCATCACAGTGAATGACAGCACATTGACCGGCTATGCGGACCTTCCGGCAAACAACCTCCCCACACGCCTAGACACGCCTGTTTTCTCGACCGAAGTTTATCGAGGGGACGAGGTACGCCTCACCTCAATTTTGCGCCGTGTAAGCAACACGGCGGCTGGGTCACAAGTTGTCGTAACCGTCGCGCAAACACGCTCGGGCTTGGCCGCAATATCGCGCCGTATCACCATCACAGCCACGGGTGTCGGGTTGCTGTTCTTTCTATTGGCCACCACTTTATCCTTGCTCGCGGCCAACTCCGCATTGCGCCCACTGAACCGCATGACCGGCACGGTTGCCCGCCGTGGACCGTCAGATTTGCGACCCGTAACAGGCGAGGCCCCGACTGAGCTGACGCCGTTGGTTGACGCGCTGAACTCCTTCATGGCGCGGTTGCGGTCTTCCTTGTC
>JBDWAL010000058.1:0-15498 GCA_039978895.1 Aliishimia sp.
ATTGCCGCAAGTGGCCCATGCGCAGACCACCAAGTTCGGCCAACGCGCCACAAGCATTGCCCGCGCGCTCGGGGTCAAGCAAAATCCGAAATACAACTTCGACTCCAGCCAATCCGTGATACGCTTTGTGCAGATCGGGTAAGCTTAACTTTGCGGCGCAACATTCTAACGCTGCCTAAAAATATCCGGCACAATTTGAGCTGGGCATCATGGATGCTGTTCTAAGGCTGTGATGAAAGATCGTTTTGGTAGGATTACTAAGATGGGTCAGCGTGATGTGCGTTGAATACTCGTGCAATGTTTATGATCCGTGCATCTCAACGGAAAGGTCGTTGCGATGAACCTTGGTCTGCCAATTTGCAGATTGGCACGTCGCTTGGTCCGTGCAGGAGCAGTAGGCGTAGCAATCGGCGTTCCGGGTGGTGTATGTGGCACGCGGACCTCATTTTCGACGATGCAGGCGGCCGGTATCGCGTCGATGAGCGACAGTGCCTTCTTGTCACATCTGCTGGGTCTCCTTGGGCGCGTTGACCCAAAAACAGCCATTCATACCGCCCGCCCAGCGTAAGCGGGTCGGCCAAAGACCATTCGACGGATGAAACTTTCAATCAACCGGTTTTGGTCGTTGTCGCGGCGTCATTCCAACCCAAGTTCGCAGACACGATCTCGGCCAGTTCAGCAATCTTCGGGCCCAGCATTTTACGGAAGTTAGGTGTAAAGACCCGCACCGATCCTGTTGCGCCGATGGACATGCTTGCGCCCGGTCCAACTTGCGAAAGAGGGGCTGCGACAGAACACATGCCTCGCTCGATCTCTTCAACACACTCCGCAAACCCGCGCTCGCGGATGATTTCGAACTCGACCTCAAGATCTTGAACGTCGGTCAGTGTATATTCAGTATAGGCTTTAAGGCGTGTCTTTAAATCCCAATCAAGAAGCAAGTCTGGCGAAAAGGCGGCGACTGCTTTGGAGCAAGAGCACGCATGTAGCGGACGTTTTCCTAAGCCGGGATGCAAAAACGAAACGCCGGTATCAGGGGTTTCAACATGTATAATTTCTACCGAGTTTCCACGCAATCGGGACAGAAAAAATGCAACGCCATGTCCCGTCGCCGCTTGTTTCAGTGCTGGCGCGATCACTTCCAATAGCGCCCTGTCAGAATGGTCGCTTTGCGTGATCCGTTTTAAACGAGATCCAATGCTAAATTGCCCACGAACGACAGGTTCCAAAAGCCCAACACTGACAAGGTCCTGAACCAATCGGTAAGCCGAGGGTTTCGGCAGATCCGAATGGGCGCAAATTTCCGCCACCGTTGCCTCTCCCTTTTGTCCAACAACTTCCAGGATGAATGTCAGGCGTTCCAGATGCATATTTTTACCTTGTGAGAAATTAATTCTCAATTTACGATAATGATCAAGTGATCGCAAGGGAGGAATGTGATGATGGACGGAGCATGTTGTGGCCCGGGGTATGCCAGCCCTGCAGAGGCGATCAAGTCGCCACGCGAGAAGCTGTTGTACACAATCGCCATCTACACAGGAACTGGCATTCAAAAGCCGGACTATCTAGCAACTGTAGATGCGGACCCCGATAGCCCGACTTATTCCCAAGTCATCCACCGCCTTGAGATGCCCGGCATCGGGGACGAATTGCATCACATGGGTTGGAACGCTTGTTCCTCTTGCCATGATGATGCTGGGATGGCGCGAAAGTACCTGTTGGTCCCTGGCGTTCGCTCGAACAATATTCACGTCATTGATACTGCAACGGACCCATTTGCACCGCGCCTGTATAGGGTCATCGAGGGCGCAGAAATCAAATCAAAAACCAATCTAAGCGGGCCGCACACCGTGCATTGTCTAGGCTCTGAAATCATCATTTCCTTCCTTGGTGACGCACAAGGTGAAGCTCCGGGCGGATATCTACACCTGAACAAGGAGTTTGAAATCGTTGGCCGTTGGGAGAACTCGATGGGCGATATCCCGTTTTCCTATGATTTCTGGTACCAGCCGCGCCATAACGTAATGGTCAGCTCGGAATGGGCTGCGCCAAATACGTTCATGCCGGGGTTTGATCTGGAAGAAGTGGGGCATCTGAAATATGGCCGCCGCTTGCATATTTGGGATTTTGAGAAGCGCGAACCGGTCGAAACGATGTACTTGGGCGAAGACGGCTTGATCCCACTGGAGGTCAAGTTTCTCCATGATCCCGATAGCACGCACGGGTTCTGTGGCGCTGCATTGAGCGCCAATGTGATCCATTTCTGGAAGTCCGATGAGGGCAAATGGGAATGGGAAAAGATTATCGACGTTGAGAACGAGCCGCATCCCGAGTGGCCAATTCCGGTACCCGGTGTGATGTCGGCCATTCTGGTGTCGATGGATGACAAGTACCTTTATCTGAACAACTGGCTGCACGGCGACATGCGTCAGTATGACATTTCCGACCCGCACAATCCGGTGCTTACCGGTCAGGTTTGGATGGGTGGTCTTTTGGGCAAAGCGCCTGAAGTCAACGGCGTCAAAGTGGCGGGTGGGCCGCAGATGTACCAGCTTAGCTTGGACGGCAAACGGCTTTATGTGACGACGTCGTTGTTCTCAACATGGGACAACCAGTTCTACCCCGAGATCCGCACGCAAGGCGGTGTTATGCTGATGATCGATTGCGACAATGTGAACGGCGGTATGTCCATCAACAAGGACTTCGTTGTTGATTTTGGCAAGGAGCCAAACGGACCAAGCCGCTGCCACGAGACCCGCTACCCCGGTGGCGATTGCACAAGCGACATCTGGCTGTGACAACCCATACGATCACACTCGCAAACCGCGATAATGCGACCTACCAAGTCGACGCGCGTCGCCCGCTTCTGGACACGTTGCGAGAGCAAGGCGTCGATCTACCCTATGGATGCAAATACGGCGGCTGTATCACCTGCGCTGCGAAACTGATGGCAGGCGAGATTGACCAACGCCGTCAGGTGGCGCTGAACAACCGTCAAATCAACAATGGTTATGTGTTGTTGTGCGTGGCCCGCGCGACGGCGGATTGCACCTTGGAAATTGGTGTTGAAAGCCACGACAAACTTTACCGCAACCCGTTCCTCGACCCGCTTGAGCCACATGAGCTGAAAGCGGACATTGCGACACCGAAGGAGGTTTAGATGCCCGAGACTGATCTGGATCAAAAATACAATTACGCACCTGAGTTTTTGGCCAAAATTCTCAGTGACGTCAAAACCATCGCGATGGTGGGGGCCAGCGGCGACAAGACCAAGTTTAGCTATGGTGTGCTGCGTGTTCTGCACGAGACGGGGTACGATATGATCCCCGTCAATCCGAACCCGAAGCTGACCGAAATACGCGGTATTCCGGTGTTTCATTCTCTCGAAGAGATCGACAGGCCCGTGGATATGGTTGAGGTCTTTCGTCCGAAGGAAGAGTTATACGCGATCACCGAAAAGGCCATCGCGATTGGGGCCAAAGTGCTTTGGGGTCAGATAGATGTGTACGACGATGCAGCGGCCAAACTGGCCGAAGACGCAGGCCTGAAGGTCGTAATGAACCGCTGTCCCAAGATTGAACTGTTTCGCCCGTTTTGGAAGCCCCGCCTCGACCTCGCGATATGACCGACAACGGCACGGATATTCACGTGCAGCCAGCCTGTGTTTGTAGGTGCACAGGGCCCGTAGAGTGACCACTCTCCGCGTTGATGAAATGGCTTCAAGCCGAACCAAAAAAGGACACCTGATATGGTCCAAAAAATTACGAAAAACGCCAAAGACATCGTAAAAGCTGCCATGGAAGCAGTGCCCGCGATCTCGATCGAAGAAGCACTGGCGCTTTTGCATTCGCCAGACCACGTTTTTGTCGACCTACGCGATGGGACTGAACAAGCCAAAACAGGTGTCATTCCCGGTGCCATCGCGTCATCGCGCGGGATGATGGAATTCCACATCGATCCTGCAAGCCCGGTCCACAAGCCCGAATTCAACCAAGACAAAACTTACATCTTCTACTGCGCGTCCGGCGGGCGTTCTGCCATGGCAGCAATGGTCGCGATGGATATGGGACTTTCACCTGTTGTGAACATGTCCGGCGGTCTCGGCGCTTGGAAAAAAGCTGGCGGAACGCTGTCCTGATCCAAGGAGAATGCTATGAAATTTCCCAATCTAAACTTGGCAAAGGTGCCAGAAGTCGAAGGGTTTTTCGATCTTGCAAGCAATACGATTTCCTACGTTGTGAAAGATCCCGCATCAAAAACCTGCGCGATCATCGATAGCGTCTTGGATATGGACTACGCCGCAGGACGGATCACGTATGAGAGTGCAGATCGATTGATTGAAGCCATTCAATCACGCGGACTTACACTTGAATGGATTATTGAGACCCATGTGCATGCAGACCACCTGTCAGCAGCGCCCTACATCCAAGACAAACTGGGTGGCAAAATAGGTGTCGGGGCGGGGATCAAGGACATCCAAGAGACCTTCGGAAAGATATTTAACGAAGGTACGGAATTCCAACGCGATGGGTCGCAATTTGACGCGCTGTTTGAGGACGGGGACACCTATACCATTGGTGGATTGACTGCCTTTGTGATCGCAACCCCCGGCCATACGCCTGCCTGTATGGTGCATGTTATCGGGGATGCCGCATTTGCAGGAGATACGCTCTTTATGCCCGACGGTGGCTCTGCGCGCGCCGATTTTCCCGGCGGTGATGCCGGGCAGTTATACGACTCGATCCAGAAAGTGTTATCATTGCCGGAAACAATGCGACTGTTTATCTGTCACGACTATGGGCCCGGCGGGCGCGCTATCGCGTGGGAAACGACGATCGCCCAGCAACAGCGCGACAATATTCACGTCGGTGCAGGCAAATCGCGCGATGCGTTCATCACATTTCGCACCGAACGTGACGCTCAATTGGCGATGCCCAAACTGATCATCCCCTCCCTGCAAGTGAACATGCGGGCGGGCGAAATTCCATGCGACGAAAGCGGCGCACCTATGCTGAAGGTTCCACTGAATGGCTTATGAGAGCGACACAATGAACGACGATCTTATTTTGCGAACCGACACAGATGGTGTGGCGGTTTTGACGTTGAATGCGCCCAAATCGATCAATGCATTGTCAGAAGCGATGCTGGAGGCACTATCCGTCACGTTCGATCAAATAGCGACAGATCGCAGCGTAAAGGCTGTAATCCTACGCAGTGGCGGAAATCACTTTTGTGCGGGGCATAACCTGAAAGAAATGACCGCGCGGCGGGCAGATGCCGATGGCGGGTTTCAGTATTTCCAAGATCTATTTGCCAAATGTTCAGCCATGATGCTGCGCGTCGTGCGACTGCCCCAGCCAGTGATCGCGGAAGTTAAAGGGATCGCAACAGCCGCAGGGTGCCAACTGGTCGCATCTTGCGATCTGGCGGTGGCCGCTGAAGACGCAACTTTTGCCACCTCTGGTGTGAACATCGGGTTGTTTTGTTCTACGCCGATGGTCGCGCTTAGCCGAAATGTGCCGCGCAAGCTGGCCATGGAAATGTTACTTTTAGGGGAATTTCTGCCCGCAACTCAGGTAGAAAAGTTGGGCTTGGTAAACCGTGTTGTACCTTTGGCTGAGCTGGAAGATGCTGGCATGGCCATGGCACGCATCATTGCTGATAAATCGCCATCAGCGGTCAAAATCGGCAAGCGCGCATTCTACGAGCAACTCGAAATGCCGTTGGTTGAAGCCTATGCATTTGCTGGCCGCACGATGGCCGAAAACATGATGGCCAAGGACGCTGAGGCAGGTATCGGTGCCTTCACTCGCAAAGAGCCGATGCCCGATTGGACCGGCGAATGATCTACGAAGGCCCCGAGCTTGCACGCAATGCAGCCAACCACACGGCCCTGTCCCCTGTGTCTATCCTCAAGCGTGTGGAACGTGTGCATCCCGAATTGCCTGCTCAAATCCATGGACGGATAAGACGCAACTGGAGCGAGGTCGCTGTGCGGTGCAAACGGCTTGCCTCTGGATTGGCCAAACGTGGTATTGGCCAAGGTGATACGGTTGCGCTGATCGCGCCAAATATTCCAGAAGCGCTAGAATGTGCGTTGGCTGTCCCCATGCTGGGCGCGGTGCTGAACGCAAATAACACGCGGCTGGACGCAAACACGATTGCCTATATTCTTGATCATGGCGAAGCGAAGGTTTTACTGGTTGATACCGAGTTCTCAGAAGTGGCGGCCGAGGCCGTCAAACAATCTGGCCGCGATTTACTCATCATAGATATCCAAGATACCGAAGGACCGGGCGGTGATTGTATCGGCGCGATCACCTATGACGCCTTGCTGGCAGAAGGCGATCCCGATTTCGCTTATACGTTGCCGGATGATGAGTGGGATGCGCTTGCGTTGAATTACACATCTGGCACGACGGGGCGCCCTAAGGGTGTGGTTTATTCTCATCGCGGCGCGTGGACCAATGCCGTGAACAACGTGGTGACATGGGAAATGCCGCATCATCCAGTCTATCTTTGGACATTGCCCCTGTTTCACTGCAACGGTTGGTGTTTCCCTTGGACGATCACGATGCTGGCGGGGACACATGTGTTCTTGCGCGCACCGCGGGCGGATGCGATTTATGACGCATTTGCAGATCACGGCGTCACTCATCTATGCGGCGCACCGATCATCATGTCGATGATCTCGGGTGCAACCGAAAAACGCGATTTCCCGCAGAAGATCAAGATGATGACGGCAGCCGCCCCACCGCCGGCAAGTGTGATCGAGGGAATGGAAAACATAGGGATTTCAATCACCCACGTATACGGCTTGACCGAGGTCTATGGCCCTGCCGTTGTTTGCGCGCAAAAGCCGGATTGGGCGGCCCTTTCGCTGCAAGAACAAGCTGCCCTCAAAGCGCGCCAAGGCGTCGCCTATGAATTGCAAGAAGACGTGTTGGTTTTGGATTCTGAGACAGGAACGCCCGTCCCGTGGGATGGCGAAACAATGGGCGAAATCGTGTTTCGCGGCAACATCGTCATGAAAGGGTATCTGAAGGCCCCCGACGAGACGTCAAAAGCGTTTAAGGATGGCTGGTTTTGGTCTGGCGACCTCGCCGTGCAACACGCAGACGGCTACATCGAAATCCGCGACCGCTCGAAAGATATTATCATCTCAGGCGGTGAGAATATTTCGTCCATCGAAGTCGAAAAAGCGCTCTATTCCCACCCTGCTGTCAGCCTCGTGGCCGTGGTTGCAATGCCTGATGAGAAGTGGGGCGAGGTTCCTTGCGCCTTTGTTGAATTGTCCAATGGGGCAACCGCGACTGAAGAGGACCTTTTGGCCCATGCCAAAGCAGGACTTGCGGGGTTCCAACGGCCGAAAACAATTGTTTTTGGTGAATTGCCGAAGACAACAACTGGCAAAATCCGCAAAAATGAACTCCGCGATCTGGCCCGCCAAAAAGGCTGACCGCTGCACCATAGATAGGCATTGCATCATGTCCCAAACACTAGACTTCGCACAATTCAGTTTCGGAACTCAGGTCCGAAAATCTCCATATTCCGACGCGGCATTGCGGTGGGGCGCCAAGGGATTTTCCGTCTACAATCACATGTACATCCCTCGCGATTTTGGCGATCCTTCCCAGAACTTTTGGAATCTGGTTAACGAGGCGATCCTATGTGATGTTTCGGTCGAACGTCAGGTCGAGATCAAAGGACCGGATGCGGCGAAATTCACCCAATTCCTGTGCTGTCGTGATCTGTCAAAGACACAAGCGGGACAGTGCAAATACGTGCTGATCACCGATCAGGATGGCGGGATTATCAACGACCCAATTCTGTTGAAGCTGGCCGAGGATCATTTCTGGCTTTCGATTGCCGACAGCGACGTTTTACTCTGGGCTAAAGGCATCGCCGTTAATTCTGGCATGGATGTCAAGATTTCTGAGCCCGACGTATCCCCCCTGCAACTCCAAGGTCCTAAATCACGTGACGTGCTACGCGCAGCTTTTGGCGACGGCCCAACGGAACTGAAATACTACCGTTTCATGGAATATGATTGGAATGGTGTGCCACTAATCATTTCGCGTACCGGCTGGTCGAGTGAGCTTGGCTACGAGATTTTCTTACGAGATGGCTCACATGGAGATCTGCTTTGGGAACATCTAATGGCGGTTGGCACGCCACTTGGGTTAAAGCCCGGACACACCTCCAGTATTCGGCGGATCGAAGCGGGTATGCTATCTTATCACGCAGACATGAACCTCGCGAATAACCCATTTGAGATGGGAATGGGACGTCTGGTCGACTTGGATATGGATGCAGATTTTGTCAGCAAAGCCGCGCTCACAAAAATCAAAGCTGAAGGTGTATCCCAAAAATTCGTTGGCCTAGAGATCGAAGGCGCGCCGTTTGAGGGCTCCAACGATTATTTTTGGCCCATTCTTTCGGATGGCGAAAAAGTCGGCACAGTTACGTCCGCGATATATTCCCCACGTCTCGAGAAAAACATCGCACTGGCCTTAGTTGGGATCGATTACGCCGAAATGGGGACGGCCTTGACAGTCAACAAGCTCAGCGAGACGCGAGGCTGCAAAATCGTGGAAATCCCTTTCTACGACCCCAAGAAATCGCTCGCATCGGCGAGCTAAACACAGCGCTTAACTGATCCTCTAGTTCATTGTGCCTAATGCCATATTTTTCGCAAAGTTCCAGTGGATGAGTTTGTGCGTCTCAGAATGGATGCAGACGTGATCTCAAAGGGGAAAGTGGGGGGAAGACAGATTAGAGAAAGTAACGCGCTCTTAATAGAAGCTGACATGGGAAAACTCTTCTCAGAAGACGAGAAAAATGCTGAATATTGGAAAGAACGTATTTAATTGAGGCAGTGCTATCCGCAACTGGCTCTAGGTGCACAAACACGCGATGCCCAAACCCGCACTACATTCTACCGTTTCGGCACCTTTCATTGAGGATTGGCTCACCGCGCTGCGTGGGCTTTGCCCTGATCCGCAATTCCAATCCCTGTTGGGCCGTGCGGAATTGGAATCAGGCCGGGGCCATGAACAGGGCCGCGTGACATTGGACCAGATCGTCGGCCTTTATCAAAATGCGGCCGTCGAAACAGGTGATGAGATGATGGGACTGTGGAGCCGCTCGATCCGGCCTCGTGCCTTGCAGCATCTTTTGACCTCCGTGCGGGAGGCAGGCTCTTTGTCCTCTGCGTTGTACCGCTTTTCGACGTTCTGGAATTTGCTGCTGGATGACTACCAATTTAAGCTGCAAGAGCGCGATGGCCTCTTGATGCTTTCGCTCCTGCCGCGAGGCCGTCAACGTCCCCAGCGTTTTGGGCATATGCTGATCCTGAAATTGGCACATGGGCTTTTGTCTTGGTTGGCACGCCAAGAGGTGCCTGTAAGGGACGTCGGCTTTGCATTTAACCGGCCCGCATTTGCCCACGACTATGCAGTCATCTTTCCCGCACCAGTGCATTTTGACTGTGCGGAAACGTCGATCTCATTTGATCCAGGCGCGTTGGGCGACGTGCAGGTGCGCAGTTCCGCTGATCTTGACCTGTTCTTGGCAAACGCTCCGCGTGACTGGATTTTCACCCGCTCGCGCGAGCATACGCAATCCCTGAGACTGCGTTCGTTTCTCAATCAAACATCGTGGCAAGATGCGAACCTAACGCAAGCTGCACAAGCGTTACACATGACGCCGCGCACCCTGATCCGCAAGCTGGATGCGGATGGCACCTCGTTCCAAGAAATCAAGGACGCTCTGCGCCGTGACATCGCCATTGGTGAGCTGCGCAAGGGTGTTAAAAGTGTTGAGGCGATCGCGCAGGATGTCGGATTTTCCTCTGCGGCAAATTTCCACCGTGCGTTTCAAAAATGGACGGGAAGTACACCAAGTTCGTATCGACGCAGACCAAGCTGATCTTTGGGCGTTTTGTCACTTTTGAACAATCGGATGTCATCTCCTGAGATAGATCAGAGAGGGAGGAACGACTAATTCGATGCTCACAAGGGAAAATAATCCTTCAATTTGGGCAAACGTCGCCACCCCTTCGCTTAACGTGGCGAAATAGGACAGGGCGCTGAAGTAAAAGAGAGCCATCTGATGTCACACGATTTGCAGACCATCCTTTCCATCGCACATGCGCACGCCACAGATACAATCACGACGAATGTGGACTCTTGGAACGCTGCGGGGCAGTGGCCTCGCGCGGCGACTGACGCGGCAGGGGCGGCAGGTCTGATGGGGCTCTATTCGCCTACCGAATGGGGCGGGCAGGGGCTGCCGTTGTCAGAGGGCATACAGGTTTATGAGCAATTGGGCCTTGGCGATGGTGCATATGCCTTTGCGGTTTCGATGCACAACATTTGCACCTTTGCCGGCTGTGGCTACGGCACTGAGGCGTTCAAGGAAGCATGGGCGCGTGATCTGACGTCGGGGCGAAAACTAGCCAACTTTGCCTTGACGGAGCCACAGTCAGGTTCTGACCCGATGCAGATGTACACCCGAGCGAAGATCAACGATGACGGCACATGGACCATCAACGGAGCAAAAGCATGGGTCAGTCTTGCAGGCGAGGCCGATGTGTATTTCACCGTTGTCAAAACCAGCGATGCAGCCGGCCACAAGGACATGTCGATGATCGCCATTCCCGCAGATGCAAAGGGCGTTAGTTTTGGTCCGCGCTATGAAACGCCGTCTTATAATTTTCTACCCCTCGCAGAGATGTACCTCGACAATGTGGTGGTATCTGAGAACAACATCATCCTACCAGTCGGGCAGGGGTTCCAAGGCTCTCTGATGGCGATCGACATCGCGCGGGTCTCTATTGCGTCGGGGTGCTGTGGGTTGATGCAGGCTGCCCTTGATACCGCGTTAAGCTACGCCAAGAACCGCAAGATGTTTGGCGGCAAAAACCTTGATCTGGATGGCATTCAGTGGATGTTGGGCGAAGTCGCAACAGACCTCGAAGCCTCCAAACTTCTCTATCGCAAAGCGGCCGAAGCGCTTGGCACGCCCGAGGGCCCGTTGATGGCCGCCCATGCAAAAAGATTTGTACCAGATGCCGCCGTTAAGGCCGCGAATACCTGCACTCAAGTGTTGGGCGGCATGGGGTTGTTGCAGCCCTACGGTCTAGATCGTCTGTCCCGTCTAGCACAAATGTTGCGGATCGTAGATGGGACCACGGAAATCAGCCGCGTGGTGATTGGGCGGGCTTTGCAAAAACGCGCGGCCACGTTGGCCGATCTGCCAGTGCCCAAGGGATTTGGTGAGACCTAGGCGCTACCCAATCCGATTCACGCCTTGCTTTTTCAGCGAAGCAATCAAGGTGGCGGGGTTCACATCCTGAACTGATGTTCCCGCTGCCAAGGCCAAGCCCGCCGCTGTGCCAGTGGCCTGGCCCATCGCCATACATTGCGGCATGCCCCGAACAGAGGCAAATGCCGTCGCATCCGCTGAGATGATCCGCCCTGCAAACATTAGGTTTTCGATGCGCGCAGGTATCAAGGACCGGAATGGGATCGTGTAGTAATTGCCTGTTTCGATGGCCGCATCATGGGTCATTCCGTCGTCCGACCTCATCACGTCATCAATCGGATTGTCACAAGCCACGATACCATCCGCGAATTTGGTTGCCGCGGCAAGATCTGCGCCGGTCACACGATAATGCCCTTCCAGTTTGCGTGTCTCCCGGACACCAACGGTGGGGGATAGCATAGCCATATGTGCACCTTCAAAACCGGCAACATCCGTTTGTAGGAAACGCGCTAACTGGTGACATCGGCGGCGGCCTTCTTGGGTGGCGGCACCTACTGCAACAGGATCTGTACCATCGATACCGCGTACATGCACTGAATTGCAAAACACCGTGCCCGAGTGAAAGCCTTTCATAAGGTAAAGCTTGGCCAGATCGGGGTGTAAACGACCCTCCGCGATGCCACGTGCCGCGTCGTTTTGGAAATAAGGATCAGGGTGCGAGAATGCCGCTTCCCAATCCACGCCGATCATGTGGAACGAGATTGTGACCGCCATCATTTTACCGCCTGCATCGCCCAGCACATAGGGCACGCCAGCCTTGGCAGAGATATCAGCATCCCCCGAACAATCGATTACGATTTGCGGGACCATTTCGAAGGGACCATTACGATCGTAACAGGTGACGGCATCAATCCGCGCACCGTTCATCACAGGATTTAAAGCGATTGTATTGAGGCGAATTGAAACCCCTGCTTCTTCCAGCATCTCGAACATTGTGAGCGTTGCAATATCGTGATCATAGATGATCTCAGGCCCAAAATTCTCAAGCGCACAAGGGCGTTTTTCTGCCGCTGGCGGGGTCATCTGTGCCAGCCGCCCGGTCAATTCCTCGGTAACGCCACCAATGATCTGATCGACAGGATATCCACCACCCCACGGCATGCCAGGACAAAAGGCCATGACCCCGCCGATCTTGCTCGTGGTCTCCAGCAAAGTGACACGTAAATCCTGACGCCCCGCTGCAATCGCTGCTCCAAACCCCGCGGTGCCGCCACCGATCACCAGAACATCAGTTTCAATGCGGTTCAGTGTCATTGCGCTGGCTTTCTTAGAGATTTTCCATGGATCAAGATGAACCCTACCGTAGGTTCCCGCGTCAATAGTTTCGTTGAAATGGCCAGATCATGCGTCCCAATCCAGTGCGCGGCGGATTTCTGTCGCTTTAAGGATGGACGCCGCGCAAAAGCTGGCCTCTTGTGGGCCAATGACTGACGCAACCTTTTCCAATGATCGCATTCTGACCGGCGTCGCGTTGATGTTGGGGTTTTGCGTGACAGCACCTTTGTTGGATGTCGCCGCCAAACTTGCCTCAACCAGCGTGCCTGTGGGGCAGATTACAGCCGCACGGTTTATGGTGCAGTGCGTCTTGATGGCGCCCTTTGTCTGGATCATGGGATTGTCCCTGAGCGTGGCAAAGGGGCAATGGCCTGCAGTGGTGATACGCGCGCTGCTTTTGGTTTTTGCGACCTTTTGCTTTATTGCGGCAATCAGAGTGATGCCCTTAGCCGACGCACTGGCGATTGTGTTTGTAGCCCCGTTTATCGTCTTGCTGGTGGGCAAGTTCTATTTGGGCGAAGAAGTTGGTCCGCGCCGTGTCGGAGCGGCTCTTGTCGGCTTTGTCGGGGTGTTGTTTGTGATCCAACCCAGCTTTGCAGCTTTTGGTGCTGTGGCGTTTATCCCTTTAGGAACGGCTGTCGCGTTTGCATTCTACATTATCATAACGCGGGGATTGTCGCGCCGGATGCACCCGGTGGCGCTGCAATTTCATACTGGCCTGATCGCCAGTCTGTTTTGCATCCCTGTGCTGATTTTGGCCTATGGGTCCGGCTCTGATTTGTTAGATCCGGTTTGGCCCTCAGGCATCGCTTGGCTATGGTTGCTGAGTGCTGGGTTTTTCGCCACGATCAGCCATATGATGATGACCTATGCGCTGTCGTTCGCGCCCTCAGCGACGCTGGCACCGCTACAATATTTTGAACTGCCTGTAGCAACTTTCTTTGGCTATCTGGTCTTTCAAGATTTCCCCAACACACTAAGCCTCATTGGCATCGCCATCATCATCGGCGCCGGGCTATATATGATCCACCGCGAAAGGATTTCTGCAAGATAACCGATCTGCGAACACAAAAGCTTGAGAGTGTCCCATGGCAAGCGTGTCAAACAAATTGGTTCCCTTCGGGTAAGGATGGAGCCGAAACTAGGTTGGGGCGAAATTTATATCCCGATGGGCTATCGCGCCGCCGGTGACAGGTTTTATATAGGATAGATTGTAAGTAATGAATGCTGACCGAAAGCGGTGCACTAACTTTGATCGATTGTCCCGGCATAAACAAATGAGATTATGAGATCAGATATTATTGAACCCATCGCTAGCAAGCCGTTGCTAAAAACAAGGCGGTTACTAAGAATGCACTCTCCAGAGGTTGCTCCGCAAAGAAGCCTGACATGCTAAATTTTAAAACTATATGACATTGCTTGTTGTTGTGTATTAACGCCATCCCTGCAATCTCTGATTGTAGAAACGGCGAAGAGTTCGATGTTTTTAGAGAATTAAAAATCGACTTGCTCGAAGGTGAATACGATAGCTTTTTTCAAAGGCCGGCCTTAGTGGTGCCCTTCCAGCGGAAACACTACAAGATACCAAGGTGCAACTCATTCAATATATAGGGGTCCCAATCACTTGCATCGATATGGTTGAGAAGGTCTATTCAAAAAAAATTATCGCACACTCATAACTGCGGTTTTGGGCAAAAAAGACGAGATCGTATTTTCTTTTTTTCTGCGCTTAGAGTGAACGGGAAGGATAAAATAGTCGGAGTTCAGCTATCAACCGACTAAAGCGAAATATATAAGTACGTGAGATGACATGGCGGATATTACACTCGGATGGGGGCAATCTTTTGCCAAGGTAAATGGAGAGAGTGTGGGTGCTCGCTTGAGCATTACGTTTCCAGATGGCAACGATCCTGATGGAACACCAGCCAACCCAACTATCAACGTAACCGTCCGTTGAACCCGACCTAACGTGCTGCATTGGTGTCATCATAGTGTCCACTATCGGTCGTGGACTCTATGACGGGCAAACGCAGGAAACGATTTTGGTCGGCTGACGAGAAGCAGTCGGTCTGTCGGCAGACGTTAGCATCCGGTGTTTATGTGGCGATGGTTGAGCAGCGGTACACGCTGAATGCTAACCTGATCTTTAAATGGCCGCGTGATCCGCGCTTTGCACCTGCTGAGATTGATGATGCCATCAATGCGGAACCTGTATTTTGCCTGTCGAGGTAGCTGCACTAGGATCGACAAAAGTAGCACTGCCATCCCCAGCATTGGATTCTGAAGGTCGGATCAAAATCGATCCGGCCGGTGGTCACAGCATTAGCGCCGAGGGCGGGGTTGATCCTGATGTATTGGCACGGTTGCTTAAAGGCTCGACGAAACTCAGGGCTTCATGCTTGCGCAGCCCAGTTTGCGTTAGCGCTCACGGGCGCGGCGAGGAATGCGGTTCTTTCTGTGCAAGGGCAGGTACCACCACAATTCTTGTGCGATGCCTTCCTTGGAATAAATGTAGCGATAGAATGCGTTGGCACAACTCAGGATACCAGATCAGCTTGCGCTGCGCAGACCGCCGTCGTTGCGTGCACTGATACGCAGCCATGCCGAAGTATCCTGTGTATTTCTTGGACAAAGAGTCATCGGCCCAGAAATTGCGTGTGATCTCCCTAAAGATCGTCGACTTGTGACGCCTCAACGCGCGCGCCATCTCTGTGACCGGCACCTTTGCGTGCCACCAGTCTTCGATCCTGCGGTGTTTTTGCATGCTTAGTTGCGTGTAAACGGTTCCCATGCGATGTTCTCCTCATTAGATAACTCATTGTTTCCTAATAGGAGTCACACTTCAACGTAGCGCGCACCGGCTACAATGTGTGTAAACGCTATTCAGAAATGTCA
>JBDWAL010000059.1:0-136726 GCA_039978895.1 Aliishimia sp.
AAAGCCATGGTGTGCCACGTGTTGATGACCGGCGGGTTCTGAGCGGAATTATCTTCATAAATCGCAATGGGTTGAGGTGGTGCGATGCGCCCAAAGAATACGGTCCACATAAGACGCTCTACAATCGTTGGAAGCGATGGAGTGATATGGGTGTATTTGCTCGGATCATGATGGGGCTCGCGGCTGAAGAACCCGACAACACAACAATCTAAATTGACGCGACTTACCTCAAAGCACATCGTACAGCATCCAGCTTGTGGCTCAAAAAGGGGGCGTGGACGCCTGATAGCGCGCACTAAGGGCGGTATGAACACCAAAGTGCATGCCGTGACTGACGCGGTTGGGAGGCCCATTCAATTCTTCATGACTGCTGGGCAGGTCAGCGACTATACCGGCGCTCGTGCTCTCGTGAACAGCCTTCCACCAGCAGAGTGGTTGCTGGGTGATCGCGGTTACGACGCGGATTGGTTTCGCGAGGACCCTGCAAATATGGGGATAACGCCCTGCATTCCGGGACGCAAATCGCGCGATAAGGTCATCAAGTACGATAAACGTAGATACAAACGGCGAAACCGGATTGAGATCATGTTTGGCCGTTTGAAGGATTGGAGGCGCGTGGCAACCCGTTATGACAGATGCCCGAAGGTATTCCTGTCAGCGATCGCTTTGGCTGCAACTGTCATATTTTGGGTTTGAGTCCTCAGCCTAGAAACCTCTTTCAGCTACTTGAAAGACACTGAAAGGAATAGGTGTCTTTTTGGCAGGTATGATACCCCATTGCTGAATTTGAAGAACAACATTCCTTTTCTCTTTCCAAAGAAATAACGACATCCAAAGGGTACTTGCGTATGCATGATTGTCCTTTGTCGCTTTCGGAAAGGCTTGGGCCTGAAATGGAATACTTCAAATCACGAAAAATTGCGCAAAGGGCAATGAGCTATTGCACAGGGTTTCTTTCAATCACTGAATTAGAACCGAATTAGCAAAAAACGTCCTACGGAAAATTTCATACTAGACATCCGGCAAACGTTTATCTACTTAAGCGGGAAATTACTACTATAGCGATAGTTCCAACTTAGAGTAGCTCTATGTTATTGATATTTCACCGCGCCCCGGTATTTTCCTGTGAATACGCCAATTGGCTTGAAGGCTACGTTGGCAAAGTTGCATTGATTATTTCAGAAGAAGCCAATAAGCCCCTGAATCGGAATATAAAATTTGTTCCAAAATCCGAACGTTATGACCAAATTTTCTTTTTAAACGATTACGACAACGACGACGCCCTTAGATCGATAGTGGAGGATTTGGGGCGGAACACTCGGATCAGCGATATTATTGCACCTTACGAGTTTGACTTGTCACGCGCCGCGGATTTTCGCCAAAAGCTTGGGTTGCGTGGTCAATCTCCAGACAGCGCCAAAGCCTTCCGCGACAAACTTTTAATGAAGCAACTTGCCAAGGATGCTGGGTTGATCAATCAGCGTTTCGCTGCGGTCGAGAATTGGGAGCAGCTCGCGGATTTTCACGCGCAATCAAATGGCAAACCGATAATTCTCAAACCAAGATCGGGGGCTGCATCTCGTGGTGTGATGCGAGTGGACGACCCGATACGCCAGAGGTCTGTGATTGAGGAAAGTTTCGAAAACCCCCTTTTTATAAGCCCAGATCACATGGTCGAGGAATTTGTCGAGGGCGAGGTTCATCATATTGACGGCCTTGTGTTGGAAGGCGACGTTCGTCTTATCTGGCCGTCTCGATACATTACCGGATCGCTCGATTTTCAGAAACAAAATGGTCAAACTATTTCAAGCGCCATGTTGGATCCGAATGCTGACCTGACGGCCCGGTTGAAATCATATGTGTCCAAACTTCTCCAAGTGCTTCCGACACCAGAAAACTGCACCTTTCATTGCGAAGTGTTCGTAAAGGCCGACGCGACGATAGAGCTTTGTGAAATTGCGAGCAGGACAGGTGGAGTTCGGATTAAACACGCTATGCAGCGTGCATTTGGTGTAGATATTGCCAAAGCTTGCATGCGGGCAGACCTAGGTTTGGAACAACAATTTGACAGGTTACCAGACAGCCCGAAGCAGCTCACTGGGTGGGCAACAATGGCGGGATGCGGTGGTCGCGTGCAGAGCATTCCTGAGGATTGCAATGTTCCAGGCGTATATGATTATCAAAAGGTTGCGTCAGTGGGGGACATTGTAAGTGGCCCGCGCTCGGCTGTTGATTATATCGCGAATTGCGACATCGAGGGACAGAACTTCGATTCAATCGTGTCGTCGATAAATCTGGCACGTAGTTGGTTCTATTCAGAATTCTCGACCTTGTCCTAAATCGGTGAAAGTCATGATTGAATCTCATTATTCAAACCTGTTTCTGCAAAACGTTAAAAAACATCCCAATAAGAATGCTCAAATTTGCGTGGGGCGACCTTACAGTTATGCAGAACTGAAATCTCTTTTTGATGAGTTTGCAAAACAATTTATCTCAGCGGGTTGGGCCGGGCGTCGCGTCGCTATATATGCTGCCAGTGATCCTGCTTCTGTCACAGCGGCGCTTGCAGCACTTCATTCTGGCTGCACACTCGTCACGATCCATCATTCTTATCCACTTGAAAATCTACGCCAGAAATTAAATCGAACTGACTGCACTCTTTTGTTAGCAGATCGCTCGATCGAAGGGGTCGACCTTTGCTTGGACGGATTTTGCCGACTGCCGGGGATTGACGGTGATGCGCAGCAGATAAAATTAACAACGGATGAAGTCGGCAACGCCGCGCACCGTGTTCCAAATACCGCCTGCATATTCTTCACTTCGGGGAGCACCAATGAACCGAAAGGTGTTTGCGTCAGTGACGGTAACATGGTCGCCGCTTTCGAGGCGGTCACCCAGTACATGGGCAACACTGAGCGTGATGTCGTTCTACATTACACGGCGCTTGGACTGGATTACGGATTTCACAACTCGATGTTTTCGTTGCTTTTCGGCGGAACCAATGTTGTTGGAGGTGTGGCACCAACGGACCCAAATGACATTTTGGCGACCATTGAACGACACCAAGTCACAGGTTTGCAGGCGCTCCCGTTACAATTGTTTTGTTTGTCTCAAACGACTGAATTCCGGTCATTTGATACACGGTCTTTGCGTTATATCTCCTCGACGGGACAAGCGTTGCCGATCAATCATATCCGTAACATTCGACAGAATTTGCCGGAAACGTCGCTCTTTTCGATGTACGGCATGACGGAATGCAAGCGCATTTTGTTTTTGCCACCTGATCAGATTGATGAACGGCCCTTGTCGGTTGGCAAACCCATACCCGGCGTGACCACAGTTTTGGTTCATCGCACGGGACCAGACATAACGCGGGCCGCAAAAGATGAGGTTGCGGAACTTGCCGTTGTCAGTGAACAAGTCATGCAGCGCTACTGGCAGGATGAAACGGCAACGGAGCAGGTCATTCGCCGCAACGGGTTGGGCCATGACAAGCTGTTTTTGACCGGTGATCTGTTTCGTCAAGATGCAGAAGGATACTTGTATCACGTCTCCAGAGTGGACGACCATTTCCCGCGCAACACGTTCATGGTCAACCCACGCGAAGTAGAAGCCGCGATTTCACATCTTCCCGACGTCTTGGAATGTCGGGTTGGACCAATTCCAAATGAACGCGAAGGCAACGTGCCTTGCGCCTATATCGTGCCGCACAAAAACGCGGAATGGACGCGATTAGAAGAAGAGGTGTTGGCACATTGTCGGCATGCGCTTGATCCGCACATGGTGCCGAGCCGCGTAATGATGACAGATAGCTTGCCCCGCTCTGTATCTGGCAAACTGAAAACCCCCGAAATTGAAGGAGTGAGCTCATGAACTATTCCGTCACCGAATTCGAGAATGCGGCCATGTTTCGTCTGGCTGATCAGTTTGACGGCTTGGCGACAGGTCGAAATCAAGTGCCTTCTCGTCGTGTGAGCTCTAGCTTTCGTCAGGAACATACCGATCCACTTTGGTGTCAGACACATGATGTGATTGTCGAAAAATCCGGGGCGTTGTTTCAGCATTTCTTGGCCAGTTTGCCGTGCATCCTTGAAGAGATGTGCCGGGTCAATGCCGCGTTGGCAAGGCTTCAGGTTGTCGAAGGCATAGAGCAAAATCGACAAGGTCATTCCTTCTTTGCGTTGGACGCGTTTGACGGATCACAGGCTCGGGCGCTTACATATATCACTAAGGGTGCTTTTGCGTCGCATACGTGTTCTCCTAATTCTGGAAATCAGGCATTTTTCGAACTCTATAACGAATGCCAGCAAGCCACATTCGCGCAAGCGCCTTTCTTTGAGGCAGTCAAAGACCATACCAAAGCGGGACCCAAAGATGCGTTTGATGTCATCTATGAAACGGCCGCTTTCCAATTTTATGGAAAAGATCGGCGCAAGCAGATCGATATAGCGGATCAAGCCTTGAAAGATGATGGGATTATGATTCTTCTTGAAAAATCCTTACGCGGTGATCCCCAGCTCTTTGAATTGGAAGAAGACCGAAAAGACGATTTTCACAAGACCAAGTACTTTTCCGCACAAGAAATTGCGTGGAAGAAGCATCAAATGTTGGAAAGCATGCATGATGGATTGGTCGAGCTGGATGATCTTTTGTCGGTTGCAAGTGAACGCTATGAAAACGCATGCGTTTTGTGGAATGGCGGAAATTTTTTCGAAATCGCTGCATGCAGAGACAAATCGAGACTTGAGAAATTCACGTCACTTTTAGGCGGCATTTGTTTGGACCAAGGATTTGATCTTGATCCGCAAGTCGGGCGATGGGTGACCGCGTGACCTTATTGGAACGGCCATCAATTTTCGGCGAAACCTCGCATTTGACCGCCTTGGTTGGTGAGCTTTCACAAACGTGGCGAGGTCGAGCGTTAGAAGCCGACCGCCTTGCTCGGCTGCCTGCAAAAACAATCGAAGACTGCAGGTCAAATGGGTTGTTTAGCCTATGCGTTCCTAAGCGGTTTGGAGGGATGGCGTTGCACTGGGATGAGCTGGCGGAACTCACCTTACTTGCTGCGAAAGGGTGCCCAGCCACATCTTGGATGATCGGGCTCGTTGGCAGTCATGCCGCAATGATTGCGCGTATGAATGACCTCTGCCAGTATGATGTATTTGGTGCGTCACCCCACTGTCTTGTTGCGACCGCATCCGTGCAACGTCACTGTGATGTCATCCGCAAGAATGGTGAACTGGTCGTTTCAGGCATGTGGTCAATCTCTTCGGGCGTAGAGTTTTCTGATTGGGTGATATTGTACCTTCGCAATTCGGACTTGGGCCAAAACCCTTGGCTTGCAGTTGTCCCGGTTGAGGATGTCGAAATCGTCGATGATTGGGATGTTATCGGCTTGCGTGCGACGGCATCAAAGTCTGTAAAACTTTCTTCGGTAACTGTTCCAGCCCATCGTCTCATGGTGCAATCTGAGTGCTTTGATGCTGACCCGCCCGGCGCTAAGCTCAACCCCGAGGCAATCCATTACGCGGCCCCGTATTTGCCATTTCTGTCCAGCGCGATTTTAAACCCGGTGATTGGGACGACAATCGGTGGGTTAGAAACGGCCTGTGATTTGTTGCGCAGCAGATATGCCCGTTTGGCGCCGGATTCAGCAGAGCGGGTGTCGTTAGAATTGGCCGTCGCAGAAAGTCAGGCAGAATTGCGCAGCGCGCAATTTCTGATGACGTCGTGTTTGCGAATTTTGAAATCATCTGAAATGCGATCAGTTGGCACCAAAGGTTATGAAGCCTGTTGGGTGCAATTGCGTCGCGACAAAGCTTATTCTGTCAAACTTTGCACCAAAGCCATGGGGCGCCTTATCAATTCACTTGGAACCCTTGGTCTATTTGCCCAAACACTGCCGCAACTTTATTGGCGTGATCTGAATGCGATGTCGAAGCATATGGACGTTCACTGGAGCAACATGATGCGTCCAAGCGGTCAATTCACCCTTGAGAAAGCGCATGTCTGAATGCTGACCCGTTCCAAACTTCATATCAAGTATGACGTCCAATATAAAACGCTCGCGGAGACCTTCAAAACCGCACGTGTGACAATGGACAGTTTTCCGGTTGTTGTCGTCACATTAGAGCGCAACGGCGTTCGGGGGCGTGGGGAATGCTATGCCAGTACCCGTTTCGGTTGGGATACGGACAAGGTGCTGGAGGCGCTCAAAAACCTTCCACCAGATTTCAGCCATGCTGGCCTCCTTGATCTCATGGAAGCGGGACCTGCGCGGAACGCCGTTGATTGTGCATTCTGGGATCTGTCAGCCAAGGAAAGCAGCCGCAGAGCTTGGTTTGGATTGCCAGATGCAGACCTGCGTCCTGTAGAAACCATGACGACGATTTCGTTGATGTCTAGCCAAGATTTGGAACGCCAGATTCCGAAAATCCAAAACATGCAGTTTATGAAACTCAAGGTTGGCGGGCCAGATGATCTTGAAGTGGTGCGTTTGGTCCGAAAGGTGTCGCCAGATGCCAAATTGCTGATTGATGCCAACGAGGGGTGGTCCGCAGATCTATATGCGACGCTCGTTCCTGAGCTGCAAAAATACGAAATCCTTATGATCGAACAGCCGTTAAAAGAAGTGGATGACCATGCTCTCGCGAATTTGCCGCGACCGATAGCTATATGTGCGGATGAAAGCTTTCATGCAGAGAGCAACTTGGAAGAAATGCGCAGTCGATATGATGCGATCAACATCAAGCTAGATAAGATGGGCGGTCTGACTGCAGCATTGCAGGTTCAAAACAAAGCGAAAGCACTGGGGTTTCAAACCGTTGTCGGGTGCATGCTTGGGACGTCTCTTGCAATAGCTCCGGGCTTGGTCGCGGCGCAACAGGCAGATTACGCAGACCTTGATGCTCATCTGTTGTGCAAGGCCGATAGGCAACCTGCCTTGAGAACAACCAAAGGAGTGATCCACGCGCCGGACCGCGCGCTGTGGGGGTAAACAATTTCTAAGGAGAGGGATTAAACATGTATGTTCGCAGATTGAAGGACGTCGAGCAGACCGAGTATTTTGTCGAATGGGGGGCGGGGACAAGCCATCGTCTGCTCCGCAAAGAAGATGACATGGGATTTACTGTTTGCCACACGGTTGTGCGCGCGGGACAAGAGGCGCGTCTGCAATATAAAGAGCATCTCGAAGCGTGTTATTGCATAGAGGGGTCGGGCCAAGTCGAAGATATGAAAGGTAACGTGTATCCCATTCAAGTCGGCGATATATACGTGCTGGACGAACATGATGAACACTTCCTGCGTGCCTCGCACGAAGAAGATCTGATTTTGGTAAGTGTGTTCAATCCGCCGCTCGGTGGTACCGAAGTTCACAGACTAGAAGGCGAAGGCGCCTCAAGCTATTAACTATCGCCCCGGGGGGCAGCAATGTATCGTAGTTCGACAAGAAATTCGGATCAGGTGAACGGCGTGATGCTGCGAATTGCAGCAGCTGGACTGATCGTTGCCATGTCTGCATGCGTAAAAGTCGCAGCACAACAAGTTGAGCTCTCGCAAGTTATTTTCTGGCGATCCTTGTTATCATTGATACCTATTGTTTTATATCTGGTGATCCGCAGCGATTTCCCGAAAGGCATCAAAACGAAACACCCCATGGCGCATTTGAAGCGCAGTGTGCTTGGCTTTGTCACCATGGTTTGCTCGTTTGTGTCGTTCAAGTACCTTCCTTTAGCGACTGCTACGGCCATCAGCTTTCTGGTCCCTCTCGCGTCATTACCGCTTGCTGCGATGATCCTTGGCGAACGGATCACCCGTCTATTACTGGTGTCTGTTTTGGTCGGTCTTGCCGGAATTTTCATCATGTTGTTACCCGATTTGACGGCTCCTGAGTTGAGCACAAATGTTCTAATTGGTATGGCGGGCGGGCTTGGCTTTGTGGTTTCAATGTCTTTTCTGCGTGTGTTCATCAAATCGATGACTGAAACAGAATCGGCGTCCTCAATTGCATTCTATTTTGGCGTAACTTGCGCGGCGATTGCTGCACTCGCGTGGCCATTTGGGTGGACCATGCCAGACGCGGATATTTGGGTTTATCTGGTTGCCGCCGGAATTCTGGGAGGCATTGGGCATATTGCGGCAACCGAAGCAATTGCAATGGCACCAGTGTCCCTGTTGGGCCCGTTTGAATATACTGGATTGCTTTGGGCTATGGTGCTGGATATTGCGCTCTTTGGACTTTTCCCAAATGTTCTTGCGACAACCGGCGCTGTGGTGATCATTATTGGCGCTTTGCTTGCCACAAGAGTTCGGGTGTCGTGACACTCGTTCACGCCTTCGCTGCAGGTGATGCGCGCGCGTCGCAAGCGTTTGGACGTAGCGCAGATGCGGCGCTACAATGGCACGCGCTTCCGCAGCATTTCCAACTGGAAAACGGCGCGGAGGTTTTGAATGGAAAACTTGCCTACGAGACATGGGGTGATCCCAAAAGCTCTAAGAGCGGGGTCACGTTAATCTTTGCAGGCATGTCGTCAGGGTGCCATGTGACAAGTTCTGCTCGCGATAGTAGCCCGGGCTGGTGGGAAGATGCGGTTGGTGTCGGACGTCCGCTGACATCAGATGAGCATTTTATAATCTGTGTCAGCAATCTTGGCAGCTGCTTTGGCTCGACCGGTCCTGCTTGTGTGGATGCCAAGACGGGCCAAACTTACGGAAGTTCATTCCCTGAAATAACAATTGGCGATCAAGCGAGGGCAGTGGTCCATCTTCTGGAAGACCAAGGCTTTGACCGTTTGAATGCAGTTATTGGTCTTTCCATGGGGGGAATGTTGGCCTTAGCGTTGCTTGAAGAATATTCCGGACAGATAGACAACTTCATTAACGTATCATCTGCGCTGCGTTCGTCACCGCATGCAAAAATTTGGCGGCAAGCACAGGTGGAAATGGTCAAGAGCGATGGCGACTGGAACTCTGACACTCGAAGGCCACCCATTGAGGGCCTTCAAAAAGCGCGTCGTCTGGCTTTAGCAACATACACGGCGTCGGCTGGATTGGAAAAACTTGGCGCTGGATTAGATGCATTCGTTGATCGCAAAGCTCAAGAATTCGCATGGAAATTTGATGCCTATAGTTTCGTTCGTCTGGCCGAAGCGCAGAATGCCTTTGAATTTTCGGGCAAAGTCAGAACGAAGCCGCATCGAGCGCTGGTGATGGGGACGGATACAGATATCCTGTGTCCTGATTATCAACAGTCAGAGTTGGAAACATGTCTACGTGAACTTGGAACCGACACCCGTTTAGAGATCATGGAGTCTAGTAATGGGCATGACGCTTTTTTACGAGAACAACATCGTTTTGCGTCCCGTATCGCTGAGTTCTTGTCCCAATGACCGCCAAACCGGCTGAGGTCTTGCAACAAAGTGTGCAACATTTGGAACAAGAGCGCCAATAACATGAAAAGCCAACTGGGCGCGGTCACGAAGGAAAATACGATCATGACCGCTTGTTTTAACCTGCGCGGCGTCAAGGCATTTTAGCTGCCCTTCGTTTTTAAGTCGTCAAGCGCGATGTTTATCTGCCCCATGTGTTTCTTGACCGCGGTTTCTTTCACAGTCCCATATCCGCGAAACTCGAGCGGTGCTCGCAGAATCGTGGCGACTTTTTCTGTGTTTGTTGCTGTCAGAAGTGGCGGTAACGTCTTCAAAACTGTCTCGAACCATTCAATAAGCGCGCGTTCTTCTTTACGCTCCTGAGTGTAACCAAAGAGATCAAAGTGTGTGCCGCGCACCCCTTTCATGCGTGCTAACGTTCGAAAGAGTGGCGTCAGCCATGATCCGAACTGACGCTTCAACGGCCTACCTCGCGCGTCTTTTTTTCTTGATAGAATAGGGGGCGCAAGATGGTAATTTACTTTGAAACCGTCTTCAAATTCCGCAGCTAACATATCCGTAAAGTCGGTTTTACTGTGCAGCCGCGCGACTTCGTACTCGTCCTTGAAAGCCATCAATTTGAAGAGCGATTTCGCTGCGATCGAGGTCATTTCGTCGGCTTGCTGCGTCGGTAGCGATGCCCGAAACTGGGCAAGCGATTGGCGGTAACGCTCCGCGTATTTGATGTTTTGATAATCGACAAGAAAGTCAGCGTTTCGCGCGATTAAGTCATCAAGACCAGGCGCCTTTAAGTTGGGTTGTTGTGGCAGAACGGCGTCTGGGTCGACGACCAAAACGCGGCCTAGATCAAAAGCGCGGCCATTTTTTTCACAAGCAACACCATTCAATTCAATTGCTTGTTTTAGTGCGGTGTCACTGACTGGAACTAAACCCTTTTGCCACGCATAGCCCAGCATCATGACGTTCGCGAAAACGCTGTCACCGAGAAGTTGTTCGGCCAACGCATTGGCGTCAAAGCTCCAGACACCATCTTCCCCAACGCTTTTGCGAATGGCGACTTCGCGCTGATCGGCGTTCAATTGTGCATCACGGTGCAGGACCAAATCACCAGTGGGCATCTGCGCCGTATTCAATACGATTTTTGTGCCCTTGCGGTAATATGCAGATGCACGAGGTGCAGAAGAGGCAACGATATCGCAAGCGATTACGGCTTTGGCCGACCCTTGATCTGTGCGCACTTGATTTATCGAATTCGGGTGTTCGCCTAATCGGATGTAACTCAGGACGGTTCCGAATTTCTGCGCGAACCCTGTGAAGTCGAGAACACTTGCGCCTTTTCCTTCAAGATGGGCTGCCATGGTGATCAACGCACCGACTGTCACAACGCCCGTGCCGCCAACGCCTGTGACCAACAAATCAAATGGCGTGTCGAGTGCGGGCAGGGTTGGATGTGGGGCGGTTGCCAAAAGCGCATCTATTTCTAGCGCGGCGCCTTTCTTTTTTCGTCTCACCGCGCCCTCGACGGTTACAAAACTAGGGCAGAATCCGTTCAAACAAGAGAAATCCTTGTTACACGATGACAAATTCACTTTGCGCTTTCGTCCGAATTCCGTTTCTAACGGTTCAATGCTCAAGCAGTTGCTTTCAATCGAGCAGTCGCCGCAACCTTCGCACACAGCAGGGTTGATGAAGGCAAATCGTTTTGGGTCTTCCAGCTTGTTGCGCTTGCGGCGGCGGCGTTTTTCTGTGGCGCAAGTTTGCTCGTAAATCAGAACTGTAACGCCCGAAATATCACGTAATTCACGTTGGACGAGATCCATATCTTCACGAGAATGGAAGCTGGTGCCGGACGGAAAGTCAGAATGCGTGAATTTTGTGATGTCATCCGAAACCAACGCTATGCGGTCGACCCCTTCGGCTCGACAGCTTTGGGCAATGCCGATCACGCTGACAGGGCCATCGACTGGCTGACCACCGGTCATCGCGACCGCGTCATTGAAGAGGATTTTATAGGTAATGTTTGCTCGGCCGGCGACGGCCTGCCTGATAGCCAATGAACCAGAGTGATACCAAGTGCCTTCACCGAGATTCTGGAAAATGTGCTTACCGCCATTGAACTTGGATATCGCAACATGAGGAACGCCTTCGCCGCCCATTTGAGCGTAACCATGCGTGTCGCGGTCCATCCAACTGGCCATCACATGGCATCCAATCCCAGACGCCGCCTTGCTGCCAGCGGGAACCTTCGTTGATGTATTGTGCGGGCAACCCGAACAGAAATAGGGTGTGCGTGTGGCGCCCTTGATGTTCAAGAGGGCGGGTGGTTGGTCTGTTAAAGCGCGCGCCTTTTCCAGCAGAGCTTCGTCTGGGAAGAAGGGGGCCAGTCTTTCGGCCACCACGGGAACCAAAGCCAGCGGGCTAAGTTCCCCGGTCCATGGGAGCAAAGGATCGCCAGCTGCACGATGTTTTCCGACCATCTTTTCTGGTTTGTCACCGGGCCAGTCGTAAAAATACTCTTTGAACTGACTTTCAATGATGCCACGCTTTTCTTCGATGACGAGTACTTCTTTCTTGCCTCGCACAAAAGCCAATGCATCACGTCGTGCCAAAGGCCAGACCATACCAACTTTATAGATGTCGATGCCCAAACGACGACAGGCCGCTTCGTCTAGCCCGAGCAACCGCAAGGCCTCCATCAAGTCCAAATGCCCTTTGCCAGTCGTGACAATGCCAAAGGTTGCGTTTGTCGTGTCGTAAATCCGTCGGTCGATTGGGTTGGCTTCAACGAAAGCTTCAACCGCGCTGAGTTTAAACGTCATCCGTGTTTCGATTTCCGGGCTAGGGAGATCTGCACTTCGCACGTGCAAGCCACCCAGCGGAATGTCGATTTTGGGCAAGTCAAACGCGCGGTCAGGTTGCAATTCAACCGATTGGCCACTTTCAACCGTCTCTGAGATCGCCTTGAAACCGACCCATGTGCCTGAAAACCTGCTTAACGCAAAACCGTATGCGCCAAAACTTAGGTACTCGGCGACATTGGCTGGATTTAGGGTTGGCATGAACCACGTCATAAATGCGACGTCCGACTGATGCGGCATGGAAGACGAAACGCAACCATGGTCATCACCTGCAACAACCAAAACGCCGCCTTTGGGGGAGGTTCCGTAAGCGTTTCCGTGCCGCAGTGCGTCCCCAGAGCGATCTACGCCCGGGCCTTTCCCATACCACATGGAAAAAACGCCCTCGACGTCGCAGGCTGGATCAAGTGTCGCTTGCTGTGACCCAAGAACCGCCGTTGCTCCAAGGTCTTCATTCACAGCCGGTAAGAAGGTGATGGCTTCTGCATCTATTTGCGCATTCGCACGCCACAATTCTTGATCAAGTGCACCTAAAGGTGAGCCACGATACCCAGAGATAAAGCCCGCAGTTTTCGATTCCGCGATGCGGTCTCGGCGGGCTTGATCCAACATGATACGGACCAACGCTTGCGTTCCGGTTAAAAACACGCGTCCCGCTGATCGTGCGTAACGGTCAGACAGTGCATAAGTATCAAATTGGTGGGCTTGGTCGTTCACGGTGGAATCCTTGGCTGTTTTGATCATTTTACACCAAGGGAGTTGAAATTTTTGGCCAATAATTATTGCATTTTGCCAGATAGTTGGTTCATTCTTCCGATAGGTTGGAACTATTTGGAGACTTTACCCACGTGATCTTGGATGCAAAAGACAAACAGATCTTGACGTTGTTGCAACGCGATTGCCGCATTTCGAATGCCGACCTTGCGGATCATATAGGAATGTCAGCTTCCGCGTGTTGGCGTAAAACCCGAGCACTTGAAGACGTTGGCGTAATAGAAGGCTACCGCGCAACAGTTTCGCCAAAGGCGGTTGGTCTCACATTTCAAGCACTGGTTCATGTCCAATTGAAGCGGCACAATCCTGAACATCTCGTTGAGTTTATGACCGCTGTCGAAGGGCGTTCGGAAATTCTTGATTGTTTTGCCACGACGGGGCAGGCGGACTACCACTTGCGCATTTTATGCCGCGACATCGAACGTTATAATGCGTTCTTAGAAGATTTTCTGTTCCGTTTGCCAGCTGTAGAAAGCGCACAAACCAACGTTATTTTACGCGAAATCAAACGTAGCCAAAGCACACCTTTATGAGGTGAGTAGGCCCGCAGAATGAAAGTCGTAATCATGTGAGGTGCCGTGCGTATGACGGCTCTTTTGGCTTCATTTGGCAGCGGCATACCTCAGCTTAGTCGTGATATTCTTGCACGCAAACTGCGTCAGATACATGAACTTCAGACGGCTTCATGTGCCGTAATTTAAATCTGCTTTCTTTGAGTTTGTTTCATATGCAGATCGATTCCCGTGGCAACCGCGCAAGCGATGAAAGTCGGTGCTATGATGATGCGATTGGCAAAGTTGAATCCGATGTGGTTGGCGAAATTTTCGTTGATGAAGCAACAGGTTGGTTTATTTTTGATTTTGAACAACATGTTATGTGGTTGGCTGATCTTGTTGACAAATACAGGCACCTGTTAAGCGAAGTGCAACACCTTGCGCCGTATTAGTTTGCGTAAGTGGCCGCTTGCAGGAAACAATTGTTTTGCGCTCTGGCCGTTGGAAAATGTCAAAGGGATGCTTCGAAGTATTATGCGAAATGTAAACTCTCTCTTCTTCAAGACCCTCGCCATTGTGTTTGGATGCGTAATGGTGACGATCTCGTCCCTGGAAGTCATGTCCTATTCAAATATTCGGCCATCCTCCGAGCATGCGGTGGCAAACAAAGCGGCCTCTGTGACCAACTTGATTTCGATGCAAATCGGAGGGTCGGTAAAATTCGGCAACGTTGCGGCAATCGAAGAAATCGTCAAAAGTGCGGCGACGTCTATCGATGAAGCTTGGCTGGGTGCTCTTATCACCAATGCTTCAGGCAAGAAATTGATGATGTCCGCAAGCCTTGGTGAAGTTGCTCCGGAGGAATGGAGCGAACTTGTTCAAACCGTTTTAGAAACTGGCGTGCCTGTCTTTAACGAGAATGGTTTGCTTGTTGCGCATCCTATTTTCTTTGGCGACAGCGCTGAAGCGGTGGGGGTAGTCGTTTCGACCTGGTCGGCTGCACCGATGATAGCGACAGCGACAGAAAGTTGGACGCAAGCCTTGATTTGGTCGGTCTTGATTTTCTTTTTTGCAACGATTGTTGCCGGTATTGTCATTCGCAGGATCATTTCAGCGCCGCTTGTCAGCTTGGAAACGGCAGTGAGCGAAGTCGCCGGTGGTAGTTATGATATCACCGTTCCACACAGCAATCGCGGGGATGAGATCGGTCAAATTGCGCGGCGATTGGAAGATTTTCGTTCGCAACTTAAATTGGGTGCGAAAGTTGCAGAAGATAGTGCTTATCAAAGCGCTGCATTCGCAGGATCTACAGCCGCAATGTTGGTCGTAAACCGAGATTTCGAAGTGATCTACTGTAACCCAGCATGCATATGTTTCTTCGAAAGTTTCGAAGGTTCGTTAGCTTCAGCGTGGAAAAATATGACACCAAGCCAACCAGTTGGAGCATCCCTGATGGATGTGCCTCTATTGGCGGAGCAGATAAAAGATATCCGTGAACGTGAAACAGAAGCGATGCCGCAGTTTGTTACCCTACCTTTTGGTGAGTCGCGTATCCGTGTCAAATTTAATGCGGCTCTTGATGCTGATGGGGTGATGTCTGGCGCCGTTGTAGAATGGAGCGATCGAACTGCGGCGATCCAAAACACGGCGCTTGTTGAAGCTATCGATTCCGCGCAGATGCGCGCGGAATTTTCAGCCAACGGTGTTTTGTTGTCTGCTAATGAGAACTTCTTGTCTTCCTTAAATAAAAGTGAAGCCGACCTAAGCACGCTCAAATTTGGAAAGCTGTTTATTCCTCACGGATCTGTGGATGAACAACCGTTGAAACAAGAAGCAGTTTCAGGCCGTTTCTTGTTTGCTCGTGAAGGTTCTGAACAAACCTGCGTGACAGATGGTAGTTTTGTTGCCGTCAAAGGATTGGACGGGCAAACTGAAAAGAACGTTTTCGTTGGAATGGACGTTACCAAGGCGGCAATGGAGCGGCAATCGGCAGAGAAAGAACGTCTTGTAGACGCGGAAAGCCAACAAAGAGTCGTAGATGCTTTAGGTAATGCGCTTACAGAGCTGTCTTCGGGTGATCTGACATCGAAAATTGTATCAGATTTTCCCTCCACATATGAAAAACTTCGTATTGATTTCAACTCTGCACTCGCGTCACTCGATACCACCATTGGAACGGTAGCACAAAATGCTGCATCTATCCGCAGTGAAACATCCGAAATCACTACGGCGGCAGATGATTTGTCACGTCGTACCGAACGACAAGCTGCAACGCTGGAAGAAACAGCTGCGGCGCTTGATGAGTTGACAAGTTCCGTCCGCTCGGCAGCAGAGGGCGCTCAAGGAGCAAGTGAAAAGGCCCACGCGGCACAAACACGTGCCGAAGAAGGCGGCAGTGTCGCGAAGCAGGCGGTCACCGCGATGGATGGAATTAAATCATCGTCTCAAGAGATATCGAAGATTACGAGCGTGATCGATGATATTGCGTTTCAAACTAACTTATTGGCGTTAAATGCCGGGGTTGAGGCGGCAAGAGCTGGTGAAGCTGGTCGAGGATTTGCTGTTGTGGCAACCGAAGTCCGGGCTTTGGCACAAAGATCGTCCGACGCCGCACGAGAGATTAATGAACTGATTTCGACAAGTGAAGAACAAGTCAATTCTGGCGTGGAACTTGTCGACAAAACAGGCTCGTCACTGGCTGCCATCGTAAGTTCGATTTCTGAAATTTCAGATCTTGTTTCGAATATTGCTTTGTCAACGAAAGAGCAGGCTTCAGGATTGAATGAGGTTAATTCTGCGGTTAACGAACTCGATCAGGTTACTCAACAAAACGCAGCGATGTTCGAAGAAACGACTGCTGCCAGCCATGCTCTTACTTCGGAAACCGATGCTTTGGCTGAAGCAATTTCACAATTTAAAATTGGTGCGACGTTTGAAACACCGCCAACAAAAAAGACTGCGTCGGTCGGATTTGCCAACGACCAGAAAGATGTAGAGCTTTCTGCACCGGCGAAATCATCTGGAACCTATGCCACTAACGGATCTGCGGCCTTGGACACCGACGTCGAAGATGACCTATCTGGTTGGGAAGATTTTTAAATGAGTTCTGCCAGATCAAGTTGTGTTGCAACGCATCATGGAGGCCGCGATTTTTTGCCATGTAAGAGCAACAGACTGCTTTGTTCTTAGGTGCGTTTCTTTTGTGTTCAGTGTCGAAAAGAAGGCAAATGATGCGCCTTCCGCTTCATTGAAAGTGATAGAGTAACCTTGTGACCGGGTCCTATTGAAAGTGGGCGAGTGGTTCTATTTAACTTCAACCTTCGGACTGACCAGAGAAGCGCAGTTCCCAAGTTGCACGTTCTTCGTCGGTGATTTTGGCAAACAAGTTTTCTGGGACTGTGAAGCTTGCGCCTTTTGGTAAAGACGTGAGTGCGGCTGGTACGTTTTCTGGCCAAGCTTTTGTTTTTTGCCCGAAGGCTGCGTTTAGGGTTTCACTGGCGTCTGGTACGAAGGGGGATGATAATTGTGCGTAGAGAACACACAAATTTAACGCCAATCGAATTTGCATCTCGGCCGTTTCGGGGTCTTCTTTGATGACAGTCCAAGGTGCTGCAGCTTGCAAATACTCGTTGCCTGCAGACCAAATAGCACGCAATTCGTTTGCCGATTTGCGGATTTCCATGTGTTCCATGTGGTTTTCATATGCTGCAACCCGTGTTGATAGGTCGGCGATCAAAGCGTTTTCTTGTTCCCCCCAGGTGCCGCCTGTCGGAACTGTTTCGCCGAACTTGGAACGGCAGAATTTTGTAACGCGGCTTACAAAATTGCCTAAGATGTCAGCGAGATCTTTATTTGTGGAGGTTTGAAAATTCTCCCACGTAAATTCGCTGTCGGAATTTTCGGGCGCATGGCTGAGTAGCCACCAACGCCAGTAGTCTGATGGCAAAATATCTAAGGCTTGATCCATGAAGATACCGCGCCCCTGTGAGGTGGAAAATTGACCACCATCATAGTTTAGATAGTTAAATGACTTGATGTAGTCGACCAGTTTCCATGGCTCACCCGAACCAAGGATTGTAGCTGGAAAACTGAGTGTGTGGAATGGGACGTTATCCTTCCCCATAAATTGGGTGTAGCGAACGTCGTCTGCCCCTTTATCCGTGCGCCACCAACGCTCCCAATCTGATGCTGGTTTGTCGAGACTATCGGCCCATTCGCCTGCACAAGCGATGTATTCGATGGGCGCGTCAAACCAAACATAAAACACTTTGCTATCCATGCCGGGCCAAACGTCGGATCCCTTGCGGACCGGAACGCCCCAATCAAGGTCTCGGGTGATGCCTCGGTCGCGGAGGCCATCACCGTCATGCAACCATTTCTTTGCGATAGAGGTTGTCAGAACTGGCCAGTCTTCTTTTTCGTCAATCCACGCATCAAGCTGATCTTTCATTGCCGACTGACGAAGGTATAGGTGCTTGGTTTCACGCACTTCCAGGTCAGTCGAGCCAGACACGGCTGAGCGCGGGTTAATTAGATCAGTGGGGTTAAGTTGTTTGGTGCAATTTTCGCATTGATCACCACGAGCGCGGTCATAATTGCAATTAGGGCATGTACCCTCAATGTATCGATCCGGCAAGAAACGCCCGTCCGCATTCGAATAGACCTGTCGTTCGGACACGTTTTCGATAAGGCCCGCTTTGTCTAGTTGCGCTGCGAAATGCTGGGTCAGAGCGTGGTTTTGCGGTGACGAAGATCGTCCAAAATGATCAAAACTTAAACGGAAGCGATTGGCCAGCTCTGCCTGAACAGCGTGCATTTCGGTACAAAATTCGTCGACAGGTTTGCCTGCTTTCGCAGCGGCCAATTCAGCTGGTGTGCCATGCTCATCGGTTGCACATAGAAACATGACTTCATTGCCACGCGCACGTTGGTATCGGGCGTAAAGATCCGCAGGCAATTGCGAGCCAACAAGATTGCCTAAGTGCTTGATCCCGTTGATGTAGGGAATAGCGGATGTGATAAGATGGCGGGCCATAGTGCTGTCCTGTCAAAAGGGTTCCCGCCCCATGTAACGCAAGGTTTAGACAAGGGCCAGAGCTCAGCGTGTTGGCTAAGTCTTTGGCGGCTCTTCCTGAGAGCTTGTCTCGCGCGAGCGTCCAAGCAACCGCCCTACAAGGAAGGAAGTACGCGGTGCGTAGACATATCGTGTCCGGGTTTTCGCGACCCGAACGCGCATCCGCGACAATCCGAAGACGATCAAGGCTGCGTGCCCGACAGACACCATCAAGAACAATGCGCCAGGTCCGAATGCATCAATCAAAACCGATGCCAAATAGGGGGCTGCGATCGCTCCAAGCGCGAAATAGAACATCAAGGCGGCTGACAGCTCCACACGTTCATCGGCGCTTGCAAAATCATGGGCATGTGCTGCGGCTATGGAATAGATTGGGAACGTCGTGAAACCGAACAGCCAAGCGGCGATAAAAACGCCTGTGGTGCCAAAATTCACGACATAGACCGTTATGAAGCAAGACAGCATAGCGGCGCCAGAGAGAGCGATCAAAACCCAGCGGCGGTCATATTTGTCTGCCAACCAACCAGCGGGATATTGTGCAATTGCCCCACCCAACACGAAGGCGGACAAAAACCATGCGATTTGTGTGGCGTTCAAGCCAACTTCTTGTCCGTATAGGGGGCCAACCATCCGAAACGACGCCGAAGATAAGGCTGCGACCACGACTCCCGCAGCGGCCAAGGGGGAACGGGCATAGGCCAGTCGCGGCCGTAATCTGGGGGCCTTGGGGGTCTGGGGTTGGGGCGTTTTGGTCAATGTTAGCGGCAAGAGGGCAGCGCAACACAAGATCGCGAGCAAGTTGTAGGACACGTAGGATGCGGGTTCCAACACGGAGATGACCATTTGTGCGGCGAGCGATCCAGACATGTCGATGACGCGGTAAACGCCCATGGTTCGGCCTCTCGTCTCATTTGTGACTTTTGCGTGCAACCAGGCCTCAACAACAGTGTAGCATCCTGCAATGCACAGCCCGGAAGCCACGCGCATTACGGCCCACGCTATCGGATCCACGATGAGCATATGTGCCAGCAATCCTATGGCACCGGTGGCTGTGAACGCTGCGAAGGCGCGGGAATGTCCAACCGACCCCATCAGGCGAGGGGCCCACCAGCACCCAATGAAAAAACCAATGAAATGTGCGGAGCCGAGCAGTCCGATTTGTTGGCGTGTGAAATTTAGAGTGATGCCCGACAGTGCATCCAGCGGGCCAACTCCGCCAGAGGACAGTTGTAACAGAAGCACAGATAAAAACAGCGCGGCGAAGGAAATCAGCAGTCTCATGATGTCTCAGTCGCAGGTTGTTTGATATTTTGCGCGCAGTGTTTCGACAGGGGGCGGTCGTTTTTGACCGTGCGGCCCAATATTCGCGAGATGTCAGGCGACTTTGACGTCAAGCGATCCCGCTTGTGGTTGTTTGAATATACGCCAGTTCGCTTGAGGGGCGGTGCGGGCCCGTAACCGGGACAAGGTCCATTGCGCAGGGGGAAAGCCCGGCATGGCCCTAGGGGGGGCATCGTGATGACTGGGGCGCATGTGCCAACGACTTTCAACCCCCTGCGCGCCACCTTGATCGGGTGTCAGCAGCAAACCCAGCGGGGTGTGATTGCCCTCACGCCCACCTGTTTCGGCGGCCAAATGCAGACGTCGCACCTGTGTCAGTCCCGGTGGAGCAGGTAAATCTCCCACGACAAAGGGCACAGCCCCTGAGCGCAAAGTTTCTTCTAGGGACCAAAGGACATCGTCGGCTCGATCTGTGTCGATGAAGACAAACCGTCCGGGATCCACCCAGTCTGCCATGCCATCAGGGTGTAGACGGTCCTTGTGCCAACTTGGTGCCACCCAGATCACAGGCCCTTGTGTTTGTGCGGCCAACCACAGGGCTAAGGTGCGTCGTGCGGGGCCACACGCCTCATGCAAGCGCCCACAGGCGAAAGACAAATTCGGTTCGCAAGCAAATAGGGCAACGCATGGGCTGATGGGGGTGGGGCGACGACGAAGCAAAGTGTCATGTGAGGTCTTCATCTGTTGGAAAGAAATCCTTGTTAGGAGGCTGTAAAACAGCCCTCTTTGTGAGTTCTTCTTTTGTTCTCATTTTGGAGAAAGTTATTACGCTGGTCAAGTCTTGTTCGGACTTCTAGTCTGGCGCGAACTGAGATCGGGAAGAAGGAAACCACGGATGCAAATGAAACGGTTAGGGCGCACAGATATTGAAGTTAGCGTCTTGTGTTTGGGGTCCATGACGTGGGGCACACAAAACACCGCTGATGAGGGACATGACCAAATTGATCGCGCAATCGAAGCGGGGGTCAATTTTGTGGACACCGCGGAAATGTATCCGGTCAATCCGATCCAATCCCTAACCGTCGGTCGCACAGAACGTATCATTGGTCTGTGGTTCGAAGATCGCGGCAAGCGCGAAGATCTTGTTATTGCGACCAAGCATTCAGGTGAGGGGATGCAACATATCCGCGATGGGGCACCGATCACGGCAGAAACAATTCCAGCCGCCATCGAAGGGTCGCTGCGCCGAATGAAAACTGATTATATTGATCTATATCAGTTCCATTGGCCCAATCGCGGCAGTTACATGTTTCGCCAGAATTGGGACTTCAAACCAAGTGAGCAAGATCGTGCGTCCGTTACGCAGAACATGGAAGACTGCATGGGCGCGCTGCACGATGAGGTGAACAAAGGTCGCATTCGCGCTTTCGGACTGTCCAACGAAAGTGCTTGGGGCACCACACAATGGATCACCGCTTCTGAGCGCATGCGCGGACCACGCCCAGCAACGATTCAGAACGAATACTCTTTACTATGCCGCCTTTTTGATACCGATTTAGCAGAAACCAGTTTGAAAGAAGACGTCGGTCTGCTTGCGTTTTCGCCCTTAGCTGCGGGGCTTTTGACTGGAAAATACCAGAATGGCCAAGTGCCCAAAGGCAGCCGGATGTCTATAAGCGCGGAATTGGGTGGACGTAAGACCGAGCGCGTATTTGATTCAGTGGATGCGCTTTTGCAAATTGCGGAGCGCCACGGGTTAGATCCTGTTCAAATGTCACTTGCATGGTGTCTGACGCGTCCCTTCATGACATCCGTCATTTTCGGAGCAACCTCACAAGAACAGTTGGAACTTGCATTGGGGGCGGCGGATGTGACCCTTTCGCCAGAAATCATGGCCGAAATCAGCATGTCGCACCGGGCGTTTCCGATGCCATATTGATTGGATCGGGGCGATCTTAGGAACGTCGCAATTCTGTCGCTGTGATACCGAAAACTCTGCGAAATGCGCGAGCAAAACTTGCAGGGGATGAGAAACCAGTCGCAAACGCGATGTCTTGAAGACGTGTTTCGGTTTGGGTGATCTGACGGTGCGCCTCAGTTAGGCGCAAAGTGAGATAATAATCCTGCGGGGTCGTCCCAAGGCAGTTTTGAAATTGTTGTTGTAAAGCACGTGGACTCAGTCCCAATTGTTTGGCGATTTTGGTCAAGGGGACGGGCTCATCAAGGGAAACTTCCATCAAAGATTGGGCGCGTGCTGTATTGGCATTATGGGATGTATGCGGTTTATTGCGTGATTGCGGAAGACCGGACGTGGCTGGGGCGTGGATGAAGCTTGCCGCAATTCGACCGGACAACTCTGATCCGTGTTGCGCTGCTATCAAATCCAACATCATGTCTAAAGCAGGTGAAGCGCCTCCGCAGGTCAATCTCGTGGCACCAGAAACATGGCGGGCGTTGACCACATCGATCAATGGAAACGAGGCTGAAAAAGCGTCCAAGTCTTCCCAATGCACGGTCGCGCGATGTCCGTCTAACAATCCGGCCTGCGCCAATACCCAAGGTCCCCCGTCCACGCCCGCAACAATAGCGTTCTGACTGAGCCGCCGCAAACTTGCACAGAGCCGAGGTGTCGATTGCAATTGGGCGTCAAAGGAAGCAGCTACAATCAAAGCGTCACATTTCGGCAATTCAGCAATCGGTCGTGCAGGCAAAATCACACCTGACGTCAAAGACACGTGCCGCTCATCCGGCGTGACAAATGCCCAATCGTAAAGCGCGCGTCCCGCTTGGCGATTGGCCGCACGCATAGGATCCGCGACCGCCGCAAGCGACAACATATTCGTCTGGTTAAGCACAAGCACTGCTGTTTGCATGGATAAACTCTTATTTAGACAAGTCTGCTTCGCATTATGGCTAGTATAACCCAAGCCTTTCCTGTCAAAATCCGGCCAAATCTTAGACTACTGGAGAACGTCGTGCCCCTGACTATGAACAAAGAGGTTTTCATCACTTGCGCCGTGACCGGCTCTGGCAATACACAAGATCGCAGCGCACATGTCCCGCGCTCGCCAAAAGCGATTGCCGAAAGTGCGATTGCCGCAGCAAAAGCAGGGGCCGCGATTGTGCATTGCCATGTCCGTGATCCCGAAACTGGTGCGCCTAGTCGGAATTTGCAGCTATATCGCGAGGTCACGGACCGGGTGCGCGATAGCGACACCGATGTGGTGTTAAACCTGACCGCGGGTATGGGCGGGGATATCGTGTTTGGCGATGTTGAAAACCCGATGCAGTTAAGCCAGCAAGGCACAGATATGGCTGGTGCGACAGAACGGGTCCAACATGTTGCCAACTGCTTGCCGGAAATTTGCACGCTGGATTGCGGTACGATGAACTTTGCGGAAGCCGACTATGTGATGACCAACACGCCTGGAATGCTGGTTGCAATGGGACGCATGATGACTGAACTCGGCGTGAAACCCGAGATCGAGGCCTTTGATACAGGTCATTTATGGTATGCAAAACAGCTAGTTGCAGACGGCGTTCTGGACAGTCCGGCCTTGGTCCAACTGTGCATGGGCGTGCCATGGGGCGCGCCGGATGATCTGAACACATTCATGGCGATGGTCAACAATGTGCCTGATGACTGGACCTTCAGTGCGTTTGGATTGGGACGCAATCAGATGGCATATGTGGCGGCTTCGGTGTTGGCAGGTGGCAATGTTCGGGTCGGTCTTGAGGACAATATCTGGCTCGATAAAGGAGTGTTGGCTGAAAATTGGCAGCTGGTCGAACGGGCGCAGACAATTGTTGAAAACATGGGCGCGCGGGTCATTGGGCCCGAAGATGTGCGCACGAAGCTAGGGCTTACAAAAATGGAACCTAAGGCATGAAACAGAGATTTGGCATCACGCGTGGACTACGCGCCTTAGGGTTTGGCGTCGTTGGGCTTTTGGTTGTGGCCTGTTCTGGGCCTTCGGGACCGGTAAGCTACCGCGACCAAAGCAAAATCATCGCCGCCACCACCAGATTTAATGTCGAGCAGTTCTGGGGCAATTGGCAAGTCCGCCAAGCCTATGCGGGGGATGCAAACTTGCGGACAGTTTCCTTGCTGCCTGATCCTCGCGGTGGTGTCGTCTGGCAAGAACAGCGTCAACGATGCGAAGGCACGGTATGTGTGCTTGATCAAACGACCAATTCTGTTCTGGAGAATGGCAAAGGGCGCCTTCTGGCAAGTCCCGGACAGCGCGAGTTTTGGGTGCTTTGGGTGGATGCAGACTTCCGCACTGCAGCCGTAGGGACGCCAGATGGGCGATTTGGATACATCTTGGATCGGCAAAAAACAGGCGGTGCAGACCGCATCAAGGCTGCACGCGACATCCTTGATTTTAACGGGTACGACGTGACGCAACTACAGGTAATTCAATGACAAACACAGCGGCTATCATTGGGGGCGGCGTCATTGGCGGCGGTTGGGCGGCGCGGTTCTTGTTGAATGGATGGGATGTGCAAGTCTTCGATCCCGACCCAGAGGCTGCGCGCAAAATTGGTGAAGTTTTAGACAACGCGCGCCGTTCCTTACCGGGGTTGCTTGATGTGGCTTTGCCAGATGAGGGACGTTTGAGTTTTCACGCCACAATCGGCGAGGCTGTCCAAGGTGCCGTGTGGATCCAAGAAAGTGTACCTGAGCGTCTGAACATTAAGCATTCCACGTTCGCGCAGGTGCAGGAATTCTGTGCCGTGAATGCGGTGATCGGGTCCTCGACCTCTGGGTTTAAGCCGTCTGAGCTGCAACAGAATGCGGCGCGACCTGAACAAATCATGGTCTGTCATCCATTTAACCCTGTGTATTTGCTGCCATTAATCGAAATCGTCACGACGGATGCAAATGACGCGACTATCGTGGATACGGCGGACGCGCATTTGAAGGGCATGGGCATGTATCCGTTGCGCGTGCGCAAAGAGATTGATGCGCATATCGCGGACCGCTTTTTGGAAGCTGTTTGGCGTGAAGCATTATGGTTGGTGAAGGACGGCGTCGCGACGACGACCGAAATTGATGAAGCCATTCGGATGGGATTTGGAATCCGATGGGCGCAAATGGGGCTGTTTGAAACTTATCGCGTCGCTGGTGGGGAAGCGGGCATGAAGCACTTCATGGAGCAGTTCGGGCCGGCTCTGAAGTGGCCATGGACCAAGTTAATGGATGTGCCAGACTTCACGGATGAACTGGTCGATTTAATCGCTGGGCAGTCTGACGCGCAATCCGGGCACATGACAATCCGCGAATTGGAGCAGGCGCGGGACAACAATCTGGTGTCGATGATGCGCGCTTTGAAGGCCCAGAATTGGGGCGCAGGCGCACTTTTGAACACTCAGGAAAAAGAAGTGCGCGCGGGGACAGACTTGGCCGCACGTGTTGCCGACTTGGTTGATCCATCTCAACCCGCACTTACCGTGCGCCGCGCGGTGCCGCTGGATTGGACCGATTACAACGGGCACATGAACGAGTCTCGTTATTTGCAAGCGTTCTGTGACGCCACCGACCGCCTGATGGAGATGATTGGCTGTGATGCAGATTATATCTCCACCGGGGGGAGCTATTTCACGGCGGAAACCCATATTCGCCATGTTAACGAAACGCATGCAGGGGCCAAGATCGAAGTTCACACACGCGTTTTGGGTGGGGAAGGCAAGAAGTTGCATGTTTGGCATGAAATGACTTCTGATGGTGTGACCTTGGCGACAGGTGAGCACTTCTTGTTACACGTCTCGCTGGACACCCGTCGCCCTTGCGAACCCTCTGCAGAAATCATCGAAGCATTGGCGATTTTGCGATCCGCTCAAGCGGGTCTTGCGATGCCTGACGGGGCAGGTCGCCATGTGGGACAAGCCCGATGAAATCCGTTCTCATCACCGCTGGAGCATCAGGTATCGGCCGCGCGATGGGGGATGCGTTTGATGCTGCTGGCTACTCCGTTTGGGTGACGGATGTAGATCAAACAGCATTGGATGCATGTCCTGGCTCCTGGCAGACACATCTGGTTGATGCCACCGACGAGGTGGGAATGGCGGGTGTCATCGCGCAGATGGGGCAAATCGATGTGCTGTGCGCGAATGCCGGGATTGCTGGGCCAACGGCGTTGATCGAAGACGTGACGCTAGAAGATTGGCGTTTGTGTATGTCCGTCAATCTGGAAGGCGCGTTTTTGGCAATCAAGCATACCGCACCTTTGATGAAAGCCGCCGGACGCGGGTCGATCAACGTGACCTCGTCGACGGCTGGGCAGTATGGGTACCCGAACCGCGCCCCCTACGGCGCAGCCAAATGGGCGATGATCGGTCTCATGAAGACAACTGCAATGGAATTGGGCCCCTTTGGTGTGCGGGCCAATGCGATCTGTCCGGGGGCTGTGGAAGGGCCAAGAATGGAGGGTGTTTTGGAACGCGAAGCAACCGCCAAAGGCATGACACGCGACGAGGTCTATGAAGGGTACGCAGCTGGCACCTCCTTGAAGTCATTCGTAAGCGCACAAGACATCGCGAACATGGCGGTTTTTCTATCCTCTGACGGGGCTCAACTCGTATCGGGGCAAGTGATTGCAGTGGATGGTCACACCGTTAACCCTGACCCGCAAATCTGATGTTTGCGTAAATCTGCACGGCGACGCTAGTTGGCTTTATATGGGCGGCAACCAGAGTTGGATTTTGCGGTCGCACCCACTCGGAGTGCACAGTATAAGCGTGTGAGCCAGAAGGAGTCGCTGCCATGACCGGAGAACTGTCCCCTATCGATAAGGCGAAATTTGTCGCCGCAAAACGGGCCACAGAATACGTGGAATCAGGGATGCGTGTTGGTCTAGGAACGGGCTCAACAGCGGCGTGGTTGGTGCGATGTCTGGGTGAAATGGTGCGCGATGACGGCCTGAAGATCAAAGGTGTTCCGACCTCTACTCGTACTGCGCATTTGGCGCGGGAGGTGGGGATCGACGTGATCTCATTGGATGAGGCTAAGTGGCTTGATGTGACCATTGACGGGGCGGACGAATTTGACAGTGATCTCAATCTGATAAAAGGCGGTGGCGGGGCCTTGTTGCAAGAAAAGATCGTGGCCACAGCATCCGATCGCATGGTTGTCATCGCGGATGTGGGCAAAGAGGTCGAGCATCTCGGGGCGTTTCCATTGCCCATCGAAGTGATCCCTTTTGGCTGGCAGACCACGCAAGCGTTGGTGGAAGAAACACTTGTGTCAATGGATGTACTTGGGCGCAATTCGACCCTTCGGATGAACGGGGAAGTGCCGTTTATCACCGATGAAGGGAACCATATTTTGGATTTGCACCTCAACCGGGTTGGCAACGCGCGTCAGTTGGCTTTGGTTCTGAACCAAATGCCCGGTGTGGTCGAAAACGGTCTGTTCATTGATATCTGCGACAGCATTGTCGTTGGTTATGGCGACGGGACTGTGGAGGTGCGTGACATCAACGAGGGCACGATCCACACAGAAAAATTGGACTTTGTTGAAAACGATAACCTGTTTGCAGACCTCAGCGAGTAACGCGAACTTCACGGCGTCGTGTAGGGCTGAAGCAAGCGAATTGTGCGATCCAACCCCACATGACGATTTTGGACAAAACCCGAAACGGGCGAAAACACGTAAGGACCCCCTAATATGAGCGATTTTGACTACGACCTGTTTGTGATCGGTGGCGGTTCTGGTGGCGTGCGAGCGGCCCGTGTGGCGGCTGGTGATACAGGTGCGAAAGTTGGTCTTGCCGAAGAAGATCGCTACGGCGGAACGTGCGTCATTCGTGGCTGTGTGCCCAAAAAGTTGATGGTGTTCGCCTCAGAATATGGACAAATGCCAGAATTGGCGCGCAGCTATGGATGGGATATTCAAGACGGCAATTTCGACTGGCAAGCCTTCAAGGTCAAATTGAATGCAGAACTGGACCGATTGGAAGGCATCTATCGCAACTTGCTGAAAAACTCAGGCGTTGAATCCTTTGATGCCCGTGCCACCTTGAAGGATGCACACACCGTATCTTTGTCAGACGGGCGCGAAGTCACCGCCAAACACATCCTGATCGCAAGTGGTGGGCGACCAGTTCGCCCTGAAATTCCGGGCGCCGAGCTGGGGATCGTGTCAGACGACATCTTCCACATTCCTGAGATGCCCAAGTCGATCCTGATCGTGGGCGGGGGGTATATTGCCTCTGAATTTGCGGGAATTATGCAAGGTCTTGGTGTGACGGTCACTCAGTTCTATCGCGGCGAACAGATCCTGCGTGGATTTGACAATGAAGCGCGCGACATCATTGCGACGGGCATGAAAGAGCGCGGGATCGACCTGCAAGTCGGCACCAACGTGTCTAAGATGGAAGCGGCGGACGCAAGCGCGCCGACGGGGCCCGTGCGGGTCATAGACACCAACGGCAATGAAGCCGTTTATGACACGGTGTTGTTTGCGACCGGACGCGCACCAAATTCGAACGATATGGGGCTGGAAAAACTCGGCATCACTTTGGGTCGTGGCGGTGCCATTGAGGTCAATGAATTTAGCCAAACCGGTGTGCCCTCTGTCTATGCCATCGGCGATGTGACGGATCGGGTCAATCTGACACCTGTTGCGATCCGCGAAGGCATGGCATTTGTAGAGACCGTTTTCAAAGGCAACCCGACGGCTGTGGATCACGATCTAATCCCCAGCGCGGTTTTCACCCAGCCGGAATTTGGCACCGTTGGTCTAAGCGAAGAAGATGCGCGTGAACAAGAAGCTATCGAAGTTTATGCAACATCGTTCCGTCCCATGCAGACCTCCTTTGCGGGGGAGCCAGACAAAGTGATGATGAAACTGGTGGTGTCACAGGCAACGCGCAAGGTCTTGGGCTGCCATATTGTCGCGCCAAATGCAGGCGAGATGATCCAATTAGCAGGGATCGCCGTAAAAATGGGCGCGACCAAAGAAGATTTTGACCGTACAGTGGCGGTGCATCCGACCATGAGCGAAGAAATTGTTACAATGAAATCTCCGGTGCGGAGTTCTTGAAATCACGACCAAAACGCACAGGTTACACGACAAGAGCCGCATGGCGCGGCAGAGACAAAGGGAATAACCACTTATGACAGGCAACAGCGGCGGCCCTTGGGGCGGCGGAGGCAATTCAGGCGGCGGTGGTGATCGCGGCAAGAATGGCGGTGGGAACAACGGAGGCGACGACGACAAGGGTGGTGGACGTCGTCCAAACGGTGGCGGTGGTCCAGACGGCCCACAAATTCCCGAGATCGATGAGCTTGTCAAAAAAGGCCAAGAACAACTGCGTGTCCTAATGGGCGGTCGCAGTGACAATGGCGGTCGCAATGGCGGCGGCGGTGATGGCGGCGGGTTTGGTGGTGGCGGCCCAATGCTGACCAAAGGCACGGTAGGTTTAGGCATTGTCGCTGCCTTGTTCCTTTGGGGCATGGCCAGCTTCTATACCGTTCGCCCTGAACAACAGTCCGTAGAACTCCTGCTTGGGAAGTATTCTGCTTTGGGGACAGAAGGCCTGAATTTTGCGCCTTGGCCGCTGGTAACCGCAGAAGTCATCAACGTGACGACAAACAACACGGAAGAAATCGGTGTGTCTGGTCGTTCTGGCAATGACGGTTTGATGCTGACCACCGACGAGAACATTGTCGATATTGACTTCCAAGTGGTTTGGAACATCAAAAATGCACGTGACTATCTGTTTGCGCTGCGCGATCCAGAAAGCACGATCCGGTTCATTTCTGAATCTGTCATGCGTGAAGCCATCGCACAATCCGAGCTTGCTCCGATCCTCAACCGCGACCGTGGTGTGATCGAAACTCGGGTGCAAGAAGAAGTGCAGCGCATGCTGGACGAGCAAGAAACCGGGATCAACGTATTACGTGTGAACGTGAACAAGGTTGACCCCCCCAGTCAGCAAGTGACCTTGACCGATGCAGAAGGGCGTCAACAGACAGTGTCAGTTGTGGATGCTTTCCGCGACGTACAAGCCGCCGAACAGGAACGTGACCAGCTAGAACGTCGTGCGGACGCCTATGCCAACCAACGTCTTGCGGAAGCCCGTGGTGAATCCGCGCGTCTTCTCGAGGCTGCGGAAGGGTATCGCGCACGCGTTGTGAATGATGCTGTCGGTGAAGCAAGCCGCTTCTTGGCCGTTTTGGCAGAGTATCAAGCAGCACCGGACGTGACACGTAAGCGTCTCTATCTAGAAACGATGGAGAAGGTCTTCGGCGATGTTGACAAGATCATTCTGGAACAAGGTCTTGGTGGTGAAGGTGGAAACGGCGTTGTGCCCTATCTGCCGCTCAACGAATTACGTCGCTCCAGCGGAGGGAACAACTAATGCGCTATATAATTCCTGCCGGCATAATTGTTGCCGCTGCCGTGATACTGTCCTCGATCTTTATCGTGGACGAACGTGAAAAAGCTCTTGTGCTGCGTTTTGGTCAAATCAAGCAGATTGTGAACGAGCCGGGTCTTGGTTTCAAAGTCCCGCTTATCGACGAAGTTGTGACCTATGAAGACCGTGTTTTGTCACTTGAAACCAACGTCATCGAAGTCACGCCTGCGGATGATCGGCGTTTGCTGGTTGACGCATTTGTGCTGTGGCGCATCGAAGACGTGGTTCAATTCCGCCAAGCTGTATCTGTTGGTGGCCTGCGTGAAGCAGACAACCAGCTGCGCGGCATTATCAACTCGCAAATCCGGGCTGTTTTGGGCTCTGATGGTGTGACATCCAACACCATTCTGTCACCTGAGCGGGCGGCTTTGATGGAACGCATCCGCGTTCAGGCTGATGCGCGTGCGCAAGCACTTGGTGTATCCGTTGATGATGTGCGTTTGCGCCAAACCAACTTACCTGAGCAGAACTTTGCAGCCACCTTGGCGCGGATGATTGCTGAACGGGAACGTGAAGCGACGGACGAACGTGCGCGTGGTCGTGAGGCTGCACAAAGAGTGCAGGCGCAAGCAGACCGGACCTACGAAGAGCTTTTGTCGGAATCTCGTCGGGATTCACGTATCATCGAGGGTGAAGCAGATGCTGAGCGGAACAAGATTTTCGCGGAAGCTTATGGCCAAGATCAGGACTTCTTCGCGTTCTATCGGTCTTTGTCTGCGTATGAAATCTCCTTGCAGGGCAAGAACTCAACCATGGTTTTGTCTCCAGACAGTGAATTCTTCAACTATCTGAGATCAGACCAAGGGGCTGCAGCAGGCGGGCAATAATGAGCTTTGTTCTTCTGGCCCTTGGGTTAGTTTTGATTGTGGAGGGGCTGGTGTACACACTGGCCCCTTCGCTTTTGGAGCGGTTGTTAGAAGCCATCCGCGACTTGCCTGAGGGGGCCTTGCGTCAAATTGGCGGGCTTGCTCTTGTCACCGGATTGATGCTGGTCTGGGGGGCGTTTCAACTGGGATTGTAAAATTGTGACGTGGTTTTCTGTCCTTCCGTGTTCACGTGGAGTTGAAACTGCGCGATCTTAACCCATCTTTAATGTTGCAATGGTGCAACCCTACATGCACCCTAGTGCAACTGGTGGCTTAGCCGCCCGACATTAAGAATTCAGGAGTTCCCGAATGAAGCCTCAGGCGATTTCGATATCCATTCACAAAACGCAAATCCAACGTACACGGCTGCTATGGCTTGGCTTCCTTGCCACTCTGATGGTGCTCGCACAGGTCATGGTCGCAAATGCGCGCCCAGAAAGCCTTGCGCCGCTGGCCGATCAAATCAGCCCTTCGGTGGTCAACATCACCACCTCAACTGTCGTGGAAGGCCGAACCGGACCGCAGGGAATCGTTCCAGAAGGCTCTCCGTTTGAAGATTTCTTCCGCGAATTTCAGGACCGTGATGGCGAAGACGGAAATCGCCCACGGCGATCATCTGCTTTGGGATCGGGTTTCGTGATCTCAGAAGACGGTTTTGTGGTGACCAACAATCACGTGATTGAAGGTGCCGATGAAATTCGGATCGAATTCTTCCCTGGCGAAGGTCAGCCGTCTGAGCAGTTGGTTGCCACTGTTGTTGGCACGGACCCAAACACAGACATCGCCTTGCTGAAAGTTGAAGCGGATCAGCCGCTTAAATTTGTGCCCTTTGGGAACAGTGACACTGCGCGCGTCGGTGACTGGGTTATCGCAATGGGCAATCCGCTGGGCCAAGGTTTCTCGGTGTCTGCAGGTATTGTATCCGCACGCAACCGCGCGCTGAGCGGCACATATGACGACTATATCCAGACAGATGCGGCTATTAACCGGGGCAACTCGGGGGGGCCATTGTTTAACATGGACGGTGAAGTTGTCGGTGTGAACACGGCGATCTTGTCACCAAATGGCGGTTCCATCGGCATCGGCTTTTCAATGGCATCCAATGTGGTCACACGCGTCGTAGATCAATTGCAAGAATTCGGCGAAACCCGTCGTGGCTGGCTGGGTGTGCGTATCCAAGACGTGACGCCAGACATGGTCGAAGCGATCGAGGGGCTTGAAATGGCACGTGGCGCGATGGTCACAGATGTTCCGGAAGGCCCCGCCAAAGCCGCAGGCATGGAAGCCGGTGACATCATCTTGTCCTTTGCCGGTCAAGACGTGGACGACACACGCGGCCTTGTGCGCACTGTGGGCAACAGCCCAGTGGGCGAAACTGTGCGCGTTGTTGTTTTGCGCAACGGCAAGACTGAAACGATACGGGTAACACTGGGACGCCGTGAAGAAGCGGAAGGGGCGGTTCCGGCAGCAGCACCCGCACCAGAGGAAGCTGAAGAGCCTGAGTTGACTGAAATGCTTGGCTTGACGTTAAGCCCGCTGACAAACGAATTGCGTGAGCAATTGAGCGTGGATGACAAGATGGTTGGTTTGGTTGTGACAGATGTGGATGAAACCTCGGAGGCCTATGAGAAAGGACTTCGTGCAGGTGACATCATCACGGAAGCGGGACAGCAAAAGGTCGAGACGGTGGAGGTTCTTGAAGAACGTATTGCGGACGCGAAAAGCGCAGGACGTAAATCTTTACTGCTCTTGGTGCGGCGCGCGGGTGACCCACGCTTTGTAGCCATTGGCTTGGAAAATGCTGGCTAGGCCACAGGCTTAAAACTGAATAACGCGAAAGGCCGGGCAGCAAACGCCCGGCCTTTTTTGTGCGGAATTGGCCTAGCCTGCGTCGGCAACAGGCACGTCGCGGGCAATTGTCCACAAACCCATCTTTTGTGCCGCCGCCACGGAAAGGATGCCGCTATCAAGCCCTTCTGGGGCCTGAAATTTGCGGATAGCTGCGCGTGTCCGTGGATCCATTAACCCGTTGATAGGGCCGTGATATAGTTCGCGGACGGTCAATGCGCGCTGGATTGAGGCGACAAATTCAAAGGTCAGATCTGCGGCGCATGGGGTCTGGAACCAATTTTCGCGACGTGGAACAACGATCTGTTGTCGTGTCTCTGTGCGGTAAATCGGTGCGGCTTGAACTGTACCTGTTGAGGAAATCTGTGCAGGCTGGACAAGGATGTCTTCTGCTGTGGTCTCGACAACCGCGGGCTCGACGGTCTTGCCCCAACATGTGCCGGGCGCAGCACCGGGGGGCGCTGTGGCATTCAAGTGCAGCAGGTTGGGTTCTTTTGCGCGGGTGATTGCACTCGGATCGTCACACGCGCTTAGAACCAACACCGCAAAGGCGAGGGACGTGGTAAGGGTTTTCATAGCTCTGCTCTGCCTCTTTGGGCGGGATTTTCCAAAGATATAACGTGGTTTTGCGCATTTGCCTAGGTTGTCGTTGGCAAGGCCGTTTGTCAGCGGGCGCTGTCTTTGTGATCCCATGTCTCTGTGCGTGACAAAGATGGGATCGCATGGGGGAGGGCTGTATCCTCTGCCTCGGGCGGGCGGACTAGAAAATCGAGCATATGTGATATATCTTCGATCTGTTCGGCCAACACATGCGTCACGGAATGGGCGCGTTGCAATTGCCCTGTGACGCGCAACATACGCCCCGCAATCACCGCACGCCGGAATTGTTCATAGAGCTTGCGCCAGACGATAATGTTCACTACGCCTGTTTCGTCTTCAAGAGTTAGGAAAATAACGCCTTTGGCGGTTCCGGGGCGCTGACGTAAGATTACCAGCCCAGCGACTGTGATGCGCGCATTTTCAGGAGGGCGATCCAATTGCGCAGCAGTAAGCGCCATGGGTGGCGTTGGCCAATTCACGGGACCTTCAGATGTTGGGCGATATATCTTCATGAGAACAAAGATAGAACATATGGGTGATCTGGCAAGCACAAAGCAGACAAGTCACAAAAGGGACTGGCAGGAGCCGAACTGCGAGACTAGATATAGCTCGACACTGATAAGAAGGGGCAGAACAATGGCCAAAATTACGTATATTGAGCATGGCGGCACCGAGCACGTCGTAGATGTTGCAAATGGGCTAACCGTCATGGAAGGCGCGCGCGACAATAACATTCCGGGTATTGAAGCTGATTGCGGTGGAGCCTGTGCCTGTTCAACCTGTCACGTCTATGTCGATGCCGCATGGGTCGAGAAGATTCCCGGCAAGGAAGATATGGAAGAAGATATGCTTGATTTTGCATATCAACCCGATCCGGCCCGCTCCCGGTTGACGTGCCAACTGAAGGTCAGCGATGTGTTTGACGGGCTTATTGTACACATGCCAGAAAAGCAGATTTAAATTGAACAAAGCGCCGCGTCATCTGTCACACAACTTGCGACGTTTTTCTCGCGGCGCGGTGCTGGGGCTGGGCATGTTGCTGGCCGGGCAGGGCGCTGTGGCGCAGAACAGTATTGCTGTTGAAGCGGACCAATTCGTGGCGCGTTTTGAGGGTCCCACGCATCGCTATGGTCATGGGATCATGGGCAACCTTCCCGAATGGGGGCGATTGTGCCTTGAAGGCGGCGGCCACAACGCATGCGTGACCCTGCCCGAAACGTCCGTATTTGAAGATATAGCCCCGCGATTGTTCGACGTTGATCAAGATGGAACACCAGAAGCTATTGTTGTGCAAAGCACTGTGACGCAAGGTGCTGCGTTGGTGGTCTATAAGTTGCACGATGGGGGGCTTAAGCGCATTGCCACACCCCATATTGGCACAAGAAACCGCTGGTTGGCCCCTGCTGGCATCGGCGATCTAGACGGTGACGGGCATATCGAGCTGGCGTATATTGACCGCCCACACCTTGCGAAGCGATTACGCATTTGGCGATATAAAGACGGCGCTTTGATCCATGTGGCTGATAGCGACCGACTGACAAACCATCGCATTGGCGAGCCGTTTATCTCTGGTGGGTTGCGCGATTGTGGCGCAGGCCCAGAGATCATAACAGCGAATGCCAATTGGTCCCGGCTTATGGCGTCGCGGCTTTCGGGCGACGAGGTGGTTTCAGAAGACCTTGGGGTATACAGCCCCCAAAAGCTCGCCCGTGCTATGACGTGTCAGTAGCGCCAAAAACGGCTTTATAAAATCACACCGCACAGTCCATGAGGGGCTTAGGTTAGCGCGCGCCAACCAATATCACGGCGACAAAACCCTTCGGGCCAGTCAATTTGGTCAACCATCGCGTAGGCTCTTTCTTGCGCCTCTGCCAAACTTGCCCCGCGCGCAGTGACATTCAAAACACGTCCGCCTGTTGCGATGAACTGGCCATTCTTGCGTCCCGTTCCAGCGTGGAACACCATGTTGAAACTATCCTCATGCAGGTCGCTTAACCCGTTGATCACAGAGCCTTTCACAGCTGTTCCAGGATAACCATCGGCTGCCATCACAACACATAATGCGTGATCGTTTGCCCAGTTAACGTGCGCTTCACCAAGCCGACCTTCTGCGGCGGCGTGCATCAAGTCCATCGCTTGCGCACCAAGGCGCATCATCAACGCCTGACATTCAGGGTCGCCAAACCGCACATTATATTCAACCAGACGGGCGATCCCGTTTTCAATCATCAAACCCGCGTAGAGGACACCCTGGTAAGGCATCCCGCGTTTGGCCATTTCTTCCATGGTTGGCTTGATGATTTGTTCCATAGCTTGTTGTTGCAAGTCTGGCGTTAACACTGGGGCAGGGGAATAAGCCCCCATGCCGCCCGTATTCAGCCCAGTGTCACCTTCACCAACGCGTTTGTGGTCTTGTGCGGTTCCAATCGACAACACGTCCGTGCCGTCAACCAAAACGAAGAAAGAAGCCTCTTCGCCTTGCATAAACTCTTCAATCACAACTTCTGCGCCCGCGCCGCCAAATGCGCCGCTGAACATGTCGTCGACCGCAGCCAATGCGGTTTCGACATCCATTGCGACGATCACACCTTTCCCAGCAGCCAATCCATCGGCCTTCACGACGATGGGCGCCCCATGTTCTTCGATATAGGCGCGAGCAGCCGGTGCATCTGTGAAGTGGCCATAGCGTGCCGTGGGGGCGTTGGCTGCATCGCAAATTTCTTTGGTAAAACGCTTAGAGGCTTCCAATTGCGCCGCAGCAGCAGAAGGACCAAAGACCAAAATGCCAGCGTCACGCAAGCGGTCAGCGACCCCAGCGGCCAAGGGGGCTTCTGGGCCAACAATGACGAAATCAATTGATTCTGCGACAGAGAATTCTACGACGGCTGCGCCATCGTTGATATCCAACGTTGCGCAATTTGCGATCTGGGCGATGCCTGAATTGCCCGGCGCGACGACCAACTTGTCACATTTTGGATTTTGAAGAACGGCCCATGCGAGGCTGTGCTCTCGCCCGCCGCTGCCGAGGATCAGAATATTCATTGGTCGCGCCCCTTGGTCTTGCTTGATTGGCGTTCTAAGCTGCACATCAGAGCAGCACAAGTCAGCATAAGGCATCCACGCATGGACCTGATCGACGATCCCGCACCGGGACAAAATACGCCAGAATTTACCGTGGCCGAACTGTCTGGGGCGGTAAAACGCGCGCTAGAGGATGAATTCGGGCGGATTCGGGTAAAAGGCGAAGTAGGCCGGGTCGTAAAAGCGCGATCTGGGCACATGTATTTTGACGTGAAGGACGAACGAAATTCACTGGCTTGTACAACCTGGAAAGGTCAGGTGGCCAAGCTCGCCGTTGTTCCTGAAGAGGGCATGGAAGTTGTCGTTACTGGACGGTTGACGGCTTACGGCGCGCAGTCGAAATATAATATGAATGTCGACGACGTTTCGGTTGCGGGGCAAGGCGCGCTATTGGCGATGCTGGAAAAACGCAAAACGCAACTGGCCAGCGAAGGTTTGTTTGATGCGGAGCGCAAATCTGGTTTGCCGTATTTGCCCGAAGTGATTGGGGTCATAACATCACCAACGGGTGCTGTTATCCGAGATATTTTACATCGTTTGCGAGACCGGTTTCCGCGCAAAGTTCTCATTTGGCCCGTTGCTGTGCAGGGCAAAAACTGCGCCCCGGAAGTTGCCAGAGCGATTGAGGGCTTTAACGCAATGTCAATCGGTGGAGCCATGCCACGTCCCGACTTGCTTATCGTTGCCCGCGGGGGTGGATCAATTGAAGACCTTTGGGGGTTCAACGAAGAGATCGTCGCGCGTGCTGCCGCGTCCTCCGAAATTCCATTGATTTCAGCTGTTGGACACGAAACAGATACGACTCTGATCGACTTTGTCTCAGACCAACGTGCGCCGACGCCGACTGCGGCGGCTGAAATGGCTGTGCCGGTCCGGTTGGAACTTTTGGCGTGGCTTGGCGAAGCTGACGGGCGTCTAGGGCGGACATTTGCGGGCGGCATAGAAAGGCGTGGACAGCGTTTGCGGGACCTCTCGCGTGCATTGCCAAGACCTGACCGATTATTGGATGTCCCCCGTCAAAGACTGGATCGTGCGGACCGTTTGGACAGCGCGTTGCAAGCCTTGGTGGACCGTCGTCGTAGCCGCTTGGTTGAGGCCGGCGCGGGGCTGCGTCCACACATTCTTGAGCATCAATTGCGCCAACATCAAACGCGCCTCAGCACAGTTTTCGAACGCGCGAGCCCGGCATTGCTGCGTCTTGTCGCTGGGCGCAAAGAACGGCTGGAGGTCACGTCACGTCGGTTTAGACCGGATAGTTTAAGCGCGGATGTGCGCCGCTACTCGGAACTTGTTCAAGAGCGCGGCGCTCGGTTGGCTGAAAATGGTGACGCGAGGTTGAAACGACTGTCAGACCGCTTGGAGGCGTTGGATCGATTGCGGATGACATTGGGATATGAAGCGACACTACAGCGTGGTTACGCTGTTGTGCGAGGGGATGGCGCAGTCGTTACGACAAAAGCCGCGGCTTCGAAAGCGGACGTGCTTGAAGTGCAATTTGCGGATGGGGTTATGGCGTTGGGCGGGGCCGTTAAAGCGCCGCCTGCCAAAAGGGCGAAACCAAAGGCCCCGGATCAAGGAAGTTTATTCTGAGCGCAAATGCGAATTTTACAAAATTCGCCCGCCATCAATTCTTGAAAGAATTGACCCCCGCTTAGACGCCAGTTTCGGGGCCTAGACAAACCATGTCTTCAGACGAATCTTGTGCTTCGTATAGCGGTTCTGACATCGATCCGTCTTGAAACTGTGCGATCAACCCACGCGCGCTCTGTTCAAAACTCCAACATTGTGGGCTGTCTGGATTGTCCTCATAGATAAAGCAAATGTTGTCGCCCTCAGGATACCAGTAACCTTCCTTGCATTGCCCATCTAGAAATGACCAAACGACGCTACGATTTTGCAAATACTGTTCCGCGCCATAGGCTTGTCCATTACGCCCGAAGATCAACGTTTTTCCCAATGTGTAGGTTTCAAAGTCTTGTGCAGACATTGCTGGTTCGGCGAAGGCACATGGGGTTGAAATCGCAATCGCGACGAGGCTCAAGAAAATTGGTTTCATTCTGACTTTGTGCCACGACGACCATAAAGTCGCCAGCCCTTAGGCCGCATCCGGCGGCGACGCGCCTTTTACCCGCCAGCGGGTAGCGCGTTTGTCCATCAACCTGCACCAAAGCGGTGGGATCAAGGCCAAAACAGCCATAACGGGAAGGGAATGCGGGAGGATCGGCATTTCGCCGCGTGTGAGACGTAATTCCGGAAAAGGACGCGCCGGGTTCAAGTGATGATCTGAATGAAGCGGTGCGTTCAACATCATAGCCGATGAATACCAGTGCGGCGCATTCCAGCTGTGTTCTGGACCCATTTTTTCGGGTTTCCCACTGTCCAAAATTCGGCGTTCTAACCCATAATGTTGGACGTAATCAGATAGATAAAGTTGCACTTGAGCATATGCGGCGATGATCACAAGCGCGAGCACACCGCTTGGGCCCGCAATTAGAAAAGCGCCAACCGCGCTGATTAAGGACAATTTGAGATAAATCACATAAGGATGTGTCCATGGCGCGCGCGCTCTATGTTGGCGCGCGTGATCTTCAGCACGCTTTCCTGCTATAAATCCTTGGGGCCATGCCCGGATCAAATAGTGCCAAAATCCTTCGCCTAAGCGAGCTGTGTTTGGATCCTTTCGGGTTGCCGCATAGACATGATGCACGCGCGTATGTGCCGATGTATGATGGGCAAACAAAATGGATCCATAGATTGCAACACCAAGTCGTCGCGGGGCACGCGCAGCGTTGTGGATCAGTTCATGCGCGTTGGAGTTGCTGATCTGACCAAAAAACAGGCCCAATGCGGTAACGACAAGCACTTTGTCCAAAGCGTTAAGATGGGCGCCGCCACCAACAGCCCAAATTCCAAGTGCCCACAGTATGAAATGTGCGACACCCAATGAAACCGATAGATGCAGGGCATTTCCTTGGTCGCTTAGTGGCATTAAGCGGGCGACAAAACGGTCCATTAGAAAAACAAACACCGTTATCGAAAGTACAGCACATGCAGGCCATATCCCGCCCCATATGCAAGCGGCCGCGATAAAAACAGCAGGCATGAGGCTAGCAAGGGTGAACCAAAACATTGGCAGTAGCGACTCCTGATTGAGCAGAGTGTGTGTCTGATTTTCTTCAATATAGCGTAAATTCTCATTTCGGCAGGGCTGCGGCAGAGGCGCGCAGAAACCGTGGCAGCAAAACGGCAATTCCTATCGGAAACAATCGTTGCACCATGGAACGTGTGGCCCGCGCAAAGCGCCGCGATGTGTCGTTTTTCACCTGTGTATGACGAAAAACGCTTGTTACAATCTGCGACAAGATCAGAGGCATCGCCTCGTTAGGGTATGAGGTCGAATATGGCATTGGATGAACGGCAAGGCGTCTGGAAGTCAGGCAAAGGCAAAGGTCGGCGTACGACAAAAGGCCGTCAGATCGAGGATCAAGCCTGGGACGAAATTCGCGAACTTCTTGGTGACCGCCCTCGCGATCGTGATCTGTTGATTGAATTTTTACACCTGATTCAAGATGCTTACGGACATTTGAGCGCGCCTCATCTGCGCGCTTTGGCTGAAGAAATGCGTCTGTCTATGGCCGAAATTTACGAAGTGGCCACGTTTTATGCGCATTTTGATGTGGTCAAAGAGGACGAGACGCCTCCACCTGCTTTGACGATCCGCGTTTGTGATTCCTTGTCATGTGAATTGGCAGGAGCACAAGCGTTGAAAACAGCGTTAGAAGACGGGCTTGATCCAACGGAGGTTCGTGTGCTGCGCGCGCCTTGCATGGGGCGGTGTGACACAGCGCCGGTTCTTGAGCTTGGGCACAGCCATATCGACCACGCCACGCCCGAAAAAGTGATGGCAGCGGTGGCGGCAAAAGATACCCACACAGTTATCCCCAGCTATGAAACGTTTGAAAACTACGACGGTACTGGCGGTTATGATGCGCTCTTGAAGTTACGAGACAATGGCAACTGGGAAGACGTGCAAGAACAAGTTCTTGCCAGTGGCCTGCGTGGTCTTGGTGGCGCTGGCTTTCCATCTGGGAAGAAATGGGGCTTCGTACGTGCCAATGCAGGACCGCGTTATCTTGCGGTAAACGGAGATGAAGGTGAGCCTGGAACTTTCAAAGATCGCTACTTCTTGGAACGCACACCGCATTTGTTTCTGGAAGGAATGTTAATCGCTGCATGGGCTGTCGAAGCAGAAAAATGCTACATCTACATGCGCGACGAATATCCTGCTGTGCTTGAAATTTTACGACGTGAGATCAATGCGCTAGAGGATGCAGGTCTTGTGGATAAAGGATATATCGACCTGAGACGCGGCGCGGGCGCTTATATCTGTGGCGAAGAAAGCGCGATGATCGAAAGCATTGAAGGCAAACGAGGACTGCCGCGTCATCGACCACCATTTGTCGCGCAAGTTGGTGTGTTCGGTCAGCCGACGCTGGTGCACAATATTGAGACCTTGCTTTGGGTCGCTCGTGTTTGCCGCGAGGGGCCGGAAATCCTGAGCAGTGTTGAGAAGAACGGTCGCAAAGGTTTGCGCAGCTTCTCTGTGTCAGGGCGGGTCAAAGCGCCGGGTGTACATGTTTTGCCAGCAGGCTCGACGATGACAGACATCATTGAAGCGGCGGGTGGAATGCTCGACGGGCACGTGTTCAAAGCCTATCAACCAGGCGGACCTTCGGCGGGACTTTTGCCTGCGAGCATGGCTGATATTCCGATGGATTTTGACGTGTTGCAGCAACATGGCACATTTATTGGATCGGCCGCGATTGTTGTGCTGTCCGATCAGGATCGAGCGCGTGATGCAGCGCTTAACATGTTGAAATTCTTTGAGGATGAAAGCTGCGGGCAATGTACGCCGTGCCGCGTTGGTTGCGAAAAAGCGGTTAAGTTGATGCAGTCTGACACATGGGATCAACCTTTGCTGGAAGATTTGTGTACTGCGATGACCGATGCTTCAATTTGTGGTCTGGGGCAGGCGGCCCCGAACCCGATTTTGCTAACGATGAAGCATTTTGGGGACGAAATCTAAGGCGATTTTGCGGTTTTATAGACCCTGCAGCGGCAGCCGCTGCGGGACAATTTGAGACAGAGTTGAGTGGCGTTTTCGCGGCTGTTCCGTCCTATGCGCGCTATTGTATATCTTTTGCGGTTCGACGTTCGCCGCGCATCGCGAATGTAATCGATTGTCTCGTTTCGTACGGTGGACCTGCAAGTACGGGTGTTGCGTTGCAACGCTGCGCGCGCAGTGCTTTTTGAGGTCCCAAAGGCAAGATGTACGCCCCAAGGTTTTAAGGCAGGGGGAATCGGTGCAAGGGGCGTGATGCGCCGTCTTTTTGCCAAGTCCAAACAAGCAGCTATGAAGGGTTTTTCTTTGCCTAAGCGGAAATCTGCGGATTTGGGGGGCGTGTCGCGCCAAGTTTCTGCGCTTAATCCGGTAATTATTTGAACATAATTTATGGTTTCTTGCGGCAATCCAGATTGGCGCGACAAGAACCGTGCCGCGCGCCCCTCTCCCGCGTTATAGGCGGCCGCCGCGAGCCCGGGATTGCCAAATTCCTGAGTAAGGAAAGCCAAATATCGCGCAGATGCCTCCAAGGCTTCGCCTGGATTGAAAGGGTCCTGCAATCCGCGCAAGGCAGCTGTTGAAGCAATGAATTGTGCGATTCCCATAGCATTTGCAGGACTTAATGCGTTGGGATCAAATCGACTTTCTTGCCAGATCAACCGCGTCAGAAATCCGGGGGCTAGACCATGACGTTCCGCTTCTCCGGCCAGACTATGGCATAGATCGAAGGAAAACTGGCTTGGCCGAATGCAAAACGCATGTCCAAACCGTCCTTTCGAACACATCGTACCCGGCTCAGAAAAAGCGGGAAAAGGAAGACATAACACAAGAAGAAAGACAGCCAATCGCATGTTTCAGGCAAACCTAAGCAGCCTTGCGATGTCAATGGTTGCGCCCCATATCGCGCAAACATAGGTTTTTCGATTCACCAAACCGAAGAAACACGCTAGGTGAGGAGTAAGACGACGGAACGGATAGAAATGTCATTCTTCAAGAAACTCAAAAGCAAGCTCTTCAATTCTTCTTCCAAACTGGATGAAGGGCTGGAAGCTATTGTGGAAGACGGTGGATCCGTTGACCAAGCAGCGAAAGACCCCGTTCTGCAGCGTCCACCGGGTGCGGCTGAGTTTGCGCGCCTTGATACGCCTGCGCCAGCCGCAGCTCCAAAAGCCCAACCTGTTCCGACGCCACCACCACCGCCTCCACCAATGACACCGAGGCCTGCACGTTTACCGGATCGGAAAATAGACCCTCCTGCGACGACAACATCAACGCCGCAGGATAACCCTTTGGTTGAACGCACAAAGCCTGGGCAAATCAGTCTGGAACAAGCCCGTGAAATCGCCGGGCTTGGCAAAGCTGCGTCCCCTGATCCGATCACCCCTGCGCCCGCGCCGCCAATTACGACAACGCGGCCCCCCGTCCCGCAACCCAAACCGATGCCGAATCCGGCACCAAAGCCAGACGTTGTTTCGGCGCCTGTTCAGAAAACACCTGTAGAGCCAAAACCTGAGATGCAACCAGCGCCTCAAATCGCACCCAACCCAACGCCTGTATCAATGCCCAAGCCCAGTTTGACGCCTGCGAGCATTTTAGAGGAAGACACAACAACCGAATCAGACAAACCTGGGCTGCTTGGTCGGTTGTTCGGGCGCAAAGATGGTAAACCTGTCGCGCGCCGCGTTCTGGACGACGATATGCTGGAGCAGCTCGAAGAACTGTTGATAACTGCCGACATGGGCGTCGACACAGCGCTGCGCGTGACGGCGAACATGGCAGAAGGACGCTTTGGCAAGAAGCTGTCGGTTCAAGAGATAAAAGAACTCCTCGCGGGGGAAATCGCACGCATAATGGAACCTGTCGCACGTCCTTTGCCACTTTACCCGCAGACACCACAGGTGGTGTTGGTTGTCGGGGTTAACGGCTCAGGGAAAACGACGACAATTGGCAAGCTGGCCTCTCAGTTTCGCGAATCTGGTAAGAAAGTAGTGATTGCAGCCGGCGATACATTTCGTGCAGCCGCCGTCGAGCAATTGCAGGTTTGGGGCGAGCGTGCGGGTGTGCCTGTTTTGACCGCGCCTGAAGGGTCAGACCCCGCAAGCCTTGCATTCGAAGCCATGACAAAAGCCCAAGAAGAGGGCGCTGACCTGCTGATGATCGATACGGCCGGCAGATTACAAAATCGATCTGACTTGATGGAAGAACTGGCGAAAATCGTCCGGGTCATTCGCAAGAAAGATGAAACTGCGCCGCATAATACGCTTCTGGTTTTGGATGCGACCACGGGTCAGAATGCATTGAACCAAGTGAAGATTTTCCAACAGGTTTCTGATGTGTCTGGTTTGGTGATGACAAAACTTGATGGGACTGCCAAGGGCGGTGTGTTGGTGGCATTGGCTGACAAATTTGGCTTGCCGATCCATGCGATTGGTGTGGGCGAGCAAATCGATGATCTTTCACCCTTTGATCCAGAAGAATTTGCGGCTGCTCTGACAGGGTTGCAATCAGATTAAGCAGACACTCCGCCCGTCAGATTCCCCCAAAAGAAAAGCTTTGGGCAAAAGCCGCATAAGGCCAAACTTCGTATGACCGAATGGATTCTATCGATAGAGGGCACGCAAGCGGGCCACAGAGCGGCTTTGTTCCTCGCGCTTGCGGCTGCGTTGTTGCACGCAGTGTTTGGCGCTTTACAAAAAGGGCGGCATGATCCGTGGGTGTCGCGCGCGGCAATCGATGCCTCTTATGGGATCATGGCCGCACCAATAGCATTGCTTGTTGTGCCTTGGCCTGAACCTCATATGTGGCCGATATTTGCCGTCGCTTGGGGTATTCATGTGGCGTATAAACTGCTCCAAGCATGGGCTTATACCAAGGGATCTTATACGGTCGTCTATCCTGTGGTGCGCGGAACTGGACCATTATTCACAGTTTTTGGCGCGTATTGGTTGTTTGGTGAGCAATTCAACAACGTGCAGTGGTTTGGCTTGTTTGTTCTTTTGACCGGGATTTACGGGCTAGCGGCGTATAACTTGCGGACGTTGACAGATGGACGCCGGACAATGCCTTTGGCTTTGGGGTTGGCTGTCTGCACAGGGCTGACGGTGGCATTGTATACGACATGGGATGCTTACGGCATTCGCGCGACAGCAGATCCTTTCACGTTTTTGGCATGGTTTTTCTTGATTGATAGCTTTGCATTCCCTTTGATCATGGCCTTTCGCTGGCGTCACATGGTGGAAAAACCGGCCTTTGCCCCGCTCGCAATACGCGGGTTTGCGGGCGGTTTGATTGCTTTTGCATCGTTTGGTGGGATCATGTTGGCGACGCGTCTGGATAAAGTGGGTGAGGCGGCGATCATGCGTGAAACATCGACCGTTTTTGCCGCTGTGATCGGGTATGTTTTTCTAAAAGAAACTGTAGGTCCACGCCGTCTTGCGCTTATGGCATTGATTGCAGCGGGTGCTGTGATAGTTGAGTTGGGCGGATAACCGGGGGACGTTATGTCAGAGCCACGCGAGATAAACCCGATCATGAAACAAGTGCTCGAACTCGGGCCGACGATTGTCTTTTTCCTGATCTATCTGCGTATCAAGGAGAACACGTATGTGATGGGCGGCACCGAATATTCGGGGTTCATTGTATCTGCGTTGATCTTCATTCCGATCCTGTTGATTGCCATGGCTGCACTCTGGGCGCTAACTGGAAAGTTGAGCCGAATTCAGGTGTTTACGGCCTTTATGGTGATCTTTTTTGGCGGTTTGACCGCATATTTCAACGATGAACGCTTCTTCAAGATGAAAACATCCATCGTTTATGGCCTGTTTGCGGTTTTGTTGGGTATTGGTTTGGCACGCGGTCAAAGTTGGTTGGCCTACATCTTGAATGACCTGATCCCGATGGAGCAGGACGGCTGGATGATCCTGACCAAACGACTGGCTCTTGCCTTCGCCGTTCTGGCGGCAGCGAACGAGTTCGTGTGGCGTACGATGTCGACAGATATGTGGGTGAAGATTGAAACCTTTGCGTTCCCTGTCGCACTTGCAGCCTTCATGGTTTGGCAGATGACTGCCTTGCAAGAGTACTTGATCGAGGATGATGAGGCCGACGCCGAAGCTGACAGCTAACACGGCTTGAAATTCGGGTTCATAACCCCGATCTTAGACCCATGACGACAAAAGAACTGACCCTCGCCCCGAATGTAGACGCGCGATTGGATGATCTTGCGCAGCGACATAACAAAGCATCCAGCGGTGGGATGGAAATTATCACGCGGTTGGGAACACATGCGGAAGGCTGGCTTGATCGCTTGCCTGCGCCTGTTCGCGATGGGCTTGATGGGGCCACCCGAGCGGCCTTGTCGCGCGCAGTCAAAGTCGCTCAAGCAAGTAGAACCGCAGTGCCAGATCAACCCGGATGGGTGAACTCAGTTGTCGGGGCGGCAATGGGGGCCGCTGGCGGGCTTGGCGGCGCACCGACCGCTCTTGCTGAATTGCCTGTGACGACAACGCTGTTGTTGCGTGTCATCCAAGGTGTCGCTGCAGAACACGGGTTTGATCCAGCCGAAGAAAACGTGCAATTCGACTGTTTGACAGTGTTTGGCAGCGCGGGCCCAATGGCGAATGATGACGGGTCCGATACGGCCTTTCTCAGTGCACGGATCGGGTTGAGCGGGGCTGCATTGAACAAGATTATCCACGCCGTCGCGCCAAAATTGGCAGCAGCCATGGGGCAGAAATTGGCCGCGCAATCGGTGCCTTTGTTGGGGGCGGCAGCTGGGGCTGCGATTAATTATTCTTTCACGTCTTATTACCGTGAGATGGCCTATGTGCATTTTGGCCTTCGCCAATTGGCAATTGAAGCAGACGTTCCCGAAGCGGTTCTGACACGGGCTCTGCAACACAAGATTGCGGGTGTTCCAGTGAACTTGGCAGCCCGACCGCCCGTCTGAAACTGGGCTTTCATCGGGTTTTGATCGCGCGCTGATTAACCGCTGATTGATCCACGCGACACAGCTGTGGCCTTCAAGATCGCAAAGATGGCTTGGCCGCGTTCCAGCTTCATTTCGATACGAGCACGGTCTGTAATTCGAGCCAGCAACCGTTGATCGCCAAAGCGCAGTACGACGGCGACACCGGGCCCGCGACCTTGTTCGAGGTCTTCAATTGTGCAGCTCAAAATATTGCGTGCGGACAATCCTTCCGGGCGGGTTTTGGCTAGGATTACATCTTGTGCGCGTATCCGAAGGCGCAGCGCATCCCCGGGATTTGCTGTGACGCCGGGCAAGTAAAGCGCGCCGCCCGATGTGTGAAGACGGGTCAATCCATCTGCCTCATGCGCTGCGACAGTGGCTTCCAACAAAGCACCAGCTTCACGCACGCCAAGGAATGGCATTGCGGCGGGGTTGGACAACACATCAAAGACAGACCCTTGCAATGTGATCTTACCATCCTTCATCAAAACAACCTGATCCGCGAGGCGCGCCAATTCGTCCACCGCATGCGTGACATACAAAATCGGCAAACCAGCATGGGCTTTGAGCCGATCAAGATACGGCAGAATGTCGTCTTTGCGTGGCCCATCAAGTGCTGCAAGCGGTTCATCCATCAACAGCATTTCAGGCGCACAAAGCAGCGCGCGGGCCAGCGCCACACGTTGCGTTTCACCGCCCGACAAGGTTGCGGGGCGACGAGATAACAAAGGGGCAAGACCAAGTAAGTCGATCAGGTCGTCTTCCTGTCCGGTGGGAACTTTGTGGAAACTCGACGGGAACCGCAGATTGTCGCGAACACTTAAATGCGGGAACAGCCGACCATCTTGAAACACATAGCCCATTCGCCGTCTGTGCGGCGGTGTCTTTATACCCTTTTCGGTGTCAAAAAGAACCGTGTCGCCCAAAGTAAGACGCCCTGTATCCGCAGTCAGTAATCCGGAGAAGGCTCTGACAACGCTGGTTTTTCCACAACCCGACGGGCCAAACAGGGCCGTGACGCCAGCGCCACCCTTGAGGGCGACGTCAAGGTCCATATTGGCAAAGCGGTGACGCAAAGAGAGGTTAAACTCCACCATGTGCTCCGATCCGGGCTGCCATGCGGCGTGCCAACCATTCTGACATCAGAACGGCCCCCACAGAGACCGCAACCGCCCAAAGCACCAATTGCGCTGCAGGGCCTTCTTGTCCGGGAATTTGCAGCAAAGCATAGATCGCGGAAGGTAAAGTCTGAGTTTCGCCGGGAATGTTGGCAACAAAAGTGATGGTTGCGCCAAATTCCCCCATCGCTTTGGCAAACCCCATCACTGTGCCGGCCAAAACACCGGGCAGGGCGAGGGGCAAAGTGACTTTCGCAAAAACCGCCCAGCGGGGCGCGCCAAGGGTGGCTGCGGCTTCTTCCAAACGGGGATCTACGGCTTCTATGGCAAGACGGATCGCGCGCACCATCAAGGGAAAGCCCATGATCCCTGCGGCCAAAGCAGCACCCGTCCAGCGAAACGCAAAACTGATGCCAAAGACGGCTTCAAAGAATTGCCCAAGCGGGCCATTGCGGCCAAACGCAATCAACAACAGATAACCCGTGACAACAGGCGGCAACACCAACGGCAAGTGAACGGCCGCGGATAGCAACGATTTGCCGAAGAAGTCGCGCCGCGCCAAGAGCCACGCCAACCAGATCGCCAAAGGCAATGCAAATAGGGTCGCCACAACAGACACCCGAAGCGATAAGGCAAGCGCGTTCCAACCCGCATCGTCTAACATCACTCAGCAGCCTCTATGTCGAAGCCGTAGCGCGCGAAAATCGCCAATGCCTCGGGGGAGGTCAATTGCGCGGCCATGGCGATGCCTTTTGCGGATATCGCCGCGAGTGCATATCTGATCTCGGGTTGCTCGGATTGGGGGATCGTCCACACTTCGCTTGCAGCATTCGGTACGGCGACAAGATCAGAGGCATAAACCAACCCCAAAGGCGCTTCTGCTCGGGCCACCAAAGCCAAAACTGCGCGCACATTTTCAGTCTCGGCAAGGTGGGGGCGCAAAGCGGACCACAACGATTTGGATTGCAACCAAGTCGCGGCATATTGACCCGCTGGTACGGCACGGTGTTCACCTATGGCCAGACGCCCGGTTCGTCCCAAACGGTCTTTCAGTGAATTTTGTGTCAACTCTGTCAACGGGTTAGCGTCTGGTGGTCCGATCAAGACAAGCCGATTTCCGAAGGGGGCCTGCCGTGATCCTGCTTGCAGATGACCGCGTTGTTCTAACCAATCCATCCAAATAGGGCTTGCAAGTAGTATCACATCCGCGGGCGCGCCTTGATCGATTTGTCGCGCGATTGCGCCGGACCCCCCAAAGGAGAGTGATGGGACGTCATCCAAGGAATTTGCGACCTCGCTCAACGCTTCTGACAGGCTCGCGGCGGCAAAGATCAGGCCAGTTTCCGCCGCACGAACAGGGCCAGCGACAGCAAGACTAAGCAGCACACTGAGCGTTGCAAGTTTGGGCGACATCAGGATTTGAAACGGGTTGTTAATCATTTGATCAGATTATCGCGGAGGCAAGGCAAGGGCACAAGGCGATTGCCTTTTAAGGCGTCCAATTCACTCGTATTGTGAGGATGACGAGGCCGTCAGATACCGCTTGAGGAGCACCTGCTGTGGTAATTCGCGAAAAATGTGTTATATTGCACGCAATTAGATAAAAAAAGACGGAGCAGTAAGTGTCGGTGCCGATGATAAAACAATTGCCGATTTCAGTGCATGGAGCACGCAAATGGGATGTGCGCAGCCAATTCGCAGCCCTATGCTATCGTGTTCACAACGAAAAAGTTCAGGTGCTTTTGATAACATCACGCGGCACGGGGCGTTGGATCATTCCGAAAGGTTGGCCGATGGACGGCCAAACGCCAGCGCAATGTGCGGCCACTGAAGCTTGGGAAGAAGCTGGTGTGGTTGGGAAGTCCTCGGATGTTTGCCTTGGCCTGTATTCTTATCAAAAAATGCGTGAAGATCAGGGAGATCTGCCCTGTTTGGCCATGGTTTATCCGGTCAAGGTCAAGAAACTTGAGACCGAATTCCCCGAAGCTGAACAGCGAAAACGCAAGTGGGTGTCGCGTAAAAAAGCCTCTCAGATGGTTGCTGAGCCTGAGCTCGCGCGAATTTTACGCGACTTTGATCCCAAGATGTTTGATTGATCCACGTCGTCCTTTAATTAGGTATCGGGGGACGGTTATTTTGGTGTTGAACGGGGATCACATGCGTGACGTTTCGCAGGCTTGATCCTTTGAACGAACTGGCTAAATACTCACCGGGTACACAAGTAGGGCCACCATGATCTCATTTACGTTGAAATGTTCTGAAGGACACAGCTTTGAGAGCTGGTTTCAATCGGCAGCTGCATTTGAAAGCTTAAAATTGGCTGGCCATTTGAGCTGCGCAGTGTGCGGGTCGAAGTCGGTTGAAAAAGCAATGATGGCGCCGCGTGTATCGGCCGCACGTGACAAAGCTGTGGCCCCTCCATCCGCACCCGAAGTGCCCCCCCCTGCGAAGACATCGCAAACAGCTATGCCAGAGAAAATGCAGGCCGCTTTGCAAGATATGAAGCGCCAGGTCGAAGAAAATTCCGATTACGTCGGCCCAAAATTCGCGGAAGAAGCGCGTTCAATGCATTTGGGCGACACGCCAGAACGACCAATCTATGGCGAAGCAAATGGTGAAGAAACGAAGGCCCTGATCGAGGACGGCATTCCAGTCATGCCATTGCCATTCATGCCCACCAAGAAAGTGAATTGATGTCGATCGTCGTGACAGGTGCCAGTCGTGGAATTGGGGCCGGATTGGCGGCACATTACAGAATCGCGGGTGAAACTGTGGTCGCCACGGCGCGCGATGACAGCGCAGATGTGGCTTTGGATGTGGCCAAGCCGGCAGAGTTTGCCAACCTTTCACAGCATTTGGGCGGCGCGCCTGTCGATTTACTGATCTGCAATGCGGGCGTGTATTTGGACAAAGCAGCACACCTTGAACATGGCTATGACGCAGCGCTTTGGGCGCAGACTTTCGCCGTCAATGTCACCGGCGTGTTTCTGACCGTGCAAACGTTGCTGAACAATCTTCGATCTGCTCAGAACCCAAAAATTGCGATTATTTCCAGTCAGATGGCGTCCCAAGAAAATGCACCGGGCGGGTCGTATATATACCGTGCCTCAAAGGCTGCCGCTTTGAACCTTGGCCGGAACCTTGCGGTGGACTTGCAGGGCGATGGCATTGCTGTCGGCATTTATCATCCGGGTTGGGTGCGAACAGATATGGGCGGTGGCGCAGCCGACATTTCAACTGAAGACGCGGTGACAGGGCTGGTCACAGAATTCGAGACACTCAATCTGGAAACGACTGGCTGCTTTCGGACATGGGACGGGCGCGATCATCCTTTTTGAAAGCGCGCAGTATCTATGGCTTCGATGTTGTGGTCTCGAAACGTCCTAGAAGACATACAAACTTGAGCTATTCGGCGCGGGCTCTTGCACGGGGGCGGCGCAAAGCGTAAACGGCGGCTGAATGATGAACAAGGCCCTGTTATGCCACTTCTTGTGATGAAATTTGGCGGCACATCTGTTGCCAACCTTGACCGGATCGCACGCGCTGCAAAACGCGTCGGTGTAGAGGTCGCGCGCGGTTATGATGTGATTGTGATCGTGTCTGCAATGTCGGGCAAAACCAATGAATTGGTCGGCTGGGCGAAGGAAACATCACCCCTATACGATGCGCGCGAATACGATGCTGTGGTGTCTTCGGGCGAAAACGTCACCGCTGGTTTGATGGCGATGCGTTTGCAAGAAATGGACGTGCCCGCGCGATCTTGGCAGGGGTGGCAAGTTCCTTTGAAAACGACGTCCGCGCATGGATCGGCGAGAATCGAAGAAATCCCCACTGAGAACATGATGGCCAAGTTCGGTGAAGGCATGCGAGTCGCTGTTGTGGCAGGTTTTCAAGGCGTTAGCCCTGAGGGTCGGATCACAACATTGGGACGCGGCGGGTCGGATACGACGGCAGTTGCATTCGCGGCCGCGTTCGATGCGGAACGGTGTGATATCTATACTGACGTGGACGGTGTCTACACCACAGACCCAAGGATTGAAAGCAAAGCGCGCAAGCTCGATAAAATCGCTTTTGAAGAGATGTTGGAACTCGCGTCGCTTGGGGCAAAAGTCCTGCAAACACGTTCCGTAGAATTGGCGATGCGCTACAATGTCAAATTGCGTGTTCTGTCGAGTTTTGAAGATGAGATGTCAAACCAAGCGGGGACACTGGTCTGCGCCGAGGAGGAAATCGTGGAAAATAATGTCGTATCGGGTGTCGCCTATAGCCGTGACGAAGCCAAGATGACGTTGCTTAGCGTAGCTGACCGTCCTGGTATTGCTGCGACGATTTTTGGCGCGCTCAGTGAAGGTGGGGTTTTGGTCGACATGATCGTTCAGAATATTTCTGAAGAAGGACGTACAGATATGACGTTCTCTTGCCCCACAGATCAAGTTGCGCGCGCAGAAAAAGCTATGGATTTGGCGAAAGACCAAGGACTGCTGAATTATCAAGAACTCGTCGCGGACATTGATGTAGCCAAAGTATCTGTGGTTGGTATTGGAATGCGATCCCACACCGGCGTTGCCGCGAAAATGTTCGAATGTTTGAGCGCTGAAGGGGTCAATATCAAAGTGATTACAACATCAGAAATTAAGATTTCTGTGTTGATTGATCGCAAGTATATGGAACTGGCAGTCCAAGCGCTACATGATGCGTTTGACTTGGATAAAGCTGCTTAACTTATTGATTTTAAGTAAAAATTAGGGCTGGAATTTGCTGCGAGGTTGACGTTCCGACCTTGGACTGATTTTGCGAACAATGACAACTCTGGTGTGCGTCGTTTTAAGGCGCAATGTCATGTTGGACAAATAGCAGTTTCAACACCGGCGAATTTTTTCGGCAACGTTTCAGGCGGTGTGGGCAAAGCTGCATAAAAGTAGTTGCGATATGTGAGCCTGCCGAGCGCCAAATTTGAGACATTTGGTTTCATATATGCATGGTTTTTCACCCGCTCCCGTTTGGGTTGAAAATTAGGCGCGTTCTTATGCGCTTTGTCGTTTCGCTTTGGCGTCGTATGTGATCTATGATCAAGCCGGACGACCAAAGGGAGCAGGCCAAAATGGCCGAGTTGATCGACAGCGAAAGCCGCAAGTTATTGGGCGGACTACGTGATTTGATGGCGGGTGATGACCCGGGTCAAGCGCGGCTCGATAAGATCATGCACCTTGTGGCGCAATCCATGGGCTGCGAAGTGTCCTCGATTTATTTGTTCCGCGACGAAGAAACACTGGAGCTTTGTGCGACCGAAGGCCTTAAGGCCGAAGCGGTTCACCAAACCAGAATGCGTTTGGGGGAAGGCCTTGTTGGTCGCGTCGCAAAACGTAAACAAGTGATCAATGCAGCTGACGCACCCGCTGCCACAGGCTTCCGTTACATGCCGGAAACTGGAGAAGAACTATTTTCAAGCTTCCTTGGTGTGCCGATTCTGCGGCTCGGCGATACGCTGGGGGTCTTGGTTGCACAGTCCAAAGAGGAGCGAGAATTCAGCGCTGACGAAGTTTACGCTTTGGAAGTGGTTGCAATGGTGCTCGCAGAGATGACTGAGCTTGGTGTCTTTGTGGGGGAGGGCGCGGCTATGTCCGCACGTCACCAGCATCCAGTTTTGGTGCGCGGCGGGGTCGGGCAAGAAGGTGTTGCTGAAGGGCATGTTTGGCTGCACGAACCCCGTGTTGTTGTGGTTAACCCGGTTTCCGACGACCCCGATCAAGAGCTGATACGTCTCAATGAGGCGCTCGAAGAACTGCGGGTCGGCGTCGATAAAATGCTGACGATGGCGCAACGCTCGGACACCGAGCAAATGGAAGTGCTTGAAGCGTATCGAATGTTTGCCAATTCCAAGGGATGGATGCGGCGCATGGAAGAAGATATCCGGCGCGGCTTAAGTGCTGAGGCCTCCGTGGAAAAAGAGCAATCGCTTGCACGTGTGAGGATTGGCCAATCCGGAGATAATTATCTACGCGAACGGTTGAGCGATCTGGATGATCTTAGCAATCGTTTATTGCGAATCCTAACGGGACAAGGGGCTGATACTGGCGCGGAAATGCCTGAAAACCCTATTTTGATTGCCCGTAATATTGGCCCGGGGGAACTGCTTGAATACGGACGAACTTTGAAGGGAATTGTGCTCGAAGAAGGTTCTGTTGGCAGTCATGCCGCGATCATTGCCCGCGCTTTGGCAATCCCGTTGGTTGTAAACGGCAAGGGGATCATGTCGGAATCGCTCAATGGCGACCACATAATGGTCGATGGGGAACAGGGCTTAGTGCATTTGCGCCCCGATGACACGGTTGTGTCTGCGTTTCGTGACAAAATGGCGATGCATGCTGAGGCTCAAGATAGGTACGCGTCGATCCGAGAAGAACCGGCAGAGACGCTGTGTGGGCGTCAGGTAGAATTGCTTATGAATGCAGGGTTGATGGCTGATTTGCCGTCACTCGACAGCTCGGGCGCGGAAGGCGTAGGCCTGTTCCGCACGGAGTTGCAATTTTTGGTGCGCAACCAAATGCCGCGCCGCTCTGAACTTAGCGCAATCTATGAACGTGTCCTGGACGCGGCGCATGGCAAGCGGGTGGTGTTCCGGACCCTAGACATTGGGTCAGATAAGGTGCTGCCTTACATGCGCCCAACAGATGAGCCCAATCCAGCCCTCGGTTGGCGGGCTATTCGTGTAGGCCTCGACAAACCGGGCGTGATGCGGATGCAGTTGCAAGCATTGTTGCGCGCTGCCAAAGGCCGTCCTTTGACGGTGATGTTCCCCTTTATTGCGCAATATGAGGAATACACCCAGGCGCACGCCGAAGTCGGCAAAGCTGTTGAGCGCGAAAAGAAACTGGGCAATGTGCTACCATCAGAAATCGAAGTGGGGGCGATGTTGGAAACACCAAGTCTGGCGTTTGCACCACGGAAATTCTTTGAAGAGGTTGGCTTTCTGTCGATTGGTGGCAATGATCTCAAACAGTTTTTCTTTGCGGCAGACAGAGAAAACGAACGGGTGCGTCGGCGTTACGATACGCTGAACGTGAGCTTTCTAAGCCTGATCGAACGCATTGTTGAGCGTTGTGAAGAAACTGGGACGTCAGTTAGTTTTTGCGGCGAAGATGCGGGTCGCCCTGTTGAAGCTCTTGCTTTCGCGGCGATTGGCTTGCGTATTTTGTCAATGCGTCCGGCTTCTATCGGCCCCGTGAAAAGTCTGCTGCGTAGGTCTAATTTGGATGAGGTGCGAAAAGTGATCGCGGATGCCCGTCACCGGGGTGATATGTCTGTGCGACCTGCTTTAATGGCGTATCTCAAGGAGCAAGGATAAGCCGTCTTAGCGTCCTCTGTCGTTGATTTCATCGCATATCTGAACGTTTGATCGCACTCGCAGGGACGGGAGCGCATGGTTCGTGTGAAATTATTGAAAATCAACCGATTGAGGGCGAATGCTGAAGCAAGGCGTAAAGGCTGAATTTCCTCGTGTCTTGGATGACGTTTGTTGGTTAACCGGCGGGAAATTTGTGATAAAATTCAGAAAACGCACCGCGTGAAATACAAGAAAAAGGGCGCGGGCCAGTTCGACCCAACGCCCATAAGAGTTTCTCTCGCCCCGTTCCATTCTGGCGGGTTATCCACAGGCCTTTAGACCTGCGCTGGTCATCTCGTTAGTTTAAATTGCCGATTGTCGACAAGGTATATAGCTTTTGCACCTATTTATGCTCACTTCTTGACCAATTCGAACAACGGATCATTTTGCTCCGAAATTCATCCACAGGGGGTGATCTGTGGGCCGGTTTCACCGACTATCTATGTGTGTAGGACAACATAGTTAAGAGCGGGTTAAGTCAAATTTGAATCTGATCCCTCGCAAGCGATTAACCAGAGTGTTGTAAGCGGTTTCATGCCGGTTGAGGAACGATCTCTGCCATGGCGGCTAGGAACTGCGCGACTTCTGCATGCGTGTTGTAATGACACAAAGAGACGCGGATGCAGCCTTCGAGGCCTAAGGGTTCTAGGATATTGCCGCTATAATGGTCCGATTTACGTAGATGTGTGCGGATCCCCTGATCGTTCAATTGAGCCACCACATCTACAGCTGGAACGCTTGAAATCGTGATCGATACCAAACCTTCGCGTGCGGGGTTTTCGGGGCCACCAATACAAGAAACACCGGGCAGTTCTGTCAGCCCTTTTTGATTGCCAGTCCCGAACAACATCGCATCGGTCAAAGATTTTTCATGGGCATGGATCGCGGCGCCAGCGGCCTCAATTCGGGCGCGGGGCGTTTCGGCGTCTGACACACGTGTCCCCAGCCATTCGAAGTAGTCTACGACATCAGACATTGTGGCATATGCGCCAGTGTCTCGAGTGCCAAATTCCCATGCTGTTTCCGGTGCGCCGACAAGGTTTTCGTGCGACAGTGCTGCAAGCCGATCAGACACCCAGGCGACTCCATACCCGTGGCGCGAAAAAACTTTATATGGTGAGATAACGTAGCCATCGATGTCATAACTATCGATATTGATATGACCGTGGCTGGCGTGTTGGATGCCATCGACAATGATGAAGCAATCGGGTGCAACGGCGCGGATCGCCGCTGAGATCGCCGCAACATCATTGCTCATTCCTGTCACAGGAGAGGTGTGTAAGATCGTGGCCACGCGGGTATCAGCAGTGACAAGAGCGGCGTAATCTGCGGCCGTCACCAGCCCCAGATCAGCGTCATGAGGGACTTGCGTGTAATTTAGTCCCAACGTCTCTGCCCATTTCGCGCAAGCGGAGCGTGTGGCTGGGTGTTCCACGGTAGAGCCAAGGATTGCGCCACGTGTCTCAGCGCATACGGTTCGGACAAGTCGGAACAATAGCTCTGTGCCGCTTTCACCGACAAACACTATGCCATCGGATGCGCCAAAGAAGGTTTTGGTGTCATGTTTGGCTTTAGTGATGATCTCAACCAGTTTGTGCGAAGCAACATTGTCGCGGCCTTGGTTGTCTGGGATTGCGGCAAAGGTTACCGACGTTTCGACGACAGATTTCAAAGTCAGCGCGCCGCCTGCGTTTTCAAAGAAGACGCGAGGACCAGCAAAGGGGCAGCTGTCGACATGAGCGAAACGTGCGCGAATGTCCTCAAGGAGGCCGGGTGTATCCGTAAGCATGATTTAAGCCTTCATTTGAGCGAGCAAAGCATCAGCGCCGCGCGCCAGCAAACCCGAATCCGATCCACATGCGACAAACAAGAAACCTTTGGCCACAATTTCTTTGGCAAAAGCCACGTCAGATACGAGCGTTCCACAAGGCACGCCCTTGTCCATCAATTTTTGTGCTGTTTCGAAAATTTTGGCCCACACTTCGGGGTGCAAAGGCTGTCCAAGATACCCCATATCGGCGGCAATATCTGCCGGGCCAAAGAAGACGCCGTCTACGCCATCTGTACCACCAATCTCGGTGATTTGCGCCATTGCAGACAAGGTCTCCGCTTGGACCAAAACTGCGGTTTCGTCCTCTACACGGGTTGCGTAATCGGCAATGCGCCCATAGCGATTGGCACGCGTCGTGCCGCCAAAGCCACGGATACCGCGCGGTGGATATCGCGTTGCGGAGACAATCTCGCTGGCCATGTCATGTGTTTGCACCATCGGGAACAACAAGCCTTCAGCGCCGATGTCGAGCAGTCGTTTGACTAAGACCACATCGAAGCCGTGGGGTCTTACGATGGCCGTGCTGCTTGAGCCTGCCAATACCTGCAATTGCGCTAAGACTGTGCTGACATCGTTGGGCGAATGTTCCATATCGACCAAAATCCAGTCAAATCCAGCATGCGCGATGGCCTCAACCGGAACAGCGCCCGCCAATGCGGCCCAAAGACCAATTTGTGGCTTGCCTGCACGGATAGCAGCGAGGAACGGATTGGTAGGAAGCTTCATATCACGGCCTTTTCGATGATTGGTTTAGCCGCAGCAACGCGGTCATAGCGAAATGGAGTCATGTCCAGTGCGCGAAATTCGCCATATGTCAGCCATTCGGCCGTCGCACGCCCGGAGGCTGGGGATTGTTGCAATCCGTGGCCTGAAAACCCGTTGATAAACAGAAAGTTATCTATTTCCGGGTGGGGGCCTAAGATCGCGTTCTGATCGAACACGTTATATGCGTAATGTCCGGCCCATTCTGATTGTACTTTGACGGCTTCAAATTGGGGGATGCGCGTGGCCAACAGGGGCCAGACGTGATCCTGCCAAAAATTGTGATCCATGTTGAAGTCGTCAAATGCCACCGCTGGGTCAAAATCTGTATGTCCGCCCGCCAAATAGGTCCCGCCGCCATTTTCGCGGACGTGAACGCCAGACGGATCGATGGTTAGGGGCAAAGGTCGATCAAGCGGGTGTTCGGCCTTGAAAATCCAAGTGTAGCGCTTGCGCGGCTCAACCGGGACATCCAATCCGGCCATAGCTGCGGTTACAGCGGCGCGCGGGCCGGAGGCGTTGACCAATTGACCACATGCGATGACCTCGCCGCTCGCCAATGTCACACTTTCGACCCGGTTTCTTGCCGCATTCTTAGAGATTGCTGTGACCTCGCCTTGAAGGTATTCCACGCCGCGTTCTCGCGCTTGACGGCGGAACCAATCAAAAACTGCAGCGCCGTCCCAATAGCCCTCATCTACGGTGTTGATCGATCCCAAAAGAATGTCGTCTAGATTATAGAACGGATAGCGGGCGCGCAACGTATCCACATCCAGCAATTCTGTCGCCGCGCCTGCCGCAATCTGTACCTTTTGATTTTCGCGCAGAACGTTGGAAAATTCTTCGGTATCAGATAGGTACATGTAGCCATACGAGTGTATTGGTAGGTCTGGGATGCGATCATCGTCGCCCATAAATCCACGCAAGTTTTTGACGAATTCTGCGGTGAATTGCGAAATTTTTACGTTCAAGGCTTCGGAGAACTGCTGGCGGACGCAGGAGTTCGTATGTGCGGTTGAACACATCGAAAAACTAGGGTCTTTTTCGATCACCAACACCGAACCGTTGAAGTCAGGATTGTCGCTAAGGAACCATGCGGTCGACGACCCCATGATCGCACCACCGATGATGACAACGTCATAAGAGGACCTACTTGGGGTGTCGGTAAAACCCGTTGGTGCCACGTCAAATCCCTCTCAAACGTCTGGATGTCCTGTGCGCACCCTTGGCGCAGAATTTACCATGTGCAAGAGGCTTAGTGCAAACAATCCGCGTTAGATGAGACGCAAACGGCGAAGTCTGGCGTTTATGTTCAATCAGAAGATAAAATCACCAGCTGTTAGGTCTACCAATGCTAGATTTTCGATCTGCACAATGCCCCCAGCGTCGAAGTTGATCTGCACATGCGCACCAACTTGTGATGCATCGGTCAGCACATCAGCAAAAGTCACATACCCGCTGTTGGACAGATCCAGTTTGTCAGTCGTGTCCTCAAAATCCCGGATTCTGTCGAAACCACCGCCGCCATTGTCCGTACTCAGAAAAACAAACACATCGCGAAGCCCATCGCCAAGACCTGCGCCATCCCCCCCTGTCAGGATGTCATCGCCCGCGCCCCCCGTGAGGGTGTCCTGGCCATTGCCGCCGATAAGTTTGTCGTTGCCATCGCCCCCGTCGAGGATGTCGGAACTCCCGCCGCCGCGAATGTCATCATTATCTAGACCGCCCAAAATCGTATCTTGTCCGAAATTACCGAGAATTAGATCGTCACCAGCGTTTCCATAGACGGTATCAACGCCCAGCCCTGCATAGATTTCGTCCGCGCCGCCACCGCCATTCAGGATGTCAGCCCCACCCAACCCTGAAAGGATATCAGCGCCAAAGCCGCCATTAAGGGTGTCGTTGCCGCCATTTCCAGTCAGCTCGTCCGCGCCATCACCGCCATTCAAGATGTCGTCGCCCGCAAGGCCAATCAGCACATCCGCACCTGATCCCCCTGACAGCTCATTGTCGTTCGCGTCGCCGACCAAACGGTCGTCAAAATTGGTGCCTATGACGTTCTCTATGGTGATAAACGTGTCGATCCCTTGGCCGCTGCCCACATCTGCTGGGTCGCGCGTGAGGAAAACCGCCACACGGCCATCCGCGTTTTCATAGCTGACCGTGTCCACACCGTCGCCACCTTCAAACCGGTCATTGCCCAAGCCTGCATAGATCATATCGTCGCCTGCGCCGCCAAACAGGCCATCATTGCCAAACCCGCCATCAAGCGTGTCATCGCCTTTGCCGCCCAATAAGGTATCGTTGCCTGCGCGTGCGGTGAGAATGTCGTGGCCCTTGCTGCCCTCCAGAATGTTGTCGCTCGCGTCCCCGGACAAGTTGTCATCAAACGTGGAGCCGACGATGATTTCAATTCCGGATAAAGTGTCGCCTTCGGCATCGCCAAACAAACCAATGCCAGAACTTAGATCCACAGAGACGCCTTGGCTTGAGGCCGAATAAATGGCCGTATCTACACCAGTCCCCCCATTCAGCGCGTCTGCACCAAGACCACCTGTCAGAACGTCGTCGCCAGCCTCGCCATTGATCTGATCGCTTATGTCTGTGCCGATTATAGTTTCGTCATCTGCGTCACCTTGAATGATGATGACGTCGCCAATGTTGTCTCCATACCCTCCAGCGAAATTCAAGCCACTGAATGTGACAAAGGAAGCGGCGTCCATAAAGAATTCTGTTTGCGCCGCGATGGCCGATGCGCCGCCCAACGTATCATCGACGGTCAGGGTGGTCAGCCCGGCTAACAGCGCCTGTAGGACCGTCAATTGCACCGTCGCGGCAACATTTGGTGATGAGCCGGTGATTTGGAATTCGAGCGCTTCGATGGAGTTTAAGGTCGTCCCGCGCAAATCATAAATCGGCCCCGTGAGAGCGCCCTGCAATGCAGTAATCCTGTCGACACCCGCGCCGCCGTCAAAAGTCGTGCCGGTGAAAAGGGTCGCCTGACCCTCGATCAGTGCAAAGCTGTCGTCGCCATCGCCGCCAAACAGCATGTCGGTACCACCTTGGCCGGAAATGGTATCGTCGCCGCCTAAGCCATTGATAACGTTTACATTGGTGTCCCCAAACAAATGATCGTCATGGGCGGACCCTGTTAGGTTTTCGAAATTCGAAAAGGTGTCATTCGCAGCATCACCCAAATTCGCCAAGCTTGTGTTTATGTCGACTTCGACGGCGCTGGCCGAGTCCTCGTAACTCAGCGTGTCCAGACCTGCGCCCCCGTTCAGAATGTCGATACCACTGCCGCCTTGGATAACGTTGTCTTCACCGTCTCCCGTGATCGTGTCATTGCCTACGCCTGCATTGACGTTTTCGATGCTGGCAAAGGTATTGCCGAAATTGTCCGTTCCTGCCGCGAGGTCGATCACGAAATTTGCCAAAGTGTTGTCCGCAATCGTTTCCGCGATCTGCAGCGTGTCGGTTCCTTCACCGCCTTCAAGTATATCTGCGCCCAAACTCACCAGAAGCGTGTCGTCCCCGGTGCCCCCTTTGACGGTATCCAATCCATCGCCGCCGTCGAGCGTGTCATTTCCAGCCAATCCGTATAAAACATCATCCCCGTCATCGCCTTGGATAATGTCATCGCCAAAGGTGGCAACGTCAGTAGCCGCGTGGTTGGTCACAGAGACGTTGAGCATATAGACGCCGCCTGATGTGACGCCCGTCTCTCCTAACGTGTTGACCTTTATGTAGAAGACCTGCGCGCTTCCTGCGGATCTGGTATATGACAGATATGAATCCAACCCAGTTGGCGCAGATCCCAGCCCACCTGCGGTGGGGTTGCCGTTGTCGTTATCGATAAGGGTGTTGCCGCTGCTGTCTTTCAGTTCGACAAATGAGTCAAAGCCGCCAAAACCGTCGGCGTAGTCCACGTCAATTGTGATGCTTTGTCCTGCACCGATCGTCACCGCATAGAAATCAGCTGTGCCATCCCCCTTTGCCAAAACCGATGTGTAAGGGATGGAAATGTTCCCAATATCGGGATTTTCCTTTGTGCTCCAATGTTCGGGGTTATCAATGCTGACGGCCGTCGCGACAGAGTCGTTTAAGATGGTGGCGTCGTCGAAAAAGAGGGCGTCATGGTCGCCAAAAATGACGTCATGTCCAGCCCCGCCGACAAGCAATTGCCCTGCGACGGACGTTGCATCATGCGCGGCGATGAGAATGTCATCGTCGCTCGTTCCGGTCACAGTTGACGAATTCAGCGCATCGTAAATCACGTTGGCCATGTCGAACCTTCTTTCTCACATGCAAGGCAGGAGGGCGCACATTATCGCCCCCTCAATTCAGAGCAAAGCATGCAAAAGACAGGAAGCGACGTGTCCTTGATCATCAAATGCAGTTTAATCTCCGCATGTTTGATCCGTGTTTCACGACTGCATGAGCAGCTTCAGGGCGTCTTGTAGCCGATCAGTCTGAACACGCTCAAAAACTTGAAACAGTGTCTTGTTGGTATGCCACATGCGTAAATGGTTCGCACGGCCCGCCGTGACGGTGCCGTCCCGATAATTCGAAGTCAATGTCGTTTTATGAAGTGCGTGACGCTAAATAAATCTGATCCACACCTCAGGTTGCAGCCTTACCATCTTTGCCTGGTTCAGGGGCTTAGCGCTTTATATTAAGATGTGTTGACTGTTGAGCGCAGCGAGCATCGCTTCGTCCATACCATCGATGCGCAGTTCTTCATCTTCAAACGTGATATAGCCGCGTCCGTTCCAATCGCCGTTGCCATTATAATCAACTTCAATTTGCAATTGGGAAAAATCATCGACATTCCAAGCTGTGATATCAATTTGATCTCTGTTGATTTGGAAATCAGTGATTGTATCGTGCTCTCCATCGGCAACCAGAACGAAATAATCTGACCCATTGCCACCGCGCAGAAAGTCCCGACCAGCCCCATCTTCGAGGTAATCCGCGCCGCTTTTTCCGCGCAGATCGTCATTTCCAGACCCTCCAAGCAGCACATCGACTGTATTGGTACCATCAAAGCGACCGCCGCTGTCGAGTGCGGTATGGGCTGCGTTATCTTGCAGCAGGATAGAGTCCGAATTGCCGTACCAGATGCGCATTCCTTCGCTTGTGAACGCGAAGTCCAACCCGCCAATTGCCGAAAAATCGGTGAAACTAAAGACATCAACAGTTTTGATGCGCAAAATATCGAGGCCAAATTGAAAATCGATGATCCGGTCATTGCCGTGATCTGTTTGGAACACAAACGTGTCCCGGCCCGAACCGCCGGTTATCGTGTCATCGCCGAACCCGCCTAAGATGTGATCATTTCCCGCACCAGCCCAAATACGGTCATCGCCGTTACCTGCGTGGATGTAGTCATTGCCTTCTTCGGTCGAAACGCGATCTTGTCCGCCATACGTAAAGATACGGTCATCCCCGCCATAGGTGTTGACTTCATCATGGCCAGCGCCGACCGCGGTTAGCTCGATACGAAGATTTGCCCAATCATTCAGGTCAAAAACGATCTGGTCGCCAAGCACTGTGCGCCCATCTGATTGGGTTATGACCGGCTCTGCACGATCGTCATCTCCGCCAGCACCGCCATCCCAAAGTTCAGTCATTGTCATGACGTATTTGGTACTTTCCACCACGTTCCCAGTGTGAAGTTGAATGTCGCTTTGCGCCTCTCCGGTGCGTTCAGAAACGAACAGCACAACCCGCCAGTTATTGGCAAATCCGTGGATGTCGATCACATCTTCCACGGACCAATCCAAAATGGGGGTCAAATCAGGCAGACTTTCCGACATAAGTTTGAACATCTCACCCGCAATAGCCAGCCGATTGTCGTTCAGATCAACCAAGGATGTGCCCTGAGCCGCGTTGAAGGTCAGCGGCCAGATTTGCGCATCCGTTACGTTATGGATGGCCATTTCATACATGGTTTCGATCAGCATCGAAGCATGTTGAAGCCCAGCATTGTCATCGTGGTTTCCAGTTGAGACGTTCCACTCGGTGAGATGATAACTCATGGCGGGGGCGTCGGTTGGTCGATCAAGGCGTGTTTCGAAGTTCTCTAGTTGATCAAAAACATACGCCCGCCCGCCATCCACCCCGTCTAAGCCTTTGCGTTGATAGAGGTGCAGGATCACACCGTCTAATGCGGCGGCTGCCCCGGGTACGGCGTTGATTTCTGCGATCATCGCGTTGAGTTGCCCGGCAGCTGAACCTTGTCCAGGGATGGTGACGGGTTCGTAATGCGACGGGGGTATTCCGTTGAAATGTTTGTCTACATAAGCTTGGCTGCGCAGCTCTTCGATGCCATTCACGGTTTCGATGAAGTTGTGCACATCGTCACGAGGCGCATAGATGTCAGATGAAGACGCGGTCGATTGTGCTGCAATTGTTACCGTGTCGTTCAGGCCAAGATCTTGCAGGATATCTTCGAGGTGTACGGCAAGGCGACCTGCTAGCCACCCGTATTCCGCAGCAGTCATCTGCCCTGAGCCCCAGAATTCGTTGCCAATTTCCAAGGTTGTGATGTCGACACCATTGGCGGCGGCTTGAGCAAAAGCTTCGCGCACAAAGGTTTCAACGTCGGACAGATAAGACGCCTCCAACTGATCGCGTTCGCCGTACTCGTCCTTGCGCAGGGCTTCTACGGCACTGTCTTGGAAGCCGACACGTGTTGGTACGACCAATTGTACGTCGACATTGATGTTGCCTGCTGCGCTGAAAAAATCATCCATGGGCAACAATGCCGGCGAGTCTGGATCGGCGGAAACCGCACTATTTGGATCCGTCATGTCAAAATAATTTTCGGTCGCACTGCCGCCCGGAAAGCGCAACGTATTGGCTCCCATTTCTGAGACCAATGACGAAAGTTCGGACTCGTTTTGCCCGAACTCCTGATCATATGTTGTCACCACATTTACGCCGAAATGGTCGTCCGAAATTACAACGGCTTTGTCTTCAATATTGCGATCAGCAAGAAAGAATGATTGCATCACTCACCCAACTTTCGCCCCCGCTCGATGAAAGACGCGGAATCAATAAATGATGCGTTAAAGGCTTGAATGGGAAACATGAGAGTTTTAATAATTGTGGTGCCAATCAAGTCGCTGGGGTGATCCTGCTCTCTTGATAATTGTTTTGTTTCAGGCGCTTAAGTGATTGTGCCTTGAGGCGGGTCACAAATCCGATTTCTGTTCTGTTAAACTCTGCTAATTTTCAAGGAATCCCTCTTAATCAGTTCACAAGGTCGTGGTCTTGGTGAACGGCAATCCCCGCAGAAAGTTCGATATGCAAAGTGTTGTAGAAGTCTGGCAAGGCGACAGTCCAATTGTTTTGAGCCTGCCGCATACCGGGACGCATGTCCCAGAAGAAATGTTTGAGCGTTTGAATGCGCGCGGACAGGCTTTGAGCGATACAGATTGGCATGTTGATCAGCTCTATGATGGGGTCTTGCCGGGCGCGACGACGGTGCGCGCCAAGTTCCATCGGTATGTGATCGATCCGAACAGAGACCCAGCGGGCGAAAGTTTGTACCCGGGGCAAGCAACGACAGATTTGGTACCACTCACTGATTTTGAAGGTGAAGACATTTGGGCTGAACCACCAAATACAAAGGATGTCCAAGACCGCCTTGCGGGGTATCATGCACCGTATCATGCTGCATTGCGGGCCGAGTTGAAGCGAGTGCATGCGTTGTATGGGGTTGTGGTCTTATTTGATTGCCACTCGATCCGGTCTCAATTGCCCTATTTGTTCGAGGGCGTCTTGCCAGATTTCAGCGTGGGGACAAACGGTGGGGCGACTTGCGCCGCAGAAATCGAAAGCAGTGTGATCAACATTGCATCCGGGGCGCTGGGCTATCGCGCTGTTTTGAATGGCCGCTTTAAAGGGGGATGGACCACACGTCATTATGGTCGTCCCGAAGATGGCCTACATGCGATCCAACTGGAATTGTCACAGGCCGCCTATCTGGAAACAGAAGCACCGCCTTGGACGTTTTCAGATGTAAAATCGGGTGAATTACGCCTCGTTCTTGCCAAGATGCTGAATGAATTACAGGCGTTGGCGCCGTCTTTGGTTTCGTGATCTGAGCTTGAAACGCGCGACATTCATTTGTGCACTATAGGTGCAAGTCGTGCTCTGGGCTGGGAAAAAATACAGATTATGACGTAGCGCCACACAGGCTTTACGTTGACAGCTTGAGCATCAACTTCCTATCCTATTCCGTAGAGCGAAACTCTGTTTCGAAAATGGAGATCGCAAAATAGATCGTTTTTGGGAGGAAACACATGAGACTGATGACCACTGCCTTCGCGGCACTGAGCGTTACGGCCACGATGGCTTACGCCTCAGACATTGATTTGCCCAAGCAATTAAGCTGGACCGCCTACGGAACCGGTTCTGCCGGATATAACCAATCCGTCGCGATTGGTGCTGCCTTGCAAGATGCGGCGGGAATTAACCTGCGTGTGCTGCCTGGCAAAAATGACGTGTCTCGCACAGAACCCTTGCGTCAAGGACGTGTGCAGTTTTCTGCCACCGGCGTTGGCGGCAGCTTCATGGCGCAAGAAGGCGTGTTTGATTTTGGTGCTGAAAACTGGGGCCCACAATCCATTCGTGTTTTGATGGCCAACAATGGCGGCGCGATCAACCTTGCCGTGGGCGTGGCTGGCGATCTTGGCATCGAAACTTACGCGGACCTTAAGGGCAAACGCGTTGCGTATATCGTTGGTGCGCCCGCCTTGAATGTGAACACAGCCGCCTATCTGGCGTATGGTGGGTTGACATGGGACGACGTTGAACGCGTTGATTTTGGCGGTTTTGGTGCAAGCTGGACAGGTTTGATCGAAGGCCAAGTTGATGCGGCGTTTGCCTCGACAAACTCAGGCAAAGCCTATGAGGCAGCAGCAGGTCCACGCGGCTTGTTCTGGCCACCCATTGATCCAACCAATGCAGCCGGACTTGATGCGTTGACGTCCATTGCGCCGTTTTTTCAGGTTAATAAGGCCAAAGTGGGTGCCACGATCGATGGCACTGACGGCTACCAAGGCGCGGGTTATGCGTATCCTGTGTTGACGGCGATGGACTCAACCGAAGGCGATCTGGTCTATAATATGACCAAAGCCATGGTCGAACTCTTCCCCAAATACGATGGCAACGCGCCGGGCATTGGGGGCTGGTCTATCGATAAGCAAAACTTTGAATGGGTGGTTCCCTACCACGAAGGCGCTATTCAGTATTACACTGAAATGGGCCTCTGGAGTGACGCAGCTCAGGCACATAATGACAACTTAATAAAACGTCAGGCTGCGCTGCAATCGGCCTGGGAAACTTTGAAAGCCGAAGCACCTGCTGATTGGGTGGCTGCTTGGGGTGAAGCTCGTAAGAAGGCTTTGTCCGAAGGCGGTTTTGAAATCGTTTTCTGATCTGACCTAATCAAAGACCTAACCCGGGCAACGTTTCAGGTGTCCGGGTTTTTTACATTTAGCATATGTCTGCGCGCAAATGATGCGTGCGTTTGCCCAACGCTTGACACCATCGGTCAGCCTTGTGGCAGTTATGGACGATGCAAAAAGCCATCTACGCTGTTCGGGGGCGCGGCCATATGTCTGACTCTACTCAATCCGTTGCCATTGATGGCGCAACTCCGTCCGAGCGCCTTTCCGGGCCTGCCCGTTGGGTTGTGATCTCAGGCACGCTTTTATCGCTGATCTTAGTGGTCAATCAGTTGTTCAACATACAACTTTTCGGCGTTGTGTTGATTGATGGGCGATACCTTTATATTCTTGGCGGTATGTATCTGGCGTTGAGCTTTTTGATCTTCCAGATGCGCGGCGGCAAAGGCGGCCAACCCAGTCTACTGGATTGGGGCCTGTTTGGATTGGCGGCTGCGTGCACCTTTTATTTGAGCCAGAACGCCCAGAAAAACTTGTCGCAAGGCTGGGAATATGCGGCGCCCGAATTCGCGCAGTACGTCTCGGTGGTCTTCTTCTTTCTCGTCCTTGAAGCCACACGCCGCGCAGGTGGCTTGGTTTTGTTTTGTATCGTAACACTTTTCGCGTTCTACCCGACTTTTGCAGGTTACGTCCCGGACCCGTTTTCAGGTTTTCAAAGCACCTTCATGCAGACCGTGCCTTACCACGTCTTTTCTGCTGAAAGCTCGTTTGGCATTCCGATGAAGGCTTTTGGCGGCGTTGTCATCGGCTTCATTCTGTTTGGCGCGGTGCTGCAACGTACGGGCGGGGGACAGTTTTTCAATGATCTCGCGCTTGGTATGGTTGGTGGGTATCGCGGGGGGGCGGCGAAAGTGTCGATCTTCGCGTCCGGCTTTATGGGCTCGATGTCGGGATCTGTGATCTCCAACGTGTTGACCACGGGGGCTGTGTCCATCCCAGCGATGCGCAAAACTGGGTTTTCCGCAAAGACAGCCGCCGCGACAGAGGCTTGCGCGTCAACGGGAGGTGTGTTGATGCCACCGATTATGGGCGCAACGGCGTTCATCATGGCGTCATTCCTGTCTCGCCCATATGTCGAGATCGCGCTGGCGGCTGCGATCCCTTCGATCCTATATTATTTCTCGTTGTTCTGTCAGATCGACGCCTATTCCGCGCGACGTGGCCTTAAAGGATTGCCGCGTCCTGACCTACCGGTTCTTAAAGAGGTGATGAAAGAAGGCTGGCCCTATATCTTTGTTTTCGCGCTGTTGTTGTTCATGATGATCGGCCTGCGCCGCGAAACATCAGCCCCGTTTTACGCCACTATTTTACTGCTGTTGGTCAATCAATTCCGCCCACGTCACCGCCTGAACTTTGAACGCTTGAGCAACATGATTGTTGGCGTCGGCATGGGGCTGGCGGAACTCACGGCGATTCTTTTGGGGGTTGGCCTGATTGTAGGGTCGTTTTCTGCGACGGGTCTTGCGGGGACTTTGGTGAACGAACTGGTCTTTATGGCGGGCGACAACACGTTGGTTTTGTTGCTCATGGGGGCGATCACAGCGTTCATCTTTGGCATGGGGATGACGGTGACCGCTTGTTACATCTTCCTTGCTGTGGTGCTTGCCCCGGCGCTTGAATCGGGTGGCTTGAACCAACTCGCCGTGCATTTGTTCATCCTATACTGGGGTATGGTTAGCTATATTACGCCGCCCGTAGCATTGGGTGCATTTGCGGCGTCCACGATGGCGGGAAGCAACCCGATAAAAACCGGATTGGAGGCGATGCGGCTTGGCGGTGTGATCTATATCGCGCCATTCTTCTTTGTGCTGAACCCCGCGCTTATCGGTCAGGCCCCGGCTTGGGAGGTTGTGGTCGCGCTCACATGTGCATTGATCGGGGTTGCGATGATTTCTTCGGCGTTACAGGGGTATATTTCACTTGTGGGACCGGTTGATGGTGCTTTGGCGTTGCCGATGCGTGTCTTGTTGTTCTTGGGTGGAGTCCTTATCGCAAAACCTGAAACGGACCTGTTGCCGCTTGGGTATGTAGGATCGTTTCTTCTTGGTGCAGCATTGTGCGCAGCACCTGTCTTCAACGCATGGCGTGCCCAGAAAGCCAATCCGAGCCCAGCATGATCGAGATCAACCCACCACTCCCCGCTACGCCGCCCCGCGAAACTTTGGTTGACCGCATCCGCGCCAATGCAAAGTCGCATCCAGAACGTCTTGCGCTTGTTTGCGGCGACAAGGTTCGCACTTGGGAGGAATTCGATCATTCGGTAAATCGCATTGCCAATCTGGTTCTACGCGAAGCCGGGCAGGGGACTAACATTGCGATTTTGTCCCCTAATTCCATTCCCTATGCTGAGCTTTTTAACGGCATCTTACGCGCGGGATGTTGTGTGGTGCCGCTATCGACGATGGCAGCGCCAGACGCGCTCGAAAAGATGCTAAAAGACTGCGATGCCAAAGCGGTTTTTGTGGCCGAACAATATCTAGAACTTGTTGGGCCATTCATCGCTGAAATGGGTTTGAAACGGTACTCGATCGATTTTGATGCGGCGGATTTCACATCTTTGGAAGAGGCGATGGCTCAATGTCCAATCACCGATCCAATGATCGAAATTCAAATGACGGACCCGCTCAATCTGATCTATTCCTCGGGCACCACAGGTACGCCGAAAGGCATTGTGCAAAATCACGCCATGCGCGCGGCACAAATGGATCGCGTCACGCCAAACGGATATGATGATAACGCGCGCACGCTGCTTTCAACGCCGCTTTATTCCAACACAACTTTGGTGTCGTTTTTTCCGACGTTATATGGCGGCTCAACAGTCTATTTGATGCCTAAATTCGATGCGCGCGGTTATCTTGAACTGGTCGAGAAATACAAGATTACCCATACGATGCTGGTCCCGGTGCAATATAAACGCATCATGGACATCCCTGAGTTCGACACGTTCGATTTGACCTCAATGCGGGTGAAATTTTCGACGTCTGCCCCGTTGAGGGCGGATGTGAAGCGCGATGTCCTTGCGCGGTTCCCCGGTAAGCTGATCGAATTTTATGGCCTTACCGAAGGCGGCGGGGTTTGCATTCTGGTTGCGGATGAAAATCCCACGAAGTTGCACACGGTTGGTCGGCCGGGCCCCGGAAATGACGTCCGCTTGATCGACGCGGAGGGACACGAGGTCGCGCTAGGCGAGGTCGGCGAGATTGTCGGGCGTGGGCCAACCATGATGGCGGGGTATTACGGTCGCGATGATCTGACGGCGGATTATATTTGGAAGGATGCGCAGGGCACGATTTACTTTCGATCCGGTGATATGGGCAGCTTTGACGCAGAGGGCTTCTTGACGTTGTCGGACCGTAAGAAGGACATGATCATTTCAGGCGGTTTGAACATCTTTGCCAACGATCTTGAATTGGCGCTTTTGGCGGATTCAGACGTGACGGACGCGGCTGTGATCGGTGTGCCCTCTGAAGCATGGGGGGAAACCCCGCTCGGATTGGTTGTGTTACGTGCAGGGGCGGATCGAACTGTCGAAGACATCCGCGCAGATGCAAATGCTCGGTTGGGTAAAAGCCAGCGTCTGTCGGCCATCGAAATCCGCCAAAGCTTGCCACGCAGCACGATTGGTAAGATCCTCAAACGCGACCTACGCGCGCCATATTGGACCAATGCATCCGAATGAAGCTACGTTCCAGCCATGTCGTCGTCACGGCTTGATACCAACCTATTCTAGATTTGCCTCTTAGACCCTTACAGAAGGTGACCCTATGCCAGAAAACTCAAAGATGAACGGCGCTGAAAGCCTTGTGTACACATTACTCTCCAATGGGGTCGATACGTGTTTTTCAAATCCTGGCACGTCCGAGATGCACTTTGTTGCTGCGCTCGACCATATCCCCGGAATGCGGTGTGTTTTGGCGCTGGCCGAAGGTGTCGCGACCGGTGCTGCTGATGGGTATTTTCGCATGGCGCGCAAACCAGCCTGCACCCTTTTGCATCTTGGGCCGGGCCTCGCCAATGGGTTGTCGAACTTGCACAATGCCAAGAAGGGCGGTTCCGGCGTGGTCAACGTGATTGGCGAGCATGCCTCTAGCCACATCGAACTGGATGCGCCGCTGACGTCGGATATCGCCGGTATTGCGCGTCCCGTTTCACACTGGGTTCACACATCGAATTCTGCCGCAGATGTGGGGGCGGATGCGGCGTCTGCGGTGCAAGCGGCAATGACCGCTCCGGGACAGATTGCATCCCTTATTCTGCCAAGCGACACTGCGTGGAATGAAGGCGGTCAGCCGCATGATTTGCTCGAGGCCCCAGCGCCAGAAGCCTCGTCGCCGGACGCCGTAAGTGAAGCGGCTGGGTATCTGGCAGGTCCTGAAACATTACTGTTGCTGGGTGGTACGGCGTTAACGGAAGACAACCTTGTGCTTGCGGGGCGGATCGCGGCCAAAACAGGTTGCAAACTGTTGTCGGAATGGTCCAACGCACGGGTGGAACGTGGGGCAGGGCGGGTCGCAATTGGTCGAGTTCCCTATCCAATTGATCAGGCTCTTGAGGCGCTTGCGCCCTACAAGCGGATCGTCCTGATTGGTGCGCGCGCGCCGATTGGCTTTTTCGCGTATCCGGGCAAACCTGCGATTTTGACCCACGAAGATGCGGAAATTTTCACCCTCGCAACAGCCTCAGGCGACCTTGATGCGGCCTTGCTTGATCTGTGCATCGCAGTTGGTGCGGCAGACACGGACCCGGCGCATATTGCTCAAACGGGTGTGGCAGACCGCGCAACGGGGCTGATCACGCTTGAAACGCTCGCGCAAACGATTGCTCGCGCCATCCCAGAGGACGCAATCATTGTTGACGAGTCGGTAACAACCGGACGCTCATTTTTCCCGGCGACCGCGGGTGCGGCGAAACATACATGGCTGAACAATTGTGGTGGTTCGATTGGGTACGGGATGCCCGCCGCCATTGGGGCTGCGATTGCATGTCCTGAACGCAAAGTCCTCGCGCTGACAGGTGATGGGAGTGCTATGTATACGGTGCAATCTTTGTGGACGATGGCACGCGAAGCGCTTGATATCACCGTGCTGATCTTTGCAAACCGCAGCTACCGCATTTTGCGCGGTGAACTCACAAATGTCGGCGTTCAAAACCCCGGTCCGCGTGCGATTGATATGCTGTCTTTGGACCGTCCCGACCTTGATTGGGTGCAAATGGCTGGATCGATGGGCGTCGATGCTGTGCGAACACAGACCAGTGAAGGCCTAGAAGATGCGCTGCAAGATGCTTTGGAAGCAAAGGGTCCAAGGCTGATCGAAGTTGTTTTGTGAAGTTTTGAGGCGTATCGCGATTGCGCCAACGACACTGCAAGTCTGGACGCTGCGATGTCGCGTAAAGTGATCTTGCGGCAAAGCCAAAGTTACGCCGATGCCGCAAGTTCAATGCATCTTGAAAGGGATTATTCCCGCACAAGCGTGAGATCGAAAGCGACCTTCAGGTAGGGCTCATCGACTTTTCCTGACAACGCAAACCCCTCGGGAAAGCTACCAGCGGGCATGTTTTCGTAGCGCATCACAAGATCTTCACGCACGCCAAAGACGGTGTCTTGGTCAAGGTAGGGGTCATCCTCTGGGAAGACTTCGGTCACAAGAGACCGAAACCCATCTGCTTTGACGATAAAGTGCAAATGCGATGGCCGCCAAGGATGCCGACCGCAGGCGGTTAGGATGTCCCCGACCGGGCCGTCCGTTGGAACGGTGTATTCAACCGGGCGCACAGATGTGAACGCATAGCGCCCGTCTGCGCCTGTTGTTTGCAACCCATGGAAGGAAAATGTGTCCTGATCGGGGTCTTGGCTGGAATAAAGACCGTTTGGCGCAGTTTGCCAGATGTCGACGCTGGCCCCTTCGATTGGGTTTCCATCCACGTCTTTGACAATGCCTTCAGAGACAAGCACCGGGCCTTCGAACCCTTCTTTCAGATCACCACCAATATCCAACGGTGGTGCGCCCGAAATGTGGAATGGTCCTAAAACACTTGAAGACGTGCCTTCGGGGCGTGAGTTGATCATATCGACCAAGGATGACAAACCCAAAACGTCAGAGAGCAAAACGAACTCATGGCGTTGCTCGTCCGATATTTCACCTGTGCGCTCTAGAAATGAGATGCCTTGTTCCCATTCTCCATGGGTGAGTTTCACGTCTTTGGCGAACGCATGCAAATGGGTGACTAGGCTTGCAAGGACCTCGCGCAAACGGGGCGGGACCTCTTCGCCCATATAGCTCGTGAACACGTCTGTGATGTTGTCTTTGGTCACGTTGCGCATAGAGAAGGGACTCCTATTGGATCAAATCAGCGCAAGGCTGAGGATGGGGAATTCGATGAGGATGAACAAGATAACAAGCATCACGCCGGCAAAAGGCAACGCGCCCATGAACACGTCTTTGAGGGTGATGTTTGGATCGTCCAATGTGGCTTTGATCACGAAGCAAGAGATGCCCAAAGGCGGTGTCAGCAAGCCGATTTCTGCTCCTACGACGGTGATGATACCAAACCAAACAAGACTCAGTCCCATCGGTTCGATCAAAGGCAAGAACAAGGGCACAACGATCAAGATAATCGATGCCGTGTCGAGCAAGGTTCCCAAGAACAGCATCAACAACACATAAAGAAGCATGATCGTCCAAAAGCTGGCTTCGTTCCCGGCAAGGATATCCGCCAATTCGTTTGGCAGGCCGGCAAGGCCCAACATGCGGCTATAGATCGATGCGGCTGTGACCAAGAACAAGATCGTTGCGGTGATGTGACCCGTTTCAAGAAGGGCTTCCCAGAACCCTCTGAGTGACATCCGGCGGCGCAAAAGCGCGATAACAAGACCTGTCAAAGCCCCTGCAGCGCCAGCTTCGACCGGGGTAAGCCAACCTGTATAGATGCCCCCCAAAACGATGACGATCAGGCCAACTGTGGGCAGAGTTTTAGACGCGATTACAGACCAAGGCAGCATCTCGTATTCGTCGGCAGGGCGTCCACCTACGAAATTTGGGGTAAGTTTGCCCATGGTCCAAATGGCTGCCACGTAAGCGAAGGCAAGCATCAAGCCAGGGATCACACCAGCAAGGAACATTTCCCCAACGGATTGTTCGGCCACAAAGGAGTAGATGATCAACATCGCAGAGGGCGGGATAATCATACCCAAAACGGAAGACCCCGCCACAACACCAACAGCAAACCGTGGGTTATAGCCATAGTGCTGCATCTGCGGGACAGACACTTTGGAGAACACCGAAGCCGAGGCAATGGAGGAGCCGGTTACCGCCGCAAAAGCGGCGTTTGCACCAACGGTGGCCATGCCGATGCCGCCTTTGACACGTCGAAAGCCCGTACTCATAACATCATAAATATCCGAGCCGAGACCGGCTTTGGAAACGATCAGACCCATGAATGTAAACAAAGGGACAGTCGCAAACGTGTATTCCATGACACTGTCGCCAACGGCGATTTTTAGCAGGTTCATGGCCAGATCAAAGTTATCGCGCATCAACCAGATCGACACGAACGACACAGTCGTCAGCGCGATCGGGATGTAGACACCGATATAGATCAAAAAGATGATGGCAAAGACTGACAGTCCGCCGATTTCGATAGGCGTCATTGGGGGGTATCCGATCCCGATTTGCTGATGACCTTAAGCCCGAAGATCAATGCACACAGGGTCGCACTGCACAGGATGGTCAGCTTGATCGGCCACCAAGGGGCCGTGAAGATGCCGGGCACACCAAAGAAATCTTGTGTGTCCCACATGTCGAGAAACTCAGGGAAAATGGCGATTGCGATCAAGGCCATTATGATCGTCGAGATCAAGTTGATCGCGCGCCGTAATGTGGCTGACAAACGCGGGTGACTGGTGCCGATGAGCGCCAGTAATCCATCTGAGCGGGTCAGTTTGTTCACCCGACACACGTCTGGCAGTTGCAAAAACACAATCAGTACCATAGTGAATTGCACCACTTCATAGGCACCGCGGAAAGGTTGGTTGAAAACGCCGCGCGCCACAATGTCAAAGTTGACCACGACAACAAGGCCCAGCACCACTAAGGTGCCTGCCACATTCGCTGCGGTCGCGACAAATTTCGTCGCGACCGTCAGACCGTCTATGAAGGAACGGAGCACTGTGTGTCTCTCGCTACAGCTTAGTTACTTGCTGCCGGGGACCAGTCGCGCACGCCCTCGAAGCCAGCAGCTTTCAACTTACCAAGGTAAGCATCAAGCATTTCGCTACCCTGCATGGATTTCGCGTCCAAGCCTGTGGCCCACTCGCTGGCGATGTCTGGAATAGCATTGGCCCACGTCGCACGATCTTCTGCAGTCATGTCGACCACTGTGCCACCGGCTGCAACATATGCGTCACGGCTTGCGCTTGCGCGGTCCATAGCAATGGATGCCACATGGTCGCGGTATTCAATGGCAACGTCTAGCAGAACGGATTTGACCTCGTCGGGCAGACCGTCCCAATAGTCTTTGTTCACTGTGATCGTTTTGGAATTCACAGCGCCCAAATCGGCACGCAACATGTAAGGTGCAACTTCTGCAATTTTGAATGTTGACGCAGCTTCTGGCCACAACATCGCATGATCGACCAAGCCAGTTTGCAGCATGTTGTAAAAGTCCGTCAGACCGCCACGCACGCCAGCAGCGCCATCGATGCCTTCGAGATAGCGAAGGTTCATGCCCGCGCCCGCAACTTTGCCGCCTTCCAGATCTGACAGCTTGTTGACCGGCGTTTTGGAGAACACTTGGTATGTGTCCAAAACAACACCCGTTGCCAAGTAAACTTGGTTCTGTTTTTCGAACTCTGCCTGCATGGTTGGAAATTCTTTGGCGATCTCGTCTACGGCTTGGGCCACAGCGCGCGCATCGGCGGCGACAAACGGGGTCACAGCTGAAATCGCTTGGCTTGGAAGCTTGGACGAATGGAAAATTGTGGTGACAATGCCGATATCGCCCAATCCCAGTTTCACGCCTTCAAGAACACCCTTTGGCTTGACGATGGACCCACCGTAGCTTTCCTGCCATTCCATTTTGAAATTGCCGGTGTCAGCAAGACGTTTGTCGACGGCGGGAATGAAGAAGTTGGTGAATTCTTTGACCCACAACGCGCGCGCTGGGTAGCCATCGATGACAGTCGCTCTGATCGTTTCTGTTGCTGCGGCTGGCAGCGCTACAAGCGTCGCGAGTGCTGCTCCCAAGAGCGATGTTTTTAAGACGTGTTTCATGTTTCCTCCCAAGGATGTTTGTTGGCGTGCCCTTCCGTCAGGCTTTTTGCCATGTCACTGCGAGATTTGTTCCCGCGTTTATGTATAATTTGGCTATCGGACAGTATTTCTCGGTTTCAAGGGCCACTCGGTCGATGGCCGCTTGATCTGCTGGGCCGTGAACGGTGACCTGAAGGCGAATGTTGGTGAAGGGAACTTCGACTTCTTCCATCAGCAACACACCGCGGCGATCAAAATCCACCTCCATTGCGAAACTGAGATGCCCGATGTCGATCCCGAGTTTCTCGGCGCATTTGTTCCCGATCACATTGGTACATCCGACAAGCGCGCTGTAGGCGGCTTCTGTTGGTGACACACCTTCATCGGTGCCACCACGTGGGACAGGTTCATCGATCACATGCGTGTGATTGCCCATGACCGTTTGAGACCGTGAATGACTGGTGCCTTCACCGGAATACTTCAGGGTCATCGTGGTTTTTTGTCTAATCGCCATATTTCCTCACAAAATTTCGCAAATGTCGTCAAAAGCAAAGCGTGGTAGCTTTTGAAAGAGCGCCGTTTCATCAGCATAGCCAATGTTACACAGGAAATTAGATTTCCAACCATTTTCCGAAAAGAATTCTTCGTCAACAACCGCGTTGGAGAATCCGGACATTGCGCCAACATCAAGTCCCAAAGCACGTGCCGCGATCATGAAATACGCGCCTTGCAGCGTCGAGTTTCGATACGCGGTGTCATAAGCGTAATCCGCATTATTCGCAAAAAGGGGCTTGCGATCATCATGTGGAAACAGAAAATCGAGCCGTTCCCAATAGGTTGGGTCCCAAGCGATGATCGCGGTTATCGGCGCGCCCATCATCTTGGGCAGGTTGGCCGGCTTGATCGACTTGGCCAAGCGTTCTTTAGCCTCAGCGCTGCGCACAAATTTGAAACGGGCAGGGCATGTGTTCATGCTGGTTGGACCTGCAATCGTGATGTCGTAAATGTCACGCAATAATGCGTCAGATACAGGTTTATCTGTCCAAGCGTAATGTGAACGTGCATCGCGCAAAATCAGGTCAATTTCAGCGTCACCGACTTGGCCGATGCGTTCGCGCAGATTGCGGACTGCGTCCTGCGCTTGTTGTCGCAAATCAGTCGTCATTGCGCGGCCTGTTGGGTCGCAAAATCGACCTCATCTACGATTGGGCTTGAACAGATTCCAATGTTTTCGATTTCGATATCAACGACTTCGCCGGGCACCAACCACCGTGGGATTGGCTTTTTGGCATGACCCACACCGGGAGGGGTGCCAAGCGCGATATGATCGCCCGGCTCAAGTGTGGTATATTCTGAGATGATCGCAATCGCTTTTGCAACAGACCAGATCATGTTGCCTGTGTTGGAACTTTGCAGGATTTCATCGCCAACACGGCTTTCAATTTTCAAACCTGTGGCGCCTTCTGGCACATCCTCAGGGGTGACAACATGTGGGCCAATCGCGCCTGTGTTGTCGAAGTTTTTGCCAGGTGTCCATTGATGCGTCTTGCGTTGATAGTCGCGCACAGATCCGTCGTTAAAGACAGTATAGCCAAACACATGCTCTAGGGCATTTTCTTCCGAAATATGCCGACCCCGTTTGCCGATAATAACCATCAGTTCGGCTTCGTAATCCAACTTATCGGAGCAGGTTGGACGCACCAAAGGCGCACCCGCGGCCATGATGGAGTTACGCCCACGCATGAACAATGCCGGGTAGTCAGGGATATCGTAGCCACCTTCTTTGATGTGTTCGATATAGTTGAGGCCCAAACAAATGATTGTTCCGGGGGCTGCGATCGGCAAAGCTGGGGTTATGCTATCCAAAGAGATACTTGGGCCAAGATCGCTGACTGCAGCAATCTTTGCGCTTAATGTGGGGTTTGCCGCCAACGCAGCAAGGTCTTGTCCGACCTCTGGCATGTGTGCGGTCACGTCAAAAGCGTCCGTGCCTTTGATCAGAAAAACTGATGTGCCGTTTTGTCCTTGTCCGACCAAGAATCGCATTATGACCTCCGAGTTGATTTCGTAGATATTTACGATAATATTTAACTTCGTCAAATAAAATCGATATTTTAAATTCAGAAGGAATCGACAATATGCCCGCATGGGATGACTACAAAGACGCCGCTCGCGCCCGAGGTTCCCTCGCATTTGAGCTTTACGTTGTGCATTCAACCCCGGCCAAGGGGCCAGAAGAGTTGCAAGCAAACCTACCGGCTCATTTGGAATACCAAAAGCAACTCGAGATGGCAGGCAGTTTGGTTTTTGCAGGGCCGTTGTCTGACGAAACCGGAACTCAGATGCAAGGAGTGGGCATGATCGTCTACCGCGCGGCGTCCTTCGAGGACGCAAAGGACCTCGCACAAAACGATCCTATGCATCAATCCGGCGCACGTAGTTTTACCTTGCGTAAATGGATGATCAACGAAGGAAATCTTACGGTTTCTGTTGGGCTATCAGCGCAATCGGTCACATTAAGTTGAAACACGCCTTAGGGTGATGCCCCGTTTGGAACCGGTCTTTATTGAGTGCGCCATTCTTGTGTATTTGGCGCAACAGCCAACTGAACTTTGGCCGCGAGATCTTTGGAAATCATCGCCTCAAGCGCCAACTTGAAACGGTCTCTGCGGGCGGATTTTGCCCGCAGATCGACCACCGCCCACTGCAAGACTTCAGAACCGGCGTTGACCCATGTGGATGCGGCACTGTTTTGATCCATCAGATAGGCAACTTCCCCAACGAATAATCCGGCCGGCATGTTGAAGCAATCGCCGGCTTTTTCGACGCGCATTCCGCCTGAAACCACATAAGTTAGATGCGTTAGCACGCCCCCTTCTTGGGTGACGCGTTCTTCGGCTTCGAGCACGCGACGCGATCCTTGCTTCATTAACGCGCGGAAGTTCACAAAAATGTGCGTAAATGTCCTTATGTGCGCTTGGCACCGCAAATTGGGATTTCTGTATGTAAAGGCCACACAACCCGCCCAAATTCGCTATTCCCATCAGGACGGATGTTATGATGGCGCCCCACAATGGAGTGTCTGCAGCGACAAAATAGTACCAAATGTAAAAACCAGTTCCGACCAATACGATCAATCGTAAAATGACCTGATCGATGATCAGATACGCTAGAATGAACAATGCGCCTGCGATCAGTACAATGGTTTGTGGTTCAAGAAAATCAGCCATAAGTCCCCCGGCGCAGCAGAATCGACGCGCCAAGGGTTTGTCAAAACAATGCTTTGGTTCGCCTACTTTTTCTCTTCGAACATGGCGTTGCCTTGGGTGGTTTTGGCAGTTGGGTCTTTGCGCAGATCAGCGTGCAACGCACGCCCCGCTTGCACCCCTGGACGTGCCTCAACAGTGCTGAGCCAACGTGTGAGATTCGGTTTGTCGTCCAATGTCTGTTGCTGACCCTCCCACAAGGAGGCCCACGGCCAGATCGCGATATCCGCAATCGTGAAATTGTCACCCGCAACAAATTCCGTTTCCGCGAGTTTACGGTCTAGAACGCCATATAATCTTGCAACTTCATTGCGATAACGGTCTTTTGGATAAGGCAGGTCTTGTGGCGGATCCATAAGTGGCGCGTATTTTAGGAAGTGGTGCGCTTGTCCGGCCATAGGTCCGACGCCGCCCATTTGCCACATAAGCCATTCGGTGACAGCGATCTTTTCACGGGCAGACTCCCCGCCAAATTTGTTGGTCTTGTCGGCCAAATATTGCAAGATTGCGCCGCTTTCAAAAATAGAGATCGGTGCGCCATCCGGGCCGTTTGGGTCAACGATTGCGGGCATACGATTGTTCGGAGCAATTTTAAGGAAATCAGGAGCGAACTGATCTCCTTTGCCGATATTGATCAGGTGCGTGGTATAGGGCAAACCCATTTCTTCCAACGCAATTGAGGTCTTCCAACCATTCGGGGTGGGCCAATAATAGAGGTCAATTGGGTCTTGCATGCGGGTCGTCCTTTTTGCGGCGTCGTCATTTGGGCGTCATGGTGCGGCGAAAATAATCCTTGTGCAACCGGGGGACCTGCGGCGCGCCATTTTGAGCGGTTGACGTATTCGATCTGCGGGAGTAGTCCACACGCCGTGGTGATTTGATACCGGATTGCGGGCCACGTTAAACAATTCGCTAAAAGGTCACCCGATTGGCACCCCCATTCGCTTGACCGCGTTCGGGGGTTATTTTTTTGCCCAATCGGGGCTGGAAGGAAAGACAATGGATAATAATTGGAAAAAACGCACTACTGCAGTGCATGGCGGAACCCGTCGGAGCCAATACGGTGAGGTCAGTGAAGCAATCTTCCTGACCCAAGGATTCGTTTACGATACTGCCGAGGCCGCAGAGGCTCGGTTTATCGAATCCGGACCAGATGAATTCATCTACGCACGTTACGGAAATCCAACTGTCGCAATGTTTGAGGACCGCATCGCCGCTCTTGAGGGGGCCGAGGATGGGTTCGCCACAGCGTCCGGTATGGCGGCTGTGTCCGGTGCTTTGATGTCGCTCCTCAAGGCGGGCGATCATGTGGTGTCCTCCAAAGCCCTATTCGGATCGTGTCTTTATGTGCTCGAAGAAATCCTAACACGCTACGGTGTCGAGGTGACGTTCGTAGACGGCGCTGACTTGGATCAATGGGCGGATGCGATCCGTTCAGATACCAAGGCTGTGTTCTTTGAGTCGATTTCAAATCCAACGCTTGAAGTTGTCGACATCCAAGCGGTCTCTGCTTTGGCGCATAAGGTCGGGGCGACGGTGTTGGTCGACAACGTGTTCGCCACGCCCGTCTATTCAAACGCCATCGCCCAAGGCGTTGATGTTGTGATCTATTCTGCGACCAAACATATCGACGGGCAGGGGCGTGCTCTTGGCGGGGTGATCCTTGGCACAAAGGAGTTTATTCGCAAGACTGTAGAACCCTACATGAAGCATACGGGCGGGTCGATGTCGCCGTTTACGGCTTGGGTAATGCTTAAAGGTCTTGAAACGATGGATTTGCGGGTGCGCGCGCAAACATCTTCAGCGCATGTGATTGCGCAAACCTTGCAAGGTCATGAGAAGCTGGCAAAGGTAATCTACCCCGGCCTAGAGGATCATGCGCAGAACGATCTGATCCAACGCCAAATGGGCGGTAAAGGTGGCACAGTGATCGCCTTGGATGTCAGTGGTGGGAAGTCGGGGGCATTCCGGTTCTTGAATGCGGTTCAGATCGCGGTGATTTCCAACAATCTTGGCGATGCGAAATCGATCCTCACGCACCCAGCCACAACAACCCACCAGCGCCTTAGTGAAGAACAGCGTGCTGCGTTGGGTATCACACCCGGTTTGATCCGGTTCTCTGTTGGATTGGAAGACCCAGAAGACCTTGTGGCGGATGTTTTACAAGCATTAGACGCTGTTTGAGGACATATCATACCCCTTGCGTTTGGCCTGAAGGGGCCGAACGTTGCCGGGTTTGAGTGTTACACAATCCCCCTGTGAAACACTTCAAAAACGAAAATCTGAAAATTTTGTAAGACTTTTCGTGAACCAAAGCAGTTATTAACACGTATCTGTGATATGAATGGCAACTGTCCATTCCGAAAACTATGTTACACGGACAGAAAGAAAGGGGGGCCACTTCTATGAATATTCATACGCCCGAACTCACGACAATACCCGAACGCGACGAGGCGGAGGCAGCACTGGAGGTGCTGAAACGCTGGGCGTCGAGCGCATCAACATCAGATATCTTCGAATTGGATCCGTCGGTGGCGGGATTGGTGCCGAACGCTGAAGGCGTCGACTATCCCTCATTTTCGCGTGAATACCCGGATGGGTTTGCGATCGATGCGGATTACAAAGCCACTTTGCCTGACCTGCAAAATGGGCCATCCAGTCTGATCCGGGGCGCGCACCAAAGCATCCAGCATGTTGGCATTTCGAATTTCCGCTTACCGATTACCTACAAGTCGCGCGACAATTCCAATTTGACGCTAGAGACGTCCGTGACCGGAACGGTGAGCTTGGAGGCTGATAAAAAGGGCATCAACATGTCCCGGATTATGCGTTCGTTTTACAAACACGCGGATCAAAACTTTAGTTTTGAAGTGATTGAAGCGGCGTTGGATGACTACAAAACTGATCTTGAGAGCTTTGACGCCCGGATCCAAATGCGCTTTTCCTTCCCGATGAAGGTCGAGTCTTTGCGCTCTGGACTTTCTGGTTACCAATATTATGACATCGCGCTGGAGCTTTTCGAGCAAAACGGTGTGCGCAAAAAGATCGTACATTTGGATTACGTATATTCGTCGACGTGCCCATGTTCTTTGGAATTGTCGGAACACGCACGTGCCACGCGCGGGCAACTTGCCACGCCGCATTCGCAACGATCAGTTGCGCGGGTGTCTGTGGTTCTGGACGATGACGCGGGGTGTTTGTGGTTTGAGGATCTAATCGATTCTTGTCGCCGCGCTGTCCCGACTGAGACTCAAGTCATGGTCAAACGTGAAGACGAGCAGGCGTTTGCCGAACTCAATGCGGCCAATCCGATCTTTGTCGAAGATGCCGTACGGCTGTTTTGCGAGCAATTGCTTGCAGATGTTCGGGTTGGAGATTTTCGCGTCGTGGCCAGTCACCAAGAAAGCCTGCACAGCCATGATGCTGTCTCTGTATTGACGCAAGGCGACACGTTTGCGCATGACAGCATCGATCCGCGTATGTTTCAGACGTTGTTTCACGTCGGTTAAAGCAAATGCAGTTATTTAGGAATGAGGGGCGCTCAATGCGCCCCTTTTTTGTCGGGAAACGCGTCGTACCACCCCTGATGCTGCGATGCGGCATAAGGTCTCTTCTGCATTGCAGCATTTCCTGTTATGCCATCTCAAGCACAAAAGGAATCCGAGTCGATGTCTAACCTTACGGAAATTATGTTCGCCCCGCTGACCTCAAGCGTTGCGATGAGCACCATGGCGGCAAAAGCGTTTGAACAGACGCTAAACCAGCAGCAAGCCATGACAAATATGATGATGACCGCGTTCGAAGGTCAAATGCGTTTGACCAAAGCGATGATGAAGACGGCGGTTGAAGCCAAGCCGACATTGGCATCAAGCTCTGCTGCGCCAAGCACCGCAACTCCTCCGGCCGCGCGCAAAACCACAACACCGGCGAAACCAACTGTGAAGGCGAAAGCCAAACCAGCGAAAGCAACTCCGAAGGCGGCAGCAACAGCGACGCCGAAACCAGCTGCAAAAGCAAAGCCCGCTGCAAAAACTAAGCCTGTTGTGAAAGCAAAGCCTGAATCAAAGCCAGTCGTTAAAGCGACGCCCAAAACAACCGCAGCTCCAAAAATAGCGCCTAAGAAAGATGCACCGGTTAAAGCGGTTGCAACCAAGCCAGCGCCAGTAAAAACTGAGGCGGCAAAACAAGCCGCTGCTGTAAAAGTAGCACCCAAAACGGCCCCGAAAGCGGTTGCTAAGCCCGCAGCAGCTTCCGTTTCCAAACCAGCACCAGTTGTGGCAAAAAAGGCAGAAACAGCAGCTCCAAAGCCAGTGGCAACGCCGGCACCGAAGGCTGAGGTGCTCAAAGCGACGCCTGCGCCAACTGCAAAAGCGGCGGCTCCTAAAGCTGTTGTAAACGCTGCTGCAGCAACGTCTGCAAAGAAACCGGGAAAACCGACGCAACCCGTGCAGAAAAAAGCGCAATCCTAAGCGATCTTGCTGGTTGCGCGACTTGACAGTTCCATGCGCGCACGCCAACGCTGACTTATGCTGGATTTGCGCCCGGTCGGATATGTAATCGGTCTTTTAGTGACTGTGTTGGGAGCGGCGATGCTGCTCCCTTTGCTCGTTGATTTGGCCGAAGGTCGCGGTCATTGGCCAGTCTTTTTGCAAAGTTCCTTGCTCACTATGCTAACTGGCGCATCTATGGCGTTGGCTTGCGCCAATGGGGTGCGCGCAGGCTTAAGCTTGCAGCAAACCTTTCTTTTGACCACCGGTGTTTGGGTCGCGTTGCCGATTTTTGGCGCGTTGCCGTTTTTATTGGGTGAGACGGATTCACGAACTGTAGACGCGTTTTTTGAGGCGATGTCGGCCCTGACCACAACTGGCGCCACAGCCTTGCAGGGCTTGGAAAACTTGCCAAAAGGCCTTTTGCTTTGGCGCGGCATCATGCAATGGCTCGGCGGCATTGGTATCATTGTTGTCGCGATGGTTTTCTTGCCGGAGTTGCGGGTTGGCGGAATGCAAATCTTCCGCTCGGAAGGCTTTGACACAATGGGAAAAATCCTACCACGCGCCACAGAAATCGCGACCCGCATTTCAGTTGTCTATGTTGGGCTGACGATGCTGTGCGCCTTTGCCTATATCACCACAGGTCTCGACACATTTGATGCAACTGTGCACGCCATGACAACAGTGGCAACTGGGGGCATGGCCAATTACGACACCTCCTTTGGGGCATTCGGCGCGGGCACGCATTATGTTGCCTGCGTGTTCATGATCCTCGCCGCTTTGCCCTTTGTACGATACGTGCAGTTGCTCGCGGGCACGGCTGTCCCCTTGTGGCGCGATAGCCAAATCCGTGTCTTTCTAACGATTATCGTGATTGTTACGCTTTTGATAACTTGGGCTGTTTGGACCACGCAAACGGTGTCCAACGAAGTCGGGTTTCGCCAAGCTTTGTTCAATGTGATATCGATTACGACCGGCACGGGGTATGCCAACGCGGATTACATGCTGTGGGGGGCGTTCCCGGTCATGGTGTTCTTCTTTGTGGGCCTCATCGGGGGCTGCGCGGGCTCGACAGCGTGTTCTATCAAGGTGTTCCGTTACCAATTGTTGTTTGCGTCGATCCGGGCGCAACTGCAAAAAATCCGCTCTCCACATGGAGTTTTTATTCCGCGCTTTGAAGGGCGTCGGGTGGGTGAGGACGTGCTGAGTTCCGTGATGTCTTTCTTTATGTTCTTTGTGCTCACAATGGGTGGGCTTGCGGTGGCTTTGGGGTTGACCGGCTTGGATTTCATCACGGCTGTTTCAGGTGCCGCCACGGCTTTGGCCAATGTTGGACCGGGACTTGGATCGGAAATTGGACCTGCTGGTAATTATGCAAACCTTAATGATACGGCTAAGTGGCTGCTTGCAATCGGCATGCTGATCGGGCGACTGGAATTGCTGGCCGTCTATGCAATCTTTACCATCCAATTCTGGAGAGCTTAAATGACAACACGCCCGCTCGGTGCGCAAATTTCCCACATGCTCAAGGCGCGCGGGGTGACCCATGTCTTTGGAATTCCTGGGGTTCACAACCAAGAAATGTATCGTGGCATCGAAGAGGCTGGATTGATTCATGTGCTCGCGCGTCACGAACAAGGTGCGGGGTTTATGGCGGATGGCTATGCGCGCGCCACGGGCAAACCGGGGGTTGCCTATGTGATCACGGGACCGGGCCTGTGCAATGTAATGACTCCGATGGGGCAGGCCTATTCTGATTCCGTACCAATGTTGGTCATCTCATCATGCCTTGACGAGATTGCAGCGACCAAAGGGCAATTGCATCAGATGAAGGATCAGCGGGCGGCGGCAGGCACTGTGAGCGACTGGTCAGAAGAGGCGCGAACTGCGCAGGCGGCCTATGCTTTGATTGATCGTGCTTTAAGTGAATTTGAAACTGCGCGCCCGCGGACCAAACACATTCAAGTGCCGATAGAACTGCTGCAAAACAACGCGGCTTCTGCGCCAACGCGTCAAGATAGTGTGTTCCTAGGGCGTGATGGGTGTGATGCGTTTGCGGTCCGCGAAGTCGCCCAAGCATTGAAAACTGCGCGACGTCCCGTGATGGTTTTTGGTGGCGGCGCGACCAAAGGGGCGGAGATTTATGGCAAGCTCGCAACACGAGCGGGCGCGGCTGTGTTCACAACATATGCCGGTCGTGGAAATGTGCCGTCAGACCATCCCTTGTCCTTTGGCGGCATGTTGGCGCGTCCTGATTCCGCGCGCGTTTTAGCCAAGGCTGACCTTGTGCTCGCAGTGGGAACCGAACTTGCGCCAGTGGATTTGTGGCGGGATGAATTGGGCCATTCGTGCCCGACGATCCGTGTGGATATTGATCCAACGATCATGACCGGGGAACGCCAAGAGGGCGATATGCAGATCGTCGCGCAAGCGTCTCCTTTGATGGAAGCTGTGTATCTTGCCTTGGAAGGGCACACGCCGAATACCGACTGGAGCGCCGACGAAGTCGCGCAGACACGTACGCGCTGGCGGTCTGAGATCGATGCAGAACGCCCCGGCATTTTACCCGTTGTGGACGCGTTGAAGGCCTGCCTGCCTGAAGGTACCATGATCTATTCCGATATGACCCAATTTGCCTATGCGGCCAAAGAGGTCTGGGAGATGGATCAACCCGCGCATTGGCATCACCCGACGGGATTTGGCACGCTTGGCTATGCAACCCCGGCGGCGATTGGCGGCGCAGTCGCACGCCCCGGTTTGCCGACTTTGGCCATCATCGGGGATTATGGATTCCAGTATACGGTTCAAGAACTTGCAACAGCTGTTGAGTTGAAATTACCGCTGCCGATCTTCCTGTGGGACAACGGAAAACTGGGTGAGATCGAAGACAGTATGGTGCGGGCGCAGATCGCGCCAAACGCGGTGATCCAGCAAAACCCGGACTTCCTGAAACTTGCAGAGGCGTATGGCGCACACGCGGTTGGCCCGAAAACCTTGTCGGAGATGCAAGCGGCTGTGCAAGCCGCATTTAAAGCGGATCGACCCACCGTGATCCGTGTGACGGCAGACATAACAGGGTAGGACGCGTGTCACCCACCTTTGACAAGAAACAGGGTGGGGATGCGGTCTGGTTTATTGAAGCTTGGGCAGGCGCTTGGGGCCAGCATTCAACATCGCTGCGCCAAAACAAGACGCACTAGAATTAACCCCGGAATGCGTGCCGCAATGGGACGCAAGATCTACCAAGATTAGCCAAAGCGTGTTTCCGCGCACGTTTTGGCGGGCATGGCGTTCTTGGGTCACTGATGTTTGAGCAAGTTCAACAACTTGATGCTTTGCAAACGAGGGGGGTGCACTCACGATGAAGGTCCCGACGAACAGAAGTGATGCGATGTGGCGCGTAAAAATGAGCGAACTCCTGCTTGATCTGCGCCCCCGCGCATGGCGGGACTATGGCGCAGTTAGTCAGGTCATGTGTTAACGCGCGCCATTTTAGTCGAAACAAGGTTAACGACGCGCTGTCTTAATCCCAGCAGCTTACCAAAACAGTCATACCACGCGCTTGTGCGGTTATGTCTTCTGGCGGCATTGTTTGCGCATTTGTTTGGCTGCGCGTGTTGACCCCTTCAGCCACAAGAATTGCTTGGATAATGTCTCCGTCCGCTGCAAAACTGACTTCGGCTGGCAATTGGCGGCCAGTGGTTGGACGCGGCAGCAACATGCCAAGCAAAGCGCCGGATTGATCAAACACAGGGCCACCGGCGTCACCCTCAAGGGTCTCTACTTCAATTCGCGTCAACTCAGATTCGCCGCGCAACCCCCGTAGATCCGACAGGGCTCCGAAACTCATCGTGGGAGCACCTAGTACACCTCCGTAAGAAAATCCGGCGACGGCGACATCAGATTGCAGGCGCGGCGCAGTTGTCGCAAATTGCGCGACTGAGAGCGGTGCAATCGCAGAAACGGGCTTTAGAACCGCCACACCAAGTTGCGCGTCTTTCAGCGCCAAAGTGGCGTCGGTGTCTTCGTCCAAGGTGATCCGCGTGCAGCTTTCTACAGCGTCCACCGTGGTCACAACCGTTCCGATGTTGTCCACAAAGAAGCCAGACCGCGACAAACGCGGCTTGCGGATTTGCAAACCCGCGACCAAGTCGATGGCTTGATCGTCGTTGTCGCTCCATGTTGGGTCGAGCACGCCGGGAGTAGCGGTGAAACTTTTGCGCATCTCCTCCAACACGCGGGTGCGCCGGTCTTCATCGCCTGCGGGCCAAACTAAGGTGAAACCTTTAACTTGCCCGTCGCGTAGAACCGCTTCAGTGTAACTGATGCGTGAGGCGTTTTGTCCGGTGATGCGAAAGCTTGTTTTGCCCCGCTCGCGGTCGCCGTCCAAGGGCACTATTTCCAGCGTTTGCATGATTTCATACAAACCAAATAACGTGTTTTGATCCCCTGCTTGGCTGATCAACAAAACTTGTGCGTCTAACTCACCTTTGGGGCTGAACTGGGCAAACGGAAATTCGTATTTGTCAAAAGCCACGACACCCGTTGGCAGCACTATTTCGATTCCAGCGGTATCTTCGCGAACGCGGCGAAGGTCCATCCCGTCCAACACGGCGTTATATTGTTGGAACAGCATTGCGCGTTGTGCGGTGGTCAGGATGCCGGTGGGCTCAATTGAGTTGGCCTCTTGCCACGCGGCCATGGATCGACGTGTTCCGCGACCAAAGGCGCCATCAATGGATGAGTTATAAAAACCGGCCCATTCGAGCGCGATTTGCAGGTCTTCGCGTTCTGAGCGGCTCAAAAGCTGTTCGCTGCGGCGGGCTTCTGCCGGGGTTTCATCAGGAACAACTTGCTGCGGTTCGGGAATTTCGGGGTCTGGCGTTGCGACCTGTGCTGTTTGGGTTTCGGGGTCCGCTGTGAGCGGCGCGCTTATCACACCGCGATTCAAGACGTTCGCGCCTACGGGCCAGAATTGCTGCTGATAGCTGTTGGAAAGTGCCAGATAACTGTCGTTGGGGATTCGCCCGTCGGCTCGGTAGTTGCGTAAAACGATTTCCGCGTCGCCCCGACGATAGGGGCCAAGGGCGATTCCATACCACCCGCCACCAATGGAAAACCCATTCACGTCTTGCAGGTTGCCTGAATAGATTTGCGCGCGTTCTGTAGCCACGCGAAGGCCTTGATGCGCTTCAATTTGAACCCACACGATGTCACTTGCAGATTGCGCAACAGCCACCGCTGCCCACAACCACGTCACCAAAACGGCCAGTCCCCAACGCAGAGCGTGCAACATTCTCGAACTTCCCCAGTATAATCGAATAACAAGCAGCGTTTTTCTGCGGCGAAACTAAACAGGAAACGTGCCGGGATACCATGGGGGAAAACCCTGCTTTTGACATATGTGGCGCAATTGACCCTAGCCGCTGGGGCGCTTAGGAAAGGCGCGCAGCATCACGGGAATTTTCGCTTATGTCCGACACCACTTCCGCCACTGGGCCTCGTTCGTTTCAGGAGATTCTCCTGCGGCTCCAGACATACTGGGCGAGCAAAGGCTGCGCGATGCTACAACCCTACGACATGGAGGTTGGCGCAGGCACGTTCCACCCCGCCACAACCTTGCGCGCGCTCGGCGAGCAACCATGGGCGGCAGCATATGTGCAACCGTCTCGACGCCCCACTGATGGGCGCTACGGCGACAACCCGAACCGTTTGCAGCATTTTTACCAATACCAGGTGCTGATCAAACCCAGCCCACCCGATTTGCAAGAACTTTACTTGGGGTCTTTGCAAGCCATCGGTGTCGATATGGATTTGCACGATATCCGCTTTGTCGAAGACGATTGGGAAAGCCCGACATTGGGCGCGTGGGGGCTTGGCTGGGAAGTCTGGTGTGATGGCATGGAAGTGTCACAATTCACATATTTCCAACAGGTTGGCGGCCATGATTGCCACCCTGTTTCAGGCGAGCTGACCTATGGTTTAGAGCGATTGGCGATGTATATCCTTGGCGTGGACCACGTGATGCAGATGCCGTTCAACGACCCAGATGCGCCAATCCCGCTGAGCTATGGCGACATCTTCAAGCAAACCGAAGAAGAATACGCGCGTTGGAACTTCGACGTGGCAAATACCGAGGTCCTGTTGCGTCACTTTGAGGAAGCCGAAGCCGAATGCGAGGCGATCCTCGCCCTTGAACAAGACGACCCCAAGACCGGTAAACGCATCATCATGGCGCATCCGGCCTACGATCAATGCATTAAGGCGTCCCATATTTTCAATTTGCTCGACGCACGCGGGGTGATCTCGGTCACAGAACGCCAAGCCTATATCGGCCGCGTTCGCGCGCTCGCCAAACAATGCGCGGATGCGTTTGTGCGCACCCCTGCGGGTGGATGGACAGCGGAGGTCACGGCGTGAATGGAAAAATCGTCGGGAGCGTTCTGTTGATATCTGGTCTGATTGCAGGCGTGGCGCTGTATTACCTACAAATTTACGGCTTTTACACCGAGGTTGCGGATGGCCCCGGCGCAGATGTGCAATTGGTGTCTTATGTCTCGGAATCCCCTGAACCGATCACCTATTCGGACTTTAAAGCTATCGATGCGGATAGCTCTCCGATCCGGTTCCGTGCGTGTTTTCAAACGGATATGAGCTTACCTTTGCTCACTGAAACCTTTGTTGGGCTGGATGCAACAGCGCCGCGCAACGCCCCGCACTGGTTTGAGTGCTTTGACGCCGAAGCGATCGCTGCTGAGGTTGAAGCGGGTACAGCGCTGACTTTCTTGGGTCAAAAGAACGTTCATTTCGGTGTGGATCGCATCGTGGCCATTTCTGAGGATGGGCGCGGCTACATCTGGCACGAACTCAATGAGTGCGGTGAAAAAGCCTATGATGGTACTGTTGTGGGCGAAGAATGCCCGGCACTTCCAGCGGCCAACTGATGATGATCGCGCCAACCCCCATAGATGCCAAAGACGCGCGTCGCAAAAAGCGACGCCGCGAAGCGCGCTTGCGTGCGCAAGGTATCCTGCAGGGGGTGGTGTCGATGTTGCGGCCCGGCGATGTCGTGTTTGATTGCGGTGCAAATGTTGGCGAGGTGACCGCGATGTTGGCCGCCACAGGGGCGACGGTGCATGCGTTTGAACCTGACCCGCTGGCGTTCGCACGGTTGCAAGACAGGGTCGGCGGGATGCTCAATGTGCATTTGCACGCCGCTTGCGTTGGTACTCAAAATGGCACTGTGAAACTTGCCCGCGCTGACAATTTTGCCGCCGATCCCGAAAGCCGCACCACCCGTAGCAGTATCATTGCTGGTGGCACGGGCATGAATGACGACGACACTTTTGATGTCCCAATGGTTGATCTGATCGCTTTGTTGAAAATCTGCATAGCCTCGCAATCTGAGGTCGCTTTTGTCAAAATGGACATTGAGGGCGCAGAACTTGATCTGCTGGAGGCAATGCACACGCATGCTTTGTTTGACGATATCCGCCTGACTGTGGCTGAAACCCACCAAGGCAAGTTCTCCGAATTACGCCCCCGTTTCAAAGCGTTGCGCAAGACATTTGCCGCGACCTACCCAAAAACCAAGGTGTTCCTTGATTGGATCTGACCTGCTTTCCTGACTTAGGACGACACGATGCCTGACCTTTTGATCGAACTCTTTTCCGAAGAAATCCCGGCCCGGATGCAAACGCGTGCGGCTGAAGATCTCAAAAAGCTGGTGACAAATGGCCTTGTCGAGGCGGGTTTGACATATGCGTCTGCGGGCGCGTTTTCGACGCCACGCCGTCTTGTTTTGTCTGTGGATGGTTTGTTGGATGCGTCCCCAACTGTGCGCGAAGAACGCAAAGGTCCCAAAGCGGACGCGCCCGAAAAGGCGATTGAGGGGTTCTTACGCGGTGCGGGACTAACGCGCGATCAAGTGCAAGAACGCGAAACACCCAAAGGCAATGTTTTGTTCGCGGTGATCGAAAAGCCGGGCCGCCCGGCAGCGCAAATTGTCGCCGAAGTTTTGGAAGCAACCATTCGCAATTTCCCATGGCCCAAATCGATGCGCTGGGGCGCGGGCAGTCTGCGCTGGGTGCGTCCTTTGCATTCAATCCTGTGCCTATTGAGCGATGAAGCCGGCGCACAGGTTGTGGATATGTCTGTGGATCAAATCACGTCGGGCGATACGACCGAAGGCCACCGCTTCATGGCGCCGGGCCGCTTTTCGGTCACATCTTTCGATGATTACAGCCAAAAGCTAAAGCGCGCCCATGTGGTTTTGGACGCGACCGAACGGGCTGCCGCCATTTGGAATGATGCCACGAATATTGCCTTCGCTGCTGGCCTTGAAGTCGTGGACGATCGCGGACTTCTGGCTGAGGTCGCAGGGCTGGTCGAATGGCCTGTTGTGTTGATGGGGGCCATTGCGGATGACTATCTTGAGCTGCCCGCAGAAGTGCTACAAACGTCGATGAAAGAGCACCAAAAATTCTTCTCTGTGCGCAACCCTAAGACGGGTCGGATCGAACGATTTATCACGGTAGCAAACCGCGAAACTGCCGATAGCGGCGCGACCATTCTGGCGGGCAACGAAAAAGTCCTGTCGGCGCGTTTGGCCGACGCCAAGTTCTTCTGGGAAAATGACCTGCGCATTGCCAAGTCTGACATGAATGTCTGGACCCAAGCGCTTGAAAACGTGACGTTCCACAACAAACTTGGGTCACAAGTCGAACGGATCGAACGCATCGCTGCCCTTGCACGAGACTTGGCCCCAATTGTGGGCGCAGACGCCGATTTGGCGGAGCAAGCCGCTCGTTTGGCCAAGGCAGATCTGTCATCTGAAATGGTCAATGAATTCCCCGAACTTCAGGGGCTTATGGGGCGGTATTACATCGAAGCTTCGGGCCAAGACGCCGCTGTTGCCGCCGCCGCACAAGATCACTACTCTCCCCTTGGACCGTCTGACGATGTGCCCACAGCACCCGTGTCTGTCGCGGTTGCGCTGGCCGATAAGATCGATACTTTGACGGGCTTCTGGGCAATTGACGAGAAACCGACTGGCAGTAAGGACCCGTTTGCCCTGCGCCGTGCTGCCTTGGGAGTTATTCGGTTGGTTCTAGAGAATGATCTGACATTGCCAATGAAAAGTATCTTCAGTTCCTCGAATGAGATCGCAGGTCCTCGCACGAACGACGCCAATGAAAGTCGTTTTGCTGACGTCAACGAAATCACAGGTTTCTTCCACGACCGCCTCAAAACCTACCTCAAAGACAAAGGCGTGCGCCACGATATCATCGATGCGTGCATTGCGATGCCCAACAATGACGACCTTGCTTTGTTGGTGAAACGCGCGACAGCTCTTGCGGCGACTTTGAAAACTGAAGATGGCGGAAATCTTATCCAAGGGTTTAAGCGGGCCAATAACATCCTCACCCAAGCTGAAGAAAAAGATGGCGTCGAATATTCCTATGGGGCGGACGTGAAATGGGCCGAGACGGACGAAGAACGTGCGCTGTTTGCAGCCCTTGATGCGGCTGAGGGGAAGATCACTCCGGCGATGAAATCCCAAGATTTCGAACAAGCTATGACAGCAATGGCGTCGCTACGCGGCCCGATTGATGCGTTTTTTGATACGGCGAAGATCAACACGGACAATCAAACTGTGCGCCGTAACCGCATGAATTTGCTCAGCCGAATTCGCCAAACCTGCTTGGGCGTCGCAGATTTGACCCGGATTGAGGGCTGATTTAACACACGGTTGCTGGTATCAAATGTAATCCTTGCTAGCTAAGGGAAACTGCCTATTCTGCGCGAACGCCTAGACTTGCCGCAGTGCAGAAAGATATGCATGGACACGCACCCGCATACGACCCTTGTCACCCCCACGGCACCGATCTCTAACGAGACGCACGGGGGACGCGCCAAATGCCTGCAACGGCTGGTAAGATTGGACTTGCCAGTTCCCACAACCGTCGCGTTGTCGTTCTCAGCCGTCAAAAAGATTGCTGAGGGCGAATTGCCCGATTTGGACAAAATCGTCTCGCAATTCGCGGATGATACGCTGTTATGTGTGCGCCCCTCGTCTGAGGACCCAGACTGGGGCGGGCCGGGGGCGATTTTGAACATCGGCATGAACAACGCGCGCAATGTTGAGATGAGCGAAACAATCGGTGCGTCTGCGGCCGCAGCTCTTTATTCGCGGTTTGTGCAATCTTACGCTGTGAATGTCGCCAGACTTGATCCCGACATGTTCGATGATCTGCCGGAAGACCCCATCGAAGCCTTGCGCGCGGCCCTAGCGGCCTATGAAGCGGAAGCCGAAGAAGAATTTCCGCAAGACCCAGCGCGGCAACTATCGGATGTGTTGAAATCCATGGCGCGTGCATGGGATGGAACGTCTGCGCGGTTGCTGCGCCAAGCAAAAGGCGCGCCACCTGAGGCAGGCTTGGGGTTGGTCGTGCAACAATTGGTGTTCGGCTTGGGGCAAGGCGAATGCGGCTCGGGTGTGTTGCAATTGGTCAATTCAACGACGGGTTTGCAGCAGATCACAGGGCGTTACCTGAGCCAAAGTCAGGGGCGAGACGCGCTGAAACTCAAGGATCAAGCGCTTTACTTAACACGCGACCCACGCGGCCCCTCCCTTGAGGAGGCCGCGCCCGAAGCCTTTGCGGCACTGAAAACAGATGCGGCCTTGATGCGCAAACGGCTGCGCGAGGAAATGCAGGTCGAGTTTGCGATTGAGAACGGGACTGTCCACATTCTGGATGGGGTGCGGGTGCAACGTTCTGCGCGCGCAGCGTTGCGGATTTTGATCGAGCTGGTTGAAGACGGTATTATTCCCGAGCAGGAAGCTATTATGCGTCTGCCGCCGCGCGCATTAAATGAATTGCTGCACCGACAATTGGACCCTAAAGCACCGCGTGATCAAATCGGGCAGGGCATCGCGGCCAGTCCGGGGGCAGCTTCGGGGCGGATTGTGTTCTCGTCGGCCGAAGCGCAAGCCAGTGCCGCGCGCAACGAAGCGTGCATTCTTGTGCGCCGCGAAACCAATCCAGAAGATATTCGCGGCATGCATGTCGCCGCCGCTGTCTTGACGGAAAAAGGCGGGATCACCAGCCACGCAGCCGTCATTGGACGCGGTTTGGGCCTACCTTGCGTGGTCGGGGCGTCGAACATACGGTTTCAGACGCGCAACAAGATTTTGACCGCAACCGATGGGCGGACCTTCCACGAAGGCGATGTGATCACGGTTGATGGCACGTCCGGCCAAGTGCTTGCGGGCAGCCCGCCGATGCTGGAAGCTGCAATGGATGATGCGTTCCAAAAGCTGATGGATTGGGCTGATGCAGCACGTGACATTGGCATTCGCGCCAACGCTGATACGCCAGCGGATGCGAAAACGGCCCGCAATTTCGACGCACAAGGGATTGGGCTTTGCAGAACTGAGCACATGTTCTTCCAAGCCGATAGACTGACGGTAATGCGCGAGATGATCTTCACCGATAACCCGGATGATCGGGGCGACGTATTGGCCCGGCTTCTGCCGATGCAGCGCGCAGATTTCACCGAGTTGTTTGAGATCATGCACGGGTTGCCCGTGTGTATCCGCTTGTTTGACCCGCCGTTGCACGAATTTTTGCCCCATGACCGATCCGGGCAACGTGAACTGGCCGAAGCGCTTGATTTGCCTTTGTCAGATGTGACGCGCCGGGTGGAAGCGATGAGCGAATATAACCCGATGTTGGGTATGCGTGGCGTCCGTTTGGGAATAACGGTGCCTGAAATCTACGAAATGCAGGCGCGTGCGATTTTTGAAGCCACGGTTGCGGCCAGCAAAGATGGCGATGCGGTCGTGCCAGAGATTATGATCCCTTTGGTGTCGGCCAATCGCGAAGTCGAATTGGTGAAGTCCCGGATTGATGCCGTGGCGGCGGCCGTCCGCTTGGAAACCTATACTGATTTCGACTATCGGCTTGGCGTCATGGTGGAAACACCACGGGCTGCGTTGCGGGCCGCCGAAATTGCGCCACATTGTGCTTTTATGAGCTTTGGCACCAACGATTTGACTCAGATGACCTATGGTTTGTCGCGCGATGATGCGGGGCGGTTCATGTCGGCCTATGTGAACCAAGGAGTCTATGCAGAAGACCCGTTCCATTCGCTTGATGTGGAGGGCGTGGGTGAGTTGCTGAAGCTTGGTGCAGAGCGCGGAAGATCCACGCAACCGGATGTGACTTTGTCGATTTGCGGCGAACACGGAGGCAATCCCGAATCGATTGCGTTTTGCCGCGCGGCCGGTTTTGACTACGTGTCTTGCTCTCCGTTCCGAGTTCCTGTGGCGCGTCTTGCCGCAGCGCAACTGGCAATTGGTGACAAAATAAGCTGAGCTTGTTCCTGATTTGCGCTATATTTCGTTGCTGGCGCTATATGTGCCGGTCACATCGCATTCACCTTGAGTTTCCCGTAAAAGGCGAAGGGCTGGACGCGCCCGAGCTTTCAAGTTACGCCCTCGCCAGATTTAACTAATCGTTAAGGCTTATGCGGACATTTGCTGCCATATCTTTTGTACTAAGCGTGCTGGCTTCTGCTGGGGCTGTATCTGCGTCAGATGACGCGGTGCGCGAGCTGCAGCAATTGGAACAGCGGGGGCTGAGCCGCTTGAAGCCGGGTCGTATGGAAGAGCTGTTAAGCGCTCCGACGCCAAGCCATTCCGGTGTGCAATTCTCCAAAGCTTGGCTAGATGCGCAACCTTCCGCGACAGGTGGGGAGTCCCTAAAGTGCCTGAGCGAGGCCCTGTATTTTGAAGCCCGCGGCGAAACCGTGAAAGGTCAATTCGCGGTCGCGGAGGTCATCGTGAACCGCGTGAAATCTAGCCGTTTCCCAAGCACAATCTGCGGCGTGATCAATCAAGGCACGGGTCGCAAATATGCCTGCCAATTTACTTATACTTGCGATGGTCGCGCCGAACGGATCGGCGAGCCTGCAACCTATGTTCGGGTTCAAAAGGTTGCCAAAGCGATGTTGGATGGCCGTGTGGCCCCTTTGACCAGTGGCGCAACCCACTACCATACGACCGCTGTGCGCCCCAAATGGGCCCGGGTCTATACACGCACAGCCAAGATCGGCGTGCATATCTTTTATCGCCACACATATCGTTCCGCCTCTAACTGACGTTTTTGAGCGGTTTGCAGCCGCTTTGGCGACTTTTCTTGTCCAGTTCGGGGCGTTATACGTGCGCAAAATGCCTATGGGGGGACCTGGCCAATGAGTTCTGAAATTCGCCTTGCGTTTGCGCATCCATCTGAGCGGGCAGAAGCCACGGCAGAGGGGCCTTTGGACCGTATTTCTGTGCGCGATCACACGGTCGATGTCGAAATTGGTGCGTTTCAGGCAGAGCGCGGCGTCACCCAAAGGGTGTGTTTCAACATCGTTGTGGAAGTGCGCCCTTTGACCGGGCCAATTGACGACGATGTGGATCGCATCCTGAGCTACGATAAAATCACCGAGGCTGTGCAATTTGAATTGGCGGATGAACGGCTGAACCTCCTTGAGACCGTGGCTGAGCGCGTCGCGGATCGCATCTTGCTGGAACCTCAAGCCATTCGGGCCTTTGTGCGGGTCGAGAAATTGGATCGCGGCCCTGGCGCCTTAGGCGTCGAGATCGTGCGCGAACGCACCGCCGTTCAACCCGCAGAAAACCTTGAAGATTCGCCAATTCCCGAAATTGTTTACTTGTCGAATGCAGCCATTGCATCCCCACATCTGAGCAGATGGATCGATCAACTTGCCGCAAAGGACAAACCGTTGATCCTGTGTGTGGGGGCGGCTGATGAAGACTTGCCGACAGCGGGCCACCCCATGGCACAGCGCCGTATCGAGCTGCTGGCCATCGAGCAAAACGCGTGGGTTTTGGCCGGACGTGATGCGCGCTGCAAAGTAGTAGACACCCGCACAGAGCTGGATTGGGCGATGCGCAATGGCCAGATTTGTGTGTGGGCGCCCTCCAAGATCGTGTTGGATGCTGTGGAAAGCCCGGATACCAAAACCGATGATGCGGTGGCGCTGGCGGCATGGTTCGCGGCCACATGTGACGCGTCAGACATGGTGTTGATTGGCGAACGCCCCGTGGACGACGTCGCAGTCCCGTTGCGTAGCAGGTCTGTGCTGGATGAAACCCTTTGACGTTATGAAAACTTATATCCGCCCCCTAGTTCAAGTTGGTACTGCACGCCCAGAGCAGGCGTTGTCGCTTGCTGGGGGATGGGGCTGGTTCACCCATGTTGAACGCTTGCACCGGGATGGGCACGACAACGTTGTTCCGGTTTCGGCTTTATCTGACGATGCCCTCGTATCGCTAACGTCAGCGCGCGCCAACATTTTGGACCTTAACCTGTCTGCGCCTGTGATTATGGGGATTTTGAACGTCACACCTGATAGCTTTTCGGATGGTGGGCAACATGAGGATCTAAATGCAGCCGTCCGGGCTGCCACGCGGATGGCTGATCACGGGGCGCATTTGCTGGATGTCGGGGGCGAATCCACGCGTCCCGGGGCCGCACTTGTCCCGATCCCAAATGAAATTCAACGCACTGCACCTGTGATCAAAGCGCTCCGGTCTGGTGACAGCGACACACCTATTTCCATAGACACCCGCAAGGCAGAGGTTGCTAAGGCGGCGCTAGATGCGGGTGCGAATTTGGTCAATGATGTTGCGGGCTTCACGTTTGATCCCGACCTTGCACCCCTTTGTGCGCAGCGCGGAGTGCCCATTTGCGTTATGCATGCACAGGGTGACCCCAAAACTATGCAAAAAGACCCGACTTACGACAATGTCTTGCTCGACGTGTATGACTTCCTCGAAGAACGCATACATGCGCTTGTCGCGCTGGGTATCCCGAAAGATCAGATTATCGCTGATCCTGGCATCGGCTTTGGCAAAACCCAAGCGCACAACCTGATTATTCTGAAGCGACTAAGCTTATTTCATAGCCTTGGTGTGCCGATCTTGCTTGGCGCGTCGCGCAAACGCTTCATTGGCACATTGGGCAATGTTCCCGAAGCGCAGTTTCGAGCGCCGGGTTCTATTGCTGTGGCCCTTGCAGCACTTGAGCAAGGTGTGCAATTTGTGCGCGTGCATGATGTCGCCGAGACGAGACAGGCGATCGCGCTGTGGACGGCATCGCGGCTTTAGCACTCGGGTGGCTCACGAAGGATACGTATACCATGGTTGAATTGTTTGGCACTGACGGTGTGCGTGGGACGGCAAATGTCTATCCGATGACGGCAGAAATGGCGCTGCGGATTGGTGCCGCTGTTGGGCAGTATTTCAAACGCGATAGCTCTAATGTGCACCGGGTTGTGATTGGCAAAGACACGCGATTGTCAGGCTATATGTTCGAAAATGCGCTGACGGCGGGTCTTACCTCAACGGGTATGAATGTGCTGCTGCTTGGCCCCGTACCGACCCCGGCGGTTGGTTTGCTGACACGCTCGATGCGGGCGGATTTGGGCGTGATGATTTCTGCCTCGCACAATCCGGCGCAAGATAATGGCATCAAGTTCTTTGGCCCGGATGGGTTCAAACTGTCCGACGCGGTTGAAGCCGAAATCGAAGCTCTTGTGCAATCGGGCGCTGAGTCGGTGCATGCCAAGGATATCGGCCGCGCAAAACGTATTGATGATGGTCGCTACCGTTATGTTGAACGTGTCAAAACCACGTTCCCACGCCAGATGCGGCTTGATGGTGTGAAGGTCGTGCTCGATTGCGCCAATGGGGCGGCCTATAACGTAGCCCCGACTGCGCTTTGGGAACTCGGGGCGGAAGTGATCGAAATCGGGGTGTCCCCGAATGGGCATAATATCAACAAAGGCTGCGGTTCGACATCGCCCGCAACGGCTGCAGAGGCTGTCGTGGCGCATGGCGCAGACGTGGGCATTTGCCTTGATGGTGACGCAGACCGCGTGATCCTTTTGGATGAAAACGGCAAAATCGGCGACGGTGATCAGTTCATGGCGATGATGGCGGCGCGCTGGTCACAAGAAGCCCGGCTCAAAGACAATGTTCTGGTTGCCACGGTGATGTCGAACCTTGGCCTTGAACGATATCTGCGCAACATTGGCGTTCGTCTTGAACGCACAGGTGTGGGCGACCGTTATGTCGTCGAACGGATGCGGCAGGGTGGGTTCAATCTGGGCGGTGAACAATCGGGCCACGTTGTCATGACGGATTATTCCACGACTGGCGATGGTTTGATGGCAGGCTTGCAATTCCTTGCTGAAATGGTGCGCAGCGAACGCCCGGCTTCTGAATTGCTCAACCAGTTCGACCCGGTGCCACAATTGCTCAAGAATGTGCGCTACGCAGAAGGGCAAACTCCGCTGGAAAATGCCTCTGTGCAGGCGTTGATTGCAGACACCGAAGCCAAGCTTGAAGGATTGGGGCGGTTGTTGATCCGAAAATCCGGCACAGAGCCTTTGATCCGCGTGATGGCGGAATGCGAGGACGCGGTGTTGCTTGAGAAAGCCGTAAACGGGATTGTCGCAGAGGTGGAACGCGCCACCGCTGGTTAAGGTGCGTGTGATTTAACCCCTTGAAAACAAACGTTTCAACGCGCCCCACTGGCTAAGGCAAACGCCGCCCAAGATCAATGCGAGCGCGAAAATAAGCGTTGGTGGAAGTGGTTCGTTGAGCAACCATGCCCCTAACAAAATCGACCAGACGGGCACTTGGTAATTGGTCAGCGACATGAACACTGGCCCGGCTGAGCGGATAACCAAAACCCGCAAAAGGTTGGCTGCAGCCGTCGGGATTAGGCCAAGAAACGCGATGATCCCCAGTGTCTTCAATGAGGGCAAGGGGGGCGTCCCTTCAACAAAAACAGCCAATGGGATGACCATCGCCGCTGCAATAACAAGCAACAGTGTCGACAATCCAATTGAGTCCACTGGCGGTAAACGCCGCATCAAAACGGAAGAAATTCCGTAGCAACACGCCGCGCTGACGCAAGCCAATCGTCCGGCCCATTCCAGCTCTGATCCGGTGGCGTCAAAGGCTTGGCCGCCAATCAAGACACAGACCCCGACAAATCCAATGCCAAATCCAAGGGTTCGGCGCAGGGTCATTTGCTCGCCGGGGATCAAAATATGCGCAAGGGGCAACACGATTAGCCCGACGCTTGCCATCGACACACCCGCAAAGCCAGATGTTGTGAATTGTTGTCCCCACGCCAAAAGCACAAATGGAATACCGGTTGAGAACCCGCCAATGGCGATCAACGACATCTGTGCGGATCTTGGCGGTGGGGCGTCAAACAGCTTGCCGCCCCGCGCTTGCCAGATTGCGAGCATTAAAATGGCCGCAAAGCCAATGCGCCCGGCAGCCAGCCAAAATGGGGGCATCGCATCGAGCGCAAGTTCAGTCACAAGGAAAGTCGCGCCCCATGTCAGACCCAAAATGCTGACCATCGCCCAGCTTTTCCAAGTGATTTCGGGCTGTGGCATTCGGGGAACCTTTGTTCAAACGTGAGCACCCTTGTCAGCCCAAGTTGGCACTAGGTCAATCGCTTCTTGTTGATGTGTAAGTTTTGGCTTACCGTAAGTAATGACTTACACTGATTCCTTTGCTGCACTCGCCGACCCAACCCGGCGCAAAGTGCTTGAATGCCTCTCTAAGGGGCCGCGCGCGGTGGGGGAAATCGCTGCCGACTTGCCGGTCAGCCGCCCGGCTGTTTCGCAACATTTGAAGGTCTTGTCAGATGCAGGACTTGTCCATGTGCGTGCCCAAGGCACCAAACGGATCTATGCGGTTCGCCCCGAGGGACTAGAGAGCCTGCGCAGATATCTCGATCAATTCTGGGGTGATGTTCTGCAGAATTTCGCGCAATCAATTCAAACCGAAGGATCAAAGAATGAATGACCCAATTGTAAAAACAATCAACGTGCCGTGTTCGTCAGCCCATGCCTTTGATGTCTTTGTGAACAAGATTTCGTCTTGGTGGCCTTTGGATGGTCACGCGGCATCTGCGGCGGCGGGCAAAGCGGCTTTGGCTGTTACCATTGAACCGCATGTCGGGGGGGCCGTGTTTGAGACGATGTATGACGGTACGCGTACTGATTGGGGCAAAGTACTGGAATTCGAAGAGGGGCACAAAATGGCGATGACTTGGCACCCCGGAAACAACGCAGATACGCCAACGCGCGTTGATGTCGAATTTGAGGATGCCGATGACGGCACCACGCGCGTGACCTTGACCCATAGCGGTTGGGAAATCTGGGGCGAAGACGCGGATGCAAAACGCGAAAATTACGATTCTGGATGGGATTTTGTGTTGGGCAAGCGATATGCCGCTGCTGTGGCCTGAACGAAAAAGGGCGCCCGTATGATGGGGCGCCCTTCGTATTCAACTGTGCAAAGATTTAGTTCTTTTCTTTGTCGACCATTTTGCCTGCGGAAATCCACGGCATCATGCCGCGCAGTTTTTCGCCAACTTCTTCGATCTGGTGTGCATCGTTGCGACGACGTGTGCCTTTGAAGAACGCTTGACCGGTCTGGTTTTCAGACATGAAGTCACGCACAAATGCGCCAGTCTGAATGTCGTTCAAGATCGCTTTCATGCGGGCTTTGGTCTCGTCGTAGGGCAAGACGCGTGGGCCGGACACGTACTCGCCGTACTCAGCAGTGTTGGAGATCGAGTAGTTCATGTTGGCGATGCCGCCTTCATAGATCAGATCAACGATCAATTTCACTTCGTGCAAGCACTCGAAATACGCCATTTCAGGTGCGTAACCGGCTTCTACGAGGGTCTCAAAGCCCATGCGGATCAGCTCAACAAGGCCGCCACACAGAACGGCTTGTTCGCCGAACAAGTCAGTTTCACACTCTTCGCGGAAGTTCGTTTCGATGATGCCAGAGCGACCGCCACCGATTGCGGAACAGTAGGATAGCCCGATTTCCAGCGCTTTGCCGGATGCGTCATTGTCGACCGCAACCAAGCAAGGCACGCCGCCACCTTTGGTGTATTCGCCGCGCACTGTGTGGCCTGGACCTTTTGGCGCCATCATGATGACGTCGACTGTCGCTTTGGGTTCGATCAGGCCGAAATGCACGTTCAAGCCGTGGGCAAATGCCATCGCAGCGCCGTCACGCAGGTTGTCATGCACGTATTTTTTATATGTTTCTGCCTGAAGTTCGTCGGGCATTGTGAACATGATCAAGTCGCACCAAGCTGCGGCTTCTGCGATGCCCATAACTTTCAAGCCTTCGCTTTCGGCTTTTGCGGCTGATGCTGACCCTTCGCGCAACGCCACAACAACGTTCTTGGCGCCAGAGTCGCGCAAGTTCAGGGCGTGGGCGTGGCCTTGTGAGCCGTAGCCAAGAATTGCCACTTTCATTTCTTTGATGAGGTTCACGTCGCAATCGCGGTCGTAGTATACGCGCATTTTCTGGTCCTTTCGGGTTGAAATCTGACCTGCGTTATAGCGCAGGTTTGTAATGCGCGCAGCGTTGGATTATGAGAATATATGACGTTCATATGCCGAAATCATGCGTCAGATTGGAAATAAAGGTAAAGATCATGCTTGATGACGTGGATCGGCGCATACTGCGACAATGGCAAGCGGATGCGTCTTTGTCCCCTGTAGAACTGGCAGAACGCGCGCGTGTCAGTCAAGGCCAAGTGACACGGCGCATAGCGCGGATGCGCGAAACGGGTGTGATCGGGGGTATTGAGGCCGTGATCGATTGGACCGCACTGGGTTATGCGGTGGAGGTGTCTTTGCGTATCACGTTGGACAAAACCGTGCCGCGTGCCTTTGATGAATTTATCGCGGCCGCACGCGTGATCCCAGAAGTGCTTGAAGTACAAACGTTCTTGGGGCGTGTCGATGTGCGTTTGTCCGTGATTGCGCGTGACATGGCCCATTATCAGGAAGTGTACCGCCGCCAAATCCTAACGTTGCCGCATATCGCAGACATTGAAGCCCTCATGCACGTGGCCCGCATCAAATCAGAAGAGGCGCTGCCGTTATGATCGAACTTGATGACATCGACCGTGGTTTGATGCTGGCCTTGGCCCGCGATGCCACACAATCGGCGGGTGCTTTGGGGCGGGCTTTTGGCTTGTCGCAGCCCGCAGCATGGCGTCGGATCAAGCGGCTGCAAGATCGCGGCGTGCTTAAAGGCAAACGCCTTCGACTGGATTCGGAAAAGCTCGGCTTTGGGGTGGTTGTGTTTCTTGGCGTGAAGCTGGCGACTAAGGGGCGGGTGTCCCTAGAGGATTTTGAGCGGGCAGTTACAGCGATTCCCGAGGTGCAAACCGTCGAGCACGTGCTAGGGCTTTATGATTATCGGCTGCGCGTCGTTGCACGTGACCTGCCGGATTTTGAGCGGGTTTTGCGGCGGCGGATCATGACTTTGCCGGGGGCAGGCGAGGTGGAAGCAAATGTGTTGCTCAGCGAAGAACGTTTACCGGGTCCTTTATAGCAAAGCGGGGTGGCGATCCGCGTCGCAGGTTTCCGATGAGCGCCAGACTTAACGCGCCATGCAGGTTTGTACACCGAAGTAGACTTTGCCAGTCCACCAAGTCCGTTCTAAACTTATAGCAACACATTTGGGAGAAACAGACATGGCCGCTTTGCTAGACACCGTAGACCCACAGGGTCTTGAAGAATTTTCGGTGGTCTTCACGGACCGCTCTTTGAACTCGATGAGCGGGGCATTTCAGGGCGTGATGCGCGATATCCACGAGATGTTGTGCGACGTGTATTGTGCCAAGGGCGCAGTTGTGATCCCGGGGGGCGGTACGTTTGGAATGGAAGCCGTAGCGCGTCAATTTGCCAAGGACGCGGACGTTTTGGTCGTGCGCAATGGTTGGTTTTCCTATCGTTGGAGCCAAATCATTGAATCAGGCCAGCTCACAAATGAAGTGACAGTGATGAAAGCGCGCCAGATCGGGAATGCCTCGGCGTCCCCATTTGCGCCGGCACCTATTGAAGAAGTCACAGCGGCCATTCGCGACAAAAAACCGGGCGTTGTCTTTGCGCCGCATGTTGAAACCTCGGCCGGGGTGATCTTGCCGAAGGACTACATCAAGGCGATGGCAGACGCGGCGCATGAGGTTGGCGCGTTGATGGTGTTGGATTGCATCGCGTCGGGCTGTGCGTGGATCGACATGCAGGCGACGGGCGTGGATGTGTTGATCTCTGCGCCGCAAAAAGGATGGAGCGCTTCGCCCTGTGCAGGACTTGTGATGTTATCGGAGCGCGGATTGGCTCGATTGGGGGAAACGCAATCGGATAGCTTTGCAGTAGATCTGGGCAAGTGGCGTGCGATCATGCAGGCATATCTTGATGGTGGGCATGCATATCACGCGACGATGCCCACCGATGCTTTGCGCGCCTTCCGTGATACCATGGTCGAGACCAAAGAATACGGGTTTGACAAGTTGGAGGCCGCCCAATGGGCGCTGGGGAATGCGGTGCGTGATTTGATGGCGCAAAAAGGTCTGCAATCCGTGGCTGCAGATGGGTATGGCGCGCCGGGTGTTGTTGTGAGCTATACAGCCGACGCCGATATTCAAAACGGTAAGAAATTTGCCGCACAAGGGATGCAGATCGCTGCAGGGGTGCCGCTGCAATGTGACGAACCCGCGGATTTTCGGACCTTCCGGATTGGGCTGTTTGGGTTGGACAAATTGTATGACGTGGATGGCACCGTCGCACGCTTGCAACGGGTGGTCGATCAGGTTCTTTGATGCTCGTGCTGAAGTTGACGGCTGTCAACATTTTCTTTTATTAACAGTAAGTTAATGGGGTGTTCGGTGGCAAAGTGCTAGCGAACACCAAGACCCATTTGCATCAGCGTTTTGCGAATTGGGGCCATTCCATAGATCGCTTTTAGACCCGCAGCACGGGCGTCCCGCAGCGGTTGTGCAGACACTTGTGAGGCACGGTTCAACAAGTCAATCCCTTGGACGCGCAAGGAAATGTCGCGGTGCCGTGCGCTGTGATAGGCGTCCAGCATTTGCGCATCCCCCAAAGCGTCAGGGCGGGCCTGAGCAAGATCCAACAAGCACGCGAGATCGCGCAAAGACATGTTCAAACCTTGTGCGCCGATTGGGGGCAAAACATGCGCCGCCTCTGCGATCAAAGCCAAACGTTCACCGCTTAGGCGCTGGGCTTGCTGTGAAATGATCGGCCAGATTGAACGGCGAGACGCAAGCTTCAACGGGCCAAATAAATGGCATGACCGCTGGCTCATCGCGTCTTCGAATGCTTGCACGTCCAATTCGGACAGTTCATTGGCACGCGGGCCGTTTTCCATCCAGACCACAGCAGAGGACGGGGCCCCCTTAAAATCAGGCAACGGCACCAAAGTGAACGGCCCACCGCTGCGATGAATTTCGGTGGATACGTTTTCGTGTGGGATCGGGTGGGTCACAGCAAATGCGAGCGCCTTTTGACCATACCGCTTTGTTTTGACCTGAATTTGTGCTGCGTTACGCATCGGGGAGTTGCGTCCATCAGCGGCAATCACCAACTTCGCGCGCGCACGTGTGCCGTCGCTTAAGCCAACGCGTGCTTCATTGGTGCGGGTCAGCAAAGATGTTGTGGCCACACCGGGGCGAAAGTCGACAGTGGGTTGCGCAGCCATTGCGGCCATCAGTTCGCGGCGTAGCAACCAGTTGGGAAAGTTCCAACCAAACGGTAACTCAGAGACATCAGCACTGCGAAAATCATGAGTGACGCGGGCCTCGGCAACCTCACCACCGGCATCAACAATGCGCATGATTTCAAGCGGGGAGGCATGCGGCTCCAACCGGTCCCAAACGCCTGCTGTCATCAGGATGTTTCGGGCGGGTTGCAACAATGCCGTCGAACGCAGATCAGAGCCTTGCTCGTCGCGTGCAATGATCGGCTGTGTTGGGTCGACGCAGATCACAGAGAAGCCCGCAGCGCCAAAACTGATCGCTGCCGCCATGCCAGCAATGCCGCCGCCAGAAATCAAGATATCGATATTGGTGTGTGTCATGAGGAAAAGGTAGTCACCCGTGTGAAAAGGTCAAAAGCGGCATGCTGTCACGTGTCACGTGCTTGGGGTCAACTTGTGGAAATTGAACCAAGAAATTGCGTAAGGTCATCCGTGTGATGGTGAATGTGCTCGGCTGGGAGCGGGGTTTCAGCAACATGTACGGTGCGCATCCCTAACGCATGGGGCACTGCAAGATTGCGGGGGTCGTCTTCAAACATGGCGGCGCGTTTGGGGTCAAGGCTGTCTAACTCAAACACCTTGGCAAAGGCCCCGGCTTCCGGTTTGGGCAGGAAGTCGGCATGTTCAACACCATAGACGGCGTCAAACACCCCAGACAGGCCACGCGCATGCAACACGTTTTGGGCATAAGGCGCGCACCCATTGGTATAAACAATACGCCGCCCCGGTAACGCTTTGATATATGCGGCGAGTGCTGGGTCGGGGGTGAGGGGGTGAAACGAAATATCATGCACATCTGTCAGATATGGGCCGGGATCGACATCATGTTCCCGCATCAGTCCTGCCAATGTGGTGCCGTAAGTCCGCCAGTAGTGTTTGCGCAGACGGTCGGCTTCGATCTTGTCCACACCCAAAGCGTTTTGGACATAGGCGATCATTTTGGTTTCGATCTGATCAAATAACCGCATTGAAGGCGGATAGAGCGTGTTGTCGAGGTCAAAGACCCATGTATCCACGTGGGAGAAATTTCTGTGTGTCATGACATTGGCTTAGCACAGACGCGAGGGCTGACAAGCGGGTTTGGCCTCGTTAGGGTCACGCAGCGGTGATGACAAAAGGAAATTCGCTCGTGACAATAATGAAGCAGGCCCCCACAGATGCCTATTCGATGATATTGGCAGCGATTGATGAGGGTCTGTATCGTCCCGGAGATCGTCTGGTGGAAAGCGAGCTCGCGGAACGTTTCGGCGTATCACGCACGCCAATTCGCGAGGCTTTACAACGGCTTGAGACGCAATCTTTGTTGTCCCGAGATGGGCGATCATTGATCGTAGCATCATTGGATCACAACCAAATGGCGGAGCTTTACATCGTGCGGCGCGAGTTGGAAGGCTTGGCCGCGTCCCTCGCTGCGCGCCATGCCACGCCAGAAGAAATTAACTTGCTGCGCGAAATGGTGACTGCTGATAACGCGCTGCTCAACGACCCTGCGGCGTTATCGCGCGCCAATCGTCGGTTCCATAAGCAGATTCACTTGGCTTCTCATAACCGGTACTTGGTGCAACAACTTGACCTTGTTCACCGCACAATGGCGTTAATGGCGACAACGTCTTTGGCGGCTTTGGGACGCAGCAAAATTGCGCAAGAAGAGCACGATAAAATTGTCTCGGCAATCGAAGCACGGGACGAAACGGCGGCAGGGGAAGCGCTGCGCGAGCATATTTCAGTCGCCTTCATGACGCGTTTACAGCAAGATGCGGAAGCCCGCAGAGAAGACTAAGTCTCACGAGCTTAGCCTTTATTCATCATGTGCCAAACCAGACGGTTTACGACTGACGCCATGCTGGGTTTTGTCCCAATAGAACGGGCGCACAATCAACTCGTAAAGGGCCTTGTACATCGCAAGCGTGCCAAGCGGAAAATAAAGGATCATACTTGGGGTCCAGCGCATCAAATGGCGATGTTGAGGCGCGCGTACAGCCGTCATATGCAAGCATAACGTCGCGAATTCTGCGAGGATAAAGCACCCTAGCAAAACGGGCAGGATGCCCCAACTGCTGGTGGGATGAATACCTGTGAACATCAAAAACCAGAACGACCAGAAAACAGGGGCAAGAAGGAATTGCGACAAGGCCGTCACGAAGAAAACTTGAAGAGCTGCAAAACGATAGAAGCCGAGGTCGCGGTAAAGCTGAATAGGATCACGCATATGTACCAACCATGTGATCGCAAAGCCTTTTAACCACCGCGACCGTTGCTTGACCCATGGCCAAGCGCGGCAATTGGCTTCCTCATAGGTGGTCGTGTCGATCAGCTCGGTGCGGTAACCTTTTCGCGCAAGACGCAGGCCAAGATCAGCGTCTTCAGTGACGTTATGCGCATCCCATCCGCCCAGTTCTTCAAGAATATCTCGACGGAAAAACAAGGTGGTGCCGCCCAAGGGGATCACACAGCCAAGTCGCGCCAAGCCGGGCATGATCAAACGCCACCATGTCGCATATTCGATGGTAAAACAGCGCGCCAACCAATTGTGTTTTGGGTTGTAGTAATCCAATCGCCCTTGCAGGCAGGCAACGTTTTCTGGAGCGGCGTGAAAACGGGTGACGACCTCTTCGAGTTGATCTTGGGCGGGCGCGTCTTCCGCATCCCAAATGCCGATCAAGCTGCCATGGCAAAAGTCCAAAGCGTAGTTCAAGGCGCGGGGTTTGGTGAGCAAGCCATCCCCGCTTGGAACTTCGATCACGCGCATCCATGTGGGCAAGACCGTCTGAGCCAGCATCGCGCGGGTGACATGATCTTCTTCTTCGAGCACCAACACGATGTCGAGTTGGGATTTGGGGTAGGTCAAAAGAGACAAGCGGCGGATCAGGTCTTTGGCGATTTCTTTTTCGCGCAGCAAGGGCACCATCACCGAGACTTTTGGCATGCGCATCACCGCTGGCAATGGCACAGAGCGGATCTGTGCCGCGCCACTTTGCCCCAAGACTTCGGCAATTGCTGCGCTGATTTTGAGCGCCATCGCGAAGGTAAGTGTAAGGCAAGACAGACCCACCAACAGCATCGTAAGCAATTGAGGGGCAAGAACCGCGAGTAAAACAAGGGCCGCTGACACACAGCCCGCCAAACGTAGTCGTTCGTTGGAAAAACGCGTCCAAGTGCGGCAGGATAAGTCTTCGTCAACGCGCAACTCAGCGCGGCGCGCGAGAGCACTGCCATATGCAAGGCAAATGTAGGGGTGAATTTGGTCCATATCTGCCAAAACAGGCAATAGTGTCAGGCCGTATTTGGGGGCCGCGGCAATCAAGTCGTCAAAGCGATCTGGGCGTGAGGTGGCCACCATGAGCATATCGTCAAGCTGTAGCCAAGGCATTACCCCATGATTTACACAAAGGGTTCCGGGCAACAAATGGGCGACGCGGGAATCCGGGGGATCAGTATCCAAGTCGACGCGATTTAGGCCGTGTTGATCTGCCAAGGCTTCTTGAAGCTGTGCGTGTGTGATAAACCCTTCCGAGATCAGAATATCGCCCAAAGGCGCGTCAATGCGGCGCTGTTGCGCCAATGCGTGCGTGAGGTCTGCATCACTGATTGCCCCCATCTCGACCAGAATATAGCCAAGTTTGCGCATGTCGCGCAGAGACGGCGCACCCACCCGTTGGGGCGGACTATCATGTGCCACAAGTCTGAGGCGCTGATTGCTCACAGCTGGCTCCGCGGGCGTTATGCCCGAGGCGACCTTGCGGCAAACAAGGTTAAGCGCGCGTTAAGCTTAACCGAAGTTAAACCATATCAAGCGGAAACGCGGGCATCCATTGCAGATGCGAAACGCTCAAACAGATAGAAACTGTCTTGCGGACCCGGGCTGGCTTCCGGGTGGTACTGCACTGAAAAGACAGGTTTATCCGCCATGCGTAAGCCGCAGTTTGAACCATCAAACAAGGATGTGTGTGTTTCGATCACACCAGTTGGTAAAGTTTGCGCGTCCACAGCAAAGCCGTGGTTCATCGAGGTGATTTCAACTTTACCGGTTTCAAGATCCTTCACCGGGTGGTTCGCGCCATGGTGGCCGTGGTTCATTTTGATCGTATTTGCGCCAAGTGCGAGGGCAAGCATCTGATGGCCCAGACAAATGCCGAAAACAGGGATGTCCTTGGCCAGAATGCCTTGGATCATCGGAACCGCATAAACACCGGTCGCCGCAGGATCGCCGGGGCCATTGGATAAGAACACGCCGTCGGGCTTATGGGCCAACACGTCCTCTGTGGTTGCAGTCGCGGGAAGCACAGTCACATCGCAACCGACACTTGCCAAACAGCGCAAAATATTGCGCTTTGCACCAAAATCGATGGCGACAACTTTGAACTTTGCATCGGCTTGTTTGGCGTAACCATCAGGCCATGCCCAGCGACCCTCATCCCAGCGGTAAGATTGTGCGCAGGTGACGTCTTTGGCGAGATCCATACCTTCTAGCCCGGCAAACGCACGCGCGGATGCAATCAGCGCTTCGATGTCGAAATTGCCCTCAGGATCATGGGCTAAAGCAACATGAGGTGCCCCAGCTTGGCGGATCGCACGGGTCAGGCGACGCGTATCAATGCCGCCAATCGCGATGCGCCCGCGTGACTTGAGCCACCCATCAAGTGGTTCCATTGCACGCCAGCTTGACGGCTGTGTTGGCATCCATTTCACAACCATGCCAGCTGCGACCGGATCACCGGATTCATCATCCTCAGCGGTCACGCCGGTGTTGCCAATATGGGGAAAGGTAAAGGTCACGATTTGGCCCGCATAAGACGGGTCTGTCATGATCTCTTGATAGCCAGTCATAGAGGTGTTGAAGCACAGTTCAGCTTCTGTTTGGCCTATGGCGCCAAAGCCGATGCCATGGAAAACCGTCCCATCCGACAGAGCAAGGCAGGCGGTAGGGTGGGATGCGGGCATGATGGCAGGCTTTCCGAATTATGGGCAAATTTGCGGGAACCTAATGCGCAGCGCGCGTCGGGTCAAGCAGAGTCCGAGGCTTTGGCCGAAAATAGATTTTTGTTTTATTTCAGTTGGTTGTCTGTAATTTCCGGAGTTGCCGGAATGCGCATTAATCATTATGGTGTCGCGTTACGAGGCCGGGACACTCACCCCGGCGCAATCGGGGACATCGAATTCTATGGGTGATTTGCGAGGGCGCGTTAACACAGCGCTTAAACAAGCAATGAAAGATAAGGATGCAGCACGGCTAAGTACGTTGCGTCTTATTACAGCAACCATCAAAGACCGGGACATCGCGGCACGCGGTGAAGGCAATGAGGACGGCGTTGGCGAAAGCGATGTCCTTGCAATCCTTGGGAAAATGACCAAGCAGCGCGGCGAAAGCGCACGAGCCTATGAGGAAGCCAACCGGCTTGATCTAGCTGAACGTGAACGCGAGGAAATCGTCATCATTGAGGAATTCTTGCCCCGTCAATTGGGCGATAAAGAAGTCGATGATGCTGTGGCCAAAGCAATCGAAGAGACCGGTGCGCAAAGTATCCGGGACATGGGCAAGGTCATGGGCGCACTCAAGGGCGCGTATACCGGTCAGATGGATTTCGGAGCTGTCGGCCCTGTTGTCAAAGCGCGCCTCTGCAGCGGTTGATCTAAAAACATCCTTTGGTGCTGCGCGTCGGACCAAAAGGGCTTGGCGGCGAAGGATTGCGAGTGTTGTGCTCTCAGGTGCGCGTCGCGTCCGGGTGGATGCCCAAGGCCGGGAAGCCTTGGGGTGCCCGGACAGACTGTCCTATTGACCCCACAAAATTTGCACTTCAAGTAAGTCCGACTGATTTTACAGGTGCGACATGGCCAAGATAGCGTCCAGCGAAGAGCGGGAAAAATCCAAGAAAATAAGTGCCCTGAAGGCGTTATGGCCGTTCATGGCCGCCTATCGTGGGCTGATCTGCGCCGCCATAGGCGCATTGATTTTGACGGCCGGCGTGTCTTTAACGTTGCCGCTGGCTGTGCGCCGGGTGGTCGACAATTTCGAAGTTGAAGATGGCGCTATTCTGGATTTGTACTTTGGCGCGGCTCTTGGCATCGCAGCATTGCTCGCGGTTGGGACGGGGCTGCGCTATCTGTTGGTCACACGGCTCGGCGAGCGGGTCGTCGCAGATATTCGCAAGGCTGTGTTTGATCGTGTGATCGGATTGTCACCTGCGTTTTATGAACAAGTGATGACGGGCGAAGTCCTGAGCCGAATCACAACTGATACGACGCTGATCCAATCTGTGATCGGCTCGTCCGTATCGATCGCTTTGCGCAACTTGCTGATTTTCATTGGGGGGCTCGCTTTGATGCTCCTGACGTCATTGAAGCTGACGTCGATGGTTTTGTTGATTGTTCCGGGTGTCATCATCCCTATCCTCGTCTTGGGGCGCAAATTACGGGTGATCAGCCGAGAGAACCAAGATTGGATCGCCGAATCTTCGGGCAACGCCTCCGAGGCCTTGTTGTCGGTGCAAACAGTGCAAGCCTTTACGCATGAAGCCGCCAGTCGTGATCAATTCGGCGACGTGACCGAAAAGAGCTTTGTGTCCGCCAAACGACGGATTAACACGCGCGCATTGATGACGGTGATTGTGATCTTTTTGGTCTTCACGGGCATTGTTGGGGTGTTGTGGATCGGTGCGCGGGACGTGCGGTCCGGGGATATGACCACCGGGGTTTTGATCCAATTTGTGATCTATTCGGTTATGGTGGCGGGCGCTGTCGCCGCGCTGTCTGAAATCTGGAGCGAGTTGCAACGCGCAGCGGGCGCGACAGAGCGTTTGGTTGAGCTGCTGACGACTGTTGATCAAGTTCAAGACCCTGCACAGCCCGCAGTTTTGGCACGTCCTGTCAAAGGGGCAATCATGTTTGAAGACGTGAAATTTGCCTATCCCGCACGGCCCGAGACGCAAGCGCTTGATGGGGTGAGTTTGGACATTCAACCGGGCGAAACCGTCGCGTTTGTTGGTCCCTCCGGCGCAGGTAAAACGACGATCATCCAATTGATCCAGCGGTTTTATGATCCCCAATCTGGCGCGATCCGTTTGGATGGTCTCGACATAGCGAATCTGTCGCGGGAGGATTTCCGCCGTGAAATCGCGCTGGTTCCGCAAGACCCTGTGATCTTTGCGACCTCAGCGCGCGAAAACATTCGCTTTGGTCGACTTGGTGCGACAGATGCAGAGGTCGAAGCCGCTGCCAAGGCCGCCGCCGCGCATGAGTTCATTAGCAAACTGCCAGAGGGCTATGACAGCAGTGTGGGCGAACGCGGTGTGATGTTATCGGGTGGTCAAAAACAACGCATTGCCATTGCACGGGCCATTTTGCGCGACGCGCCGATCTTGCTTTTGGACGAGGCGACATCAGCTTTGGACGCGGAATCCGAACGCGCTGTTCAAGACGCTGTGGATCATTTGTCGCAAGATCGCACAACTTTGATCGTGGCGCATCGCTTGGCAACCGTGAAAAAAGCCGACCGTATCGTCGTGTTGGATCAGGGCCGAATTGTTGCGACAGGGGCGCATGACACACTTGTGTCTGAAGACGGGCTTTATGCGCGTTTGGCACGGCTTCAATTCACGGATGGAATGGCGGCGGAATAAACGCAAGCCTTGGCCTTGCAGTCTTTAGTGCGATTTTTTTCCCTATATTGCCCTTATGAACCTGCAGGCTCGGTGTATCCTGAGGGGCATCCATAGGTCTGTTGGGCTTTGTAAAAGACAGCGGCAAGAGTTTGTTTGGCGGCGATTATGTGCCCGAACCAGATGTGCTGAAAAAAGAAATCGAAGATTTGGGGGGGGATGCCACGGGCGTTGAAATCTCTGTTGAAGGGGACACAGTCAAATTGTAAGGCGCGGGCACCAATGATGAGCTGAAAGAAAAGCTGATCCTTGCTGTGGGCAACGTCTCAGGGGTTGGCGCTGTTGAGGACGCAACCGCAGGCGGCGTCACTGAGCCAGAGTTCCACACCGTCGAAAAGGGCGATACGCTTTGGGCGATTGCCACCAAAACGATGGCAACGGTACCAAAATCGACGCAATTTTTGCGGTCAACCTTCCCATGCTAAGCCATCCCGATAAAATCTACCCCGGACAAATGCAGCGCTTTCCGCAGGCTTAAGGCGTAAGTTTCGATTGTCAAATCAGCCTCTTGCTGTGATCTTAAGGGGGCATTTGCAGTGAGCCACCTACATTCATGACCCCGATTTTGTATTCTTTTCGTCGCTGCCCATATGCGATGCGCGCCCGGTTGGCGCTGCTGAAATCGGGTCAAGACGTGTGTTTGCGCGAAATCAAACTGCGCGAAAAGCCAGAGGCGTTTTTACAAGTCTCGGTAAGTGCCACTGTGCCGTGTTTGGTTCTGAACGACGCAGTGATCGATGAAAGCATCGACATCATGCGGTGGGCCTTGGCGCAAAGTGATCCCGATGGTTGGCTTGATATGCCGCTTGAGGGATGGGAATGGATCAGTCTATTTGACGGGCCATTCAAGACGGCGTTGGATCGTACGAAATACCCGACGCGCTATCCGGGGGATGATCCGAAACGCCATCGCGCGCGCGCCGTCGAAATTCTGGCGTATCTAGATGACCAAATGGGTGAATGGGTTTTTGAAAAGCCAAGTGTTGTCGATTTCGCCTTACTGCCTTTTGTGCGCCAGTTCGCGGGTATTGACCAAGATTGGTTTGATGAACAGCCGTGGCCGAGAGTGCAGGCGTGGCTTGCGCGCTTTGTCTCTTCTGAAGCATTTGCCGCAATTATGCACAAATACGAGGTATGGCAGCCCGGTGATGACGCAGTGGTCTTTCCACACGCTGCCTAAAACAACGTATGTCATCTGTGACGCCGCGTTTGGGGCAAGTATTCTTGCTGCAAAACTTGCGAAATTTCCCATTCATGCGCATCTTGTTTTTCAAGACAAAAGTATAAGGCCAAAAGGCCACACATTCGGGAGGAGAACGCCATGGCCTATGCCGGGATCGAAGACAAGAATGCCATCGAAGCACAATCGTCGTGGGAGGATCGCGACCTTCCAGTGACGCTGTATGAAATGCTGTCAAACACAGCGTCGAAATTCCCCAATCACAACGCGGTCAGTTATCAATTGCTGTCGGGGCCAACCGATAAAGCGGAAACACTGAACTGGTCCCAACTTCATGGCAAAGTCACCCAAGCTGCCAACTTGTTCCGCAGCCTTGGTGTGGGACCAAAAGATGTTGTCGCCTATATTTTGCCCAATGCAAACGAGACCCTTTTCACTGTGATTGGTGGTTCGGTCGCAGGTATCGCCAACCCAATCAACCCGCTGCTTGAACCCGAGCAAATCGGTGCAATTTTACGCGAAACCAACGCCAAAGTGGTTGTAACGCTGAAGCCTTTCCCGAAAACGGATGTGGCCGAAAAAACGGCGGAAGCCGTGCGTCACGCGCCAAATGTGAAAACCGTCTTGGAGGTCGATCTCAATCGCTACCTCACGCCACCAAAGTCATGGATTGTGCCCTTCATCCGGCCCAAACTGACCGGGCCAAAGCACGCGGAATACAAAGACTTTACCAAAGAGCTGAACAAGCAACCAACGACGCTTCAGTTTGAAGACGTTAAAGAAGACAGGGTCGCTTGTTATTTCCACACCGGTGGAACAACCGGCATGCCGAAAGTGGCGCAACACAAGTATTCCGGGTTGATTTACAATGGCTGGCTTGGGGCCGAGCTTTTGTTGACAGAACAAGACAGTCTTTTGTGTCCACTGCCATTATTTCACGTCATGGCCGTGCACGTGATTGTGATGGGCGCAATCGCTGCGGGTGCGCATGTGGTCTTTCCAACGCCACAAGGATATCGCGGCGAAGGGGTGTTCGACAATATTTGGAAGCTGACCGAGCGGTGGAAAATTACGTTTATCGTATCGGTTCCAACGGCTTTGGCAGCCATGATGCAACGTCCCATCGATGCGGATGTCAGCACGGTAAAGACCGCATTTTCAGGTTCAGCACCGTTGCCCAAAGAGCTGTTCAAACGTTTTGAAGAAGCGACAGGGGTCACAATTGTCGAAGGCTATGGCATGACGGAAGCCACATGTTTGGTGTCTGGCAACCCTGTGGACGGCGTCAAAAAGATTGGCAGCATTGGGATTCCGTTCCCCTACACGGATGTGAAAATCGTCAAGCAAACCAATGATGGCCCGCTAGAATGCGCTGTCGATGAGGTTGGCGAAATCTGTATCAACAATCCCGGCGTCTATGTCGGTCACACCTATACCGAAGTCGAAAAGAACGTAGATTTGTTCTATGCAGACAGCCACTTGCGCACAGGTGATCTGGGACGTTTGGATAGCGATGGGTACTTGTGGATCACAGGTCGCGCCAAGGACTTGATCATTCGTGGTGGTCACAACATTGATCCCGCGGAAATCGAAGAAGCACTGCTGGGTCATGAGGCCGTCTCTTTTGCGGGGGCCATCGGTCAACCGGATCAACATTCCGGCGAAGTGCCCTGCGCCTTTGTCGAGCTTGTTGACGGTATGAACGTCACTGAAGACGAATTACTGGAATTCTGCAAACTGCATGTTCATGAGCGCGCGGCACAGCCCAAGCACATTGAAATCATGGTTGAATTGCCAAAAACAGCGGTGGGTAAGATCTTCAAGCCGGATCTGCGCAAAAAAGCAATCACGCGGGTCTACAATGCGACCTTAGCGGCAAACGACCTTGCCGAAGCGCATGTGGTTTCTGTGGTGGATGACAAAAAGCGTGGGCTTGTCGCGCAAGTTAACCTGAACGGCGCGGACGAAGCCGCCGTAGGTGCGCTGCTTGGCAACTTCCCAGGGCAATGGGAAGTCAAAGACGCCGCTGCAATGGCCGCTCAATAGTGGAGCCCAAATACGAGGCGCTTCTTGACGATGAGGTCAAAGCCTACATCGCGCGCTGCGATGCCCTATATCCACCGGATGCCGTGGATTTGGACATCGCAGGGCAGCGGCGCGTATATGATCTTATGTGCGCCGATTTTGATGTTGGACGCCCAGACAATGTGAGCGTTTGGGATGAGCCGCATGGCGGTGTGCCTTGTCGCCGCTATGAGGTCGGCGCATCCGATGAGACGGTGATCTATTATCATGGGGGCGGCTTCGTTGTCGGCAGCTTGGACAGCCATGACAGTATCTGTGCCGAACTCTGCGCTAACACTGGATTGCGCGTTGTTGCTGTGGATTATCCGCTCGCGCCGGAACACAGCTACCCGGATGACTTCAATGCGTCCCTAGCCGCATTTGAGGCGGTCTCAACGGCTTGGCCGGGTTCGATCGTTTTGTGTGGCGACAGCGCAGGCGCCAATCTGGCAGCCGCGCTGAGCGGTCATTTGCGGGGCGCAGATCGAAGACCCGTTGGACAAGTGTTGATCTATGGTGGTTTTGGCGGAGATCGCAATTTGCCGTCATACACCCAACATGCCAACGCGCCGCAACTCACGGTAAAGGACATGGAGTTTTACATGATGGTGCGTCCCGGTGGCACGCCACCTGTGGGCGATCCGCGCTATGCCCCTTTGCAAGACACAGATTTCACAAACTTACCGCCAACGCTTTGTGTGTCAGCCGCGTGTGATCCATTGGCCTCTGACAGCGGGGCCTATTGCGATGTGATCACATCTGCGGGGGGACAAGCGCACTGGGTGAATGAGGACGGGCTGGTGCATGGGTATTTGCGTGCACGAACTATGAGCGAGAAAGCCGCAAAGAGTTTTGAGCGCATCTGCGTTGGGGTGCAAACACTGGCGCGCGGTGCGTGGGATTTTCAATAACCGTTCTGTGCGCTGAATGCTGTGCTAGGGTTTCCTGATGAATCAGCGTTCTCCATGTTGAAGTGAAAGGGCTGCGCATGTTTGAAGGGCTGTTCGGCAAAAAGAGCTTTAGGTATAAATGCAGTGAATGTGGCAAAACCCACATTGGATCACCGTCGTTTTCCCTAAAATATCCCCCGTATTTCTTTGACGTGCCTGAAAACCAACGAAACGACTGCGTTCAAGTCAGCGAGGATCTATGCAAGATCACGCCGGGTGCGAACAACGCTGGCGACGATGAAATCCATTGCCTTCGGGGTATTCTGGAAATCCCAATCAAAGGTGCATCTGAACCCTTCACGTGGGGCGTTTGGGTTAGCCAGTCAAAAGAAAAATTCGACGAATACGTTAAGACCTTTGATACGGACCAATCGGACACGGGAAGCTTTGGATGGTTGCCTGTGAGCTTGCCTTTTTACAACGAAACTCTGGCCGGCGATCCTCTTACCCATTTGGAATGCGATGTTCATTGGGGCATTAAAGGTCAAAGGCCGAAGGTTGTCCTGTGGAAGAACCAGCATCAGCTTGCCGTTGATCAACTCAAAGGCATCAGTTGGAAACGGGCGATCAGAATTGCAACATGCGCGAATAAAGAGTTTCGTGAACACAAGTAGACGGCCAGTTTGGCGTTCCTAAAAATGCGCAGCTTAGGTCTTGCCTCGCAGGGTAATCTGCCGTGCGGACGTGGCAGCCGACGCCTGCACATGCGCCCTATTTCAGGAACGGTCGCGCTTTCATTGTGTCGGGGATCGGCGCGCCGAGGCGGGACAAAATGGTGGGTGCCAGTTGTAACTGATCCATGACCACATCTTCCGCAGGGCCTTCAGCAGGTCCAAAATAGTACATTGCTGCTTCTTGTTGCAACGCGCTGCGGCCGCCATGGTGACCGCGCTCGTCCTGCCCGTGATCCGCGGTGACAATGATCTCATACCCCATGTTGCGCCATTGGTGGATAAACGGGGCAAGCATTTCATCCATGACATGGCAGGCATGATCCATTTCCTGACTTTCGTGGAAAAACCTATGCCCCATACTATCAAGCGTGCAGGTGTGTAGCATCGCGTAGTTGAGATCATTCTTGTGGCAAAGCGAGGTCAGCGTCGCAAACAGGTCCACGTCTGAGGGCGTCATCTGATTGATCTGCCCATAGCCCGTCATGGTGTGGAACCGACCGTGGTTGATCGTGTCACTCTCGGGTTCATCATATTCGATGTCACGCACGTAATCGAAGGGGGAGCGGTTGAAGAATTCGGACCAAAAACTGTGCGCCACAGCACCAGTCGTCCCGCCCGCCTTGCGCACTTGCGAAAACACATCTGGATGCTTCAATCGAAAGACGTTCCCATTGCCCGTGCAGCCATGTTCTTGCGGCGTGACGCCCGTGTGAATGGAGGCATAGCAACTGGCAGATGTGGACGGCAACACTGCGCGATGCGTCCACACGCGTGCTTCGCCAGTGGCGACCCAACCTTCAAGATTTCCGAACAACCTGCGCCAATTGCGCAATGGAACACCGTCCAAAATGATCAGTAGCAGTTTTCTGTCCATGTCACGTTTCCCTTTGGCGCCTCACGGGCATCTAACGGTACTCGCTTCAGGGCTTCAACGGAAAACGAAGGATCTGGTTCTTGTGACGTGGATGTCGCGTCACATCACACCGCGACGGCATGGGCGCTTGTGTCCACTTTGGCATTATCCAAATGCGCGGCAATGATGCGTAGCATTGGGTAAGCGTCCAAGGGGATGTGCAAGCAATCCCCTATGCGCTGCACCAAACCCTGGAATTTTGTCTCTAGGCTGTCCAACTTGGCGACTGCGGGGCTGGTATCCAGTCGCGTTTCGTCTGCAATCCGGGATAAATCGATCCGGCCATAACACATCAGCTGCTCAATAAGAGCAGCCGTCAGATGTTGGCTTTGGGTCATTTCGATCCCGCGTTTGGTCGCAAACTCCCCGCGTTTTATGTTTGTTAAATAGTCTGACGTTGAGGTTGCGTTGTGCAGATAGCCCTTAGGATATTTTGAGATCGCAGATGCGCCAAGCCCGATCAACCATGGACTGGCATCGTCTGTGTACCCTTGGAAATTTCGGTGCAATCGGTGCTCTGCGAGGGCTTTGGCCAAGCTGTCCTTTGGTTTAACGAAGTGATCAATTCCGATTTGAATATACCCGGCTTGGAAAAGTCGTTCGGCCAGCACATTGAATAACCGCAACCGTTGACGTGGATCGGGCAGGGCGTCTTCGGGGATCATCGTTTGGCGACGCGACATCCAAGGCACATGGGCATATCCAAAGGCTGCGATACGGTCAGGATCAAGATCTATAACTTTCTGCACGGTGGCCAACAACGTGTCTTTGGTTTGGAACGGTAACCCATACAAAATGTCGAGGTTGATAGAATTCACACCGAGCGCGCGCAGCTGAGCCATGCATGTTTGCGTTTGCAAAAGGCTTTGTTCACGCCCAATTGCAGCCTGCACTTTGGGTTCAAAATCTTGAACACCCAGACTGGCGCGGTTCATACCCGCTGCGACAAAAGCTTCAAGACGGGGATGATCGACTTCGGTTGGATCGATCTCCACAGAGAATTCGGCGTGCTTGGATCGATCAAATGCGGCATCGAATGCGTGCATTAAGCGTGTGATCATATGTGGGTGCAGCAATGTTGGCGTGCCACCACCAATATGCACCCGTTCGACTATTACATCGGTTAGGTGCCGGGCGGTCTTGTGGATTTCCACTTCCAGAACACGCAGATAGTTTTCTACCGCAGTATCGGATTTCGTACCTTGCGTGCGACAGGCGCAGAACCAACATAGCCGTCGGCAAAATGGAATGTGCATATAAAATGAAACCTTTGCACCGCTGGGAATGGCCGACATCCAATCCGCAGTCGGGGCGGCATCCGTCATTGGCACAAAGCGATTTGCAGGCGGATAACTGGTATATCGAGGCACACGTGCGTCAAATAATCCGTGGCGCGCAAAGAGGTTTTCATGTTTCATAGCGCCAACGTGAACGGTCCGATCCATACGGTCCTTGATATGGATCAAAAAAGGCGGGTGCGAAATGCAAGTCATTGATATCAGAGAAAATTGCTCGGAATGCCCGATCCGACACAGAGCGGTATGCGCGCGCTGCAACGATCAAGAATTGGACCGCCTTGAACAAATCAAATTTTACAGAAGTTATGAGCCGGGACAAACGATTGCGCTGCGCGGCGATGATATGGAAACCATTTCCTCTGTTGTCAGTGGCACAGCGACGCTGAGCCGTGTGATGGAAGACGGGCGCACGCAAATCGTGGGCTTGTTGTTGCCGTCTGATTTCATCGGGCGTCCGGGGCGGGCGCATTTACAATATGATGTGACGGCGATCAGCAAAGTAACGTTGTGCTGCTTCAGACGGTTGCCGTTTGAGGGGCTGGTGGCAGAAACGCCGCATCTTGGCGAACGGATGCTGGAAATGGCGCTGGATGAGTTGGATGCAGCGCGCGATTGGATGCTGCTTTTGGGGCGTAAAACGGCGCGTGAAAAAGTGGCGTCTTTCCTGTTGTTGATCCACAAACGCTCTGTGCGTCCGGGTGGGGAAACCATGGGCGAAAACTTGCGGTTGGAGTTGCCGTTGACGCGTGAAGTCATGGCGACTTATCTGGGTTTGACCATTGAAACGGTGTCGCGCCAAGTAACCGGGCTTCGCAAATCCGGCGTGATTGAAACCGAAGGCAAGAAAATCATCGTGATCCGTGATCTTATCGGGTTGATGACGGAATCGGGCGATGATGACGATGGTGGCATGCTGGATTAGAACGCCAGCTTACCAATCCTTCGGACTGGCAGTCGATCGCCTGTAGTGTTTTTCCCAAATTTTATAACAGCCTAACGGTCTTTTGGATCGTAACGTCTGATTTGATGATCTGTGCGTTCTCTTGATCTGGATCAAGGAGGGCCGCTGCGAGTTCGGATAGGTCCAAGCTGAGGGCAACGCCAAAAGTGCGTTGTCCCGTTACGCGAACAGACGAGGATCAAAGATGTTGGATTACATCAAGCTAATTGCGCTTGGGTTGGTCGCAATTGTTGCGCTTTATGCGAGCGATCAAGGGTTAGACCTAGCGTTTCGTGTCCACGGTGTGATCATTTTTGCCGTGGTTGCGGGGATGTTCCTGTGGACATTGCGCTCCATGGGCGAGAAGGAAACGCCCGCCGACACAAGCGGTTATATGGACGGGGTGGTGCGCGCAGGTGTGATCGCCACGTCCTTTTGGGGTGTCGTCGGCTTTTTGGTCGGCGTCTTAATCGCCTTTCAACTGGCATTCCCGGTGTTGAACTTTGAATGGGCACAGCCATTTGCCAATTTCGGACGATTACGGCCATTGCACACAAGCGGTGTGATCTTTGCCTTTGGCGGCAACGCGTTGATCATGTCGTCGTTCTACATTGTGCAACGCACCTGTGGCGCGCGCCTTTGGGGCGGCAATCTGGGATGGTTCGTCTTTTGGGGCTACCAACTATTTATCGTGCTTGCGGCAACAGGATACTTGTTGGGATCAACGCAAAGTAAAGAATACGCAGAGCCCGAATGGTACGTTGATATCTGGCTGACCATCGTGTGGGTGGCCTTTTTGATCGCTTTCCTTGGGACCATTTTCAAACGTCGAGAAAAGCACATCTACGTGGCCAACTGGTTCCTGCTGAGCTTCATTGTCACCGTCGCCATGCTGCATTTGGTGAACAATTTGTCGGTCCCTGTGAGTTTGATGGGGTCTAAATCGGTGCAGGTCTTTTCGGGCGTCCAAGATGCCATGACGCAGTGGTGGTATGGCCACAATGCCGTTGGGTTCTTTCTGACCGCAGGCTTTCTTGGCATGATGTATTACTTCGTGCCCAAGCAAGCCGGGCGTCCTGTGTTCAGTTATAAACTGTCGATCATCCACTTTTGGGCGCTGATCTTTCTTTATATTTGGGCGGGTCCGCACCATCTGCATTATACCGCGTTGCCGGATTGGGCGACGACGCTGGGCATGGTGTTTTCGATCATTCTGTGGATGCCCTCGTGGGGGGGGATGATCAACGGTCTGATGACGTTGCAGGGGGCGTGGGACAAACTGCGCACTGATCCGATCATTCGGATGATGGTGATCAGTCTCGCGTTTTACGGCATGTCCACCTTTGAGGGTCCGATGATGTCGATCCGCGCAGTGAATTCGCTGTCGCACTACACGGATTGGACGATTGGTCACGTGCATTCTGGCGCGCTGGGCTGGAACGGGATGATCACGTTTGCTGCATTGTACTTCCTGACCCCGCGACTTTGGGGGCGGGCGCAGATGCATTCGTCGGCGGCGATCAACTGGCATTTCTGGCTCGCGACAATTGGCATCGTTTTGTACGCATCGTCGATGTGGGTGACGGGCATCATGGAAGGCCTGATGTGGCGTGAAGTTGATGCGCAAGGGTTCTTGGTGAACTCCTTTGCGGACACCGTCAGCGCGAAATTCCCAATGTATGTGGTCCGTGGATTGGGTGGGGTCATGTACCTGTCCGGCGCGCTGATCATGGTTTGGAACATTTGGATGACGATCCGGGGGGCGCAACCTGTGCGCGCGTCGGTCGGCATTCCTGCAGAATAAGGAGGGCTCAACCCATGGGTTTTCTAAACAAACACCAAATCCTAGAGCGCAGTCCGACTTTGCTGCTGGTCTCATCGCTGTTGGTGGTGAGCATCGGTGGCATCGTTGAAATCGCACCGCTTTTCTATCTCGAAAACACGATTGAGAAGGTCGAGGGAATGCGCCCGTATTCCCCATTGGAACTCGCGGGGCGCGATATCTATGTCCGTGAGGGGTGCTATGTGTGTCATTCACAGATGATCCGACCGATGCGCGATGAAGTGGAACGGTATGGGCATTACAGCCTTGCGGCTGAGTCGATGTATGACCACCCCCATCAATGGGGCTCCAAACGGACCGGGCCTGATCTGGCGCGCGTGGGGGGGCGGTATTCGGACAAGTGGCATGTGGACCATCTGACGAACCCGCAATCCGTCGTGCCGGAATCCATCATGCCAAAGTATGCGTTTCTGGCACGCGCCACGATGGACAGCGACCACATCCAAGACCTGATGGAAACGCATCGCTTTGTCGGCGTTCCCTATAGCGACGTGATGATCGAAAACGCCAAGGCTGATTTCAAGGCGCAAGCCGATCCCGATAGTGACTTTGATGGCTTATTGGAACGCTATCCCAACGCTGTTGTGTCTAACTTTGACGAACATGATGGGATCACCGAAATGGACGCGCTGGTGGCGTATTTACAGATGCTCGGGACCTTGGTCGACTTTTCGACCTTTGTGCCTGACGCAAACCGATAGGGGGGACCTGTTATGGACACATATTCCTTTATGCGCGCTCTGGCGGACAGTTGGGTGCTTCTTGCAATGACGATGTTCTATCTGGGCGTCATCTTTTGGGCCTATCGACCGGGGTCAGGAAAGATGCATGACGACATCGCAAAAATTCCACTGCGCAACGACACGCTCAAATCACCGGAGGCAGAATAATGGCCGACCCAAAAGATACCGATGAGATTACCGGCGTGGATACAACCGGCCATGATTGGGACGGGATCAAAGAACTGAACAACCCATTGCCGCGTTGGTGGCTGTGGTGCTTCTATCTGACCATCATTTGGGGCGTGGGATATGCAATCGCCTATCCGGCTTGGCCCATGTTGAGCGGTGCGACACGCGGTGTGCTAGGGTTCTCAACCCGTGCAAATGTGGCGGCTGACATTGATATGTTCCGCCAAGCAAACGCCGTTGTTGCCACCCAATTGGCCGCGGCTGATTTGACGGCTTTGACACCGGGCACGCCTGTTCATAACTACGCAATTGCCGGGGGCGCGTCGGTGTTTCGGTCCAACTGTTCGCAATGTCACGGCTCTGGTGCATCGGGCGCAAAGGGGTATCCGAATTTGTTGGATGATGACTGGCTTTGGGGGGGCTCGGTTGAAGACATCGAAGCCAGCGTCAAGCACGGAATTCGTAACAGCACCGATGAAGACGCGCATTGGTCTCAAATGCCAGCCTTCGGAGATATTCTGGAACCAGAGGAAATCACCGCTGCGGCCAACTTCGTTTTGTCGCTCTCGGACAAACCGCATGACGCGACTTTGGCGACGGTGGGCATGGAAATCTTCGCAGACAATTGCAGTTCGTGCCACGGCGACAAAGGGGAAGGGATGCGCGACCAAGGCGCGCCAAATCTAACCGACAACATCACGCTTTACGGCGATGATTTGGACACGTTGATGGAAACCATCACGCAGGCCCGGTTTGGTGTCATGCCTGCATGGGGGCAACGGTTGAGCGAAGCGGATGTAAAGGCCGTGGCGCTTTATGTGCATCAATTGGGCGGCGGGGAGTAACTGCTTCGCCGCAACGATATGCCGTGGCAAACGCATTTTTGCGACGGCATGCCCCGACCTTCCTGAGATCCTGTTCGCGCAATTCCTCAAGACCGGGTCGGGGCACCTTTATGTTCACTGGATGTGTTTTATAGCCAGCGGCGTGTGCTGTTTGTAACTGAAGGGCTGCGCAGCCATCTACTGCCGCGCCATGGCCATGGGGTTGCCGTGCGCCGTTTGGTGTTGCGGATGTCACGCAAGTGCAAATCTGTCGCGCTTAAAATCGGATCCATCACGACCAATCCTCCCAGCGACGCAACGTGAACGGAGCGCGGCGTGTTTCATGAGGTCCGGGGACGCGTTTTCCATGTGTTGGACGATCATGATGCGGTGTGATGCGCGACGCAGTAAATATACTGGCTGATAGTATTCCTAACATTTCGATCTCCTTTTTGTGTTACTGTTTACTAGAAATCATGTTTTACTTGTTCATGCGAGAAAACGAATTTTCTGAAACGTAAGCTGGACTAACATATGAACTGGAGCGATCTTCCCCCGTTATCCGCCTTACGTGCCTTTGCGGCCTTTGCGGATAAAGGCAGCGTGCAGGAGGCGGGGGATGCGTTGAATGTCAGCCACGCCGCGATTAGCCAACAGTTGCGCGTGTTGGAAAAGCACCTTGGCGTGTCACTTCTTGATCGCAACGGACGGGCTTTGCGGTTGACCGAAGAAGGCGAGATCCTAGCCCGTGAAGCGCAAACTGGATTTGCCGGCATCGCGCAAACCGTCGCTTCCTTGACTGGCGTTGAAGCCGCACGCCCCTTGCGCATAACGACCACAACCAGTTTTGCCGCCAATTGGTTGATGCCACGCTTGCCAGAGTTCCGCGCCAATTTTCCAGATGATGACATTGTTATCGAAGCTCACGCTGAACGGATCGATCCAAGCGCGGGCGGTGTTGACTTGGCCATCCGTTATGGGGCTGGGGACTGGCCGGGTTTTGAAACTGTGTTACTGGTGGCATCTCCGGTTGTTGGGGTTGCAACGCCGGATGTGATGGCGAAGGCAAAGCACGATCTATCAAACGTTCAATGGTTGCAGGAATTGGGTACCCATGAGGGGTCAGAATGGTTGCACCGCCAAGGTTTGAAACCCAAAGGCGGGGTTCTGACGGCGCCCGGAAATCTGACATTGGATGCTGCACGCGCGGGCCAAGGTGTGGCAATCACATCCCGCGTCGCCGCAGAAGCCGACCTTGTCGCGGGGCGTTTGCAGGTGGTGTTCGAGGAGTCTTTGGAAAAAGGGTATTACACCGTGACCCGCCCTGGTGTGCACCGCGCGCCCCTGAAGCGATTTTTGCAATGGTTGCGACGGGGCGCAGCTACATCACAAGGATTGAGCCCAAGTTGACCTAGATCAAAGAAACTTTTCCGCGTCGCAGCAAAAATGACCCTGCGAATAGGAGAGATTTCTAATGGCCGAATCCGAGGTGCCAAAGCTTTTTGCTGCGCAAGAGCCTGTTTTTCCACGTAAAGTGTCTGGATGGTTCCGCAGCCTGAAATGGTGGATCATGGGGATTACCCTTGGACTTTACTATCTCACCCCATGGATTCGTTGGGATCGGGGGGTGAATTTACCAGACCAAGCTGTGTTGATCGACATGGCCGGTCGGCGGTTTTATTTCTTTTGGATCGAAATCTGGCCACATGAATTCTATTTCGTGGCCGGATTGTTGATCATGGCTGGGTTGGGTCTGTTCTTATTCACCTCCGCGCTTGGTCGCGTGTGGTGTGGCTATGCGTGCCCGCAAACGGTGTGGACGGATTTGTTCTTCGCAGTCGAGCGTTGGATCGAAGGGGATCGCAACGCGCGTGTGCGGCTGTGGAGGCGAAAATGGGACATTGGCAAATGGCGGTTGCGGGTGTTCAAGTGGTCGGTGTGGGTGCTGATCTCTTTGGCGACAGGTGGGGCTTGGGTGTTCTATTTTGCCGACGCACCGACGCTATTGGCGAACCTGTTTGATCTGACGGCGCATCCCGCAGCCTACACCACAATTGCCATTCTGACCGCCACGACGTTTGTGTTTGGTGGATTTCTGCGCGAACAAGTTTGCATCTATATGTGTCCATGGCCGCGCATCCAAGGTGCGATGATGGATGATGACACGCTTACGGTTGGGTATCGCGATTGGCGCGGGGAGCCGCGTGGCAAGAAGCGCGACGAAAACACCGGTGATTGCATCGATTGTATGGCTTGTGTGAATGTGTGTCCCGTTGGGATCGACATCCGCGATGGGCAACAGATGGAGTGCATCACTTGTGCTCTGTGCATCGATGCCTGTGACGACATCATGCATAAAATCGGCAAAGAGCGCGGTTTGATCGACTATCTTGCCTTGGCTGATGAGGGTCGCGAACGTGCAGGGACCCCGCCACGTCCAATCTGGCAACACGTGTTCCGCACGCGAACCATGATTTATACAGCGCTTTGGGGCGCAATTGGCGTTGGGCTTGTGTGGGCCTTGTTCATGCAGCCCGACATCGAAATGACCGTTGCTCCGGTACGAAATCCGACATTTGTAACGCTGTCTGACGGGGCAATCCGCAACACGTATGATGTGCGGCTTTTGAACAAACATGGCGAGGATCGTCCGTTCCGGATCACGATAAAGGGTCACCCAACGTTGCGGGTGCGGCTTGAGGGATCAAGCTATGAAACGGTCGATGTTCCAGCAAACGAAATCAAGCTGCAGCGTGTTTATGTGGTGGCCCCAAAAGGGTCAGAGCCTGCGCAAATGCACAGCTCCGGGTTCCGGTTTTGGGTGACGGATATCAGCAATGGCGACCGCGCGCACAAAGACAGTGTGTTCAATGGAAAGGTGCAGTGATGGAACGAAAATTAACAGGCTGGCACGTTTTTGGCATGTTTGGTGCGGGGTTTGGCATCATTATTTCGGTGAATTTGACCTTAGCTTACAATGCGGTGGCTACGTTTCCAGGGTTGGAGGTGAAGAATTCATATGTCGCCAGCCAGCATTTCGACGAGAACCGTGCAGCCCAACAAGCGCTTAAGTGGGATGTGCGCGCCTTTACAAAACACGGCGAGCTTGTGCTCAAAATCGTCAAGGACGGCGTACCATTAGAGGCGAAAATCATCTCAGCCACGTTTGGGCGGGCAACACATGTCGGGGAGGATCAAATCCCGCAATTTGTCTTTGATGAAGGTGCGTTTCGCGCGCCTGTGCAGATAGCTCCCGGAAATTGGAACCTGCGTCTGGAGGCCGAGGCCGCAGATGGCACGCGGTTCCAGCAACGCATCATTGTCGGGGGTGCATCATGACACTGGCGAACTGCCCAGCTTGCGCCATCGGGGACTTGGCCGCCGAAATGGGCGCGCCGCAAGCAACCGACACGACACGTGTCTTGTCCTTGCCCGCAATTCACTGTCCTGCCTGCATTACTGGGGTTGAGACTGCGTTGTCTCATTTGCAGGGCGTCAGCGCAGCTCGCGTCAACTTTTCGCTCAAACGTGTGACAATAAGAGCTGCGACAGAACTGAGCGACACTGACATCTTGGAACACTTGAGAACCAAAGGATTTGAAGCCTATCCGTTAAACTTGGACGCATTGGAAAGTGAGTTTGACGGACAGGGGCGGGCCTTATTGTGGCGCATGGGGCTGTCGGGTTTCGCGATGATGAACGTTATGTTGTTATCCGTCGCAGTGTGGTCTGGCGCGGCTGATGCGACGCGTGATTTGTTCCACTGGATTTCTGCGTTGATCGCTTTGCCTGTCACAGCGATTGCCGCGCAGCCCTTCTTTGCATCTGCCGTCAAAGCACTGCGGGCCGGGCGGATGAATATGGATGTGCCGATTGCCTTAGCGATTGTGTTAACATTGGCAACGTCGCTTTTTGAAACCATGCAGGGCGGGCAACATGCGTATTTCGACGCGGCGCTGAGCCTGACGTTCTTCTTGTTGATCGGGCGGTATTTGGATCACCGTATCCGGCGTGTGGCGCGGTCTGCTGCGAAAGAGCTGACCGCACTAGAACCTGCGACTGCGCGGATTTTGACCGCGGATGGGATCGACGAAATCGCGCTTTCGAAAGTGGTCAAAGGCGATGTGTTGGTTGTTCAGGCCGGTGGGCGATTGCCCGTAGACGGCGTGTTGGTCGACGGCAAAAGCCTGCTTGATCTGAGTTTTATCACCGGCGAATCCGAACCGGTCGCTTCTTTTCTCGGGCGCGAAATGCCATCAGGCACCATCGCGTTGACGGGTCCGCTGCACATTCGTGCAACGGCTGTTGGTGAAGACAGCACCTTACGTCGTCTCGCCGCACTGGTGGATGTGGCCGAAAGCGCGCGTGGCAAGTATCGCTCGTTGAGTGACAAGGCGGCGGCTGCCTATGCGCCGGGCGTGCATGTTCTGTCAGCGCTTGCTTTTGCGGGTTGGTATATTGCGACTTGGGATCTGCGCATGGCGACAAATGTGGCCGTGGCGGTTTTGATCATTACATGCCCCTGCGCACTTGGTTTGGCTGTGCCGGCGGTGGCGACATCGGTCACTGCACGTCTGTTTCGGCGTGGCGTTTTGTTAAAGAGTGCGACTGCCCTAGAACGTATGGCTGAAGTCGATTTAGTTGTGTTCGACAAAACCGGAACGTTGACAGGGACATCCTTCACGCGTGGCCCGATGAATGTTGAAGATCAAGCCATCTTGAAGGCTTTGGCGCAGGCCTCTGCGCATCCTTTGGCAAAAGCTGTCGCTGATGGATTTTGGGACGTTGACGGCGCTACCCTAAGCAACATTCGAGAACGCGCAGGTTTTGGTGTGGAGGCGGTTTATGACGGGCAACGCGTCTTAATGGGGGCGGGCGCTGAATTTGGGATGGCCGCGCAAACCGTGTTTAAACGGGGTTTTGCAGACCCTTTGGCGCTGAATTTCGGCGAAACGCCGTTGCCGGGCGCCGCTCAGATGATCTCTCGGCTGGATGCTTTGGGATATGAGGTCATGCTTTTGTCGGGCGACAATCAGGGACGTGTGGACACACAAGCCGCGACCCTAGGGATTAAAAACACATGTGGGGGGCAATCACCCGAAGACAAAGCCAAACTGGTGCATGCACTTGCCAAAAAAGGACGACGGGTTTTGATGCTCGGCGATGGATTGAACGACACCGCTGCGCTGGCGGGCGCACATGCATCGATTGCGCCGTCTTCTGCGCTAGAAGCCAGTCGAAATGCAGCCGATGCTGTGTTGCTTGGCGGTGATATCACCGTGGTGCCGGATGTGTTGATTGAAGCTAAGCGTGCGCGGGCGCGGATGAAACAAAACTTCGCTTTGGCTTCTGTTTACAATGTGATTGCGGTGCCAATTGCATGTTTTGGACTTGTGACACCCTTGATCGCAGCGATTGCGATGTCCTCGAGTTCGATTACGGTGATCTTGAATGCGGTACGCGGAACGCCTTTTGCAACCAACGAGGTTAACCCATGAGCATCTTGGTTATCTTGATACCTGTGTCCTTGGGTCTTGGCGTGTTAGCGTTGCTTGGTTTTCTTTGGACGCTTAAGGCGGATCAATATTCGGACATGACAGGGGATGCGATGCGTATCCTAAACGAGCATGAAGATGCCCCACCCCAAAACAGCAAGAGCTAACGGGAATGTGAAGCGCCTTTTGTCTTTGGCTCTTTTAAGATGCGGCCAAATTCAAAGGGACGCCAATGGCCAAGAAGAAAACGCGCAAGTCAGCCGCGCAAAAATCTCGCAAATCCGCAGCGCCATCTGAGCCGACGCGCCGCGATACGTTGAAATTGATGCGCAATGGGGCTTTGGGTGCGGTTGTGCTAGGCGGCGCAGGGTGGTTTTCGGTATCTGCAGTACGGGCTACAGCCGCAGAAATCGATCTGACACGCGTGGGGCAGGGTACGCCTTCGATTGTGCAAATCCATGACCCGTCTTGCCCTTTATGTACACGCCTTCAACGCGAAACACGGGCCGCATTGGAAGGCTTTGGAGACGATGAAATCGTTTATTTGGTCGCGAATATCAACGGCGATGAAGGCCGCAGTTTCGCGGCAAAATACGGGGTACCCCATGTCACATTGCTGTTGTTCAATGGCGCAGGGGAATTGCAGCAAGAATTGCGTGGGGTGCGCGACAGCAAAGACCTACGTCCGATTTTCGAGAGCTTGCGCGACAACGTGTGAGTCGCGCTTGAGCCGGTTCAGCGTTTGACTTTGGCAGCAGCTTGCGCTGCGCTCAGAATTTCTTGCGCAATTTCTTCCGCTTCGTCAATTTCGAAATCCATGGGGATTTCGACGCCTTTGGCTTCAATAAACAGACGCACCATGCCCTGATCCGTGGGACCGATTTGAAGGTTGGCTTCGACGTCGCGTTCTGTGTTGATGCTCATCTGCATGTCCGTTCTGTTTGGCTTAGCTGTGCTATATACTGGGCTTAAGCAAAAAGGGAAGCCATGCAAACTGACGTGTTGATTCGCCCATATACCTGCGCGGACCGGGATTGGTTGGTGGAACAACACGGCGTGCTGTATGCAAAAACGGAAGGTTTCGACGAGAGCTTTGGTGTTTTGGTGGGCGAAATTCTGGATGAATTTTGGTCTGAGCACGACAAATCTTGCGAAGCTGGTTGGATTGCGCAGGCTGGCAATCAACGATTGGGGTCGATCTTTTGTGTGCGATTGACATAAACCACAGCCAAACTGCGTTTGTTTCTTTTGGTGCCTGAGGCACGTGGCTTGGGTGTTGGGCGCAAAATGTTGAGCCATTGCATGGGGTTTGCACGCGACATTGGCTATCGTGACATGACGTTGTGGACCCATGAAAGCCACGAAGCGGCCTGTGCGCTCTATCGAAAGACCGGCTGGCGGCTTGTTGACGCAAAACCCGTGAACAGTTTTGGCCAAGATTTGGTCGAGCAAACATGGACATACGTATTCTGATAAAAACGATGATATTTTGAATTGCATCCCCGGCGCAGTTCTTGCTATATCGCGACTGCAGCACCTAGCGGTGCCGCGGGTAGACAGTGTGCCGCCTTAGCTCAGTTGGTTAGAGCACTGGTTTGTGGAACCAGGGGTCCCCCGTTCGAGCCGGGGAGGCGGTACCATCCCCCTTCATGTTGGTAGTTGATGCGATCCGTGAAGAGATTTGCGCATGTCCGTGCGCCGTTATCGGCGACATGCTCTATACCTATGGGCGAGAGTTTACCTTAATTTCCTGCGTGAGCTCCCCGCTGTCGCGATCGAATATCAGGATCCGGTTGTCGGATGTCACCACCGCGTACCATGTCGGGGCTTGCGTGAAGGCGGTTGTTTCAGTGCCGTCGGGTAAGGTTATGTAGTCTGGAATGGCGATGTCCGGCGCACCAGCGTTCAAGCGGATGACAACCAATGTAATCATCACTACAAGGCCCACAATCATCGTTGCGGTCAGGGTTGTTACCAAGCGTCGCAAGAACTTTAGGTTGGCGGGCTCTTCCGCCGGAATTTCGGGATTATTGTCCATGTCGCCTCAAACTATCGCGGTCGAGATCACTGACGCCCCGCCTGCGCGCCTTGATAAGGCATTGGCCTTGTTTGCACCAGTGGAGGCGCAGCTGAGCCGCTCACGTTTGGTCAAATTAATTGAACAAGGTGCGGTGTCACTGGACGGGGTGATTGTGGATCAGCCCAAAACCAAGGCGCAGCTGGGCCAAGTTTGGATGATCACCATTGGTGAAGCGGTGGATTATGACACCGTGGCCGAAGATATCCCGCTGGATGTGATCTATGAGGACGACGCGTTGATCGTGGTCAACAAGCCCGCGGGCATGGTGGTGCATCCGGCACCCGGATCGCCCAATGGCACCTTGGTGAATGCTTTGCTGCATCACTGCGTGGACAGCTTGTCGGGGATCGGCGGGGAGAAGCGACCGGGCATTGTGCACCGTATCGACAAGGAAACCTCGGGGCTATTGGTCGTGGCCAAGACCGACATTGCGCATCAGGGGCTGGCTAAGCAGTTCGAGAAGCACACGGTTGAGCGGCGCTACAACGCACTTGTTTACGGCGTGCCTGAGGCATCCGACCCGCGCATCAACGGCCTGCCGGGGGTGGCGTTTGAACAGAGCAACATCCTGCGCGTGATCGCGAACCTTGCGCGTCACAAGACCGACCGCCAGCGCCAAGCGGTGGTGAAAAACACGGGCCGTCATGCGGTGACGCGGGCGCGGCTGTTGCAGCGCTTTGGCACGCCGCCTGTGGTGTCCTTGCTGGAGTGCTGGTTGGAAACCGGCCGCACGCATCAAATTCGCGTGCATATGGCGCATGTCGGACACTCGCTCGTGGGGGATCCGGTTTATGGTGGTCGGCGGAAATTGGCGAAAAATGCGCTGCCAGAGACGGCACAAGAGGCGATCCGAGCCTTCCCACGTCAAGCGCTTCATGCGGCCACTTTGGGGTTCAAACACCCTGTTTCTGGTGAAATGATGCGGTTTGAGGCGGTTTTGCCGCCTGATTTTCAAGCGCTTTTAGAGGAATTGGGCTAATTTCCTGACATTTATGTGAATAGTCGTAACATACCCCTTAACGAACGACCTCGGGCTTCCTACATTAACTATTGAGAAAGGCGCACAGTGTATGTGCGCTGCAAAAACTTGAGTAGGGCGCAACCTGCTCATATGTTCATTATCCGTATTGGCACACCTATTAAGGGGGGCACACACTATGTCGAATTACACATCATTACCAGCTCCAAGCCCTGAACAGGGCCTAAACCGCTATATGCAAGAAATCCGCAAGTTCCCGATGCTGGAGCCTGAGGAAGAATACATGCTGGCCAAACGTTGGGCCGACGACGAGGACAGCGGTGCGGCGCACAAGCTTGTCACGTCTCACCTGCGCCTCGCGGCGAAGATCGCTATGGGCTATCGCGGCTACGGCCTGCCGACGGCTGAAGTGATCTCAGAGGCCAACGTGGGCCTGATGCAAGCGGTCAAGAAGTTCGACCCAGAGAAGGGCTTCCGCCTGTCGACTTATGCAATGTGGTGGATCCGCGCCTCCATTCAGGAATACGTCCTGCGGTCGTGGTCCATGGTGAAGCTGGGCACGACGTCGGCGCAAAAGAAGCTATTCTTTAACCTGCGCAAGGCGAAGAACCGCATCGGTGCGTTGGAAGAGGGTGACTTGCGCCCTGAAAACGTATCGCGCATCGCCAACGACCTGAACGTGACCGAGAAAGAAGTGATCTCGATGAACCGCCGCATGTCTGGCGGGGACGCATCGTTGAACGCGGTGGTCTCGGCTGACGGCGAGGGTGCTACGCAGTGGCAAGATTGGTTGGAAGACGAGAACGCTGACCAAGCGAGCGACTATGAGGCCAAAGACGAGATGGAAACCCGCCGCGAATTGCTGGCGGAGGCCATGGACGTGCTGAATGACCGCGAGAAGGACATTTTGGTGCAACGCCGCTTGCAAGAGAAGGCGATCACGTTGGAAGAGCTGTCCACACAATATGACGTATCGCGCGAGCGTATCCGCCAGATTGAGGTCCGCGCCTTTGAGAAGCTGCAAGAACGCATGCGTGAATTGGCGGCGGACAAGGGGCTGCTTGAGAGCGCCTAACTTTTGCCAAACTGAATTGAGACAAGGGCCGTGCAATGCGCGGCCCTTTTTCGTGGTCGCGGGGCGAAGGGCTGTGCCGGATTAAGTAAGAAGTGATCGAATTGGTGGTTGAATGATGTATTCGCGCGTGACGCCTGTGGTGTTGTTTACGATTTTTTGTCTAAGTGTCACAGGGGCTTACCTGAATGAAGGGCGCCAGTCCTTAAAGCATCCCGCCGCCATGAGTGAGGCGAAGATGCAGGCACTAGATCTCTATTATACCGAGATGAAACTGGCGTTGCAGGTCGGGGATAATAGCCGTTTTGAGGAATTGATCACCCGTCAGGTTCTCGACATGGTGACGGATGACGTGGATAGCTTCGAGGTCGACGTACTGCCCCAACCTTACCAAGAATTGCGAGACTTGATGCTGAAGGGCAGTGTCGCTTCGGCGCAGGCGTTTTTGATGGCCCACCCAAACTTGGACCTCAACGCCCCGCAAGGGCGCTACGGTGCGATGCCGATAATTTGGGCCACAGGGCATATGGATGCAGTTCCTTCAATGGTGAAGTTGCTTTTGGCCCATGGTGCCGATCCCAAAGTGCGCAGCGAACGCGGCTATAACGTTCTGCACGCGGCGGCCTCACCGTTTAATTACTTCGCAGGCGCGTCGGATGCGGAAAACATGTTGAAATTGCTTCCGGCCGAGCTGGTGGCGGGCACCACCCAGATGGGGCTCACGCCGTTGCATCTGGCGTTGCTAAATGGGCAGCCAGAGTTGGCGATAAGTTTGCTGGCGCATGGGGCTG
>JBDWAL010000060.1:0-107863 GCA_039978895.1 Aliishimia sp.
CAGAGGGGAGGATGGCTTAGTTTCTTATGAAGCAACTCCGTCTTCGACCATGCGCATCAGCTTCTCAGCCTCAGCAGATGTTCCCAACGGTCGTTCGTTGACGCGGGTGTCTGGCAAAGTCGTTTCGCCTTTGGCCGCAAGCACAGCGAGCGTCGGCTGAAGTTCCAAAGCCTCAGTGATCTCGTCGTCGGTCATCAGCGGGTAACATTCATCGATGAACTCATCATAAACAGGCAAGGTGCTGCGACGTTCGTCCTTTCCCAAAGCCGCGGCGATCGCGTTAAATGCGACGTTCTTGTACTGATCGACATTTGTCTGCTCATCGACATAGTCATCTTGGTCCCACCGACAAATGAGGCTTTCCTGCATGTGCATCGCGTCAACTTCGACGCCGTCTTCCATGACATAGAACACTGGGTGGATGTACGCGCTTTTCGATGTATCGAAGTGGTCTGCAGGCAATGTGAAGTAATGTGTTGGCACTTCCCCATCACCGTATTGACCAAAGCCATATTCGAAGACGACTTCGACTTTGTTGCTATATCCTGCGAACCTTTTTTCGTTGTAAGCGCGTGGGAATGGGGGCCAAACTTTAGCGGTTACAGTGCCGTCTGCCTTTGCATCGCCAAGTGTGACAGTGCAGCCAAAGAAGTTAAACAACTCAAACAATGGCATGGTGTTGCTCACCATGTTGACCAAGTATTGTGAAATGTTTTCCATGGCTTCGCGCGCATCGCCCTTTGGGATTTCGCACTCAAACATCGGTTCAACTGGCATTCCGTGCTTTTCGCCAATGATGTGACCCAAAGCTTGAATGTTGCACCGGAACCCGTGCACAAAACCCGAAGCGGCGTTCGGATCATTGATCCGCATTGGTGTCCCGACAAAGTACAAGCCAGGCACATTGCGAGACTCCCAGCTTTCGTTCAGCAGGCAATACCGACCTTTTTCGCACATTTCTGGCTTAACCGTTTGCTGATCAAAGACGTTTGAAACGGTGTAGTTAAAGCCACAAGCGATAATGATGTCATCCACGTAACCTGTGCGCTTCATCCAACGCGCCGGCGTCCAATGGACACACGCGGTTTCAAAAGTTACCAACAAACGACCCGCATGCGGTCCGTCCTCAACACGGCTAACTTCAACAATTCGGTCGCTTGTGATGTTGTTGTTGGACTTCAGTTGCATCAAGTCGAACACATCTGACACTTGTGAACGCAAGTCGTGCACGTTGTGGGACTGACGGGCAAAACTAGGAACGGAACGTGTCACAACCCGTGTCTCAGCGGTGATATCAATCAAATTGTGGGCGATCTCAAAGGCGGAATTGCCACGGCCAACGACAACGACAGTTTTGTTGCGATACCGCTCTTTCGCGACTTCTGGATCATAGTCGCCGTAAAAAGTGCAAGTTTCCGGGCTTAGGCCTTTGATATCTGGAACGATTGGCACTGTGGTCCCGGTCGCGCTGAACAGCCGGTCACAGGTGAACACGGCGCCATCTTCGACCTCAATGATGAAGTGTTCGTCATTGCGAGAGACTTTGACAGCCCGCGAGTTGAACCGCGTCTTTGCAGCAACACCCATGCTCTTCGCAACATATTGAAGATATTTGTGGTAAAGGCGGGCAGATGGCCAATGCTTCGATGTCCATTCTGTAAAAAGCAAATTGGGGTCTGCTTGCGCGTCCTCTGGGGTAATTGTGCTGAGTGTGTGCCAATCATAACGCATTTTGTAGTAGTGATCATCGCCCGGAACGTATTTCTTGTTCAAGGAGATCAATTCGCCACAAACTGGAAAACGGTTCCATTGTCCGCCGACACAATCCGCTGCTTCCAACAATCGATAATCAATTCCACGCTTTTCAAATTCAAGCGCCATATTTAGACCACCGGGTCCGCCGCCGATAATAATGTCAGTAAAATGATTACTCATAGATATTTCCTCTCTTCGTCGTATCATATTATTTTCCAAAATTAGCTTCCCGGTGAATGCGCAATGTTTGTTTTCTGGAATAGAAGTATTTCGCTCCAATCGACTCACACCACGCTGAACTCCCTCACTAATCAATCTAGAGCCGGTCACGAAATTTGCTGTTTACTTCGCCAGTACCGGCATCAGCTCAGCATCGAGTATCATGCGGCTAGCCATGAAAACCTCTGGTTAAGTTTTACGCGGATCAAAAGGCGCTGAGCGACCTATATCGCTGATTTGAGTGGCCTTAATCGTGATATAGTCCATACTAATTCATTGAAAATTAAATACTTTTAGAAACGCGAATCCGCGCGGTGAGTTTTCGTGCTCGTAACGTTGAAATAGGGGGGCATGGAGGTGACTGTATTGGTCATATCGGAACAATACAGTCACTTTTGCTATAGCCGTGGGGCATATGACCTGCGCCGAGAACGATGGCATGCAGGATCATGAAAGTTCAAACGACTTTAGAAAATCAAGCGTGGCTTTCAGCCATTTTCCGCCGGTCTATCTTACCTGATAAAGTAAGTGGAAAATCTTCACTGAACTCAATGCGGCCAGGCTGCATATAAGGAGCAAGATTTTTTGCCAGGTGGTCACGTAGATCTTCAACCAAACCAGCAGATAATTCGTCGCCGCCGACAATCAACATCAATGACTTCGATGGTGTGGACCGCATGATTGCCACTGCAGTCGATATGCCCGGGACATCCAACGCACATTTTTCAATTGCACCCAGCTCAATCCGCAAACCATTCAATTTGACCTGTCGGTCAATTCGACCAATCACCCGCATAGAATTTTTGTCTGATAGAATTCCCAAATCACCAGTGTGATAACTAGGTATGCCATCGCTATAGCCAAAATTGATATTGTTTGGATGCGATTGCGGCAGATATTGTCCAGCGACTTGCGGGCCGACAAGAACAATTTCACCCTCGCCACAGGATCGCAGTTGCCCTTCCCCATCATCCACAAAGACCTGAGTATCGCCATAGGCTTGGCCCAAATCCATAAGATCATCACCGAATAGCTCGACTGCAGACATTGGATGGCAATGCGTGACACAGGTCACTTCGGACGGCCCATATGCATGATAGATTGTGCTTTTGGGGAATCTTGCGTGCAGTTTTTGTAGCAAGGGACGTGGTACATTCTCTCCACCGACCCAAAACGCCCTTAAATGAGGGAATAAATCTTCCGAAAAACGGTTTGATTCCATCATGATACTTAGGAACGCGGGCGTCGTCATCAAAGTGCCCGCTGATACATCTGCATGACGCAACAAAATCGATATGTTGGCGTTAGGATTGGCATTGTTACGATGATTCAGCAGAAATACGGCGCGACCGGCCAATAAAGTGGGCCAGACATCACTGATCGACATGTCAAACGCCATACTGGCATGATTGACAGCAGCATAAGCCCCGCCTTGCATGGAATCGACGATGAGAGGTTCCAACCATGACAGCAAACTGGCGAAATTAGCCCTTTGAATCGGAATACCTTTGGGGTTGCCCGTGCTGCCCGACGTAAAGGTGACGTAAAACAGCGCATCTTCCTGCGCAGCCGTCGCATCGACCATTTCAAGCGTGCGATCCAACAGGGGCACAGTATTTATTACGTCGATATCCACGTCCAAATCATTCGCGGCCACGTTTAACATCAATCGACAGCCACATGTGTCGATAATCTGTTGAACAAGCGCAACTGGAAAATTTTCTTCTGCAAAAACAAAACCTCGTCCCATTCCAGCGCAAGCAATCATGGCTGCAATGACATCGAACTCTTTGTGACCACGCACAAGAATTGGTGCAGATGACAGCCCAAGATCATGATCTTTCATCATCGCATATTGGATAGCCGCTACGCGTTTCCCCAGTTGCGCATAGGTCAAGCGGGTTGTCCCTGACACCAATGCAACGCTTACATCGTCATTGGTTAAGCGATCGATCAATGTGTTGAACACCGTATAAAACATATCAAGCCTTTGCTGTTTCAAAACGGCGAGTCGCGTTCAGCTTCACTATGCCGCGCGGCTCCAGAACGATTTTGAACATTTGTTTTAGATCACCGGGCCGCGTATTCGGATCATGATCCAAGGTTAACATCTGGCACAGACCAGAAATTGCGTAGGTCAGTTGCTGATTGACCGCATTCGCGCCCGGACAGACCCGGCTACCCATCCCAAACGGCAAATATGAATCCTTTGGATAGGATCGACCATTCAAAAAGCGATCTGGGTCAAACTGCGTTGCGTGATCCCATTGCTCGTTATCCATATGCACCAAAAGCGGGCTGAAAAGTACGCTCTGTCCTGCTTCAAACCGGAAACCGTCCAGCGAAAAGGCGGTAGCAACCTGACGCTCCAAGAATGCAGTCACCGGTTTCACCCGTAGCGTCTCGCGCAATGTGGCAAAGGCGACGGGTGTTTGCGCGATGCGCCGCGGCGCCAAGCCAAAAGGTCGTGCCTCATCTGCGATACGTTGCTGAAGATCTGGCTGTTCTGCGATGTGAACTAAGGCCCAAAACAGGGTCATCGCATTCATATGCAGACTTGCTGCCAAAAGACCCGCAACAATCCGCCGCAACTTTTCATCACGGCTTCCGACATAGCTGTCATCTTGCAAAACAGTGTCTGTTATGGACCCAGACCGCGCGCCGTCAGCAATCTGATGCAATAGTTTATCAATTTGTGCATCGATCAATGTGTCGGATTGATCTGGTTCTATGGCGGCCATCCGCTGGAACAGATTACCATCCAATTCGGTCAACAAATCTAAGGCTGGTGCGTTCAATGCACTGTTGCGAAACAGCGGATCACAGATTGCTTTTGTCGCCCAATCCAAACAAACCTTGTCCAGACGCGGCGCATTTGGAGCCGTCAGATCAGCAGCAAGCTGTGTCGTTGCTTCCGACAAAGGGCGCAAGAACCAATCTTTTGAAGTATTAAGCAGGCCCGTCATTTCCTTTCGAAATTCGGCCCAGTTTTCACCAACACAAGAGGTCTGCAAAGCATTGCCCAGCACACTGCGCATTGCAGCGGCACCTGAACCGGCGATTTTGTGATCTTTTACAAACAACGCCTCGTTTTCACGCCAAAAACGCACATGTTTTGCATCGGACAACAACGTCAGATTGCGCCCGCCACGCGGCAAAGCCAGCGTCACCATAGACCCATGGCGCTTTACCGCGATCTCAGCACATTTCAAAAAGCCAAGCCCATCCAAAGCGGTTTCAGTGACGTCATGACTGGGCGGCGGCGGATCTTGAATTGCCTTCGCGTTCACATTCAAAGGGTTAAAGACGAATGGCTCGCACTGTGCAGCAATTTCAATCGTGCGCGGTTTGTCTATTTTGGAGTTTTGGTTCAACCGCAGTTCAGGACACAGATGCCAAAACTTCGGAACCATTGCGGGCGCTAGAATTGCCGCGGTATCTTGTGCAATCTGCGGTAAATCATCGATAGAGTGTGGCCCATTCACATAGACCCTTAACGATCTGATCACTCCGCGAATTTCCACAGGCTCGATAAAGGCGGATGTAACGCCGTCGAAATTCATAATTGTGGCTTCGATCTCTGAAAGATCCATCCGCATGCCCAAAAGTTTGATTTCCCGATCCATGCGACCGCTAAAGTACCAAAGCCCGTTATCATCACAAGACCCACCATCGCCCGATAGATATGTATCCGTGCTTGGAAAGGCCGACTTGGTTTTTTCGGGCATATTCACGTATCCCGCGCCGACAGAGGCCCCTTCGATTGCGATTTGACCGTTTTGAACCGACAACTTGGTTCCTGCCCGCGCTCGACCAATCGGCAAGGGACCGGGTCGTGCAATGTGTTGTGCATTAATCGTTACAGAGGTCACAGCGACAGTGCATTCTGTCGGCCCATAAGTGTTGATAATGCGCGCCTGAGGGAACCGGTTTTCCAGTGTTTGGACCAGTTCTTTGCTCAACAATTCGCCGCAGAATAAAAACGTCTTCAATCTGGGCAAACCTTTTGCATCAAAGGTTTTGTCCTTCAGGTAAATTTGCGCGGTGGACGGCGTCGAAACCCAAAGGCCAACGTTATGCGTGCCAAACCGCTCAATATATTTTCGAGAGTTGATAAACTCGCCATGATCAAGCGCGCTAATCGGTTTGCATCTTAGCCAACTGGACCAAAGCTCAAAAAGTGACACGTCAAAACAATGGCGCACTGTGCCGCTAACGGCCTCAAAGTCGATCTGACTAAGCAAATCAGTTCGTAGCCAACGCACAAAATCTGCCAAATTTGCATAGGTAATCTTAATGCCTTTGGGGCGTCCCGTACTGCCTGATGAGAACATGATATACGCGATGTCGCCATCCGCGCGTGTCGGGATGCACCCTTCTAGGGATCTTGACGTTTGTACGGGCAGATCGTGCATCGACCAACACGCAACACCCGACAATCTTGGGGGAGCAACATTCGGCTCTATTGATAGTACTAGTGTCGCTTTGCAGCTTTCTATGATGTTACTCAGGCGTTGATCGGGGGTGTCGCTTTCAACCGGGATCAATGGCCGTCCCGCCAAAAGGCAGGCCCAATACGCAATTTGAAAACTCTTGTCTTTATGTCCCAAAATCACAACTGGGCTGCGATTTTCATCCAAAGAGATCAGACGCGACGCAAGCGACAGTGCGCTTTGATGCAGATCACGAAAACTCAGGTCCCCGCCAATGTGAAAATAGGCGGGACCCGTGTGATCCGCAAATCCGTCGAAAACGGCGCGTAGCTCTGCATGCGCAGATGTCATACCAAAGCATCCTGCTTGCGGTGTGTGTGAACAAAATTACAAACCGAACCAATCGTTGCGAATTGCTCGTATGACAGCGTTGCTTGGTCGATAACCAAGTCAGGAATTGTCTCTTCCAACTGCATGATCAGCTCTAGCATAAGGCCGCTGTCCATACCCAAATCAGCCTCTAACCTGATGTCGCCATTCCAATTTGGCGCATTGGAAGGCTGCAACACTTCGATCAATGCCTCGGTTACTTCTGAATAAAATGGCTGCATGTCTAACCCCTTTATGAAATGCTTGGTTGTTTCGTGAGTGGTGGTACTTCTGATGAAATCTTGAACTGATTGCGGTCTATTTTTCCGTTTGCTGTCAGCTTGAAAGCACCAATAACGTCGACAACACGCGGTACGGCGACGGCTTCCAGATGTTGTGCGCACCAGTCGCGCAAGGCATCCGGTTTCGTTTGAGCACCGTCTATGAGCGTCACTGCTGCGCAGACCGTATGTCCACCGTCTTTGGCTGCACGACCGTAGACAATCGCTTCACTCACACTGGCGTGTTTGCGCAGGATGTCTTCGACTTCCTTTGGCGCAACTTTTTCGCCTTTGATCTTCAGAACATCGTCTTGCCGCCCGATAAAGTAGACAAATCCATCCTCATCCAGACGACAGATGTCGCCGGTGTGAAACACGAATTCTCCGGGAAAAGGGCCAGGGTGTAAGCGTTCAGCTGTACGCGTTGGGCTGTTCCAATAGCCTTTCATGACCGTAGCACCACGGATGACCAACTCGCCTTCTGCATTTTTGCGATGAGCTTTTCCGGCCCGATCAACCACCCACAATTGCGTGTTGGGAATGGCGATTCCAACGCTGGTTTTCTTTTCTTCCAACCGGTTCGGCGGAACATAGGTACAGCGGTGACATTCGGTCAAACCATACATCGAAAACACGGTCGCTTGCGGCAAGCACGCTTGAATTTGGTCAATGTGCTTAGGATCCAACGCCGCCGCCGTGCTTGACACCAACCGAACCGCGCCAAGATCAAATCGGGATGCCAGCTTGGACATCAACGGCACCATGGTTGGAACGAGGGGAAAGGCAGTTGCCCCGCTTTTACTTAGCCGATCAAGCGAAAACAGTGGCTTGGCAAAATTACGTTCAATGACAACTGTTGCACCCACGAGGGCGGCCATCGTCAATTGATGCATGCCATAATCAAAGGTCAATGGGATCGCGACAAAGATGCTGTCTTGCGCGGTGTAGCCAAGATATTCCGCGACAGATCGGGACGCACTGACCAAGTTTTGCTGGCTCAGCATCACACCCTTAGGCGAACCGGTCGACCCAGATGTGTAGATGATGCACCCGAGGTCTTGATCGATAATCTGACTGGCACCGCAATCCGATATGGAAGCAGGCTTATTTTCGGCCCAACAACCAGCGTCGGTGACAACAGGCGTCGGCACATCCCCAAGAGCCGATCCAATCACATCAACATAGGCCAGATCTGTGATGATCGCTGCAGGGTCACAATCCTTGATAATATAAGTCAGCTTCGTTTGGCGAATGTCAGGCGAAATTGGCGTGACCACGGCGCCCGCATAAACCACAGACCAAAACGCGATCGCAAAATCGACACTGTTGTCCATATAAAGGAGAACCCGGTCGCCAGCGGACACACCAAGTTTATGCAAACCGGCAGCACCTTTTTGCGCGATATCGTGCAAAGCAGCATATGTCAGCTCGGTGTTAACATCGCGAACAGCCAATTTATCCGGGCGACCCGCCGCGCTGTGACCAAGGTGTTGATGTAGCAAAAGATGAGTCTGGTTCATGTCTCTAGCCCTTTTCCAAAACGATACCTGCATACGAGCCCGTCATACCTGACGCGAACGAGAGGATTTTTGCGGGACCAGCATCCGCATCGCGCGTTGCCAGCCAATTTTTGTAGTTCAAGAACAAGTCGCCACAATAACAATGGCCAATTTTCGGTAGGTTATTCTTCCAAACCTCCGCCTTTTCCATTCCAACAAGATTGGCCACTCTGTTTGATGTAAACGGGCTAAGATGGGTTGGAAAAATCACATCTATCTGCTCTGCGGACATCTCTGCGTTTTGCAAAAGACGGGTCACTAGACCGCTCATCCGAGGCAGAAATGCCTGATCAAACGCTTGCACAACCTCTGGGCTGACGTCGACCATCGGTGCGAACATCCCTTCAAAATGTCCGGTCTCGGTAGCTATGATTTGCGTGCCTGTTTCAGCACCAACCTTGAGGAAAGCCGCAGCAGATGCTTCACCGTAAAGCCCCTGATTGTCTGCATATTGCAGCATATCGAAAAAGCACTTTTCGCCCGTCAGGATCACCGCATTCAATGGTTTGTCCGCCGGAAAGTTCTGCAACATGCGCATGACCATAATCGCCGAGGTACAAGAGCCATGCGCAACAGACATCACCTCAGGATCGCAGTCGAAAACAGTCCGCACCAAGGTGCCCAACACTTCATCATCCAACATCAAAGGCGAATTAATAGCGTGACAATAGAAAACGTAATCGACGTTTCCCAGCAATTCAGGATTGGCTTTAACCAACTCCGATGCACTGTGGATCAGCAGTTTTGGCAATGCAGTCTGCGGGTGGAGCGCCGTGGATTCCAGTGCAAACATTCGACTGAAAATCCGGTGGTTGCGATCAGACCAGCCATAGAGACCCCGAAGAGCATCTAAGTCAGGATAGCTCGCTTTGGAGAGCGTATGTGCGACATCAACAAGTTGCATATGTACCTCCAGTCACAGGCTTGCGCATCCTGCACCCACCAACAAAGCCACCCTGCCCGACGCCGATCAAGACTGCGCTGTCAGTGGTTTCATCGGATTGAAATCTGTCGATATTCAAAAAAGCATCAGTTGTGCAGCAGTGGCCGTAATCCGCCAAAAGGTTCAGCCAAACGTCATCTCGTGCGGTGCCTGAATTTACGCAGTATTGCGCCCAAATGAAGCTATTGATGTTATGCGGAAGGATTGGTTCGCCTGATTGTGGGTCGAAATCCATTTCGTCTAGCATTTTGGTCGTCAATTTGACCTGAGAATGGTTGAACGCGTGCACGTCCTTGTCTGATCCATATAGGCCGGAATGAAAGGCGGGCGTGCTTTGCAGAACGATATCCGAAATCTGCGTTCCGTTCGTTTGCCCGTCCACAACCAATCCAACAAATGCGTCGCCCAGAATGGTACAGGCTGGCATGTACCGCTCTTTTGTCGGCAGGTCGGAAAAGCTCTCTCCGCCGATGATGACCACGCAATTGGCGGTGCCACGGTTCAACATGTTGTTGGCCGCATCAAGAGCCCAGAACAAGCTGGCGCAACAGTTCTGATCCATCTCATAGATCTGATCTACATCTGCCAAAAACGGGTGCGTTTCCTGCAAAGATGCAAGCGTGGGACCAGCCGACGTTGCATGCAACGGACAAGCATGCACGTAGATGAACGCGTCAGGTAACACGGACTGCCCATGCTGCAAGTCATCCAACATCTTGGGAAGAACGTCGGAAATGTTGAAATCGTCTTGCCACTTGCGCACTTCGTCAATTCCGAAAATGCGTCGAAATGCTTTTGCTTCTAACGGTTGGTTCCCTGCCGCCATAACGCAGTCTTCAACCGCGATCGTTTGCTCAGGGAACACTCTTGAGAACGAGGCCAGTCTCATTGGTCTTCGCCCTTGAACGCCAAAGCAGTAATATGACGCCCATCTTGGCACAACAACAGGTGATCACGTGACGGTTCCACGGCATCGGCAAACGCCGCAAATGGCGCCGCGCAGACCAATGTATCTTCGGTGATCTTGACCTTAACACCGGGGATATTAACGGCTGACACCAATGTGTCAGGCCCGATAACAGTCGCCTGCTCACCTAAAAGCCCAAAATGGTCCAGCAACCCATCAATCGACGCGGCAATATCGGCATCAGCGTCGTACTGAACACGTTTGTAGCCACGATATTCCAAACCGGCCTTATTGCTCGGATCTAACCGCAAGATTGCTGCGGCATTGCGTGGTTGCAAATCATCAACCACTTTAGATTTATAGAGTAAATGCTTCTGATCTGCGATCAGCAAAAGGCCACTACAATCCTTTGCAGACAGGTACTTGTACAAGGTGTCGAACGCAAAGAACGGTGCAGAAAGCCCCCGATCTGAGATTGCAAACCCGAAGCAGTTTTTCAGTCCCAATTCGTGCATCGTGAAGTTGGTCACCGACGTGCCCATATGCAAATCAGGTAGCCAATGTGCAAATAAGATTGCCTCAGTTTCCGACAGATCAGTCTGTTCGGTCATGCGGGGCAACAGGGCCTTTACCATCTCAGAGAAAGGCGCGCGATCCGGCGCCATCAACCACTGTTCAACATTGCTGTCATTGGGTTCGAACTTCATCCCATTTGAGAGGAAAAACTTTTCGACATAGTCATGCCAATAATCGAACTGTTCTTCCCATTCGGGTTGCGGCGGTTCGAGTTCTTCGAACGCGTCCCAGAAGATTTGTGCGGGGTCTAAATAAAGTGTCATATCAAGCGCTCGCTGCATAAGAACGAAAGGCGGGCACCACGTGAATATGGCTTGTACCTTCCATGTATTCAAAAGATCGCGCGTCCCGGCACCGTTTCAAAAGGCGGGCGTGCTGTTCGAGGTCAGTTTGGGGCATATGGGTAAAGGCCAACCGCATGACGCTATCAAGAAAGGTCATCGTTTCGACCTTCAGTCGGCTGGTCTCTGGGCCTTTGGGCTTACCGGCTTCCAATGCGCCACCAATGTCGATGACCCGCATCAGCAACGCTTGGGACCGGATAAGAGGTCCGTCCAGGTGCTGCCGCCCCACCCCACATTCAACAAGATCGCCAAGGATGCCGCGTGCAACGCCCAAAGCCATGGTGATGACCATCGGGCGATATCGCTCAAACACGCTGTTCATCGCGAAGAACCCGTCCCGTAGACCCCGATCAAGTCCGTGGCCAAGGAAGTCACTTTCATCAATGGCAAGATCATCGACGTGCAACTCGCCCAGATCAGCGCCGCGCAGACCAGCGATATTCAGGCGGGTGATGTCCATTTTGCCCAACATTTCGGCATCGGCCACCACCAACCGGTGTGATTTGGTGCGCTCATCTTTGACAAAGATCACACCAAGATCGCTTTGCGGCATCGAGCCAACCAACTTCTTATGGGCGCTTAGAAGCGGGCCGTTTGGTCCTACTTCGACTCTGGAAACGCCATTCGTGGCGTCCGATCCCACTGTAGGTTCGGTAATCGCAAAGAAGTTCCGCGATGGACGCGTTTGTTGATAGCGGCGGAAAAAACGTTCCTTCTGCGCAGCATTGCCCAACACAGATGTTGCGAACCCACCCAGTCCCGGCGTCGGCAAAGCCATGATGCAGCTTGGGTCATGGCGCGAAATACGTTCTGACACACCCAAAAGCTGCAAGTAGCTCACGCGGCCAGGGCCGAAACGGCCACCGCAGTTGGGGATCTCGCTGAATTCTTCGGGGACCTCGATCAAGGTAAGCGCACGCATCAACTCTAGGCCCCACAAGTCTTCCCAGTCTTCGGGGTCCTGTTCTAGCCGCTGCCCAAAGGCATGGAGTTGTGGGGCAATCTCATCGATCTCGTCCAGTGCGGGGTGCTCAAACGGATTCATATCAAATTGTCTCCTTTAATCGTGCTTCTTGAATTTTTTGCATCTCAATTGGACGCTGCACCTGCTGTGTCAGATAATCAGCAAGGTTGGCGCGTTCACGGATGACGCTGACTTTGTCATCATCGACCAATGCCTCGACGGGAGCGCCAAAGCTTAGAAAATTGACAGGAGAAGCCGAAGCACCGTAGGCGCCAGATCGGTCAATTCGGATCAAATCACCCAGTTCCAACCCGGCAATAGTGACTTGATGGCCGATCGTATCAGTTGGCGTGCAAAGCGGGCCAGTGATCGTCCAAACTTCTGATGCACCCGTTTCTGGACCAACGCGCGACACCGGGAAATTGTTGCGAAACATAGCGGCCTGACCGGCGGCTGTATGGCAGTTTGAACCGCCGTCACATATCGCAAACTGCGTGCCTTTAGACGCTTTTGTATAACGCACCCGCGTTACAAATACGCCTGCCTCTGCGACGATATAACGACCCAACTCAATAACGATTTTAGTGCGAGGAAGGCGTGCACGTGCCGTCCGAAGAAGCGGACGCATCGCAGCACCAAGGGCAGGTAAATCCAAATCAGTTTCCCGACTGGAATAAGCCACCCCAAACCCGCCGCCGATATCCACAAAATCCAGTGGATGCCCCGCCAACTGGGTGACTTGTTCCGCAAGTTCCAGAATGGCGCGTGTGTTCTTGACCACAACGTTATGGCTCAGAATGCGAGTGCCCATATAAACATGCATGCCTGCAAGTCGTAGGCTCTTAAAACGCCCAACAATCTGCAACGCTGCGGCCAGCTCAGTTTCATCAATACCAAATTGCGTTGGCTTCCCGCTCATGGATAAACGGGCACCGGGCGTGTGGAAAATGGGATTTATTCGCAGACCGATATCTTGGCAGATACCCATCCTTGCAGCAATTTCTGCAATGCGGTGCAATTCTTGCAGGGATTCTGCGATAATGGCCTTGATGCCAAGGGTCATTGCGCGGGTCAGCTCGGCTTCAGATTTGGCGGGCCCCACAAAGATGATTTTCTCGGGCGCAACACCAGCAGCGATGCTTGCTTCGATCTCAAAAAGCGAACAGACTTCCGCGCCCATCCCCTGCTCTGTGACCAATCCGACAATGGTCACATTTGGATTGGCTTTGAGCGAATAAAAGAAATCGACACCGGGCAATTCGGTACGCAGTTGCGCGACCCGATTGCGTAAGGCTTTGGCGTCATAAACATAGGCCGGGGTGCCAACACGGTCAGCTACCTCAGATAGGATATCATCGTTGATACTCATACTTGCTGCTCCTCTAACATCTCGTTCAAAACGTTGGTGGTAAAGGCAATGATGCTGGCTTTGTCGGCGAAGACATCGGCCGGATTTGCGTCCAACGCTTCGAGCATGTCGAACATGTCCACGCCCAAGTCTTCAAAACCCAAGCTGACGCCCCCGATCAGCCGCACCAGACCAACAGAGTCCAACAGGCCGTCATCGCCATAAATTTGCGCGCCGTTCATGACTTGGCTGCATTCGTCTTTGCTGAGACCCGCAAGTGTTAATGCGTTTCCTAGCGCTTCGGTCACTTTCGCTGTTACATCAAACACAGGCTTTCTCCTTCACGACGTTTTTCTGGGGGGTGGGGCTGTCCAAGCCGGTGACCTGCAGTGCGGAACAAGACGCTGTTGCGCCCAAACCCACACTGACCATCAGCACTGTATCGCCGTTCTTCAGCCGACCATCTTTGGCGGCATCCATAAGATTAAGGAACGGGTCAGCGTTAAACATGTGACCAAAGCGCGGGACGTTCTCTAGATAGATTTGATCCTTCGTCACGCCGCAGGCGTCACCAATTTGATCCCAAGACGGAAGGTTCACATTATGAGGCAAGATCAGTTTGACCTCGTCAATTGTCAGATCTGCGCGGATCAACGCTTGCTGAATGCACTCCGTGACAAAGCCAACATACTCCTTGGCAAAACCTTCTGCTTCCACAGCGCCAACCAGACCAGACATGACGGAATACTTGCCCAATCGTTCTGTATGGGTCGCAAGGTAGCGAAATTTGCCAGGGCGGCGTCCCAACAGTATCGCAACCGCGCTTTCGCCCATGATTGTGGTGTTGGGGATCTCACGCAGAATCCGATGAAACCCTTTATCGCTGATCAGCAACAATGCCGTGCCGTCAGGGGGCAACAACAGATCAAGCGCTTCAAACGCTGAAACCGCCGTCGCACAGTGGTTCATTGTCAGGCTAAAGGCTTCGTTTTGGTCCGTTGCAAAGTCCGCAAAGGGCACTGTCACATCTTGATGGATGGGCACAACGCTCATTAGGGTGTGACAGTACATCACCATGTCCAGATCATCTTTGGTAAAGGGAATTGCCTCGCCAAGTGCCAAACACGCTTCATCTGTCATGGCGTGCAATGTCTGACCTGCGTCGCGTGGAAAGGTCTCCAATCCAAAAAAGCGCGCATACATTCGGCGATCCTTTGAGCTTAGCAACAGCTCATCACTTGCTTCGTGAATGTTTTGTATCCGGTCGGGCATCGCGACCCCGATGTCCAATATTTCAAGCAATTGACTGCGCCTTTTGAATAAATGAGATGACCCGTTCGTGAACGGCGGGAGCCTTAACAATGCTGAGATGCGTGTAGCCTTCGGTCAGCTCAACTTCGCTTTGCGCTGCGGCATCCGCCCAATCCTGAGCGTTGCTGACATTGACCATCCAATCAGATTTATCGTGTAGTACCAAAGTGTTCATATCTAAGGATGACAGGACCGGCGCGCCCAACTCTTCGATTGGGATCGCAAAGCGACGCGCATAGTGCCGCGCGATGTAATCCAATGTCTTCTCTGGCATGTCGGAAACCTCGACATAGGATTTCAACAACCCATGCAAAGAAGATGGTGCCCCAATTGGGATATAGGTCTTGGCTGGAAAGCCCTCTGACAATGCAATTGATCCGATCAAGCCACCGCCCGAATGCCCAATCAATGCAGCGAACGTGCCCTCATCAGCGAACATTTCTTTCACCGCATGGCCCAACTGATGGAATGCAAAGCGCGTTCCTTCAGAACCACCGTGACCGGGCAAGTCGGGGGCAAAAACATTAAAACCTGCATCGCCCAAAGCCAGATTCATCTTGTGCAGCATGGATGCTTTGCCGTTCCAACCATGCAAGGACAAGATCTTTGGACCATCCGACGGGCCATACCGCAGCACACGAACAGTGGATCCTTGATAGGTCAGATGTTCTATGCGGACTTTTTCTTCATCACTGAGGCGAACAGGCGCACGCGGGTCACGCTTGGTCGTTTCAAACCGTTTCACCGCTGTGCGAGCCGCTTGACGTGGGGCGACTAACATCATCGCCCGAATGTCTTGCTTGCGGATAAACCAGCATAGGATGCGATAACGCGTTTCAGGCTTATAGACGACAGCACCCATTTCTTTCGGGGCCCAGCCCAGACGGGCCTTGGTCCGAACGGACATCTGTTGTGATTTGGCGCCCAAATACAGAACAGGGTAAGCGAGTTCATACAGCATCAGAGGCTCCCAAGTTTTTCACGAGCCGCGCAAAGAATACGCAGTACGCCAATGTTGAAAACGCGGCGGCACCAGTCATGACCATGGTCAAGGGGGTCAAACCGCTGCCGGTTTGCAGCAAGTAGATGGCGAAACCGACGGTAATTGCTTCGGCTAAGATCGTGGTCACCAAGACCAACGCCCCCTTGCCCAGATGCTCCAGAACGACCTGCAACATGGTGCCCACGGCAATTAGGAAGAAGGTGAAAATCAGCAAGCCAAACAATGTCACTGTATCGGACTGCAGGGCGGCATTTTCGCCCGGCACCATCAGGCCAACGACATTTTCGTATGTCAGGAACAAGATTGTTGTGGCGACCACATAGATCAACGCAATCATCGATGCGCCATACTTCAAGATACGGCGGCTTTCTTCACCGTGCTCTTGATCGTCTTTTGTGTTGATCATGATCGCGATGGCAGATCCGGCAGCGATCGCAGGAATAATGAACAGAACACGCATCCGGATGACCAAAACAAAGCTGGATACGGTTTCTGAACCAAAGCTAGCCAACATTGGGAAGATAATCATTGCAGCGATTGAACCCGCGAATGTGGTCAAGAAGGTGGGAACCGCGACCCCGATCAACATCCGGATAACATTGCGCCGATATCCTTCGTTCACAGAAGGCTCTGCCGCGCCTATTTCTTTGCGCAGCAGGTAATGAATGACGGGATAAGCGACCAATGGACCAACAAGGTTGCCAAGCAAGATCGCGTCAAACCCTAAATCATACACCAAGATGCCGATGGCTGTGACGACAAGGTCCACCACGATAAGGACGGCGAAAGGAATAAGCGCCACTCCGGTCCGGCCTTGTCCGCGCAGGGCGGCATTCTTGGCCTCGAACACAAAGAATGGGATAAACGACACCACAAACAACGCCATTTTTGGCAATATCGGATGCATAACGTTGTCGGCCGGGACAATATTTTGGGCTGCATAAATTGCACCCGCGACAAGCCCAATCAGGACGCTACCCAGAATGCTAAAGAACCGAGTTGCCCGAAAGACATCGCCCTTGGGCCAGGTTTTCACCGATCTAGAGCTGAAAACCTGATTGGAAATCGCAAGCGACTCCATGAAGGCCAGCATCAGAATAAACCCAGGCTGGACCATCGAAAAGATGAACAGCGCGTCCGTGTCGTTGTGATATGTCAGCAGCCCCAGCTTTGCGATGGCCTGCGTGGCGGCTGTCAAAGACCCCACCATTAACGGCAGCGACATGAGTAGGACTTTGCCACCTATGGAAAAGAAGCCATTGCCGGTTTTGGGCGCTGTCGTCAGATAGGGACTGGGATTAAGAGACGTGTCAGACGTCGTCATGATACTGGCCTTTCTCAGACATAAGGTCTGTCGAAAACAGGCGGCGTCGATGCGATGTCGTCGCTGCTTTCCAAAAATGAAATGTGGACTGTCTGGGGCTTCAATTGGCCGACTGTTTCAATGCGGTCTTGACGATCAACAACCAGAACAACTGCTCCTTGATCGGGGAATTGCCCCAGAACGAAACGATCAATTTGTCGAGACACCTCGGGTTCGCAGGCATTGCTGGGAATGCGCATGGAGCAACAAGGACCTGCGTAATCGATGGCGTGTAAAAGACTTGGCAGCAACGGCATCATGCTTTCGCATTTTTGACCGCAATGCACATAGATTAGCTTAGCCGGAACGGCAGTATCGCGCCCCTGAGGGTGGAAATACTGCCGCAACAAATCCACGGTTTCCGGCGCATGCTTATTGCCCCCATCCGAAAATGCGACCACTTCGAATTCTTGTACTCCGTTGGAAATCCGCCATGGTTCAGCATCATGGCATTCCCGGCCCTGTGGTCGCTTTATGCGAACCATAGGGCGCAAACACGTGACGTGATGCGTCGGTTCAGGAGCAATTAAGTTCAGAGCGGGCATGAGCTCAACTCTTTGGAGTGTTCGGAAACAAGCTTCGCCTGAACCTGTGTGTTGCGATCCTTGGTCGCCGGGGTTTGCGCAGCCTGCCCAGCCAAACACATCGATAGAAACTCGATTGAGTTGACCTCGCCAATCAAAAATCCATGCCCGCCCATCAACTTGGACGCCTTCATGGTCACCACCGACAAATTGTCATGCAAATGGTCCAAATCTATCATCAAGGTATCGTCCAGAAGGCCGATTGCTTCTTGGCGGATTTGTTCTGCAGTGCTGTAGCTTTCGACAAAGCACGCTTTAACAAGCTGATGCTGCAAAATCGGTTTCCCGCCGCTTTCACGATGCTCAAGATGACGGTAGGCGCGATCCAACATGCGACACAGCAAGCCGGCTCGCAAAAGCAAAGCCCCAAAGATGGCACGGTGATTGGCCGGGGTTTTGTCTTTGGCGCGCACCCATTGCAACCCCATGTCACGGAGCACGGGATCCGGCACTGACGAATGGGTTTGCGAAACCGGCTTTCCCATTGCGCACATGAGCGGCGCATCAGACCCGATGACGGTGATCGCATGTCCGGAAAACAAGATGAAACCCGGGGTGCCCATCACAAAGCTGCCCAGACCCGCTAGTGCTTTTTCAAGGGGGGCGCGACGGGCTGTTTCAAACAGCCCATCAACTAGGCGTTGTTCAAGCTGCGGCTGTATCGGCTGCATTTTCTGTGCCCCCTGCTGGTGTGGCGAATGGCTCAAGGAACGCAAACAACAGCGAAACTTGGTTAAATGCGGCTTCAGCCAGGTCTTCTGGATTGAACTGCAGCCCTGGAATGCGATCCTCAAGTGAGAGCAGAAAATGCACGAACATCACTGAATCGAGGTCGAAATCGCGATCAAGCAACATATCGTCGCCAATCTCATCCACGGGACGCTCGATGACTTCGCTTAGTGCTTCGCGGACGGTTTCTTTGAAATGATAACTCATTGGTTTTCCTTTTCTGATGAATTGCGTGAATTGGGTTCCAGTTTCAGCGCGGCGAACGTCACGCCATGTCCTGCTGCGAACAGGAATACCGAAGCGCCGTCGGACGGCATGCTCCGTGCCAAACTGTGAAAAATGTCAGAACAAAACATATGTCCGTTCTGCGGATCGGCCCCTGCTGTGACATTTCGGTCTAGTCCAGTACGGGCTAGCACCCGGTCAACAAGCGGGGGGTTTAGATTGTAGGGAACAATGATCGGATCACTGGCAAAAAACTCCGGATCCTTGGTGATGATATCTTGCAGAAACTGCGCCAGACCTTCTTCGAAATCAGTCTGCAATGCCTTTCGATCACCTGCAGGCAGATCGTCAGGATTGGTAAAATAACGCGGAAGATGGGCAACATCCGTACCTCTGAGGCGGAAATCCCCGCCCGGCGCGAATAAGACAGAAACGGCCGCCTCACCCAACAAGCCCACCGACAAACGGTTGCCCGCCGAATGGAACGCCTTTTCACCGGCCAAGACAATAAAGGGTTTATCAAGGGTTGCGCCTAGATGCACAGCCGCCAATCCTGAGGCGCAATTGGTCATGCTAAAAGTCAGCACTTCCCAGTGGCCAAGTCCCACATGCGCGAAAACCTCTGCCAACCAATCCCGCTCAAACGGAGTGTTATGTGTCTGGGTTTTTGCGTAGATGCCAAAGCCGTCAATGTCGCGCAGTTCAGGGCAACGCAGGAGCAAACCCTGCAAGGCATCGATCAACATTGCATTGTGAAGCAGCTTGCTGAGACGAACCCCGGTTTGACCAAAGAAACGGCTGTAAATACGTGCGGGTTTTGCCGAAATCCCGTGGGTTTCGTCCAGCTGGTCCAACGACACAATATTCGCCTCTTTTTGGCTTAAATAAATGTCTTGCATACCCAGCATCGTAGTAATCCTAACCCAATGTCGAACTCCAAACTGCTGGCAAAATCAATGCAGCTGGATAACTCCAAAAACTCGGTCACCACATTTTTATTGAATATATACAGTATATTAGTAATATAATCTTCGGCGGTAACCCCTGTTAATGAAGCAAGAGCAGCCGCCAACAGAGACCTGAATTGCACCCAAGTCGGACCTAGATCGCGATTTAGTCAAACTGGGCTCTGTTAACCGCAAAAAATATGACGAAAAATTAACCATTGGCAAAGTAGCAAAACAGGAAAAACGCAATCATGGACGTACTACATCGCATCATTTCGTACGGACCAATGACTTCGCCAGATGCTATCGCCGCATTTCAACAAGATTCTAAAGCCAGACTGTTCGGGTCATGCTAAGATCTGGCCCAGTCATGACAGGCCTGAGCCTAGAAGATCAGTCCAATGGGTTTCTGTCGCAGGTCAGACAGTTTGAGACTGGTGTGCCAAACGGATTTGGACTCATCTGCCGCTATGACCAAGGGGCGTTTAACCCGGATCTTTTCACAACCCTTGATGTTTTGCGCCCAGAACAGCTCAGGACTGCTATAGCGAAACGGCAATCAGAGTATCTTGCTGGACGCAGCCTTGCGCAAACCGGCTTGCGTCAACTGGGTTACCCACAAACTGACATTCCAAAGGGAGCGAAAGGCGCCCCAAAATGGCCTGAAGGCGTATCAGGGTCCATCAGTCACTCCAAGGGGACATGCATCTGTCTTCTATACCCTTCGTCGCAAGCCTTGGTTGGGGTCGACATAGAAACAATAGCAAAGGACCGGGCTGTAACCGCTATTTTGCGGATGGCATTCAACTCTCAAGAACGTGACTTAGCTGAGGCCCAAACCACATATGACATAGCCACACTTGCGACCCTTTTGTTTTCTGCCAAGGAAACACTGTATAAACTTCTCTTTCCCTTGGTCGGCAAGTATTTCGGATTTCCCTGCGCCGAGATGCGCGACCTACCTAATTCATCGGTGCTGCGTCTTCATTTAACACGGGAACTACACCCCAAACTGCCGGAAGGTGCCTTCTTTGATCTGAAGTATGAAATATATGACGATCATACCGTGACATGGGCCATCGCGCCGTAAACCACCGGCCACGGCGAACACAAGCTGACGCTGAGCGAAGCGATGACAGAACTTGGAAACACGTAACTACATCGGAGACTGCGAACAGAGCGTCCATTTTTTAGCCCCGTAAGTGGTACCTGCGAACCTAGTCATACGCCGCCCCAACAAAGCGAATATTTCACGTGTCAGACGCGTCGTATCACACAGACACAATAGACTGCAGCCGGGTTACACAGTTGATGTTCTCGATTTCCGAAGGGCGCGGACATCAAGCTCGGGCGTTGGCGGGGGCATTGGGGATGCCTTTTGCACCTGGAAGTTCTCACATCCGCGCAAATAATAAAGAACTCCACCCGCACATTGCACACAGAAAACCCATGTCCAAAGCACCCAACCACACCCGAGAATTAGCAAATCTGTCCAACTGAAGCTTTTCCATTGGTTTATGAGCAAAGCCTGACCCAAGTTTTGAAACGCGACAACCAACGCGTCGTACTGTCCTAACAGCATTGTTACCAACACAACCGCAAATCCCATCAATGGGGCGGCGGCATAAGACAGGAAAACCAAGAATGTCAGCGGAATAAGACCCACGCCGAACCCTGCGAGTGGCGTATGGGGTTGCCCGTTGCCGTCTCGCCCCGCTGCTGCACCCGCAAGAGGCACCAAAAGCGCCGCGCGGATCGCAGACATCGCAATAAAGAACGCGAGCGCGAACAGGATAACGGATGCGTCTCCCAAACCACCCAAAGTTTCTGGTGCCGTGTCGTTTGCAGCAGCTTGACCGTTCCATAGTTCCACAAGAGGGACCTCAGGCGCCGCGAACTTCACAAGTGCGGCCCCGCCAACGCTAAGAATTCCCAATAAGAACGTTTCAATAAAGCCATAGATTGCGGCAGGCAGAACGAGCTGTTTGTAACTGTGGTCTATGTCGTGGCGACGGTTTGTAAAAACAAGGCGCATGCCGATCATCATCGGGATCATCATCATTGCCATGCCCAAGAAAGAACCCACAATCATCGCGATTATGGGTGATATCAGCGCAAAAACAAACACCACGAGGCCCATAGCAACGCTCGCTAGCATCAGAGCGACAATCAGGAATGGCACCAACAGGAGTCGAGGGATCAAGATTACAAAAGACAACAGTATCGAACGCAAAATCAACATCAGTCAAAATCCTTACCCAACAGAACCAATCTAAACGTGATTGGAGCTTCGCCAAATCAGCCGCTTCAAAAATAGTCCAAAATAAGAGACCTAAGGCCCCCTCAGACCATCGTCAGGAATCTACCTAAGCACGAACAGTGGTCTAACATTGCCATTCTCAAGAAATTGCTAAGAAGATCGCGGTCGTCTGGACACTTCCGGCTTGGCGGTGGTCAGGAAATTTGCGCACGCGCCAGAATGGTGGAAACATCATGCTTGGAAGTAGATCCGCACACCAAATGCCCACCCAATTAAAAACTTGGCGGGCACGTATATGAGCTTTCGTTCTACAACTCGTGGGGTCGACGCGGCGTTGCGTCAAACCCCAGCCCTGCATCGCAGTTAAGTGACGCGACTTTTTTGGTGGTATTGCGGAATATCCCAGAGGCGGTTGGATATGATGTCAGCCAATATATCCACCGCTGCGCGGACATCACTCTCGTCGATATATAGCGGCGTAAACCCAAAGCGCATGACATTGGGCGCACGGAAATCCCCGATGACATCGCGTGCAATCAAGGCCTGCATGGCTGCGTACCCGTTCTCAAACGTGAACGACACTTGGCTGCCGCGCGCGGACCCATCACGCGGGCTTGCTAGGGTCAATTCCGGACACTGCGCTTCGACCAATTCGATGAACAAGTCACACAACCGGATAGAAGTCGCGCGAAGCTCTTGCATGTCCACATCATCCCAGACCTTTAGTGCCTCTTCGAGCGCCGCCAATTGAATGACAGGCGGGGTCCCCACGCGCATGCGTTCGATACCTGGTGCCGGGCGATAACCTTGCTCGAAGGCAAAGGGCGCGTCATGCCCAAGCCAACCAGCCAAAGCAGGTTGAATATCTGTGATCAAATCGGGGCGCGCATAGATAAATGCTGGGGCCCCGGGTCCGCCGTTTAGATACTTATAGGTACAGCCAACCGCAAACTCAGCACCGCAAGCGGCAATTTCAACAGGCGTCGCGCCAGCCGTGTGCGCCAAATCCCACAACATGACTGCGCCCGCTTTATGGGCTGCCGCTGTCACGTCGGTCATGTTGTGCAAGCGCCCCGTACGGTAATCAACCTCTGTGATCATCGCGACGGCCACATCATCCGTCATCGATGTGGCCACGTCCTCGGCGGCGACGATGCGCAACTCGTAATCCTGACCCAATTGATGGATCAATCCTTCCGCCATGTACAAATCAGATGGAAAGTTCCCACTATCTGACAAAATAACACGTCGATCAGGGCGCATTTTCAAAGCTGCTGACAACGCTTGATAGACCTTCACAGAAAGCGTGTCGCCCATTGTGACCGACCCGTCTGGTGCGCCAATCAACCGGGCGATCTTGTTGCCAACCCGCATCGGTTGCGCCATCCATTGATCAATGTTCCAACCCTTGATCAGATGCGCGCCCCATTCGTCTTGTATCATCGTTTGGACCCTCTCGGTTACGCCCAACGGCAAAGGTCCAAGAGAATTGCCATCAAGGTAGATCGTCCCCTCGGGCAGCGAAAAGCGGTCTTTCATAGGTAAGTTCATTACAAGGCACCCCTTAGGTTCCAAAGTTCCGGAAACAATTCGACTTCAAGCATTCGGCGCAGGTATTTCACCCCAGATGTGCCACCCGTCCCACGTTTGAAGCCAATGATACGTTCTACAGTTGTGACGTGGTTAAAGCGCCAGCGGCGAAAGTAATCTTCAAGATCAACAAGCTTTTCCGCCAGCTCATAAAGAGCCCAGTATTCGCGCGGATCTTGATAGATTTTCACCCAAGCCGCCATAACTGCATCATCCGCAGAATGTGGTGTGTCGGTTTCATAAACATGTGCATCAAACTTGGCGCCAGTCGTCTCGGACAAAAGATCGAGCGCGACGTGATATAATGATTTCGACTCTAGTTCTTGGCCAAGCATGTGATGCAATTCGGGGCGGTGCTCGTGTACCTTCATCATCGCACGGTTGCGATTGCCCAAGATGAATTCGATCAGCCTGTATTGATGTGATTGAAATCCGGATGACGCCCCAAGGTCATTGCGGAACTCTGTGTATTCGCTTGGCGTCATCGTCCGCAAAACATCCCACGCGTTGTTGAGTTGTTCAAAAATCCGCGCCACACGGGCTAACATCTTCATCGCTGGTTGGAATTCTCGATTGCTCAGATGGGTGCGCGCGGTGGTCAGCTCATGCAGGCATAATCGCATCCAAAGCTCTGACGTTTGATGCTGGATGATAAACAGCATCTCGTCATGGGCCTCGGATTGGCGTTTTTGCGCACCCAAAATCGGGTCCAGCGACAAGTAATCAATGTATGACATGTCCTTGGCAAAAGACATCTTTGCGCCCTCTTCAGCAGGGTTATAGCCAGTCATTTTGGTGTCTCCGATTGTGGCCCAAGGGTTGTCGCAAGAGCAGATTCGGCGGGCACAAGCGCGCTTAACCCTTCAAAAGCTGCAATTGTCAGGCCCGTATGTGCATTAAACGCCGCAAGTGCGGCTTCTGGATCTCGTGCTAAGGCCGCATCATAGAGTGCACGATGCGGGTCCAGCGCCATTGCTGTTGCAAAGATTTCGGCGGCATCTTTGGCTGTTTGAGGCGCGATCAACGCCAACTCGCGCAATCCGCTTTGAATGAAGACGCGATAACGCCCAAGTTGATCACCCAATTGTTCTGAAAAGCGATGCATCCAATGTGAAGGCGACCCGGCCACCAACGCCATGTGAAATGCATTATGACGGCGTGCCCAAAGCTGAAGTTCGTCTTCATTCAAAGACGTTGACGGAATCGCAGTTTTGGACAGTTGGTGGAACGTACCAACGACCCCAGCTTCCCAAGTATCATCTGCGCTGGCGACCGCAGACGCAAACATCGCGCCTTCAATAGCATTGCGACTCTGTTCAAGGTCTAGAAGTTCCGCACGCGTAAGGGGGGCAACCCGAAAACCTTTGTTATGCTCCGGAACGACAAGTTGCTCACTTGCCAAGCGATTGAGGCATTCGCGCAATGGCGTCACCCCAATGCCATAGCTCTCTGACAAGGCCGATAACCGCAACGGTGTGTCTGGGCCAAGCGCCAGTGACAAGATGTCCGACCGCACGCGGTCATATAATGTATCTGATTTGGATTGGAATTTGGTCATCTACGGATTCGCTTTCGTAGAGGCTTCTATATTTAGTATATGAAAATGTAAATCATATATTATCTGACCGATTTCACTCCTGAGACACGAATGCAGCCAATTTGATCCTTTCAATCTTGCCTGATGGTCCTTTGGGCAACTCATCCAAAATGTTCACTTGGTCAGGCGCTTTGAAGCGGCCAACCTTGCCAAGGCAGTGCGAAACAAAGCTTGGGCCGTCCAACTTTATCCCGTTCTTCAACACCACCCCGGCTTCACCCATTTCGCCGAATTGTGGACAAGGCAACGCAAAAGCAGCGGCTTTCATCACATCAGGATGACTATAAAACGTGTCGCCTTCTTCGGTTCGTTTCAATTCTTGCCCCAGTCGGTCCGCCACGGCGAATTGACCTTCCTCCTAAGTGAAATTGAGCAATGTTCTGAATTGCAGAGCGCCATTCTAAATACAGAAAGATGGTGCGACTTGTGCCAAGTCATCTATACTTCAGGCCAACATTCCGCGACGCATACTGTGAAGCCCAAGGATACCTACCATGACGTGCGAAGTTCCCGCCCGCATCTATCCGATGCAAAAGCCCGCCGGTCATGAAACCTCCGTGCAAAGATACTGCTCGCGCGTGAACTCCAGTGTGGATCGCATCAGGATGTTGATATTTGGATGCCAATACGCGCCAAACACACCAGAGGTGAATTCAACCTTTTTGGCGACTTTGGCAGATGTATTTTCCCATGCAGGCGCCCCTTTACACCATGATCAGGCGGTTTTTCACGATGATCAAAGGTTCCAAACCGCATTCGCCGTTTGCTATTGGCAAGACGAGGCCGCATTTGCCGCGTGGCAGTCAAAATTCGACGATTGGTGGATTGCGCAAAACCCTGCAACGATGACATCCGGGATGTGGGTTGAGAGCTTTTCGGTCCCGCCTGCCTATCGCGAAACAGCTGCTTTCAAGGAATATCTTCGCGGGCTATCCGCCTGCCCTATGTCAAAAATCGAACCCACGGATGAAAGTGGGTATTGGGGCGCTGCCAGGGACCGGATCGACGCCTCTGCTTATGATAATTTCCAACCAGACACCCCAAGCGAGCTGTCTTTCGATCCTGATCGTGACACCTTGGGCAAACGGGTCATCGTGGCCAATATCCCCGACAACTTATGCGTCATTCGCTCTGGTGTCACATGGCGCGATTGCGGCCCTGAACAATTGCAAAGCTATGAAGCAAATCTGAAGCCAAAGCTGGACGCAGGCATGGATTATTTGCGTGGAAATCCAGAAGAGACCGGGTGTTGCAGCTTACGTCAGGTGGTCTGCCTTAATGCCGCTGGCGAGGCACAGAAAGAGGCCTATTCACTTGGTATTTTTCGAACCCTTGGACATCTTGAAAAATGGGCACATACCCATCCAACCCATCTGGCGATCTACACCAGAGCGTTGGCAGAACGGGCAAAGTATCAAGAGAACCTGCAACTGCTGACCTATCATGAAGTCTACATTTTGAACAAAGATGTCCGGTGTGAGTATCTCAATTGCCACCCACAGACTGGTTTGCTGCCTTATTTCAAAAATAACGCAAAGTAGCGATCAATTCGCCTGTTTAGGCTGCGGATTTCACCGCATCGGCCAGCGTTTCGGGAAGATCAAATTCCTGTAACGCCCGAGCGCGCGCATCGGCCGACATTTTACGCGCGGTTTTCGACACAATGCCCAGAACTTTGTCTTCCGGATGCTTGGCAGCAAAAGGCCCAAAATACCATGTGAGGAAAACGAAACAGATCACGTCTTCCAACATTTGAACGTCCGCGTCCCTTTTTAGACCCTCTTTTCGCAACAAAACGCCGACCCGTTCACAGTCTTGGTCGTCATATCCGGCGTCTTGCATCAAGCCCGCTAACCGGTCTCCGTGTGCGCGCGCTTGGTCTTTGCGCCATGTCAGATACCCTGTGCGCCCTTCCGGGTATTGCGTGCGTTTCAACATCCAACGTTCAATATGTTGACCGCGCGCAGCGATCTTCAAAACGTCCGGCACGTCGGTTCCAAATAGTCTTTCTAATTCGGCACTCATCCGCAAACCATAAAGTTGCGCTTCGGGAACGTCGCGCCCGTCTTCGTCTTGATGCATCACGATATCCGCGGCGTTGACGGCATCTATGGAATTCAAAACGTCGGACAATTGAGAAGACATGGTCAGGGCGCTCCAGAGCTTACAAGATTTGCCCTTATACTGCGACTTCCTTGCCTGAGGCGATCATTATTCCAGCAATTCTGCGCGATTGCGCCTATATTCGCGCGCCTTGCCCAACGTTACATCGATCGATGGACCAGATCAGTCCTTTCTATGCCGCGATCCCGCGGATACCATCCTCTTTCAACGTCACCTCATCCCCACAGCAAAGGCCAATATATGATTACCGTTCATCACCTGAATCGCTCGCGTTCATTGCGCATTCTTTGGCTCTTGGAAGAGCTTGATCTACCCTATGAGGTCAAACGCTATGAACGGGATGCGACCACAAACTTAGCACCGCCCGAGTTGATCAAGGTTCACCCCCTCGGCAAGTCCCCCATGATCGAAATGGACGGTATCCTTGTTACCGAATCCGCCGCAATCGTAGAGATCATTTGCGCCAAATACGCGCCCCACATGGTCCCTGATGTTGGAACCGAAAGCTATGTGCGCCACTTGGAGCTGATGCATTTCGCGGAAGGCTCTGCAATGACGCCGATCCTGCTGAACTTGTATGTGAGCCGCCTTGGCGAGGCAGGCGCACCGTTGCACCCACGTATTCAAGAGCAACTGCATAGCCATTTCAGCTATATGAACCAGATTTTGCGACCTTCCGGGCATTTCGTGATGGATGATCTATCCGCCGCCGACATCATGTTGAGCTTCCCCGCAGAGATTGCCGTTCGCCTGGGACGCAGCGCAGATTACCCCGAACTTGCGTCGTTTGTTGAAAACATCCAAGCCCGCCCGGCCTATGCCCGTGCGATCCAAAAAGCGGGGGGCGACTAACGCTTAGTCAACATCTACAAATCCGTCAGGCGTTTTCAGGCGATGACGAATAGTGTTTTGCTGCCCTAAAGTTTGTTCGATGAAACACCCCTTTTTAGCGGCTTCAATAAGCGCCATTTGTTCGTCTAACGGGTTTGGACTGTCCAGAAGGATATCGATGTCAAAGGACTTCGGGGCGGTTTCATATATCCGGTCCTTTGGTGTCCACTGCCACACGATCCTACAGTCCACATCAAGGTCATCAATCTGGACCTTCATGCGTTTGGCGAACGCCCGCAATTGGGTCATAATACACCCAGTTAGACCCGCAATGAACAAAGCCAAGGGCGGCGGCGCAGAGGCATCACCGCCATGAAATGGACCTTCATCCGACGCGAGTGTGAAGGTTTCCACCATGGGCTCCAACATCTTCACGTCCAGCTCATTGCGCATTTTTCCAGTCGCTTTTCCCGAACAAGTAAAGACGACATCAACGGGGGATTTAGGTTGCTCAATGGTCATGTGGTTTGCCTCAAAATGTTACGTGGTCCGCACCCTTGAGACCCAGCATCGCGCGGGCCTCATCCGGGGTCGCTATCTCATTGCCTTGTTCGCGCAAAATGCGGCTGACTTTTTCAACTTGTTGCGCGTTTGACGTGGCCAGCTTGCCACGTTCTATGAACAGGGAATCTTCCAGCCCGACGCGTACATGCCCGCCCATCTGCGCAGACACTGCTGCTAGTTTCATTTGCGCGGCTCCTGCGCCGATCACCGACCATTGGTAATTGTCGCCAAACAGCCGATCCGCTGTGCGTTTCATAAACAATAGGTTATCGATTTCAGCCGGGATACCGCCCAAGATACCCATCACAAACTGAATAAAGACCGGCGCTTTGAACATCCCCTGCTTCACGCAGAATGCTAGATTGTTCAAATGACCGACGTCATAGCATTCATGTTCGAACTTCGCATGATGTGGCGCCCCACCAAGGGTCTTGGCGACCTGCCCAATATCCGCAAACGTATTGCGGAAAATCGCCCCTTCAGAGCCGCGAATATATGCCTCTTCCCAGTCAAATTTGTACGTCTTGTAACGGTCTGCCAATGGATGGCTTGCAAAATTCAGCGACCCCATATTCAGCGAGCACATCTCTGAGGAGGCGGCAATCGCTGGTGCCATGCGTTGGTCGATATCAGTCTTTAAGCTACCCCCTGTCGAAATATTGATGATGGCGTCCGTCTCCGCTTTGATACGGGGCAGAAACTCCATGAAGTGATCGGGGTTGATTGATGGTGCGCCTGTTTCGGGATCGCGCGCGTGCAGGTGCAAAATGGTGGCACCTGCTTTGGCAGCGGCAACTGACTGTTCGTAAATCTGGTCTGAGGTGTAGGGCAAAGCATCTGACATTGTGGGCGTGTGAATGGCCCCGGTTACAGCACATGTGATAATTGTCTTTTGCATGATCTAACCTTCGATGATGGCGACAGCGCGCACAAACCCAGCAGAGGCTGCTTTGATCTTGAACGGGAAGCACGACACGGTGAAACCCGTTGCGGGCAGTTGATCCAGATTGGTCAGTTTTTCGATATGGCAGTACCCGATATCCATGCTGGCGCGGTGGCCTTCCCAGATAATGCTGGGGTCTTGTTCTTCGGCATATCGCGTTGCTGTAATCGGGAATGGCGCGTCCCAACTCCAAGCGTCGGTGCCTGTGACGCGCACGCCTTGCTCTAACAAATGCAACGTTGCGGCGCGCCCCATGCCACACCCTTTCGCCAAATAATCCGGTTGCCCGTAACGATCACCAGCACTTGTGTTGACCACAACGATATCCAGCGGTGACAAGGTGTGTCCAATCCGTGCCAGTTCCGCGTCAACTTCCGCAGGTGTTACGATGTGCCCATCGGGCAGATGTCGGAAGTCCAGCTTCACACCGGGATTGAGACACCATTCCAGCGGAACTTCGTCGATTGTGATCGCGCGTTCACCGCCGTTCATGGTGGAGTGATGATGATACGGCGCATCCAAATGCGTGCCGTTATGGGTGTAGATCGTCAGCTTTTCCAACGCCCATCCATCACCATTGGGCAAGTCAGATGGATCAAGACCGGGGAAAAACCCCGCCATTTGTTGCGCGGTGTCCTTGTGACTGAAATACTCAATTTGCGGCAACATCACCTCCGGATCCGAGGTGATCTGCGCTTCCAAAGCGACAGACAGATCAATGATTTTGCGGCTCATAGCGGCGTCCTTGATGTTAAAGCAGACCAGTTGCGATCCATGGGAAAGCGATGACGCAAGCAAGACAGATCAGCATCATCAAAGCGAAGGGCGCTGCGCCAAGGAAAATATCCTTGAGGCTGACACTGTCGTCATCCAGCGTCGATTTAATCACATAAACCGATATCCCGAACGGCGGCGTAAGCAGCCCAATTTCAATGGCGATCACCGTAACAATGCCAAACCAGACCAGATCAACGCCCATCGGGATCAAAATCGGCAGCATCAAAGGCACAAGGATCAACATGATCGATGAACTGTCCAAAATCATGCCAAGCAGGATCACGATGCCAACATAAAGCAAAATGATCCCAAGTTGACCCAGATCAGCGGTCGCCGCCAGATCGCCAAACGCAGCAGGAAGGCCCGAAAAGGCGAGCATGCGTGAATACATTTGAGCGGCGATAATCAGAAAGCAGATCGAGGCCGTTACCAACCCTGTATCCGTCAAAACCCGCCACAAAGCAGATAGACTAAGCCGCCGTTTCACCAATCCAATCACCAAAGCCCCCATGGCGCCGATAGCCCCCGCCTCAACAGGTGTGAAAAACCCGGCGTAAATTCCGCCCAACACAGCCACGATCAAAATGGTGATTGGCAGGCCCTTGGACAGCAGTTCGCGCGATGACAAAACGGTTTCGTCTGTGCTTAGCGTTTCGCCAACAAACCCCGGTGTGAAGGTTGCCATAACCACAATTCCCACAGCGAACAGAACCGACAGCAATAGGCCGGGACCGATGCCCGCGACGAACAAATCCCCGATAGATTGTTCCGCCAGAAGGCCAAACAAGATCAGCAGCAAACTTGGTGGGATCAGCATTCCCAATACCGAACTGCCCGCAACAACTCCAACAGAGAACCGCGCAGTATAACCGTGACGGCGCATCTCGGGCACGGCGATCTTGGTGAAAACGGCAGCCGAGGCGATAGAAATCCCGGTCACAGCCGCAAAAATCGCGTTGGCCGCAACCGTGCCGACACCCAAACCGCCCTTAATCTTGCGAAACATGGAATTGGCGACGTCAAACGCGTCCCGCCCAATGCCGGATTCCGAGACGATGAACCCCATCAATACAAACAACGGAACAACGCCGAAAAAGTAACTCCCGATGGCGTCATTGGCCGCAAGCCCAAGCATTTTGGCCGCCAAAACAGGTGAGCCTTTGATGGCCCACACCCCAAGAAACGACATCAACATCAATGCTATCGGGACGTACATCCCGACCAACACCATGACCCCCATGCCGCCCAAGGCCATCAACCCAATGTCAAACGGCGTCATACAGACCTCGTGTGGATTGAAAGCGCCGTATGATCCGCGCCAAGAATTGTAGGGCCAACAACACGCTACCGATCACAATGATCAACTTCACAGGCCATGTCGGAGCGGTGAAATCCCCAATCGCCCCAACAAAATCCGACCGCGTCCAAGCTTTGATGAAAAACGGCCATGTCGCATAGATGATCACGCTGACCAATCCCACCGCGGCAACATCAAAGAATGTCTCTAACGCTGCCCCAAACCGCGGAAACCGGCTCGAAAATGTTGTAATCAAGGCATCGGATCGCGTCATGCGCCCCGCCTTTAGCGCTTGCGGTGCTTGCAAAAATACGATGGCGACGATGGACAAGGTGACCATTTCGGGCACGCCTGAAATCGGCGTGCCAAACAGGTTACGCCCCAGAACATCCGCGCCGATCAAGCAGACCAGCGCAGATATCAAAAGCGATCCGCAGATGTTGGCGGCTTGTGTAAAGCCATCCAACACCCGCAAATACAAGGGATCAACCTGCGGGCTCACGGGTTACTCTTTGTCCCAATCGCGCAATGGCGTGGCCCCACCTGCGCGCATGCCCTCCATGTAGGTCGACAAAACATCGCTCGCCCCAAGCGTTTCAGCCCAAGTTTTGGCAGCGTTGTCCATGCCAGACGCCCAAGCCGCGCGTAGATCTTCAGGTGCATCAGTGATCGTCGCACCGTTCTCACCCATGACTTTGAACGCGGTTTCGACAGCGGCTTCAAGATTGTCGACATACCATTCGCCGGTTTCGGCTGCTGCTTCGGTTATCGCGGTTTGAACTTCATTTGGCAGGCCGCCCCACCAATCCGCGTTGGCGCAGATCGAGCCCGCGTATTGTGCACCCATGCCCGCCCGCGTGATGTTGGGCGCAACTTCAAACAGTTTGCCCGGCAATGCTGCCGACGCAAAGACGATCACGCCATCAAATACGCCTGTTTTCAATTCGTTGTAATACGTGGTCAAGTTCCCTGAGACGCCGACCGCCCCGGTGCCAGACAACCAGTTCAAAGCGGCCCCCGGCGCCCCAATTTTCTTTCCATCCAAATCCGCAAGCGAGGTCACAGGAAAGTTGCTCATCAACAGGTAATCATCAATCACAACCGGCGCACCGACATAGACGACTCCGTTATCGTCATAACTTTGCTGCATCTTGGGGTTATCGGTCTGCAACCGATCCATCACTTTGCCAACAAGTCGCACATCATCGCTGACAAACGGCGTATAATAGGTCACGTTTTGCACGCCCATTTTTGCAGGATCAAACAAGGACTGACATAAGCCCAATTCGGCCAATCCAGCTTCCACCGCTTCCAATTCTTCCCCGACCCCGGCGATGGCCCCGCCATATTGTCCGGTAAACGCCACAGAATGCCCTGAACCTTCGAGCTTGGCCGCGACAGCGGGCGTGAAGACTTCATCAAGCATTTTCACCCAACGAAAAACCGGCGGATGCCCCGCTGCGATGGTTGCGGTAAAACTGTCAGCCGTGGCCGAAATTGGCACAAGCGCGGAACATGCGAGCAAGGCCCCCTTTAAAAATTTATTCATAGTATCCTCCCTAGTTTATGATGTTGCGGCCTCTTTCACGGACCTGTCCAAAATCGCTTCCACGCCTCCCCGCGCGAAAAGGATCAAATTGCTAAGTCTTTCTTCGGTTTCCATCTCATCGGCCCGGTTCATCAAGCTTTCCACCCGTCCATCGCGTCCGATGAAGGACACTAAAACACCCAGTGACATGACATAGCAAAGCCCGGCGGTGCTTGGATCCTGTGCGTGCAAGATTTTGCCAAACGCATCCACGAAAAGCCGCGCTGTAGGATCGTAAAACTTCTTCACCAGCGCTTGTTCGCGTTCTCGTCCAATGATGAGCCCGCTAAAAATTCGGGCATAAGCGGCCTCCCCGCCAGACGGTCCAAGCGGTGGGCGAAACATCGCTTCCAAAACATGATCAAGCGCATCCTCTCGGGTGAAGTCCACACGCGACAACAAGGCCCTGCGTTCTTCGTTGATCTTCGTAGACCGCCGTCCGATCACTTCCTCATAAAGGCGGTCTTTGGTGCCAAAGTGATAATGCAAAAGCCCCTGCGACACCCCGGCCCGAACAGAGATCGCCTTCATACCAACACCGTCAAACCCGCGCTCTGCAAACTCAAGTTCGGCCGCAGTCAAGATGCGGTCCATGGTTTCAGTTTGACGCTCTGAATCAGTGTTGGCATGTGCGGTCATTTGATTATCTTAATTCCTGACTGATCGATCAGTCAACATTTTTAACTCAACGTCTCTTTGTTCAAGTTCTGCCCGTCACAAAGGGTTGTTCTGCGCAAACGTTCGGAAGAATGCCAAGAAAGCTCGGTCAGGATCACGTGGCGCTTCCTTGCCAGCGGCCCAAGATCGCCACTCTGCTTCAACGAAATAAATATCATACCCTGGATATCGCAACTTTGCAGTTTCATAGGTTTCGGTGCGCAATGCGGCACCCTTACCTTCCAACCAAGCCGGACGGGCCGCAACCGCCACAGGTTCCGCGGTTCCATCGATCCGCGCTTTGCGACCCGTTTTGGAAAACGTCAATTCCCGTTCAGCGGCCCCTGCCCCGTCCGCATCTTTCTTCCACCAACGCAGTTCAACATGCGTAACTTTGCGCCCGGTCTTCAACGGTTCGATCTCGACAACATAATCAGACAGCGCGTTCACTTCCTTCAACGCCGGATCAATCGCGCGCAACTTTAAGTTCGACCAACTCGTCAGCTTGCCCTTGGGCACACCCAGAATTCCACGCAGATCGGGCAGCGAAAACCGCTCAGAACTGCGCCACCTCAGATTGCCGCGTTTTTGCACCATTTCATACAAGGTCAGCGCATACTTTGACGACAAAGCAAACATGATCTCTCGTTGCAATCTTGCGAAGACCGTCGAGTCTTTGATGACTTTGCGCAATCGCGCCGGTATCTCATACTCAAACAATCCGTCACGACGCGTTGTTTCCACGTTGCCGCCCAAAAGCTGCACCCGTTCGATCGCTTCTTCGCCGTCCCGCATCACGTTGATGCGCACGATTGCCGACATCAGCCGTTCAATGGATTCCCCCACTCGGTCATTGGAATTGTGCGATCCGCGCAACTCGGACTTCGAAATCACATGAGTTACTGGTTTTTCAATCGCGTCCCAAGCGTGCTCCAAAAGCTGGTTGTAGATCCGGCGATCTGCAAGCGTGAGCGGCGTCACTTCAACCAGATCGACCAGCTCTCCCGGTTTGATCATTGATTGCGCGTTTGGCTGCGCGTCCACAGTACGGTATGTTTTCCCGGTCGCCATCGACTCGCCTGCCCTACGCCTTATTCTTACTTTTGTGTCTTTTTAGATGTAAGATAACAGCCGTACTCTGTTCCGTCCAGCACCCAAAACGTAAGTTTTCGGCAGCGAGACGAGTCATCCACTCATCAAGATTAACCCAGAAAACCTAGTGTTTAGAGTCATTTGCGAGTCACCCAAAAAGTAAGCAATCAGGCCCACCCAAAATGTAAGCTTTCAGCATCCAATCTGTAAGATTATCCACCCCAATCCGTATGCATAAACGCCCCATTATGTAAGCCATAGCCACACAAAGCACTGTTTCTAAGTCTTATTTCCCCAATGAACATAGAAATAAGAACTATATAGAAGTAAGAGGTGATTTCAATTTTGGATTCAGGTGTTTTGGCACTTCGCTGCAGATCACAGCTGTTAAAATCAATGGTCTTTGGTAAACTCGATGACAGCCATCAAATTTCCGGCTTTTTCGCAAAACCTGCGAACTTTCGGTTTTTTGACGACAAACGCCAAAAGTTCGCACTTGAGACTACGCATAGAAAGGTCCATGATTCGCAAAACCCTGACATTGCGAGCCACAAATGCAGCCTGTCCTTCCTCCCGTCCGCTTGCAAGAGCTAGAGCAACTCTCTGACCGGGCCTCCACCGTTATCGAACGCTTGCGGGAACGCGTATATTCTCCCGGTACATCCAAGCAGCTTGGCCTACAGTTCAATGTGCGCAAAGCCGCTGAAATGGTTGGGCGAAGTGAAAAATTGATCCGCGATGCCGAAGGTGACGGGCGGCTTCCTGAGCCACAAAAAGACCCTAACACAGGGCGGCGGACTGGGTATTCCCTCGCTCAGGTCAATCATATGCGTGAGGTCTTTGGCACCCTGCCCCATCGCAACGACGACGACCCCGCAATGGTTTTGGCCATTCAAAATTTCAAAGGTGGCGTTGGAAAATCAACGATGGTCTGCCACCTCGCTCAGTACCTTGCGCTTAAAGGTTACCGCGTTTGCGTGATCGATTGCGACAGCCAAGCCTCTACGACCAGCATGTTTGGTTTAAACCCGGATGTGGACGTGGACGAAGAAGACGACACGCTCTATCCTTTCTTTCGTCATGGTGGCCCTTCATCACTCAACTACGCCCTGCGCGCGACGTACTGGCCCAACATCGCGCTGATTCCCGCAAATCTTGGATTGTATGACGCCGAATATGAATTCGCCGCCCGTATGGCCCGTGATCAGACATTTGTGTTGGACCGGCTTCGGTCAGGAATCGAGACTATCCAAGGGCAATTCGACGTTATTCTGATGGACCCGCCCCCTGCTTTGGGGATGATTTCATTGTCTGTTCTTCGTGCAGCGAACGCGATTGTTATCCCAGCCCCGCCCAACAATATTGATTTTGGCTCGACTGCGCATTTCCTCAAAATGATGGGCGCGACCTTACAACAGCTCGCGGAAATGGGGGGCGCGCGTGATTATGCTTTCGTTAAGATTTTAGCGACAAAAATGAACGACACGAAATCAGCGCATGGGGCGATCAAACGGATGATGGAAGCTGTGTTTCCCTCGGATATGATGCAATCTGTGTTGATGGACAGCGCAGAGATTGACAATGCCGCTGCCAACTTGAGCACCGTGTATGAACTGACAGGTCCCGGCACCCGGAGCGAAACGCACAAACGATGTCGCGCGTATCTGGACGCTGTGAACCGCGAAATAGAGGTCTTGATCCGCAAGACTTGGCCAAGCCACCACAAAGACCTGCGCAAAGAGGGTTTGCTATGAGCAAGAAACATGACGCAATTTTTGACGATGTTCTAAGTGGATTAGATGCCCCTGCCCCGTCTCGCGATGAGGATCGTGGCGCTGCACGTTTTCTGAAACGCTCCACTGCATTGGGCGACCGTCTTTCGGGAGATTTAGAGGAAAAAACGCTGCAATGGGTCGACCCGACCGAGTGCCGTATGTGGGACCGTCATAACCGCGATTACGCCTTGTTGACGCAAGACAATTGCCGGGACCTTATCGACGGTATCAAAAGCCAAGGGCGTCAAGAGTTCCCTGCTATCGTTCGACGCATTTCAGGGCAGCATCCCTATGAAGTGATCTGCGGTGCGCGACGCCATTTTGCGGTCAGTTGGCTGCGTGCCAATAATTACACCCAGTTTAAGTACCTTGTTGAGGTGCGCGATCTGACGGATGAGGAGGCGTTTCGCCTTGCAGATATCGAAAACCGGGATCGCGAAGACATCTCTGACTATGAACGCGCGATTGATTATGCGGATGCGATTGATCTTTATTATGCAGGTAAGCAAAAGGCGATGGCCGAGCGGCTGGAGGTTAGTCAACCTTGGCTGTCGCGTTACCTACAACTTGCAAAATTACCAGGCCGGATTGTCAGCGCATTTGCCTCCATTCGCGATATCAAAGAACGCCATGCGCGCGACTTGAAACCACTTTTGGCAGAACCAGACATGGCGCAAGCATTGCTGTCTATGGCCGATGACATCGCGCGCCAACATACCGCCGCGCGCGCGGGGCGTGGTCGGTTTTTGGACGGCGCTGAGGTGATGACAGCCCTAAAAAAGGCGGCACGCCCGACGCCTGAAGTTTCGGCCAAACAAAGCGACCAAAAAATCTACAAGCGCAGCACGCATGATCGCGGTATTTCCGTGCGCTCAAAGGGGCGCAGATATGTGGTTGAATTTGAAAAAGCGCAAAGCAAGGACGCGCTTAGGGCCGCCTTTGATAAGTTCCTAAACGACGCGTTCTAACAAAGTTGCCCATGGGCAATTTATGGTACTTCATGTGGAATTGCCCATGGGCAACTTTCGGGGGCCGTACTGCCAATATCCAATATCACGATTGATTGCGCGACCTTGTATCTACGCAAAAGCGCGTGAATACTTGGGTCAATTAGACAGATATTAGGACTTTGATCGTGAAAATTGCCTGCACCATTGCGCCCGGCCGAGGGGACACTGATCTTCTTCTTTTGGGGGTCTCCAAGGGCTTGGCAGATCGCGATGTTCTGTGCTGTGGAACTGTGCAAATCAATTCGGAATGTGAGACCCAAGGTCCCTGTGATATGGACGTGCAATGCTTGCCGGATGGTCCGGTGATCCGCATTTCGCAAACCCTTGGGAAACATGCGCGCGGTTGCCGTCTTGATCCCAATGCTCTCGAACAGGCGGTCGGCTGGGTAGAGACGCGGCTCACGCAAGACATCGATGTTCTGATCGTGAATAAATTTGGCAAGCACGAAGCGGACGGGCGTGGTTTTCGCGAGGCGATTGCAATCGCGTTGGCTCAAGACATCCCCGTCATCGTTGGTTTAAACAACATGAACAAAGAAGCCTTTCACAGCTTCACGGGCGGCCTCGCCGTTGAATTGTCACCGGATGCAGATGTGCTTTTGGGATGGGTCGACGAGGCGCTAGGGCGGGTTCACTCGTAGCCAGTCATCTCTAGGTAACCGATGCCGGAATGCGTGCCGCTGACCCGCACGGGGCCTTCCCAATAGGGGATCGACAACGCCATCCACGCTTCTGGATTGATCGCCGTGACGCGCACATCAACACCTTTTTCGGGCAGGCTGACGTGCCAATCTGTTGGAATTTCGCGACCCATGATGCTGTTTTGCGCCAAGGGTGCCGCCTGAAACGCGCCATGGGGCAGGGGCCTGGTCGCCCCATTTGCTTCAATCCAAGTGCCCGACGTGAAATGGCTTCCGTCACTCTGGCGCAACCGGAATCCCATCAACTTATCGCCGTCCTCAAAAGACAGCGAAAACCAATCCCAACCGGTTTGATCTGACGCCAAAGGTTGCGACGACCACTCCCGATCGAGCCACGCAGTGCCTGTGACAGCAACAGGCCCATTGGGCAGTTCCAACGTCCCAGAAATGTCGAAAAATGGTTGCGAATAGTAATAGCTCGCCTGACCTTGTTCAGACTTCACAGAGAAGCCGTCTTCGCCGTGAAACACCAACGGACCCTGCGCTAACAACTGCATGTCATATGCAAAGTCAGTCCCTCGGGCCGTCATGCGCAGTGTGTCAAAATCAGGCCCGGCAAGCTGCCAATCGTCAATCCACGCCTCAAACGGTTCTGGCGTCACGCCTGCTTGACCAATCCCGCCACGTGCAAAACGTTCCGCTACGAAGTGCCCCTCAGGCGAGGTCACCGCTGCATGAGCCAGCCAAACTTGCGGACTGTCCCAGCCCTCTTTGTCACCGGGGGCGAGGGCGGACCGGAACAAGGTCCATTGCAGACCATAATCTGTGCCATCCTCTGCTTTCAGGTTTGCCGTCAAGTACCACCATTCGATGCGGTAATCTGGATGAGGGCCGTGATCTGCTGGGAAGTCGAAGGTTGGCGATGGGCTTGGGGTGGTGAACCCTTCGGCGTCGGTGCCCATGCCTGCAAAGCCCTGAGCTAAAGCGCTGAGGGGAACCAACAAGGCCAAGAGCAAAACCCTAACGTCCATGTGCAAAGACCTTCAATAAGTCCGAGGGGGGCGTGCGAGACAAGCGCCAAGCAGGCCACAACGCGGCAAGGGCAGCCGCAATCAAGGCAAACACACCAAGGCGGGCGTAGTCCCATGGAAAGAAGAACATCGGCAGGCGCCAGCCAAAGGCTTCCACATTCACAATCGCCAGCAAGACCCAAGCCAACATAAGACCTAAGGGCAGGGCGAAGATGGCTGTGAGCACGGCAAGAACGACGGCGCGTATGGTCTCTAATCGGCCCAATTCGCGTTGTGTCATGCCAAGGGCCCAAGCTGGGGCCAGTTGGGGCAACCGGATTGTGGCCAATGTCAGCAAAGACATGAACATCGCAAATCCAGCGACAGATAAGGTCAGTACATTGAGCGCCGTAGTGACCGTAAACGTCCGTTCAAACACCTCAATAGAGAACGCTTTGATTGATGCTTGATCGATGATGTTGCCCTCAGGCAGGCTGAGTTCGTCGATCAATGCGCTGCGCAGACCTGCCGCGTCCTTCGTGCGCACGCCAAATTGTGTGGCACTGATGGCGGGATAAAGGCTCTGAAACAGGTTTTCGCCTATGATCGCCTTGCCGATAGGGTTGCCGTAATCCCCAAAAATTCCGGCGATAGATAGGCTCTGATCCGGTGTGATTTGCAGGCTATCACCCAACTTCAGATCCGCGCGCCGCGCCAATTGTTCATTGACCAAAATGGCATCGCCCTTAGCAACATCGTCCCAAGCATTCGATGTGGCATCTAGAAATGACCAATTGTCACGGTACGTTTGCCCAATCCGAGCGCCAAGCAATTCTGATGGAAGACCCGCCAGTTGCGTTTGCGTTATCATCAGCGGCAATACCTCATCGGCACGCGGGCTCAGAAAGGCCTCAAGGGCTGTGCTGTCATCGCTGCGAATATAGAGTTCAGAAGATAAGCGTTGATCCAGAAACCCGGTAAAGGTCAGTCGGAAGCTCGACACCATAGTCGAGACCCCGACATTGGCGGCCATCGCGAGCAACAAAGCCATCAGCGCAAGGCTTAAGCCGGGCAGCTGTTGGCGTGTGTCGGCCCAGAACCATTCCCAAGTTACGGTGCGGGCGCGGTTCTGGGCAAAAGCAAGCACCCATGACAGCAGAATGGGAAGCGCAAGAGCTGCACCAAGCAACAAACATCCCAGCAGTGCAAACCCGGCCAGTAGACCCTGTCCGACCAATGTTAGAGCCAGACCAAGGATCAATAGAACGCAGGCCGCCAGCGCTTGAATGCGGCGGCCTTTACCCGCCTCCATAGCCCAAGCGCGCGGTTGTCCAGAGGCGAGCAACGGCATGCGGGCGATCTGCCAAAACGCGCCGGACCCCGCCAAAGCGGTACCCGCAATGCAGATCGCCAGACCTGACAGCCACCAACTGGCCCGCAATTGCAACGTGCCGGACACTTGAGCGCCATAAAGCCCCTCCAAGGTGGCGGCCACGTCAGGCAGGAGGGCAGATGCCACAATGTACCCCAAGACGATCCCAATCAGACCGCCCACCAATGCGATCAAAAGGAGTTCTGTTGCCATCATCGCAATCAGTGTTCTTAACGGAACGCCAAGGGCACGCAGGGTGCGCACCATGGGGCGACGTTGTTCAAACGCGAGACCGATGGCGCCATTCACGATGAAAATACCGACGGCAAAGCTTAGCAGCCCAAATGCAGTCAGATTCAAATGAAAGGAATCCGTCAAACGACCCACATCAGACCCAGTTTGTGCCGGCTGTAGGTCAAGCTCTGGCGCGATGTCGATAAGGGGGCGCAGACCGATCGGCTGGATGGGCGCGATCATCAAGCGTGTGAAACTGTCCTTGCTCAACCATGTTTGCGCGACCCCGATGTCGGTCAAAGCAGTGCCGGGGGCGATGCCGGGATCGATGATCAGGGGCGGGGTTTGAATATCTTCGAGCAGCATCGCGGTGTCGGCGGTCACGAAGGCGGGGCCATTGCCAAGGAAATCTGCAACGTCAAAATCGCCTGTTGCGCCTAAGGGCCCGATACCGCCCGGAGCCGTCAAAGGATCAAGGCCCACGATGCGGATTGAACCGCCATCAGAGGCGCGGATGCGCCCGTCAATCACGGGACTGACTTGCCACCCTGCGCGGCGTAGGGTGATGTATTGAGCGTGCGAAATGGTATCACCGGATCGCGGAACCAGCTGGTCGAACTGGCCTTCGCCCAAGGTCGCAGCCGCTGCATCATAACTGGCGCGCGCTTCAGAATTTACCGCTTGCACACCACACCAAAGCGCTGTTGCAAGGATAAGCCCGCCAAGTAAAGTGAATAATTGCAGTGGGTTACGCCGCCAATGCGACGTGAGTGCTTGTAATGTGATGCCAATCACGCAAGCAAGCCTTTGCTGAGGTGAAGGCGACGCTGCATCCGACCCGCAAGCGCTGGGGAATGCGTGACCATCATCAATGCCGCGCCTGTTTGGGACACCAACTCCAACATTTGATCCAGCACATCTGAGGCCGTGTCTTCGTCAAGGTTGCCCGTTGGTTCATCCGCGAGCACCAATTTGGGCCGGGCAGCAAGCGTGCGGGCAATCGCCACGCGTTGTTGTTGTCCCCCAGATAGCTGTTCGGGGTATTTTGACAGATGCGGGCTTAATCCAAGCCCCTCCGCAAGCTTATGCGTGTGCTCGGCATCATGGGTGCCAGCAAGGCGGGCCTGAAACGCGATATTGGCGGCGACAGTCAGGGATGGAATAAGGTTAAACTGTTGAAAGATAAGGCCAACGGTGCTGCGTCTTAACGCGGCGCGTGCGACGTCGTTCATTGCGGTTACGTCTTGCCCATCTAACTTGATGGTGCCGCTATCGGACGCATCAAGCCCTCCGACCAGATGTAACAGCGTGCTTTTTCCGGACCCGGACTCTCCTGTTAGCGCGAGGGTTTCGCCCGCGTCCAAAGTCAGATCGACGCCGCGCAAAACTGCGACTGGGCCGGTCGCACCCATGTAGGATTTGGACAGAGCGTCAACTTGCAACAACATGATCCTGTAGATGTCATGGCGCGCGGTCTCAGAAAAGGGGCTGCGACATTATGCGGAAGGGGCGCGGTATTTAGGCCTCAAGTTTGTCGTGGTCTCAAGGGGCATGCGCAAACAAACGATGTGACATGGTCCATAAAAAGATCGGCGGATGACATGATTTTCAAATCTGCGCCCTTTAGACCGCGATCAATTGCGTTAAGGTGCCTCAAGTGGCGTGCAAAGCGCCTTTGGATGGCAGAGGCTAACACGTTGGCGCAAATGACCCCTTTGAAAGCGAAAATCTGGGCGTGTGTGCTGTTGTGCTGTCTTCCATGCATCGGCACAGCCGAGAGTGTTGTGCTATCCCCGTCGCTTCCGGACCTACAAGAAACGTTGGAAGCAACCGCGCTTGTCTTGTCACAAGACGGTGAAGCGACGAATGGGGACATCGTAGCGGCCGCGCAAGGCGACTATCAGCGCTTGATTGCTGTGCTTTACGGCGAAGGCTATTTCGGGCCAACAATATCGATCAAACTGGCTGGGCGCGAGGCCACGAGCCTGTCTTCGCTGCGCGCACCAGCGCAAGTTGCACCCGTTACGATCCGTATCGAACAAGGACGTCAATTCCGTTTTGGCAAGGCGCAGGTTAGCCCCCTTCCTGAGGGCACTGAACTGCCAGAGGCGTTTGTCACCGGGCGCAGCGCCAAGACGGGGCGTATTCGTGCCGCCGCTCAGACCGGAATTGAGGCTTGGCGTGCAGCGTCACATGCGAAGGCGGAGCTTGCCGGGACGGATATTGCGGCACGACATGACGTTGGCAAACTGGACGTTGATATTCGCATCAATCCCGGTCCAGCTTTGCGATTTGGTGATTTGATCGTCCCAGAAGACAGTGCTGTTCGGGCCGAACGGTTGCGCAAGATTGCTGGCCTGCCAGTGGGTGCGCCCTATAGCCCAGATGAACTGCGTCGCAGTCGTGCGCGTTTGGCAGAAACGGGCGCGTTCCGTTCTGTGGTCATAGAAGAAGCCGAGCAACCAAATGCAGATGGCACGTTGGATTTCACCTTGGCTGTCGAAGATGCCACGCCGCGCCGGGTTGGATTTGGTGCCGAGGTGTCCTCGGATGAGGGGGTCTCTTTGGAGGCCTTCTGGATGCATCGCAATATCTTGGGCGGTGGTGAGCGTCTGCGCTTTGATCTGGATATTGACGGGATCGGTGGCAGCACAGGGGTGGATTACGCGTTGGGCGTGACCTTAACGGTGCCCGGGTTCAAACGTCCAGATGACACGCTGACCATCGGGGCCACTGCGGAAAGACTGGATGAACCGACCTTTAACAGCGACATCGCGACCCTGTTCGTGAACCGGTCACGCCGATTTAACGACCACCTTACAGCATCCATTGGCGCAGAATTCCGATCGTCGCACACCACGGATGTTTTTGGATCTCGTAGCTTCCGGCATATCGTGTTTGACGCAGAAGCCACGCTCGACAAACGCGATGACAAACTTGCGCCGCGCAAAGGCACCTATCTGCAATTTGGCATCAGCCCATTCGTTGGGGTGTCGGGCAGCGAAAGCGGGTTGCGGCTGGAAGGCGATCTGCGGGGGTATTACGCGTTGGGCGGCTCAACTGTGTTCGCAGGGCGGCTGCAATTGGGCAGTGTACTAGGGCCGACTGTGCCAGAAACGCCGCCCGAATTTTTGTTCCTGTCTGGGGGCGGGGGAACAGTGCGGGGTCAGGATTATCAAGCGCTTGGCGTCGAGTTGCCGCAAGGGCGTGTCGGTGGGCGTAGCTTTGTCGGGCTGTCTGCGGAAGTGCGCCAAACGCTTGGCGGTAACTTTGGATTGGTCGGCTTTTTTGACTACGGCTTTGTTGCGGATGGAAGTGGGTTTCAGGACGGGAACGATCACGCGGGCATAGGAATTGGGGCGCGGTACCTGACCGGGCTTGGTGCGTTGCGCGTGGATATTGCGACGCAGGCCAGTGGGAATTCTGCAGAAGATATCTTCTTATATATCGGTCTAGGGGAAGCGTTTTGATCCGAGCTTTCATTCTATGCGTTTTGTTGATGTGCAGTTCGCCAGTGGTTGCGCAAACCTTGAACGCGCGCGCAGCGACCCTTTTGGAAGACCAACTGTCTGGAGACGGGCGAAGTGTCACAGTCGAAGGGTTTTCGGGGGCTGTGTCGACACGGGCGGCCATTGAACGTTTGACGATTGCGGACGAACAAGGCGTGTGGCTGGTGTTGGAAGACGCTGTGTTGGATTGGACCGCGTCCGCATTACTGAAACGACGCCTACAAATCGAAGAACTGAGTGCTGCGCGCCTTGAAATCCGACGCTTGCCTGTTGCGCAGAGCGACTCGATGCCGTCCTCAGAAGCCTCTGGGGTTCGGATGCCAGAATTGCCCGTCGCAATCGGGATTGGGCGGCTATCTGTGCCTGACATTCGGCTTGGATCAAGCGTCTTGGGTGAAGCTGTGGTGGCCACAATAAGCGCATCGGCTGTCTTGGAAGCCGGGGGATTGGACGTCACGCTAAACGCCGAACGTATCGACGGCGCAGGCGGTACGGCTGAGATAACAGCTAAATTCGACCCAAATAACGACGTTTTGACCCTAATCGCAGATTTGCAAGAACCCGGTAGCGGTGTTGTCGCACGGGCATTGGCGTTGCCGGGCTTGCCATCTGTGCGCTTGCAGATCAACGGGCAGGGGCCTTTGGGCGGTTTTTCCACTGACATTCTATTGGCGACAGATGGGCAAGAGCGGTTGGGCGGTGTTGTTGAATTAGCGCAATCTGGCGCGGATGGGCGACGTTTCACAGCAGATATCAGCGGTGACGTGCGCCCCCTTTTGACGCAAGAGAACAAAGCGTTCTTTGGCGATAACACGGCTTTTGCGGCGGATGGGATTGCCGGGGCGGATGGAAGTTTCACGCTTGATCAGCTGCATTTGAAAACGGCACAGCTTGATCTGCAAGGCAACGCCAAGATTTTGGCGGGGGGTGAACCGGAATCCTTTGCGCTGACAGGTCGCACACAAGGGCAAATTCCGGGGACAGATGTCAGCACAGGGTCGGCTTTGCTAACGTTGGTGTTCGATGCGGCACGTGGGCCAGATTGGACCTTTGGTTTCATTGCAGATCAAGTCGCGCTGCCAGACACCGAAATCGCGCAGTTGAAATTGCAAGGGCAGGGGGTGTTGACCCCTGGTGGCGAGGTTCCGTTTGCAGGCAATATTGAAGCGCGTGCAAACGGCGTCTCTTTAGCTGATGCTGATCTACAAAGCGCTTTAGGGACGTTTTTTAGGGCTCAAACGCAAATCGAAGTACAGTCCGACTTAACCATCATTCTGAGCGATTTGGACGCAGCAACACAACATGCGACGCTGACAGGTCGTGCACGCGCCGCGCCAACGGATGGGCGCCTTGCAATTTCTGGTGCAGTGACTGCGTTTGTGCCAAACCTCACGGACCTTGGGCCATTGGTTCAACCGCTTCAGGCTGGGTCCATTCGGGCGGATGCAACCGTGGAGGGCGAGTTCCCCGGCGGTGCAATCAATGTGGAACTGACAGGCGTCTCGAATAGATTAGACATTGGACAAGCCGCCCTAAAACCATTGTTAGAGCCACGCACAGATCTGTCTGTGATCATGCGCAGGGATGAGGCCGGAACCGTTCTTGAACAGTTCGACTTGCGCAATGAGCAGATAAAAGTGACTGGCAGCGGACAATTGTCAGAAGCTGATGGTCAGATCGTATTTGATGCGGAACTGACAAATGCTGCCGTGCTTGTGACTGATCTGCCCGAAGGCGCGCTGACCCTAAGCGCAACAGCAAGTGATCTGCAAACCGCGCCCAATATGGTGGCGGAACTTTCGCATGCATCTGGATCATCAGGCAATGTGCGCGCGACGTTAAGCGGCACGAACCTGTCCTTTGATGCACATGTTGATGCGCCCCGATTGGCGCCTTTTGCGGATCTCATTGCGCCGCTTAAGTCAGGGGAAGCATCTGTTAAGGTTGTTGGCACCGCACAAACTGATACGGGCGAAGTGGCCCTGAAAGTCACAGGTCGCAGTCAAGCTTTGGATATTGGTGTTCCCAAGGTCGCGGCCTTGCTGACACCCGAAACGCAATTGAATATTGACGTTATCCGCGCGGCAGACGGGGACGTAACACTAAAGCGGGCACTTTTGACGAACCCAGAGCTGAGTGTCGATGCGTCTGGCACGGTCTTGGGTGACGCACGCGCGGTGACTCTTGCGGCAGTTTTGCGTGATGTGGCGGTATTAGAGCCGAATGTGACGGGGCGGTTGAGCGTAAATGCGCAGGTGGATGGGGATGACATCACGGCACAGTTGGAGCATGCGAGCGGTGCAACCGGTGATTTGCGTGCAACTTTGGAAGACGCGAAGATTGCCTTTGATGCCATGCTGGACGTGCCGCGGTTTTCGCCCTTTGCCAAACTTACCGCGCCGCTTCGTGCGGGAGAGGCGACGGTTAAAGTGGTTGGTGTGGCCAAGACGGACACGGGCGCAGTCACGGCGAATATATCAGGTCGCAGCCGGGCATTGGATGTCGGAATTCCAATCGCCGCACCATTGCTGAGCCCGGAAACGCAAGTGCAAGCTGATGTAAGTCGGGATGCTGATGGTGTTTTGACGGTGAACCGGGCGGTTGTGTCCAATCAAGAGCTAAACATGCAGGCCTCAGGGGTCGTTTCGAGCGATACGCAAAACCTGACATTGTCCGCAGTTTTGACCGATTTGAGCCGATTGGTGCCAAATGTGCCGGGCCGATTGGCGCTAGAAGCAACACTTAATGGCGATCGCATCACCGCGCAATTGGACAGTGCGACTGGCGCGGAAGCTCAGATAAATGGGCGTATCGGATTGCCTAACGGGGCCGTGGATATTGCCGCAACAGGCCGCGCGCCTTTGGGTCTTGCAGGTCCGTTCATCGGGCAAAGGGTCCTGACGGGTGGTTCAAGCTTTGATCTAACCTTGCGCGGCGCCCCCGGCATTTCGGCGCTGTCTGGGCAGATTACGACGTCAGACATGCGGTTTGCTGATCCAGCTCTTGGGTTTGTGCTGAACCCGGCGCAGGCGCAAATCCAACTTGGTCAAAGTGTTGCACGGATCAATTTGAACGGTGCGTTGAATGACGCGCCTTTGGACGTGAGCGGAACGTTGGGTTTGGCAGCGCCGTATAACACGGATCTAGCGGTTCAATTGCGTGACCTCGCTTATGTGTATGAAGATATCGCGCGGGTACAGGTTGGCGCGAGTTTGACACTGCAGGGACCGGCGCAACGTCAATTGGCTTTGTCTGGCGATGTGCGGATCGGAGACGCGGAAATTCGAGTGCCTGACACCGGGTTGGGGTCTGCTGATCCCGTGCCGTTGATCCGTCATTTGAACGCGCCGAGAGACGTTCGTCAAACCTTGTCGCGGGCCAATCTTCTTGGTGGACAGCAAGCAAGTGGGGGCGGAATTCGTCTGCCGCTCAACATAACAATCACTGCAACAGAGCCTGTTTTCGTACGAGGTCGGGGCCTAGATGCGGAATTCGGGGGGGCTTTGCAGCTGAACGGGACTGCGGCAAATCCAATTCCAATTGGGCGGTTTGATTTGCGGCGTGGGCGGTTGTCATTTTTGGGCCAACGCCTTGATCTGAGTGAAGGGGCCATCACGGCTGCAGGCAGTTTGATCCCGCGTTTGCGCATCGTCGCGGAAGCTGTGGCCGAAGACGTAACGGCGCAAATCATTCTGGAAGGTCCTGCTGATGCGCCCGAATTGACACTGACGTCTGAGCCCGAGTTGCCGCAAGATGAGATCCTTGCTCGTGTATTGTTTGGCGAAGACGTTGCCAGTTTGTCGGCGTTTCAGATTGCGCGCTTAATTTCCTCTTTGGCGACCTTATCAAGCGGCAAACCAGGGCTTTTGGACAATACGCGATTGCTGTTTGGGGTCGACGATCTTGATATCCGTACAGATGCCACGACGGGAGAGGCCGAATTGGCAATCGGACAGTATATTTCAGACAATATTTATTCCGAAATTGAACTGGGGGCAGGGGGCGACACGCAGATCAATCTGAACCTAGATTTGACAGACACCACGCGATTGCGTGGCTCGGTCAATTCAGACGGCGGCACAGGGATTGGTATCTTTTGGGAGAAGGATTATTGACCCTCGATGAACGATATTCCGCGCCGTGTGTGTGCCGATTGGCCCCAGTTAGAGGCTAAGTTCGGAACGCCACGGCGGATTAGCCCCTTTGCGTGACACGGTGACAGCAGCGGAAGCCATACCAAGTGTGACGGCAGCTTCGGCGGTGGCTTCGGGCAAGTCTGTCAATATGGATTTGTCCAATGCACCGGCTTCAAACAGCGCGGCGAGCACGCCAGCATTGAACGTATCGCCTGCACCAATCGTATCTGAATCAGTTAAATCGACAGGCGTTGCGGGGCAAAACACTTGGAAATTCGCGTGAAATGCTGTCGCACCTTTGCTGCCTTGCGTGATGAACACCAGTTTGGCACCGCGCGCGAGGATGGCTTTGGCGGCGGCGTCCATCGGTCCTTCGCCTTCTAACCAAGACAAGTCTTCGTCGCTGAGTTTCACAATGTCCGCAACCGCCAACATCCGATCTAAACGGGCACGATAGCTGACTTCATCGCGGATAAAACCGGGTCTAATATTGGGGTCAATCATGGTCACATGATCGGTGGAAGATGTGACCATCAGATGCTCATAAGCGTCGGCACAGGTGCCATAAGCCAGTGAAATCCCACCAAAGAACAATGCACTTGTATCCTGCGGGATCGCTGGCAAGTCAGACACAGATAGATTTCGCAATGCGGTGTTTTCGTCAAAAAACGCGTAGCGGGCTTGGCTGTCGACAAGCTGAACAAATGCCAAAGTTGTCGGCGCATCAAAATGCGGGCACAGTTCAAAAGTGACGTTGCTGTCTTGCATATGCGTTTTGAGATCAGCGGCAAACAAGTCTTCGGATAGGCCTGCCAAGAAACTTGAGGTCACGCCAAGGCGCCCCAAAGCGACAGCCGTATTTAAGACCGCCCCACCGGGATGCGGCACATATGCGGAATGTCCATCCGGCAGCGTTTGGGCCACCATGTCGATCAGAGCTTCACCACAATTCAGGATCATTTTGCTTAGGTCCTCTTCGTCACCTGCGATGTTTTCTAAAGATGTTAGCGCTAAACTGCCAGCGCAATTTACACCCTTTAGCACGCATCACCGGCAAAGGCTGACACAGATTTGTGCCTTGAGCGGCATTTGATCAAGAATGTTCATGTTGGGCAAATACCATGCGCATGATTGACGCGCATAAGACGTGGCGATACCTTACGCCCCAAGGAGGCCAGTCCATGAACGCTCAACTACGCAAACCAACGAACCTATCGCTCGACAGTCTTTTGCTGGCAGAGGCCAAGGATTTGAACATCAACTTGTCGCGCGCCGCAGAAGAAGGTGTTCGCGCAGCAGTCGCCGTGGCCAAAGCACAGCAATGGCAGGATGAAAACGCGGCAGCGCTTGAAAGTTCAAACTCATATGTTGAAAAGCACGGGCTGCCACTTGATAGGTTTCGCCAGTTCTGATGGCCAAGTATGATGTATTCCACAATTTGTCTGGCGACGGCTTTCTCTTGGATGTTCAAACCGACCTATTGAGCGGCTTGAACACAAGAGTTGTCGTGCCGTTGTTGCCCAAATCAATTGCGCCCAAGCCAGCGACACGGCTAAATCCAACATTCGAAATCGAAGGCGAAGACGTTGTCATGGTCACGCAGTTTCTGGCTGCCGTTCCGACAGGTATTCTCAAGTCCCAAGTTGGAAACCTAAACGAGGATTTTGACCGGATCACGACAGCAATCGACATGCTCATGCAAGGGTTCTAACCGGTAAGAAGCTGTGTTGGATGTCTTAGGTTGGATCGGCTTGAAGGGTCGTTTCGAAGTCCGAGGGCAATGTGGTTTCGATCAATTCGCAATCGTCAGATGCATTTAGGTAACGTGTTTTGAGATAAGGCGGGATGACGAACGCATCGCCCGCGACCAATTCGTGCGTTTTTGGCTCTGAGCTATCAACTTGCAGGGTCATCGAACCCTCTTTGACAAAGGTAAACAAAATATCCGTGTTGTGATGGGTCCAAGGTGCTGCCGCGGATTGCGCGCCTGTGTCCGGGCGGCTGACATGCACGCCAGCAACGCCCTGAGTGGCAATGCCAATGCCGGTATCGCGCGCAGTCCAACCCGGAATTCGCCATGGTTTCCAAACGGCATCTTCGACGCGGTGATGGATGAATTTTGTGCCGTCCCAATCGCGATCTGGATTAACGGTGCTGTTTGGCAGCTCCATCTCGTGGTCAATGGTGGTGATGTGCTCAGCGGGGACGCCGATTTCTAGGACTTCGACATTGTCCGAGGCCTCCAACACGCGATGCCGGATTTGGGGCGGTTGGATCACACAGCCACCAGCTTCAAGAATAAAGGGCGCGCCTTGGTCCTCATAGACAAGCTTGACCCAGCCACGGTAGCAAAAGATCAGTTGGAAGCCGACGATGTGGTAATGCACCATATCGGGCACGGGGCCGCCATCGGGGATGCGGATATGAGATGCGATGATGGACCCACCAAGGCGATCCGTGATTAAGTCGCGATACCGCATCCCGGCCCGTCCAATCACCCAAGCGTCACTGTCTTCTAAGCGACGCACCATGAAGGAATGCTGGGTTTCAGGAATAACCATGGGCGGGTTTGCGTCGTGCAATTCAATGGTGTTTCCGTTTGGTGTTGTTAAGGTCGTGGGGCCATTTTCGAGCTGGGTGCGATCATCACAATAGAGCCGGATATGCCCAGGTGCCGCGCGCGATCCACGGTCTAAGCGAATGCGAACCCCATGCCCCGAGATCACAGCCACCGCAGGATCATCCGCAGGGTGAATCGTATCGAGACGAAACCCCAACTGCTCAAGGAAGAACGGCATTTCAGACTTCAAATCTTGCACTGGCAGGATCAATTCAGCGGATTGAATGGACGCGGTTTGTATCTGGGGTAGATCGGTCATTGCATGTCGTCCTGTTTGGAGGAGTTGATGACTAGAATGCGGGCCTCGGTTCGGTCAGGTGTCAAATAAGCATGAGGCATAGAGCCATCGAAATAGATTGAGTCACCTGCTTCAAGTCTAAGCGGGGCGTAATGTTCAGAATGGAGAATAAGAACTCCATCAAGCACATAGAGAAATTCTTCTCCGTCATGGTGGGCCAACCCACCGACGTCTTCGAGGGATGTGGCAGACACAAAGTCGATCGCCGGATGCATGTGCTTGTTGGCAAGGTCGGCGCCAAGGATAACGCTCATATAGCGGGCAGTTTCGATCTTTTGGGCGTCACCCGCGCGAGATACCGACCGAATTCCGCTGCGGATCGGATTGCTTTCAGGGCTATAAAAGGCGGTGATGTCGACATCGAGCGCCTTACTCAGGATATATAAGTTGTGTGCTGACACCAATGTTTGCGCATTTTCCACGCGGGACAATGTGGCATCCGAGATACCCGTTAGTTTGGCGAGTGATGCCAACGAAAGGCCCTTTGCATGTCGGAACTTCTGCAATCGCATTCCGATGTTGGCACTTGACGTATCTGGGGAAGGGGAAAGCATGCGTGACACTAATTTTGACATTTGGGAATAGATGCACTTGTTACATATGTGTAATTTACTTGCAATATTGGTCTAAGTCGAGCGTCGCTTTTAGGGACAATATCCTTCACGCTTCCCGGAAAACGCGCCATTGAAAAACTACATCTAAAACGTCAAACACGCCGCCCGTTGATGAGGGCGGCGTGTGACAAGTTTTTAGGCGATGGCGAATGTTGCCACCGATTTTTAGATTGCGGTGACCAATTCGCTTTGATCCACGCCGACCTCTTCGTTTTCGGCCGAGACGCGAATTCCGATTGATACTTTCAAGATCGTCCAAATGAACGTCGTGCTCACGGCGACATATGCGATTATGACTGCCAGCCCGATGACCTGACCCATCAGAGTCGCATCAGGATTGCTGAGAACAACGGCGATGGTTCCCCAGATACCCGCGAACAGGTGCACCGGTATGGCGCCAACAACATCATCGATCTTGAGGGCTTCAAGCATTTGCAGGGCCCAAAAGACCACCAATCCGCCGACCATTCCGATTGCAATTGCAAGCACTGGCGTCGGGAAAAGTGGTTCAGCCGTGATCGCAACCAAGCCAGCAAGGCCGCCATTGATCATGAATGAAAGGTCAAAGCGGTAATACTGAAGGTAAGACACAAACGCTGCCGTGATAACACCGCCTGCTGCTGCCATATTGGTGTTCAGCAGAATGCGCGCAACGTTTGACGCGTCCGGCTCGGAGGAGAAGCTTAAGTAGGACCCTGCATTAAAACCAAACCAGCCCATCCACAAAATCAACGCACCTAGCGTTGCAATCGGTAGGTTGAAACTGGTCATGGGAACTTTCACGCCATCGACATACCGTCCAGCGCGCGCGCCCAAGGCGATGGAACCCGTTAAGGCGGCGACACCACCAACAACGTGAATGGAAGCAGAACCCGCAAGATCCTTGAAGCCATACTGCGTGTCCAAAAAGCCGCCACCCCAGACCCAAGAGGCCTGCAAGGGATAGATGATGCCAGTCATCAGGATGGTAAACAAAAAGAAAGGCAAAAGTTTCATTCGTTCGGCAAGGGAGCCTGACACGATGGAGGCGACCGCAGCACAAAACATCATTTGAAAGAAGACGATGCTTCCGTCAGCATGAGACTTGGCGCCAAAATCTGCGCCAGTGTCTGCAACATCGCCGATGGTGACCATGCCCGAATGCCCAAGGACGCCGGGAATAATCCAGTTGTCGCCAGGGAACATGAGCCCATAGCCGAACACCAAGAAACAGATCGACGCAATTGCGACCAGACCGATATTTTTGGCGCACTGATTTACAACGTTCTTGGCACGGACGAATCCAGCCTCCACCATTGCAAAACCCGCGGACATCCACATTACGAGAATGCCGCAGATAATCAGAAACAACGTGTTCATGTTAAATTGGATAGGGCTGATTTGCCCGTCCTGCGCGTAAAGCGGACCAGCCATCACGGCTAGTATTGCAGCGCCCCAAATTGTTTTTTTCGTCACTGTCTCGACCCTTATTTATAATTTGTTAATCTTTTATTCAAACTATCTGGCCGAATTGTGACTATTTTTTATGCATACCTGCGGTTGCAAGCTTGCAATTCAGGCAATTTAAAAATTCATGAGGTGTCGGGATTAGGTTCAGGTTGGGCATCGAAGAAACACACCAGACTCATGTCAGGGATCCTTGGTGATGACCCAGGCTTGCGGGAAAAGGTGAATAGGTAGCCGTCAACTCAGCGGATTTTGGTAGCGACGTTTTTTCCGATGGGGGCAATTGATACCATGAGTTCACATGTTGATGTTTACGTAAGCAAGGTGATGTGCAGCTGAGATCAAATGGTGTTATATACCGGGCAAGAAGACCGTCTTGTTAGCGCAAACGACAGATGGGCTGCCACAAGGATTAGACATTATGATTTTGTTAAGAGCTTTCTTCTTTCTGACCCTACTTAGTGTGTCAGCATGCAGTTCGGTGCGTGTCTTGGCCCCGACGCCGAATGTATTTGCTGACGGCGCATACGCCCAAAGCGGTGTAGCTCTTGCGCATCAAACGGCTCAACCGTCGGTCTTTTTCGTGACAGATCGTGTGCCCGCACGCCAAAACGGAGTTCTGTCCTATGGTTCGGAACGGTCAAGTTCGATGGCCTTTGGTGCATCTAAGATAGCTTTTGGCAAGGATCAGACTTGGCAAACACTAAGCGCGGCCAGCGGTGCGACCAAGCGACATGAAAAGATTCCGCTCAAGGTCATCGAAAGTCGGGAAATTCTAAGGTTTGATGCGACGCCAATCCCGTTTTCGGTTGTGAACGGAAAACCTGTTCGCCTTCCCGAAGCTGTAACATCCTACAACCGTAAGCGTGCGTTGTTTCAGGCTCAAATCCGCGAACAAATGCGCCTAGCAAAGAAGAATGAAGTCGTTATTTTTGTCCACGGCTTCAATAATTCCTTTGAGGATGGGTTGTATTCTCTTTCTGATATTTGGCATTTCAGCGGGCGCCGGGGGGTTCCGATCGCGTATTCTTGGCCATCCGGGGCAGGCGGGCTTTTTGGTTATTTTACGGACCGGGAATCTGGTGAGTTTACGGTCTTTCATTTCAAGGAATTTCTGTCGCAGCTGTCCGAAATCCCTGAATTGGAAAAGATCCACATCGTAGCTCACAGCAGGGGCACGGATGTAACCACGACAGCATTAAGAGAGTTGATCATCGCGGTGCGCAACCAAGGCAAAGATCCCAAGAAGGTTCTTAAAATCGCAAACCTAGTCTTGGCGGCACCTGATCTGGACTTTTCGATAGTGCGTCAGCGCCTGATTGCAGAAGGCTTCGGCGCGGCCATGGGGCAAATCACAGTCTACATGAACCGAGGTGATACAGCCTTGGGATTGTCGCAACGCCTTATGGCGGGGGAACGGTTTGGGAGGTTGTCAGCCAATGGTCTGGAAGCGGCCGACCAACAGATTTTTTCTGCAGTCAAGACAGTGAGTTTTGTAAATGTGGAGGGGGTAAAAGGCTTATCTGGGCATGCCTACTATCGAACAAATCGAAATGTTCTGTCTGATATAGGCACGATCATTCGACAGAGTTCTCGACCGGGTTCGACGTCTCGTCCATTGGTTCATATCCAAGGGAATTTTTGGAATATGCCAACGGCGTATCCGTTTTGACATCCTTCGTGCTGATCTGCGACAATGCTCAAACAGGCCAACAAGGCTGTTGGGATCAGGTCAAGAGTCGTCTGGATCGATTATTTGCAGTCGTTCCCTGACGGCCAGAACAGATGAATAAGTAGACACGCAAAAAGGCACAGCAAAGGTGAAAACGATCTTTGCGACGGTGTCCATTGTGATGGTCCCCGTAAAAATTGCATCGCCGTGGTTAATTAACGCCAAGATCGTACCAACGACGGAAGCGATCCGAGCTGCTCTGACCACGACACTGCGGTCACATGCGATTGACCAAAAGGAGGCCGTAGAATTGTTGCTCACGTTGGTCGCCTTTCGCCTTTGACATCGCTTTAACGCGTATATGGCCCCGACATCAATGTTTTGGTGACCAACATAGCAAGCTTTTGAACAGCCTTGAGCGGTAAATTCTCTGCGATCAACGTAGTTGTTTGGGGGCTGCAGGCAGGTCAAGTCGCGGCATCTGTTCCTTAAAGGCGGCTGCAAAATGGCCCTGCCGATCAGCTTCCTTTTGAGGCAACTATAGATCACGTCGTCATGACAGCGTCGTTGTCAGTAGGCGCGGCTTCGTTTTTTAAGGGGACGCCCAAGTCAAAAAGCATGATTGCAACCTTCCACCTGTTTGGCGTGGGTGAGAAACAGACATCAATCAAGCCTTGTCCGAGACTGAGATCGGTGGAAGGTCAAATTCTGCAAGCACTTCATCTGTGTGCTCACCAAGTGCCGGTGCGGCCCGTCTTATCGACGCAGGCGTCTTGGAAAAGTTGGATGGGTGTTTGGCCTGCCGCAACATGCCAGCCGTGGGATGCGCCGTTTGCACAACAATTCCGTTGGCTTCGACTTGTGGATGTGTCCGCATGGCTGAGCGGGACAAGACGGGTGCATTGGGCACATTTTCCGTCTCTAGCCGTTGGGTTAGGTCCGCAATGGTGAAGTCTTTCACCGCATCCTGAATGGCATTCAATCGCGCATTGCGGTTGAGTTCGCGCAACTCTGGTGTGTTAAAGCGTTCGTCCTCAAGAAGGTCTAACCGCTGCACAGCCGTCGCAAATCCACGCCATTGTTTGTCTTGCATCACCGCGATGCTGACGAAACCATCCTTCACTTGATAAATTAGATCGATGTAGGATTGCGCTTCCTCACGGTCCAACTCGTCTCCGACGAATGTGTGTCCATTCATATCCGAACTCCAAAGGAAGGCTATGATGACATCAAGCATCGAAATTTGAATGTGCTGCCCTTCGCCGGACCTTTCACGCGCAAATAACGCAGCGGCGATTGCTTGGCTTGTTTGAATGCCGGTCAATTTGTCAGGCAAAATCGTTCTCACAAGGCGGGGGCGGTCTTCGTCTGACCCGGCTTGAACTGTCGTCAACGAAGAGATCGCTTGGATCAGTGGATCATAAACAGGTCGTTGCGCAAGCGGGCCGGTGTGACCAAAACCTGCGATTGAGACATAGATCAGCTTAGGATTGAGTTGAGACAATGCCTCGTAACCCAGCCCCAATCGTTTTGCGACGCCCGGCCTAAAGTTCTGAATAAAGACATCAGATTGCGCCGCCATCTTTTGAACCGCGCTTAAGCCGTCTTGCGATTTCAGGTCTAAAGTTACTGACCGCTTGTTGCGGTTGTTGTTCAGAAAAGACGCTGAAAACCCGGCACGATGGGTTGCAACTTGACGGGAAAAATCACCGCCATTGGGTTGTTCAATCTTGATAATGTCGGCGCCTTGATCCCCAAGCGTCATTGTGGCCAACGGACCAGAGATTACAGTCGTGAGGTCGATCACACGGATGCCCGCAAGTGGTCCAGTCATTTGTCGCTCCAATGCATGTTGCAGGGAGCTTACAAAGATGACCTTGACGGAAAAATCGAAATCAATTCATCACGACTTGAAATTCTTTCAACTCACTTCGTTTTGAAGCCAATTCCTGACTTTCTTGGCTGGTGCGCTCAAAGCCCGATTGGCGCTCCAGACTAAGCGATGGGACACGACATCCGAGAGCGCATCGTCGAACGGCAGGTGCAATTCACCTTTCGCAATAAGATCATCAATCATCGGCCGCCGCCCCAACGCTATGCCGAGGCCGTCCCGTGCCGCATTGATCGTCAGCTCGTATGTTTCCAAATTGAAGCGCTGAACATTGTCAGGGAGGTCGATCTTATGCCGTTTGCACCAATCCGCCCATTCATTGGGAAGCGTTGTGTTCACCAAGATTTGGGTTCCATTCAGGTCACGTGGCGTATCCCGCCCAGCAATGGCTGTCATTGTTTCGCGGCTTGCAACCGGCACAATATGCTCGTTCAGCAGAATGTGGCTTTCCAACCCGACCCATTCATCGCGTCCCCGTCGGATCGCAAAATCGATGTTTTCGCGTTCTAGATCAATCACCCTTGTTGTTGTGACGAGGTTCAATTCAAGCTCAGGGTAGGTTTCGGTTAACCGCTTCATACGCGGCATGAACCAACTGGACGCGAAAGTTGGCGTGAGCGTGATCGTGACGCGGGTGCGGCCCTTGGTCGACCTAATCCCGGAAACAGCGGCACTAATTTGGGACATTGGGTGTCGCAACTGGTCGAAAAAACTTTGACCTTCTGCGGTCAGGAACAATCGTCCACGCTTATGTTCAACCAAACGTTGCCCAAGATCGGCTTCCAAGTTCTTGATTTGATGACTGACAGCGGATGCTGAAATTCCGAGACGCCGACCAGCCTCTGCCAAACTTTGATCCAGCCCAAGGGCATAAAACGCCTTCAATCCGGCAAAATTCGGGAATTTTTCCAATGTTCGAAACCTACCATCGTCTTTGTCGCGCTTGATGATGTGGTTTTACCTTCAAAACAGTGCATCTTGAAGTGGGCACCATACGAAGTCACGTCCAATCGATCCGTTTGGTTTCAACGCGGCAGGGGACGGTGTGCAAACCGCGTGTTTGGAGATTGCATTGATAAGCTAACCACATCATCCGTTTTTCGGATATCTGGTCAAAAGGTTTGGGCTTGTTGTCAAACGGGTAGAGTTCCGTTCTTTTTGCTCCTATTTTGAGAAAAGCGGCCTTTGGGAGGATTATCAAAATTGGCAGCAGCAGCGGCAAACACCGAGAGATTGCGAAATTTGGAGCTGCTCTCAGAATTGGTCCAAGCGCGAACTGAAACCAACCATGAGTTCAAAAGAGCGGTTGGTACACTTGATGAAGACTTAAAATATGTGGTGGATGCGCTTCGTGCTGACCCGGATAAGTGGCGTCTAAATAGGTCTTTTCACGCCGTTCATGCACCAAGTTTAACAGCCGTCATCTTTATGTTGGATGATGTTGACCGAATGACGTCGGTTACCCAAGACGAAATGCACGAAATTTTTTCTTCGGTCAGCAGAGCAGCCCTGTTAGCAAGAACTGCCCGACAGCGGATTGAACAAGCCACGTTGACTGACGCCAAAGTTGAGCTTGAAGTGCTTTCTGGATACGCGCCGGAGCCGTCAAAACCCTATAAAAAGCCATCAATGTTCAGCCGAGCAATCGGCAGTGTGGCTTCGGTGTCTGAAAATGTTTGGGATGGTGCGAAATCAAGCGTGACGTCAGTGCCAAACATTGTGGGAGGGCTTCAAGATAGCGCCTCTAACGTTGTGTCGCGTGCTGCATCGGTTTCTCTTTTGACTGCCAATTTTCAGAAAACCTTGGCGGGGCACCTCTCGGACAATATCTCAAAGCCAATTTCGATGCGATTAAAGGCTGGTGGTCGAGCGTTGGAAAATGGGATCGGGGCAGGTGTTGGGATTGGTGTGGTTGTGGGGGTTCTATGCCCACCTTTGCTGCCCGTGACCGCAGGTGGCGCTGTCCTGGCGGCCTTGCACACTTGGCGCTAGGAAATCGCACGCATAAGCCAACTTGATGAGAAGGAGCGGGAAGACCGTATTGCTGATCTGAAAGCGGAAAGGTCAGCCGCTTTGCGACAATTGACGCATGGCGCTGCGGCTTTGCAGATGGAAACTGATGATCTAAGTTTGACGCTCGATGTGGAGACAGGCGAAGCAGATGCCGTGATGCTGACGGGTGACTATGTTGGTCGAACGTGGTCCAGCCTGACGAAACGCGAGCAAGCAAACGTTGTGCTGACATTGGCTGACAGTGCGAATAATATTCTTCGTATTTTGGCGGAAACGTCTTTGAGATGATTGCACGCACCGCCAAGGAAGCATTTTGTGGCTGCTAATTTGCACGGTGCTGCTTGAGATCAAGCCAGCCCAGCCTGCGATATTGTATCTTCCGACAAAAGAAGCCCGAATTTTACTGGTTTCAAACGAAAACAAATCCCTATGCTCTACGGATTCAAGCCGTGGTAGAGGAGGCCGAGCGGCATCCAGTGCCGCCCTTTCGGATAGCTGAAATGCTGCGCGAGCTTGCAGACTTCTATTATCCGAAATCCCCTCTATCACGGCTTGAACGTATCGTAAGAAGAATATGGTTTTATTCGTTTGGCTCGTAAAATTCGGGCTTCAATGTCAGCTACTCTCCGCAATGCGATCTGGGACCGTTGCATGATACAAACCACGACGCTGATAAGGTGATCTGGATGATCGCCCACCATCATCTCGACCTGTGGTCAATTACCGATCAATCACCAGTTGGGCGAATTAATGTTACAGATATTCCGGTTGTTCGGCATGTCAGAAACGAAACGCCTGCAGAAACCGAAGAATACCTGAGAAAGATTGCGTCATGGACCCGGCAAAGCGAAGATCATTACCGCCATCCATCCCAGAAGCCTAGGACTGCAGATTCCTTTGAAGATGTAATTTCTGCTGGATCTGCTCTGAGTGACCTGCTTGGAAGACAGGCTAAAACAAAGGTTTTTTGGGAGTCTGACAGTCAGGCCTTTTGGGTGTTGATCCTCAACAGCGTACGCAGGATCGAGGTCGACGGAAGCAGGAGACCACTATTGTTTCCGTCTAGGTATCTAAGTGAAGAAGATGTTGATTTGTCGCTAGTGCTGTGAGGCGATAAAGCGCTGGTGCAATTGGGACTCTTGGACATGCGCTTGTCGCCCTTCTTTAATTCTAGACGCCAGCCTGCGAAGTGCTCACGTTGAATGAAAGATTGCTTAGGCTCTTCCGTGAAAGTCTATTCAGCGCACCTCTGATCATTCCATCCTCCTCCGTTTGTTGCGTTTTGCCTGACAGAGGGATGGCGCTTCGGTACCTGTTTGGCTTTGAGTTTCGGAATGTTTTAGAATACCGAATGGCCACGTTTGAATGCGTTCAAATGAGTTCGTATCTACTCGGCCTTCCTTTTCCAAAATCTGCATTTGCAGTATTGGATAATCCCACATCACGGGACAAACGCTTTTGCTATGTATCAGAGGCAAAGGATGTCGCTATTTGTTCTGCAAATTTGGCGGCACCCACCGGAAGGGAACGCCCGCGCAGCTGAGCCAAATGCAGAAGGCCACCATCGTTGACTCGCAAGTCTAGGGGGCGAACGGCTGTTCCATCAATAACGTCCTGCGACAAGCCAACCTCTATCTCAAATCCTATCGCATTACTGCTGGCGACATAATTGCGCAAAAAGATGTAACTCTCTGTTTCGACTATTGGACGTAGCGTTGTGTTCAGGCGCTTTGCCTCAAGGTCAAGAAGATTGCGAACGGCATAGGGGATTTTGGGCAAAGCAAGCGGATAATCTATGCAATCGCTGAGCCGCAGCTTTTTCTTTTTGGTCAGTTTATGTGAAGCGGACATAATGGCAAAAACAGGTTGTCGTATCGTCGCAATGGTTTCAAAATTCTCCATTGCGAGTGGTGAATAGATGATCGCAAGATCAGCATCATAAGTGATCAGAGCATGCTCTGCGGCTTCACCATCCGCCATGTGAACACGAAATTCGACACCGGGAAATTCGTCACGGTAGGCTTGAATCTGCTTTGGCAGGAAAGTCGGCAGGAGCGACTGTGAGCAGACGATAGACACTGTGCCGCGCCGCGCACCTTTGAGGTCTTCGATCCGAGATTTCAGCTCAGCAATTTCCGCGATATGCCGCCGAAAGACGTGAACCGCATGTTCACCTGCAGGGTTCAGCCGAACCCCTTTGGCATGGCGCTCAAACAGCGGCGTGTCGAGCTCGAGTTCTAACGATTGGATGCGTCTGTTCAAAGATGACGGGGTAATCGAGAGAATCTCTGCAGCTTTACGCACCGAACCAGCGCGTGCAGTCACATCAATATATTTATAAATCAGTATGTTGCGCATAGGTGGTGCGTTTTCCGTGTTAGGCTGGGTCCTTTTTAGCAGCAGATCGAAGCAGAAACAGCTGTTAGTTGTCGTTCAATCAGTTTGAGGATTGCACGAATGTCAGCAACAGATCTTTCATCATTGGAACAGCGCGTTCTGGGCCACATCACCGAGGACCGCTGGCTCAAGCTGGCGTCCGAGTTGATCCGTACGGGTCAGCCGCGCTCCGGCAATCCGCTTGATCCGGATATGCCCGGTGGTGAGGAAGAAGCGATTGCGATGCTCACTGCGGGCAAGCTGGAAGCCTTGGGTATGCAGGTCGAGACATATGCCAATGTGCCCGGTCGGCCCAATGTTGTAGCAACCCTCAAGGGCACGGGGGACGGGCCGTCCCTAATGATGAACGACCATCTTGATACTTACCCTGTTGTTGAGCCTGAAAAATGGACGATGACGGATGGCAAACCCTATGAGGCGAAGCGCCATGGTGATCTGCTTTACGCCCGTGGAACGTCGGACACGCGGGGCAACATGGCGTCTTGTCTGTTGGCCGCACAGGCTTTGATCCAAGAGGGTGTGACCTTTGAGGGCGATCTTATGTACTGCTTTTGCGTTGATGAAGAACGCGATGGCACGCATGGGTCAATCTATCTGACCAAAGAACTGGGTATTCGCGCAGATTATTCCATCACGGCTGAACCAACGGCGTGGGGCGGTCCGGTCGATCCGGATGCTAAGGGCCAGCTGCCCGATTGGGGGATCAACCTGTCGGTTGCCAATTCCGGTCACTGCTTGGTGGATATCGCGATCACAGGAGAAAAGGGCCACATCTGGCGCCCTGATGTGATCGTTAATCCGATCAATGAAGCTGCCGCCCTTATCCCGTTACTGGAGCAAATGACCTTTACCCATGAGGCGGACCCCTTTCCCGGACACACACCGCCCTGCATCACCGTTGTGCGCATACGCGGGGGGCTGCCCGGTGAGATGCAGTTTTCGCCGGATACTTGCGTGATCACGCTTGCGGTTGTTGGCATCGTGCCGGGCATGACGATGGATACAGTCCTGTCGGACATCAACACTATCACCCGGTCTGTCACGGAAGGATCGAACCGCATCAGCGCTACGGTAAATCAAGTGCCGGGATCATTGTTCGTTGACGCGACACCGCCTGTGCCGATGGATCAGGAACCTTGTGTCTCGCTTGTGCGCGCTTCTGAACGGTTGTTGGGGCAAACACCGGAACCCAACCGCAAGAACGCTTTTAACGACACGATCCGCTTGCGCGAATTTGGCATGAACGCGGTAACCTTTGGCCCCGGTGAAGACGGCTGGGCGGCAGACAATGAATGGATTTCCATCACCAAAAGTGTTGCCGCCGCACAGATATATGCACTGACTATTATGGATATCCTCAAGGTGTCGTCCAAATGATAGAAGCCTTGCGCAGAAATCAACGGTCTTACCTGCTGTCTGCTGGATCGGTGACCGTGATGTTGCTTGCATGGGTTTTTGTGACTTCAACGGGAATCGCCAATGAACTGTTCCTGCCGGGGCCGCAGGCGATCTGGGATGCGTTCATAAAGGCGGCGACCAAAGGCTACCAGGGATCAACGCTGCTCGAACATGTCGGCGTCAGCCTGTGGCGCATTTTGGTGGCTTTTGCGATTGCCTGTGTGATTGGCATTCCCATGGGCATTCTGATGGGGGCCTCCAAAGACGCCGCCTCGATCCTCAATCCGTTCATTGAATTCTACCGACCGTTGCCGCCGTTGGGGCTTTATACGCTGCTGGTTATGTGGCTTGGCATTGGTGAAGAAAGCAAGCTTGCATTGCTGTTTCTTGCAGCCCTTCCCGGTATCATCATCACGACCGTTCAAGCTGTGCACAGCATTGATCCTGTATACGTGCGCGCTGCGAAAGCACTGGGTGCAAACCGGGCCACGATCCTGCGCGAAATCTATCTGCCCGCGGCTGGTCCGATGATCCTTGCCGGTATGCGCATATCCCTTGGGTTCACCTACACGGTGCTTGTCGCGGCCGAGATTGTCGCGGCGACTGCTGGCATTGGCTGGATGATCTGGGATGCGGCGAAATTCCTGCTCTCGGATGTGGTGATTATGGGGCTGATCGTCCTTGGCCTGACGGGCATCGCGTTGGATCTGAGCATGCGTTACCTCGGCAAACTGCTGATGCCATGGACGCGATGAACACGAATAAGAAACCAAATAAAACAACAACATGGAGACCACCAATGACATTACGTAAGTTGCTTACGTCGACCCTGATTTCCGCAAGCCTTGCCACTTCTGCCATGGCACAAGACAAGCCTGAAAAGGTGACTGTCGGATACCTTAACCTGGTGAACGCTCAACTTGTGACCAAGAGCCTTGGGTTGGTGCAAAAGTACATGCCGGGCATTGAAATTGAGTACATCAAAGTCGGCGGTGGCGGTGACATGCTGCGCGCGATTGCGGCAGAACAGGTCGATTTTGGTGGCTTGGGCAACCCGCCCACGGCCATCGGTGTGACGCGCGGGTTGCCTATCAAAGGCATCATGGTGCTCAACATGCTCGACTATGTTGAGGCGATGGTGGTGCGCACCGATGCAGGCATCAAATCCTTCAAAGACCTAGAAGGTAAGACACTGGCCGCACCGTTCGGCTCAACCACGCACTATTTGCTACTGCAGGCGCTCGCGGACGAAGGCATTGATCCGGCCTCAATGAAAATCCTCGACCTGCGGCCCAATGATATCGCAGTCGCATGGTCGCGTGGGGATATTGACGCGGCATGGTATTGGGAACCCAACCTCGACAAAGCGGTTAGCGACGGCGGCAATATCTTTATGACCAGTGGCATCATGGCCAGCCGGGGCTATCCCACATGGGACGTCGGCGTGGTTATGGATGAGTTTGCAGAAAGCTACCCAGATCTGGTTGAGGCGTTCGTGAAAGCTGAATGCGAAGGCATTGATTATTGGATCGCGAACCCGGCTGAGACTGCGCAGATCATCGCGGATGAGTTGGAGCTGCCGCTGGCCGATGCGACCCGCATGATGGGCGGCACAGGTATGGTGCCTTGCGATGAACAGCTAACAGCAGGCTTTATCGGTTCAACAGGTGACATTGGACAATTCGCGGATACGCTTGTGGCCACGTCAGAGTTTTTGGTGGCGCAAGACCGTCTGCCCAAGCAACTGACGCGGGGAAATTACGAGAATTTCTTAGTACCGTCTTTCCTTGAAACAGTCGTGAGTGAGTAAGCGAGCAATTGAAGGGTCACGTGATGGCAAGTGATATGAAACCTCACGTGAACCGCAACACTCCGACGCGGGGACACGTCGTAATTGACGACGTGTCCATCGTATTCTCTGGGCGCAATTCCGAAACGGTGGCGGTCGCGCCGACCAACGCCGAGATCAAACCGGGGGAATTTGTGTGTCTGCTGGGGCCGTCTGGATCTGGCAAATCGACATTGCTGAATGCAGTGGCAGGGTTCTTACCGCCGACAAATGGAACGGTCAGAATTGATGGTGAAGTGATCACGCAACCCGGCCCTGATCGAGGCATGGTCTTCCAGCAGCATTCGCTGTTTCCGTGGAAGACCGTTTTACAAAACATCGCCTTTGGCCCGCGTGTGTCGGGGCGTGGGTCCGGCACACCTGACCATGAAGCGCGTGCGTTTCTTGAGATGATCGGCCTGAGTAAGTTTGCCGACAGCTACCCCAAAGAACTATCTGGTGGCATGCAGCAACGCGTTGGCATCGCGCGTGCATTGGCGAACTATCCCAGTGTTCTGCTGATGGACGAACCCTTCGGGGCGCTGGACAGTCAGACGCGGGCAATGATGCAGGAGAACCTTGTCAGTATTTGGAGGGAGTTTGGCACAACGGTGATTTTCGTCACCCATGACGTAGATGAAGCCGTGTTTCTGGCAGACCGCGTTTTGATCATGAGCGCGGGACCGGGCGAGATCATCAAAGAGGTCAAAGTCACTTTGCCCCGTCCTCGTGGGCCCGAAACTATTGCTTCAGCCGAGTTTGTCGCCCTGCGTGCGGCCTGCCTTGACGTGATCCGGGTCGAAAGTTTGAAAGCATTTGAAAGGCAGAATGAATGAATACGCTCCTCTTTTCCGTAAACGCCGCAAGACGCGCCGCGGGTCAAACGATCCTAGATATTGCCTTGACGGCGCGCGAGACTGCGGATGGCCGCCCCGATTGCTTTGTCAGCGTACTTAGCGTCGAACAGATCGAGGCGCAGGTTGCGAAAGTTGAAGCGCAACAGACTGAGGGTGTAGAATTGCCGCTTCTTGGTTTGACGTTCTGCGTCAAAGACAACATTCATGTAGCTGGCTACGTTTCAACCGGGAATTGTCCGGGCTATGGCAGCGTGGCGTCCGAGACGGCCCCGGCGGTTCAAAAAACCATGGACGCTGGGGCGATTCTGATTGGTAAGAACACGATGGACCAGTTTGCGACCGGGTTGAACGGCACCAGATCGCCCGATCCGATTTGCCGAAATGCGATTGATCCCAAGATCATCCCCGGTGGCTCTTCTTCGGGTTCTGCTGTGGCTGTGGCGGGTGACATCTGTGACTTCTCCTTTGGCAGTGACACCGGCGGATCAGGGCGCGTGCCTGCCGCAACAAACGGCATTGTTGGGTTCAAACCAACGCCGGGCCTGATGTCGGGACGGGGAATGATCTATTGCAACCGCAGTTTTGATGTGATGCCAATTTTTGCGAAAACGGTTGATGATGTTACTTGCGTTTTTGATGCTGTGGGCGGGGCGGATCCGCTTGATCCCTTTCTATTCGCCGGGGTCGTCCAACCGATGCCTGAAACACTCGGTCAAAACTTTGCTGTACCCACCGAACTCAACCACTTTGGTGACGCAGATGCAAAGGCGGCCCATCAAGCGAATTTGCAGTCTTTGACAGATGCAGGTGCCACATTTACCCAGATTGATTTTACGCCATTTGCTGAAGCGGGCGATCTTGTGTTTGGTGCGGCCCTCGTGGCGGAGCGGCTGGTTGACTATGGTGATTTTATCGAGAGGAACCCCGATGCAGTTTTGCCTCCGGTCGCGCAGGCAATCAACGCGGGCCGCGCCTATTCTGCGCGGGATGCGTTTGAAGCGATGTACCGGTTGGCGGAGCTCAAGCTGGAATGTAGGCTCATCCTCAAGGAATTTGACGCGTTGATTTTACCAACCATCCCGCGGCTTTTTACTGTGGCCGAGATGTTGGCAGACCCGATGCCGCTGAATTCGATCATGGGGACCTATACGTATTTTGCTAACCCTTTGGGCCTGTCGGCCATCGCCGTGCCGGGCATTTCTCGCCACGATGGGATGCCATCCAGCATTTGCTTCGTCGGACCGGGTGGAAACGATAGGGCGCTTTTGCAACATGCCCGCGCTTTCACAGCAATCTAGCAGCCGCCTATCCGTAAATCGGCAGCAAGCAGCCAATACGTTTGAAACTACAGCCCTTGCAGACCTGTTGCAGGAAGACGCGATCAAATTCTTCCGTGCTTTGCAGCATTTGGTATGTACCCGGCGAAACGTCATCAATGCGATAAAGATGACCACTATAATACTCGACTTGAAGGCACCGTTTTTCTGTATCGTATCCAAGCGTGGCAATACTTGTTGATTTGACGAAATGACGGTCGATCTCAGGCTCTGACAACCTTGGCGACATATGGACCCACACCGCGCCCATAAGGCTTTGGAGTTGCCTATCGAGTTCTGAAAAGGAAGCTTGCATTATGTTTGCCTGTTTGCACAGCTCTAGCTTACCCAACGTTCGCCACGGGTGAGCCTGTAAAGTGAAGCGAACATTAAGATTCCTTTGAGGCTGCACAGTTGCGCAGCATCTAAGAAGGAATGGCGGTCTTTTTGAGCAGATGGTTGGTAATGCAAGGCAGGTTTCTAGCCTGAAAGACCCAAATATTTTACAGGGCGGAGCCCGCGCGTCATTCTCAGGCAAGAGGCTCGATCAAAAGGGAAAAACCATGCGCTCGCGATTCGTGTACGACTTCAGGTCACTGACTTTATGGCGCGTGTTGACAGTTTGGGCGGCGCTGATGGGTTTGGTCACAACATCGTTGGCTGAAACCCCGGAGGATCCCTTTGAAGCGCGCGTGCAGGCCTACCTTTTGAACAACCCGGAAATTATTCTAGAAGCGTTGGAGATCCTCTCAACCCGTGAGGCGCGCGCGACAATGGTGGCCAAAATCAACCAACATTCCGATCTGTTTTCCGAGCCTTCCGTGCTGGGTATCGGGCCAGAGGATGCACCGTTTCGGGTTGTTGAATATTTCGATTACCGATGCGCGCCTTGCAAAGCTTTGCATCTGAAGTTGAAACGTGCGTTAGAACCTCATCCGGAAATTCGTGTTGAAATGCGGCAATTGCCAATCTTGTCTCCGGGGTCTGAGCGGGCAGCCCGCTTCGCGTTAGCCGTGAAAAACATCGCTGGATCAGAAGCCTATGTCGCAGCGCACGAAGCTCTCTGGCACCTAAAGGGCCCACTGCGCGCATCGGCTTTTGAACAGATCGCGCTGCAGAATGATCTGGATTGGGTTACTGTCAAGACAGAGATGGCCAGCGTAGCGGTATCGAGCCGCATTGAACAAAACCGGGACATTGCGATTGATCTGGAGATCCTTGGCACGCCCGCCTTCGTCACACCCACATCCGTCGGGTTTGGGGGGACTGATGCGGTGGCTTTGGTCGCTGAATGGCTTAGTCAATAAACGCCTTTTCAACGACAAAGTGTTTTGGATCAGAGTTCGCGCCCTCATTTAGACCGTGCAGCCCGCACAACCCCATAATGTCTTTGTTCAAGGCCAAATTGCCGCAAACCATAACCCGGTCCGTGTCCTGCGCCCAAGCTGGCAGGCCAAGTGAGTCAAATATCCGCCCGTCGCGAATGTGATCGCTGATGCGGCCTTCGATGTCGGATGCTTCACGCGTGGTCGTTGGATAATACCGCAATTTACCTGTCACCAGTTCGCCAATCAACGGATCATCGGGCAAAGCCTCAACCAATGCGCGGCCATACGCCAATTCACCGTTGGTACGACACGTGTGGGCGAGGATAACCTCGTCGTATTGTTCCCACGTTTCAGGGTCCCGTAGTAGCGAGGCGAATGGTGCCACGCCTGTGCCTGTACAAATCATCCACAGCCGCTTTGCTGGCAGCAACGCGTCCAACACCAGTGTTCCGACGGGCTTGGGCCGCAAAATGATCTCATCGCCGGGTTCAATCTTTTGCATACGGGATGTTAGCGGGCCGTCTGGCACCTTGATGGAGTAGAACTCCAGTTCATCATCCCAACTGGGGGACGCGATGGAATAGGCCCGCAAAAGCGGCTTGCCGTCGTCCTTGAGCAAACCAATCATCACAAATTCGCCGGAGCGAAACCGCAGCGAGGCCGGGCGCGCAACCCGGAACGAAAAAAGTGTATCCGTCCAGTGATGCACAGACGTAACGATTTGGGCATCGGGCATAATTTTTGCAGGCGCAGCGTTTTGTACATTCATGAGTGTATTCCTTTAAGCCGCGGCGCTGGCGGGGTTCTCTGAGAAATGACTGTCGAGTTTGTCCGTCTGCCCATCAAGCGCATCGGCGGTGGGCAACGGGTCTTTGGCTTCTGTAATCACCGGCCAGATCTTGGCGTACTTTTCGTTGAAGGCGACCCAAGGTTCCATGCCTTCTTCGGTGTCGGCCCTGATCGCATCTGCGGGGCATTCCGGTTCGCAAACGCCGCAATCGATACATTCAACAGGGTCGATGACGAGCATATTCTCGCCCTCATAAAAGCAATCAACGGGGCAGACTGACACGCAGTCTGTGTATTTGCAGGCGATACAATTGTCGGTGACGACGAATGTCATGGCGCACTCTCTTTGTTGTTTTGTCGATTGTGCCGCAGTGCAGAATCTCTGTCCGTAAACAAATTGCTATTGGGCGAATCTGCGTTGCGGCATCTTGGTATCAACCAAGGGGATACGTATGATTGATTGTCTGAACGCCACGCCTGATTGCCGCCACCTGATTGTTGAATGGAAAGAGGGTGGATCAACTGAACTACCTGCCACAATCCTGCGCCGCGAGGCCCGCGACGCCTATTCTACGCGCGCACGGCTAGATCACGGCGAGATTACAGTGGCCGAAGACCTGACCATCACCAACCTTGTGCAAGTCGGTGCGGCGGGTGTGAACGTCCATTTTTCAGACGGTCATGACCGGGCTATTTACCCTTTCGTCTACCTTCGTGAACTTTCTGACCGATTTGGAAACTAATTGACATTTGCCGCGCCGCAGCATGGCGCAGGCTAAAAACAATAACACATGACGGGAGTCTGACATGGACGAAATACTGGATGGCACGACGCAGATTGATTGCGACATCCTAATCATTGGCGGCGGAACGGCCGGCCCGATGGCGGCCATCAAGGCCAAACGCAAGAACCCGGATGCGAATGTCGTTCTGCTGGATAAGGCCAACGTGAAACGCTCTGGTGCGATTTCTATGGGGATGGACGGGCTGAACAACTCCGTCATTCCAGGCTACGCTACGCCGGAACAATACACCAAGGAAATTACCATCGCGAACGATGGTATTGTCGATCAAAAGGCAGTCTATCGCTACGCTGAGGAATGCTACAGTATCATCGAAGAGTTGGACCAGTTTGGCATCCGGTTTCAAAAGGATCAGAACGGCGAATACGACGTCAAAAAGGTGCACCACATCGGCACCTACGTTTTGCCGATGCCGAACGGTGATACCGTCAAAAAAGCGTTGTACCGCCAACTGCGCAAGGCACGCATCAACATAATCAACCGTTATATGGCAACCCGCTTGCTGACAGGCGAAGGACGGATCGCGGGGGCGATATGTGTGAATACACGCACAGCTGAGTTTCTTGTGGTGCGTGCCAAAGCCGTCATCATGTCGCTGGGTGCTGCGGGTCGTCTGGGGCTGCCGTCCTCTGGTTATCTCTATGGCACCTACGAGAATGCATCGAATTCGGGCGAAGGGTATTCGATGGCCTACCACGCTGGTGCGGGCCTCGCGAACTTGGAGTGTTTTCAGATCAACCCGCTGATCAAGGACTATAACGGCCCGGCGTGCGCATATGTTGCCGGCCCATTGGGCGGGTATACGGCCAATGCCAACGGCGAACGGTTCATTGAATGTGACTACTGGTCTGGCCAGATGATGCAGGAGTTCTACGATGAGCTTCAGGGTGGCAAAGGGCCTGTCTACCTCAAGCTCAATCACCTGGCCGAAGAAACTGTATCAGAGATTGAACGCGTTCTGCATATTGTTGAACGCCCCACACGTGGGCATTTCCACAAAGGGCGCGGCACGGATTACCGCACTGATATGATCGAGATGCACATATCGGAGATCGGATTCTGCTCGGGCCACTCCGCCAGTGGTGTATTCGTAGACGAGCGTGCGCGTACCACGATTGATGGGCTTTACGCAGCGGGCGACATGGCGAACGTGCCGCATAATTACATGTTGGGCGCCTTTACCAACGGGGCTTTTGCAGGCCTCGATGCGGTCGATTTCATAAAGGACGTCGATTTTGTCAAGTTCGACATGGGGGAAGTGGATGCAGAGAAAACCCGCGTTCTTGCCCCGACCAAGCGCGACGATGGCATCCCGCCAAACCAGATCGAATACAAGACACGCCGCTTTGTGAACGATTACCTTCAGCCACCAAAGGTAACGGCTAAGATGGAACTGGCTCAGCGTCGGTTTGAAGAAGTTCGGCACGACATGGAAACTGAGATGTATGTGCGCGACAGCCATGAATTGATGCGCTCTCTTGAGGCATCAGCGATCATGGATTGCGCTGATATGGCTGCGGCGGCGTCGCTTTACCGTACCGAAAGTCGTTGGGGACTGTATCACAACCGCGTTGAATATGAACGCGACGATGAAAACTGGTTCTGTCACACAATCCTCACCAAAGGTGAGGATGGCAAACCGGCACATGAGAAAAAGGCGGTCGATGATTACATCGTTGAAATCGATGACGAAGAGAAAGACGCCTATAACAACCAGCGCGTCGGCAGCACTGTTGCAGCTGAATAAGGAATAATATCATGCCATTGGCTCAAACCTCTACCATTGTTCCCGTCGTTGTTGATGACGCGCTTTGTATCGCCGACAAAGGCTGCACCGTTTGCGTTGACGTGTGCCCCTTGGATGTCTTGCGCATTGTCGAAGACAAAGACGGGAACGCAGTGACCGCGCATATGAAATACGACGAATGCTGGTACTGCATGCCCTGCGAGGCGGATTGCCCAACCGGGGCAGTCACCGTGAATCTGCCTTTTTTGTTGAAGTGAGACAAATATGACCGCGCTCTTTGAAGACTTCGATGAAATTGCTGAAATTGCCGAAGCTCTGGATGATCCGTCGCCCGGTGCGCGGATCATGGCGGTGATGGAGCTGGCCGATAGTGCTGATCCGGCTGCCATTGCACATCTTGCCCGCGCTATTGCGGATGAAGACGCGGGCGTGCGCAAACAGGCGGCACAGGCGCTGACCGATTTTGACGGACCAGAAACGGCGGCGGCGCTCATTTCCGCGTTGAAAGACAGTGATGACGCAGTGATTACGGCAGCGGCGGTCAGCCTGACAGAGCTGAAAGACCCAGCAGCGGGTGATGCGATCCTGCCGCACTTGGACGACAACGATACAGTCAAGCTTAAGGCGTGCCTTGCTGGCATCAAAGAATTGCGACGCGTTGAGGCGATAGGTCCTGCAATCAACGCGCTGCAGCACGCCGATGCAGGCGTTCGCGTCGAAGCTGTCGGCGTTATCGGCTGGTTGCAAGACGAGGGTTCATTGCCTGCGTTGCGCGAAGCGGCCAAGGACGCCGAAACACAGGTGCGGCGCACTGCGCTGGCTGCTTTGGGGTTCTCGAAATCTGAATACGCCGAGGCGGCATTGATTGGCGCGTTGGATGATCCAGAGTGGCTGGTCCGCGAAGCGGGCGCCGAGACTCTGGCCAAGGCGGGCGGGGCGAGATGTGTGCCCGCGCTGCGCGCTGCACTGGCAGATGATTTCTGGCAGGTCCGTGTCAAAGCCGTCCGATCCTTGGGCAAGTTGAACGCCACCGAAACGGCGATTGAGATTGCACCGATGATGGATATTCCTGTCCCGAACCTGCGCAAAGAGTGCGCGGCTGTTTTGGGTGAAATGGCTGTGGTTGAAACGATGCCATACCTTGAAAAATACGCAGACGATCCCGACCCCGATGTGCGCAAGAATGTACGCTGGGCATTGGGTAGAATGGCGACCAAATAGGGGTCAGCCACCCGAAAAAAACTGACAGTTTTTGAGCATCTTCAGGTTTCTCCTGAGGGTGCTTTTGGCGTCAAAGAAATTTTCTAAAATATTGATTTTAAATAATAAAAATGATGTTTGATTCTTGGGCAAATACCCAAAGATCATGTTTTTTCTGGTGAATATAGTCACTTCACACCGCACAACCGCATAAAAGTTAACCGCTCTGTGTCTAGGCCTGGTTTCTGCCCTCATTTCACTGCGTGTCCTGCGGTTTTGGCCGGATACTGAGGGCAATTAAAAAAATTGACCAACAGATGGAGATGAATTGATGCCTACTAAACTGAATCTTAGATCCGCGCTTTTGGCGGCGACGCTTATCCCGCTGGGAGCGGCAGCGCAGGCCGAGAAAATCTCAATCGCGGTCGGCCATCAGTCGATGTGCACTGACACCTATACCGCTGGCATTGTGATCAAGGAATTGGGTCTACTGGAAAAGCACCTGCCGACCGACGGCTCATATGCGGATGCGGAATACGACATCAGCTGGGCGGACTATAGCTCTGGCGGGCCAATCACCAACCAGATGCTGGCCAACAAGCTGAACTTTGGGGTGATGGGCGATTATCCCCTGATCGTGAACGGGGCAAAGTTCCAAGAGACGGACAGCCTGCGCACCGTTTATGTGGCGGGCACGGGGTATAACCTGAAAGGGTCAGGCAATGCGATTGTCGTACCTGTGGAAAGTGACATCTATTCGATTGATCAGTTGAAGGGCAAAGAGGTTTCAACGCCTGTGGGTTCGGCTGCTTGGGGCATGCTGCTCAAAGCGATGCAGGACAACAACATCCCGACAGATGAATATGTCCTTAAGAACCAAAGCCCCGCTGTGGGTGCCGCAAACATTGCAGCTGGCAAGATCGACGCGCATTCTGATTTCTGCCCATGGTCCGAGATTATGGAATTCCGAGGCACGGGCCGCAAGATTTATGACGGTTCTGAGACAGGCGTGCCTTATCTGCATGGAGTCGTCGTGCGTCAGGACTTTGCCGTGGAATATCCAGAGGTTGTCCAGGCCTTTATCAAGGCAGTTTATGAAGCTGGTGAATGGATCCGTGAGGATCCGATGCGTGCGGTGACCGAGATGGAAGGCTGGACGGGTGTCGAGAAAGAAGTGCTTTATCTCTACTTTTCCAAAGGCGGTCATTTGACGCTTGAACCGTCGATTAAGACTGAATGGATTGACGCGCTTAAGTTCAACCATGGTGTTCTGGTGAACGAAAAAGCGATCCCGCCGCTCGACTTTGATGCGTGGATTACTGAGGATTACCTCAAGGCGGCCTATGCGGATATGGGTGTGGATTATGAGGCCGACAAAGCGATGATGGTCGATCCGATTGACGCGAACAAAGGGCTGCCCACCGAGATCTGGCATTCGCGTGATGGCGTCAGCACTTTCGGCACAATGTCGGAGTTTTTGCAGGCGATGGCGGATATTCAGGCCACGGCCGCATTGGTCAACGCCACCTATGTCTATGACATCGAAACAGGGCTGAAACTATTTGGCAAAACCGCCTTCTGGGTCAAGTCGGGCGAGGAATACGCCACGTTCCTGCGAAAGGGCGAGGCGGAAACCTATGCAGAGGCAAATGCCGGTGCGGTTGTCACTTTTGAAGAGGCCATCGCAGACTTTGCGTCTGAATCCTGAGGGTATCCTCTCTGGCTCCGGGCGTGATCTTGCGCCTGGGGCAATTTTCCACGTGAAAATACTGCTCCAGTTTTAGGGTCCAAATTTATGCAGACCGTTGTCAAAGAAGTCGAAATCTCTGCCGAGGTGCCAGATAAGGTCTCCCTTGTGGAGCCTGCCCCGCGCCCCCAAACGACGCTACAGTGGCCTCGGATCTCGATGGCCCAGCTTCAGAATATCGGCATTGCGCTGGCCTCTCTCACTGTGGGTGTGGTGCTGTGGCATATCGCAACGGCGATCAACCTCGATTTCTACATCAACTTTTCTAACGTCCCTTCGCCGTGGAAAGTGTTCACGGCTTTTATCGCCCACGTCCAAACAGAGATTTTCTGGACCCATATCGGCGTCTCAATGCGCCGCATCCTATTCAGCTATTCCATCGCAGTTGTTCTGGGCATTGCTATTGGTCTGATGATGGGCCGGTCGCGCATCACGCGGGCTTTTGTAATGCCCTATATCGAAGTGATTCGCCCTATTCCTGCGGTGGCATGGATCCCGCTGGCCATCCTGATGTGGCCCACCGAGGAAAGCTCGATCATCTACATCACCTTTCTTGGCGCACTTTTCCCCATTGTTCTCAACACTCTGCATGGCGTTGAACAGACGCCCGAGGTTTTAGTCCGCGCGGTGCAATCCCTTGGGGCCTCGCGCATTGATGTGTTTCGCCATGTCGTGATCCCGTCAGCCTTACCGTCCATTGCCGCTGGGCTTGCGATTGGCATGGGCGTCAGTTGGTTCTCGCTGCTGGCTGGAGAGATCATCTCGGGGCAATACGGCATCGGCTACTTCACTTGGAACGCCTACAGCTTGATCAATTATCAAGACATCGTGGTGGGCATGCTGGTCATTGGTGGTCTGGGCACAGCTTCCACGGCGGCCGTGAAACTGGCGACCGCGCCAATGTTGAAATGGCAAAAGAGGGCACGCTGATGATGGTTCTGACAACAATACGAGATACGATCCATTGTGACTGGCGGCGGATATTGGTCATCGGTGCGCTCTTTGCTGTGCTGTTTCAGGTGCTTATGTTGGTGGCCTTGATGGTGCGGTTTCAGGCGTTACCAAACTATGCGATTGGCTATGACTGGATCGGCAATGTGATCCATATTGTGCGTTCAACCCCATCGTGGAGTGACATTCCCCCGATCATCAATCAGGAATGGCTGATTGAGATCGGTAAGATGAATTACGACTACGGCACCGGCATCTCTGAATGGAGTCTGAATGTTGTGCCCGTGCGCATGGCCGTCCTGTTTGTCTTGGGCGCATTGGTGGCATTGTGTGGCAGTCTGCTGCGCAAGGATTACTGCAGTGTCGGCGCCAGCCGGACACTGCGGGCCACGACAGGTCTGGGCACCATCCTCATTGCCATGACAAACGCCACAATGAGCTGGGTGGTCTGCTGTGCGGCACCCTCGTGGGTGGTTGGTCTAGCGATGCTGGGGCTTGGCGTGTCAACGTCACTGGCGCTTGAGACCATGGGTCCTGCGTTAAATGCCGCGGGTTTTGGGCTGTTGCTGGCAATCATATTTTTTCTGGCTTGGCGCAAAACGCGCGTAGCCGAACCTGTGATGGGAGAGCTAAAACATGCTTGATGTACTCAAATTCAACAAACCCGAGCCGCATAAAAAGCAAGCCATCGGCAAAGGTCGGATCAAGATCAAGGATGTGTCCATTACATTTGGTCAGGGCCCTTCCGCCCACCGCGCGGTTGAAACCACCTCGATTGATATTGAAGCGGGGGAGTTCGTTTGCATCCTTGGGCCCTCAGGCTGTGGCAAGTCCACGCTGCTGAACGCCATTGCAGGCTATACCAAACCGACAACAGGCAAGGTCACGGTCGATGACATCGAAGTCAAAGGCCCAGGACCGGACCGAGGCATGGTGTTTCAGCAATATTCTTTGCTGCCGTGGAAAACAGTCTATGAGAATGTCGCCTTTGGCCCAAAGATGTCAGGAGCGACGCGGACCGGGGCAGGCTCTGTCGCGAATACGTTTTTGGGGTTGGTCGGGCTCAAGAAGTTTGGCAGCCGCTACCCAGCCGAGTTGTCGGGTGGAATGCAGCAGCGTGTTGGCATCGCACGGGCCCTTGCCAATTATCCCAGTGTGTTACTGATGGACGAACCCTTTGGCGCGCTGGATGCGCAAACCCGGCTGATGATGCAGGAAAGCCTGCTTGATATCTGGCGCAATTTTGGCACGACAGTCGTGTTTGTCACCCATGACGTAGACGAGGCCGTTTTTCTCGCCGACCGTGTCCTGATCATGAGTGCTGCACCGGGCCGGATCATTGAAGATGTGCGCGTGAAGCTTGAACGCCCTCGGACTACCGATATGGCGTCCTCTCCCGAATATCTGGAGGCGCGGCAGTTCTGTCTTGATACGATCCGGTCAGAGAGCCGCAAAGCATTTGCGGAGCAGAACAAATGAGACATTTGTTGCATGCAGTGGCGTTGATCTGTTTGCCCTTAGCGGGTCAAGCACAGGTGCAGGGCGTCATGCTAGACGCGCCCGTCACGCTGCCGGACTTCGCATTCCACGACGAGAATGAGGCCAGCTATGCAAAGGATGACCTTGAGGGGCAATGGACCATCGTGATGATTGGTTTTCTAACCTGTCCCGATGTCTGCCCCTTCACCCTCGGCAACCTCGAGGCTGCCGTGGCAGAGACAGGCATGCGGGTGCGCCCTGACAACGTTCCAAAAGTCTGGTTTCTCTCGGTTGATCCGGACCGGGATGCTGGGTTTGTCAGCGAATACGCCCCCTTTTTCCATCCCGATTTCCGTAGCATGACCGGTGACCGCGCCCAGATTGACACCTTTGTTGAGGCAACGGATGGTTTCTATCGACTGATGCTGGCGGACAGTGATGGCTATTACGACGTGCAGCACAGCTCTGCCGTGTCGGTCATCGCACCGGACGGCACATTGCGCGCCAAGCTACAGCCGCCCTTTGATCCCGGTCTGACAGCAGAGTTTCTGGCCCGTCTGCAAATCACCTACCGAAAGGAACTTTCTCAATGAAACAGACGTTTTTAACATGCGCCTTTCTGACCTGTGCTTCCATCGCCGCTGCCGAAGGGATCAAGGTAAAAAATGCCTATGTGCCTGTTGCACCGCCCTCCGCGATGTCCCACGCCGCTTATATGACGCTTGAGAACAACGGAGAGACCACGCGCAGTCTGATCGGTGTATCTGCCAAAGGCTACGGCATAACGCATCTGCACGAGAGCAAGGAAACCGATGGCGTGGCTGTCATGTCAATGTTGCACCAGTTGGACATCGCATCGGGGCAAAGCATTGCCTTGAAACCCGGCAGTTTCCACGTGATGCTGATGCGCCCCAAAGGGCCAATTGCCCTCGGCGATGGCGTGGCCCTGACCTTGAATTTTGCGAATGGTGAAGAGATCGCCGTGACCGCAATCGTCAAGGAACGCGATACCGGATCATGAAGATATGGAATGTTCTCCTCGTCTTTTGGTTGGGTATGGCCACGGGTTTGCACGCGGACTTTGATGCCGCGAGCTATCCACCTTATGAGACCTGTGCGCTGTGCCACGGCTTGTTTGGTCAATCGCGCCTCGACAAGTTCCCACATCTTGCTGGTCAGAAACCGGACTATATCCAAGCCCAGCTTGACGCCTTTCTGGCCGGCACGCGCATTAACGATGGCGGTCAGATGTCCAGCATCGTAACCGAGTTGAAACCAGAGGATTTCGCCGTGGTGGTGGCGTGGTTTTCGCAGCAAGACTCTCCTGCCCCAAGTCATCCACTACAAGGGGAAGCGGGCAAAACACTGGTAGAGGCCGCGGGTTGTCTAGACTGCCACAGTAGGAATGGTGACAAAACTGTTCCATATCTGTCCGCACAGCACGCGGGCTACCTTGCCAAACAAATGCAAGACTTTCGGGAAGGACGCCGCACCCATAGTGATGCGGCTGCTCTTCACCAATCTCTACTGACTGACCTGGAAAACGGTATTGATGACATCGCAGCCTATTTCGCATCCGTTGAGAGGCTCAAGTGATGGAAAATTGCGATGATGCACCCGATGGTCCCAGCGCCATCTACCTTTCGGAATACCTGTTGGACATCAACGATGGCGCAGGGTTTCTGACCTCTCTTTCCGATGCCGACCAAAAGAAAGTCCGCCAGCAAGGTACCCGCTGCAAAGTGGCAAAGGGGGAGGGCGTGTTCTTTCAAGGTGATCCGCACACTGGCGTCTGGATCGTCGAAAGCGGACGTGTGCGTACCTTTTACGCTGGCCCCTCGGGCCGCGAGATCACACTTGCCTATTGGAGCATCGGTCACTTTCTGGGCGGGCCGGAGGTCTTTGGCACTGGTCGCCACGTCTGGTCTGCTGATGCCCTTGAGGATTCCGAGTTATTGTTTGTGTCTGGCATGAGCCTGCAGCGGCTGGTGCGCGAGGTGCCGGATGTCGCCGTTGCTGTGATTAATGGGCTAGTGAACAAAGGCAAGTGTTACTCTGCGCTGATCCAGATGCTGGGCACCCGCACAGTTTCAGAACGACTGCGCCAACTGCTGCTGATTTTGGCAGAAACCTACGGACGTCACGAAAGAGGATGTGTGATCATAGATCGCACAATTACCTATGATCAGATCGCCTCTATCGTTGGGGCAACGCGTCAATGGGTGACCCAATCGCTGGACAGATTGCAGTCAGAGGGGGTGCTGACGGTCAATCGAAAAGAGATCACAGTTCGTGATGTCAGCCTTTTGCTGGCGTGAAATCGCAGGACTATCCCATTTGGGTTTGGGTTGCGCAACCAGATGAGCCCAATGTAAAGTGTCGGCCGCCCAGTCAATGTTGTGAGGACGGCTTTGGCGATTGTCGCTATGGTAACGGCAAATACCAGAAAAGCCGAAACATCTAGCCAGTTCCAAATGATCCCAAAGTATTCGACGTTGTCGAACAGCGTACTGCGGACCGAAAGGCCAACACCGATGCGAACCAGTCAGCTTTGGTTAACGCACGCGGCAAAACGCGGGTGAAGGGAAGATCGATTTCCTCGTTGGAACAAATTCCGTCAGTCCGCCCGCCGAACTGAAGGCAAATGCGTCGCTAAAAGCCTGTCCTAGGCTGATGCCCGATTGGCGCCTTGACCCCGGACTGACGGGCTGCATCAAGCTGATAGAGGCCTACCTCTACGGCTTGTCCCTGCGTGGCTTGTTTCAAGGGGACCTTGATTGGATGGTGCGCAAAGAACTGAACGCACTCACGGCAGAAATGAAAGATCCTGCGTTTCTGCGCAAAGAAGTATCCAAACTCTGGGCCCGCTTTTGTGCCCTGACGAACAGCTCAGACCTAAGGCAGTGGTCGCCTCGCAGCCCTTGGTGGGCACCAATGCCATTCGGTTCAGCTTTGTTGTGTCAGGCGGACGTTGTAACCGCAACAACACCGTCAGGAGACTGCCCTGATCTTCCTACGAAGCTTATTCTTCTAGACTGAACTCTGTCATTCTCCCATATTCGTTTTTTGCTAAGCTAGGTTCGTGTCGTTCTTTTATTGACATAATATTGATTACGCGCTGAAAAGAAAACTAGGGCGGGGGGGTACTTTCTAAACTGGGAAGCGACTTTTCCTCTATCCTACTGAAAGCGCCAGAAGGATGGCATTGGCGCAGACACTTGGTCTGCGACCCGCAGCCACCTTACCAGAAAGGTACGGTCGAGAACACGAACAACAGGTTGCGGAGGTATCTGCCCAGATCGACCGAACCGACGGCACTGACAAATCGATATTTGAGGTCGATTTGTCATCTCCTCAATTCAACGCCACGCAAGTGCCTCGGCTACCGTACACCCGCAGAGGTGTTTGAAAGCGCACTGATGGAGTTACGGAACCGATTGGAGTAAAGGGTTAAATCAGGAACAGCGCTTTAGCGTGAGTTCACAGAAATATATATAAAACAAAACCTACCGGATAATTTTGGTTCGCACTTAAATCACTGTCAAACCGGAAAAGCGCATTTCCGTTTCACTTAGTTTCCTTGGCGATCTTCCAGTTCCGAAATCCAATCCGCACTGCCATAAGTGATTGCGAGAGCAAAAACTGTTGTTGAACTGTCGTCGACTTCGAAAACAACAACACCTTTGCGCCCAGCTGGAATTGCCCGCACTGCGACGACTAACTCGCTTCTGATGGAACCCTTCTTGGGTGTACCAGCGAGACTGAGCACAGCACTTTCTATTTCCGCCAACTTTTTCTTTGCGACAGAAAAGCCCGAGTAGTCAGCAACGATTTCGGCAATGATTTGCAGATCATTGGCAACCTTAGGGTGAAACCTTATTTTGTATGTCACTCTGTCTGATCCGAACCCAACCGCTGTAAAGCACTACTGAAAAGTCCTTCGCCCGCAATAAATTCAGACTTCGGTGTATCCATTCTTTTGGCGATCTCAGATGAGATGGCTTCAAGAGCATTTTTCCTATGTACCTCGTCTTCAATAAGCTGTTCGATTGCTGTAGCCACCGCCGCGCTTGGCGTAGCAAAAACACCTTGCTCAACCTTGGACTTAAGAAAGTCGTGGTGGCGATCAGTAAAGCTAAGCGTGGTTTTTACGGTCATTGAGCGACTCCCATGGGTATGAATAAGTCACACTTAAGGTCAAGACAGCCGTCAACCTCCTCGAAAATCTATATTCTGTCTTATGTTAATATATGCACCCAATACCTTCAATCTTGAGTTGTTCGCGGTCCCATTTTTTAGACTTGCCTATTCAAAGGTGCCCACTGGGCCAACGTATATTAGTAATGGGAGAAATTCATATTCAGAGAGACGTTCATGGCGCCTGCCGCCCTTTCAATGTTGGGGAGAGCTACGATTGCGCAAGAAAAGATGAGGATTTCACTTCAGCTGCCGATCACCAGCCCTCTCGGTGAAAACTTGATGCTATTTGAAAAGAAGTTGAGGCTCGTACTGGCGGTGCTATCGAGGCAGGGGTTGCCTCGCTGACCTGCTATGTCGGTCATGCGCCGGTTCTGATTGTTTTCTATATGCCGTTCCTCTTCAACACCAAAGAAAAGGTGCGCGCTGTCGTTGCTGAAGGATCAGCTTGCGTGGATCAGACACCATCAGCTTAGGGGCAAGTCACGAATGATTATCACCCTGATCCTCGCTTGCTTGTTTTTGCTACTGTTGGTCGGCGTGCTCTTTGCCTTTGCTTTGGGTGGCATGGGTTCGGGCATGTTGGTGCTAGGTGGGTTTTCCCCATTGTTGGCTCTGCAGTCCATTTTGTCGACGTTGGACCAGTTTATCCTGTTGGCCGTGCCGCTGTTTCTGCTGATGTCTAATCTGTTGCTGAAAGGCGATGTGGGCCATGATTTGTTTGCAGCGGTGCAAGCGTGGGTTGGCCATTGGCGGGGTGGTTTGGCAGTTGCGACGATCATCAGCTGCGGGTTGTTTGCGGCGATATTGGGAGCTTCGGTGGCGAATGCCGCCACCATCGGCACGGTTGCGATCCCCGAGATGATCAATCGCGGCTATGAAAAACGATTTGTCTATGGGTTCGTGCCCGAACAATCCGTGATTGCCCTATTCCTTGCAGGCATCGGACCGGGATTATTGTTGGTCACTTTGTTTATCGCTTTTGCGATTCTACATGCGCGCTTGTCCGTAAATTTTGAAGACGTGCCAAAGGCCAGCATGTCTGAACGCATTGAGGCCTCCAAACGCGCCCTGCCCTCGGTTGAGTTGGCGGCACTGATGATCATCGGGCTTTATTCAGGTGCCTTTACGCCCACCCTGGCTGCCGCCGTCCATATCCACCACGGTGCCCGACAAATACTGCACCTTTGGGCCGGCCAGCATAACGGCAAGATCTGGAACCTCTTGCGGGTGTGTTGGGACGCCCAAAAGGAAATTGTTCTGGCCTTAACAAGGCTTCTCAGCAGTCTACGTCATCAAATTGCGCGTGCAGCATCGCGGCGGCGCTTTCCAAAGCCTCCATGCGGCGCGACACCAGTGTGATCTGGCGGCCTTCGCGGGCAAAGGACAACGCAGTCGCATACCCAATGCCCTTTGAGGCACCGGTCACCAATAGATGTTTCCCAGCGAGCTTAAGCTCCATCAACCATCCATAGATTTGCGGCCCCGGATCAATTGCGAGATAGCAACCGCAATCACCAATCCGCCGCCATAGAACAGGTTTTGTACAAAGCTGTCCACGCCAAGGAAATTCAGGCCCATGATCCCGGTAGACAGGAAATAGACCGCTACAAAAGCACCCGGCGCATTGAACCTGCCGGGATAAATTGCCGTCGACCCAAGGAAGGCTGCTGCGAAGGCTGGCAACAGGAACGCCAACGCGGAGGATGGATCAGCCACGCCGCGCATGCCTGTGTATAGCACGCCAGCAAAGGCCGCCAAAGTAGAGGACGCGATCAGCGCGCCAGTGCGCATGCGGGTGACGTTGACCCCTGACAGCCTCGCAACCTCGCGCCCCCTGCCCACAAACAACATGCGTCGCCCAAGGGCGGTGTACTGAAACAGATACCAGATAGCGACTGTGAGGATCAGCGCGTAGTAGAACCCCACAGGTATGCCTAGGAAACGGGTTAGAATCACGGCTTTGACCAGCCCCATAGATACGCCCGCAACAGTGCCACTGTCCGCGATCCAAAGGATCATGCCCGATATGAAATACCCTGTGCCAAGCGTCACAATCAGCGAAAACACACCGAAATATATTATAAAGAACGCATTTATCGCGCCCACCAATGCCCCTGTGAGCAGAGCAATGACAATGGCGCCCGGGATCGGCAAGCCCAACTTCACATTCAACACCGCAATCACCATCGAGCTAAGCCCCATGGTGCCTGCTACAGACAGGTCAAAATCCCCCGTGGTCAGTGGGATGATCAAGGCTAGGGTCAGCACCACCACCATCGCGTTGGATCCGAACATGGTGGCATAGGAATTCCATGCAAACATCTGCGCAGGTTTAAACGTGCCAAGCACAAGGATGATCACAATCCACGCAACCACGAGGCCGTATTTCTCGGCCCATGATTTCCAGCTTTCACGAGGTGTCGCGTTGTGCTGCGCTGTCTGGTTTTCCAGATCGCGGATGCGCTGTTCAAGCGCGGCAACGCGGTCTTCGTAGTTATTTTGGTCCATACTCATCCTCAGGCCAACTCTGTCGTCGAGCGATAACAATGTTCGGCAATCGTTTCTTGTGTTAACTCTGCGCCCGAGAGTTCTGCTACGATCTGACCACGGGCAAAGATCAGCACGCGGTGACAGATTTGCGCAAGCTGGTCATAGTCGGTCGAGCCAACGAGGATACACGCGCCACCCTCTGCCGCACGATCCAGCGCGTCCCACAATTGTTGACGCGCGCCTACGTCTACGCCTTGGGTGGGTTCATCCAACAACAGCACGCGTGGTTCAATCTGCAGCCATTTCGCCATCAGGGCTTTTTGGGCATTACCACCCGAAAGCGCCTCAAGCGGAAGTGTAGGGACGTTTGGCTTCACTCCCGCCCTTGCTCCAAGGCCATGGGCATGTTGCTCAATAGCGCGGGCCGTCAGGCCCAGACCTTTGCGCAGGCGATCAAAGACGGGCATTGCTGTATTGTCCGCTACGGGCAATGATCCGACCCCGGCAGCACCCAATCGATCCGCCGGCAGATATGCCATGCCCCAATCCAGAGCCTCCTCTGGGGTCATCTGCGCAAGAGGTCTTGTTTCTCCGTCTAGCTCAATCGTGCCAGCGCCTGCTGCCCGCGCACCATAGGTGAGTGCTGGCACCTCATCGCAGCCAGATCCGATCAATCCCGTGAGACCAAGGATCTCCCCCTTGGCAATGTCAAAGCTAAGCGGCCCCACCCCCGGCCCCGCGAGATCAGTGACCCGCACGCGTGTTTGCGCATCGTTGAGGGATTTTGCATGGCCGCCGTAGTCTTCCAGATGACGTCCGATGATGGGTTCGACAAATCCTTCGTGCGAGGTGTGCGCCGTCTCGAGCGTATCGATCAGGTGCCCATCGCGCAGGATGGTTGCACGATCCGTGATTTCGCGCACTTCATCCACGTCGTGGCTCACGAAAATGACACTCGCACCAAGGTTGGTGCATTGGCGCACAAGGCGGAACAATTGCTCAACACCTGCGCGCGGCAGAAAGGGCGTGGGTTCGTCCAGCACCAGAACGCCGGGGCGGTCGGCATGGTCTTCGCTGGCATGGCGCAGTTCTTCGTAGGCGCGTACAATGGCCAGCAGAGCTTGTTGGACGGGTGAAAGTTGCGCGACTTCAACACGAGGATTGATCGCAAGATCGAAGCGCGAAAAAATATCAGAGGCTTCGCGATGCAGCGCATTCCAGTTAAGGCCCCAACCGTCTTCCGTCGCTAATTTGTTCAAAAACAGGTTTTCCGTTACCGAAAGAGAGCCGATCAACCCAAGGTGCTGGTGGACAAAGGCAAGACCCATCGCGCGGGCTTTCACACCCGACACCGGCAAGGGTAGAGACTGGTCATAGAGGCGGATCGACGCCCCTGGCTCAGGGGTATGAAACCCGGCCAGGACCTTGATCAAGGTAGATTTTCCAGACCCGTTAGAGCCAAGCAACCCGTGAACTTCGCCACGGGCCACATGCAAGGACACATCGTTCAGTGCATAGGTGCCACCGAACTGCTTTGACAGGTGTTCAATCTCAAGTGCGGCACCCCCAAAAGGGATGCCGCGTGTATGGTCTGTTACGTTCACTCTAGGCCCCAGAGCGCTTTAAAGCCCGCGGTGTGTACGTCTCCGTAACCGTCGTTAAACGTCGCTGGGGTACCCGCCGTTGCCACGTTTTCATCCGTAAAGATATAGGCAGGCGTGTTCAGCTTGGTTACAGGATCCAGACCGCAAAGCAGGCGCATGTTGGCGTCTGTGCCCGCCATGCCAACCCAGCCAAGGCTCTCACCCACGTTCATCTCAACGATGTCCGCCTCGCGCATCATGTCGAGCACGAAAGGCGTGCCGTTGTAGCTAACAATCTTGGCGTTTGAGTTGGCGATCTGGATGGCGGGCACGATGAACTGCGACATGGAGTCATAAACGGGCAGCACATAATTGATGCTTGGGTCTGCAAGCAGCGCGTTCTGCACCGCTGACTGACCTTGGGTTGCCCAATCGTTGACCGGCACATTGATGTATTTGGTCTGACAATCGGGGCAGTTGTCCTTGAGATAGCCAAGGATTGCATCGCGCAGCGGGCCTGTGGGTGTGATTTCATCCGGGCCAAGCACCAATGCGTTTACCTTGCCTTCAGTTTGCACCATGGCCCATGCGGCGATGATGTTGCCAATGGTCACGTAGTCGGTATTGGCCGCGCCATCCATGAATTCAGGTGTTTCTTGCGTGGTCGCATCCCAGTTGTGGGTCGCTGTGGCTTTGACGCCTGCGGCTTTGGCCTCAGTGATTTGTGGCACCAAAAACTCAGGGGGCAGACCACCCTGCATGTCGATCAGGTCAAACCCTTCGGCCACGGCAGTGTTAATGCCTTGGATCCACCCGGCTGGGTCCATTTGCGTTTCCCAGTCGCGCAGCTCAAACCCGACCATAGCAGCCGCATCCACAAAACCTTGGCTGATCGCTGCGTTGAACGGGTTTGCGTTGGTCAGAGGAATGATGAACATCTTCTTGTCCGCCATGCAGCTTTTTGCATCAAACGCAGGGCCGGGGGCCTCAAACGTGGGCAGTTGGCTGTGTTTTGCAATCAACGCTTTGGCCGCGTCCATATCCGCAAGTGCTGGGCTTCCCAGAGCTAGTGCCGCGACGGCGGCTGTCATCAAATGTTTCATTTCTTCTTTCCCTTTGGTTTGTTATTTTAAACTGTCAAAGTAATCGATTGCGCCTTTGGTGGTGATGAGGTCAGCGTATTTTGCGCTCATATCGAACAGGTTGGCTTGATGCGGTTCATCCGCACGATCGCCAACGCCGTCCTCAACCACCAGCGTCACAAAGCCGTGGCTGATGCTGTCGATGCAAGTCGCGCGCACGCAGCCGGATGTGGTTACACCGCACAGCAGTAGCGTGTCGATGTTCATGAAGTGCAATGTCGAGGCCAGCGAAGTGCCAAAGAAACCGCTGGGGTATTGTTTGGAAATCAAGATATCGTTTTCCTTGATCTCTAACGGCGGCATCAGTTTCTGGGTTTCAGCCCCAGCGTCGAAACAGGAAAGTGCGGGGACTTTCGCATAAAATGCGCCGCCATCACTGCCACCGGGCTGGTATTTCACTTCCGTGAAAATCACCGGAACACCTGCGGCACGGGCAGCATCCGCCAGTATCGCAGAATTGTCCAAAGCGATCTGGCAACCTTCCCCACCATAAAGCGGTGCCGCAGGATCAAAGTAGGCTTTGGCAAAATCAACCAGCACCACTGCGGGGCGTTTGCCCCATGATTGGCGGGCATGATAGCCCGCCTTTTCATAGTTCTGATCGAGGTTCTCTGCCATTACTCAGCCGCTCGTGCGTATTGGCCCCGAAATACTGGGGTTGCGGGGGGCTCAAACCCGGTCTCTTTCAGGCAACGACCCTTGAGTTCCTCGATGGAGGAGAACCCGCGATTGAACAGCTCCTGCTCCCCGCGTTTGCCTTCCATGGTCTCGCGCAGCTTGGTGGTGGCTGCGGTATCGACTTTGCCGGATTTGACCACAACACCGTAGCGTTTGGCCCCGTTGACCGTCACCAGTCCCCGTTTGACGTCCTTCAGCACCAGTTCGGGATCACGCTCCAGCGGGTTGCCCCAGCCGCCGCCACCCCAAGTGTTGAAGTACAAGATATCCCCCGGCTGCACCGCGATCCGGTCGCATTTGGAGGGGATATTTTCCTCGCGCCCATCAACGCGCACCAATCGCTTGGTGGACCGCATGCCCGGCTCTCCGCCGTTCACGGCCCAAGGATAGGTCAGCCAACGATCATCGTGGATCGAAACCTCGCCCGCCTCCAGCATTTCATATGCAATGGTGATGCCATTGCCGCCGCGATGCACACCCGCGCCGCCACTGTCTGGGATGGTCGCATATTCACGGATGCGCAGTGGGAAATACGCCTCAAGGAATTCATTGGGCACGTTGGTAAACGCGGGCCACATGGAATGCCCGTCAGGACCATCGCCCGCAGGCCGCCCCGGCACACCGCCAAAGCCGATCTGGAACAGCTGATACCAGTCACCGTCCTTATCGAACCCAGAATACATGAAGTGGGGTGAATCAGAGAAGCCGGCAGCATTCAGCGCATCGGGTGCCCCCTGCCCCAGCAAGCCACCCATCAGATCAAAAATCCGACCCAGCATGTGGGTTCGGCAGGACAGCGCAGCGGGCTTTTGTGGTTTCAGGATACAGCCTTCTGGGATGTAGACTTCAACCAGGTCATAGAACCCATCGTTGAACAGAATCTGCGGATCAAACAGGTTGATCGTAAATGCCCCGAAGAACATCTTGAACATTTCTTCGTTGAGCAGGAAATTGATCGAGCTGAACGACTGCGGGTCCGAGCCGGTGAAATCAAAGTACGCAATTTCTCCCTCGCGGTGCAGGTGACAGGCAATCTTGTAGGGTCCATTGCCCATCCCATCGTCGTCAATCCAATCCTCGAAGTAAGCCTTCTTGCCATCCACAGCTTCGGGAATGATCATCTGAATGATCGCGCCCATGGCCGCTTTGTTCCGGTCCAGCATATCCTCCATCGCGCTGATGTAGATGTCTGTGCCAAAACGTTCGATGTTCTCGCGCACGCGCCGTTCAGCCAGACGCAGACCCGCGATAATGGCAAAGAAGTCGGACTTGTTCCACTCTGGCATCCGCGTGTTGTGCAGCATGATGTTCAAGAGTTCGGATTGCAGTTCGCCACCACGATAAATCTTGGTGGGGGGGATGATAATGCCCTCTTCGTAGATCATCTTGGCGTCTGTCGGCAGAGATCCCGGCACTTTGCCGCCCACGTCGGTCATATGACCAAACATTGCGGCCCAGCTGACCAGCTTGCCCTCATGAAAGATGGGCATCATCAACAGCCAGTCGTTCAGATGGCTGACTGCACCATTACAAGAGTAAGGGTCGTTGGTGATAAATATGTCGCCATCTTCCACCGTGCCCTCGTAGCCTTGCATAAAGCCATACAGGAAGCTGCCGAACTGTCCGACCACCATTTTGCCATCTTGGTTGGCGATCAACGGGAAAGCGTCGTGCTGTTCGCGGATACCGGGGCTCATCGCCGTGCGGAACAGAACTGCGTCCATTTCATTGCGCGCATTGCGCAGGGCGTTCTCTACGATATCAAGAGTGATGGGGTCCACATCAACCCGAGAGAACGGTGTGGAATTGGTCTCAATTACCTGTGCTACCATTGTTTTCTCTCCTCGTCTCAGCGGTTTCTATTGTGGCTTGTGGGCCAGATCAGGATGTTCCCGACGTCGTCGATTTCACCGATGTGGTCTGGCAGGATGACCGAGGTGCTGTCCATTTCGGTCACCACGGCAGGGCCTTGGACTTCATTGCCGGGTTTGAGTTTGGAACGGTCATAGATATACGCGTCATGCCAACCAGCATCCGCATACATCTTGGTCGCCATGACTCGCGCGCCAGAGGCATCTTTGCCTGCTTTGGCACCTTCAGTATTGATGAAGTTCTTCTCTGCTCCCTGCACCACCGCGCGCAGGCCAACAAGTTCGTGTTCCGCGTCCAGCGCAAAGGTGAATAGCTGCTCATGCTCGGCATCAAAGCTGCTGGCGACACCAGCAAGCCCATCACGCGCAAAGTCATTGGGGCTGACATCAACAGTCAGTTTCATGCCTTGGCCTTTGTAGCGGATGTCGATCTGGTAGAACACATCCTGTTCATGAGCAGACACACCTTCGGCGGCGAGGTCTTGGCCGGCACTTTCTTCCAGCTCTTTCAACATCCGCGAAATTTCGGCGTCGCTGGTGTTGCTGACAGGTGTCACATAGGTCTGCGTTGCCTCGTTGCGCAGGCGCGTTGTGGCGTCGCCGTAAGCACACAGCACACCCGGACCCGGCGGAATGATTGTCGGCCATGAGCCGACCAATCGCGATAGCGCATTGGCGTGCAATGGTCCCGCTCCGCCAAACCCGATCAACGCAAAATCACGCGGGTCATAGCCTTGCTCGACCGAGACCAGCCGCAGCGCACCACACATGTTTTCGTTGACGATGCGAATGATCCCTTCTGCAGCATCTTCCAGCGAGGTGCCGATGGCGTCCGCGATTTTCTTGACCGCAGCCTCTGCCTTGGGATGGCTGATTTCCATGTCACCGCCCAGCTTGGCCCCAGAGGGCAAATAACCCAGCACCACATTGGCATCCGTCACAGTAGGTTCTTCGCCACCCTTATTATACGCCGCTGGCCCCGGATCCGCGCCCGCCGATTGCGGGCCAACACGCAAGGCCTTCGTCAACTCCGGCACGTAGGAGATTGAGCCACCGCCCGCCCCCACCGTACGCACATCGATTGAGGGTGCACGTACGGTCACGTCACCCACCCGCGTTTCGCGCCGGGTACGCGCGACTCCGTTTTGGATCAGGGCCACGTCCGTGGATGTGCCCCCCATGTCAAAGGTCAGCAGGTTCTGGAAGTCCGCCTGTTTGGCGATCCAAAGCGCCCCGGATACACCGCCCGCAGGTCCGGACATCAGCAGGTTGACCGGGTGCTCCATCGCGGCCTGAGCCGAGCTAAGGCCCCCATCAGAACGCAGGATTTGCAACAGCACATCATTGCCCATGCGCTTGCGCAATTCGGCCTGCAGGTTGTCGACGTATTTCTCAACCACGGGACGCACATAGGAGTTCACCACGGTCGTTTCCGTGCGCTCGTATTCATACATCTCTGGCATAACCGCTGCCGAGGTCGAGACCGGAATGTTCGGCGCGATCTCTTGCGCGATCTCAGCGATCCGGCGTTCGTGGGCGTCGTTTGTATACCCGTTGAACAGCGCAATCGTCAGCGCCTCGATGCCTGACTTTAGCAGCGTTTTCAGGTCCTTGCGGATCTGTGCCTCGTCCAGCGCCACCAACACATTACCTTGGGCGTCCATCCGTTCGTCTGCTTCAATGGTCAGCTCAAGAGGGGCTAATGGCTCCGTCTTGTTCCAGATCACCCAGCCGCCCAAACCGCCGGGCACAAAGGAACGCGCAATTTGCAGCGTGTCTCTGTAGCCTTTGGAGGTAACGAGCCCGACCAACGCGCCGGAGTTGGTCAAAACTGTGTTGGTTGCAACGGTTGTGCCGTGCAGCACCTCGGTAATGTCGGTCGTGCTGATCCCAGCAGTCTTGCAAATCTTCTCAATACCGTTGAGCACGCCGATAGAACTATCCGCAGGGGTGGATGGCACCTTGGCTGTAAATGTGCGCCCGTTCTTTTCATCAAGCAACAGCAGGTCCGTAAACGTCCCCCCTACATCCACACCAAGACGCAAACCTGTCCCGCGCGGGCCAGAGCGGCGTTGTTGGGACAGGGCGGCCGTCGCCGATCCACCCGTGGTTTCGATTTTTTGCAACCGCTCCTCGAACGCGGCCAAGCGGGCCTCGTACTGGCGGATCAGATCATCCGTTCCTGACATATGCTTCAACCCATCTCCCTGTTATTTCTTTACGTGAGGGGGTCACCCTCATCTCCTCATCAGCCACTGCCAAAAGCTGCGTTTGCGCGGGCTGGCGTCACTTGACCCAGCAAGGGCCACAGCCCGTTCCGACATCTCAAGCACCTTTTCGACTGTGGCTGTTTTAGTCTCTATTTTGCGGTCTCTCTCAGCAATTTCGCCTTCTAGACGCTCGCCTGCCTGCAACGCCCGATCAAGCATATCACCCGTGCGCGCGACGGCTTGCTGACTTTGCTCTGCATCGCGGATGGCAACATCCAACATTTGCAGCGCGCGGTTCGTGGCGTGATGGCTTTGCTCAGCCCCGCCAATCGCATCGTCCAGCATCGCCAATGCGCGATCCGCAGTCTCACCCATCGCTTTTGCCTCAGTCTCTCCGGCGGCTTTGCCCGCTGCGGCATATTCCAGCGCCCTTTCCAACAAGGCATCAAAGCGTGCATTTTGTGACAAACTGCTTTCGAGGCGATCCCCTGTTGCTTCCAGCGCATTTAATGCCCGGCCAGAAACATCTGCCAAACGTGCGTTGTCGTCATTCCCTTCGCGACCTTCCAAATGCGCCAAGGCGCGTTCCAGCAAATCAGACAAGCGCGCCTTATCCGCTGCGCCTTGCTCGATCTGGCTTGCCGCTTTGTCCAAGGCATCTGCCTGTCGATCGGCAATGTTCCTTAGTGCATCGATCTCTGCCAAGCGCGCGTGCATGTCATCAGACAGCTCTTCAACCTCGTCAAAAAGCAGATTCATCAATGCGGCCTGATCAACCTTACCGCCGCTCAGATCGCCTTTGCCAACATCAGAGATATCCAATCGGAGCCGGTTTTCGTTGTCCCGCTGGGACGGGATCAGCCCACGCGCTGCTGCATCCCTGATCTTGATCCGCGACACACCCAACCTGTCCGCCGCTTCGGCGACGGACAGAAATTGCAAACCAGATTGGGCGGAACGGGGATTCATGCAGTCATGTTCCCTTAGATAATGCCCGCGTCTTTGAGACGCGCCTGTTCATCATCATCAAGGTTCAACAATTCACCAAGAACATAATTGTTGTCCTCGCCCAGCGTTGGGCCAACATGGCGCACGGCACCGGGCGTATCTGACAGGCGTGGTGCCACGTTCTGCATCTTGATAGGGCCGAAATCGGGGTGTTCAACATCCACAATCGCCTCGCGCGCTTTGAAATGCGGATCTTCCAGCATATCCTCTGCCTTGTAGATTAGACCGCAAGGCACACCAAATTCGTTCATTCGCTCTTCGAGCTTGGTCAGCGGGATCGTGCGTGTCCATTCGTTGATCAACCCGTCCAGCTCTTTTTGATATTTGCCTCGTGCGGAATGGGTCGCGTAACGCTCATCTTCGGCCAATTCAGGTTGACCCATGGCTTCGGCCAGACGTTTGAACACCGTGTCTTGGTTCGCAGCAATCAGCAGCAGCTTGTCATCCGCCGTATCAAACACGTTCGACGGAGAAACATTGGGCAAAATTGCCCCTGTACGCTCGCGGACATAGCCTGCGACGTCGTATTCTGTGACCAGCGATTCCATCATGTTCAGCACGGCCTCATAGATCGCGCTGTCGACGACCTGCCCCTTACCAGTTCGCTCGCGGGCATGGATGGCAAACATCGCGCCCATGCAGGCATGGATCGCCGCCAGTTCATCGCCAATGGAAATGCCCATGCGGCTGGGCTGCGTGGAGGGGTCACCGACAACATAACGCAGACCGCCCATTGCCTCCCCAATCGCACCATAGCCTGCACGTTTCGAATAGGGGCCCGTCTGGCCAAAACCCGTGACCCGCACCATCACCAGGCGCGGGTTAATCTTGGACAGTTCTTCATAGCTCAAGTTCCAACGCTCCATCGTGCCGGGGCGGAAATTCTCTATCAGGATGTCTGTATCCTTGACCAACTGACGGACAATATCTTGCCCATCTTTCTCGCGCAGGTTCAGGGTCAGCGATTTCTTGTTGCGGGCCACAACGGGCCACCACAACGATTTCCCATATGGTTTCTCACGCCCCCATTGCCGCATGGGGTCGCCAACACCGGGCGCTTCGATCTTAATGACCTCTGCACCAAAGTCCGCAAGAAGCTGCCCGCAGAAAGGCCCAGCCAACAATTGACCCATCTCTAACACCCGAAGATCGCTGAGTGCGCTGTCGCCTTTTGGTGCTGACATCTGAGTACCTCCCCCTGATTTACGCTTGCATGATTCCAAACAATTCGTAATCTGTATACAAAAATCTGCAAGGAAAAACGAAAATGTCTGATTTTGTAGAAATTATCGAGGTTTCAGCAAGAGACGGAATACAAAATGAGTCCAAGATTTTAAGTTCGGATACGAAACTGGAGCTGATTCAGCGTGGAATTGACGCGGGGTTACGGCGTTTTGAGGTTACCAGCTTTGTGAATCCCAAGCGCGTCCCACAGATGGCCGATGCCGATGAGGTTGCCGCTGGGCTACCCCGTACAACAGATGCGCGGTTTATCGGGTTGACGTTAAATACACGCGGGTTTGAGCGCGCGATGACGGCGGAACTGGATGAAGCGAATTTCGTTGTTGTTGCTTCTGATACTTTCAACCAACGCAATCAAGGTGTCCCGACCCAAGAAAGCATCAACGCCTTTGCCAAATCCAAAGCTCGGGGAAATGGAAAGATCGACGTCGGGATCACGATCGGTGCGGCCTTTGGTTGCCCCTTTGAAGGTGAGGTTCCCATCAGCCGCCTTATGCAGGTGGTTGAGGGCTGTATGGCGCATGACCCGTTTGAACTTGCATTGGCAGATACCATTGGTGTCGCCACCCCTAAGGACGTGAAAGACCGGGTCGCAGCTGTCAAGAATGCATTTCCCGACGTGCGGCTGCGCCTGCACTTGCACAATACGCGCAATACGGGGTTCGCCAACGCGTGGGCCGGGATAGAGGCTGGCGCCAGCAGCCTAGATGCGTCTTTAGGCGGCGTGGGTGGATGCCCCTTTGCACCCAAAGCGACCGGAAACATCGCCACCGAGGATCTGGTCTATATGCTAGATCGGTCCGGGATACGCACGAATGTTTCGCTGGATAAAGCGATCGAAACCGCGGAATGGTTGGAAAAACAGCTTGAAAAGACAGCACCCGGTATGGTCATGAAAGCCGGGGGATTCCCAACTGGAGGACAGGCAGCATAATGGATAGCGGTAGCAGACCCCCAGCGACAGATACAGCCTATGATGCCCTTCGTGCGCGTATCCTATCGGGTGAGCTTGCCCCAGGTGAACGTTTGGTTGAACAAGCGCTGGCCGAGGCTCTGGGCCTAAGCCGCACACCTGTGCGCGAAGCAATTCGTCGCCTTTTGCATGAGGGTTTTGTCGAGAAGGGTCAGGGATACAGCACCCGGGTTGCTGAATTTCCTGAAGAAGAACTGGCCCAGCTCTTTGAGATCAGACGCCGTCTGGAATGTTACGCCGCAGGGCGTGCGGCAACCATGGCAACGGACAAAGAGGTAGCGCAATTGCGGCATCTGTCAGACCAGATGTCCAAGCATACGCCGCCAAATTCGCCAGAAGAATACAATATCATTTCTGCGGCCAATACGGAATTTCACCGGATCATCTATGAAGCGGCGCGTTCCCCCCGATTGACCGCACTGATTGCGTCAGCTGTAGATGTAGGTGTCGTGGCACGGACCTACTATAGCTATTCTGAGACCGACCTGTTGCGCAGCGCACAACATCACAATGAGATTGTTGATGCCATCGCCGCACACGCGCCTGAGTGGGCAGAAAGTGTGATGTCCTCGCATGTTTTAGCGGCGGCAAGTTCCGCTTTTCAGAGGCATAAGGACGCGACGGAATAACGCTGGAGTGTCGCGCCAGCATTCCGCCATCAACCAAATAGGTTAACCCCGTAACAATCGACGCCTTACCACTGGCTAAAAACATTATAACGTTCGCGACCGCATCTGGCGTTGCATAACGTCACAACGATGTATTGGATACCATTGCGGTTTTCACCTGATCCGGTGACCTGGGTGCCATGCCCTCTTCTAACGATCGCACCATCAGCCATTCTACATGCGCTGGATACTCCGTATTGACGCGAATGCCCATGGCTGCGACTTCTTTAGCGGCTGATTTCATCATACCGATAAGCAAACAAAGCTTGCGACGTCTAGGCCTGCTTTGACCTTGGATCATAAGCCGATCCTCGGCTATCCTGACTTCCAGACGGTCACGATCCAGGTTCATCTGGTAGGGCGGTACAAATCCGATGGGTCGGTGCCCGGGTGCGGGCGCGTAATAGTTCCCTTGGATACGATCTGCTGTTTCCAGCAATAAATCGTATCCCTCAAGTTGGTAATCCTGAGTATAGCCTGCCGACGCTTTCGCGCTTTCGGGCACATGAAAACTTGCGCCGCCGTGCCAGATGATCGACGCGGCTGTGGCAATATCGGTATCAGGTTGGCGAATGATCCAATGGAAAATTTCCAATCCGTTATCCCAAAGCATTGCAGTCACAAGATGATGGCGGTCATCCGGCGTGCCATGCGTGATAAGCCAGTTGACAAAAGACGCCCACCGGTTTGAACTTTCTCCCCAAGAACTACGGTCGTTAGCCCAATCTCGCAAACAGCCATCACTGCCCAGAACAGCCAGTTTTTCCACACGTGATGCACGGATTTTGGCCAGCTTTTCTTCCAAAGAAAGGCTGTTTCGCGCATCGGTCTTGGCCTGTATCGCTCGACGTTCTTCTCGCCGCTCTTGATCCACCTGCGCCATGACATCGTCGATCGTCTTGAAGTGTTGGGCAGAGGCTAACCAACTCTTTGATCTTGCTCTCTGGAAGGGCAAATTTAGCCTGTTCTTCAGCCGTTCGCCAAGGTGGGTTATCTTCACTATGTTGATCGCGCACTTTCTCCTCCTGACCCTCTTTGGTCGCCGGATAAACACGTTCCGCCTTTTGAAATCCCGAGTCAGGTCGTTTTTTGGTTTTGCCTTTCAAGTAACCGTCGAGCTTTCCTAAAAAGATATCCTCTTTAAGCTCCGAATACATCCGCTGCCAAATTGACGAACTACTACTCAATTGAGGTTCTGTAATAGGTCGGTTTTTCAAGGTTGGCTCCATAATCGTTTTTCAAAGATCTACCTCTGAAGTGGGTCAGTTTTATGGACAAAGAGAGCCGAAATCGACATTCGTGGAGAATGCAGCATCGGTCGCAATGGGCTCGGAGCGGACATTCGCCCCGGTAAGAAAAGTTTGACCAAAATAGGTCAGTACATGTGACATATAGCGACTATTATGTTATCAAACTTTCATTTCATCTAAAGGTAGCGATTTGGCCTCCTGAGTATTGTTGATTGCATTATGCGCTACAATTGGATGAAATTCGTCTGTTCGTTTCGGTTCTTTAGTCAGACTCGCCTGTTTCAAAAGATGCTATTTCAAGAGCCGCATAGAACCAGGATTAACCCAATAAAAACAACCACAATACCAATCTTTGCGCCATTAATTCCTTGGAGTATTCCAGCAAGGTACAGTGCTAAATCGTGATTTAGGACAACTCATTCGTCATTACGGTCGCGATCTGTTGGTGATGCCGACATGTTTAGCTCATGAATATGGCACACACACATAACCTCGAGATGGCGAACACGCTGAAGGCAATGGCTATTGATGCCCCCAGCGAAGATTACGCCAAACAAGCATCACAAGGCACGCGTTGGCCCAAGTTGTTGGCGCTCATCGTGACCACTGGAATCGCAGGAGCCTATACATATCGGGACACCCTACCCGATCAAATTGCTGCTCCCTTTGATAGCATTCACGAACTGTTACCCAGTACCGTTGCACAACAACCGCCAGCGCAGGAAACGTCGACGTCGATCCCGACATCAGTCACGACGAACACCGCCGCGCCAGCCCAAACGACCATTGTGCCGGCTATTGCAGCGGCAGAGATTACCGGTTCTGGGTATGTGATCGCCCCGCAATTCGCCACGCTATATGCGCCCCGCCCTGATGAAATCATTTCGGTTTATGTCAGTGCCGGCGACACCGTAGAGGCGGGAGCGCCGATGGTTGCCTTCTTGGGACGCGAAGAACGGTTTGCTTTTGACCGGGCCGAGATCGCCCTTGCGGGAGCAGTCTTGCAGGTTGAGGCGCAGGAAATTGCATTAGAGCAATCACAGCAAAACCTTGCGCAGACCGAAAGGCTGGAAGCACGTGGCATTGTCACACGCAAGCAGTTGGAAGATGAACAGATTGCGCTGCGCGTCGATGAAAACGCCCTTGCTCAAGCGCGCCAGACACTTGCCCAAACTGAGCTTGACTTGCGCATCGCAGCCTATGCGATCGAGCAGCTAGTGGTGAATGCCCCCTTTTCAGGGACTGTTACAGATCTTCGGGCAACCGTTGGGATCATAACACAAGAAGGCGGCGCATTAGAGGGCATTGAGAACAGTCTGATGACCTTCGTCAATACCGCCGATCTTGTCATTGATGCGGATTTTGCAGAGCGCAACATCGCCATTTTTGAAAACGAAGTCACCGTCGAAGCAGTGTTAGACGCCTATCCTGACCAACCATTCGAAATCCAGTTGGATCGCGTGGCTGCTATGGCATCTGCCCAAAAGGGCACCATCACCGCGCGCTTCCGGCCGATAGATGCCCCGGAAGATATGCGACCCAACATGGCTGTGCGCATTCGCGTCACCGAAAAAACGGAAAGGAATTGAGAGATGAGTAGCAAACCCTACATCCAGATAGAGGGGGTTCGAAAGGGTTATAAGATCGGTGGCGAAAGCCTTTCGATTTTCTCTAACCTCAACCTCCAGATCGAAAAGGGAGAGTTTGTGGCCATCATGGGCCCATCCGGTTCCGGAAAATCGACATTGCTAAATATGCTGGCTGGCATTGATCATGTCGATAGCGGTGAGTTGCGCATTGGCAATCAACGTCTTGACCAAATGGGTGAAGGAGCCCGTGCAACGTGGCGTTCCGGCTGCATGGGGATCGTGTTTCAGTTTTATAACTTGCTGCCGATGCTGAATGCCGCAGAGAACGTTGAACTGCCCCTCATGCTCAAGCATCTGTCGGTTAAGGATCGACGCTCGCGTGTTGATAAAGTTCTCACACTTGTCGGCCTCGAAGGGCGACAAAAGCAATCACCGTCCTTGATGTCTGGTGGACAACAACAACGTGTCGGGATCGCCCGTGCAATTGTTGGTGATCCTGCCCTGCTGTTGTGCGACGAGCCTACTGGAGATCTTGATCGCAAGTCTGCGGACGAAATTCTGCAAATCTTAACCTATCTAAACCGTGAAATGGGCAAAACCATCATCATGGTGACACACGATCAACAGGCTACCGAATATGCGCAACGGGTCCTACATTTAGACAAAGGCACCTTCAACGAGGAGCTTCGAAAAGCGTCATGACTTTTATAACGTTTGCAATCAAAAGCGCCTGGCGCAAGCCCATTCGCACACTGCTGATGATCGTCTGCATTGCGACAACATTCATGATTTACGGACTAACTGCGAGTTTCGTGAACGGTTCTCAAAGTGCCAGCGGGTCGAGTGAGGACATTCTTGGCGTTATGAACGCAGCTGGGATCGGTCAGCCAATGCCGCGCGCTTATGTCAATCGGATCGAAGCCGAAGACGGTGTGGCAGCCGTTGCGTATTCTTCCAGAATGCGGGGCTTTGTAACCACAGAGCAAAACACTGTTACTCTGAGCGTGTCTCAACCTCGTCAGTTAATGGCTGTAAACGGCGAAGATTTGGGTCTGACAGATGAGTTGATCGCTACACTGGAACGTTCACGTGACAACGTACTGGTTGGACGGGCCCTTGCGCAGGCCAAGGGCTGGGAGGTTGGTCAAACGATCAACTTCACATCTTTCACGCCGCTTTCGGCTGACGGTGGACGCAATTTGCAACTGCGAATTGCTGGTATTTTCCAAGGAGCAACTGCGCACACAGACACTTATTTCCTTCTAGGGCAATATGATTATGTGAATGCGCTTCGAGCACGCAATAAAGACACGGCTGATGTGTTTATGGTGAAGCCCGATGACGGTGTGAAGACAGGTGAATTGGCCGTACGCCTTGATGACCTGTTCTCAAACTCGAACACACCAACACAAACGCAATCCGAAAAGCAATTCCTTGAAGCTTTTCTGCGCCAATACGCAGATGTCGGTCTGATTGTTCAATTGGTTGTAACGGCGAGTTTCGTCACTCTTTTAATGATTGTTATCAACACAATGGTTTTGGCCATACGCGAGCGCTACTTTGAAATTGGCGTCCTCAAGACGCTCGGATTTCCGCGCAAAAGAATAATGGCGTTGATCATGAGCGAGACCCTGTTTGTCTTCCTTGTTGGCGGCTTCATTGGTCTTTGTCTTGCTTTTGTTGCCGCTAAGTTTGGGGGCGCAACCCTTGGACTGGTTTTATCATACGACATTCTGCTGAAAAGTGTCGCCTTCATCTTTGGCATGGCACTGATTGCAGGAGTTTTGCCCACGCTGAACGCCATCCGTATTCCTGTCGTTGCAGCCTTCAGAACGAGGTAACCAAACATGCTTTCAGGTATGAAACAGATTTTCTATATGATCCGCGCGAACTTACTTGGTATGGGGCGCAGGGCTGCAATCTCAACGTCGATGGCCTTTTCAGTCGCGCTTGCTGTGTGTGTTTTGGTCGGGTTTCTCTCGATGGCCGCAGGCTTTGAGGCCGTGCTGAATAACTCAGGTTCAGAGAAGGTTGCTGTTGTTTTGGGAGGCGGGACCACCCAAGAAACAGGATCCGATATTTCACCGGATACAGTGCGTTCATTGCAAGCTATGCAGTTAGACATTGGCGTGCTGCGTGATGAACACGGCAATTTGATCCTGTCTCAGGAGTTGGTCCAAGCTGTCGTCATGCCCTCCGGCGCGGATAACACACAAAGTACGATATCACTGCGCGGTATGAATGCAGTGGGTGCGCAATTGCGCGATGGCGTAGAAATCGTGAAAGGGCGGATGTTTCAAGAAGGAGCCCGCGAGCTGGCTGTCGGGCAGAAGCTCGCGTTGGAAAACCCCAGCCTAGCCGTCGGCAAGACAGTGCGGTTTGGCTCAGTCGATTGGATGGTGGTTGGTCATTACGCTGCAGGCGGGAGCATCTTCGAATCCGAAATGTGGGCAAGCATTGAAGTCATTCGTGCCGCGTTTGATCGCCAGGGACAGGTGCAGACACTCAGATTGCAACTTGATGCCCCCGATGGCTTGGTCAAACTCAATTCAGTGTTAAACAATGGCATTTCAAACGCACCTTTGAACGCCGTCAGTGAAGCTGAACTTTATGCGGGGCAATCTTCGCGTACAGTTGACCTTATCCGTTTGTTTGGGTGGCCAATCGCAATCTTGATGGCGTTCGGCGCGGTCGCTGGAGCGGTCAACACAATGATGAGCTCGGTTTCGGATCGCACAGTTGAAATTGCGACGGTCCGTGCGCTTGGTTTTAGTAGATTGTCGGCCTTTGCGGCGACATGGGTGGAAGCTCTTGTTCTTGCGATGATCGGGACGGCTGTTGGGTTATTGGCCTCTTGGTTTATTTTCAACGGATGGCAAGCAAGCACCTTTGGCGCGAATAATACACGAATGGCGTTTCAGTTGGTCGTCAATGGCGATGTGATGAAAACCGTCGCGGTCTTTGGTATCTGCATCGGTCTTTTAGGCGGCTTTCTTCCAGCAGTTTCGGCCATGCGAATCCCGCTGATCGCCGCATTGCGGGCTGGGTCGTAATAGCACCAACGCAGATGAATAAATGACGTCCTAATTTACGATTTAGGCTTGCCAAAGTCGCAAAACAGGACGCCGAAACCACCCGGTCGTGCCTAGCATTTCAATAGTACAAGTCCCTTTGCAGCCTCTCGTGTTGCAGACAAAAAGGTCATGAAAAATGGATACATTCACTCATAGCTACACCATCAGCTTGTTTCGCGTGCATCAGCCGATCGTATGTGTGCGCCAGGCGCAGATGCGATGGACCTTTCCGTCCAAGGCCGGGATCTGATCGATGTCATATCTTGGTCAGCCCGCAAATGTGCACCTGTTTGCCTCAGGCATTTTGCCTTACCCGTCGTTCCAACGCGTTTTTACTCACGCAGCGTCGCATTGCCTACAGGCTTGGCGGACACTGGGAGGTTTGCAAAGCAAAGACGAAATTTACGAAAATGGTTTCGTCAATGATCGTGGCGACATGTCTCTACATGCGGACGGTCTACGTGATGATTGGCAAACCGTCCGTAACTTCGATCAAAACCTTACCTTGGTCTATCTGCATCGTGGACAGCAATCAGATGCACAAAGTCCCGTACTTCAACACCTCTTACACGCTATCGACCATACCGGCCCTGTATATGCCCTGCGCGTCGAAAGCCGTCGTGCTTTGAAGGATGCGCTTGATTTGGCCAAAAGCCTTGCAACGCAATCAGGTCTCGTTGTCGTATTAAGCGACCCTACAGATCGTTTAGTGACACAACCGAGCCGCCGCAGGTCTCTCAGGTTCTTGGTTCTAGGCAATCGTTCAACCGCACAAAAGAAAACCGCGTGGCCTGCCCTAAGGACACGTCGGCCTATGCTTAAAGCTCAACAAAAGGAACACGCCTGACCCAATGTTTGGCCAACTGATCCTATTTCAAATTGAACACTATCAAAGGAAAACGTCATGACTGATCACCAAGAAACCATCATCAAAAGCTTGCAAGATATTGGTTTTGGACCGCAGCGGATCAAACGGGCGAGCGCGGGCGAAGCGCTTGCTGGACAGGGAGGCTTATTGAACTCTATCGAGATGGTTCAATTCTTAGCGGCGTTAAGCGATCGAACAGATATCGATGCATTCGAACTGATGGATAAATTGCACGGCGACACCAGTGTATTTAGCGACCTTGGAACGGTTTCACATTTCCTAGACGGGTGTCGTGTTCAAGCTGCGGCGAGCTAACAATGTTCCGGCGATCAAATATTACCACCAATTTAGGTGCCCGGTTTTCCCAGCCAGATCGGGACGCGGACGATGGTATCGTGCGTTCGCAAACCTCCTGTTGCAAACGGTTAGCGAAATGAGACTGTCCACACTCGCGGTTCATATTCCCACAGCACGCATTTCGACCGAAGATATCGTTTTGGCCGCCAGTGGCAGTCTCGCTCAAGCGCGTGTTTTTCAACGCATGTTTGGTATCGATCACGTCGCAGCGATACCTTCTGGTGAAACGCTGGAACAACAGTTTGTCGAAATCCTGTCTCAGCTGCAAACAGACCATACCGGTGCACTGCCCGATACCCTGCTCTATGTTCGCGGAAAACCGTTACAGTATGCGCAGGGATGTTCGCCGATAGAGACACTGTCTGGCACCCATCCATTCTTGCGCGATGTGACGCGCCAGTACGAAGTGGATCAATATAACTGCGCCGGGCTTTTTTGGGCGCTTGATCTCGCGGAAACACTGCTGGTGTCCGGACAATCGCGCCGTGTTGTGCTACTTGCGGGCGATGGTCACGAGGGCTTTTCACCCGCCGCGCGATATGTGCCCGGTTGTACGCTGATGGGTGATGCGTTTTGCGGGTTGATCGTGGATTTAGAGCCAAAGGGCATCCAACTTGCTTCGATGACGTTGCGAACCCATCCCAAATTTCCCCAAGGACGATCTGGAACAGTTGCGGAAATGGGTGCGTTTTTTAACGCCCATTCCGACTTCATTACCGAAGTACTGCAAGCGGCTGGCTTTGATTGGCAAGGTCAGCAAACTCTTCTGCCTCACAATGTGAATCAACTAGCCTGGCAAGATTTCTACCGCCAAAGTGGCGTCTCACCTGAGCGAGTGCGGCTAAGTCTGCTGCCTGACATTGGGCACTGCTATGTCTGTGACCCATTTCTGCTATTGGCTGAAGAGCTGAAAACAGGACGTATTTCTGAAAATCCCGCGATGCTGATTTCCGTCGGAATGGGGGGATATGTTGGTGCCTGCAAAGTGTTTCCTGCCGGCGCATTGCATCCCAATGTTCGGAACACATCCCACACCGACAATGCGACATGCCTTTGAGGTGTCTCGTCGAAAGTGTCGCCACTAACCATCATCCAACGATCCCGCAACCATGAGTGAAAAGGTCAGTCAATGAAACTTCTTACAAACATTCACACACACATGAAGGTCGCACCTGATGCGCCGGCATTGGTGGGAAACGGGCACATCACGACTTTTGGAATGCTTGCACAGCGCGTCCAAGCCATACGTAACTGGCTGATAAGAAGACAGGATTCAGCGACATTGCTGATTTTTGGGCATAAAGAGGCCGAAGGTGCCGCAGCAATGCTCGCTTGTATGTTTGAAGGCCAACCCTTTGTGTTTGTCGATCAATCAAACCCCGCGGATCGGGTAAAACGAATTGCTAAAACTGCTGGTGCCAAGCAAGCACTCTGCACAACACATATGCCAGATGTTGATGGGATCGAAACGCTGATGCTCAGCGATTTCCGGTCCGAGGATATGGCGTTGGCGGCTTTGCCGGACATTGAGGATACTGTCATTCTATATACGGTATTTACGTCAGGCAGCACCGGAGAACCGAAAGGCTTGCCTGTCTCACGTGCAAATTTCGCAGCCTTTTGCAGCTGGTATGTGCCGATGCTGGACGAAATGCCTGCGTTGACGCGCGAACCTGCGCTTAGTGGCCATGTCAATCACGCCAGTTTCTCGTTCGATATGGGCATGCTGGATCTTTGGCCTGTTTTGTCTCTTGGTCGACCGGTCTTTCTTCTCGATCATCGCAATAACGCTGTACCGCGAAAAAATCTCGATGCATTGAGTACGTTGCAGGGTGTTGGCGCGCAGTCTTGGTTCGCGACACCGTCCTTGTTGCAGATTATGTGCGTTGACCCGGCCTTTGATGCGAAACGTCTTCCACATATGCGCTGCTTTTACGTCGGCGGCGAAGTTGTTCCGCGTGGCTTGATTGCCACGTTGATGCAACGCTTTCCCCAAGCCGAGATACGTCACGCATACGGGCCGACTGAAGTGACCTGTGTCACGAACATACACACTTTGACCAAAGCGGATATTACAGGTCAGGCGCAACTGCCGCTGGGTCGATGCTTGGCACCCAATCGCATACAGATTGTTGATGAACGGGGGAATGAAGTACCCGACGGCACACAGGGAGAGGTTACCTTTTCAGGTCCGCAAGTTGTATCAGGCTATATCCCTGTCTCCCACCCAGCGAACAAGGCTTTCAACACACGCAACGGAACGCGCGTCTATCATACGGGTGATTTTGGCAAGGTTAATGCAAATGGTGAATTGACCCTGGTTGGCCGCATTGATCGACAGGTCAAATGGAACGGGAACCGGATTGAGTTGGATGAAATTGAACGGGCCGCGCAAGCAATTGACGGTGTGTACAAATGTGGGTGTGTTCCCATCAAGAAGGATGGGCGCGTGACTGATATTATCCTTTTTGTGCAACGCCGTACCGATGCGAAGCTGGATCATGCGACGCTTGGCAAGGGGCTGTCTAGCGCCTTGCCGCAAGCAATGGTGCCTCGCGATACATGCTTTGTTGATCGTTTGCCCGTGACCTTAAACGGCAAGTTGGATGCAAGCACTTTGCTTGAAATCTATCGCTCTCAGGGGTTGGTCGACGCCTAAAACAACACATGGCGTTCGCATAATCGCCGCCTGACAAAGGACTTAGACCAGATGTTTAAACGCAGTATTTTCCGCGCACAACACGAAGCGTTACGCGCGGATGTGAGCCAGTTCTTGGATGCAGAGGTCATGCCACATCACGATACGTGGACCAATGATGGATACACCCCGCGCGAGATCTGGCACAAAGCAGGCGAGGCAGGATTGTTATGTCGCAGTTTACCGCAAAAATATGGCGGCCCAGGTGGTAATTTCGTTGATTCCGTCGTGATCATCGAAGAATTGGCGAAACGCCGCATCTTTGGCCTACTCAGTTTTTTGCAAAGCGATATTGTTGCCCCTTTCATTCTGAAACTCGGGACCGAAGAGCAAAAACAACGCTGGCTGCCCAGTATGCATTCTGGCGAAACTTTAGGTGCGATCGCATTGACTGAACCTCAGGGTGGCAGCGATTTGGGCAGCATCAAAACGCAAGCAACACTGTCGGACAAAACCGTGTTGTTGAATGGAACAAAGACTCATATTTCCAATGGGTCGGCCGCTGATATTATTATTGTTGCAGCCCGAACCGACACAGGCGCGGCCAACACTCAACCCGCTATTAGTTTGATTTTGACCGAAGCGACCAGACCAGGAATTCGTCGCCAACAGATCGCAAAATCAGGAATGCCAGCACTTGATACCAGCGAAATCACATTCAAAGACTGCGTGATTCCAAGTGATCACATTTTGGGTGGTGCTGGTATGGGGTTCGTCTACTTGATGACGTTCCTAGGTGTGGAGCGACTGACGCTCGCGATATATGCGCAAGCTTCGGCGGAACGTATGCTGAAAGAACTCATCGCTGATTGTGACGCGCGCAAAGTGCAAGGTGATAGCGTTCTGGATTTCCAAAACACCCGATTTACGCTGGCAGACCTTTATAGCGCGTGCGCCGTGAACCGCGCATTTATTGATAATTGCATTGTGGAAGCGAGCGCTGGAAAATTTGATCCCAAACTAGCGTGTATTGCAAAGTTGCGCGCAACGGACACTTTGAAGCAAATCGCCGCTGCCGGCGTTCAGTTTCGCGGAGCATCCGGTATCAGCGGAGCAAGTGGGGCCCGTGCGACACAAGATATGATTGATAGCGCTGTTCAATCCATCTGGGGTGGCACGAGCGAGATTATGCGTGATGTGATCGGGCGCAGCTTGGCAAGTGCGCTATAAAATTAGCGCACTTGTTGCCTTAGCTTTTCATCGGTTCTGGATTTTCACGCATCAACTTGCTTAGACTTCCACCCTTGTCCTGAACCCGCTGTTCGTCGGCATTTCGCCATTGAAGCGGGGTAAAGCCGGTCACGCGTCTAAATTCGCGGTTGAAGTTGGACTTAGTTTGAAAACCAACATCAAACATGATGTCCGTAACCGGTTTGTCCGTCGATCTGAGAAGGGAACAAGCTTCCGCCACTCGAAATTCGTTGACGAACTGGGAAACGTTTTTTGACCGCCGTTGGTTGATAGAAATCGAGACATGACGGCCAGGAATGCCCAAACGTCGTGCAAGTCGGTCAAGGTTCAGATCGACATCGCGATACAGCTTTTTGCTGGACAGAAGTTCTTCGATATCCGCGATGATGCCTTCTTGATCCTCTGTCTGAATCACCAGCTCGGGCGCAACGGTGGAAGATTTTTCATCCTCCAGCGCTGGATTGTCTGACTTAAGCGGGGTCGGTGAATGTGCATTGTTGGCCGCAGCAACAGCCAAGATGACCAACAGGGACGCGTTCCCGATGCTAATCAAGCGCATTGCTGTCTGCTGGGACGCATTTGTGAATTCGAGGTAAACAAACAGATCCAGCGCTGCGTAGAACAAAAGTGAAAACGCCGCGAAAACGATTGTCCTGTAAGCAGATCCAACGTTTTCAAACGAGGCAAGATAGAGCGTGTCGGATCCTGACCGCATCAAAAACAAGATGGCCACCGCGTAAGCGGCAAACAGTATGATGATCATGCTGTCGATCGCGGATGGGTATACGAACATCAGTGCTACAATTAACACCGGACCCATGGCATGCGCGGCCCATTGCGCACGCGGTCGCAAGTCGCGGCGAATGAGTTTGGCGACACCGCAATAGACCAAGGACGGCAAAACAGCGCTGCAAAGGGGTATTAGGATTGCCACTGTCGTTATGTTGAAGCTCCACCGAAGTCCAACTAAGAAGGCTTGCAAAGCAGTGACGATCATTAGTGCGAAAAACGATACGTTCAGCTCACTTTTTCTATTTTTTACAAAAACAAAAAGAGCCAAGGCCAGCAAAGAAAAAGAAACAAAAAATTGAATTGGAAATTGTATCATAGCTATTGCATTTCTACCTGTAGGTTGTCGTTTCACATTGTAGCGACGGAAATCTTTAAATCTCTCAGCGGGCGGCCCAGGGTGCTCGCACGCTGGGTAGGATAGCAGATTGCAACAAAATACACGCATCGCGCGAAAATTGATACAACCAAACAAGTAATCAGCGGCGAAACGCCGCACTAATTTGATTTAACGATGTTTCAAGCAGAACATAATTTTAGTCAATTTTCTGCCTCGATGCGTCAACCGACGGCACCGAGACAGAGGGGAGGATGGCTTAGTTTCTTATGAAGCAACTCCGTCTTCGACCATGCGCATCAGCTTCTCAGCCTCAGCAGATGTTCCCAACGGTCGTTCGTTGACGCGGGTGTCTGGCAAAGTCGTTTCGCCTTTGGCCGCAAG
>JBDWAL010000061.1:0-72655 GCA_039978895.1 Aliishimia sp.
AAGAGGGCTGCGTCCTGATCGGTTGTGGTGAAGCGCGCACCAATGAGGCAGGTGTCAAACAAGTGGCCAGCTGGTTCGAAGCCGAAGGCTGGGAAGTGCGCATCGCTTATATCGACGAATATTACGTCCATATCGATTTGATGGTTGTGCCTGTCGCAGACAAACTAACTGCGGTCTGTCTAGCCTGCACAGAACCTGCGATCGTGGACTGGCTCAAGGCCAAAGGTCACGAGATTATAGACGTGCCATTCCAAGACACCATGGCTTTGGGCTGTAACATGATGTCATTGGGCAACGATAAAATTATCGCTCCTGCATCTTCTACTGTCCTGATCGACAATCTCCGCGCCCGCGGGTTCGAGGTGGCGGCCGTTGAAACCGCAGAAATCTCCAAGACCGGTGGCGGCATCCACTGCATGGCTCAGGCGTTGAAACGGACAGCTTAACAGCGCACCCCGTTTGGACCCAATGTGACGCTAGAAGTTGGTCACGAAAATTAGGCCCGTTGTTAAGGTGTTCGTTTGAAGAAAGTGACGATCCAGAATGAAGAAACGAAATGCCATTCGTCCCGCAGCCCGGTGGTGCATTGCGCAGCACTGTCGGGCAAATTGCTAGAAAATTAGCCCGAAAACATGTGTTGAGCGAGGCTAACTTGGACAACCCCATCACTATCGGGCCCATCGCAATGACATTCTTGTTGGTTTGGGTGAAGGCAATGTACCAGCGCTTTGGCTGTCCGTTGTGATCGGTGTTGCGACGTTTACCTTAACCTTTCTGACGGATCATCATGCGGTGCCCCTAGATTTGTAAACGCTTTGCTTGGTAATTTTGGAACCAAGGAGAGATGGATAGGAACAAAGGAATTCAGGTTACGGATGAGTGTACGCGCGTTGCTGTGGTATAAGTTGTTAAGCGTTTGGGAATCAACACGAAGACGCAGTCCTGAGCGTCATGGAGCAACATGGCTTGCGAAGGCAAAACTTCATAATCCTGCCTTCGACACAAAAAAACCTGTCTAGCCTAGCAACATAATGTCAGACCCTCCAGCGTTCCGACGAAGCGCGTGTAAATCAGCGAGCTCGGGGTCGGAAGACCATGCAACTGCGGCCTCTTTGTCAGGAAAGCTAAGAAGCGCTGCCATATCGGGCATGTCAGGTTCACCGTCCAGAACCGTAAATTCGCGCGCTGCGCTTTCTACTTTGCCACCATGTTTGGCCAGTGCAGCCCCGGCGACATCCCGGTATTCGGCCAAAGCTTCAGCATTAGTGATTGTCATTTTAACATACGCATAAATCATGGTTCTCTCCATTGCAGTTTTGTGGCGTCAACATATCGCTCTGACACCAAGTAAAAACGCGTGTATTTGCATATAGGTTGTGCAAAAACGCATGCATGAATGTTGCTTGGGATGATTTGCGTACTGTATTGATGTTGGTGCGGCACCGCTCATTGGCTGGTGCAGCAGAGGCATTAGGCGTGAACTACACAACAGTGGCACGCAGGGTTCGCCGCGCCGAGGATGCGTTAGGCACGTTATTGTTTGAACGGCAGCCCGAAGGTTATCAACCAACAGATGCTGCACATCTTCTTGCAGAACATGCCAGTCAGATGGAACAGATTGAACACGGCCTGATACGTCAATTGCAAGGTGCGGAAACTGAACTGTCCGGCGTGCTGACTATAACCGCTCCGCAGTTGCTTATTGCGTGTTTTCTGTCTCCGGTCATTGACCAATTTACCAAAGCCTATCCGCGTATTGAGCTGCGTATCCTTGCGACCAACGAATTGCTGGATTTGACACGGTTGGAAGCAGATCTTGCCATACGCATTAGCCACAGCCCAGGCGATAGCTTGACGGGTTTGAGGTTGCTAAAGCAACGAAATGCTAGCTTTGCCAATCATGATATTGCGGCGCAGATTGCTGCACACCCGTCTGCAATGATCAATTGGATCGTTTATGACGCCTTTCCGACGCTTCCCAAAGGGATTGCCGCAGAGTTTCCCAATAACTCCGTGCGGTTTCGATTTGATGATATGGTCGCGATGGTTGGTGCTGCTCAGGCAGGATTAGGTGTGGTGCGCATGCCGATGTTTCTTGGGCGGGCCTCTGCGGGGCTGGTGCAGGTGCCTGTTCTTCCACCGCAGCCCTACGCCGATGTTTGGGTCGTCGGGCATCCGGATGTTTGGCCCTCGCAAAAGTTACAGGCGTTCAGAGATATCTTGGTAAGCTATTGCAAATTGCACCGTACCGACTTCGTATCATGAGAGTTCACCAGCTGTCGAACGCAGCGCTATTGTGTTAATGATCTGAATGGCCTCCAAAACAAACACCGAAATTGGCGCGCGAAGTCGAGAGCTGCGCAAACAGAGATCTTTGACCTTAGAAGGGGTTGCGGAACTGACTGGCCTTAGCAAAGGTCATCTTTCGCGCTTTGAGCGGGGCGAAAAAACACTGTCTGTGGCGTCATTGTTGCGCCTTTCGGAGGTGTTGAATGTCACCGTAGGTGCATTGTGCGATGGCCCAAGCTCGAAACAAGCGCAATCGATCTTGATCTGTCGCAAGAACGAAAGGCAATCTGGTCAACAATTACACAGCGCCGCTGGGATGAATTTTGCGATGCTAAATCGCGGTGACAAAGACACTAATCATCAGGCCATGGTCATTCACCTCCCCGCCAACAGCGCGCTTCTTGAACCCGCACACCACGCAGGGCAAGAACTGATTTTCCTACTGTCCGGCGCGCTTCAAATTGACGTCAACGGTGAAACCGCATGGCTCGAAAGTGGGGATTATGCCGAATTTGATGGCACTCTCCCCCATAATCTAAAAAGCGGTGACATGGCCTGCGATGCTTTGTTGGTGATTTTGACATCATAGTGTCTTAATCCCAAAAGTTGCCCTATGGACAACTTTTGGGATTTGCAGTACCCCTGATTGAGTAAACATCAGGAGACGTCACATGGCATGGACAGGTTCGATAGTTGCGCTGCACACCGCCCCTCGCTCATTCTTACCGATGAAGAGTATGGACTCACTTGATCTCATTGAAGGTGTCGGCGTGAAGGGGGACCGGTATGCGTCGGAAAACGGTTTTTATTCAGACAGACCAGAAGAAGGCCGCCAGATCACCCTGTTTGAACTAGAAACCTTGACCGCATTAAAACGGGACTATGGCATCGAACTGGCCGCAGACGATCATCGCCGCAATGTCACGACCATCAACGTCCCGTTGAACCATCTGGTCGGGGAGCGCATCCAAATCGGTGATTGCCTGTTGGAAGCTACACGCCTCTCCACCCCTTGCCGTCACATTGAACAAATCACCGGCCAAGAGATATTCGAACCGCTGCTTCATCGCTCTGGTTTGCACGCGCGTATTCTGCGCGGTGGGACAATTCGGGTCGACGATACAATCACGCTCGCTAGAAAGGCTTAGGTATGGCCAAATCCATTCACCGCGTCTCTGTCACGTTAACGGACGTCACGCCCCTAGCCTCAGACATCAAGCTGTTTCGGCTGGCAGACCCTGATGGTTGGGATTTGCCCGCGTTTGATCCGGGTGCTCACATTGACCTGCACCTTCCAAGCGGCACAACCCGGCAATACTCTCTGTGTGGTGACGCCGCAGACCGCAGTTGTTACGAAATAGCTGTCAAGCACGAGGACGCAGGACGAGGCGGCTCCAAAGAAGCACATGGGTTGAAGCCCGGAGCGGAGTTGTTGGTGTCTCTTCCGCGCAACCTGCTCCCGCTTGTGAGCACTCAGCCGGTTGTCATCATTGCCGGAGGAATAGGGATCACACCTTTTGTGCCAATGTTGGCCCAAATGAGCCGAACCAACCAAAGCTATGCGTTGCATTATGCAAGTCGGCACGACGACGCCCCGTTCGCGCAAGCCCTTAAATCAACACATCCAGACAACGTAGTGATCTATCCCAATGATACAGAACAACGTCTGGATATCGCCCTGATTATAGCCGAACTGCCCGAGAACGCTCATTTGTATTGTTGTGGTCCAAACCGCATGATTGACGATGTAATCGCACAGACACAGCACATGAAAGACCGGGTCCATATTGAATACTTCGGCGGCACAATTGATCCCGCACAGAAAAGCTATGACGTTCATTTGGCGCGAAGCGGGCGCACAATTGGGGTTCAAAAAGGACAAACAATGCTCGAGGCATTGCGTGCCGCAGACATTGAGGTTCCCGCGTCATGCGAAGGCGGCATTTGTATGGATTGCAAAACCCGCTTTACAGCAGGTGAGCCAGAACATCGCGACATCATGATGCCAAAATCTGAAAGAGGCCAGTTTCTAACACCATGCGTATCAGGCTGTCTTGGAAAAGAAATTACTCTTGATCTCTAGAGGGTCTGTCCCTTGCGTATCTGACTGAAACACCGCCCTGCAATTGCTAAAGTGCAGCAAGGTATCGTTCAGGCCATGCGTATCGGTTTGGCTCATTCGCTTCGATCTTCGTACGCATATTGTTGAAACCTTTGTCCGGGCGGCACGGCCCGACAGATGCCGAATAGGATGCAGCATCAGACAACTTTCTGAAGGATCAGCTTGTACAGCCCCACTGACGCAGAACCTTATAAACGGAGGACAACGGTTCGAAGAGCGTCGATAATCGATTGCCACGCTAGCTTAGGATTCGGAGGCGAATATATCCAGAAACGTCTTGGAAACCAGATTGGTTTTGACACCTCGACGAACAGCCGTCTGCACGAGAACCGGACGATCGAATTCGCCATTTACAACAACTTTCATTTTGCCATCCGCAACCCACTGTTCGGCAAAGTAAGACGGTAGATAACCCACATATTTGCCAGTCAAAACCAAAAGCGCGATCGCTTCCATTTGATGTGCCGTTGCATTTGACGACAGGTCTTTAGTATTTGGGGCGACGACATCTTCGTTCAGAAAAGCGCGCTTTGCGAACAAGGATTTATGCAGGAGCGCTCTTTCCTCTGCCGGGTCCTCCAAATTGTAAAGTGGGTGATCTCTTCCACAATACAAACTTACCACTTCTTTGCAGACATCACCGTAGATGAGGCCGGGTTTTGGTGAATGGAAAACACCAATTCCGATCGAAACCTTGCCATCCAGAACAGCGAACTCAATATCGTCTGGCGCAAGGGAGTGAAGCTCAATTGTTACATCGGGCGCCTTGCTGGTGAATTTGGATAGGGCGTTGACAATGGGCGCGGCCTTGTTGGATGCCCAGTTTTCAATAATGCCAATGGAAAGATGCCCAAACAAGCGGCCCCGTGATCCGTCCAAGGTATCCTGAAATTCTCCCAGTGCGCCAAACAGTTTTTGCGCGGCCTGATAAACCGTATTGCCATTATGTGTCAGCCGGAATCCCGATCGTCCTCGATCACAAAGGCGCATGCCCAATCGTGTCTCCAACTCTGATATCTGACGCGAAATCGTAGACGTTGCGACATTCAGAACAACTTGGGCATTGGAGAACCCCTCGGCCTCAGCAACCACGCAAAAAACGCGCAGCAAGTGGATGTCGGCCTTTGATGTCGGATTTGGGATCATACAGTAAATTACTTGTAAATATATACAAGTTCAATCTCGATCATTGTAATTTAACACATCCAATAAGTTCTTAAGTTCGCATCAAGGGCAAAGTGCCGACTTGGCGACATGTGGCGCACAAAAAGAACCCTGACAGACAACGTGGAGAAAAGCATGAAACGTTTCAATAAATGGACGACTGCCGCAGTGTTGGCGTCACTTGGCACCGGCGCATTTGCTGCCGACGTTGTCATCGGCGTGCCCAATTGGCCATCAGTGCGCGTGACCGCAAATGTTCTAAAAATTGTACTTGAGGACAATCTCGGTCTGGATGTGGAACTGCAAAACGGCAGCAATCCGATTGTTTTCGAGGCAATGGATTCAGGTGCGATGCAGGTGCATCCAGAGGTCTGGATGCCAAACCAGACCAATCTTCACAACACGTTTGTGAAGGAGAAAGGCACAGTGGCGATGAACCCCAATGGGATTGCTGCGGATCAGGCGATGTGTGTGACCAAAGGCACCGCTGAGCGAACTGGTATCACTGCGTTGTCTCAATTGAGTGATCCGGACATGGCTGCCAATTTCGACACTGATGGCGATGGTATGGGCGAAATTTGGATTGGTGCTGCCGGTTGGGCTTCAACCAATGTGGAAAAAATACGTGCCAAGTCTTACGGGTACGATCAAACCATGACGTTGAAGGAAATGGATGAGACATTGGCGCTGGCCGAGGTTGATACCGCCACGGATCAGAACAAGAATATTGTCTTCTTCTGCTACACGCCGCATCATATGTTCCAGCTCTACGACTTGGCCATGCTGGAAGAACCTGCCCATGACCCTGCCAAGTGGAACGTGGCACAGCCCACCGATGACCCGAACTGGCTGGAAAACTCCTCAGCCGGTGTTGCGTGGGACAAAGCGTATTTGCACATCCACTATCAGGCGGCAATGGATGCAGATGCCGCCGCGATCCTGTCCAAGGTTGATCTCACCTCGCAGCAGGTTTCCGCAATGGTCTATGCATTGATCGTGGAAGAACAGGACGCTGCCGAATTCGCCCGCAAATGGGTCGAAGAGAACACTGAACAAGTGGACAGCTGGCTCAACTAACGTTCCCCGGATTCTGCCTTTCTTTTTTAAGGCAGGATGCGATGGCAAGCGTAAAGCGATCATTCTTTACGCTTGCCGCTTTTCTTTGCGGTAGGTCAAAATCGATGAATCAAGACACTGTCATCCAGCTGGATGGAGTTTGGAAAGTCTTTGGCGAAAGGGCGAATGACGCCATCAAAGCCATCGAAACCCGAAACCTAAGTAAGGCGGACGTTCTAAAAGAATTTGGCTGTGTCGTGGGGATCGCGGATTGCTCATTTTCTGTCAAAAAGGGCGAGATATTCTGCGTAATGGGGCTGTCAGGCTCTGGCAAATCAACCATGGTGCGTCACATCAACCGCCTTATTGAGCCGACGGCCGGCAGAATTTCGGTGTTGGGCCAAGACGTCTTGGCATTACCGCCTGAAAAACTGCGCGAGATGCGCGCTGTCAACTTGGGCATGGTCTTTCAGCACATGGCCCTTTTACCGCACCGCACCGTACGCGATAATGTCGCCTTTCCTTTGCAAATTCGCGGGGAACCCAAATCGCGGCGTTGGGATGTGTCGCAACATTGTTTGAATTTGGTAGATCTTCAGGGCTACGAAGACCGCTTTCCGCGTGAATTATCGGGTGGCATGCAGCAACGGGTCGGTCTGGCGCGCGCGTTGGCTTCCGACCCTGATGTCTTGCTGATGGATGAACCCTTTTCCGCCCTTGATCCGCTGATCCGACGCCAATTGCAGGACCAGTTCATGGCGCTTTCGGCTGAACTTGGCAAAACAACTGTCTTTATCACCCATGATCTAGATGAGGCCATTCGCATCGGCACCCGCATCGCCATCATGAAGGATGGGCGCATTGTTCAAATTGGCACGCCAGAAGAGATCGTTACAAAACCCGCTGATGATTACGTTCGCGACTTTGTGGATGGAATATCCAAGCTGAAACTCGTCTTTGCCCATTCCATTATGACGCCATTGTCCGCGTACCAGCCAAAAGATTGGGAAAACCTCGAGGCCAGCCCACGTGCCTCTCATTCAACTGATCTGGATCAGTTGATCGATATGTCCACCGCTACTGAAAACCCCATCGTCATCACCTCAGATGAGGGATCAGACATTGGAGTCATCGATAAGCCAACCCTTCTCAAGGGCATTCAGGGAGGCAAAGCATGAGCGACACCGCAATGGACATCGGCCCGAGCGCTGGTCGCACTTCAGTTGCAGATTTTGCTGTCCAGAATGACGCGTTTTACACAGCCGCGTTTAAGAAGATTCAAGATACGACCGGGCTGGTTTGGTCTTGGAACACAATGGCCGCTGTCTTTGGCCCCCTTTGGGGCGCAGCGCGAGGAATCTGGGGATTCTTCTGGGTGTTCCTTGTGTTGGAACTGTTTGCGCTGGTCCAGATCGGGCGAGGGCTATGGGGTGAATTAGGTGCTGACCAATTGGCAAAACTAGAGCGCGCCCTAAGCAATATCGGAAAACGCGAGGCGCAGGCCCAGGAGCTGCTGGCCAATGGGGACGCCGCCGGGGCAGAGGCAAAGCTCAAGATTGCCGAGAACCTTAAAAAGGTCGCGGCCCGCGCGCAGGAACAAGCTGATTTAGCAGCGGCTGAAGCAACCACAATATTGATTGCAGGTCTTGCCATGCTGGCTTTTATCAAGGTGCTTGAGGGGTTTTACGCCAATATCGCATACGAAGCCACTTATCTGAAATGGCGTGCAGATCCCCAAAGCCAGCAAACCGGGCTCAAAAAGCCCAGCATAATATTTGGGGCGACACTGACACTGGCCATTGTCCCACTGACCTTGTTGCGGTTCACAGTTACCAATCCAGACCAAGTGCTGGCCAAGCTGACAGGTGGCCTGATCGGGGACACAATCCCGATCACAGAATTTCCCGTCAAAAAGGAATATTTCTCGGCCTTATCCAAAAAGGGGGACGCTGGGTTCGATTGGGCTGCGGCAAACTTTTCTGATGCTTTTGATGGGATCACAGCCAGCATTCGGTGGTGTCTTGATGGGTTGGAAATCTTGTTGTTGCAGACGCCTTGGCCAGTGGTGATGTTGGTCATTATTGTCATGGCCTATCGCTTGGCTGGCCCGCGGGTTGCGATCTTTACCACCGCTTCATTGGCCTATCTGGCCTTTATGGGGTTGTGGGAATTGTCAATGATCACAGTCGCTCTGATCGGGGCCGGGGCGTTGTTGTGCATCGCCATTGGAGTGCCCTTCGGCATCTGGTTTGGCAAATCAAAAAGAGCCTATGCCGTTTCTGAACCCGTGCTTGATTTCATGCAGACTATGCCTGCCTTTGTCTATCTGATCCCGATCATCGCCTTTTTTGGCACCGGCAAACCGCCTGGTGTGCTGGCAACCTTGATCTTTGCTATGCCGCCCGTGATCCGTTTGACCGCGCTGGGGATGCGCGGTGTACCCGAAGCCACCAAAGAAGCAGCCATCGCCTTTGGTTGTTCGCGCCGTCAATTGTTGATCAATGTTGAACTGCCTTTGGCCCTGCCTTCGATCATGACCGGAATAAACCAAACCATCCTGATGTCCTTATCCATGGTGGTGATTGCATCGTTGATTGGTGCGGACGGGCTTGGCGCATTGATCCTTGAATCACTGCAATACGCGGCCAAAGGTCAAGGATTGCTGGGCGGCCTTGCGATCTTGCTGTGCGCGATGGTGATCGATCGCATTGCTCAGGGAAGTTATCGAAAAAAGGTGGGCACCGGTTAACCGCCGACCTTTCCTAAAACCACTTTCGCAAAATCTGCACGAGGAAGAACTATGTCCGATCCACATCAGAATTCCATGATGGAGAACCTCTATTGGTGGGGAATCCCCACCTTGTTTCGGTGCCCCAATGAACAAGCTGTCGGCCATGACATTGCCCTTGTTGGCGTACCGCACTCCACTGGCAATGGCACCACGGAACGCGATCAACATTTGGGCCCTCGCGCATTGCGTAATGTGTCGTCCATTCAGCGCCGCGCGCATAGCGGGTTCCAGCTTGACCCATGGAACGCGGCCAGCATCGTTGATGTCGGGGATGTCCCTTTTCCAAAAGCTAATGATAATGAACACTGCATTGAACAGATTACGCAGTTTTACAGTGAAATCGACGCAGCGGGCGCACGCCCCATATCTGTAGGCGGTGACCATTCTATAACCGGTGGGATCATTCAGGCGCTTGGCTGTGGGAATATCACAAGGAACGAGCCCGTTTGCTTTTTGCATCTGGACGCCCACACAGATGTCTTTACCAAGGTCGATCACTTTCTGGGGGCTCAGAAATCAGCTGCCCACTGGGGGGCCTATCTTGCTGATCAAGGCAAGGTTGATCCAACTCATTCGATGCAGATCGGGTTGCGCGGACACGCGCGGACATTGGATTGGCTACAACCGTCCTATGACTACGGCTACAACATCGTGACCATGCAAGAATTTCGCAAGCGTGGCCTTGCGGATGTGGTGGCTCAGGTGAGCGAAACATTGGCCGGACGGCCTGTCTATATCACCTTTGATTTGGATTGCCTTGACCCAACCATTGCGCCGGGTGTCTCCAACATAGAAGCGGGAGAAAAGGGATTTGATATCGATGAGGCCGTGGGCCTGTTGCATGCCGTGCGCGGGATGAACATCGTAGGGGGTGACATCGTCTGCATGATGCCCACCAAGGACAGCCGCAACCAGATCACAGCGCTGACCGCCGGGGCCGTCATGTTCGAGATGATCTCGATGGTGGCAGAAAACCTATCGAAAACGAACAATGAGATCGCATGATGCAAACCGTCACATCTAAGTTTCTTCAACCCGTTTCCGGCATAGATTTCCGCCATTTTGCTGGGTGCCTTGAGACCCATAAACCGCAAATTGGCCCGGACGACACCATAGCCCACGCGAACGACACGTTTTGCCAACTATGATCCGTGCGGGCAACTCGGTTACTGGCGTAAGTCTGTGTGGACCAGATTTCGGACTTCTATGCTGACGTAAAAGCCCCAAACATCTTCTAAATGACAGTAGGTGGGGATCACCTTGTCTCACTTCCTGTGCTGCGTGGGATCGTCAGTGACGCGCCTACGGGGATGATCCAAAACGCATGGTTCAGATCGGCATTCGCGCAACGGCCAACAATACTGAGCGCGCCCAACAGGGCGAAGCGCAAGGCGTGCGTATCATACCGACAAAAGAGGTCTAGCGCACCGTTGAAGATGGAAGCCTATTAAGAACGTAAAAGGGCGGAATAATTCACCAAGGGCTGACAACTTCCATGAACGCAGTTAGCACATGGGCATAAGTCACGCTGATCACTGAATGGAAACACCTCAAACGCGCAAAACAGCGTGCTGTCCAAATCATCAAGTGGTCTCGTGTATTTGGCGATGCATATAGCACATAGGACGCAATTGTGACGGCGCAGATCATCATCTTACATGGACCATCAAGCAGCGGAAAATCTACCACTGCTAAGGCTGTTCAAAATGCAATCGATGCCCCATTTTTGCACTTCTCGATAGATCACCTCCGAGACAATGGCGTGTTGCCAAGTGGCAGAATTAGTCGGGGCGATTTTCTATGGTCTGATATGCGATCGCACTTTTTTGACGGCTTCCACGCGTCACTGGCGGCTTATGCGGCTGCTGGGAACAACCTAATTCTTGAGCATATCTTCGACACACCCGAATGGGTCGCGGACCTTAAACGTTTGTTTGTCCCATTTGATGTCTTCTTCGTTGGCTTGCATTGCGATGTCGAAGAACTGCGCCGGCGCGAGCTAAACCGTGGCAATAGGGTGATTGGCAGCGCTGTACAGGATCACCAGTCCGTTCATCTTGGTCGCATATATGATATTGAAATCGACAATCAGAGCAGCACAACGCAGAACGCGCAGTTCATCTTGGACGGGGTCCGGTCAGGAATTCGCACGTCCGAATTCGCAAACTTATCCAAAACAGGGCCCTAATAAGGCTTTTTTCACCTGATTGCCTCTCTACTTTATCACAACATTCACTGCCGCCTTCTCTCTTGTCACCCACAAATCCTGATGGCACACAAAGCCCCATGGAAAACCCGCATCTCAAAAGTGTTGAAGGTCAAAAGCTGACCACCACAGACATTGAGCGCCTCACTGGTTCGAATGGACCAGCCTTCTTACAAAATTGCGACCTCCAAGGGATGGATGTGTCCCAACATGACCTAACTGGCTGGCATTTTAGCAATTGCAATCTGATGGGAACCTCTTTCAACGGGGCCAATCTGGAAGGCTCTGTGTTCACAGGATGCCGTGCTGCTGGCGTCACCTTCTTGAGTGCCTTGCTGATTGAGGCTCAGATTTCCGGCGGGGATTACAGCAATTCAAGTTTCCGCGGTGCCACCCTTGCAGAGATCAAGATTTCCGGATGCAAGATGATCGGCGCCGATCTAAGTGAAGCTCATATGATGGGTTTTGATGTTGAGGATTGCTTGTTTGGCCTTGCAATGTTGCCCAAGCAGTCTTTCCGAAAAATGACCCTAAAACGCCTCGATTTCGGCGAGGCCGACCTTCAATCTTGCGACTTCACGGAAACAGTTTTTGAAGATTGCTCTTTGCGCGATGCAAACCTGTTTGATTGTCTCTTTGAAAATGCGGATTTGCGCGGCGCGGATCTTGGCGGGGTTAAGCTGGGCGACGCCAAACAATTCAGGGGCGCCGTCATTTCCAAACGACAAGCCGCTGATCTTTTGATCCAACTTGGTTTACAGGTACACTAACACAGTCGGATTTACCCGCGCCCATACAGCCCAGAAAACGCGAAACAGGAGTTACGCCAATGGTCGAACCAGAGACATTTACGTTCCTTGCTGATCTCGCGCAGAACAATCGCAAAGCTTGGATAGACCAACACCGCGAAGAGTTTGGTGATGCCCGGCGTAACTTCACCGGCATTGCCATGACGCTCCACAGCTATGCAGAGCGTTTCGACATCGATGTGGCTGAATCGCAGTGCAAACCAAAGCAAAGCTACTCTAAATTGACAAAAGACCCACGTGAACGCAGCACGCCGGGTCTTTATCACCCTTTTGCTGACGTGTTTGCCAATGCTGGTCGGCCGACAGAAGATTTCGGGTATTACCTTCATATTGAGCCCGGAAATTGTCACGCTGGGGCCGCGTTGTTTCACCCTTCCAAGGGTGCGCTTGCACGTATGCGCCAACGCTTGATCGATGATCCAGAGGCGCTAAAAGACGTTTTGGACGATCCAGACTTCAAAGCAGAATTCCCAGGCGGGCTTGTCACCAGGCGGGCGTTGAACGTTGTGCCAGAAGGTTTTGACAAAAACGATCCCGCCGCACCCTACCTAAAGATGGAGGGGCTCGGATGCCGCAAGGACTTATCAGACGCGCTATTGCTTGATGACGATGCCATGGATGAGCTGATCGACATCTTCCGCGCTGCAAGCCCATTGGTGCGCTATTTTGACTAAATGCCAAAATTAGGCACTGAATCCCAACCAGTCTTTTCGACCTTGCAAACCCACAGCCCACGTCTGGGAAAATGAAGCCTAAGTTGGTCCTGCCGCTTGTGCGAACGATCCTTGGCATCGGGCGATAGCTGACGAATTTGCATGAACAAGCACAAGGCAACTGATTGTGCGACATCTAAGCTCATCGACGGTCGTTGTACCGTTCAAGCGGGGGCCGAGAACACCGACGTTATGCCGAATACGAATGCCTATTTTCGCTTGATGCAATAATTGGTGACATAATTTGGCACCAATCAATTCTAACCATGACTCATCAACATCGAACAGGAGAATTGAAAGATGGAACGTACAGCAGTGAACCCTTGGAATTGGTCTTTGAAGTTGGGTTACAACCAAGCAGAAGTTATCGAAGGTGCATCCCGTCAGGTTAATTGCGCAGGCCAAACCGCCGTCGATGGCGAAGGCAATCCACAGCATCAAGGCGATATGCGCGCACAGATCAGCCTCGCATTGGACAACTTGGAAGCTGTGTTGAAAGCAGCAGGCATGGATCTAAGCAACGTCACAAAACTTGGTGTGTATGCCACTGACGTGGATGAAGCGTTGAAGAACTTCGACCTGATGGGCATGCGGTTTGGTCCGGACCAAGTGGCGCCACCGATGACACTGTTGGGCGTAACCCGCTTGGCGATTCCGGGGCTATTGTTTGAGATCGACGCAACCGCAGCAGCCTAACCCAAACTTAAACCGTGAAGCGCCCATTTAGCGTCATCCGCTTTTTGGGGGCTTCTCGCTATTGGAAGGGATCAGCCCTCAACCCCAAGGGCGTCTTCCAACGGATGCACAAAGAGGGATCTTGCCTTGGAGTAAGTTCAATCTGTTAACGAACGGCTTTTGGCAAAAGCGCCTCAAACATGGGTCGCCCCCACATCTCGCACGGCAGTGTTGTTTCGGTCCAAAACGAATTCTTGCTACGGTACCGCGCGGACGCCGACATAGTTACCCTGACCGCAAAAGCCGGGATGGCCTATCTCCCTTGGACCTCTTTTGGCGAAGCGGATCGCGCCCATTAAATGGGGTCGCAATACGCAGAAATTAGTTAAATCGTGGCGACATCGCCAAGACATTGCTTTTGGTATGCAACGCGACTTATCCCTGAATTAGGGTCTCAATTTATCGTGCCTTGCAATCGGCCCTAACCTTCGTGGGTTTCCACGAAACCTATCTTCGTGCCACAACACACCCGTCGCAAAACTTGCGCAACTTTGCCCATGTAGGTCTCGTCATATCCGGTCTCATTTTCGAGCACACTGAGGAAGGCGCAAACCGTGCCAGTTTCCATGTCCACCATTAGAAATTGACCTCCATAACCAGCATGCCCCAGCACCCGGCCGTCAGTCATGGTTTGATTTGAATATCGCAGCCATTCTTTGGGGGGTGTGAGCGTTGGCGCGTCTCGCGAAAGTGTTTGATCCAAAAACGCACTATTCGCCACGGGTTGCCCTGAAAGGCCACGACCGCCACGGGCCAAAAATAGACCAAAGCGTGCCAGATCGCGGGCGCTCAGGCATCCACCGCCCGAAAATGCAGGATGCCCGTCAATCGAATAGCTGATGTGGAACCCACCTTCATAGCCGACGGCATCCGCAAGGCATTCAATTTGTGCGCTCAACGGGATTGGCGAAACCGCCGCTGCTATCAACGTCAACACATCCGTATTCGCAGATTTATATTCCGCCTCCGTGTGGCCCTTGCGCGCCTTGAAACCTGTGACACTGGCCGCAAAATCCGAGAGAGAGATTTCATCCGCTTCGCCCTGCGGCAACCGCCAGCCCAAGGCAATTTCTTCGCTGTAACAATCGGAATTGGGGTCACTATAATCTTCGGTAAAATCGTTAATGACCGCCATATCCAACACGTCTTGCACGGTTGCATCGTGATATCCCGGCCCAATTTCGGGCAGGTATTCCGAAACCTTTGCATCCAGCGCCATCAATCCCTGTTCCAACAAGCGCCCAATGATCAAATGCGCATGCAGTTTTGAGATCGATTGGATGGAATGTGGCATGGTCACTGAAAAATCTGGGGCGGCGGCTTCCATGATGATCTGATCCCCGCGCACGCAGCAAAAGGCAGAAAAGGCTGAATGCTCGAGCAAATCGCCTAATTCGGGGAATTTCTGCGTCAAATCTACGTGCCCGGCCTCCAGCATCAGTACATTGCGGGAGCGGACCATCATCGTGCGTCGAATCAACAGATGTGCGTTGTGAAACCCGTGACGTCTATGGGCGGGTTGGTTCCAACGTTGCTTATTGTCTGCGCCAACCGCTAGGTCCGGGTTTTGAATGATCTTATGAGGTATCATGAAGACGCCAATTGTATCAGCGCATCCACCGCGACAATATGATCGGCGTAGACGAACATCGGGTTGATCTCTATCTCTGCGATTGTCTCATGTTCGACGATGACAGCCTCACACAGGTGGTGCAGCGCCAATGCGATTTTGCCGATATCCACCTTGGCACGCCCCCGGAACCCTTCCAACAAACGTGCAACCCGTAGGGACGCAAGTGCGTCGGCAATATCTGTCGGTGTGGCTGGAAGTAAAAGTGTTACGGCATCGCCAACAAGCTCAGTCAAAATCCCGCCACTGCCGATGACCAGCGCAGACCCGAACTGCGGATCGGTGCGCAGCGTTACGATCAGTTCAGCCAATGGTGGAGGCGACATTGCTTCGACAAGGAAATTGTCAGTTACGGCCTTCGCATCATACGTTGACACGGTGTGTCGCATGTCGCGCAAAGCTACTCCAAGAGCCTGCGCATCCTTTAGTCCCAAAACCACGGCACCAGCTTCTGTCTTATGAACCAATTGAGGCGACATCATCTTGAGCGCGACGGGATAGCCAACGGCCTTGGCGATTTCACGCGCCTCCATTGCAGAACCGCAGCGCCCCTTGGGAACGTTAAGACCGCGCGCAGAAAGCCACGACTTGCCAGCGTCTTCGGTCAGCACCTGTGGCGCATCTATTGAGATCCCAGCCAACAGCCCCGCTGGCCGCGCATCCTTGATCCGTGCGCGCCGCTTAGACCAGAGGGCCGCATCCCGTATAGCGTTTAACGCCTCATGGATGCCTTGCATCGGGGCCACCCCAAGCGAGATCAAATGCCTTCGGGTCGCGCGATCAAGGTTCTCAGGTAAGGTCGCGCAGATGGCTGCGGGGATCCCATGTTCCTTGGCGGCTTGGGCAAAGGCATCCGCGTCATTTTGATAGTAGATTTTAGAGGCGTCCAACCCCTCCGCCGGATAATCTTGTACCAGAACAGTCGCGGCTGCCCCAACGGCCTCTATCGTTTTCGCAAACACCGGATAGGTATGTTCCCGCTGCCCCCAGATCGGAGTGGTGTAATCCAACGGATTGGACACCGTGGCAATGTCAGGCAACAAATCCGGCAGCGTTATGTGGCCTTGCTCACTGACGGCTGGAAAGCTCAACCCGATCTTTTCCGCATAATCCGCCAGCATTGTCGCCCCCCCGCCCGAGCAAGTGAAGCCCGTGACACTCGGCCCCTTGGGCGCCTCCACCACACAGAGATATTTCAATGTCTCCAAAAACTGCGCGGGATTGCTCACGCTGATGACACCCGTGCGCGCAAACAGTGCTTCATAAAGTTCGTCCGAACCAGATAGCGAGCCAGTATGACTGATGGTCAAAGCTGCCCCAATCGCCGAGCTGCCGGTTTTGAGCGCGACCACAGCTATGCCCCGCTCGATCGCCTTCAATGCTGCGCGTTCAAACGCCGGAATGTCTTGCAGCCCTTCGATATGCAGCCCAATGGCCCGGACGGTTTTGTCCTCCACGAAACTGTCTAGAAAGTCCTCCAATCCCAACACGGCTTGATTACCAGCCGACACCATATAAGCCAGCGGCAAGGAGCGCGCGCTCATCGTGATATCAGATGAAAACATACCCGATTGTGTGATGATGGCCGCGCCGTAACCGGGCGACCAACCGCCATGCTCAAACGACCACAGGGCTACGTTGTCAATGTAGTTGATTAAACCGTAGCAATTGGGGCCAATCAGGGCCATATCTCCTGTGGCCGCGATCAACCCTTGTTCTGCTGCGCCGTCACCCGTTTCTTTGAAACCTGCGGAAAAGCAAACAACACCGCCGACACCCATCTGGTTCAGTTCACGCAGAGCCGCGACAACACCGCTCGCTGGAATGGCCAAATAGACGGCATCAGGCGCGTCTGGCAAATCTGCGATCGACGCGACACAAGGCACGCCGTCCAGATCAGACCGCTTGGGGTTCACTGCCCACATTTGCCCTGCAAACCCACGTCTACGGGCCTCGCGCACAGCTATGGTCGCATCTCGCCCACCGATGAACGCGATATGGCGTGGCTTTAGCAGCCGTTGAAAATTAGCGCGGCGGGCTGGAGTCATGCACCTAACGGGCGCAAGATAGAACGCGTGATAATGTGGCGTTGAATTTCTGAGGTGCCGTCCCAGATGCGTTCCAGACGACTGTCGCGCCAGAAACGCTGGATCGGCATTTCTTCCATAAGACCCATGCCGCCGTAGATTTGCACCGCATCATCAGCAATCTCCCCCAGCATTTCCGAGCAGAAAACCTTGATCATCGCCGCATCTGCGTCGCTCATCGCGCCTTGTTCGGCTCTGGCCACGGCATCTTTGACCATCAGGTCCGCTGCGCGCAGGTTGATCGCACCATCCGCCAAGCGAAACCCTGTGGCCTGAAACGCGCCAATCGGTTTGCCGAACTGTTTGCGAGACGCGGCCCAATCGGTCGCCATTTCAAGGATGCGCTCTGCCTTTCCACAACAGGTTGCTCCGACCCAGATACGCCCCATGCCAAGCCATTTGCCAGACAACTCCAACCCCTTGCCCTCTTCGCCAAGCACTTGACCGGGACCAAGGCGGACGTTGTCAAAGTGCAATTCAAAGGTCTTGTAGCCGCGATAGCTGACGCACTTGGTGCCTTCACGGCACTCAAAACCAGACGCGCCCACATCAACCAAAAACGCGGTTACCCGTTTGCGAGGGCCACGCGGGGTTTCGTCTTCTCCGGTGGCGGCAAAGACAATCGCAAAATCAGGCATACAGGGACCAGAAATGAAGTGCTTCGAGCCGTTTAGAACCCAATCCTCCCCATCACGCCGCGCATTGGTTTTCATCCCCATCACATCTGAACCTGCGTCTGGTTCGGTCAGGGCAAATAATTCGCGTTTCTCGCCCCGCACGGCAGGGAACAGGTATTTTTCACGTTGCTCTGCATCACAGGCCATCAACAATTCCGTGGGGCGCGCCGCCCAGCTTTGCAACGCATGGCTTGTTTTACCATACTCCCGTTCAATCAGCGCCATCTGCGCAATACTCAAGCCGCCACCGCCGACCTCTTCGGGCAGATTGCAGGCATACAATCCCAACTCATGCGCTTTGGCCTCAATCTGGCGACCGATCTCTTCCGGCACATGGCCCAGACGATCGACGTCCTCTTCATGAGGGTACATCTCAGTCTCCACAAAGCGGCGGACGGTGCTAACCAACAAATCCGTTTCGTGATTGGTTTCCATATTCATAGTAAGACTCGCTTATTGGGTCAGAAGTTTAGCATTGCGACGGGACATGAGTGTAAAGATCACAAAGGCGATGACCGTCATCGCGATCAACACAACAGCTGCCGCGGCCACTGTCGGATCAGTGTTTTCACGAATGCCGTTCCACATGCGGCGCGGCAGCGTGTAGACGCTGTATTTGGAGATAAACAGGGTAACGACAATTTCGTCCCAGCTGAGGATAAAGGCGAATAGCGCGCCAGCAAAGACACCCGGCTTGATGGATGGCAATATCACACGGCGCATGGTGGTCCAGTTTGATCCACCTAGGTTTTTCGACGCCTGTTCTAGCTTCGGGTCAAAAGTTGCCAAAGATGCGCTGACGGTGATCAGGACCATAGGTGCTGCAAGGATTGTGTGGGCAAGGATCAAGCCAACATAACTATCGAGCAACCCCAGCGGTATCCAAAGGCGGTAGAATGCCATGGCCGAAATGATCTGCGGAATAATGAGCGGCAGCAGAAGAAAGGCCCGCACCAGCTCTGAATATTTCGAAGACACCCGCCACAGACCAATAGCGCAAAGCGTGCCAAGGAATGTCGCCAGCAATGAGGTCGATACCGCAATGACGCTGCTTTGAAAAAAGCTGGATATCCATTCTTCACTGGTGAATAATTTCTCAAAATGGCGAAAAGATAACTCGTCTTTCGGCATGGACAGGAACCGCTTGGGCGTCAGCGACACGGGTATCGCAATCAGCGCAGGCGTCACCAAAAATAGCAACAGAACCCACGCACCAACGCGGTTGAATTTTGCAAACAGGCCAGAAGTCATCGCGCAGCCCCTCCGAACACGGTGCTCAATTTCATGAACCGCGACATCACCCAAAGCATCGCTAACACGCCAAACAACATCAACGCTGCCAACATCGCCGCGGTGCCCCATTTCAAGGTGACCAGCAGTTGCACAGAGATGTATTCGGCCACCATCAGCACTTTGCCCCCACCCAGCACAGCCGGGGTCACGTAAAACCCAAGGCTGAGAATAAAGACCAACAATGTCGAGGCGACCAAACCCGGCGCAGTCAACGGCAGGTAAATCCGCCAGAAGGTCTGCGTACCAGATGCACCCAGATTGCGCGAAGCATCCATCACACGTGTATCAAGTGACTGCATAGAGACCAACAAAGGCAAAACAGCATAGGGAATCATGTAGTGGACCATGCCGATCAACACACCCAGTTCATTCCGCATAAAGGCGATGGGTTCGGCGATCAGCCCAATGTTTTCCAGCGTACCATTTACCAATCCCTTACGGCCCAGCAACATCAGCCAAGAAAAGGTGCGCACAAGAATGGATATCCAAAAAGACACCAGCAGCAGCGTCAGCATATTGTTCTTCTGACGCTGATGGCAGTGCACCATGGCATAGGCGATAGAATACCCGAGCGTGACGCTGAATGCCGTGGTGATCAGACAAATCCGCACTGTGGTCCACACAATGCGGACCAATGCATCGCTTTCGCCCAGCTTGGCATAATTGCCAAAACCCGGTTTCGGGTCTGTGACGCTGAGCCACAAGATGTTCACGATAGGCCCTAAATACAACGTCACCACCAGCACCAACAAAGGCGCGATGATCAACCATCCAGGATGAATATGGCGGGTAAGAAGTTGCATAGAAGGTCCCAAAATAAGAGCTGACCGCGCCTTAGGAAAAAACGTGGTCAGCAAATGGTTTAGCTGATCGCATCCAAGAATGCGTTCACCGCATCACCGCCATTTTTGCCCCACCAATCGGGATCGTTGTAAACGATCTTGTCGATATTTTTGGCCGAAGTGATCGCGTAATCTTGCTGATCATCAGGAATTTGATCGAATGCCTCTGGGTTGGAAGGTGTCATGCCAAGACAGTCGAGCAAGGCAAGCTGTGCGGGCACTTCCTGTGCCGTTGCAATGAACTGCATCACGGCAGCACCGGCTGGATTGCCTTTCGGCACGATGTAGGCACCCGGCATCGCCATCGCCTGATTGTTCACCAACTTATAGCGCCCATCGGTGTCGTTCTCGATGTTGCGGCCACGGTTTTGCCAGACCATGCCCATCGACACTTCGCCATTCACCACCATGGAATGCGCCTCAGAACCCGAACCCCAATACAGACTGTCTTCCTTGATCGACTTAATCTTTGCCAGTGCTCGGTCCATATCAAGCGGATACAACGCATCACCCGCGACACCGTCGGCCAGCAACGCCGCTTCGAGTGATCCATTAGCCCATTTGTAAAGGGAACGCATGCCGGGGAAATTGGCCGTGTCAAAGAAATCAGCCCAAGTCTGGGGCGGGTTATCGCCGAAAGCTTCGGTGTCATACACAAAGGCGTAACCGTACAAAATGATAGAAATGCCATGCTCCAACGCGTAGCCGGGCAGGGTTTTGTCTTTGGACACAACGGAATAATCAATCGGCTCAAGGTGGCCTGTTGGGCCAAGCGAAACCGCATTGAACAGGTCTGCATCCGCCACGTCAGCGGTGACATTGCCGCTGTCGACCATCTCTTTGATTTTGCCTTCCAACGGGCCGGAGGTGTCGAATTTCAAACCCTTTCCGGTGTTGGCCGTAAACGCTTGACCTATCGCAGAACCGTGACATTCCTCGGATTGGCCGCCCCAGTTCCACATCACCACATGATCCGCTGCCGCTTCGGCATCGCCTGCCATTACCGCACTCAGGGCGACACCAGAAGCACCGCACAGTGCTAGGAATGTCCGGCGATCCATGCGTCCTTCTTTGTAAGCATGCGCGCTGTCTTGCAGTGTTTCTTTCATAAACTGTTTGTCGTGCATTTTCTTTCCTCCAATTGGTCCCGGCTCACCCGGTCCTTCTGTTGTGGCGCGTAAATAGCGCTCTGTTTTGGGGCGCTAGCCCGTCTGTAGTTCTACGGCGGCGGCGTCTGTCCAAAGCAGATCAACGGCTTCACCTACCTTCAGCGTTTCGGCGTTGCGCCAGACGTCGATATCGACTTCGATTTCGGTGCGATTGCTGGCATCAACAATGACCCGCTGCATAGAGCCAAAGTAGGTAATAGAACGCACCGTCCCGCTCATCCGCGCATCCGCATGACCAACGCCTGCGTGCAGATCTATTTTTTCAGGGCGAAGGGCATAGACCTTGCCATTTGTTCGAATGAAATTCGATTTTCCAAGGAAGCTGGCCGTGAACTCATTGTTGGGCCGCTCGTATAATTCCTTAGGTGTGCCGACTTGTTCAATCGCGCCATCCCGCATGATCACGATGCGGTCAGACATGGACAGGGCCTCTTCTTGATCGTGCGTGACGTAGATAAACGTGGTGCCAACGCGCCGGTGAATGTCTTTCAACTGCTCCTGAACCTCGACCCGAAGCTTCTTGTCCAACGCGCCCAATGGTTCGTCTAACAGCAAGACGGGTGGTGCAAAGCACAGCGCACGTGCCAATGCGACGCGCTGTTGTTGCCCCCCTGAAAGTTGGCCGGGCTTGCGGTTCGCAAAATCCTGTAATTGCACCAGTTCCAACATCTCGTCGACGCGGGCCTTGATCTCGGCAGGGGGGCGTTTGCGGACACTCAGGGCATAGCCGATGTTGTCGCGTACGGACATATGCGGGAACAGTGCATAGCCCTGAAACACCATGCCGAAGTTGCGCTTTTCTGCAGGCACTTGCGCGAAGGACGCACCATCAAGCGCGATATCCCCCTCAGAGATGTCCAAGAACCCCGCGATCATCATTAGCAGCGTGGTCTTGCCTGATCCTGACGGGCCGAGAAGCGTCAGAAACTCGCCCTTGCGAATTTCTAAAGAGATGTCGTTGACTGCGCGAAACGCCCCGAACAATTTCGAAACATTGCGGATCTGCAGACTGCCTATTTGTGCTGGGTCAGTCATCCGCCCCCCGCAGGCTTAGCTTGTTGCGCGCCTCTTGCGGGGTAACGACACGGCCACCCATGCGCTCAATAATCTCGCGGGCCTTCGTGACCAATTGTGCATTGGTCGCCAGCACTCCGCGTTCAAGATAAATGTTGTCCTCTAGGCCGACCCGCACATTGCCACCCAAAGCGACCGCCGCCGCAGCCATTGGCATTTGCCCCCGCCCGATCCCAAAGCTGGCCCAACTTGCCCCAGCGGGTAGTTGCGCTTTCATCGCGGCCATCGTCTCGACCGTCTGATCCGCGCCCCAAGGGATGCCCAGACAAAGTTGGAACATGGGCGGCGCGTCTATCAGACCTTCCTCGACCATCGCTTTGGCAAAGCGAATGTGTCCCAGGTCGAATACTTCCAATTCGGGCTTCACACCCCATTCCTGCACCAGCCTTGCCATTTTGCGCAGTGTCGGCGGGGTAGAGATATAAATCATATCCGTGTCAGAAAAATTCAGCGTCCCGCAATCAAGCGAACAGATGTCGGGCATACATTCTTTGACATGGGCCAATCGATCCTCTGGACCGATCATATCGGTGCCGGGACCGGGCATGGATGGATTGGCGGCATCCGGCACCCAATCGCCCCCCATGCCAGCGGTGATGTTGATGACCACATCTGTGTCACTGTCGCGGATGCGATCCACAATTTCTTTGAAGAGTTTCGGGTCGCGCGACCCTTGCCCCGTCTGAGGATCTCGGGCGTGAATATGCGCCACTGAAGCACCCGCTTTAGCCGCTTCAATCGCAGCATATGCGATCTCTTTTGGACTGATTGGCACATGCGGACTTTTGCCTGTGGTATCCCCCGCACCGGTCACAGCACAGGTCAGCACAACGTCGTAATTCATTTGGTAACGCTCCCCTTTTGTCCAGCTTGGAGCGGAAGCCCTCCCGAAAGATGTCGATTATCCGACAAAAATAATGTTAGTTTGGCGAAAAAACGCACTGCACAAATTGGAACTTTGACCATGCAAATCGAAATGCCCCAGCAAACACCAAGGGCTGCCCATCATGCCATCTTTGTGGTCGTCCCGCGGTTTAATATCACCACGTTGATCACCATGATCGAGACGATGCGAATCGCAAATTACCTCGCGCCAGAACGTTTGTTTTCTTGGGATGTCGTTTCGTTTGATGGGGCGAAAGTCGTGGCCAGCAATGGCATGGCGACCACTGTTGCAACGGACCACAACGCCCTCCGCCAAGCGGATTTTGTGTTCGTTTTGGGCAGCTGGGGAACGGAACATTACGACAATCGTAACCTCACTGCTTGGCTGCGCAAACGTGCCCGTGCAGGCGAAAGCATCTGCGGGGTTGAACTGGGGTGCTATATCGTTGCGCGTGCTGGTTTACTCGCGGACAAACCTGCGACGATTCATTGGTCTTGGCTTAGTGGGTTTCGCGAAAGCTTCAGCCGCGTGGATGTGCAAGAATGTTTGTTTACCATGGAAGGTAAAATCATGACGTGCTCAGGCGGGTTGGCCGGGATTGATTTGATGCTAAGGCTGATAGAAAGGAGCCATGGCAGCGGCTTTTCAGGCGAGATAGCAGACCAAATGTTGCACCATCCCATACGCAATGCGGCCTCCCCTCAACGTAGCACAATGGGCCGCAGTACGGAAACGATGTTGCCATTGGTCCGCGAGACGATGACCCTGATCGAAGAGAACATTGAAGACCCCTTAAGCGTGCCCGAAATCGCCGCAACGCTCGACGTGTCTCAACGTCAATTGGAACGTCAGTTCAAAAAACATGTGGGATGTACAGTCGTGCAATTCGGATTGCTTCGGCGCCTTCAAAATGCTCGGCTTTTGTTGATCTCAACCGATCTCAGCGTACGTGAAATTGCAACCGCATCGGGTTTCAACACCCTGTCGCATTTCGCCTTTTCCTTCGGCAAGTTCTTTGGTCGCCGCCCATCAGAATACCGCGAGGCATGGCCGGCAAATGAACCGGCACCCAACTGGCCTGGGTCTTTGTCTGACTTCCTCTCAACGTTGAAAGATATTCCACCAGAACGTTAACCCAACCGTGTTTCGCGTAAGGCGCGCAGCACAGCGACGATCTCACGATCCCGCTGTGCGGCCATGTCCTCGAAGTGACGATCGCCCGCGATTGCATTGCAGCCATCTACCATTCGGTCGCGTAAATCACGGGTCAGTTCCGGGGCTTCCAATCGGGTCCAAGGCAGTTTCAACGCCGGGCCAAACTGGTCCAAGTTGGTGGCCATCCCCCCTGCCCCACAGGCCACATGAAACGCCATGCATTGACCTTGACTTACCATGCGCGGCGCCGGGCCATTCATCAGCGCGATATCGATATCCTCTGGTGTGGCTTCTCCATTGGAAACCATATGCAGGGCCTCACGCCAAAGCGCTTCCTGCAAACGGGTGGCCACAAAGCCCGGAATCTCCTTTTTCATCAACAACGGGGCCTTGCCCGCGATGTCATAGAATTTTCCGGCCCAGTCCACAGCCTCGGGCGCCGTTTTATCGCCCCCGACGATTTCCACCAAGGGCAGCAAATACGGTGGGTTAAATGGGTGCCCGATGACCGTGCGTTCAGGTGTCGCGCAGCTGACTTGAATCTCTGACATGGTCAGGCCAGAGGTCGACGAGCCAATCACCACAGAAGCCGGTAAGATATCCCCCATTTTTTGATAGAGCGCTTGCTTTATGTCCAACCGTTCTGGGGCGCTTTCCTGAACGAATTCGGCACTATCCAAAGCCTCCTCAAGATCTGTCACAATACGCAACCGATCCAACGAGGCCCCCTCTGCGAGGCCCAATTCAGTCAAACTGCCCCAAGCCGTCTTAAGGATAGAGTAAAATGCATCCGTCTCTGCGGCGTCATGCAGATAGGCGGTCACATCGTACCCACGCCCCAAAAAATGCGCAGCCCAACCACCGCCAATGGGTCCGGCACCAATAGTGGTAACTTTGGTGATCTTTGAGGGATCAGGATACATCATTCACCTTTAAAGTTGGGTTCGCGTTTTTCAACAAAAGCGGCCACGCCTTCGGCAGCATCATCAGATTTCAACATCTTGCGATAGGTTGGCATCGGGTCCGAACGCATTTTGTGGAACGCCTGTTCTAGGGGCACCGCCTCAATTTCGCGCTGCACTTCTTTCACAGATTGCATCGCCAAGGGGGCCGACCACGCAATCGACGCCGCCCATTCGCGCGCCGCGTCCATCAATTGTTCTTTGGGTACAACTTTGTTGACCAAACCATAATGGGCGGCTTCAATTGCAGTCATGCGTCGGCCCAGTAAGAACATCTCCATGGCGATGTTATGCGGGATACGGCGCGGCAAGCGTTGCAACGCCCCCGCATCCGGAACGATCCCCAACGGCATCTCTGGCAAACCGAACTCAACATGCTCAGCGGCAATCAACAAATCACACCCCAACGCCATCTCAAAACCGCCACCAATGGCAAGCCCGTTGATGGCGGCAATCACGGGCTTGTTCAGGTCCCAATTCTCGGTCAGTCCTGTGAAGCCACCAAAGCCATAGTCATCGCTTTCCCACCAGTTATCGAGCTGCATCTCCCCATCGTTGAGCGCCTTGAGATCCCATCCGGCCGAGAATATTTTCTCCCCCCCGCCTGTCAAAATGGCACAGCGTAAGTCTTTGTCTTCATGTAATTCCTGAAATGCGGCTGCTAATGCCTGCGACGTGGGCACGTCAATCGCATTCACTTTACCCCGTTCTAAGGTGACCTCTAGAACATGACCTTCGCGGTGTACCTTTACGCCGTCTGACATCTGCTTATCCTTCTTTGAATTCCGGCATGACTTCGTTCACAAACATCCGCAGCGATTTTTGCTGTGACGCGTGATCTAGTCCCATTGAGGCGTAATAGATGAACTCGTTCACCCCCAAGGCCTGATATCGTTTGAGTTTTTCAATGACGCGATCAGGCGACCCAAACATCAGATTTTCCTCAAGCATGGCAGGGTCATATTGCTCACGCCCCTCTAAGTCATCCAGTGGAATCGAGCTTGGAAAGCCATTGTGTACATCGCCTGCGTTTCGAAACAGATTTTCAAATTGGCTAAGCACAGTTCGGATCGCGTTGAGGGCCTTTTGACGACCTGCCTCATTGTCATAGACACAAGCATGACGCATCAAAGCAAACCGCGGTGTCCATCCGTTGTCGGCTTTCGCAATCGCTTCGTCCAACTGTTGTTTATACAGTTCCGCCTCTTCAAATCCACGCGTCAGCGGCCAGCAGTTCACATGGCATTTGTTACGGATGGCATAGTCATATGTGATGGGCGAACGGGCCGCGACCCAAACGGGGACTTCTTTTTGCAAAGGTTTGGGCACTGACGTTGATCTTGGGAACTGCCAATAGTCCCCGTCATGCGCGTAATCACCCGCCCATAATTCACGCACCGCTGGCAGCATTTCTTGCATATAACGCCAAGCGTCGGATTGCTTCAGCCCGGGTCTCATCCGGTCAAATTCGCGCTGATAAGCGCCCGAGCCAATGCCAAATTCCAATCGCCCGCCGCTAATCAGATCGGTAAACGCCGCCTCTCCGGCCAGTTTGATCGGATGCCAATAGGCCGCCGTGGCCACAGCCGTGCCCAAACGGATGCGATTGGTTTGCGTTGACCACCATGTCAGCAGTTGAAACGGGTTTGGCGCAATGGTCATTTCCAGCGCGTGATGTTCTGCCGACCAAACAGTATCAAAGCCGCCCAGCTCAGCTATTTGCACCATCTCAAGAGTATGGCGCGCGACGTCTTGCATGTTCAAACTGTCATCAATCCGTTCCATATTCACAGCAAGTTGGAATTTCATGTCGATGTCCTTTCTTGTATGATCATCACAATGTTTCGATCATTTTGGGTGCGTTCGATTGGGTAAAACCCGGCGACATTTTTCACCCGCTAGGGTTGGAAATGCCGGGTCTGTTCGTTGGCCTGGGTCACCACCTCATTCGCGCAACAGGCAGGTGGTAAAATCCGGATCGTCTTGCCGCCCGCGTTGCTGCAGCGGCAGCTTTTAAAGCCACGATGTTCATCGCATTACAAAAGGATTGGCCATTGGCGCATCGGATGTATTGATCCAGATCGTCTTGGGACGGGTGTAATCATAAATCGCCTGAAACCCGCTTTCGCGGCCATAACCCGACCCTTTGACGCCACCAAATTCGGCAATCGGGGACACCACGCGATAGGTGTTCACCCAGACAATGCCCGCCCGAACAGAGTTGGCCATGCGCAAAGAGCGCGCCGAGTCCTTGGTGAAGATACCAGCCGCGAGCCCGTATTCGGTATCATTGGCCAATGCCAAGACATCCTCTTCGGTTTTGAAGCGTTGCACGGACAGGACCGGGCCAAATAGTTCCGTATCAACAATCCGCAAATCCTGACGCGGGCATTCGATGATCGTGGGTTCATAAAATAGCCCAGACATGCCTTCGGGCTGCTTGCCGCCCACCAACACCTTGCCGCCCTCTTCCTGCGCATGGGCAACCTCGCGTTGGATGTGTTCCAATTGACCCGTGGTACATAGCGGCCCCATTTGGGTGTCTTCGGCCAACGGATCGCCGATGACAATCTGACGGGCCAACGAGATCATCTTTTCAAGGAATTCATCTGCGATGTCTTCGTGCAGATAAAGCCGCGATCCTGCGACACAACTTTGCCCTGTCGCGCCGAAAATCCCGGCGATTGAGGCATTCACCGCACTTTCAATATTCGCATCTTCAAAGACAATGAACGGCGACTTGCCGCCCAGTTCCAATGAGACCTCCGCAAAGTTTCGTTTCACATTTTCCAACACATGACGGGCTGCATTTGACCCGCCCGTGAATGAGACGCGCGTTACCAAAGGATGCCCCGTCAGTGCACGCCCGCACGGCTCGCCATGGCCGGTGACGATGTTGACCACACCGGCGGGAATGCCTGCTTGCTCAATCAGCTTGCCAAATTCCAGCATCGCGGCACTGGCATGCTCTGACGCTTTCAGAACGACGGTGTTGCCTGCTGCCAAGGCTGGCCCAATCTTGACGGCCACCAGAAATAGTTGCGAGTTCCACGGCACCACAGCCGCGACAACCCCCAAAGGTTCACGCTTGGTGAAGACAAACATATCCGGCTTATCGATGGGCAGTGTTTCACCGCTCACCTTGTCCGCACATCCTGCATAGAAGTGGAAGAACTCGGCGATATATGTCGCCTGCCAGCGGGTTTCTTTCAACATTTTTCCGGTGTCGATGGATTCAATCTGACCCAAAAGCTCGGAATGATCGGCCAACAAATCGCCTAGCTTGCGCAAGCATTTTCCGCGCTCTGTTGGTGTCATGTTGGCCCAAGGCCCGGTCGTAAAAGCTGTATGTGCGGCTTCGACTGCGCGATTTATATCGGCCTCGGTCGCTTCTGGCACACGGCTCCAGACCTTGCCATTGGTCGGGTTTACACTGTCGAACGTGCCGCCATCCGCGGCATCGGTCCAGTCTCCGTTGATCAGCATTTGGTAGCTTGTGATGTCAGCCATGGCGTGCGCCTCCCCCGTTGTTGCTCCTCTATTCATGTCCGCTTTGATTTTGGGCGTACCGGAAAAAACGACATGTCTTGTCGAAAAATCCGAAAGGGGTCTTTGGGGATCAAGGCAGACTAACGGAAAGGGAGGCGCATAAATGGCCAAGAAAAAGCAAGTGATCGGCGGCCCGTTGGAAATAGACGGACGGGTTTTATCCCTTTCGCGCGGCATCCGCGCTGGCGATTTTGTCTACCTCACGGGTCAGATTCCCATGAAGAACGGCGCCCCGATGACAACAGGCACCATAGAAGACCAAACTCGCGCTGTGTTGGATGATATCACCGCAACATTGGCGCTGGCGGATTGCACCCGTGAGGATGTGATCAAGGCGATGGTTTGGCTGCGTGATCGCGATGACTTTCCGGGGTTCAACGCCGTTTACGGCGCGTATTTCCCGGTTGAGCCCCCCACACGTTCAGCCGTAGTCAGTAATCTGCTAGTTGATGCACGCGTAGAGGTAGAGGTGGTCGCGTACCGCCCGCTTGACGATGCATAGGGCCCCAGATGGAACCAGCTATGAACTTAGCGGCCCGGCATCAAATCCGGTTGTGGTGATGATCCACGGATTGGGTCTGAACAAGGATTGTTGGCAATGGACGACACCGGCGCTGTCTGACCGCTACCGCGTCCTCAGCTTTGATCTTTATGGTCACGGACAAAGCGCACCACCACCGGCCACGCCAAGCCTTTCTGTGTTCTCAAACCAACTGGCTGGAGTGTTAGATCATTGCGGCATCAAATCGGCTTCGCTGGTCGGGTTTTCCCTTGGCGGCATGATCGCACGCCGTTTTGCGCAAGACATGCCTGCGCGCACCGATGCGCTTGCAATCCTGCACTCCCCCCATAAACGCAGCCAAGATGCCCAAGACGCCATTCTCAAACGGGTCGAACAAGCCCGACATGAAGGACCACAATCAACCGTTGAAGCCGCTTTGGAGCGTTGGTTCACTGCTGACTTCAGACAAGCCAACCCCGCGATGATGCAAACCGTCCGGGGTTGGGTCATGGCCAATGATATCGCGATTTATCACACGATCTACAGTGTGCTGGCCGATGGAATTGATGAAATCGTGGCGCCCTCCCAACCGATCACCTCGCCGACCTTGGTCATCACAGGCGACGAAGACTACGGAAATGGCCCTGACATGACCCACGCAATTGCCGCCGACATTCCCGGCGCACAGGTTGTGATCCTTAAGGGCTTGCGTCACATGGCTTTGGCCGAAAACCCCGAAGCATTGAACACCCCGCTGCGGGCATTTCTTGACACAGTAGAGCCACGCTTATGAGCACGCAAATCCTCAAGGGGCTACGGGTTTTGGACCTGAGCCGCATGTTATCTGGCCCCTATTGCACCATGCATTTGGCCGATCATGGCGCCGAAGTGATCAAGATCGAAGGCGGCGCGGGTGACACAAGCCGCGGCAATGGGCCGTTTCGAAGTGATGACCCTGATCAAGAATGGGCCGGGTATTTTGTTAGCCTCAATCGGGGCAAGAAAAGCATCCAACTGGACCTCAAATCGGCTGAAGGCAAAGCACAATTTCGCGCCCTTGCTGCGAGTGCTGATGTTGTGGTTGAAAATTTCCGCCCCGGTGTGATGGACCGGTTGGGGCTCTCCTACGAAACCCTAACGCGCGATAATCCCAAGCTGGTTTATGCCGCAATCCGAGGGTTTGGCGATCCGCGCACAGGGGAAAGCCCCTATGCCAACTGGCCCTCCTATGATGTAGTTGCACAGGCCATGGGCGGGTTGATGTCTATCACTGGCGCGGATGCAAATAGCCCGACCAAAACGGGCCCCGGTGTCGGGGATATCTTTGCAGGCATGGTGATGGCATTTGGCATCATGGCTGCTTTGCGCGAAGCTGACGCAACTGGCAAAGGGCAATTCGTCGATGTGGCGATGTATGACGCAATGATCTCGTTGTGCGAACGCATGGTGTATTTGCATGATTTTACTGGCCTGATCCCCGGCCCAGAAGGCAATCGTCATCCGTTCCTAAGCCCTTTCGGCCTGTACCCCGCAGCAGATGGGGACATCGCGCTCGGTATTGTCGATGACGCTTTTTGGCAGCGCTTGGTTGAATTGATGGGACGCCCCGAGCTTGGCAAAGACCCCTTGTTCGCGAACCGCGCATCGCGCGCCCAAAACGCAGAAACGGTCGATCGGCTCGTCTCGCAGTGGTCCTCAAAACGCAGCAAGGCTGAGCTGACAGAAACCCTGGGGGGGCAAGTTCCTTTTGGCCCGTTGAACACCATTGCAGATATTGCGCATGACCCACATGTCGCAGCCCGCAAGATGTTGGCGCAAGTGAGCACTCCTGATCCTGCGCAAAAACCTTGGACGGTTGCCGCCAATCCGTTGCGCTTTGCTGGCCATGACCACGCAGATTTAACGCCACCACCCGCCTTGGGGGCTGACAACCACATGCTGGACACGGCCCACCCTCCCGTCGCAATAGACCCTGACACCAAACGCAGTCTGCGTGACGCCTTTGGCCGCTTTGCAACGGGTGTGACCGTGGTGACGACACGTCAGCAAGATGGTGCCCCGCGCGGCTTTACGGCAAATTCCTTTACGTCGGTCTCGCTTGATCCGCCGCTATTGCTGGTGTGTATCGGCAAGGCCGCGCTGTCCTGCGACGTTTTCGCCACGTCAGATCACTTCACAATCAATATTCTCGCGGATGACCAAAAGGAAGTTTCCGGCCTCTTTGCATCGCAATCAGAGGATAAATTTGCCCTTGCCGATTGGCATGCAGATGCGCAGAACATGCCAGCCCTTGATGGCGCTTTGGCCCGCTTTAGTTGTGCGCGTCACCGTCTGGTGGATGCAGGGGATCATTTGATCCTGATTGGCCGCGTACTGGACTTTGAAACGTCGGATGGCAAACCGCTGGGGTACTACAAAGGGGCCTATTTCGACATCGGTTTGGACCGCGCACTCACTGAGGCGGCAACCGCTGGCGATGTGAGCATCGCAGCGGTCTTGTCGCATGAAAACTCCCTGCTTTTGCTCGAAGATCAACAGGGTGGCGTTACGTTGCCCACAGGCCCGTCTATAGACGCACTTTCGCGAACTTTGACGGACCTAAACTTATCCCCCGAATTGGCCCATCTTTATGCCGTTTACCAAGTCACAGACACAGGTGCGCAACGCATTGTATATCACGGCACGGTGCAGGGCGCGCCGCAAAAGGGTCTGAAATTCTTTGATCTGGACGCCCTGCCCCTCGCGCGTGTCCAAGACGATGCCGAACGGTCACTTCTGCGCCGATATGCACAAGAAAACCAACACGGCACCTTTGGCATTTACCACGGAACTGAAGTGGAAGGCGTGGTGCACACTCTCGCTGGAAACCACAAATACCATATCTGACAGGAGAAACCTTATGATCCCCGAATTGCGCAAAGTCATCACGTTTGACGAAGATATCCACACCGAAGGCGGGCGGTCTTGCGATCCCATTTTACGCATGATTGGCGTGGCGGCTGTGGTCGCGAACCCTTGGGCGGGACGCGGTTTTGTTGAAGACTTACAACCTGAAATTCAACGCATGGCGCCGGTCTTGGGCGAAATGCTGTCGGATCGTCTGATCGCGCTGGCAGGATCGGGCGATGCCATCGAGGCCTATGGCAAAGCTTGTATCGCGGGCACAAGCTGTGAAATTGAACACGCCTCTGCGCTGATCCACACGCTGCAATTTGGCAATTTTTATCGCGAAGCCGTGGACGCCAAAAGCTATCTGGGGTTCACGAACACCCGTGGTCCGGCCAACACTCAGATACAAATCCCGCTGATGGACAAACATGATACCGGTCGCCGCTCTCATTACTTAACTGCGCAATTTTCAATCTACGATGCACCGGGCGTGGATGAACTGGTTGTGGCGCTTGGCGCAGCCACCCGAGGTCGCCCGCATCACCGCATTGGCGATCGTTATTCCGATTTGGCCGCCCTTGGCCGAGATGTAGAGAACCCAGCAGGGGTTTAGCTTCTGGTCTGAAACAAAAGCGTCTTAAAACGCCCTCGGGGATCTTAGACGGGCTTGGCGAAAACCGAGCCCGTTTTTCTGCCATCAGCTGGCCAAAAACGGACAGTCTGCGTCTATTGTCGAATTGGCCCCCACCCCAAGATTTACGCTAGATTGACCTAGTCTAGAGCCCTAGCACATCGCCTGCGCTGAACTGTGCGAGTTGAAAATTCTCGATCAACACAATGCCGCCGAATTCAAAGTTGATCTCCATGTTCGCGCCCACATCATAGGCATCGGCCCAGACATCAGCGAAATCGGTGTACCCGCTCAGACTCAGATCAAGCTTGTCGCGTGTGTCTTCGAAATCTCGGATGCGATCAAAGCCGCCGCCGCCCATTTCATGGCTCATGAACACAAACACATCGCGCGATCCATCGCCGCCGCCGGTGCCGTTGCCCCCGGTAAGCACGTCGTTGCCTGCGCCCCCGGTCAGCATGTCATTGCCACGGTTTCCAACCAGCGTGTCATCGCCCGTCCCGCCCGTCACAACATCGCTGCTGCCCCCGGCGCGGATGTCGTCATGACCCGCGCCGCCGTCGATCACATCACGTCCGAAATTGCCAAAGATCAGGTCGTCATCCTCGCCCCCAAGGATCAGATCAAGGCCGTTGCTGCCAGAGATGTCATCATCCCCTGCCCCGCCTTCAATATGGTCCGCGCCGCCGTTGCCATCGATGATATCCGCGCCGTCTCCGCCCAGTAGGGTGTCGTTGCCCCCGCTGCCTGTCAGCGTGTCGTCGCCGTCCCCCCCGTTCAGCGTGTCATTGCCTGCAAGGCCGACCAGCACATCGTCGCCCTTGCCCCCAAAGAGCATGTTGTCAGTCATATCGCCGTTGATACGGTCGTTGAAGTCAGTGCCGATTACGTTCTCTATGTTGATGAAAGTGTCGATACCCTGATCGCCGCCCACATCTGCTGCGGCTTGGTTCAGGTAGATGGCGACGCGCCCCTCAGCGTCCGCATAGGACACTGTGTCGTTGCCCGCGCCACCATCCAACAGATCGTCGCCGGTGCCGCCCGTCAGCATGTCATCACCCCCACCGCCATAGAGCATGTCATTGCCTGCCCCACCGTTCAGCACATCATCGCCATCGCTCAGACTGGTAAGGGTCGGTCCGTTGCGCAGTTGCAAGGCGTCGCCGCCTTGGGCATCGGCTAGAAGGCTCGCGTCGTCCGCATCTGCTTGCCAGTTGGAAACCAATGTCGTCGCATCGACCGTCGCAAACGCATTGTCCGCGATTTCAGATGCGCTGCGTACTTCGTCCCAAACCCGAATGTCCGCCACTTCGCCATGCATCGTCTTTTGCGCGCGCAAGATACCGTCCGAGTCTTGGTCTTGCGCAATCAGGATTCGCCCGTTTTGCGCCAGCCCCCCGGCGTTTGTGCTCCCGCTCGCGATCTCAACCCCGTTCAAATACAGGGCCACATCGCCAGAACCGGCTTCGTAACTGGCCGACAGGCGATGCACCTCGCCATCAAACAGCGTGTCCGTGGCCACACCGCTGAGGATGTTGGTCCCGTTAATGCGCACGCCGATATCTTGGTTGAGCAAACCAGTGTAGCCGAAAATCAGGAATTCTTCTTGGTCGACAGGCGTGCCTGCAGCGTAGGAAAAGAACGCCATGAACGAACTTGGAATATCGCCGCCATTGTAGCGGAACAGCATCTCGACGGTTACGTCCTGCTCGGGCATTGAATAGCCCGTCAGCTCCGCGTGTTGTTGGGTTTCAGAGCCTGCGTTGAAGCTGACGCCCGCGACGGTGTCCAACATTGTGGCTGGGGTCGCGAAGTCTCCGTGGATCACATCGTCCCCATCACCGCCCGACAGAATGTCATCGCCGTGCCGCCCTTCGATCAGATCGTTGCCATCCATCAACCCGCCGTTGATCACGTTGTCTTGCCCGTCGCCGCGCAATTCGTCGTCGTCCCATGAGCCGATCAGGTTTTCGATGCCCGTCATCGTTGTTTGAAACAAAGCTGGCTCGCTGAGGCCGGGATCATCCCATGTCACCTCGGCCATGCCAGTTTGCAGGTCAGCTTTCACAGTCGTAAGGGTTTCTTCCGCGCTCCACCCCGGTGCGCTCAGAATCTCCTCGCCGGTCTGATGTGCATCAAAGGACAGCGTGTCAGTCCCTGAACCACCATCGACGGAATTGTCACCCCAGGCGGCAAAAATGCGGTCGTTGCCCGCGCCGGCATCAACGGTGTCATTCCCCCTGCCCGTGTAGATCGTGTCATCCCCGCCCAATCCGTTCAGCACATCAGAGCCATGCCATCCGATCAGGGTGTTGATCTCGTCCGTCCCGGTTAACGTGTCGGCAAAACTGGAACCGCGGATTTGCTCGACGCGAATCATGCGCGCGGAGGTGTCCAGATCAAGCGTCACACCGGCGCGCAACGCGGTGAAGTCAACCGTGTCGAACCCGTCATTGCCGTTGTAAAAGTGACCGTTGCCGTCAAAAAGTTGCGAGACATAGAAAATATCGTTGCCGTCTCCCCCCTCGACGCTGTCGCGGTGGGCGTTGGAGCGCAACAGCGTTGACGCGGGCAATTGCGAATCCCAAAACCGGTCATTGCCATCGCCGCCGCGCATGAAGTCGCGGGTTGCATGGCCGATAAGAAGGTCATTGCCCCCCTCGCCGTCCATCACGTCAACACCTGCTCCGGTTCCGGCATAGATCGTGTCGTTGCCGTCCCCACCATAGAATGTGGTGCTGTTTTCATTGCCGCGAAAGATGTCGTCAAATTGTGAACCGATGATGACCTCGACATCGCGCAAGCGGCTGCTCAGACCGTCGGTGTATTCCCCTGTGACAGGGTCGCGCGCGTCGCCCGGCGTGAAGCCGACTGCGTTGCGAAAACCGGCGGTCCCGTCCGGTGAGATGTCCCACGCCCGATCGCTGCCAGAGAAGTCGACCGTATCAATGCCCTCGTCGCCGCCAAAGAAGTTGAAACGACCATCGCCAGATAGGATCAAGCTATCGTTGCCTGCCCCGCCATCGATCGACGTGCGCCCGTTGCCCGGCGTGAAGGTGTCGTTGCCAGCATCACCAAACATGTTGCTAAACGATTGCTCCGGGTCTTGGTCCACGCCGAAGAACGCATCATCGCCGCCACCGCCATGCAGCTCGGTCTGATGTGATGCGCCATAGATCGTGTCGTTGCCTTCGGACCCATAAACCAAGTCGATCCCGGTGAAGGTATCCGTGCCCACCGCGTTATCTGCCGCATCGAACTTCTGGACCGTCCCAGCTTGCGCGTCGATGATGACACGTTGTGGGATTTGGGTGATGAAGTCCTCTTCGAGAAAGCCAAGCAATCTGAGCCGCGCAAAATTCTCATTCGAAAATTCCGACGTGTTGATGGGAATGGTGTTATAGGGCGGGAAGGTCCAGTTGATCTGCGAGAACTCCTCCAACCCACCATACCAAAGAATGTCTGAGGCTGATGAGTTTACCTCTTCATAGGTGTCATTGCCCAAGCCACCGATATAAAGATCGCGACTGGTTCCTCCTGCGATGAAGTCATCGCCTTCGCCGCCAACAAGTTGGTCCTGGCCGCCACCACCCAAAAGCACGTCGTCGCCGCCAAACCCCACAAGGCGATCCGCGCTGCCGCCCCCGGTCAGGATGTTTGCGCCCTCACTGCCGTAAAACCAGTAGTTGCCAATGCCCCGGTTCCCGCCTGTCAGGTTCTCGATACTGTCAAACACCTCAAATTGCGTAAACGGAATGCGCGCCGCATCATCCGACAAAGCGACAAAGACTTGGTCCAGCGTTGACTGTTCAAACGTAACAGTGTCGTTGCCCGCACCACCATAATGCGCGCGCGCATAGGTCAACGTGTCATCGCCATCCCCGCCATAAAGGAAATCAGACTGCCCACGCGATTCAAGGTAGTCATTTCCGTCAAGCCCGTTCAGCGTATCGGTCCCGTCGCCGCCAAAGATATAGTCATCTTGGCTTGCCGCACCTGCGGGGCTTCCATTCACGGTCTCGCCTGATGAACTTGTTGAATTCACAGGAAAAAAGAAGTTCTCAAAGGCCGCGATGGCAAAGGTCTCGTCGTCAAATATCACCCACTCGACGTTTGAAATCAGGTCCGTGCCCTGATTGCCATTGGCCCCAAACGCCTCATGCGTCGCCAGCAACGCTCCATCCGCGTCATAGGAAAAGCGGTACTCCCGGAACTCACCAAACAGCACGACCCCGTCAATGCCATCACCACCGTCGATTTCGTCATCCCCGAAGCCACCGACCAGCAGATCGTTGCCATCCCCGCCATTGAGCGTGTCATCGCCCAGACCACCGGCCACGAAATCATCGCCCCCAAGCGCGTTCAACACGGTGCCGGGATCATCCTCATTCGGGGGCGGGTTGTCATCATCGCCGATCACCAGATTAGAAGCATTGTCAGGCGTGTCATTCACCGGCCCCAACAAATCACCGCCGATAATCTCATCCTTGAGGTCTTCAATCGCGGCAATCAACGGGTCGACAAGGTTTATTTCAAGATCATCAAGGAACCCTTCCAGCGGATTGGTGAAATTGGGGAAGATATCAAGCGATGGCAGGTTCAGCCCATCCAGAAACCCTTGGAACAAATCCACAATCCCAAGCTCAATGATGATTGGATTGATGACAATCCCAATGGTGAAATCATACACAAGACCAAATGTATCCAACGCCCACCGCACGGGCGATAAGATGCCTTGCAAGAAGGCCAACGGGCCGCTGAGGAAATCGATATCGCCCAGCACCACGGACACGGCACTCAACGCAGCAAGAACATCGCGGGCGGGTTGCAGGACCGTGTCCACAGCATCGCTCATGGCGACCCGTGCGGAGTTCACGGCGTTGATCACCGCGATTGTGTCAGCGTAACCTGCGTTGATCCCGCCCGCCACCGTCTCGGCTATGTTGATGGCGTTCTGCAGCTCTGTCGGTATGTCCAGCGTCGCGGTATTTTCCACCACAGCGACGGTGTCTTTCAAACCAGCCCGGATAGAATCGAGCTGCACAAAGGATTCCTCAAGCAAGAACTGCTCGCCCTGCAGGATCAATTTCTGCGCCTTGATGAGATTGATGATCGTTGACAGGTCGTCCGGCTTTGCATTGTCAGCCGCGGTCTTAATGTTCTCGGCTCGGTTTTCCACGAACGATATTGCAGTCTTCAACGCGCTCGCCACTGGTCCAAGCGGGCCGCTGACCTTGGACACTAAGAACAACGCATCCTCAAGACCGCTGGCGATGACGTTCAACGCGCCTGCGTCTTTACCGATCTTGTCGAGGGCCTGCAGAGCTCTTTGTGTGATGGTCAACGCCGTGATCGTCGTGGCCAATGTATCGCGCGTGGCAACCACGACGCCTTTGAGCTGGCTAATGTTTGACTGAAACGTCAGAACTTCACTGGTCATCAAAAAATTCCTATCAAGCGCAATCGTCATTGGGTCGGTCTAAATCCGTGCACAAAAAAAGCTGCGCCCCACGCCAAGACGTTACCCATGGGTCGGGTTTCGGGCAATCAGGTGATTACCCCATTTTCGGGCATGTCAATAAGCGGTGGCAGAACATTGATAACGCAGCAGGTGGATGATCAGGTTGAACGGATCATCGGTTAAAAAACTCAGCGGCGTGGTGTCTGCAGTCTTTAAAATGGCGCTTAGATCGGCTGCCACCAAATCGAAAAATTACCCTGTGACGCCCACTTCCCAACGAAGACACCCCAAATAAGCATATGTTTTAATTATATAAAATAAAAAGGTTCCCCGCGGGGAACCTTTTACGTCGCCAAAAAATCAGCAGTTCTGCGTCAATCAGCACCGTCTAACGCTTTCAGCAACGCCTCGATCCCCTTTTGGAGGTCTGCCTTAGACACAGCTGAAAAATCACGATCCAAACGCAACTCAACCTTGCCATCTGAGGCCACGACTTTCGCTTCACCTTCAGGCCGCAACAGACGTAAAGACGTCTTGGACACCGTTTTTTGCAACGCCTTCACGGGTCGTGCTTTGTCCGCATCCTTTGACGCCAAACAAACGCGCAAGATGTCCGGTTCGGTCTGCGCAGTACGGTTCGGATGTGTTTCGAAAAGCTGGATGATGCGCGCTTCAAAATCCGCATCCGCGTCCATCGCCTTGTTCAGCTCCAAGCCGAGGGCGCGCGGCAAAGCTTCCGGGAAACGCAACGTGCCGTTCAGCCGGGTGATCAATGATGCGAAGCTCTGGATGTAGGATCGTTTTTGTTTCAACGCGGATGCATAAAGCTCTTTCACCGCCTTTTGAACCGGGATGCCGCTGTCTTGTGCGTAGGACACCGCAAGCTGGGCCATCTCACCAAAGGACAGGTCTTTGCGCACCAGATTCTCATCAACCATTTTGCGGTAAAGATCGACCAAAGGTTCCCCGCGGGGAACCAACGCGGCGGGGATGCGTGTGTAACGCGGGTCGCCCGTTTCCTCGGCCAACTCACGAAACGCGTTGAGCCGTCTGAAGCCTTGGATCAGCTCATAACCCTGCCCCGTCTTCTCGACACGGATCGGATTGGATAACCCCACCGATTGGATCGAGGCCTTCAATTCGTCCAACTCTGGATCCGCGTTTTGTGAGCGATCCCGCGTGAGTTTCGTTGAATGAACATCCTGCGTTGCGATCAAGTCGGTAATCAAACCCAGCTTTTTGAGCCGCACATGTTCATGGGCCAACGCATCATTTTCCGCGCGAATGGATGCCTCCGTCGCAGCGCGATCCGCGTTGGCTTCGGCGGTTTCGGCAATCGCGCTCGCCATTGGACCACGACGTTCTGGCGTCATTTCATCCGGCGACACATAGGCATTTTGCATCGGATGGCCCTGCACATTGCGGAACGCTTTGGTTTCCAATGGACCCGACGGCGCGGCAGTTGGCGTATCTTCGGGTTCAAAATCAATGTCGAACACACTGCGTTTCTTCACCATCTATCAATCCTCCAAACTGTCCCACGCACGCACCAGCGTGTCGCGGAAATCATCATATGCCCGATCAAAGGACCTACGCGCCCGGCGCCACGTTTCGCGGGTCATCTGGCGGTAATCCATCTCATAGATCGACGACAAGAACCGGCCTGATTGCTCGACTGCGCGGGTCATCTCAATCGGGTTCTCGGTTACATGTGCCCCAAAAACCTTCTCAAAGGCTGATTGCATCGCGCGGTGCAGGTCATTGTTGGGTTCAAATCGGGTCAGTAAAAAGCGGATATCCGCGAACACTTTGTCAGGCGTCGTGCCCGGTGGCAGCCCGCCTCGGAAGCGGCCCAAATCCTCAAGAGCTTCTGACAGCTGTCCGATGAAACTGGTGGTGCTGTCATATTCCCAATAGCCCGGACCAGAGGGCACATACAGAACATCCGCCGCAAACACTGCGTTCATCGACTGATACCCAATCGCGGGCGGGCAATCGAAAACAATCAGATCGTAAGCATCCGGTGAAATCAGATCCAGGTAACGCGAGACAGCCGCAAAGAAAGACCATTCTGGGTTTAGATGGCGATATTGCGCGCTGGCAAATTCCACGAAAGCAGCATTGGCGCAAGACGGGATCAGATCAATCGTCGGCCAACTGGTCGGCTTGATGAAGTCCGTAACCCGCAGCGCCTCCAATCCCATTCCAATAACCGACTCAGGAAGTTTGCGGGCGGGCAGGGCGGTACCGCTTTCTGCACCTTGTGTCGCGGCATTCATCCGTTCAGTTTCGCGGATCAGGTCACGCACCATGATGCCCCAAACCGTCACCTCTTCGGAAACATCGGACAACCCCATTGAATGGCTCAACGTCGCCTGCGGATCAAAATCCACCATCAGCACGCGATAGCCATCCAAAGCAGCCGCATGTGCGAAATGCAGCGCCACGGTGGACTTGCCGGCCCCCCCTTTGAAATTAGCAATCGCCGCGCGGATGGCCCGTTTCCCGGCTGGCCGTGGTGGAAGCAAGGGCTGCCCTTTGATACGTAACTTGCGGCGCAACTCGTTCACCTCTTCCAACGTATACCACCGCTGGCGGCCATCTGGCTCGACCTCGCCTTCGGGTAAGGAAGGGTCCGCGGCCAGTTTGCCACGCAGCGTGGAGGGGTTGATCTTAAAGATCAGCTCCGCGACCTCCCAGCTAGAGAACCGTCGCAACGTCTTTTCCATATCCGGCGAATAGGTCTGCTTGCGGATGAAGCCTTGCATCTTAAGGGACTGGGCTTGCAGTTTTGCCAAGTCTGAATGGGTGTACATCTGTGTGCCTCTTTTCGTCTCGTCGTTCCCCACGGGGACCAAATGTCGCAAAATTGAAGAACGCTTTTTCCTGCTCTTCTCTAATTTACGCCGAATTTGCGTTCTTGGCAAAGGTCATTAGTGTCTATCTCGGATTTTCGCCCGCCCTTAGCTTTAAAGGGCGCGGTGAAGCAGAAGCGATTCGGGGCAGGGATGCGCTAAGACGGCTCCACAAGGGATCATAATGGGGGACATGTTCCAGTCAGCCCCTAGATATTGGGGGACATTTCTGCGTTAATAGGGGTCAGTCAAGATGTCACCCAATACCATATAAACCTAAATTTCATTTTGATTAGGTTGGAATAGAGACTGATTGAAAAAGCAGCCCTTGACAGAATCGTTGCTTCGGACGCAAATCAGGACAAGGAGCTGAAGAGCGTTTGAAACGTGTCGCTCCACCGGTCCGCAAAGAGACCATTGATTGAGGCAGCATCTCCAAAGTCGGAAAGATGCAAAGTCGGAGGCAGCTATGCTTTCAGTGAAACCCGTAGGGCGTGAAGCCGCTGCGCGCAAATATGATATTCTCACCGCTTTGGGCGCATATGCCTTGGCGCGCGGCAAGCATGACCATCGTTTGGTTCTGCGTTTGATGACATTGATCACAGCGCGGTATAATTGGGCCCGCGATGAATTGGCCGTTGGCCAACGTGAAATAGCGCGGATGTGGTCTGTGGATGAACGCACCGTCAAACGCGAAATGGCAAAGTTGCGCGGTCTTGGTTGGCTGGTGGTTAAACGACAGGGCGCGCGTGGGCGTGTCACGGAATATGGGCTTGATATACCCCGGCTGCTGGCTGCCACTCGGGGCGAATGGGTCAATGTAGGGCCTGATTTTGATCTTCGGATGCAGGGTGGCCCGAGTGAGGATCGCAAAGTTGTGGCCTTGCCGGTCAAGGGCGCGGTTCCAACACCTGATCTGAAGGATGGCAGCGAATGGTCGCTTGCGCAGGCAATTTTGCATTCTGAGGACCCGGCATTGTATGCGTCATGGGTGCATGGCTTGAAACGACAGGGACGGGCAGGGGGGCGCTTAACTTTAAAAGCGCCAAGCCGCTTTCATGGGGCCTATGTGCAAACGCATTTGAGTGGCCGCGTTTTAGCTGTGTGTCAGGCCGTGGATGCGGATGTTTCCGAGGTTGTCATCATTTCTTGAGGTGAACACGCATCGTGTGTATAATCAACGCGCAACAAGGAGCAACGCTATGCAAGTCCAGAAACGTCGCACGAACGTGTCGATTGACGCACAATTGCTAGAGACGGCGCGGGATATGGGATTGAACGTGTCAGCGATCAGCGAGGCGGCGTTAGCAGAGACTATTAAGGCCAAGCAGGTGGAAAATTGGCAGACCGAAAACGCGGAAGCTTTACAGCAACGACGTGAGTGGATCGCTCAAAATGGTGCTCCTTTGGCTAAATGGCAACTTTGGTCGCCGACGTCCTGATGGCGCAATTTCATGCGTATCGATTGTCTGATGGGATGCTCGTGCTCGACCTTCAGACGGACCTGATTGACACAGGCACACGCGTGGTGGCGCCGTTGTTGCCTGCGCAAGAAAATCTTAGGGCTATTACCCGCTTAGAGCCTGTTTTCAACGTGGGCGGCGAACAACTGGTCTTGCATACAGCCGAGCTTGCAGCCGTGCCGAGCCATGTGTTGCCGGACACAGCTATCGCTGATCTGAGTGACTCAGATTACGCTATCCGGGGCGCGTTGGACATGGTGTTTTCGGGATTCTAATCGGCAGGTCCAACGGTAACGATACAAGTATGCGCAATTGGCCCCTGCGCAAGCGATGACGTGCCTTTGTCCGGCGTGAGCGCGTTGGGATTGCCTTGTAGACAAGTTTCCCCCTCAGGCGCATACCACGCGCCGGTCGCCAATTGGATCACGCTGCGACGTAGACTATCATTTACAAGCAATTGAGCCAGGCACGCACCACGCGCGTTGCTGATCCGCACAATCTGTCCTTCTGACAGGCCACGCTCCAACGCGTCTTGCGGATGCATGGTTACAGGCTCTACGCCCTTTGGACGGTCGGCTTGGCTTACGGGGCCATGATCCAACTGGCTGTGCAACTTGTTGGCCGGTTGGTTGGAAATCATATGCAAACCGCCCTTTTGAGCCTGTCCGAGCCATTCTATCGGTTCTAGCCATGCCGTGTGACCAGGACAGTCGGCATAGGCGAACCCCGCGATGGTTTCAGAGAAGATTTCGATAAGTCCGCTTGGTGTCTTCAATGGGTTCGCGACGGGATCAGCGCGGAAATCTGCAAGCATGACTGTTGGTGCATCAGGCGTGTCGATTTTGACATAGCCTTGGCGTTGGAATGTGGCCCAATTTGGTAGCTCCACCCCGGCTTGTGCAGCTTGTTGGCGGGACACATCGTAAATCCAACGTTGCCAGTCCTCAGGGCTTTTATCTTCTGTAAATGCCTTTTCAGCGTCTAATTCAGCGGCGATACCTTTGAAAATCTCGTGATCATCGCGGGCGTCCCCGATAGGGGGGATCGCTTGATCCATTGCGACCTGAAACGGATCTTTGGGCGTCAGTGCAATATCGGATCGTTCAAGCGTGGTTGTGCAAGGCAGCACGATGTCGGCATGCTGCGCGAGGCTATTCCAGCACCATTCATTGGCAATAATCGTGTCGGGCTTTGCCCATGCGCGGCGCAAACTGTTCAAATCTTGATGGTGGTGAAACGGGTTGCCCCCAGCCCACCAAACCAGTTTGATATCTGGGTAAGTATAGGTGTTTCCATCATACTCAAACGGAGCGCCGGGATTTTCTAACATGTCGGTGATGCGTGCGACTGGAATAAAGTCGGGAACCGGGTTTGTGCCCTGTGGTAGAGCCGCATAGTTGATGTGATGGCGGTTCAATCCAATGTTGTTCATCGCAGAATAGCCGAAGCCGAAACCTGTTCCCGGCAGGCCAATCTGGCCAAGCATCGCCGCCAACGTAATCGTTCCCCAGAACGGTTGTTCGCCATGATCTTGCCGCGTGAGGGACCATGACACCGAAATCATGGTTTTTCCCTTGGCCATTCGGCGGGCAAGGTCCCGGATCGTTTCAGCTTCAAGGTCACAAATATCGGCAGCCCAATCAGCCGTTTTCGCCACACCGTCGGTTTGCCCAAGAAGATAAGGCGCGAAGCGATCAAATCCGGTGCAATATCGGTTTAGAAATGCGGCGTCATGAAGGTTTTCGACGAGCAAACTATGACAAAGCGCCAGTATCAGAGCCGAATCTGTGGACGGGCGCGGTGCAATCCATTGCGCGCCAATCTCTGGGTCAATATCAGAGCGCAACGGTGAGATATTAACGAACTCGACACCTGCCTCATGTGCCGCGAAAAGACCTGCTTTTTGCACATGAGCGCCAACACCACCTTGGCTAATCTGACCGTTCTTCAAAGGCACACCGCCAAAGGCTACGAACAAGTCACAGTCTTTTGCGATCGATTCCCAACTGGTTGTCGTGTCTATAAAGGCGCGAAACGTCCCTAAGATGTGGGGCACAACGACTTCCGCGGCTGCAAAAGAGTAAGTATTTTTGGAATAGCTATGGCCGCCAATGCAATTTAGGAAGCGTTTCAGTTGGCTTTGGGCGTGATGAAAGCGGCCCGCGCTGGCCCATCCGTAAGAGCCTGCGTAGATCGCGCTGTTGCCAAAATCGCGGCGGATTCGCGTCAGCTCACCTGCCACCAGACGGTTTGCTTCGTCCCATGACACGGCCACAAACGCGTCTTTGCCACGCTTTTCACCTGCTGTTCCGGGGCCACCTTCAAGCCAACTTTTGCGGATCATAGGGGAGGTGATCCGGGTTTCGTGGTCAAGGACGTCAACGATGCCTTGGCCGATCGGCGATGGGTTCGGATCGTGTTCGAAATCGCGCAAGGCTGTTACGCGACCGTCTTTGACATCCACCCAATACGTGCCCCAGTGGGTTGACGTGATGAAGTCGCGATCTGATGGCGCCATGATGCTCTCCTAGAATATCTCAGGACCGTAACAGAGCATAGGAAAAGGTGTCGAGGTCGTTTTCGGACTGACCTGATTAGGCGCTTACTCGACGAAATAATCTGCGTGCGACATGCGCACGGACTCCACAGTTTTTTCGAGGCGCGACAAGTGTAATTTCAGTTCAGTTTCCAGAGTTGGTTTGTCACCCGAGGACAGAGCCGCATAGATCCTGCGGTGGTCCGCCGCCAAGTTGTACATTTCATCAGGGTTATTAAGGCTAAGTACGCAAATGCGTTGAACTTGTGCTTTGCTTTCTTTGACCATCTCTAGGGCAAACGGTTTCTGCGCGACCTCTGTTATCAAAGCATGGAAGCGTTCATCCAGCATATGGAACGTTTCTGTGTCGCCATTTTCCACTGCGCAGTCTTGTTGAGCCAGTAGATCGTCAAAACGTGGTGCAAAACTGTCATCCCAAAGCTCGGTTGCTGTGCGCGATATTTCAAGCTCAAGAGACAATCGGATGAAGCGCGCGGTTTCGATATCCGCGACAGAGAACTTGCGCACCCGCGTTGCGCGTTGGGGTTGGATGCGCAACAGTTTCAAATTTCCCAAGCGGTTGAAGGCATCCCGAACCGGTTGTCGCGAGACCCCAAACTGTTCTGCGACCTTGGCCTCGGACATTTTTGTACCGGGCAACAAACCAAGCGAAATGATACTCTGATATAGGGAATCAAATACAATATCGGCGCTGGTGCGACTGTCTTGAGTTGAGATGATCTCTTTCATGACACTATGTCGTCCTAAGAATTAAAACCTTGTTTGGCTTAGATATCGTGGCCTTGGCAGATACATAATTTAGAGAAAATCGTCGCGGCGTGGTGTAAAACAGTCAATCAATTCGCCTGGTTCAAGACAGAGGCATCCATGCTCAACATCTGTTGGCACCACAAAGCTATCACCGGGGCCAACAGTGAACGTATCCCCGTCCACGAAGAACGTGAACCGACCCGATTTGACATAGGTCGATTGGACATGCGGGTGTTTATGCAACTTGCCTTCCGCGCCCTCTTTGGCAAAGCGGAAAGACACCGTCATCAAGGTGGGACTATCCGCCAGCACTTGTCGTGTTACGTCAGTGTCTGTGGTCACAATTGGGAAGTTTGACATGGGCATTCCTGAAAAGGGGTAACTGAATATCCTAGTATTCTAGAATAGGACCGTTAGCCACCGCAACCGCATTCGGTGCGGTTAAAAAAGGAGCCTCAAAAAACACATGAGCAATCCAGCGATGATCAATCCAAATCGGCGTAACACGCCGGTGCGGCCAATCAATCCATAGGAAAGACATGTCAAACCAATGCCAATTTGCACAAACGATATCAATGCACTAAACGGATTTGTCGAAATCCGAATAAGGTTCTCATTTGCGATCATGCTAAGCGGGATCACGTAAAGGCCGACGCCAAGAGCCATCGCGGTCAGGGCGACTTTCAGCCAATTCTCGCCGATCATTCCAGCGGCGATGAACACTGCGCCGCAAACAGGTGGTGTGATCGTCGACAACAAAGCGAACCAAAAGACGAACAGGTGGGCCTGTAGCGGCTCTAAACCAAGTTCAATGAGGGCAGGGCCCGCGACAGAAACGCAGATAACGTAGGCGGCCGTTGTTGGGACCTCCATGCCGAGAAGCAAGCAGGCGAGGGCCGTTAAAAGAAGGGCAGGCCACAACGCGCAGCCAGACCCGGACAAGATCACCGATGTGATTTTGACGCCAAGACCTGTGATGCCAAGAACCCCGATTATGATCGATGCGCAAATGATGATTGCGGCGATCATGGCCACCTGTTTGCCGATGTTGAGCATCGCCTCGGCCATGCGTCCTAGGCCCTGCGACAAGGCAAAGCGGGGTGTGGCATCTATGAAAAGCGCTGCGAGACCTGCGAATATGGCCAAGGCGGCGGAATATTGCGGGGTGAAGCCAAGCGCAAACATGGCAAGCAACAAAACCGAAAAGGGAACCAAAAAGAATGCGGATGTTATCAAGACCTGACGCCGGTTTGGGCGTTGATCTTCGGGAATAGGAAGAAGCTTATAGCGTTGGGCATAGGCGTTGATCCCCATCCAAACGGCCAGAAAATAAAGTGTTGCTGGAAGAATAGCGGCAAGCATAATCTGGGAATAGGGAACGCCCGTCAGTTCGACCATGACAAAGGCCCCCGCCCCCATCAAGGGCGGCATGATTTGTCCGCCTGAGGAGGCGACCGCCTCCACGGCTGCTGCTAACCGCTTGGGATATCCAAGCTTGGTCATTGCAGGCAAAGTGATGGCGCCTGTTGAGGCGACATTGGCGGAGGCTGAGCCGGAAATAGAGCCAAACAAGGCGGAAGACAGCACCGAAACCTTAGCGGCCCCCCCAGTAAGACGTCCAGCGGCGGCGGAGGCGACATTCATGAACCCTTGCCCGGCCTCGCCTGCATTTAGGACCGCGCCAAAGATCACAAAGATCGCAACAACGCCGACAGATACGCCCGTGAGGCTGCCCCAAAGGCCACCTTCCGCGATGGTCAGCGTGCCAAGGAAGCTGCGCAGCGGCGTGCCCGCGTGCCCGAATTCGCCGGGGATATGCTGGCCGTAAAGACCATAGAGCAATGCAGTTAATGCAACGAGGGGCAGGGGCCAACCGATCATGCGGCGCGCACCTTCCATTGCGATCAACAAAAGTGACAGCGCAAGGGCGACTTGGAATTCATTTTCGAGGAAGCCGTATTGATTGCGCAGCATTTGGTGATTGAGCGCGATCCAAATGCATGCAGCGACACCAATGCCCGTCAGAACAAATCCGGACAGACGGGCCATTGGGGACCCAGCGGAAAAGATGAACACCCAAGGTAAAATCAACGCCATATGCAGTGGGCGCGCCACAAGGTTCGGCACCAGTCCATAAAAGATCAGGCCGATATGAAACACGGCGGTCAGGGCACCAAAGGCTATCCAAAACCGCCGTGTTAGGGTCGTTTTAAGCGTCACTTAGATTTACATTTGCACGTCAGTTAAGCTTGCGCCGATCTCTTTGTAATAGCGGATTGCGCCGGGATGGATTTGGCTTGTGATGTTGGCAAGCATATCGACAGATACGCCGTCCCACCATTTCGCGTCCCCGGCCATGTCTGCTTTGGTGTCCCAGTAAGTTTTGGTCAACTGATAGGCTGTGTCATCATCCATTTTCGAGGTCGTATAAGCAACCACCGGCAAGGAAGTTGTGGTGATCGCCGCGTCTTGGCCTGCATAGGTCCCGGCTGGGATTGTAAGCTCTGTGCGCTTGGACTTGGCGACCTGTTCGTCGCTCAAGGACAGCACATGTACACCAGTCGATGCGGCGGCTTCGATGACGTTGGGGGCTGGGTAAGATCCCGCGGTCACAAATCCATCAATCTGACCGTTCTTTAAGGCGGCGACGGCGTTGGACAGCTCAGAGTCTGCAATCGTTACCTTGTCTTCAAGCCCGAACAGGCCAAGATACTTCGCGCCTTCACGCGCCCCAAAGGAACCGGACCCGAGCAAGATCGTTTTGCCTTCCATATCGGCGAAAGATTTCACGCCGCTGGCTTCGGACATGACAAAATGCATCGTGAGCGAGGGGATCGGGAACAACGCGCGGATATCTTCAAAGGCGGGGTCGGTTTTGCCTTCGAACATGGCTTTGCCTTTTTGGGCAAGTCCAATCAGGGCAGGGGGTGTGGTGAACACATAATCACCGCCACGTGCGCGCACTTCCATGACGTTTTGCACAGAGCCCTGGCTTTCTTCGACGGTGACTGACACGTCGCCTTGGGTGCCCGCTTTCATGGCTTCAGCGATTTGAACCGCCATTTGATAATAAGAAGACCCGGCTTTCGCGGATTTGTAAGTGATACGTGTTTCGGCGAATGAGGCCGTTGATGCGATGCAAACCGCCGCAGTCAAAACACCCAATGATTTGAAAAAAGTCATTTTAAGCTCCCGTTAATTTGGGGAGAGTGTCATGCCTCAATGCGCCAAGTGCAAGCCTGCTCAGGCCTGTCTTTTCCCCTTGGCGTCAAAATTCATTTCGTCTGCGCTGTCCCATGTCAGGTTCACAGTGCTGCCTTCATCAGGTTGGGCCAAATCGGCTGCCTGACGAACTGTAATCACCGTTGTGTTTGGAAGGCGGATATGGACAAGAGTTTCCGCGCCCAACGCTTCGCAATAAAGAACTTCGCCTGTCAGGCGCGCAGTGTCATCAACCATGTGCAGATGTTCTGGGCGCACGCCAACGGTTGTGGTGCCTTCAGACACGCCCGGCACCAAATCGGCGGGAATGAAGTTGGTCGGCGGCGAGCCAATAAAGCCAGCGACAAATTCTGTGGCCGGGTTGGCGTAGACATCCAAAGGCGCGCCAATCTGATCCGCCACGCCGCCATTCATCACAATCATGCGGTCTGCGAGGGTCATGGCCTCGACCTGATCATGGGTCACATAAAGCGAGGTGATGCCAAGGCGACGTTGCAGTTGCTTGATCTCAAGGCGCATTTGCACCCGCAGCTTTGCATCCAAATTTGAGAGCGGTTCATCAAACAAAAACAGCGAAGGTTTGCGCACGATCGCACGGCCCATAGCCACGCGCTGACGTTGTCCGCCGGACAGTTCACGCGGGCGCCGCTTCAGGTAGGGTTCGAGCTGTAAAAGCTTGGCGGCGTCTTGCACGCGTTGATCGATTTCGGCTTTCGGGGTCTTGGCGATTTTCAGGCTATAGCCCATGTTTTCAGCCACGCTCATATGCGGATAAAGCGCGTAGTTTTGAAACACCATGGCGATGTCGCGATCCATCGGTTCCAGGTCATTGACCATTTGCGCGTTGATATGAATCTCTCCATCGGACACGGTTTCAAGACCCGCGACCATGCGCAGCAAAGTGGACTTCCCGCAGCCGGATGGGCCAACGATGACAATGAATTCACCGTCCTCAATCTCCATGTCGATGCCGTGGATGACATCAGTTTTGCCAAAGGATTTCTGGATGTTTTTCAGGCTAACGGTGGCCATTTATTTCTCGCTATCGACAAGGCCGCGAATGAACAGCCGTTGCATGGAAATGACGACAATCACCGGTGGGATCATCGCAAGAATTGACGTTGCCATGATCACCGGCCAATCAGCCAGATCATCGCCTGACGGGAACATCTGCTTGATGCCCATGACAATAGTATTCATGGAGGGGTCTGTTGTGATCAGCAGCGGCCACAAGTACTGATTCCAGCCGTAAATGAACAAGATCACAAACAATGCAGCCACATTTGTGCGGCTCATCGGTAGCAATATATCCCAGAAGAACCGCATCGGGGACGCGCCATCAACGCGCGCTGCCTCGGCGAGCTCATCAGGTACGGTCATAAAGAACTGACGGAATAAGAACGTGGCCGTAGCGGATGCGATCAAAGGGAAGATCAGGCCTGAATAACTGTTGAGCATACCAAATTTCGCAACCACCTCAAAGGTGGGCACGATGCGGACCTCAACAGGCAACATCAGCGTCAGGAAGATCAACCAAAAGAACGTTTTGCGCCCTGGAAAGCGGAAATAGACGATGGCGAACGCGGATAGCAGCGAAATGACGATTTTGCCAATTGCGATGCCCATAGCCATCATCAGAGAGTTGAACATCATCGATGCGACGGGGATATTGACGCCGGTTGTCCAAGCTTTGGTGTAGTTTTCGACAAGTTTGTCGCCCGGCCATAGCGGCATCGGGGGGCGAACAATGTCTTGTTGATCGACCGTAGATGCCACAAAGGCGAGCCAGATCGGGAAGAAGATAAACAACAACCCGATGATAAGCCCAACATGGGTCATCCAATACCCAGAGCCGCGTTTTTCGACCATGCCATCACGATCAGCCATTAGTAATGTACCCGTCGTTCGATGAATTTAAACTGCACAATTGTGAGCAAACCAACCATCACCAACAGCACAACCGATTGCGCGGCAGACGAACCCAGATCTTGCCCAACAAACCCGTCCGAAAAGACCTTGTAGACAAGGATCGTCGTGGTTTGTTGCGGCCCCCCTCCGGTGATCGTGTGAATCACGCCGAAGGTTTCAAAGAAGGCATAGACGATGTTAACCACCAGCAAGAAGAACGTGGTTGGGGAAAGCAGGGGGAAGACAATCGTGCGAAACCGTGTCCAGAAGCGCGCGCCATCAATTGCGGCAGCTTCGATCACAGACTTCGGAATTGCCTGCAGACCCGCAAGAAAGAACAAAAAGTTGTAGCTAATGCGGCCCCATGCGGAGGCGAACACGACAAGGCCCATAGCCTCTTCGCCGTTCAGAACGTGGTTCCAGTCATAGCCCAACAGGCCAAGATACCAAGTCACCACGCCAATACGCGTATTGAACATAAAAAGCCAAAGAACACCCGCAACAGCAGGTGCAACAGCATAAGGCCAGATCAGCAACGTGCGATAAACGCCAGAGCCTTTAATCAAGCGATCCGCAAGCACCGCAAGGTAAAGTGCGATGCCCATCGAGACCAGCGTAACAAGGATCGAAAAGACCGCCGTCGTCATGAACGAGGCGCGGTAATATGGGTCGCTAAACAGGAACTCAAAGTTCCCAAGGCCCACCCATTGCATCGACAACCCAAACGGGTCTGGGATGAATAATGACTGCCAAACCGCTTGGCCCGCAGGATAGAAAAAGAAGACAGCCGTGATGAACATCTGCGGTAAAACCAGCAGAAGTGGCAACCAGATGCCCTTGAATGTGACGCGCTTTTCCATGTTTGAGTGCCCCCGCCCCAGATGTGATCCGGGGCAGGGGCCTTTTCAGTTTAGCGGTTGGCTTGCTCGAAGCGACGCAGAAGTGCGTCACCACGCGTTTTCGCCGAATCAAGCGCGTCTTGTGCAGACTTGTCGCCGCTCCAGACGGCTTCCAGCTCTTCGTCGATGATCCCGCGGATTTGGTCGAACGAACCAAGGCGTAAACCTTTGGAGTTATCCGTCGGCGCTTTTGCGGTCATTTGGATCACAGCGATATCTGTGCCGGGGTTTTTGTCGTAGAACCCTTGGCTGCGTGTCAGGTTTGCGGCTTCGCTTGTGATCGGCAAATAGCCCGTGTCTTGGTGCCATTTCGCTTGAATCTCTGGCGAAGACAGGAAGTTCAGGAATTCCGCAACGCCTTTGTACTCAGCGCTAGATTGGCCTTCCATAACCCACAAAGATGCCCCACCGATGATGGTGTTTTGCGGCTCAGACGCCACGGCTGACCAATATGGGAGAGGGCGGACATCAAACGCGAAGTCTGCTTCCGATTTGATCCCCGCGTAACCCGCAGAGCTTTCGGTAAACAGCGCGCATTCGCCCGCACGGAAGTTTGCGCCACCTTCGTTGCGACGACCTGCATAAATGAACTTGCCGTCTTTGGCCCATTCACCCATTGCCGAAATATGCGCAACCTGTGCCGGTCCGTTCAGCGCCAATTCCGTGTCTACGCCGCCAAAACCGTTGGCTTTAGATGCAAAAGGCGTGTTGTGATACGCCGAGAAATTCTCGAGGTGAATCCAGCTCTGCCACGCGGTGGTCAACGGGCATGAGTTGCCAGACGCTTTCAACGTATCAAGAACGGAGCCAACCTGTTCCCATGTGGACAGATCCGTATCGGGATCAACGCCAGCCGCTTCAAGTGCATCGCGGTTAACCCACAAAACAGGCGTGGACGAGTTGAAGGGCAGGGACAGCATGTTGCCATCGCTGGACGTGTAATAGCCCTTAACAGAGCCGATATACGCTTCTTGATCAAAGCTCGCGCCTGCGTCGGTCATCACTTCAAACACTGGTTTAACAGCACCTGAGGCTGACATCATTGTGGCGGTTCCAACTTCGAACACCATCAAAATGTCAGGCTGTTCGCCTGCGCGGAAAGCGGCGATCCCTGCATTCAGAGTTTCGGAATAGTTGCCTTTATGCGTGGCAGTCACAGTGTAATCACTTTGTGCTGCGTTAAACGTCGTGACCTGCTCGGCGACCAATTCGCCTAGTCGGCCCGTGAAGGCGTGCCAGAATTCGATTTCAGTTTGCGCGGCCAAGGGCGCGGCGACAAGTGTTGACATCGTAGATGCCAGCAGCAAGTTCTTGAGTTTCATATCTTCCTCCGGTTGGTGAGCTTTTGATGCTCTGAGTTGCCCGTTACACGAGCATTGTAACTAACATGTGTCGAGTCATGAGCATTAGTCAATGCACGTTCCCAGCCCTTCTCACGCAACATCACGGAACGTCATTCGTGATAGGGCGCGTGCTTCCCGTTCCTTGTCGTATGCGTGTTGCATGGCTTGAGATGAGAGGGTGTCAGTCGACCCACGCAAAAGCGCAACATATGAAAAAGATGACGAAATCATCGGGTTTTGCCATGCTAGATTAGCGACCGCCGGCATAGGTTTTGACGCGGCGGCGGCGGATTGAGTTCCGCAAAGATGTGCCCAAATTGTTAGGCACGTCTCCTCATTGGGCTATCTGTTTGCATGAAAACAGCCTATTGATGAACAACTTGGTGAACCCAGCTACGCCTTGCAATGTCATATAAAGCCATTACGATTTCTGCAGAGCTCAACCGACAAGGCTAATTTCGCCCGAAGACACTACGAGGATTGTATTGCGTTTTCCTATTACCATCATTTTGATGCTGGCTCTCGGGGGATTGACCGGGGTTTCTGTTGGCTCTGTTTTGTTGGTTTCGGCCTCTGCTAGTCTGAAGAATACCCAAGAACTTAGTGCAAAGCGTGCGGAACTAACGGTCACTGCGATCGAACGGGGCATCACGGACAACTTGGCTCCGGCTCAAAACATGATCAACGAGATTGCACGGCGGGTTGACCAGGGAATACTTGATCTGGCTGACCGAAATCGATTGGCCGCGACCTTAGGTGGGGCGTTGGCATCAGCGCCGCAGCTTGGCGGGGTTGTGATTTGGCAGCCCGAGGTTGATGAGCTGTGGGTGCGAAGCACCGCTTCGGGCAAGATAACTGAGCGCGATGTTGATGGGCTTACGCGCGCGGAGTTTGATGCTATCGCGCAAAGGTTTGATCATAACGACCAGATTTCGTGGGGCGCGCCGACCTTTTTTGACCGACAGACCTTTATCAATATCCGTAGGCCGATTGTGCGTGACGGTGTCATCGTCGCGGTGGTTGCAACAGGGATTTCATTGTCTTCGCTGTCGAGCTTGGTTGGCGATCTAGCGGTCGCGGATTTGACGCCGTTTATTCTGTTTGGCGATGACAAGGTGCTTGGACATCCGGCGCTGCTTGATCCTGAATATTCGGGAATGCTGTCAGGGCGCAAAGCTTTGTTGTCAGTTATGGAAATTGATGATCCCGCGCTGGCCGCATTTCCAGACTTGGAAGAAAGTAGATCGTCGGGGGTTATGGGGCTTGATGTTCGAGTTGCCGAAAGTGACAGCGGTGCAAGCCTGATCCTGTCGCGTGCCAGCAATGTTTTTGGCCCGGTGCCATGGCGTATTGGGGCCTACATGCCTGTGGAATCCGTCAACGGGCAATTCAGACGTTTGGTTGGTTCTATTCTTGTCGGTATCGGGATGCTTATTGTGTCTGTGGGGGCGTCGCTGTTTCTAGCGCGGCGCATGGCGCGTCCGATCACGGCCATCTCGGCAGCGGCTAAGAAGATCGAACGATTGGAACTTGACGCGATCGTCCCTTTGCAGCGTTCGCGTATCCGTGAATTAGACGAACAGGCAAACTCGTTTAACCGCATGGTGCAAGGATTGCGTTGGTTCCAAGCCTATGTGCCGCGTCGACTGGTGCAACAATTGATGGACCAAACAGGTGGACCAAACCGGGGTGTGCACGAGGCGGACCTGACTGTGATGTTCACAGATGTCATAGGGTTTACCGCCTTGTCAGAGGCGCTCCCGCCGTCGCAAATCGGCGCGTTGCTCAACGAGCATTTCGAGACCACCAATAAGATCGTAGAGGCCGAAAAAGGAACGCTGGACAAGTTTATTGGTGACGCCGCGATGGTGTTTTGGGGCGCGCCCGATCCGATGCCGGACCATGCGACCCATGCCTGCCGCGCCGCGTTGGCCATCGACAAAGCTGTGACCGCGCTTAACGCAAAAACCGACGGGCCAGCGTTGCGGGTTAAAATTGGGCTGCATTCCGGTCCGCTGATCGTCGGCAATATCGGCGCACGCACGCGGATGAATTACACCGTCATCGGTGACACTGTGAACGTCTGTGCAAGGCTTGAAGCTCTTGCCGGGTCACACGCCGAAGATCGGGACGTGACCATTCTTGTGAGCAGCGAAGTGGTCGAAGCTGTCGGAAACGCCTTTGTCTTCGAACCAATCGGCGATCAATTTGTTAAAGGTCGCGAGCAAGCGGTTTCGGTTTGGCGTTTGGTTGGAGCCAAGGACTAAGGGGGTTTTGCTTCGAGGTCGGAAAGCACTTTTGCCGTGACCCGTGCGGACCCTTCATGTCCCATTGGGCGCATGAACTCGTTTGTGGATCACGATTTGAAATCTGGGCGACTGATGCGCTTGTCTGAGCATGAATTGGATAATGACTGTGAGCCGTAGTTTTTCAAAATAACGGATGATTTGATTGCACGGTGATGCGATAGGTTTCCTAAAGATATCTGTCCGAACTCTGACTGTACTTTTCGGCCTTAATGTCGTGAATTGGCGGCTGATCCGACACACGAAGGAATACAGATGTTTTTAAAGAACGCTTGGTATGTTGCCGCTTGGTCGACTGAGATTGACACATCCCTTCAGCAAATTCGTGTGCTGGGTGAAAAAATCTGCATCTATCGGACCCAAAATGGCGATGTCGCGGCGTTAGAGGATGCATGCCCGCATCGGAAACTTCCCCTGTCCAAAGGCCGCATCAAAGGCGATGCGATTGAATGTGGCTATCACGGTTTAACGTTCGACTGTGCGGGCCAATGCATCGCTGCGCCGGGCAAAGGGCGCATCCCGTCAAACGCCAAAGTGCATTCCTATCCGGTACATGAAAAATACGAACTGGTGTGGATTTGGATGGGAAATCCGGCCATGGCGGACCCTTCCGAGATATTCGAGATCGAACACTATGATGATCCCGACTGGGGGATCAATCGTGGTGCAGCAATGGAAATCAAATGCAACTATCTGTTTATGGCAGACAATCTTTTGGACCCAACGCACGTGGCGTGGGTGCACCAGTCGTCATTTGCCCAAGACGCGACCAAAGACGCCCCTTTATCGGTCTCAAAGCGCGATGATGGGATTATTGTGCACCGCTGGATGTTGGACGTGGAACCGGCGCCTTTCTACAAAAAGGTTGTAGAATTTGAAGGCAATTGCGACCGTTTGCAACATTATGAAGTGCGCTACCCTGGCCACGCTTTGGTGAAAGCTGTGTTTACACCAGCAGGAACAGGGGGACCGAACGGTCCGCTGCACGAAAAGACCTTTGTGATGGACAGTTACAACTTCATGACCCCCACAAGCGAGACCGAAACGCGATATTATTGGTTCCAGCTGCGCAACATCCGACCAGATGACAAAGCCTTGTCACAAATGATGACCGAAGACGTGAGGCACGCGTTTGAAGAAGACCTTGCTGTGCTCGAACAAGTGCAAATTGGGATGACGGAAAAGACTTCGCCCCATATCGATCTCAACATTGATGGCGGGCAATTGCGCTTCCGTCGTAGGTTGGAGGCGATGATCGCAGAGGAAAAGATGATTGATGCGAAAATGGCGGGATCACTAACGAAACTCTGATCTCGTTCGAAAAGCCTGCAAGGCATTTGCAGGGTCGATTTTTGTGACCCTGATCTGATCCGGTCTTAGGAACGGCTCACTTCAGAATGCCGGGCAAGTCCAGGCCCTGTTCGCGTGCGCAATCCAGCGCAATATCGTAACCCGCATCGGCATGACGCATGACCCCAGTGGCCGGGTCATTCCAAAGCACATTGGCAATACGGCGGTCAGCATCTTCGGTCCCGTCGCAACAAACAACCATGCCGGAATGCTGCGAGAACCCCATGCCAACACCGCCGCCATGATGCAGCGACACCCACGTCGCGCCACTGGCAACATTCAACATGGCGTTCAGCAAAGGCCAATCGCTCACGGCGTCGCTGCCATCTTTCATACTTTCCGTTTCGCGGTTTGGGGACGCAACCGAGCCGCTATCAAGGTGGTCGCGACCAATCACGACTGGCGCGCTAAGTTCGCCCGTGCGCACCATCTCGTTGAAGGCAAGGCCAAGCTTATGCCTAACCCCCAAACCAACCCAGCAAATGCGCGCTGGAAGCCCCTGAAAGCTGATCCGCTCGCGGGCCATATCGAGCCAATTGTGCAGATGCGGATCATCCACCAGCTCTTTGACCTTCGCGTCAGTTTTATAGATGTCCTCGGGATCACCCGACAACGCGCACCACCGAAACGGACCAATGCCGCGACAAAACAAGGGGCGGATATAGGCGGGCACAAAGCCCGGGAAGGCAAAGGCGTTTTCCAAGCCTTCCTCAAGCGCGACCTGACGAATGTTATTGCCATAATCCAATGTTGGTACACCCGCGTTCCAGAAATCGACCATTGCCGCAACATGCGTCTTCATGCTGGCCCGAGCCGCGGATTCGACTGCTTTAGGGTCACTTTCCCGTTTGGCACGCCACTCCACCAGCCCCCAACCCTGCGGCAGATACCCATTAAGCGGATCATGTGCAGATGTCTGATCCGTCACCATGTCTGGGCGAATTCCACCGGCGTTCATCCGTTTCACCAGCTCCGGGAATATATCGGCCGCATTACCCAAAAGGCCGATGGATTTCGCCTCGCCTGCTTGCGTCCAGCGTTCGATCATCTCAAGCGCCTCATCCAGCGTTTGTGCTTTTTCATCGACGTATTTCGTGCGCAGTCGGAAATCGATGCTGTCGGGATTGCATTCAACCGCAAGACAACATGCGCCCGCCATAACGGCCGCCAAAGGTTGCGCCCCGCCCATGCCGCCAAGACCACCGGTCAAAATCCATTTGCCGGTCAGATCGCCGCCGTAATGTTGGCGGCCTGCCTCCATGAATGTTTCGTAAGTGCCCTGCACAATGCCTTGCGTGCCGATGTAAATCCAAGACCCAGCCGTCATCTGGCCGTACATCGCTAGCCCGCGCTTATCGAGCTCGTTGAAATGATCCCATGTCGCCCAATGCGGCACGAGGTTTGAATTGGCGATCAGAACGCGCGGGGCATCCTTGTGGGTTTGGAACACGCCGACGGGCTTGCCCGACTGAACCAGCAGCGTTTGATCGTCATCAAGGTTTTTCAAACTGGCAACGATCGCATCGAAATCTTCCCATGTACGGGCCGCGCGCCCGATCCCGCCATAGACCACCAACTCATGCGGGTTTTCGGCCACGTCGGGATGCAAATTGTTCATCAACATCCGCATGGGGGCTTCTGTCAGCCAACTTTTGGCCGTGATCTTTGATCCGGTGGGGGCAAAGATGTCACGTAGGTTGTGGCGGGGGTTGTTCATCTGGATGCTCCGAAGGTTAAGGCCGTGTCGGCATGTGGGATCAGGTTTTGTGTCATGGCGCAGCACGAGGGCGCGCGCGCTGATCCGAGCACAATCAGCCAGTCAATATGCTGGGTATCGCGGCAGATCATGGGACCAATCCACGAACAAAACCTGGAAGGTCGACGGGGTCGATCAAGCGCGCGTTTTTAACCATAGCCGCTGCTGCCTCTAGCGACGGGGCAAGATAACGATCCGCTTCCAAGGGCGCGACTTCAGTGCGTAAAACGTCAATAACGGATTGTAAGGGCGCGCTGGTTTTTAAGGGTGCGCGAAAGTCTATGCCTTGGGCCGCGCAGATCGCTTCGACCCCAAGGATAACATTCAAATTCGCGTTCATTTTGGCAAGCCTGCGCGCGGCATGTGCGGCCATGCTGACATGATCTTCTTGGTTCGCAGAGGTTGGCGTGCTATCCGTGGTACAAGGGTTTGCCAGATGTTTATTTTCGCTCATCAAGGCAGCGGTGGTGACTTCCGCGATCATCAATCCCGAATTCAATCCCGGATCGGGCGTCAAAAACGGGGGCAGATCATGGCTGAGTGTCGGATCGACCATCAACGCCACACGCCTTTGCGCGATGGCCCCGATTTCAGAGACGGCAACCGCGATTTGATCCGCCGCAAATCCCACTGGTTCCGCATGGAAATTCCCGCCTGACACAATCAAACCTTCGTCGACGAGCACAAGCGGATTGTCGGTGACGGCATTCGCTTCGACCTCAAGCGTGCGCGCGGCAAAATGCAACAAATCCATTGCGGCACCGGTCACTTGAGGTTGGCACCGGATGCAATAGGGGTCTTGCACACGCGTGTCGTCTTCGCGGTGGCTTTCGCGGATTTTTGAGCCGCTCATCACAGCACGTTGGGCGCGCGCCACGGCGATCTGTCCGGCGTGACCGCGCAAGGTGTGGACGGCGTCTTGCAAAGGGGCCGTTGATCCCATGATGGCATCTGTTGACAATGCGCATGTGACGACCGCGGTGGCCGCGTTTTGCCAAGCCCCCCATAGCCCGACCAGCGCGCAGGCGGTTGAAAATTGGGTGCCGTTGATCAGCGCCAACCCTTCCTTGGGGCCAAGTGTGATTGGGTTCAGCCCCGCCTTTGACAAGGCATCACCGCCCGACATGCGAACGCCGTCAAACACCGCTTCGCCTTCACCAAGTAAAACGGCGGCCATATGGGCCAACGGCGCAAGGTCACCTGACGCGCCAACAGAGCCTTGATCGGGAATAACGGGTACAACATTCTTGGCTAACATGCTCTCGATCAGGGCGACGGTGCCCCATGCAACGCCTGACGCACCGCGACCAAGCGACAACAATTTCAACACCATCATCAGGCGCGTTGTGTGGACATCCAGTGGTGTACCAACGCCGCAACAATGACTTAGGATCAGATTGCGTTGCAATGTGGCGGTGTCTTGCGGCGCGATCTTCAGGCTGGCCAGTTTTCCAAAGCCTGTGTTGACCCCGTAGACCGCGTCATTCCCTGCAGCGGCCTGTGCGATGAGCTCGGCGGCGGCCATAACACCGGCACGCGCGGATGGGTCCAGTTTCGCTGCAAGCCCATTGGACCAGACATTGTGTAAGGTCGCCAAAGATGTGGCCCCGGGCATGAGAATAACGCTCATGTGACGCCCCCAAAGATACGTTGATGAAGTGGGTTAAACCCAATGCGATAAGACAGCTCAGCCGGATGCGAGACATCCCAAATCGCCAAATCAGCGCGCAGACCTGATGCAATCTGACCGCGATCTGCCAGACCAAGCGCGCGCGCCGCATTGACTGTCAGACCCGCCAGTGCTTCTGCCGGGGTCATGCGAAACAGGGTGCACGCCATGTTGAGTGTCAGCAGCGGCGATGTCAGGGGGGAAGACCCCGGATTGCAATCTGTTGCCAGCGCCATTGGAACATTGTGTTTGCGGAAAAGCTCGATTGGCGGCGCTTGTGTCTCGCGCAATGTATAGTATGCGCCGGGAAGTATCACAGCCACAGATCCTGACGCCGCCAAAGCTTGAGCGTCCGCATCGTTTGCAAATTCCACATGATCAGCGGACAAGGCCTTATAGTGCGCGGCAAGTTGCGTTCCGCCAATATTGGACAGTTGTTCCGCGTGCAGTTTGACTGGCAGCTGTAAGTCTTTCGCCACATCAAAAACGCGCGCGATTTGAGCGGCGTCAAATGCAATGCCCTCGCAAAAGCCATCCACGGCATCGACCAACCCCTCGGCATGGGCGACCCTTAGGGCTGGAATGCAAACGGTATCGATATATTCATCTGCTCGACCGGTATATTCTGGCGGCACAGCGTGCGCGCCTAGAAAACTGGTCCGCACGTCAACGGGTCTTGTCTGCGCAAGGGTTCGCGTGACCCGCAACATCTTCAACTCTGTGTCGAGATCCAGCCCGTAACCAGACTTGACCTCGATCAGCGTCACGCCTTCTGAAATCATCGCATCGACACGTGTCAGCGCGTCTGCCAACAACTCCGCATCGGTTGCAGTACGGGTTGCGCGGACGGTTGAGATGATACCGCCCCCCGCCTTGGCGACCTCTTCGTAACGCGCCCCGTTTAATCGCAGTTCGAACTCGGCGGCTCGGTTTCCGCCAAACACCACATGCGTGTGACAATCGATCAAACCCGGTGTCACCAACCGCCCAGCAAGATCACGAGATGGAAGCTTTGCAAACTCCGCAGGCAGGTCCGCGTGACGACCCACCCACGCAATATGGTCATCCGTGATCGCAACAGCGCCGCCGTCAATAAGACCATATGCGTTTGCGCCGGGCATCATTGTTGCGAGCGTGGCGTTAAAGAGAATGTGCGAGGTCATAGGCTATCCGGTAAATGTCTTGATGAATCATAAAGTATGCTATTATAGTTATTTTGTCTATTCATAAGGAGCGCCAATGCAAAAACTTCATGCCAAGCGCGCGCTGACCCCCAATGGTTGGCTGAAAGATGTCGTGATCCAGATTGATGCTGGACGCGTCCGCTCGATTGAAGTTGGGCAAGACGCAACGGGCGAAACGCGTGTGGACACGCTGTTGCCGTCCGTGGGCAATCTCCATTCGCATACATTTCAACGCGCAATGGCTGGGATGACAGAGGTCCGTGCCGCGGGGCAGGATTCGTTCTGGACATGGCGCACACTGATGTATCGTTTCATGGATCGCATTACGCCGGAACAATATGAAGCTATTGCAGCCTTGGTCTTTATGGAGATGTTTGAAGCCGGATATGCCAGCGTCGGGGAATTCCATTACGTGCATCACACCCCCGGCGGCGCACCTTATGACCGGTTGTCTGAACTCTCAGACCGGGTTTTTGCGGCGGCGCACGTCACGGGGATCGGTCTGACCCATTTGCCGGTTCTTTATTCATATGGCGGGGCCGCAAAGGCCGACTTGTCCCAAGGCCAGAGACGATTTGGCAATACGGTGCCCATGTTCGCCAATCTGGTTGAACAAACACGCGACACGGCCGCCCAACATATGCCAAGTGACACCCGCGTCGGGATCGCCCCGCACAGCTTGCGCGCGACATGCCCTGAAGACTTGAACGAAGTCTTGGCACTCAAGAATGCCGACCCGGTGCATATCCACATCGCAGAACAGCCCAAGGAAGTCGCCGATATTCAGAACTGGTTGGGTGCGCGTCCGGTCGCGTGGTTGCTTGATAATGTTGAAGTCGATGCGCAATGGTGCCTGATCCATGCCACCCATATGACCCCACAAGAAACCATCGACATGGCGCGTTCAGGTGTGGTTGCAGGCCTTTGCCCGATCACCGAAGCTAACTTGGGCGATGGTCCATTCAACGGGCCGACTTACTTGGCGGCGGGTGGCGCTTTTGGTGTCGGATCGGATTCCAATGTCCGTATTTCGCTCACGGAAGAATTGCGCACTTTAGAGTATTCTCAACGTCTGCGCGATTTGGTCCGCAACGTTATGGTTCCCAAAGCGGGATCTGTTGGCTCGGCGCTTTATCTTGGGGCAGCCAAGGGGGGTGCGCAGGCTTTGGGCCGTGATGCAGGGCGCATCGAACCCGGCGCATTGGCTGATCTGGTTGCCATCGACAGCGAAGCCCCGGCGCTTTGTGCATTAAGCGATGATCAACTGCTGGATGGTTTGTGTTTTGCAGCCAGCGATGATGTGGTCACGGACGTCTGGTCTGCGGGCCGTCACTGTGTGCAAAATGGGCGCCACGTGCGCAGAGAGGGCATCATCCAAGACTATAAACGCGTGATTAAGACCCTGTTGTCAGATATTTGAAGTCAAAGCAGATCACATGGTTGCGTATTTGCGCTCCTTTTCACGGACAATAAAAACATACATGATGTTATTATGTAGCTGATTTAAGCGAGATCGATAGAGATGGCCGATGAAAAAAGACTTGGATTTCAGGATATCCAAGATGAAGTGCTTTCACGCATTCAATCGCGCATTTGGCCGGCTGGGACCTTGTTGCCCACAGAGATCGAGTTGGCGAAACAGTTCGGATGTGCCCGTGCAACCGTGAACCGCGCGTTGCGTGAGCTGGCTGAACAAGGGCTGATCGACCGCAAACGCAAACGCGGAACGATCGTCAATGCCGCCCCTGTGCGACAGGCGAAATTCGAGATCGAAGTCGTGCGTCAAACAATTGAGGATATGAATGCACAGTACCGATATTCTCTTGTGGGACAGGATCTGATCGGCGCGCCCGAATGGCTGCGAGCGCAACTAAATCTGCCCAACGGCTCGGATGTCTTGCATTTAATGTGCATGCATTATGCCGACAACCAACCCTTCCAATATGAAGAACGCTGGATCAATATTGACGCTGTGCCGTCCGTGAAAGATGCGGATTTCTCTGAAATAGGCCCTAATGAATGGCTGCTGGCGCAAGTGCCGTTCTCAAACGCCGAGATCGCGTTTTCAGCCATAACAGCCGACGCCAAACTGTCTGAATTTCTTGGCACATCTCAGGGCGCGTCCCTGTTCCGCCTTGAGCGCGCCACATGGTTACAGGGGCGTCCCGTAACCTTCGTCCGCATGACGTATCAACCCGGCTATAAAGTAAGCACGCGGTATTAGAACTTTATCTCTAACAGGGCAAATTTAATCCCTCGACGAACGTACTTACCATAATTCGCATTATGTTCCTGTAGCCGCAAAGCGATAATGTCACTCCTGAGCAATTCAGGAATGTCACTCTCTTGTTCAAATGAACAACGGGAGATTGGACATGGGATGGGTGATGATGAGCGAGCGCGAGTTGAACCGCGTGGAGGTTTTGGCACAGGTAGGTGACGGACGGCTGAGCGTTCAGAACGGTGCCAACATGTTGGATCTCACGAAGCGGCAAATGTTTCGGCTATTGAAGAGATACCGAACCGAAGGAATTGCCGCGATCCGACATAAGGCGCGTGGCAAAACCCCGAGCAACAAGATTCATAAGGCGAAGCGTGACTACGCCTTAGCCTTGGTCAAAGAGAACTACTTAGACTTTGGACCGATACTGACGGCTGAGATGCTGGCGGAACATCACGGATTCAAAGTTTCACGCGAGACGCTGCGCAAATGGAGAATTGAAGACGATTTTCGGTTTTCGCGTAAACAATGTCGAGCATTTCACCAACCACCCTTGCGTCGAGAATACCTTGACGAATTGATCCAGATCGACGGCTCAGACCATCGATGGTTCGAAGATCGCGCGGGTCCGTGCGCCCTGCTCGTGTCCATTGACGATGCCACCAGCACCTTGATGGAGCTGCGGTTTGTCAAATCTGAGAGCATATTCAGCTACTTCGAAGCACTGGAAGGCGATCTGATCGAACATGGACGTCCCGTCGCATTCTACAGCGACAAACACACGGTGTTCCGCATGGCCAAGAAAGACGCAAATGCTGGTGCGTGTATGACCCAGTTTGAGCGTGCTTCGAAGCAGTTGATCGTCGAGATTGTATGCGCCAACAGCAGCCAAGCTAAGGGTCGCGTCGAACGTGCCAACCGGACGTTCCAGGATCGATTGATGAAGAAACAATTGGGACGACCGCTTGGGTCGATAACGGCGCGCAGGTTGTTGGTGTGCATGTCTCGCTTCGTTTGTTCGATCAGGCGCCCAAGGCCCCCTTTTACGACCCCAGACTAGAAGCCGTGAGATGTGCTTTCAGGTAGGTCGCGTCAATCGATATTGTCGGGGTCTCTTGCCGACAGTCCATTCATGATCGCGGCAATTACATCCCAATCCCTCTATCTTCTTCAAAAGAGAAAAGTGTTGCGATCACCCATTGAAGTTGCACCCCTAATCGCGATCCAAAAACAGATATCTCGTGCTTGCAATCGTCGCTACGATAATGATGAGGACGACCGAGATTGCCGCAATTGCTGGATCAATGTTGTCGCGCAGGCCCATCCACATCAGGCGTGGCAACGTCACAGCGTCAACTGACGTGATGAAGATCGTGACTGCGATTTCCTCCCAGGACAGCACGAATGTCAGAAAGAACGAAGTGATCAAACCAAAGCGAATGTTGGGAATAATGACCTTGAAAATACGCATGAAAAGCCCGGCACCCATGGATCGAGCTGCGAGGTCTATCCGCCTGTCGACCTGAGACAAGGCCACAGAGATGACAACAACAGCAAATGGAGAGATCATGACCGAATGCGCCATCACAACACCCGCCATCGTGTCATAGGCAATCACATCATTAAATTGGCTAAGCGTTATCAAGAAGAAGTAAAGAGTTAACGCCGAGACCACCGGTGGTGCAACCATTGGCAGTAAAACAATGCCCATCAAAACGCCGCTGAACCTTGGGCGAAACATCCATATCCCAAGCGAAAAGAACAAACCAAGCAGTGTTGCAAAGGTTGCGCTTAACAAACCAACGCGGATGGAGAGCCAGATGCCACCCATCCATTGTGGATTTTCAATCAGGGTCCGATAGTGACGTAATGACAATTCATCTGTCGGGATCGATAAAAACCGTTTGGGTGTAAATGATACCGGTACGACAGCCAGCAATGGCATGATCAGGAAAACTGCAACCAAAACAGATAGTAAGATAGCCAATCGACCGGGGCGAAATGTTATCATTTTCCGCCTCCGGGCTGAAGTTGGCGCAGCAGTAAGACAAGCAACGCACCAATAGCCAGCATGAGTATGACGCTGATTGCGGCCGCTAATCCCCAATTCGGGCTTTGGAAAATGCGCAAGTAAATCAGCTCTGCGACCATGACGCTACGCCCGCCGCCCAGAATGGCTGGGGTTACAAAGAAACCGATGGAAAACACGAAAACCAGCAAGGCGCTGCCGATGATCCCCGCTGCTGTCATCGGCACAAAAGCCTGCCAAAAGATACGTGTTCGGCTTGCCCCCATGCCGCGGGCCGCCATCAACACACGCTCATCGACATTTCGCATCGCTGTGGCAAGCGGGAAAACGGCAAAGGGGATCAGGAAGTGCACCATCCCAATGACAACGCCAATTTCATTGCGGACAAGCGAAAGCGGCTCATCCAGAACACCTATCGTCTGCAGCCAGGTATTGATCAAACCTCTATTTGACAGCAGCGCCATCCAGCCAAAGGCGCGGGTAAGAACGGAAATCCAGAACGGTATGATGATACAGAGTTCGGTGAACAGCCGGATTGCTTTTCCACCTCGGACCCACAGCAGGCAAATACAATACCCTGCAGTCACACTCAGTATTGTGACAATCACGCAAATGCGCAACGTGCGCCAGAATACAGACAGAATGAGCGGATCGCTCGTCGCAGCTTTGTACTGCCCCAACCCGAGCTCCGGCAGCGTCACACTCCAACTGACAACGCCCAAGAATGGCACGATATAGGCGAGACTGAGAAACAGCAGCATAGGTCCCAGCAAGAGGGCAGGTTTGGCCAAGCGTTTCATAATAAATCCAAGCTTGGTGCCGACCAACATAGAAGACCGGCACCCTTGAGTTTGGCCATCTAGGCCGAGACAATCCCGAGGTAACCGTCAAGAGCGGCACCGTAGTTTTTCTCATACCAATCCATATCAAGTGCGACTTGTAAGGCAAAATTGGCGGGGTCGACTGGGTTAAACCGGCGTCGGTCAACAGGGATCAACGCATCTGCGGCAGGGTTTGCTGGTCCGTTCGATAAGATATCAAACAGCGCAATCTGGCGTTCAGGATCTTGCGCAGAGGCGATGAATTTCATCGCGTTTTCAGCGCCCCCTGGGTTGCCCTTCAGAACCGCCATGGATCCTGGCGCTAGCAAGCCATCGTCCCAGATGAACTTGATGTCGCCTTCGCTATCCTCTTCCAGCAACTTCGCCCGTGTGGACCAGACAAGGGCCATCGACGCTTCACCATCCAGCATCAGCGATTGGCTTTCCGCACCGCCGCCCCAGAAGGCCACGACATGATCTTTGAAATCGCGCAGTTTGGCGTGGGCACGGTCAATATCCAAAGGATACAAATCTTCACGCGCAACCCCGTCGGCCATCAACAGGGCCTCCCAAACGCCAACGCCCCACTTATACATCGCCCGTTTGCCCGGGAACTTGTCCGTATCAAAGAAATCCGCGATCCCTGTTGGCGGGTTGTCACCAAACTTCGTCGCGTCATAGGCTATGACATAGGAATAAAAATAGGCCGAAGCGGCGTAATCCCAACCGAAACCATCACGCATTTTGGAGCGATCAACCACGTTATAGTCGATCTCTTCCATCATGCCTTGATTGCCAAGCGATTGCGCCGAGAACGGATCGGCATCCACAATATCCCAAGTCGGGTTGCCGCTTTCGACCTGCGCCTTGATCGCGCCTTCGGTCGGGCCAGAGCCATCTTGTTTGACGGTAACACCAGATTCATCTTTGAAAGGCCGCCCAAAGGCTGTGTCATAGGCCGTTACAGCGTCTCCGCCCCAGTTTACAAAGACCAGATCGCCTGAACCAGCCAACGCCGGAGAGCCTTTCAGCCCAACCGCAGTGGTGCCAAGTAGAGCAGCTGCCATTGTGGTGAATCGGCGGCGAGAAATTTGGCCCTTTTTGGCCTTGTCGGCAATGATCTCAATACAGTCTTGTTGAAAGTTCTTATCCATTTGTCGTCCTCCTTGTTGTTTTTGCTGGCTGTATCCCGTGTCTCGGAGGGTCAAAGGAAAATCCCTTTGTTCTCAGGCCAGTTGGCCCAGACTTGTGCGTCCTTCGCGATACCCTCAGGCAGGTTCGCCGTCGTCTTTGAGAGAACGACCGGCGTTCCATTTCGGGTGATCAGTGTCAGCTGGGTTTCCGCCCCGAGATAGGTGAGTTCACCAATCGTCGCGGCAATCGCATTGCCACCATCGGGTTTGTTCAACGTCATCTGCATATACTCGGGACGCACGGCCAATGTGGTACTTGGGTTGCCGGCATCTGGCCCTGCGCGCAGAGTTTGCTCTTCAAATTTGGCGCTGGTGGACGTGCCATCGCTTTTCACATCATTCAAATGTAAAATGTTGATATCGCCTAGGAACTCAGCAACGAACTTGTTCTCTGGCTGCTCATACACCTGTTGTGGCGTCCCGATCTGCTGCAACCGGCCATGGTCGAATATCCCGACCCGGCTCGACAGTGCCAGAGCTTCGGATTGATCATGGGTTACGAAAACAAATGTCGTGCCAATCTCGCGATGCAGTCTGCGTACTTCATCCTGCATTTGACCACGCAAGTTTTTATCAAGGGCTGAGAACGGTTCATCCAAAAGCAGAACTGGCGGTTCAAACGCCAAAGCCCGCGCCAGTGCTACTCGTTGCTGTTGGCCTCCGGACAGGGCCGAGGGCCGCTTGTGGCCATGCCCTCCGAGACCGACCATTTCGACCATCTCGGAAACCCGTCGCTTGATCTCGACAGTCCCACGTCGCTGCACTTTTAGGGGAAAGGCGATGTTCTGCTCTACGGTCATATGTGGAAACAAGGCATATCCTTGAAACACCATGCCAAAGGCGCGTTCCTCGGGCGGGACATTTGTGACATCGCGGTCGTTCAGCAAAATTTGCCCACGCGTTGCGGCTTCAAAGCCAGCCAAAATCATAAGGAAGGTCGTCTTCCCGGAACCCGATGGACCAAGCAACGTCAGGAACTCACCCGATCCGATTTGCAAGGATACGTCTTCAAGCGCGGTAAAGCGGCCAAAGTCCTTCCCGATATCCTTGGCTGAAATATTGGCAGCCTGTGTCGTCGCAATCATGAGTTCCTCCGATTGCTTCAACCTAGGAGGATGAATTATTCCATGACAAACGAATTGTTTTTACTCTTTTGACAAACCAAATTTGACAAAGGGCACAAATCAGAGATTGTTGCCGAACAGTTCTTCCTGAATCCATTCACGAAACGCAGCGACACTGGCAAACTCAGATTTGGACATTGGAACCGCCAAATAATAGGCTTTTGGAGACTTAATTGACAGATCGAAGGGGCGTAGAAGTTGGCCCGACTCCATGGCTTCCCGGCAGATGAATTCATCGCCCATCGCAATACCCTGAGCTTTCAGTGCAGCGCTGTAGACAAGGTTCATGTCACTGAACATCAATCCTCTTTTTGCTGCGATTTTGGGCAGTCCGGCGTGTTCAAGCCAGTCCTCCCAGTCACCGCGGTCCACCAAGTGGATCAGATCGCCCTTCAGTACATCCGCAGGCTCTTGCAAGGAACCCAGCCGATTCAACAAGACAGGACTGATCAGCGGTGTGAATTCGACTGCCTTTAGTAATTCGACCTCAACACCTTTCATTGCGCGATCGCCAAAGGTAATAAAAACATCAGCATCTGGATTGGATACGTCGTCAAGTTGTCTTGGCGTGATAACGGAAAGTGTAATATCGGGAAAATTCTTGCGAAACCGACCGATCTTGGCGCTAAGCCAAGTGGCCGCGAATCCCGGCGTGCAACTGACGCACAATTGTCCTGACAGCTCGCGCCCGGCATTGCGTGTACCAGATCTGCCGATCAGAGAAAGCGCATTGCTTACATCCGTTGCATAGGCGCGGCCCCTTGCCGTCAGTTCAATCCTTGTGCCAACGCGTGCGAACAGTGGAAAGCCAAGATCGCGCTCCAAAAGCCGTAGTTGGTGACTGACCGCACTGCGCGTTAGGTTCAGTTCCTCAGCCGCTTTCCAGACCGCCCCCTGACGCGAAAAGCTCTCCAATGCACGCAGGGCTTGTGTTGAAGGTATCCGCTGCATCCTGTCCTCACAACTTTTGCAATTACATACCGCGCTCAGAAGGTTTCGCCAATATAAAGGTGAGGAAAATTTGCTGATCGATAGAAAAGCTTTCACTTTTCGTTTCAAAGCACGGCCCCCTAAAACGATCAGTAAGGAGACCTTGATGAATCTGTCGAATGCTCAAAACTCGGCCATTGCCGCAGTTGATACCCGAATGGCAGACTTGTCCGAATGGTGTAAGATTATCTTCGATTTCGCCGAAACCGCTTGGCGCGAATATCGTTCGGCAGCATGGTATGTGGCGCGGCTGCGCGCGGAAGGCTTTACCGTCGAAGAAGGTTCGGCTGGCATGCCTACTGCCTTTTGCGCCGAATGGTCGAACGGCGACGGGCCAGTGATTGGCATGTACGCCGAATACGACGCCGTGCCGGGAAATGGCCAAGCTGCCAGCACTATGCGTGAACCCCGGGCCGGTCTGGGATTTCAAGCAGGCGGACATACGGACCCACATTCCGGTCTCGGAATCGCCACGCTCGGTGGGCTTCTTGCCACCAAGGCGGCGATGGAAAAACACGGTATCAAAGGCGGGCTACGTTATACAGGCGAGCCTGCCGAAAAGGTGCGCGGGTCCAAACCCATCCATGCGGCTCACGGATATTACGAGGGGTTGGCCGCGATGCTGTCGTTCCATCCGTTCTACATGCTGCCCTTGTGCAATACAGTGCGTTGGGACACCCATTGTGGCGCCGCCTATTCGAAGATTTATCGCTTCATCTGCGATGCTCCAGAAAACTGGGGCGCAACGGATGGCGCGCCGATCCCGCAGTCGCACTCTGCTGTACGCGCTCCGGGTGCAAATGACGCGCTGATGATGATGTATCAGTCCTCCAAGGCGTTGCGAGACTCGATGCTGCCGCACCAAGGCGGCTGGTCTCTATCAGAGGCGATCTTGACTGCAGGTCAGGCCACCGCTGACAACCTGCCGGCTGGGTTAGCCGAGATCCAGTACATGATGCGTGTGCCAACTGTGGCAATGGCGGAACAGATCAATAAAGTGCTCGACCGCAATGCCGATGCCGCAGCCGCCATGACGGGTTGCAAGGTCGAACGCCACTGGGTCTGCAAATCTCGTCCAGGATTGGCCAATCACACCATGGCGAACGTGGTCTGGGACGCGTTGCAAAGTGTCGGTGCACCTGAGTGGGGCGCAAAGGCTGTTGATATCGCACGCGAGATTCAAACCAACCTTGGGCTTGAGCCGATGAAAGAGCCCTTCATCGACGAAATGTCTCAACTCGTCGCCCCCCAAACAGCGGAGACGATCTTGCGTCAAGATCTGCCACCGAGTCAGCTTAACGCAACGTCCGATGACTATACCGATATGACATGGCACTGCCCCACTGCGCGTTTCTACATCGCGCGCCCGGCACTGAAACAGCGTGCAGGTAAACCCTACCCACCTTGGGTGATGAACGCCCTTGGTGGAATCCCCGAAACCATCGACCCGATGATTAAAACTGCCGCTAAGGTGCTTGCTTTATCTGCGCTGCGCTTGCTCGAAGACGCGTCACTCAGGCAGGCCAGTTGGGATGAGTTCAATACCAGAACCGGCGGTATTAATGGTGATAAATGGGTGCCCCCGCTCTGCGATTACGACCCGCCTATCCATTTTCGCTGGCCAGAATACGTTACCACCGAACGTGGCCGCGACTGGTGGATCCCTTCAACCATGCCAGATGCTTAGATCCAGGAGTGCCCAATATGTCCCTAGCCACATCGCCCGATTCATTTTCCCTGCAACGCCGCAATCCTAATGGCGGCACCGCGCCGCTGGTCCATTGGGGGTTTCGCAATGAAACGGACCCGTTGACAGATGTTTTGCTGGGCTCACCTGCGCATCTGTTCCATCGCGCCACTTCTAGCCTATCGCGAAAGCACCTGCGCGAGGCGCCTTGCAATATCCAAACCGCTCAGGCCCAGCACGCCGAACTGGTCGACGCCTACCGGCACTTCAATGTGAATGTGCACATGCTGGAAGCTGAGCCGGAACTGACCATGCAAGTCTATTCTCGCGACAGTTCGTGCATGACGCCTTATGGTGCCTTCATCACGGCCATGTCGCAATGGTGGCGGCGTGGCGAAAATTATGCCGCAATCCGCGCCTATGAAAAGCTTGGCATACCGATCTACGACATGGTCACTGCTGGAACCTTCGAAGGTGGCGATTTCAATGTCATCGAAGAGGGCTGCGTCCTGATCGGTTGTGGTGAAGCGCGCACCAATGAGGCAGGTGTCAAACAAGTGGCCAGCTGGTTCGAAGCCGAAGGCTGGGAAGTGCGCATCGCTTATATCGACGAATATTACGTCCATATCGATTTGA
>JBDWAL010000062.1:0-48513 GCA_039978895.1 Aliishimia sp.
AAGAGGGCTCTCTGCAACGCTTGCTACATTCTCAAGGCAGGCGGCATAGGTCATCGCATCAAGGTTCACCACGTGATGCCCCTGCCCTACGGCTTGACGTACGACTGCTGACCCAATGAACCCGGCCCCACCGGTGACAAGTAGTTTCATGCGCTGCCCTCCCATGTGAAGGGCGAGGTCCAGTCGCTGAAGGCAGGCGCGTTGCGATCTTTGTCTGAAAGGACGGGATCACCCGTCAGACCCCAGTCGATTCCAAGGCTGTCCCAGCGGACCCCCCCATCGGCGTCTGGCGCGTAATAGTCGGTGCATTTGTACTGCACTTCGGCATCTGATGTGCGTGTAGAAAAACCGTGCAGGAAACCTTTGGGGACGAACAATTGCGCACCGTTCTCGGCGCTCAATTCATATCCAACCCAATGCCCATATGTTGGTGATCCGGTGCGGATATCCACGGCAACATCAAAAATCACACCGCGCGTGCAGCGTACTAACTTGTCTTGGGCATGGGGGGGCGCTTGATAGTGTAGCCCGCGTAAGGTCCCGATGGGGGCGGACATTGAATGGTTGTCTTGTACGAAATCGGCATCAATTCCTGCCTCAGCCAAAACACGTTTGTTCCATGTTTCGGAAAACCACCCTCGGTCGTCACCAAAGCGACGCGGTGTCAGCAAGGTAACCCCTGCAAGGTTGGTCTGTGTAATGTCCATAATCTTCAAACCCTGAAACTGGTTGCGGTATATTGCGATGGTATCTTTCACAAATTGCACAGGTTTCTAATGGATCGGATGTAAAGACTTTATGAGACGTGTTTTTTAGACACGCATCTGTGCATTTGGTGGGCATAAAGCGAGAGGGGTGTTCTGTAAGGAATTTCCCTGACCTGAAGGCATATGTGACATGAGGATCGCCACAGAAAAGGCTGTTGGTCGGAGCAGCTTAGAATAATCATCTCTGATCAGCGTTTTTGGCTCTTATATACCGCGAGCATGTCCCTGAGCACATCATTCAACCGTTTGCCTTCCTTATCACGGATTGCATTCAACTCGTCGCGCAGATCTGGCGCGACATAGATACGCCAATAGGTCATTGCTTCGTTCAGAGGGGGGCGCCCTCTGCGAGGTTGATCTGGCTCTAATTTGGGCTTTTTGGCTCTAGGGGGCTGTGGTTGTGTCGCGCGTGTGAACCCGTGAGCTTCCCCTGCGGCCGCGACCGCTTTGGTGTCTGCCCTGCCCCGCTGTGGCTTTGGCTTCCTCTTAAGGCCAGCACCGATGCTGGCGTCAGGCTTAGGTGTGTCATCATCGAGGTTGAGGAATTTTCCGACCATTATTGATCCTCCAGAATATCGGCGAGCTCTTGACCCAACCGTGCGGTGTTGCTGATCGCGCTGGCTACGGATTTGTTTGTGGTGAGTTCAAATAAGGTTTTGCCTTCGGCCATGACGCGCTCAAATGGAGCACGTCGCATCAATTCGGTTTGCAGCCTCCCCACCCCTGCCCCGTCGAGTTCCGCCAAAAGTTCTTTGTGAGATTTGGTTATGATCGCGGCGTCGGTTTGGGTGATCAGGATGCGCGCGGGGACATCACGGCGGGCGGCGCGACCTGCGTCACGGATCATTTTCAGGGCAGAACCTGCAGCGTCGCCATCTAATGCACTGGGGCGCATTGGGATCACACACAGGTCTGATGCAGAGGCCGCATAGGACGCCATAAGTCCAGCCACGCCTTCGAGGTCGACAAAGATCAGATCATGCGCGGCGCCTGCGGCCTCCAAGGTATCAAGGATTGTGTCGTCTGAACTGTCAGAGATCACTGTGAACTTTGGATCCTGCAAGCCTTCTTCTTTACGCTTACCATACCACACGCGCGCAATGCTTTGGCGCGGATCCGCGTCGACAATAGCAACGGAAAGGTCGGGGTTGTTGGCAAAAACGGTGGCCAAGGTTAGGGCTGATGTGGATTTCCCACAGCCCCCTTTGGGGGAAAGTATGCTAACGATCATCTGCTCTGCTTCATCTTTGTTTATATGGCACAACTTGTTTTGTGGGCTTTGCTGCCCACTGCGTTGCGCTTGTGGTATATATTATACCGTGAAACTTAATATGTCACGGCATAATATGTGCCGGGTATTAAATGTGACATAAAAAATTGCACGGCATAATATATATACTAAATTATGTCGCTTGATGAGCTGGGTGAGATTTTGGAAGAAAGGTGCGCCGAATGTCGGATCAATGGTGGTGTGGGGAACCGATTGTCTGAGATGCGGACGGTGTCGACGCATGGACGGGCTTCAGACGGCTCATTGCCCAGATCACGGTCAAGCCGCTTCCCATGGCGCCAGCGAGCACGTAGCTGATCAAAGCTGGTAGCAACCCGAACCCGGCATCAAGTGCCATCACAGCGCCAAGGCATCCACAACAAACGCTGATGAGAGTGAGTGCAATAGCCATGTCCGTCCCCTTGGTCGTTGCAAGCATTTTGTGGTTCACTTGAAGCTGCACAAACGGGAGGTCACGTACAAATCAAATTAAATACAAAGTGCTCTGGGAACATTTTAGCAACCAAAGGTTGAGATATGGTTAACGCTTACTCGGGTACTTTCGGATTCAACACTGCGATCACCAAGAGCCCTGTAAGGTACCCGCCCAAATGTGTCTCCCAGGCGAGGCTGCCGCGTTCCAATACCAACATCGCGACATTCATCAAAATTAACACGAAGGTCATATTGATAACGGCCCTTATCGCGCCGCGTTCAAGATAATCTAGCGCGACAAGGGCACCCAGAAGTCCGAAGATCGAGCCAGAAGCACCAACCATCGGAGCAGGTGCGTTTGACATAACCGCAAAGCCCAAAGCGCCACCACATGCTGTCAGGATCCACAACAAGGCAAAGCCGCGTTGCCCAAGTCGTTGAAGGATGTATGGCCCGATCCAAGCCAATGCCAACATATTGCCGAGCAAATGCATGACGCCAGCATGCAAGAAGGCATAAGTGGCGAACATAAGCCAAGGCTGGCTTGGGTAGTTTGGTTCCCAATCCGTCAGCAAACCCGCCCAGAATGCACCATTTTGCAGCCAAAGCATGCGCCAACGGCGTGTCCCGATTAAGCCAAAGTCGGCCGCGATCAGGGTAAGCTCGATGAGGCTGCAGATGAAGATCAGCGCGCCAATCATCACATAACGGCGCGGCGGGCTTGGCCAAACTAAAGGGGGGAGGGGGGGGAGAACCATCCTCTATGAGTCGCTGAGCCGAGGCCTCGGCGCAAGTAGATTTACCGTTAAGAGCCTATCTGCGCGCGGTTAGGTCACGACGTACAGAGAATGACAGATTGTTGTCTCGTGCTTTGATCCCTGCCGAAGTCTCGTTGATACGACGGTTGATCCCGACATTCATCTGCCATCCAGGGGCCAGAGTGCGCTGATACCCAAGGCTGATTGTGCCAAGTGAGCTGGTGCCGGTTGTGTCCGTAGGGTCATTTTCGAAGTAGGACAGGCCCATATTGAACGAACTGACATCGTTCAACTGTTGGGCATATGTGACGCTGACAGAAGTCGCTTCTTGTTCATTGTCATTGATCCCGGACCGGATGGACCGGCTCAAATCAAGCGATAAGGACCCGTTTTGCAACGTGTGCGTGACATCCAATGTGCCGATGGGAAAGACATCCCCGTCCAAGCTTTGAGCAAGGCCCAAACTGCCGCCAACTTCCCACAAGGGGCGTTCAATGCTGCGCTCCACGGTGAGCGTGTAGCGTTCGCCTTCTTCGACACTGGTGATATTGGCGTTTAGGCCAAAACTTCCGGCTGGCAGGGTTTGGCGTAAGGAGCCATCCAAGCTGACCGTGTCACGCCGGCCTTCTGCTGTGCCTTCGTCTTCGAAGGTGGACAGGCGTGCGTTAAGGATCGCTTGCAGGGCAGGGTTGATATCAAAGCGGAACCGAGCACCAACACGGTAGCGATCTTGATCCGTCAGTGTGGTGGATGTCGTGTCGCTGTATTCTAGGGCGGTGAAGCCCGTGGAGAAGGTGACACCAAAGGGGGATTGGCGACCAAGTTCCAATTCAGTGTCAAAACCATATCGCAGACGGGTGGCATCATCATTGATCAAAGAGACATCACTGCCGTCTAACTCTGCTACAAGCGTGTTGGTTTCGCTTTGCTGTATGAACACATCAAAAGACAGCTGCGCGTTGCGTGCTTGGCGCCCATAGCTGAGCCGCAGGTTGGGATCGACCAATCCATCGCTGATGCTGCCTTCTTCGGCTCCATTTAGCCCGCGCAGGGTGATATCCCCTGTGACCTCAAGCTGCTGGCTGGGGGTGGCGAAGGTCACGCCAAAATCAACCCGTGAGAACGCCTCAAAGGTGCTGCCGAGACTGGGGTCATCGAGCCCGCGATTGTCACTGGCAACGAAACCTGTGGTTACACCAAAGCGGAGGTTTGGCGCGTCTTGGGCGAATAGCGCGCCAGGCAAAGCTATTGCGCAGGCCACAAGGCCTGTCGCCGCCCATGGCGTATATGTCGTGCGTCTCATGTGATTAGGCCCCCCGGCAGCACTGCCCGCAGGCTATTCAAAGAGCTTACGGGTTGGGACAAGGATCACATCGCCATCACGCAGATGGATTGTGGCGTCCTTGATCTGGCCTTGCAGCATGGCGTCATAATTGATGGTGTGAACCTTCTCAATCTTGGTTTTAGGGTCGGTTCGCCGTAGTTGTACGCGCTTGGTGGCGGCGAAGTTCGAAAATCCGCCCATTTCCGCGAAGGCTTGAATCAGGGTTGTGCCGTGTTCGACTTCGATTTTGCCGGGACGTTCGACTTCACCCAGAACAAAGACGTTGAGCGTCTCGGGTTCAACCTCTTCTTCTTCGGGCGCAAGCTGCTCAAGGGCCACATAGACATTGGGTGGGGCGTTGAAGCTTGAAGTCAAACGGTTGGTCACAATGCGTTCGATCGCAGAGATCGATCTGCCAGCAGCCCGGACTGAACCAGCTTGTGGGACGTTGATCCGGCCATCTGGACCGACCAGAACCGTGCGGTTCAAAGTTTCGTCCTCGATCACCTCAATGCGCAAAACGTCACCGGGCTGAATTCGATAGCCTTGGGCTGTTGCAACGCTTGGAAATGCCACGAGTCCGGCCATAAGCCCGACCACAGTACGTCTGGAATAATTCATGTGCCCGCCTTTAGTACCCAAATCTTTACCTACGCGTGATGCCAGCCCGGATGCTTTGCGGCAATACGTCCAAACGCAGAAATACGGTCTGCAGCGATTACGCAACGCTTGGCGTTATTGCCCGTTTAGCGTGTTCAGGGTGTCGCGGGCGATCTGCATCTGCGTCAAGGTGCTGTCTGGACCGGCTAATTCTAGGGCGCGTTCCAATTGCGGCTTGGCCTCATCGGGGCGTTCCAACGCGACATAGGTCATGCCCAAATGGAATTGCACCAATGCATTATTTGGCAAGCCTTTTGCGGCTGGCTCCAGATAGTTCACAGCGTCCGCAAAATCCCCTTGGCGATAGGCGATCCAGCCATAGGTGTCCTGAAAGGCAGGGACTTCTGTCCCGCGTAGACGGCGCGCAACAGCGCCTGCACGCTCCAGTGACTCGGGGGTGTCGCGGAATGTTGAGATCAAGCTGGCGAGGTTGTTGGCAATGGTCACATTGCTTGTGTTGCGCTCATACAGCTTTTCGTAAACCGCAATCGCGCCTTCGATATCTCCAAGCGCTTCCAATTCCCCGGCCTGATATTGCAACAAACGGGCCGCATCCGGATTGGCAGCAAGTCCTGCGTTCAACACAACACGGGCTTCATCGACCTGTCTGGTGCGGCGCAGTTGCACGTAAAGTTGGCTGACAGCGGTTTGTTGCGCGGGATTTGCAGTGATCAGCTCGCGGAGGATGGCTTCAGAGGTTGCCGGATCACCTTCTGCCACATGCAGAGCGGCGTTGATCAAGCGTAGGTTGATGTCATTGGGGGCGTTCACCATGACGCTGTCCAGATAGGCGCGAGCCTCTTCTAATTTACCGCTGCGCAGTTGCGTCTGGATAACCGCATAGACAGCGCTGGTGTTCTGGCCGTTCCCTCCTGCTTGTTCTTGCAACAGCTCAAGGCCTTCTTCGGCGCGGTCTTCTTGCAATAAAAGGGCCGAGCGGAGCGAAGTGGCAACTTCAGCCGCGCGTTCATCTTCGGGGATGCGTTCCAAATCTGCGATCACACCGCGCACAACACCGAGCGATTCTTCTTGTAAGGCAAGCCGTGCCGACTGGACCAAGATATCTACATTTCGTGGATGTGCATTGCGCGCATCATCCAAAACGGAGCGGGCAGCCTCTGTCCGTTCGTTGCGCAGCAAGTAGTTGGCATAAAGCAGGGACTCGCGCGGGGCGGAATTTGAAACTTCAACAGCAATGGCGAGGCGTTCGCCTTGCAACTCGGTATTCCCGTTGCGTTCGTGGGCGGCCGCGAGAAGTAAAAGTGTATCAAGGTCTCGCGGGCTTTGATCCAGAGCACGGCGCAGATCACCAATTGCTTCGGATGGTTGGTCCGCATTGATCAACAATTGTGCTCGTAGCTTCAAGGCCACCACATTGGATTGGTCTTCTGCGAGGACTTCTTCTGCGAGGGCGCGGGCACCAACCTGATTGTCAGTACGCAGCAACATATTGGCGAGAGTGCCTTTGATGCGCCTGATCTGATCACTCGGTTCTGCATCCGTTATCAAGGCCTGCAGATCAGCGATCGCACCGTCTCGGTCACCATCTTCAAAGGCATAACTTGCAAGCAGTGCTTTGTAGAAATCCGCGTTTTCGGGATATTCCGCGTTAACATCGGCCAATCGTTGCATTTCAGCTTTGGCCGCGTCGCGTCCTTTGGCCTGTTCGATCAGTTGGATTACCGAAACAAATCCAGCAGGATCGTCAGTTTCTTCACCTGCCAATTGGCGCAGGAATGTTTCCGCACCATCAAAATCCTGTCGTTGCAGATAGAACCCGATCAAGGTCCGTTGCACGTCTTCATTTTCAGGGAATTGCGTGTACATGACCCTAAGATGCGCCTCGAGGGCATCTGTGTCTTGCAGTGTAGACAAGGCCCGGAGCTTCAGCGTGTAGTAGCTGATATCCTCGGGAAACTGAACGATAGCGGGTTCTACAGCCTCAAGGACCGCGCCCGGACGATCTTGTTGGAGAGCATGTGCGATCACGATCCGGCGGCTCAGAATATCAGTGGGGTTGATGTCTAGAAGGGCTTGGGCTTCGTCAGCAAATTGGGCTGTCTTGGCGTCGTCTTCATCCAGAATGGATTGCCGAAAACCCAACGAGACACGAATAGGGTCGTTAATCTCTGTTGCATCAGGGGCGAGTTCCAATGCGCGGCGTCCGTGACGTTCAGCTTCATCCCAGCCTTGGTTGCGGATCGCCATCTGTGCCAGAGTTTGTAAGACAACGACATCGTCGGGATATTGTTCCGCCAGTCGTAGGTACTGGCTGTATGCACCAGATAAGTCCCCATTCGCGGCGAGCGCGTCTGCGAGCTCTTTTCTGGCTTCGTAATGTTCCCCGTCAAAGCGGAACACATTACGGAAGGCGACAATCGCGCGATCCGGATCTCCGGCGGCCAGCAGTTCCATTCCGGATTTATAAAAAGCGTCAGCTTTTTCTTCCGAGCTTTCACACGCAGTGAGCACGAGAGTTGCAGCAAAGGCGAAGGCGGTAAGGATACGACGTGACATGATTGAGTGATTACAACGCAAACAGGGCCTAGATAAAGGCAATAAGATGTGACCATGCCCGCAAGTGCTTAGCATGTGAACTATTTGACTTGGATGTCATAGCGCTTTTGGCGCGATTAATGGCCAGTTCCGCGGACGACAACACGTACGGTACCAAGTAGAATTTTCGCGTCGGTCGTAAACGAAAGTTCTTCATTATAACGGGCATCATATCGGGCGCGATCGGCGAATGTGGTGCCGTTGCGATCTGAAATTTGCCAGAACCCTGTGATGCCGGGGCGTAAGTCGTAATAGTCATCGCCGGGATACATGTCTTTTTGTGACACCATCATCGGACGAGGGCCAACAAGGCTCATATCGCCGCACAGCACATTCCAAAGTTGTGGCAGCTCATCGATCGAACATTTGCGCATTATGTGGCCAAGGGATGTGATACGTGGATCATCGAGCAACTTTTGCTTGCTGTCCCATTCAGCCCGCATGGCTGGATCGCTGGCCAAATGCTCTTCCAAAACATCATCGGCATTTTGCACCATCGAGCGTAGTTTCCAAATCCGATAGGTGCGGCCATTCTTACCAATGCGGTCTTGCGAATAGAAAGGTTTGCCACCTGTCATTGCAACAAGCAGGGCCATGAAGGTCACCAAAGGCAGCACAATTGGAACCGCAATTAGGGTGAGAGCAATATCAAGCGCGCGTTTGATATTGTCGCGATACAGATTGGCCGTTTGTATGGCGTCGTCTTGGGCGCTTGATGGCGTCGGCGCGGTTACTAAAGGGGCTTTATGCAATACATTTGCAGTCGTCTTGACCAAATCGGTCAGATGAACGTCATGGGCAGTCATTAAAAGGTCCGTTCGCTTAGGCTTCTGTCCATTAGCACGTGGCGTAGAACCCATGCGTACTTTTGGAGTAGCCTGCAGCTTAAAAGGTAAATATGTCGTATTGTTGGTCACTAACTAAGATCACTGTCCATTTAAAGCAACGAAACACGTCGCGATGTCTAAAAAAATATGTAAGCAGACACGGGATGCATAACAGCCTTGGGCGTTTTGCTCTACGGGGCATTTTAAATAAATATCTCAACTTGTTCTAATTTAGCGCAATTGTTCAAAAATTTGCGACTTTAAGTTGTAAATGCCCGTTTGGAGGGCAGAAAATGATCTCACAAGTATCGTCGTAAGGTCACAATTTGATCGAAAAAGTGGTGAATTACCTGATTTGTGTTCATCCCGTGGCATTTTGCAGGTGCTATGATTCTGTGCGCACCTTGCTGAAATATCCAGTCCAAGCTATCAGAGGCGCGATCAGATCTCGGTTTTTAGCCCCTCTCTGTATTGTGAAGTTGGAGATGGCACTATTGAGGTCTTTTTTGGTGTTAAATCATGTGTGGTGCAGCGGCGAAAACAATGAATACACTTGATATATATACCAAGCATTTCAATATGCGCGAACGGCCCTTCACATTGGTGCCTGACCCTGACTTCTTGTTTTGGAGTCCGATGCACAAACGGGCTTATGCGATTCTTGAATATGGGATTGTTACGCGTGGCCCTATTACGCTTGTGACCGGAGAAGTTGGTGCAGGCAAAACCACACTTGTGCATCATCTACTGCGTGCGATCGAAGAAGATGTGCAAATCGGGCTAGTTTCGAACACGCAAGGTGGACGCGGCGAATTGCTACGTTGGGTGCTGGCCGCCCTAGATCAACCGACGACCAAAGATGCCAATTACGTTGACCTGTTTGGGCAGTTCCAAGAGCACCTGATCAACCAATACGCTGCTGGGCGTCGGGTCATTGTGATCATCGATGAGGCGCAAAACTTGAGCCGGGACAATCTTGAAGAATTGCGCATGTTCACCAATATCAACTCCAACAAGGATGAGTTGTTCCAGTTAGTGCTGGTTGGTCAGCCCGAACTGCGTGACATCATTCTGCGGTCCGATCTGTCGCAATTTGCACAGCGTGTCTCGGCGCATTTCCATTTAGGGCCTATGGATGAAGAGACCGTGGAAGCCTATATAAAGCACCGTCTGGTGATGGCCGGTGGGTCAGAAGATGTCTTTGATAGCGCAGCTTGTTCGGCGATTCATGAACAATCAAGCGGGATCCCACGGCTCGTCAACCAGCTCTGCGACTTGTGTATGGTGTACGCTTTTGCCAACGGGCATCAGGTGATTGATGCGGATACCGTGCATCAAGTACTGGAAGATGGTGTATTTTTTGCAGGCGGGGCTAAAACAGAGTCAATCCGCTTGGTCGATCCGGTCTCAGGAAGCTCATAATGTTCGATTTTCGGTTCTACTTTGCGCTGTTCCTGCGTCGTCTCCCCTATATTTTGATTTTCACAGTGGCAGGATCGGCCATGGGGCTTGGTTTGGCTCTGACCTTGCCGCCTGAATATCGGGCTCAGGCGCGGTTGGTTGTGGAATCCGAACAAATCCCCGGCGACTTGGCTGAGTCCACAGTGCGCACAGCGGCCACCGAACAGCTACAAATCATCGAGCAACGCATCAAGGCGCGCGGCACGCTTTTGGATATGTCCAACCGTTTGGACATCTATGCAGATGAAGATCGTAGTGATGGCCCGCTTCGCCCAGACGAGATCGTTGAAGACCTTAGGGGGCGTATTCAAATTCGGACCAGCGGGGGGACACAACTGCGGGGGCGTATCAATGCTTTGCTGGTAGATGTGAGCTTTACCGCCGGATCTGCGGGACTGGCAGCTGAGGTCACCAATGAAGTTGTGACTTTGATGCAACAAGAAAACCGTGCAATGCGCACAGGGGTCTCTGGCCAGACACTGGAATTCTTCGAGCAAGAGGTCGAACGCCTCAATGAGCAACTTTCGCAACGTGGCGAATCGATCATTCGCTTTCAAGAAGGCAATCGAGATGCGCTGCCGGAAAGCCTTGAGTTCCGTCGCAACCAGTTGATCGCGGCACAAGAAGAGTTGCTTGAAATCGCTCGTGACGAAGCAGAAATCTCTGACCGTCGGGATGCTGTCGTGAAGCTGTTTGAAGACACTGGCGGGGTTGAGGGCATCAACGATGATGCTGTGGCGGGGCTTACGCCAGAAGAACGCCAATTGCGCCAACTTCTGGAACGCTACACGACTTCTGTTGCGGTTCTCTCTCTCGACAACCCGCGTGTGCAGGTGATGAAAGCGCAGATTGATGCGCTAGAGAAATTGGTGACAGATCAAGCGGCAGCAACCAGTGTCGATGGCAGCGCCAGTACGGCTGTAACCACGCGGAATTCGCTCTATGATCTGCAAGTGGCCGAGTTGGACAGCCAACTGGAATTCATGAATGCGCGTCGCGAACAACTTGTGACCGAAATGGCCGAGCTACAGCGCACCATTGAAGCTACGCCAGCCAACGCCATCGCACTTGATACGCTAGAGCGAGATTATGCCGCGACACGGGCGCAATATGACGGGGCGGTTTCGAACCGTGCCCGTGCCAAGACCGGTGACATTATTGAAGCCTTGTCCAAAGGGGAACGCATCACATTGGTAGATGCGGCTGTTCCGCCAGAAGAACCCGCCAGCCCAAATCGTCCACGTTTGGCAATGATGGGTATGGCTGGAGGACTTTTTGTTGCCTTTGCTTTTGTGGCCGTGTTGGAGCTTCTCAACACATCGATCCGCCGCGCACAGGACATCACCCGCCAGCTAGACATCACTCCTTTTGGCACCTTGCCCTTCATCCGCACGCGTAGGGATATCATCCGGCGCCGGATTGCCTTGCTCATTATTCTGACCGTTATCGCGGGGTCCGTTGTTGGGGGACTCTGGGGGGTTAACGAATATGTCATACCGCTGGATCGAGCTCTTGAAAAAGTTCTCGAAAGTTTGCCAGAGTTCGATTTGCAAATCTGACGCCGTAACCCTTAGAAAAAAGCTTTTCAGTTCATGGAAAAAATTCAATCCGCAATCTCCAAAGCCCGCATCGCACGGGAAGGGCGCTTCGGTCAGGGTGTGGCCCGGGTTGGGGCTGGGGCTCAGCGCGCTGTTGAAAAAACATCGGTTGATGAAGCCTGGGACGATCTGTTGCTGATGGAACCCTCGCTAGAGCGGCTGCGCTCACAGCGGATTGTGACTGTAGATAAGGGACGAGAAGCTTCGCAGTTTGACAAGCTCCGCACGCGCATCATGCACCACATGCAGGCCAATGGCTGGCGTCGGGTGGCGATCACGTCGCCAGGCCCGTCGAGCGGCAAAAGCACGACAGTGTTGAATCTTGGTTTCAGCCTCGCACGGCAAATGACCAGCCGTGTGATCATTTCTGAGATGGACCTGCGCAAACCCTCTTTGCGCCGAATTCTACAGCTCAAGACTGAGCGTAACTTTACCGAAGTGGTGCGTGGCAACGGCACATTCGCCGAGCATGCTGTCCGGCTTCGGCGCAACCTAGCACTTGGTATGGCGCGTAACTTCGTCGATTCCTCAGCAGAATTGCTACAATCCCCAGCACTCGCGGGATGCTTGGACGAGATCGAGGAAACCTATGATCCGACGCTTATGCTGTTTGACATGCCCCCGTTCCAAGTCAGCGATGATATGATGGCCTTTGCCGATAAGGTGGATTGTGTGCTGATCATGGCCGCAGCTGAAAAAACCAAAATGCGGGAACTCGACGAGTGTGAGCGTGAGATTTCAAATGTGACCAACGTCTTGGGCGTCGTGCTCAATAAGTGCCGTTATGAGGCACCGGAAACGGCTTACGAATATTACAACTGACGCGGTTTTCCCCCTCAGTGGATGCTCATCCTTGGCAGAGGAAGATGGAGCACTTTCAAGATGTGATGTGACCCCAAGCGTCTTGGGCGGTCAAATCTTTAGAAGTGTTAACAGGCCGTCCGTCCGCTTCAGCGGGATTTAATGCCATTCTCAAATAATGATCCATCGTACAGCCCTGCAAATCGAAAGGTAGGATCATGAAAGACGATTTTGAAAGCTACACAACGAGTCTCACATCCCCAGCACGGGATGCTGATCCGATTACGCCCGACGACGCCACAGACCTAAACGCGGTCACACGTGGAATTTTTGTCGGTGCGAGTGGCAACTTGCAGGTGCAGATGCTGTCAGGGCAGACCGTTACATTCAACAATGTGCAAGCTGGTGTTGTGTACCCGCTACGTGTGGCCCGTGTGCTGGCAACAGGGACAACAGCGGCGGGGCTGATCGCGCTACAATAGGCCCTGTAGGGATTATTTCAGGAGCTGGATCATGGTCTGTTGCATGCGTAGCGTTAGCTTCTGATTTGCTGTCTTGAGACGTGCCCACCGTGTGATTTTTTCGGCCCAATAGGTTAAGGCCCCAAAGCGGGCCATGCCGAACTTCCACACATGTGTTTTGTTGCGCAGCGACAGTCCGACCTTTCGCGCCTTACTCAAAGAGGTTGCGCTTTGTGAGCATGTATAGCCGCGCTGTGTCATCAAGGACCCGGCGCGGTTTTCTACTTCTTCCAATTCGCGTTGCGTACATTTGCGCTTCCATTGGTTGGTCAAGGAGGCGTCCACGGGACCGTAGCTTGTGCTCTCGTGATAGCGCAGCATGTCGGGATCGAAGGGGACTTCAAAGAAATCACAGACAGCGTTCAGCGTCTTATTTGTGTGAGTGAGCAGATCTTCATAGCGCATTTCCAAGGTACGTTCTGGCGAAAGGCGCGCATTACAGCGATCCCAACCAGCTTCTGTTTTCAGCCAATGTCCGACACCATGAAAACAGGTGCCTGCCCATCCCATTTGAATGGATGATCGGGCCACATCGCGTGGGTCTCTGAGCATATGTAGAATACGAGCCTGCGGAAGAACTTGATGTAGGCGCTCAATATGGCGGTGCAGATTTATGCTGAGCACCTGAGAGGGCGCACGATCTTTGAGTTGAGACAAGAAGCTGTCGAGAAGGTCCAGACCTGTCAGATCATTGGGAACTTGCAGGTTGTTTGATCTGAAAATGCGATCATGGCGCAAACGGTCCATGTCGTAGCACCAGCCTGTCTTATGCGTTGTGTCTGGTGTCAGATGGTCAAAGAGAAAATCCATTTCTCCGGGATTGCTGATCTGGGGATGTGCATCCAACATCAACCGAAAGAGGGTCGTGCCGGAGCGTAAGGCGCCATAGATAAAGACGACATCGCTATGTTTGTCTTTCACAGTGTCGGTTTTCTTGAGTTCGCCCACGGTGGGGGGGTCCAAAAGGTCAAGCATTGGAGAGTTTCCCCGTGATTGCATATAGGTCGTTAAAACGCTGCAGACGTGGTCTTGACGTCAGATTTTCAAAACTTGCTTAACGGGCGGTTAATCGCAATGTTGCAGGCCTGAATAGCGTTGTTCGTGCACATTGGAACCTATGCCCGAATATCACCCTTTGCGCAATCTTGCAGCGCGCGTTCTCGTGTCGCCATGAGAGGGGCGGTGCACGACGCGGCTTTTAGGCCGCGCCATCGCCGCTTACTCGGGCACAAACCGCGGTAGGACATCCAGACTTTCAAGAAATACGGACTTTAGACGTTCTTCTGCCTGCTCTTCGGTTTCATCGCGTCCAATGGGTGTCAGCAGACGCACCATTGCGCCATCTGTGCGACCTTGGGAAATACCGTTGACCAGGAGCCAGAACTTAGCTTCCATGTCCCATGCAATATGGCGACCCTGCTGTTCGAACCAGTAATATCCAATCATACGGACCTGACCTTTTTGGATCACGGCGCGGTTGATTTCATATGGTTCAGACAGGCCTAGTTCTTGCGCGATATCGACACGTTCCAGCCATGCGATTTCCCAGCCAGCACCCGGCAGACAAATTTCGGGGGAGTGCGTGCCGCCGTCGGATTGGTCATCATACCATGCCGAAAAGAAGTCGACATGTTGCTCATAGTTCGGGCTGTGCAGCTTCACTGAATGGTAGTCATCCGCCCCCAAAACAACTTGGATTTCCTGACTAAGGGCTGCGTTTGATGTGGCATTCCACTCGCCCAATGCGCGTGGGAACAAAGCAAACGGATCACGGACAACATCCACTTGATTCACGTTGGGTTTTGCCTGCCATGCGACAGCCGCCAAAACCATGATAAGGGTCGCTGCGATCAAAGTGCGAGACGGCTGCACGAGGGACAAACGGGACATTTGGGCGCCAAGGCCGGCTGTGTCCAAATCAAGTGCGTCGGGCAGGGATGTGTACTCTTTGTTGAATTTCAACATGATCCAAGCCAGCGCAAATAGCAGCAAGATGCAGATCATGAAGATTACCCAGCCTTCGAAGAAATGGGTGAACCCCTCAAGATGTGACACGCCCCATGTGTTGGCAATCCAGCCTGCAATCGCAATGCGGACCGAGTTCATGACCACAGTGATCGGTGCGGCGGCCAGCAAAAGCACCGCTTTGTGCCATTTGGGCCCGCGATAGATCACCGCAAAAATGTAGGAAAACGACATGATCGGGAATAGGTAGCGCAGACCTGAACAGGCCTCGGCCACGTGCAGTTTCAGTACACCTAGATCAATGATGTTGCCTTCAAGGAAGACGGGCACATTGATCATGTGCAGCAAACCCACACCCAGTTCGGACGAGACCATCTGCAACCATGTGGACATCTTGTAATAGATCACGCCGGGCAGCGGCAGCATATAGACGAGGTGCAAAACGGGCGGCCAGAAGTGTTTGCCTGTCTTCCAACCAAAGGAAATCAGCAGCACAGCCCCAACCCACAAGATCAACGCATAGGCGACGATGTCATCAATCTTGGCAAGCTTGCCCATCAGGCCGAACACCACTGCCAAACCCAAAAGCCAAAGGCCGGGGGTGCGATCTTTTATGTAGCCGGGTGTGGCGGGGTATTCCTTGAGTTGGCGTAAAAACAACAAGGCGGACAAAACCGGGATTAGCGGGCCATGGCTGTATTCGGGCAATTGCCATGCGTTCAACAGTGCTTGCAGCCCTTCCCAGAAGAAGACGACCGAGGCCAAAGTGGCCAATGTCAGCCAAAATAGGCCGGGGTTGAGGAAATCCGTCAAAGACGGTTTTTGAAAAGATGTCGCTGCCATGGGTCGAACCGGCCCTTATAATACGAGTATACACAAAGCGTCGTTGATTGTGCGCCTGATACTGCATTTTCGCCTGTGAATATAGCGAAACTATGTCCGATCACAGAGAGTTTGAGCGGTGTTGGCTCTTGCGTAACAGAGTTGGAATTTGGACGTTCTCCAGAACACATGTCGAGGGCGAAACGGACACGGCGAAGCAGAAAGACGCATTCAACTTTACTAAATTTTAACAGGGAATCTGAGAAGGTTAGGGTGACAGGAGACGTCCCATGCCCTCTTCCGCAGAGCCCGTTACAGACCAAAACCGGAACATATCCATCGATACTTTGCGTGGATTGGCTTGCATCGCCTTGGTCTCTTTTCACGTGGTTGGATACTCTCCGGCCTCCGGTATGGAACTGCCCGCAGATCATTGGTTAGTGCGGCTCAACCTGAGCTTGGTGGACATGCGAATGCCCTTGTTCAGCTTTCTGTCTGGGGTCGTGTTTATTGCCTTGGAACAAACACGTCGCCCTATCGGGCAAATAATGTCCTCAAAATTGCGGCGGCTTTTCTTACCGCTCGTGTCTGTCGGATGTGTGTTCTGGCTGGCACGTGCGAGCATGGGGCACCTCCAACAGCCGCTTTGGACCATCCCGTTTTTCCCGTTTGCGCATTACTGGTTCTTACAGGCGACCTTGCTGATCATGGCCAGCTTTCTGGCTCTTAATGCGCTACGTCTGGGGCACAGTCTGGCCATTGCTGTGCTGATGATGGGCGTTGGAACTGCTTGGTGGATTATGGGGCCACAGCTTTCAACAAACCTGTTTTCGGCTATGCAGGCTTTGTATCTGATGCCGTTCTTTATGTTGGGATATGTGTGCAGCTATGCCTATCGGACGGGGGCGTGGCAGTTTCATCTCGCGGCTTGGCCCGCGGCACTTATCATCACATGTCTCGTCTGTTTGGGCTTTATGCTGGCAGTTGAGATATTCAGCCCGGCACCTTTGGTTCGTCGTTTACTGACCCTTGGGATCGGAGCGGGGTTTTGTCTGACATTGCTTGCGTTTGCACCGCGCAGTGCGTTTTTGGCCCGAATTGGCCACTTTTCCTATGCGATCTATCTTTTCCACGTCTTCTTCACCGCAGGAATGCGTGAGCTCATGTTGCAGGCTTGGCCGTTGCTGTCGGATGGTCTGCTTTGGATGTCTGGCATTTGCGCAGGATTGCTTGGGCCAATCATTGTCTATCACATGTTGGTCCAAAACACGTATCTATCCGGCATATTCCTTGGGACCCGGATCAAACCTGGATCAGACCAGCCTGTCTTGCCTGTTGCGCATTCGCCCGGAGCACAGCGCGCATAAGAGAAGTAATCTAAATCCTGCTCAGGCACTTCTTTGACGCAAACGCGCAAAGGAGTTCTCATGGATATCGGTCTCTATACCGGAGTGATCACGCAATCAGCCCGAAGCACAGGCGACGAAGAGGTCATTGCGCAAGAACCAGAAGGCTTGCAGCCCCTCCCGGGTATTCTGGATGCGCCCAATGTGATCATTCTTGGGGCTTCGATCATGGACGCCTCCTTTGGGAGCGCTCAGACCTTAAAGCCGGAATTGCAGGCTTATGCGCAAGCCGCCGGGTTTACGGGCACGCTTTGGGCGCGGTCTCAGGCGGGGGAGAAGATCGCAGCGACCTCTATGCGATTTGACGGTGTAAAAGTTGAGCCGAGCATCGCCGCGACCCAAGGACAGAACCTTTATGTTGTGCACACAGGTGGTAACGACATCTCGGGGAACCGACCTTGGCCGGGAGGGCAAACGCAGTTTTCGGATGGGTATCAGGCTTTGATGCAAGTGATCACCGCGACGGATCAGGTACTGCCCTTGCCGCTGACCAAGCGGCTTTATCCTGATGCGCCGGTTGTCCTGCATGGGGACGTCGTCTCTGAGGAAAACGGTTCCAAGCCTTACAATGAAAACCTTATCTATCCGGCCATCGATCAATTCGCCCCGGATTGGCGTGATGGAACAGACGTGCCCTATGTGAACCCCTATGAGATGGCTGATCGATTTCCTCAGTTGCTCAACAGTGATGGAATTCACGGATACAGCTCGTCGCTTGGGCGCTATATTCTGGCCCGGATCGCAGGGCGGGCCTTGGGTTTGTCTAAGGGGGCAAGCCGGGCGGGTTCTGCTGTGCTCTATTCCCCCGGCAAAGATAGTCCAGACATGACGTCTATTGGGCTGATCAACGCCTTCAAATTCTGGGGGGCGGGCACATTCTTGGGCAAACCACTTTTGTGTGGTGCATTGACCACGACAGGGGCCTTCGATCCCTTCATCACACTTCTGACGAATGATGTGTTCAAAGGGGGCTCTCAAAACGCTGGGACAGGGACGTATGCACGTATCCCGGACCCGCGGTTTCATGACCCTGAAATCGTCAATGACGGCATCTATGTGCAGGGTACTCAGATTCACGAGATGTATTTTGAAGACCTCACACCGGGTGATACGGTCACAGTTTCGGTGGTTGGGGTGCGTAATGCTGGGGGCACGAACCGGCGTGGGGTGTTCGCCTTGAGCACGGGGCAAGCGTTAGAGCTGGATGCGTCAAATGTGGCGGGGTCTAATCAAATCGTGTTTGATCCGGTTGTTGTCCCGAATGATGGCAAACTCACGCTTAGTGTATCGGTTGCACCCGGTTCAACCTATGCCTACCTGCATGGAGTACTATTAGAGTTTAGCTAAGAGGGCCGAATGCAGCATGCATCTTCGTTAAAGACATACCAAACAGCTTTGGTCTCGTTTCGGGGCTGTTTGGGAACCGCCCTTTTATCGTTGATGGTCCTCGTTTCGACCCTTGGGATTGCAGCGGCCCAAGATGAACAAGCCGCCAGAGGTTTGGACAATCCCACATTGGCGCTGAACCTCTCCTCGGTGCGTGATTATACGCCGGGATTGCAGTTTTTAGACCTCATGAAAATGACGCGCCCGTTTTCGGCGCATTCCAAGGGAAAAACCCTACCCGTTATTGAGTACGCGGACTTGCGAGCAGGGGGGTACCTTGACGAAAACGGTTGGCCGATGCGGATACCAAAGGGGTATCGCCGACTGCAGACGCTTTGGGCTTGGGGGGCTTTGCCGGAGGCCTCGATTGCGGATATTCAGGGCAGATATGTCCTGAGCTACGAGGGCACAGGTGAGGTGACGCTCAACGGCAAGGGTGTGCAGATCGTCTCACGCGTGCCGGGGGAAATCCAATTTGATATCGTTCATCGCGGCACGTTCTCCGTAAGGATTTCTAAGACTGATCCAGAAAAAACGGGGGATTACATCCGCAACATTACGATTGTGGCGCAAGAGCACCTAGATTTGCATGCTGCAGGCGCTGTGTTCAATCCCGACTGGCTGCGCCTGATCCAGGATGTCCGGCAATTACGGTTCATGAATTGGGGCAGGACCAACAATTCAGAGGTTGTTTCGTGGGAGGGGCAAGCCTTATCCCCTGAGGGGCCTGCAAGTTCAGCCATACCTGTTGAGCATATGGTGCGCTTAGCAAATGAGGTTGGGGCAGAACCTTGGTTCACCATGCCGCATCAAGCCGATGAGGCCTATATTCGGACCTTTGCAACTTATGTGCGCGATCATATGGACCCAGCCCTGCCGATCCGAGTGGAATATTCTAATGAGGTCTGGAACTGGAGCTTTAAGCAAGCCCGATGGGCCTTGCGACAATCAGATGAACACTGGGGACGGGAAGCTCAGGTTGATTATCACACCAAAAAAGCCGTTGAGACTGCGCTGATCTGGAATGAGGTTTTCGCAGATGAGGCCGAGACACGCTTGATCCATGTTCTTGGGGCGCAAGCGAGCAATACATGGCGCAGCGGTCTTGCATTGGAGGCGAAGTTTTGGAAGCGCTATGAGCGCAGGAACTTCATCGATCCAGCGTCTATTTTCGATGAGTTAGCGATCGCGCATTATTTTGGCTCTGCCACCATGAATGACCTCGAACGGTCGGCTGAATTACTCGCTGTCATCAAAGACCCAAGCATAGATGCGGTGGCCTTTTTGGCGACGCGCCTGCGCGATCCCGACTACCCTCAATCCTTGCCTGTGGTTGCGGCGCAATGGCGTGAACAAGCCTCCTTTGCGCAACGCAATGGCTTGCGGCTCACCGCGTATGAAGGTGGTCAGCATGTGCATCATCAGGGTCAAACCCGTAAACTGGGGGACGCAGATCAGGCTCTAATGCTAGAGTTTATGACCGACTTTGTCCGTAGCCCAGAAATGGCTGCCCTTTATGTGGAAAGCTGGCAGCTTTGGTCTGACATCGGGGACGGCCCCTTTATGCAATTCGGTGACATGTCGCGACCCAATAAACATGGCTCTTGGGGGCTTTATGAGGGGCTGAATGACGCGTCATTGCGCGGTGATAGGCTGACATCGTTGAACCGCAGCACGCCCCCTTGGTGGGACACAGCCCCCAATCCAAGCTTTCAACACGGCATTATGCTGCGCGGTGGTGATGCCAGGGATACTTTGATTGGAACTGTGCAAGAAGACTATCTGCTGGCGGGTGCGGGGAATGACAGCATTGTGGAGACGCCTGGCAATGACGGTGTGAATGGTGGCGCGGGTGAAGATGTTGTGCTGCTTTCACATGCGCGGGCCGCGTATGATATTCGCAGGCAGGGCGAGGGCTTTGTCGTCACAGGGCCGCAGGGTCGCGATTATTATACGGCTGTTGAATATGTCGCCTTCAGCACCGGACAACGCATTGCCCTTGCGGATGTGGCGCAGGATTAAGTTGCGTCTTTGCCCTGACGTTTGGCGGACAACACAAGCCCGGGCATGATGGCGATGCAAGACATATAACGCCCCGCAAGTCGCGCAGGGTTTGATAGCATCCGCCAGACCCATTCCAGGGCCAGTTTGCGCACCCAAGCGGGCGCGCGTTTCTGTTGCCCAGAGATGAAATCCAACCCCGCGCCAATCGACACGAACCCGACGCTTGGCGCCAAGGCGCGGCCGCGTGCGGCGATGATTTCCTGTTTTGGGGCGCCCAAGGCGAGAAGGCATAAGCCTGCACCTGATGCTTCAATCTGGGTCAAAGCGTCTGCGGCGGCGTCCCCGTTTGGATCAAATCCATAGGGCGGTGCGATGGCTGCTGCGATCTTTAACCCAGGGAACTCGGCCTGTAATGCAGCACCTGCTGCATCTAAGGTCTCAGCAGTCGAACCTAGAAAGGCAATTGGGCGACCCGTTTTGGCAGCTAAGGCGACCAACGGGCGGATTGTATCCGAACCGGGGATGAGTTCGACGTCACGCCCGGCCATACCAGACAACCATACGATGGGATTGCCGTCCGCGACCACATGGGTTTGCGCCAAATAGGCGGCCTTGAAGGCGGGATCACGTTGTAGTTTCACGATGTGGTCCAAGTTGAGTGTCGCCAAGGCAAACCCACGCGTTTCCACCAAGTGGGTTTCGATATCCGCCATGAGATCAGGCTTTGTGGCATGGGTCAGATATACCGCCCCATCTTTGGGCGTGGCGAACGCAACGACATCTGTCATGGGTGGCTCTTTCAAAGTGGTCAGGTCACAGTGGCATAAACGACACCGCGTCGCTGCTATCATTATATATCCGGTGTAAAAAGCGGGCTTGTTCGCAACGTGGCTTTGTGAGTTCAGCGCGCCACAGGGTCGAATTTGAGGCGTGTTGCATCTTGAGTCGGTTGGGCGCAAGCGTTTGAACGCGGCCCCCGTGTCGATAGCAAATTGGTGGCAAGCGTGCGAGAGGGTGGGCGTGCATCTGTCCATGTGTCGAATCGTTGCCAGCGGTTGGCCCTCAATGTCAGATGCGCGGTTTGGTTTTTGAGAGGAGCATTTTGAGATATGTTTGCAGCTTCGCCTAAAAAGGTTCTTCTAAATCTTGGCTTTGAAGTCTCAAGGACACAACCGGCGGCTCGCACACGTGCTGCAAGTCCCAGCCAAAGTCAGGGGTGGTTGGTTGAACTTGTCGGACCAAGCGGTGTCGGGAAAACAACGCTGCGCGAAGAAGTCGCCCCGATGCTTCGCCAGGATTGGTTTTTTGAGCAGCATGCAAAAGGGTTGATGGGGGAGACCACAGAAGACGAGGCCACCGCACTCTATATCAAGCAATTGCTTCGGGGGCGTTTGGACAGGCTGCAGGACTCTGATCTGACGCTGGAAAATATCGCTGCGATCGGCCAACGCGTCTTTGAAGTGGCCCGGCTTGGTCTGGTTTCGAAGTCTCCCGACTTACCGCGCGGTTTCCTCATGGATGATGGCATGGCCCATTTTTTTGCCGAACAAATTATGGAGCAAGACCGCGCGGCCACTGAAGATTTTATGGCGCGGACAGCGTTTATCTTCTTGTTGCCTGATGAGGCTGAAACACATCAAATCGGAACATCGCCCAACCGATCCTCTTTGGATGTCTATTGCGCACTTCGAGACACAATACTGGCCCTTGGCCGTCCAACCTTGCTTTTGAAACGCAGTGAGCGTGCAACCAACCCAGAGAAAATGCTGAACTTCATCAAACAGGATGTTCTGGGCGCGTAGCGCGCGGCCAGCCTGTTCGAATGTTGGGATTTGACGCGTAAGCGTAGGATAACCTAGGTTCTTGTGCACTCTTGACAGCTAAAGCCGCTTGCGCTCAAACACGCATGCTAATTTTGACCCCTAATTCATTGGAAATGCGAGATCACATGCCGATAGTTTACGCAGCCGGAAAAAGAATTTTCTTTGCGCATATTCCAAAAACCGGGGGATCCAGCCTAGAAATCTATCTGGTTGATCGGTTCGGTGGACCGCTTGCTTTACGGTGGCGTGAAGGCGAAAAAAAACGTGGCATCATTAGCCCGTCGCACCATCTGTCCGCCGACGATCTGAAGGACGTTCTGGAGCGCGACATCGATGCGTTCTTTGCGATCGTGCGCAATCCGCTCAAACGCACGCTCAGCCAGTATATGTTCCAATCGGGTCACGGGAACTCCATCCCAAGCCGGTTCAGCTTTTCCACATGGCTGCGGATCATGAAGCGCTGTGTTGAGCTTGATCCACGTGTTTATCGCAACCACATTCGATCCCAAGGGGAGATGATCCCGGAAGGGTCGGAAATCTTCAAGATGGAAGACGGGTTCGCGCCGGTCCTTGCATGGCTTGATGAGATCACAGGCACCACGTCAGATGCCGAAGTCGGTCATCATCTCAAGTCTGTTCGCAAGCCTGTGAAGCTCTATCGCTCTGATGTTGAATTGATCCACAAGCTATACGCCGATGACTACGAGGCTTTTGGATATCCTCAAGAAGACCTGTCAGACTATCCCGAAGACCGGTTTGCAGCACTGCGTGCGCCGATTGGCTGGCTCTTGGGAACTCTTGTCGTCTTCCGCCAACGTCAGAAATGGCTACGATAACACGCGGATAACAAAGAGCGGCACATGTCGCTCTTTGTCTGTTGAACCGTTTGCTTTGGATGCCTTTCAGGTCAGACGAGGATCAGATCGGAACCATCCAGATCGGTCAGCAAGAAATTCTCCAAGAAGACGATCTGACCGTCGTTCAGTGTAAGGCTGACATCCGCGTTGTCTTGGACTGATCCGCTCAGCGCGGCTGTGGCGTTCGCGTAGCCATAGGCGCTCAAATCGAGCAGATCGATGCCGTCCATAAAGTCGGTGATTGTGTTGGTTCCACCGCCTGTGGTTGCGACCGTGTCGAACACGAAAACATCCGCGCCAGAGCCGCCCGTCAACTGGTCGTCGCCGTCGCCTGCGTTGATAAGGTCACGCCCGCCACCGCCCATGATCTCGTCATTGCCAGCGTTGCCACTTAGGTCATCATCACCGACCTGACCCGAGATCGTGTCGTCTCCGGCCCCACCGGTGATCATGTCATCACCGTCATTGCCCTTGAGCAAATCGTCACCGCCATCGCCATGCATGATGTCATTGCCGCCGCCGCCAAACATCCGATCATTGTCGGCGCCGCCATTCATAACATCATTGCCCGCGCCGGCGTTCATGAAGTCTTCACCGTCCTGACCCGACAGGGTGTCGTTGCCGTCACCCCCGACGATCTCGTCGTCGCCTTCATTTCCTTCGAGCACATCAGCACCCGCGCCACCTTTCAAGGTATCAACGCCCTCGCCACCAAATATCTGGTCATCACCGCTGAACCCAAGCAAAACGTCATCGCCCGCGTCGCCATGCATCTCGTCTGCGCCCAGACCACCTTCCATGTGGTCATCGCCGTCACCGCCATGCATCTCGTCATCGCCACGATTGCCATACAGGGTGTCGTTGCCAGCAAACCCGCGCATGACATCATCGCCCGCAAGGCCGGTCAGATCATCATTGCCGCCATAACCTTCGATCAGATCAGCGACCATGGTGCCACTCAGCACATCATCCCCACCACCGATGGCGTAAACATTCACAGTGTGATCATCGTCGCTTGTGATCAGCGCATACGGTTGGCCCGCAATTGTGAAGCTGGGACCAAAAGACATATCCCGCAAAGGCTGGGCATCAGGGTCCGTACTAAAGGTTCCGGGAAGCCATTGCAGCTCCGTCAGCGTGCCTGAAGCGGTATCGAAGTCGTAAAGCAGCACGCCTTCCTCGTTGCCCCGGCTGCCAACAGCAACGATGATTTTGTCACCGACTTCATAAACGGCGGTCACCTCAGGCGTCTTTGAATATGTAGGAAGCGATAGGCTTGTGATTAGGGTAACATCCGCCCCGCCGTCATAGGTGTAGACACGAAGCGTCTCTGTATCATCGGATGGTACGAACAGGTATGGAACGCCTGCTGCCGTGTGAACTGCGATCTGTGAGGACTTAAAATTCGTCTGACCCAAATCTGCATTCGGAACCGCTGCCGTGAGAACACCTGTTACTGGGTCGATCTCCATGATTGAGAACCTAGATGCAAAAGGATCCCCAACTGCGAAATAGTAACTGCCGTTCACTTCGAACGTGTCACTAGGCCACCCGTTTTGGATGCTCGTTCCGGCCGGAGGATCAAATGCCGAAGCAAAGGTCAGGGAGCCATCATTTGCGACACTAAAGACGGTGATGCCGTTGTCGAACGTGCCATCGCCCCGGAAGAAGTTTCGGCTTGTTGCGGTAAGAAAGGTGTTACCGCCAATCTGGTGCACAGCAAGGTATCTGGCACCGTTGAGTTCATACAGTGCGTTATCACTGTCAAAGGCCGTGTCCACATGCACAAGATATGGCGCAGTATCGCTGAGTTCAAAGATGGAAAGGCCGTCATCATCTTGTGAAACTGTTGCGAGGAATGTTGAACCCCCGATGGTGAAAATTTCCATCTCCCATGCGCCATTGAGCGCAGTCGTCGCTGTATCAGGAACGTCAGCCACATAGGTCAGGGAGCCATCATCCGCGACAGTGAAAACACGGACATCGCGCCCTACGTTGATATTATTGGTTAAGTACACAAACTGGGTGCCGTTGATATTCGCCGTATCAGGTGTCCCGAGTCCAAACTGCCTGTCTTCAAGATGTGCGAGGGTAAAAGATGTACCAGTGATATGGGCCATGGCAGCCTCCTGAATAATAAACTTGTCACCAAGAAGCTTGGCTTTTGAGACCCATTTGCAGAACGCAAGGGCATGCGGACACATGGGCTGGTGGTGTTGATGCTGTCACGAAGTGGGTCTTCTGCGCCCAAGCCTTCATCACGAAGAACGGATGGTGTTCTAACACGTCACACCAACGCCCGTCTGTTTTGCGATACCACCGCAGTCCCATATAAATGGACCCGTACAAATGATCCAGATTGGACGTTAATACATGATTAACCTTTGGTCCAGCGCCACGCCAAAGCCGGGTTTCGTTGAAATCAATAAGAGGCTTTTGGCACACATGGAGGCCAGCCAAAGACACCGCCAAACGGGCAAATCGCAGGAAAACAGATCCGGCCACACAGGTTGGACAGTCGCCATCAAACAACGCAGATCATGGGGTTGGCGCGACAAAACCAAGTCTACAATTACGGTTGACCCAGACAGGACCTCTGTCGATAAGAACGCTTCATTGGGCTTGGTCCCGCATCCCGTCTTTCTCTCATTTGTGATGGATAGCTTATTATGACCGATCCCATCGCCTACTTGACCGGGGAATACCCCCGCGCCACGGATACCTTTATCCAACGCGAAGTCGCACAATTGCGTGCGCAAGGGTTTGAAATCCGCACCTGTTCGATCCGTGCCACGGATGCCAGCCATCACGTCGGGCCCGAACAACGCGCCGAGCATGCCAATACCTTTCAGGTGCAAAGCGTTGCGAAATCCCCCCTGAAACTGCTCTCGGCACATATACGCCTGTTGCGTGCGCCTCAGCGTTGGTTGGGGGCTGCAAAACTGGCATGGTCTACCTCGCCCAAGGGGATAAAGAACCGAATCTGGCAGTTGTTCTATTTCCTGCAAGCAGGTGTGCTTGCGGATCAGATGCAACGTGACGGGGTGGTGCATCTTCACAACCATTTTGGCGATTCAAGTTGCTCTGTTGCTATGCTGGCCGGGCATCTGGCGGGCATTCCTTATAGTTACACAATGCACGGCCCAATGGAGTTCTTTGAACCGCATCACTGGCGCATCGACGCCAAGATTGCGCGCGCCTCTTTTGTGGTAGCGATCAGCCATTTCGCCCGCGCGCAGGGGATGTTGTTTTCGGACGCTGCGCATTGGGATCGGATCAAGATTGTACACTGTGGCATCGAGCCTGCGATGTATGGGGCAGGGCGCGCAGATCGAACGCCTGCAAAGAACCTGTTATTCGTCGGACGTTTGGCCGGGGTCAAAGGCGTGCCGCTCTTGTTGGAAGCCTTGGCGCGCTTGCAGGACAAACACCCCGATGCACATCTGACACTGGTTGGTGATGGGCCAGAACGCACCGCATTAGAGACGAAAACCCGCGAAATGGGGCTAACAGATCAAGTCACCTTCACCGGGTATCTTGGTCAAGCTGAGGTTGCGCAGCATTTGGATGCGTCTGACATGTTGGTCCTGCCTAGTTTCGCCGAGGGCGTCCCTGTGGTTCTTATGGAAGCAATGGCGGCGCGGATGCCCGTTGTCACGACCCGCGTGGCCGGGGTGCAGGAATTGGTGGAAGATCAAGTCAGCGGACTGACGCTGCCACCGGGGGATGTTGCCGGGCTGACACAGGCTTTGGACCGGGTGCTATCAGACCCCGAACTGCGTCGGCAGATGGGGGAAAAGGGGCGTGCTAAGGTCGTGACGGAGTTTGATGTGGCTCAGGAAGCCATCTGGCTTGGCGCTCTTTTCACAGGGGCGCTTGCGGGGAATTTACCCGAAGGGTTGCGGCCTGACACTGACCTTTAACAGGCACAATTATCGACCCTGTTAAACCTATTAGAGCCGTTCTTGGGTGCGGGCGGCATCAACCGCATCTGCGAAAGAGCTATGCTCAGGCGATGGTATCATCGCTTGCGCACGCGACGTATCATACTGCAGGGGCCGGAAGCGAGCTTGCCATGACGCACCGCGTCCCAGTCGCTTGCCCGCCGCCAGCACAAGACCCCGTGGCACATATAAAACACGTTGATCCAACGCACGTAGCCAATCCGATTGCTGAGGGGGATTGGGATCGATGAGATTGGCGATATCAGGGGCAGCACCTTGGACGGCATTTAGTAAAGCTTGCGCCACATGGTCCACATGGATCGCTGGCAGCAAGGCATCCCCGCCGGGGCATACCACCAGACCTGCTTTTGCAAACCCAAGTTGGGCGCTCCAGAGGCGATGCGGCCCATAGATGGCACCGGGGCGTAAAATGGTGAGCGGACCCGCGTAAGACCGTGCGACCTGTTCCTGTTCCGCTTTGGCTGCACCATAGGCGTCACGTTGGGCGTTATCGGTGAGTAAAGGAGTGTCTTCGTTCAGCGTCGCCCAATCTTGCATCGCTGCCACGTCATAAACCGACAACGAACTCACAAGGATGAGCCGCGCATGCGCCCCTGCATCCGACATTGCTTGCACCAGATGCCGGGTCGCTTGCACCGTGTCACGGGCATGTTCTTCGGGGCTGCCAGAAAAGCGCGCAGCCGCATGAATGACGGCGCTGACATCACCAAGCGCTGGCGTAAGCGCTGCAACAGAGCCTGAAGCGCCCAGATCGTAAGCCAAGTGGGACGCGGACGCATCCGTTGGTGCATGACGGCTCACCGCGAGCACATCTTGCCCCGAAGCCTGCGCGTGTTGGATAAGGGATTGGCCCACAAACCCCGACGCGCCCGTGATCATAAGGCGGCTCATGTGAGCGCCTTGGCCCAAGGCATCGGCTCAATGGGGGCAAACGTGGTGCTCATCGCCTGTGCCCCTGTCATCGGGCCTGCGTTCTGAATCGCCAATGTGACCTCTGTCAGGTGCAAGGCGAAATCAACGGGCATACGGCTTGGCCGCCCTTGCCCGATCGCCTCAAGCACCTCGGCCGGACCCAACGCGAAATTCATGGAGGCCGCCCCGGTACGCCCCACTTTGGGATGTGTTGGCTGTTTGAGGCGCAATTTTCGGGTGAAGGGCCATTCAACAAGACGGCGGCGCACCCGTTTGCGCATCCGCTTGCGCACAGGTGCTGCGTTGTTCCAACATTCAGCGACCTCCAGCGTGCCGCTCGTTCCAAAGATGCGCAAACCATGATCATGAGCCGCAATAATAGAGCAAGTCAGGCGCGCGAAGACGTTATTGTCAAAATACAGCAAACCAACAGAGATATCCGGGGCAGTTGGCGCGCCGTCCAGTTTGTCTTTGTCGAGCTCTGCCGCCCCTGCAACGACGTGGCGTACCGGGCCGAACATCATCATGAGCCAAGTCAGGTAATAGCCCGCATGTTCAAGTGTGCAGCCGACCTCGAATTCATCCTTAGCAGGCCAAGGCGCGCCCGAAGCACTTGCCCAATGCTCATAAGGTGCTTGGCTGATAAACCCGTCATCCAGTTCCGCATAGATCGCAAGCGGCGTGCCAACTTCGTCCGCCCGCACGGCTGCCCAAAGTGTCTGGGCTGTCTCGCTCAGCAAGCTACAAGGTGCCGAAGCCAGCATCAGGTCTTTTGCCGCGGCAAGGTCATGCAGGGATTGGGCATGCTCAAGCGTCGTGGCCAAAGGTTTCTCGCTGTAGACATGATGCCCAGCCTCAAGGCACGCCTTGGTGACCTCAAAATGGGAGCCGGGGTTTGTCAGGTTCAAGATCAGGTCTTCAGGCTCGCAAGAGGCGAGCAAAGCAGGGATGTCAGGCGCTGTTTCAAGCGACCAATGCGCGGCAAATTGCGCCAGCCGTTCCGGGTTTCGATCCGTCACAGCCCGGACCTTAATGTCCGGGAACTGCGCTAAGGACGCCATGTAAAGATCCGCGACGAAACCCGTCCCAATAATAGCTAAATGCATCATAACACCCGTGTTTACCGTCCTCTGACCCATTCTTTGCGGGGCCGCCTCGTCCTTACGGCGATGTGCACGCTGAGGTAAACGGCAAAAGCGATCGGCATCCGCAAAGCCAGCGCAACCATACCCTTTAGCCCCAACGAGGGCGCGTCGTCATTGGCCATCAACTGCGGATAGTTGGCCCGCACCTCGTCCACGCCCGCGTTTTGTCTGCGGCGTACTTTGACCAAGTTTGAGAACCCATCAATCATCGGCCAGTGATACCGCGCGGGCACCTCTATGCGCTCAGAGGGTGCAAAATTTAGGCGCACAAAGGTATCATCTGAAATAATATCAGGGAACGCGCCCCACCGGGACCGCCCCGCCGCATTAAGCGCAAACAAACCCGCCCCCACAGCACCGCTTTTGATGAAGGGCAATTCTTGCCAGAGCTTTGCGTAAGCACGGGTGATCAGATTGCGCGTTGGGGCGACAGCCAATGTGCCGGTGGCATAGCAAGGTGTCTGTTGGGAAAGTGCGCGGCGCAACTGGCCCACGACATCACGATCACAGCACACATCCGCATCCAGATAGAGGCGCGCCCCCGGTTCCAACCTAGTTTCAGCCACGTTCAAAGCATTCACCTTGCCCGGTTCTGGGATGTCCAAGACTGTCAGAATGCTATCGCGAGCTTCAAACGCATCGACATGTGTTTGGCACAGCGCGACGGTCATATCCGTGCACGCGTTCGCGGCCACAATAACACGCATCACGCCAGCGTCGTGATCTTGCGCCAACAGGGCCGTCAGGCAATCCACGATATAGTCCGCTTCGTTATGAGCCGGGATGATGATGGTGACAGGAGATGTCAGGGTCTTAGTCTTTCTGTTTAAAGCCTGTGAGCCAGAGACATCCTGTCCCCAACATCTGTGTTGCCCGCCTCAGATGCCACAGACCACGTTGATTTGGCCAATTGTTTTGTCCAGACGCTTAACAAAGTTTGATCCGTGTTATTTGGCGATCAACTTTAAGAACTGCTCCCCAAAGGCGCGATCAATGGTTGGCTGATAGTGCCCATCGGCCAAAAACCCAGACTGTTGCCTTGGATCAAAATGCTCTGCGGTGGCAAAATAGGGGATATTGTTTGCGTCCAAGATCGGTTTGGCGAGTGCAAGAAGATCCACATCTGCTTGCTCACGAGACTGCACCAACATGACAACAGGTCTTTGATCATCCAAGCGAACCGTGGCCGCAAAGCTTTCAATCATAATATGCAGCGCTTCGCGGTACGGATAGCTGTTGGCCTGTATGATATCTGTTTCGGTCTCATTCAGGTGGGACGACATCGCAGAGCGACGCACAAGTCGCATAAACGGAGAGCGATCCAGCCATGTCGCGCCATGAGTTCGCCAGCTGTAAAACGCATCATGCGTGCGTTGTTGGTCGCGCCACGCGCGCGCGATTTTAGGGTCTTGCGCCAAGCCGCGTTCCTGTGCTGCCGATGTCACAATGGGATCAATCCGGGTCAGCTCACCACCCTCGGGGATGTAAACAGGATAGGTGAAAGGCGCGGGTTGCTCAAACGACCATGACCGATTGCTCAGCGCAGCCATGGCTGGCACCCTAGAGGATAAAATACCCAAAACAACGACGTCTCCAGCGCGCCGGTTTTCGCGGTCATCTTCGAACATCGCATATGTATAATTGGGCGGCGCGTTTGGTCCTGCATGCGAGTCCCATGTCTGATTTGGGTCCAGTTCAACGGCTTGACGCAGGATCCTGTTCACAAAGGACATCCCGTAACTGCGTATAACAGGCCCTAAATCGGCGGATTCATCGTCAAACTCAGCCTTTGATGCACTCACATCTGTTTCGCGCCATGCGGTTTCAAACAGGTTGCCGCGTATATCGGGGCCCGCTTGCCACTGCGCCAGCTTGCCCGGAACAGACCGTCCATATTCGAAATACTGCACCAAAGACCCGGCTTTGTCATTGCGCGCAGCCCAGCCCAACACCTGCCCAACCAGCACATCCAAAAGAGCCACCATCAAGAAGGTGCAGCATAAGATTTTAAGGGATTGTTTCATCGGCCTCGCCTTATGCCTGTCTCAAAACTGGAAATAAATGAATGCGGAGCTGGCCGTCGTTGCCCCAAATGCGAGCAGATAAAGCATCCCTGCATACATTCCCGCACGCACCGCCATAGGCCAGCCTTCATAAAATCGCACATTATCGCGGCTCTCAATCAGAAGATCCCACACCAAAAGCATCGCTATACCCAGCACAGCAGGCAAAGGTGGCATCGGCATGCTCATCCCGGCAGGGGACGCCACAAGTCCCAAAAGGCGGCCCGTGAAGTCTGAAATCTGCCCAAAAGAACCTGCGCGAAACAACAGCCACCCATAGCAGACCACCTGAAAGAACGCGGCAATCGCCAGAATACGGCCACACCACGCGACAATGCCACGGCGCACCCCGACGCCACTATGCCCGCGCGGCCCCGTCCAAGCGCGGTGCACAGCAAGCAATGCCCCCTGATACATCCCCCAAGCCATGAAGTTCCACGCAGCCCCGTGCCACAACCCACCAAGCGTCATCGTGGCCAACAAGTTGCGATAGGTTTTGTAGGCCCCGCCGCGATTTCCCCCCAAAGAGATATAAAGGTAGTCGCGCAACCATGTGGACAAGCTGATATGCCAACGACGCCAGAATTCTTGCGGATTGGCGGCGAAGTAAGGTTGGGCGAAGTTGCGCATCAATCTAAAGCCCAACATCTTGGCAACGCCGCGCGCAATATCGGTATAGCCAGAGAAGTCGCAGTAAATCTGAATTGCAAAGAGCCATGTGGCAAAGATGATATCCAACCGGGATGGATCAGGGCTGGCGTAGATCGCGTTGACCGACGGTGCGATCCCATCTGCAATGACGATCTTTTTGATGAGGCCCGTCAGGCATAAAACAGCACCGCGGCGCACATCATCCCAACTTAATATCCGCGGTTCTGCGATATTGGGCAGCAAATTCTTGGCCCGTTCAATCGGACCTGCCACCAATTGCGGGAAGAAGGCGACGAACAATGCGAAGTCAAAGAAATCTCGAGTCGGCTCTAGATCGCGACGATAGACATCAATCGTGTAACTCAGGGTCTGGAAGGTGAAGAACGAAATACCAACCGGCAAAATGATAGACAGCGTGAATGGATCCGCTTGATAGCCCATATCCGCCAACAAAGATTGGAAGCTTTCCACGAAGAAGCCAAGGTATTTAAAGACCCCCAACATCCCCAAATTCAACGAGACCGACACCCAAAGCAAGCGAAGCCGTTTGGCTTGCAACGATTGGCGCGCCATTTGCAGGCCAACCAGATAATCAACAACCGTGCTGAGCAAAATCAGGCCTAAAAACCGCCAATCCCAGGCGCCGTAAAACACATAACTTGCGACCAACAGCATGCGGTTTTGACCACGATGCGGGAGGACAACATATGCCGCCGCCACAATCGCTAGGAAAACCCAAAACGTGAGATCGGTGAAAAGCATAAATTGGGCTTTCTAAAATCGTTACAGTGGCACACCCGCGCGATGACTTTAGCTTTACCGCTGAAACACACTGCGCTGGGGCTACGAGGGGCGTATTCCTATTGGTCCCCTAGCATAACAAACCACCTTGCTGGCAAGAGTACCCACCAGTCTGGGTTAAATTTTACCACGACTGGCAACTTTTGTTGTCAGTGTGATGATGATTTGGCACAGCCGGGGGGATTTGCATGATGGCTGCAAGCCCTACGCATTGTCCCGCGTGCAAATCACGTGATACAGAACCGCAAATTATCCGTTTCGAGGTTGTAACTATGGCCATGCCGATGCGTCCGTTTGATGCACAAAATTTGACGCCCTCAACATGGGCTATCGACGCAGCGGGTCAAAGACAAACCTTGAAGACACTGGTCTGGCAATAAATGACATTTTCCCCACAACATTCGGACGCGGCCCCCCTGAACCGGATTTCCGTGATCATCGTGAACTACGGCACCCCTGCGTTGACAATCGCAGGGGTCCAAAGCGTTCTGACGCGCGACCATGGCGGGCGTAGCGTCGACATTCATGTGCTCGACAATGGTTCTGCGGATGACAGCGCCTCCCTTTTGCAAGCAGCCCATAACGATCAAAACTGGGGCGCACGGGTGACGCTTTACCTTGAAACCGAAAACCATGGGTTTGGACGAGGCAATAATTTGGTGGTGCAAGCACTAGAGGCACAGAACCCAGCACCTGATGCGGTCTTTTTGTTGAACCCAGACGCAGCCCTAGAGAATGAAGCCATCGATCTTTTGGCGACAGCTCTGGATGGCGACCCAAAAGCAGGCTTTGCAGGTGCTGGCATTTCCAAGCCCGAAGGCGGGCCCGTGGCGGCCGCCTTTCGTTTCCCATCCCCTGCCAGCGAGTTTTCAGGCGCGCTTAGCTTTGGGCCCGTCGCCCGTCTTTTAAAGCCATGGTCCGTCCCATTGCCCCCTGATCACCCCGCAGGACCCGTCGATTGGGTTGCAGGTGCGGCAATCTTGATGCGCATGTCCACATTGCGAGACTTGAACAATTTCGACCCTGGATTCTTCTTATACTACGAAGAAGTCGATCTGATGCGGCGCGGGCATGCGGCAGGTTGGAAATCCCTGTATGTTCCCCACGCCCGTGTCACCCATATTGAAGGGGAGGCGACAGGGGTCAAAAGTGATCGCGCCATTGCCGCCCGTTTCCCAAGCTATCGTTATCACTCTTGGCAGTATTACTTCCGCAAAAACCACGGCAGAGGTGGCGCCATGTTGGCCGCTGCCGCCCGACTGCTCGGTTCTGCTGGAAACCACATCATCTCAAAGCTGCGCCGACGCCCCAGTTCGGTCCCAGAGGCCTTTTTTGGGGATTTCTGGCGCTACGCCATGCGCCCCTTGTTGCGTCGCGGATCCGGGGTCTGACTTCGCATGACGCCAGATATCGACCCCTTCACTGAAAACGACGGTCACACCAATTGCAATCCAAGTGACCTAAGCTTTGGCGCGCTCATCGCAGAAGATTTCCGCACCTATGGGAAAGATCTTTTTGCGCAAGGCTTTTGGGCTCTGTTTTGGCACCGGTTTGGCAACTGGCGCATGGGTGTGTCTGTGCGGGTGTTGCGCCTTCCACTGAGTGTTCTCTACAAAATTATGGCCAAGCTCTGCGAATGGATTTGTGGGATTTCCTTGCCCTACACCGTGCTTGTTGGTCGCCGTGTAACCTTTGAGCACTTTGGCGGGATGATCTTGGTGGCGCACACAATCGGGGATGATGTGATCATTCGCCAGAACACCACCTTTGGCATCGCAACCCTTGAGGACCTTACAGGCCGTCCAATCATCGAAAACAACGTGCAAATCGGTGCCGGCGCTGTGATCGTGGGGCGGGTCCGGGTCGGGCAGGGCGCAGTGATTGGGGCCAATGCTGTGGTCGTGCGCGATGTGCCAGCTGGCGCAGTTGTGGGCGGGGTGCCCGCACGTATCATCAAAGCGGGACCAGACACAGCATGAAACGCGTAGCCACCATCGTTATTGGGCGCAACGAAGGCGCGCGATTGCAGGCCTGCCTTGCATCTTTGCCTCAGAATTTGGGCGATGTCGTCTATGTTGACAGTGGGTCCACAGATGGCTCGGTCGCCTTCGCGCGTTCAACCGGGGCCCACGTGGTCGAACTTGACACCGACATTCCCTTTACCGCCGCCCGTGCGCGCAATGCAGGCGTAGACGCTTTGAGCCAAGCACATACCTTTGTACAATTTATCGATGGTGATTGTGCCCTGACATCTGGCTGGAGCGCAGCCGCTTGCCAGTTCTTAGACGATCATCCGCAAGTCGCGGTTGTCTGTGGTCGGCGCCGCGAACGCTTTCCCGAAGCTTCTGTCTATAACCAAATGTGCGATCATGAATGGGATACCCCAATTGGGCAAACCAAAGCCTGTGGTGGTGACGCGTTGATGCGCCTGCAAGCCTTTGAGGCTGTCGCTGGGTTTAACCCCAGTCTGATCGCAGGCGAAGAACCTGAACTCTGTGTACGTTTGCGGGCAGAAGGGTGGCAGATTTGGCGTCTTGATGTCGAGATGACCCTGCACGATGCCGCGATGACGCAGTTTTCCCAGTTTTGGAAACGAGCCCGCCGCGGTGGCTATGCCTATGCCGAAGGTGCGGCGATGCATGGTCGCGCGCCAGAACTTCACGGCGTCGCTGGCACCCGCCGCGCCCTGATATGGGGATTGGGCCTGCCACTCTTTATCTTATTATCCGTCCTATTGTTTGGGTTTTGGGCGTTGATCTTCTGTCTGATCTACCCCGTTCAAGTTGTCAGACTGGCCCTCAAAGAAGGCGGTGGCCGCTTTGCGTGGGCGCGCGCGGCATTGCTCACTTTAGGTAAGTTCGCAGAAGCCAGAGGCGTGCTAGAGTTCCGTACCAACCAATTTCGTGGCCGCAGCGGGAGGCTGATTGAGTATAAATGACGGCTCTCTTAGGTAAAACAGGCCCTATCTTGGCGAAAACGACGGCGATCCAGTGCTGAACCCTTGGATTCCAATGATGCTGTGGCCGGTCGTCACCATCATCTTGTTTAACAAGTATTCGGCACCATTTGCCTTAAGCGTGACGTTGCTTGGCGGGTATTTGCTTTTGCCATCCGCGATATCGCTGGATTTGCCCGTTGTTCCACCCCTCGACAAATCAACCATCCCCGCCTTTTTGGCTCTGATCTGCACATGGGGGGTGGCGCGCTCACATAAGCAAACACGGTTCATGCGTCCCGGTTGGATACCACGACACCCGATCATCATAGTGTTGCTGGCTTTGTTGATCCTTGGGAACTTTGCGACGGCCTTTACCAATCGCGATATGCTGGTTTTTGGTCCTGTGCGCCTCCCGGCTTTACGGCCCTATGATGCGTTTTCGATGGTTTTGGGCAGCCTAACAGCCCTGATCCCGTTCTTGTTGGGGCGCAAGGTGCTCGCTGGGTCCGAAGGACACACGGTTTTGCTCAAGGCCCTGATCGTCAGCGCTTTGTGTTACAGTGTGCTCGCGCTTTATGAAGTCCGGATGTCACCACAGCTGAACATGCAGCTATATGGCTTTTTCCAGCATAGTTTTGCCCAACACATTCGAGCCGGCGGCTACAGACCTATGGTGTTCCTTAACCATGGCCTTGAAGTTGGCCTTTTCTTTGCTCTGTCAGTCATCGCAGCATTTGGGGTCTACAAGATTGCGCCCGCAGCGGATAAATCAAAGCGGCTCTTTATTGCATTGTGGCTCTTTGTGGTATTGTTCCTCGCCAAGAGCCTCGGAGCCTTTGTCATCACCCTTGTAATCGGCTTTGTTGTGGTGGCCCTGAAATCCAGAGGACAAGTCATCCTTGCAGGTCTGATTGCAATGTCGGTCTTAACCTATCCACTGTTGCGCTCTGCGGATGTTGTGCCGGTTCAAAAAATTCTGTCCTTAGCAGAAAGCATCAGTCCGGATCGCGCCCAGTCGTTTGAGTTCCGCATCGATAACGAAGATATCTTGTTGGACCGTGCCAAGGAACGAACTCTGTTTGGATGGGGTGGGTATAATAGAAACAGGGTTATCAATGAGCAGGGCAAAGACTTGTCCGTCACAGATGGGTCTTGGATCATCGCACTTGGTATCGGTGGGTTGTTTCGATACCTAGCCGAGTTTGGGCTTTTGTGCGGCGGTATTCTCTTGTTGGCTCTGCGGCGTAAAACAGCGCTACACCCGGCCACAATTTTACTCATGTTGTGCTTAGCTGCAAACTTGATTGACCTGTTGCCCAACTCCTCGTTGAGCCCGCTCACTTGGTTGATGGCAGGCGCCATTGCAGGACGCTTAGAGCTCAAATCCGAAAAGGCCCCGTCAGAAGCAGACGAGTTGGCCAATGCCCCGGGCCCAACCAAAATCCGATATACCAGATTTAACCCAAAGCTTGATCCTCGACCCGGAGGGGATCGCCCCATACCCTCAAGGGACAAATACACGCGCGCCCGTAAGATCGACATCGATGCCACACGCACCTGATCTTGACCCTAAATTGGCCTCTGGTCGCGCACTGTTCTAAAGCAAGTCACGCAAGAGCAGATCAGACATCCTTATGATTATTTCCAAACCGCCAACGCCTGTTAGGTCACCCCTTGGTAGAAAATAAAAAACCCAACTTTAAAAAGAGCGTGTTCACCTCGGCTAAGCTTTCAAGCTTGCGCTTTTCTTCCGAAGTCGTGCTGCGATTGGTGTCTACAATCGTTCTGACACGGCTGCTTGCGCCAGAAGTCTATGGCATCTTTGCTGTGGTGCTTGTCTATATGTACCTGCTGCAGATGTTTTCCGATCTGGGGTTACGTCCTTTGGTGCTGACCAAAGAGGACCCGGTCGAGGATGGGTTTCTCCATACCTGTTGGACTGTCTCAGTCTTACGAGGGTTCGCGATTTGGCTGATCTCCGCGTTGCTGGCTTTGACAATCGGGTACATGCAAAGCAATGGCACGTTTGCCCCTGACAATGCCTATGCATCCCCTGTCCTACCTTGGGCCATATTCGCCCTTGGTGGGGTGTCCTGTGTCAAAGGGTTCATGTCGATAAACCTGCATATGGCCGCACGCGGTATGCTCTTTGGGCGCGCCACAATTCTGCATATTGCAGCCAATCTCATATCGCTGATTGTGACGATCATATTGGCGTTTTACCTGCGCACCGTTTGGGCGTTGGTGATCGGAAACCTGACAAGGGTGCTTATCGAAGTCTGCTTTAGCTTCTGGATCTTTCCGGGAACGCGCATGCGATTGTCATTAGCATGGGAGCACTTGCTACCGATTTATGACAGAGGAAGATGGATTGTCGGGCAATCTGCGCTGACCGCTCTTTCAGAATCCGCTGATCGCATCTTTTTGGGCTTCGCAATCAGTTCAGCGAATTTTGGGCATTACGCCATCGCCCGTCAAGTTGTTGACCTGTTCATTCGCTTCATAGGAACGATGAACATTCAAATGGGGCTTCAGGTTTTCACCCATATTCTGAAAGCTGAGATTCCCGTTTTTCGGAAGAATTACTATCGGTACCGCATAATCTTTGATGCCATCTCTGGGATCTGTGCCGGTGGGATTTTGATAACAGCCCCCTTCATCGTCGAAATCCTATTTGATGACAGATACGCAAATGTCGCGACCTATATGGCAATCTTAAGCCTGGGCTTGTTGACATCCAGCCCCATCATTTTGCGACAGGCCTTTCGCGCAGAACGGCGCTTCAAGGAAATGATGATGCTCGGCCTTGTGACCGCGGTGTCTATCTGGACTGGCTTGGCCGTGTCGATTTTCGTGTTCGACTCCGTGACCCTTGCTTTATTCTGCATTGCCTTTCACAAACTGCCGGAAGTCATTTTGCTTTGGATCAAAGGGCATCGCAGAGGGTGGATTTCACCGCTGCGTGAAACGCGGCCTCTGATCTTTGTCCCTGTTGGTGCCTTGATCGGCTGGGTATGCTTGCTGCTTTCGGATTATCTACTGTAATGAGACCCACAAACGGCAATAGACCCCAGAACGCGCCCTCGCGATCTGGTTCGGCTCTGATCTAGAGCTATGCCCCAGTCTTTGCGTCAAATCAGGATCAATGTATGACACGCGCCCCAAGTTATCTTTTCATCGTCGGAGCCCCAAAATCGGGGACAACAAGCATTGCCGCGCGCCTTGGAACGTCAGAGCATATCGCGCTTTCACGTCAGAAAGAGTCCAGATACTTCACCGATTTTGGCGATATTCACTGGGCAGGTCCAAGGGGGGAAGGTCATTCCCGATCCATTGCGCGAACATGGGCCGATTATGATGCACTGTTTGCTCATAAACCTGATACGGCTTGGCGATTAGATGCCTCGACGGATTATCTGTCCTGTGAGGCTTCGCCCAAGTTGATCGCCGCATTTGCCAAGGATCACAGCGTCAAAGTCGTGGCTATCTTGCGTGATCCGGTGGCGCGTATTGTCTCTGAGTTCCAACACACGTTGCGCGATCAGATGCAGACCGGCAGTCTTGCTCAATCAATCGCAGCCGAAACCGAAAGAACCACTCAGAACTGGCATCCGTTATTCCACCACATCAAACGCAGTTCTTACGCCGGACAAATTGCGCAATATCGGGATGCAGTCGGCGATGATCTACTGGTTTTGGACTATCATGAGCTTGGCAAAGGCAACGAATGTCTTAATGCTATAACCGATTTCGTGGGCATTCCTAACGTGGTTGAAACACAGACCCCAGAACGTCTTAACCGCAGCTTCGCGCCGCGCAATGCGCTCTTATCGGCAGCGCTAAAATCCAAGAAACTGCGCGCCGCGTTGCGTTTCATTGTTCCAAAACCCTTGCGCCCACTGATCTGGAACACCGCATATAAAGCCAACCAAACTCAGTATCACCCAACTGCGGCCGAGCTCACCCAATTGCGGGAATTGTTGGCAAGCGAAGTCACCGCCTGTGAGGCAGATCCTTTGATCCCAACCGAACATTGGCACTTGGCGCGTGGAGAAACCCCAACTTAGGGCCGTAACAGACACTATATTTCCAAACGCATGCGCATCAATGAGGCCACCAAAGAACGATGGAAAGCTAGCCTTCTTTGGCCCCGGTCATAATCCAGTGCCATGACGAGTCACACATTTCCTTGAGATCGAACTCAGCGACAAAATCGAGAAGCTCTTTTGCATGAGACACATCAGCTTGGGACACAGCGACATCGCCTGCGCGTCTGGGGGCAATCTTATAAGGGATGTCACGCCCACAGGCTTCTGAATAGGCCGCAATTACTTCCAAGACAGAATAAGGGCGCCCCGTCCCCAGATTGACCGTGTGACTTTCGCCGCTTTGCAACAGACGATTTAGGGACAGCAGATGCCCGCGCGCCAAATCCATGACATGCACATAATCGCGTTCCCCGGAACCGTCAGTCGTTGGGTAATCATCCCCGAACACCTGAAGATGTGGTAAGTCGCCGTTTGCCACTTTCGAAATGAAAGGCATCAGATTGTTGGGGATGTCATTTGGGTCTTCCCCGATCAACCCGCTCGGGTGCGCGCCCACGGGATTGAAGTATCTCAGAATGCCAAACGCCCAAGGGTCCGCGATTTCAGCCTGTCTTAGGATATGTTCGCTGGTCAGCTTCGTGAACGCATAGGGGTTGGTAAAATCTAGCGGGCTGTCTTCGGGCGTTGGGACCGTTTGGGCATCGCCATAGACTGTCGCCGTCGATGAGAAGACAAGGTTGCGCACATTCTGACGTTTCATCGCCTGCAAAAGCGTCATCAATCCGCCGACATTCGTTTCGCAGTAACCAAGCGGGTCTGTCACGCTTTCACCCACTGCCTTTTTGGCCGCAAAATGAATGGCAGCCTGCACGTTTTCTTCTTTGAGGATGTGATCCAGCAAAGGGCCATCCAGCACAGAGCCTTCATAGAACGGAACTTTGTTCTGACCTGTCAGACGCGCCAACCGCATCAACACACTCGACTTGGAATTCGAGAAATCGTCCAAGATGACAACACGATACCCGGCTTCGACCAAAGTCACATATGTGTGTGAGCCGATATAACCAGCTCCGCCGGTCAGTAAGATTGTCTGTTCCAAGTTAGCAGCCCTTGCGTTTTCGTGTGTCTAAGGAAACGAGTCAGTGATTTCAGGTATCCCAGTTCCGATCCGGTTTCTTCAATATTCTGCGCAGCTCTTGATGGAAATCACGGTCCGGGCAGGCAATCGCCTATTTGCGTTCAAAACCGCTGCGCCCGATAGAGACATACTTGGCAAACCCAGATCTCTTCGCATCTCCAACAGAATACACATTCCGCAAATCGGCCATCACCGGGTGTGTCATGCGTTTGGCCAATCGTTTTAGATCAAGAGCCCGGAACTCGTTCCACTCTGTCAGGATCACCACAGCGTCCGCATTCTGAGCCGCCTTATAGACATCCTCGAACCAATTGACGCCCGGCAGCAAATCTTCACCTTCGCGCCGGCCCTGCGGGTCAACCACCCGCACCTTTGCACCGCTCCCAACAAGGGCAGGGACGATCGTCAAAGAAGGTGCGTCGCGCATGTCATCCGTGTTGGGTTTGAATGTCACCCCTAGAACCGCGATGGTTTTGCCATTCACAGTGCCGTCACAGACATCCACGATCTTGTCGATCATGCGGCGTTTAATCTCTTCGTTGACCTTGATCACGGTCTCGGTCAGTTGCATCGGCATCGCATGATCTTGACCGATGCGCGCCAAGGCTTGCGTGTCTTTTGGAAAGCAGCTGCCGCCATAACCCGGACCCGCATGCAGGAACTTATTACCAATACGGTTATCCAGCCCCATGCCCTGAGACACCATCTTCACATCCGCGCCGGTCCGTTCGCACAGCGCAGCGATCTCGTTGATGAAGGTGATCTTCGTGGCAAGGAATGCGTTGGCCGCGTATTTGATCATCTCGGCACTTTCCAGATCCGTTGTCATGATCGGGAAATCACGCAGATAAAGCGGACGATAGATATCAGACATCACATCCGCGGCCCGGTCATTCTGCACACCTACGACGATACGATCTGGGCGCATAAAGTCGTCGATCGCCGCCCCTTCGCGCAGGAATTCTGGGTTGGACGCAACATCAAATTCTGCGGTGGGATTGGCCTTGGAGACCACATGTTTAACCTGCCTATTGGTGCCAACAGGTACTGTGGATTTGGTGACAATCACCGCATAATCCGTGAGGGCCATCGCAACCTCTTCGGCGGCCGCCATCACATAAGTCAGATCCGCATGACCATCGCCGCGGCGTGTAGGTGTCCCAACTGCGATAAAGACTGCGGCGGCCCCGTCTACGGCAGCTTTTAAATCACCCGTGAAAGATAAACGGCCTTGTTCCACGTTTTTCGCCATTAAAGCATCAAGACCGGGTTCATAGATCGGAACCTCGCCACGTTTGAGCATCTCTACTTTGGAGGGGTCCTTATCCACGCAGACGACATTATGGCCGAAATCGGAAAAACACACGCCGGACACGAGGCCTACATATCCGGTCCCGATCATCGCAATCTTCATAATGCGCCCTTTGCTATGGATGAACTGCGCACATGGGGGATGCACTGCAAGCTGTCAACGTAATGACAGTCTAGTCTGCTTGCAGAAGGAGAGTTAATAAACTCTGCGCGAACGAAAAACGCCCACAGTTTGAGAACTGCAGGCGTTTAAATTTCAGAAGGTTGCTTAGCTTAAGCTGCTTTGCGACGACGGCGAATTGCAGCCACACCGCCCAAAGCACCCAAAAGAAGCATACCGCTTGCTGGCAGCGGAACCGGAGCAGCAGCTGTCCCGTTCACTGCGAATGTTGCAGAGAACAAGCGGAAGTCATCATCGCCGAAGCTTTCTTCACGGAAGCGCAGACGCAACTGATTCAACGCAACGCTTTCAGCGAAACCGCTGCTCGATGTTGCAAGATCGCTGGCCGCGCTAATGGTGAAGCCCAAAGTGCTGGTTGCAGGACCTGTAAACACAAGGCCCGTAAATGTGTCGTCGGATGTGACAGCATTGTCTGAACCAAGGACGCGCGCAGCCCATGTTTCCTCGTCGCCAACACCTGTGTAGTTCAAAACGACATCGATGCTGTCGATGGTCGCACCAGCCAAATCAGTGAAGTCAAAAATCTGGATGAACTGCGCGTAACCTGTCGCAGTGCTCGTGTCGCGGACCCGTACAAAATTGGAACCGACAGGATCGTCGCCATTCGGGTTAACCTCACCAGCGCCGTTGCCATAATCAAAAGTCGCCGTTTTCAAGACAGCGGCTTGAGCAGCCAATGGCAAAACAAGGGCCAACGTGGCGGCGGAAAGAAGTGTTTTAAAAGTCGTCATAATCGTAGAATCCTCACTGCTCGTGGCAAGCTGTTACAACCACAGTCATTTCCCCATAATGTACCTAGCAAGATGGCAAAGTGAAAGTTAATTTGTGGCGAGTTCATGTTTTTTTAACTAAAATTAACCCTTTGTTACCCAAAGTGATGCGGAAATCCGCTCATCCTCTCGCGTAAGTGGAACTTATCCACAGATCCCCCCCGACGAAACGCAACAAATTTAAGCGGCAGATCCAGTCTGGTATCGCTTTTTGCAGAATCCAAGGAACGCTGCATCCGCGTTTTTAGGGGCCTCAATCGCCCAAGCCCGCCATTGCTGTTCGAGCATATGAACATCCCAGCCCGGCGCGATTCGGCGCGCATGCACATAGGTTTCCGGCAGCAGAGGAGGGATATGGATTTGCGGACCATCAGGCACGGCAACCACGGTTCCACGGCCCTTGAACACAACCATATCGCGGCGTTCGTCATAGATCACCTGATAGTCAGGCAAGTGATTATGGGTCGCAATTTCGCGGATTGTGTGTCGGAAACGTTTGAGCTCAGTTCGCGCGCCCGTGCGCTTGAGCAACTTCTCCAGACCAATTTCAAATTTAGGCCGCGCGCCGCACATCTTGCGGGCGATCTCATAGACCCGCCGTTCGATCGGTTTGCGCAAGCGGAAATAGTCGCGGTGCAGCGTCAGCACGGACTTGCGGCGGATAGAGTTAAATATCCATTCACTGATCTGAATTTCAGCCGACATGATACGGCCACCCTCGGCCCCATTCTTGCGGTTTATATGCGCGCTTTCGATCAGGTGGAACCAACCAAGCCGCTCTTCGTCGCCCATCGGAACATCATCCGGATCAAGGGCCGTCATTTCCGGCGCCGTCGTAATATTGGTTTTGATCACAGTCCCCATCAACCGGTCCAACGCTTCACAGAAGGCATCGTAATCTTTGCCACCTGTGCCACGGTTCACAAAGATCAGCAGATCACGTGGATTGAAACGGATACGACGATTGACCGTCTCGCCACGATTGAGCCGGTGCATGATTTGGCTCACCACATAAATCAGAATGTCTTTGTCATAGATCGTGGCCTGACCTTTGGCGCTTGGGATGACCTCGATCCACTTGTCTTTGTGTTCATAACGCCGGATCGCCATCTCGGGCTTTTTGGACAGAACATAAAACGGGTGTTCCATCTGCGGGATCAGGTCCTTCAGAACGGCATCCGCCACATCACAAATGAAGAAATCCGCCTGGGGGTGGCGGTCGGGTAAAAGCTGATCAAGCAGATTCGGGGTATCAGGAACCATGGGCCATATTCGGGGTATCAGGAACCGCAAGTCAAGTTGGATTCGGGGTTTCAGGAACCGGGCCCGATTTGGAGCACCGAATCGACACGAAAATTAAGCGAATCGATTCGCTCTTTTAAGGCACCCGATTCGGTTTCCGACTCAGCCACCCGAATCGCGGAGATTAAGAACCAAATCGCGGGGTATTAGGAACTTCAATTCGGGGTATCAGGAACCGGAGCCTGTGGATATCTCTGCAAGGACAAAGACTTATCCACAAGTATTGGAGCCTAAACACAGATTCAACACATATAAACACAAATCAAGCGCGACTCGATTGGGCAAGAAATCCAATTCAAGTTGATTCCTTTCCAATTCCACTGCTGAAATAGAGAACGGAATCACTGATTCTACCTGATGGAAACGCTAAGAATAGATTGACTGAATTCGAACCGTTCAGCCTCAAATGACCAAAAAAGCGTGAATTATTCGTTCCAGATATCGAGCAGATATTTACCATAATCCGTCTTCTTGAACAATTCGGCACGGGCCAGCAGATCATCACGATCAATGAAACCCATCCGGTATGCCACCTCATCTGGGCATCCAACTTGCTGCCCCTGTCGCATCGTCAACGTACGCACAAAGTTACTCGCATCTAACAAACTATGGTGCGTACCCGTGTCCAACCAAGCATAGCCACGGCCCATCGTTTCGACGTTCAATGACCCTTCCTGCAAGTACAGTGAAAGTAGGTCTGCGATCTCTAACTCACCGCGTGGCGATGGTTGAACCTGTCTTGCTAACTCTGGGGCCCGGCCATCCAAGAAGTACAGACCCGTCACCGCATAATTGGACGGAGCCACCTCAGGTTTTTCAACGATCTGTTCGACTTTCCCTTCAGCATCAAAACTCACAACACCGTAGCGTTCAGGGTCCGAGACGCGATATCCAAAGACAGTACCGCCGATGGTTTGATCGCTGGCTTTCGCAAGTTGCTCTGGCAGGCCATGACCAAAGAAGATGTTATCCCCCAGCACCAATGCAGAAGGCGCACCGTCCAAGAAATCTTCCGCCAAGAGGTAAGCCTGCGCCAATCCATCGGGTGAAGGTTGAACGATATATTCAAAGCGCAAACCCCATTGGGCCCCATCCCCGAGCAACCGCTGGAATTGGTCTTGATCCTGAGGAGTCGTGATAATCGCAATCTCTTGAATCCCTGCCAGGATTAGAACCGATAACGGGTAATAGATCATTGGTTTGTCATAAACGGGAATTAGCTGTTTGGAGATTCCCATCGTGATTGGATACAGCCGTGTTCCAGAGCCACCTGCGAGAATAATGCCTTTACGTGTCATACGCTGCCTTCCAATTCATCCAAAACATGGCTCAATTCCGCGCGCCAATCTGGGCGCTTTATACCCATAACAGTGTCGATTTTTTGGCATGACAGCCGCGAATTTGCCGGGCGGGCTGCGGGGGTCGGATAGGCTGAGGTCGGTATATCCACAACCTCTGGATTAAGATCTGCATCGGCAAAGATTGCGCGCGCGAAGTCAGCCCAAGACACATCCGGCGCGCCGCAATAATGGTAAACCCCTGACGCGTCCGAATTTTGTCTAAGCTCTTCTGCAAGGTTCAAACATGTCGCGGCAATGCTGCCTGCAGGTGTTGGCCCACCAAACTGATCGCCCACAATCGTCAAACGGTCTCGTTCGGCGCCAAGGCGCAGCATGGTTTTCACAAAATTATTGCCATGCGCTGAAAACACCCAAGCCGTCCGCAAGATGGCATACACGCCCCCTGCCCGTTGCACGCCCTGCTCGCCTGCAAGCTTGGAGCGTCCATAGGCCCCTAAAGGCCCGGTCACAGCGTCTTCTTCCCAAGGAAGCTCACCAGACCCATCAAACACATAATCGGTTGAGATATGCACAAACGCAGCCCCCACCTCCCGCGCGGCTTCAGCCATCGCAGTGGGGGCTTCACCGTTGACGATCATCGCGAGTACGTCTTCGTCTTCAGCTTTGTCTACGGCTGTGTAGGCGGCTGCATTGATGACTTGGGTTGGCGCCATATCCCGGATCAACGCAGCGCAGGCGGCAGGGTCACTAAGGTCGGCCAGATCACGCCCGGCAAAAACAGCATTTGGGGCGCGTTTTGCGAGCTCTTGGGCCACTTGTCCAGTTTTCCCGAAGACGAGAAGGGGTGGATGTTGTGTCATGGTGTTATAGCCCTCTAGGACATCGCTTCTGGCAAAAGGTGACCGTATCCGTGGTTTTCCAATGTCAGACGAATATCGTCATAGTTCTCGAGAATGGCGTCGGGATCAGTCGACAGTATTTTCTTCAGTGGAATTTCGACATGTTCAGGGGAGACGCCAAGTTTGCGACAGATGTCATCCAAGGTGCTGATCTGCGTGTCTGCATCAGACAAATCCCGTTCATAATTGATGTGCATATGATCAAAGGGTTCGAGGGCGGCGCGTTCATAGTTGAGCAACGCCTCACTCCAGATGATCCGGTCCAAGAAGTTTTGCGGATCAAGATGCACGCGTTGCGCTAAGGCCTTGGCCCCTTTGTCGCTGTGAAATTGCTTTCGGGTCTGGGCCACGGCCAGGGATAACGCTTGAAAAAATGTGCCGCGTTCGAGATGGATCAACTGAACGCCAGAGGTCGCCAGCTTGCCCAAAAACGAATGCGGGTCGCGCATCCGATGTACCTGTACCATTTGATAGGATAGAAATTTAGCACCATAAATCGGAGCAGAATTCTTTCCGGCGAGCCTGTTGAAGTGAGCTGCTGGCCCTAGATGATTGCGCCTTAGCACTTCTCCGTCGCAATGAATTTGACTGTGACCGTTTAACAAGCGAGTCAATAACGTGGTTCCTGAGCGGGCGCGCCCGATAACGAGAAATCGACGATTGGTATTGTGAGATACTGTCAGGCTCTTTAGGAACACGCGGGCTTCGGTGACAAACCCGCCATGTGTGACGCGGTCATGATGCCATCGCCCCGCAACATACGTCGTGTCGACGGGGGGCATATCTTGGATGCGTGAGAAGATATCCTGAGAGCTCATGCGCGTGTTCCTAGCCGTGCGCCCACACCGGTCCGAGCCAATAGCGGCTGCCACCAGTCTTCATTGTCCAGATACCAGCGCACAGTTTTTGCTAAGCCTTCCTCAAGCGTGACAGAGGGGCGCCAGCCTAATTCCGTGCGGATGCGTTCGGGGTCAATCGCGTAACGGCGATCATGACCAGGACGATCAGTCACGAAGGCAATAAGCTCTGAATAGGATCGATTTTGGGGTCTAAGTTGATCAAGTTCGGCGCAGATCATACGTACCAAATCGATATTGGTTGCTTCGTTTTCGCCACCGATATTGTAGGTCCGTCCTACCAGCCCTTTGCTCAAGACCGTCAAAAGCGCATCGGCATGATCTTCCACGTAAAGCCAATCACGGATGTTCTTGCCATCGCCGTAGACAGGAATCTCCTCCCCCGCGAGAGCTTTCAGGATCACGACTGGGATTAGCTTTTCGGGGAAGTGGAAGGGACCGTAATTGTTCGAGCAGTTGGTCACGAGGATGGGCAGGCCGTAAGTTTCGCCCCAAGCCCGCACCAAATGGTCAGACGATGCCTTGGAGGCCGAATAGGGCGAGCGCGGATCATAAGGGGTGTCCTCGGTAAACATTCCGGTCTCACCAAGGGAGCCATAAACCTCATCCGTTGAAATGTGGTGGAAGCGGAAGGTTTCGGGCTTGCCCTTCCCCACCCAGTAACTGCGTGCGGCGTCCAACATGTTGAACGTTCCGGTCACGTTGGTCTCGATGAAGTCGCTAGGCCCGTCGATGGAACGATCTACGTGGCTTTCGGCGGCCAAATGCATAACAGCGTCTGGTTGGTGCTGTGCAAAGACCTGATCCAAGGCGGCACGGTCGCGAATATCTGTCTCTGTGAAGGCATAAAGAGGGCTCTCTGCAACGCTTGCTACATTCTCAAGGCAGGCGGCATAGGTCATCGCATCAAGGTTCACCACGTGATGCCCCTGCCCTACGGCTTGACGTACGACTGCTGACCCAATGAACCCGGCCCCACCGGTGACAAG
>JBDWAL010000063.1:0-4638 GCA_039978895.1 Aliishimia sp.
GAGAGGGCGGCGGAGGCGAAAGTAATCCTCTGAAATGCTGACGACCTCATTGGCTTCGATCGCCCGCATAAACCAATCGGACAGAACGACCTCGCAATAGTCGAGCCGCCATTCGCCTTCCTCGCGCATCACATATCCGCCCTCATCAATCAGACTGAATATACGGACTTCCTTTTTGCTGCCCGTGCGGATGCTGGTTTTGAACTGGGTGCCTTGTAGCCGCTGAAAAGCCTTTTCAACACGCTTGTATTCGCGCCCATCCGTGTTGCGGTTGGTTGCCATCATTAGCTCTCTGGCGCTGAATCTGACTCGTTTCCTGATCTCCTCGCCACGGTTCTTTCGGTGCATCAACTGGCTGATGCAGAAGATGAGAATATCCTTGTCCTTGATAGACGGCAGGCCAAGGCTGGACGGGATGATCTCAAGGCTATTCTCGCCGCTCTTGTAAAGTAGATGCCGCATGTCAGGCTTGGTCGCCAATGAGAACATGGGATGTTCCATCGAAGCGGTATCATCCTTTGGAACGACATCTGAGATATCGAGGATGAAGAAGTCTTTTTGAGGGTGTCGGTCAGGTAAAAGGGCCATGCTGAACCTTAACTGATATTCGTGTTATCGGGAACCGAAAAGTTCGTGCTATCAGGAACCAGCGTTTGCGCGCTGACCGTTCGTGTCTTTCGGAACCAAAGTTCGTGCCTTTCGGAACCCAGAGGGCCGTTTGAGTTATATGAGGAAGGGCTTTGCGGAATCCGTAACACTACTCCGTAGGTAACACTTTTAACACTAGAGGAATTTTGTGGATAACTTTGTATTTGACTGAGAACGATGCGAACAAAGACCCCCTATTTCCTGCCAACTTCATTCACCCAAACGACAGCTCTGGTTGCAAGGTTGATTGCTGAGAATATTCAGGGCTTTTTGAAGCCGTCAGAGCCGAATAGATCGCTTGAGCCTGTAGACTGCCTAAATAGCCCTCAAGGGCCTCTAAGGGCCGTTTCTAAGCCTGTTGACCCACTTACTGCCCTTTGACCTATCAGGAACCCACAGAACGCCTCAGGGGCTTAAAAAGTGTGATTTGGCGTTGTGCTCCAATTGCTGATGTTGGGTATAGACAATTTGGGAGTGATGATTGGTACTTGATCGGGAGCCGTTACGCACAAACCCTGAGCTGAGAAACAGTGAAGGGCGCATTTATGCAAACTCTCCACCTGCGGTTTCGAGATTTGCGTGCGATCCTCTTGGGACTGCGCCCCAGCCGATGGCCAACCCCCTCGATGCCACGGGCATCGATCATCTTCTCAGATAAGCTCTGGTAATGCTTTTCGTCTGCGGGTATTATAAAGTGATACCTATGGAGAAGAGCCATGCCCATCCCTGTTGCCGTTAAGCTGGACGAAGACGTCCACAGCCGCGTGAAAGTTCTCGCTGAGGCGCGAGACAGATCCCCGCATTGGATGATGCGCGAGGCGATTGCTCAATACGTCGAGCGCGAGGAAAAGCGCGAGGCATTCCGCCAGGACGGTATCCGCGCCTGGAACGCCTATCAGGAGACTGGGCTGCACGTGACACATGCCGAGGCAGATGCTTGGCTGGCCCAGCTCGTCGCTGGTGACGATCAGGAGCCGCCTGAGTGCCACGTCTGATCTGGTCGCCCGAAGCACTGGCAGATGTACAGCGCCTTTATCGGTTTCTTGCCGAGAAGAACCTCGATGCCGCCAGACGTGCGGCTGGTGCTATCCGTGATGGGATGCAAATCATTGCAGACCATCCAGATGCCGGCCGTCCTGTCGATGACATGGACCCAGAGTTTCAGGAATGGCCGATCAGCTTCGGCGCCAGCGGCTATGTTGCGCTCTATCGTTTGGAGAAGGACGTGGCTTTGGTCGTCGCGGTGCGGCACCAGAAAGAGGTTGGCTATCAACCTTTGTAGACTGCGATAGCATTGTAGCATTCCGAACCGATGTAATAAATTAGCTCCCTAAGAGGCTGACTGCATCGACCAATCTAGTGCTTTGACTTCGAGTGCCTCATCTCGAAGATAGAAATGGAAATGGCGCGCTCCAGCCCCTTCCATCTTGACCCAAAGCGTCGGGTCCATGTCGTCTCGGGTATTCCCTGAGATTTCGTAGAACTCTCCCCATGACGGTGCAAGCCCGCTGAAACGGCACTGTCCGCCGTACCATCCATGATCATTTATAGGTGTAACGCGATACCTCTCGCAGCCTTCGAACCGGACTGTGATTTCGGGTATTTTCTCGTATTGGCGATAGACATAGGGATTTGGCTTCATATGGGCCAGAAGCATTTGACCCCTCTGTTCAATCTTGAGGCCTACATCGTTCGGATGCGCGTTCCAATCCTCGTTCAAGCGTGTGAACGTGGGCAAATCATCTGTTTTGAAATGCCAAGGCAATTCATCTTTTGGTGTCCAAGTTACCCATAGTCGACTTGGGTGCTGTGCCAGCGGTCTTAGCTCGTCGGTTGGCTCGTTGACTAATACGCCAACACTGCGATGGCCAGCCAGCTTCCAACCCGTCAAGCAACTACGTGTCCGCCGTCCATCTACTTGAGCAATGTGCAGGTTGCGGTCTCCCACCCGCAGTACATCCCCTGTTTCTGGCACATGGGTAAGCTGGTCCAGCATGAGGACAGATCGAGGCTTCCCTGATTCATCTGCTGGCAGGCTGAATATGTCGGTTAGGCGACCTTGTGGTTTACGCATGAAAGACCTTTGAACACTGTAATTTTTGCAACCCTACACCGCAGACGGCAACCTGTCAGGTGGAGACCCCAAATATCGAAATCTGATAGGTTGCCATCTGCGGTGATCCAGTGGACGGCGTGAGGCACAATCTTTTATGATTTGAGTTAGTGTGTTACCCTTTCGTATCCTAACAAAGTTACGATGTGAAAGGGGCGGAGTTACGGCATGGAATTATCAGCATCACAGGCAGCGAAGAAAGTTGGAAAAAGCGTTCCAACCATTACCAGAGCCATAAAAAAGGGTAAGTTGACGGCAAATCCTCGTGATGGTGGCGGATGGATCATCGACGCAGCAGAGCTTTTCCGTGTTTGGCCTGCCGTTTCAAATGAAACTGACGTAACCCAACCAATGTTACGAAGTGAAACCCCCATTGAAACCAGCGCGTTAGAGCGCGAAGTTGAACTGTTGCGCGAGATGCTGGACGAAACCAAAGCTGACCGTGATAACTGGAAAGAACAAGCTCAGAAAATCACTGCGGTGATCGAGAAACAGAGCGCCCGAAAGCGGGGTTTCTGGGCGCGTTTGAGAGGTTAAGAATTAAAGGGCTGACAAAGTGTCCCAAAACTCTCGCTGGGGTGTGCAGGTAGTTAGAGGGGTGGCTATGAATTTCTGCGGCTGTTCTATGCGGCGGAAGGCGAGCCTTCTTGGGGACCAATTGTAAGCTTCAATCTCTCCTTCGGTTTCTACCAGTAAAACACCATGGAAGTACCACCTTGATGTGGATTTGTACCCCGATGATGTTGAATAGAAAGTTAGTCCTCTTAGCTGTGCGAATGACTGGGTGTCCGAGTTTGGGCTATGCGGTGCGAGGCAAAATGGGCGGCCACTGGAGATGTTATTTGCTTGCAATGTAACCGCAGCTACAGAGGCAAGAGACCATATCGCAACGGCAACAGGGACTGTCAGAACTACTGCTATTTTCATTGTTTGGGATGAGAGCAAAAGGATTGATCCCACAACGGCTATGGTAAGCGATAGGCCATGCATCAAAGCTAGACCTGTTCCTACACCTGAAAGAGCGGCATTTAGTAGGCTGACCAGAATGCCAAATGCACCCGTCAGAACAGCTAATGCTATAACAACTTTTTTGGGCAGCGGTGCTGATACTCGCAAACGGATCAATGCTGCTAGTGCTGGAAGCAGTGGGGCAACTGCAATGACCCAAACCAGAACATCGCCCCAAATAGGCCCCCGACCCAAGTTTTCAGGAGTAATCGGAACTTGTGTAAATCCTAGTGCAATAATCAGTGTGCTTATAGCAAAAGACCAAGTTATTAAGGGCGACTTTGGTCCGTTTAGATCAGCTTGGGTATTCATCTAAAGGAGTCTTGCTTTTTGCAGTATGCCACGAAAGCAGCCCCTGCATTTTGTGGTGGATTGCCCTTGCCTGTAGCCTCATGTGCAAAGTCCATCCAGTTTGCGCGGAGAGCGTGGTAGTCCCAGCCCTTTTCGCGTGCGACCTCACGTGCTTTTTCTTCGGCCCATTCGGGCAGGACGATGTCAGATGTGGTGGTGACGCGGTTCTGCCGCGGGCGGAATATGACCAAATCATCGGCGGTCAATGCGAGCTGGTAGAAGGGTAGGTGATCGTTCTCAATAATCTGGCGGATATTGAGCCTGAATTTCTTGAGGGGCGCGTTGCTGCCTGTCTTGTCTTGGAGGTTTGCAAGCTTGATATGCCAGCGTTTTTGATTGCCACAGTGCTTGCGTGCAATCTCGTAAATGCGACGTTCGAGAGGGCGGCGGAGGCGAAAGTAATCCTCTGAAATGCTGACGACCTCATTGGCTTCGATCGCCCGCATAAACCAATCGGACAGAACGACCTCGCAATAGTCGAGCCGCCATTCGCCTTCCTCGCGCATCACATATCCGCC
>JBDWAL010000064.1:0-89623 GCA_039978895.1 Aliishimia sp.
GGCCAACACTTCAATACGGTTCAGCTCGCGTTCGCTCATCATCACCCATCCCATATCCGCTCACCCTCACATCGTTTTGCGAGGAGAGTGACACTTCTGCTTTGCTCATGGGTGACATTATCGCTTTGCGGCTACAGTGTGATCTTCATAATTGTGATTATGGTAATTTCTTGAGAATGAAACACCGCAGCGAATTGTTACCATGAAAGCCTGCGGGTCTTCTTGCCTTTGGGATTCCACCGTTTACGAAGATCCGCTCTTTCTCGCGCTTTAAGGCAATTCGTTTTGCATCCGGATCGTCTGATGCGAAACGAAAACGTCGCGTTCGGTGAGCAGGCCTTAGTCAACTTACAATCAGGCATTAAAGCAACGCGGATCATTGACGCTTTGGTTTGATGCGGGGATGGATTGGGATGCCACGCCTTCAGGCAAACGAGGGCGGCAACAAGCTTACAGCGATGCTTCGATACAAGTGTGCCTCACGATCAAAGTGCAGTTCGGTTTGCCCTTGAGGCAACCGGCATGCGATTTCTTTGCGTACCAGTGACCGGGTTAGAGCAATGGAACTTGCTCGGTCGCTCAAGGACAAAGTGCTGTCAGGAGAGGTGCCAATCCGTGAGAAACTCATGGATATCTAATATCGTCAGCCAAAGCCCATTTCTTCCTAGCGCGGTCTCTCCCGCATGTGTGCTTCAATCACATAAAATTGAGGGTGATCCTTCTTTTAAAGCTGTGTTCAGGAGCAATTTAGGGTAAAATATTTGAATGTCCGATATAAGTCTATCACGTATTATGGCTCTGACTCTTGCGTTTGGGATCGCTGCTTCCGGCGCGACTGCTCAGACAAAGTTCAAGAAACGCCCCAAGGTGAACCCGCCTGATTGCTATTGCACTGATGCCATCGGTGACCGGAAAGAATTGGGCGAATTTGTCTGCATTACGATTTCCGGCCGATCCTTTCTGGCGCAGTGCAAGATGGCCCAGAACAACCCGATCTGGCGTGACATCAGCGATGGATGCCCAAGCTCCTGATAGCGTATCAAGAGGCCACACCGCTTTAAAAAACTCCGGATTGCAAATACCGCGATCCGGGGTTTTGAGAGAGACCGCCCTAGGACATACCATGGCGAAGAGTTAATCCAGTTTAGGCAACCAATTTACGATAGCCTGGCCAATCTCATCAGGGCTGTCTTCCTGAATGAAATGGGTCCCAGCAACTGTGACCTCTTCCAAATTGTGCCAGCTGCGCACGAAGTCCCGTGCGTAAAGCAACTGCGTGCCGTCCTCGCGGATCTCGAGGCCGCCGACGTAGACTGTTGTCTCTGATGAGACAGTGTGCGCTTTCTCCTCCTTGATCAAGCGCTTGCCATCTGGTCCGTAGGTATACTTCGTGCATGTCAGCAGTGCGCCAGTGTTTTGATCGAATATTTCAGCTTTGAGGGGACGGTTCTCCCCATCGTATTCCATCTGCTTGCCGCCAAGGCCGATTTTCATATTGCCGTTCGCATCATAGCTGAACATATCGCCATCCACGACCAGTGGTGCATACGCCAATGAGCTTCCGACATAGCTACAGGTCGTCGCAAAGTCGCTATTAGTCAAGCAACTGCGCCGACTGTGTCATCAAAGACAAATACACCAGCAGCAAGCACCACCGCGTCCGTAGATGGGAACACGAAGACGTATTGGAACGGGTGCAATAACGTCTGAACAACGACCCCACCCAGCTGGCCTTGCGCAGCATGACAATTGAACACCCCTAGGACATGAAGCATTGCAGCGATCAGGCAGATCGGATTGAGGCAAAATCCAAAGAAGTGCAGCTGGTTCAAAACCATGACAATCACAAAGGTCCAAGTGTATGTGGTTGCGACAGTTTTTGTTCGCTGCCAAAGGCCTTTAAACAAGCTTCTACTCTATCACGGTTTCAAGGCATTCATTCAAACCTAGAAATTCCTGAACCGATGGGAAGGAAATGAAGGTCACTATGTCTATAAATGACATTAAGTGGTCTACTTCTACCGGGAAGTTGTTGAATTTGATTAACTTCTTGTCGCGCACGTTCCGTGGTAAGCCCAAGGAAGTGTTCATACTGGTTAGAAGTGGAGCCCTCCGCACAAGTCGCTTCGGTCTTGGAAACCACCCTGTTGGCCGACCAATTAACTGGACATTTACAGATTTGTCGCCTTATATGTGATGCAGGTGGCATTTTGCTACCCTTTCTAAGAGTGGAGGTGTTATGGCCCAATCTATCAAGCTGTCTGATGATATTATGTCAGTCGTGCGCCGTGAGTCCGGTTTGCAGAGCCGGTCCGTTGCGGGGCAAATCACCCATTGGATCAACATTGGCCGTGCGATCGAGCAATCGAGCACGTTTGACTATCAGCACATCAACGCCGCTCTCGCAGGCGGGCTCTCTCCCGATGAGTTGAGCGCTGAAGAGCAAGAAGTTTGGTTTGCGCAGTTTGGTGAAGATATGACCGCGCCGTCTGATCAAGAAGAGGCCTTCTTTGCGCAGCGTCGTCAGCTAGGCCGTGGTGTTGGACTGAATGACAAAGGTGAGTTGGTCTATCCCGAGGCCGCAGCCTAAACGTGGCCCCTGCCCCGCGTCCAACACTCGTGATGCTGGCTGGTCCAAACGGATCAGGCAAATCCACGCTTTACGAGACGCGCATCGCGCCAAAATTTGCCGTGCCATTTATCAACGCTGATCTTATTCAACGCGTCGAGCTTAAAGACGGAAATGTGAATGCAGCCTACGAAGCCGCGCAAATTGCCACCAAGCGCCGCGCAACCTTGATGGCTGATCGCAAGAGCTTTGCCACAGAAACCGTGTTCTCTCATCCCTCCAAGCTTGATCTGATCACCCAGGCCAAGGCTCTTGGGTATCGCGTTATGACGTTTCATATCTCTGTTGCGAATCCGGACCTATCCGTCGCTCGCGTCGGTGAAAGGGTCATTGAGGGTGGGCATACCGTACCTGAAGAAAAAATCAGAAACCGGTATGATCGATCCGGTCCCTTGATCCGCCAAGCCATTTTGAGCAGTGACATCGGCCATGTCTTTGACAATTCCCAGCTGAACCAACCCCCGGTGCGGGCGTTGTCATTCACAAACGGAACCCTCACCTTTGCCTTGCCGCAGCTTCCCGATTGGGTGCTTGATCTCTACGGGGATGATTTAGTTCTGTAGGTTGCGTTATTTATAGGCCCATCAGCCACATTGGGCTGACCAGGCTCTCGGCTGCGCCCGAAGCCCGCAGGCGGTCTTCGCCCATGCGGGTCACGATCCTTTGGGCAAGGCTACCGCGTGATGCAGCTGGTGAGAAGAAAACCAAAGAGTTTAAGTGATGAGGGCATTCGCACTAGCCACTGAGGGATGCGTCTGTGGGTGACATGTCGGGTCGCCACATGTTTGGGAGAACGGGGCCGCATATTGTTTGCATGGCCAGGCGTTGCTTGAAGGCGTGCCCTGTGCTGCGCTCCAACACATTTGTTCGTTGTTTTCGGGTAGTATTGTAGAACGTCGCAAACCTTTGATTCAATGAATCGAATTTTCTGAATCAGATCAGAAAGCCGTGTCACGCAATATTGGCCCAAACGCCCAGCATTCCTGCCCCACGCCCGACCTTCGGCGCTCTGGGTCAAAGTCGGCAGAGCAGACCTTGCTGCCGTTGCTCCTCCGAGTGTTTGCTGACGCAGCATTCGTTCGCGGATGCGGCGAGTTCATCTCTGCCTTGCAGCAGAAGTCGTTAGATCGATCATTCAATGCAAATCTCTCACGTGACTAGCGAACACCGCTGTCGCTTTCGTCGACACCGGCTATTGCGGGGCAAGACTTCGCTGCCGAAACGATTTAGGCGTTGGATGTCCGTTTCGAATGTTAAGGACGAGAGCCACGGCTCGGTAAATCTGCTCGCTGAAAGCTCCAGACGGATTCCTTCTGAAGCGTCCATTTTATCGGAAGTTATTATGCGTCTGTGTCAATCGTTTCGCCAAAGGCCTTTAGCAATCCATTCAAGCTGTCGCGCTGTGCCGCAGAAAGTCCCTTCAAAAGCCGGTGCTGCGTCTCAACATGGTCGCTGACCGCATTCTCAATGGTGGCAAAGCCCTGTTGGGTCAGGCGAATGAGGAAGCCGCGCTTGTCTTCCGGATTTGGCACGCGCTCTACTAGGTCGGCCTTGACGAGCTGGTCAATTCGATTGGTCATTGTGCCTGATGTCACCATCGTCAAGTCAAGCATTTCTCCTGGCGATAAGCCTTCCGGCTTTCCGGATCTGCGCAGCGTCGCCAAGACATCAAAACTGGCAGGGTTCAGCCCGTAGGCTTTCCAGGTTTTTTCCATTTCGTTGCCGAGCTTAGCCGCCAGCCGCGAGAGGCGCCCGATCGTTTCCATTGGCCCCACATCGAGGTCAGGGCGGGCCTTGTTCCATTGAGTAACGATGCGATCTACGTGGTCCATGGGTCCATATTGCGAGATTTTATCTTGACGTCAAGAAATAAGAATGTATCTTGATGTCAAGATAAATGGAGATTCTTCATGAAACATCAAGTCGACATCGCTCTCACGGCCGTTGCGCCGCTGGTCTGGGGTAGCACGTATTACGTGACGACAGAATTCCTTCCCGCTGGGTACCCAATAACCATGGCCGCGCTGCGCGCGCTGCCAGCGGGCCTTCTGTTACTCATGCTGGCGCGACAATTGCCGCAAGGTATCTGGTGGATGCGGGCCTTCATTCTGGGCGCTCTCAATTTCACCCTGTTCTGGGCGCTTTTATTTGTGGCCGCGTACCGGTTGCCGGGCGGTGTAGCGGCAACAGTCGGGGCAGTTCAGCCTCTGATCGTCGTATTTCTGGCAGCGCTGCTCCTTGATAGTACCATCAAAGCCTCAGCCGTGGTCGCCGCCCTGATTGGGATCTTCGGGGTCGGGCTCCTTGTGCTTGGCTCAGGAATTTCGCTGGATCCGATCGGATTGCTTGCCGGGATTGGCGGCGCGGTCTCAATGGGCGCGGGCACGGTTCTGACCCGGAAATGGCAAACTCCGGTTCCACTGCTGACCTTTACCGCCTGGCAACTCACGGCGGGTGGCCTGTTGTTGGTTCCGCTTGCACTGTTTTTTGAACCAGCTGTTCCCGTTTTGAATGCGCAGAACATCACCGGCATCGTTTATCTCACTCTCATTGGCGCAGCGCTGACTTACATTTTGTGGTTTCGGGGCATCTCCCGCATCGAGCCCGGCGCCGTCTCTGCCCTTGGATTTCTCAGCCCGCTTTCCGCAGTCCTGATCGGCTGGATCCTTCTGGGCCAGGAACTGACGCCGACCCAAATTGTAGGTGCTGGAATAGTGCTCACAGCAATCTGGCTTGGACAGCGCGCAGGGCGCATCAGTCCTCCCATTCTTACGAAACTTCACATTCACACCCCAACCTAAAAGGAGAATTCCTATGAAACTCATCGTATTTGGTGCCACTGGCGATGTCGGCTCTCGCGTTGTGACCGAAGCGCTCTCTCGTGGCCATGATGTCACTGCAGCCGTCCGAAACGAAGCAGGACTCGATAAACTGCCCAAAGACGTGAAACCCGTTGTTGCAGATGTTGCGGACCCCGCAGTTCTGACCACAGTCATGGCCGGACAGGACCTTGCCATCAGCGCGGTGCGGACACCTGCCGGGCGAGAGGGCGAAATTGTTGCTCTCACCCAGTCCATCCTTGATGCCGCATCGAAGAGCGATCTTCGAGTGATTATCGTCGGCGGGGCCGCACGTTTGCATCTCCCCGATGGTAGCCCGCACACAGTCTTGTCCGATCCTGGTTTTCTGCCTGAAAGCATCGTTCCAACTGCGCGTGCGTCTATGGCACAATGGGAACTTTGTGCATCGGATGCTTCGGCAAACTGGACCTATGCAAGCCCGTCCGCGATGTTGCGGCCAGGCACGCGCAAGGGTGCCTTTAGAACTGACACAGACAATCTGATTGTTGATGAAGACGGTAATTCGGAAATCTCAATGGAAGATTTCGCGATGGCAATTGTAGACGAGGCTCAGTCGGCCAAGTTTCCGCGCGCCGCCTTTACCGTAGGCTACTGATACACGAATACTTAACCACTCTGAGAAAGCACCCCGCCTGAAATTTGCAAGCGGGGTGTTTTTCTGCATGAAGTCGCGAAGAGCGGCGGGTCAAATTCTAAATCGTATGCGAAACACCGTCGACGACAACGAAGAACCGATGGGTCAGGCAGCAGCAGCACCCAGTCTTTCAGTCTTGGCCAACCACCGATCAATCACTATCGGCTTGGCGTGGCTTGCAGCAGCGAAATGGGTAAACTTCGTTGGTTTATCGTGACGATATTTTGAGAAGGTACTGTGATCCGGCACCTTGCTGTTCAAATCGAGACGACAAAATCACCGATAGGCCAAGTTCAGATGAACTTCATCACACAAAATGCTGCGGCTACAGCCAGCATAGCCGCCGTTCGCTGCATCTGTGCGATTTCGATTGTGGTCAGGGACTGCAAAGCTGGCAAAATTGCCTTTCAAAGCGTTGCATTCAAGTTCTACTTCCGGGCCGACCGACCCCGCCATTCGTTAGGGCGCGGTCAAAACGGCGTAAATTCAACATCTGTCAAATTTGGGTCAAATCGCCGATGTTGCCAACAGAATATCGAGTGTTTCTTCTGGCTGCCCCAAAAGGGCAAGCGCTTCGGCTTCAGAATCTTGAATCAGTGGTACAACAGAACAAATGTCGATCCACGACCGTACGAACATCGCACTTAAATCTCGACTAATGGTAGTAGGAGCGATGTATACGACAAGCGATTGCAGATCAGAGCGAACAAGCCGTTCTGTTTTTCGGGCCTGCATACCCATAAACTGAACGTAGTCTTTTTCGAATCCAGTGACCTCGGTCATATTGACCAGTTGTTTTTGGCCCGCAACATAGTCTGGATGCGAGATATAGGCTTTTGTTGCAATTAACGTATCGTTGACCGTCGCATAGCCAGAGTATCGAACTACAACAAGGCCGCGTTTTGGAAAGATTTTAAACTCTACAGGCATAACTCATACTTGATCTATCTGGCTGCCGCCAATGAACGCGTCAAACATAGCTGATCATCGAAACAAAAAACAGAACTATGGCAGACCTTCATGCGCAACGCAACGTCCGCCTTTTGGGCTCTTTGCAGTCATTCGCGGCATCTTCATCCAGATTGGCACCATGAAAACCTCTCCGATGATCGCAATGCGGGAATTTCCAGAGCTTTGCCTGACTCACCTAGATGACTGCCTTCCGTAAGATGACCGACCTAATCAGTTGCCACCGCTGCCATCCAGTCCAAGCGCGTTCCGTGCTGATGAGAACGCACCGCTAAAAGCATCATTCTAGCTCGAATGGAGGCCGATTGCAGGGTAATTCCATTGTACAAATCATTGTTATCTTACGTTGAACAACTCGTATCTTGACCCATTTATATTTTTGCGTGCAGGTCTAACAAAGTCGAAGGCAGGAATATGAATATCAGCACTCTCGAAACAAGTTTCTCAAATTCAGCATCAGTTGTTACAAAAACGCCAATCTTGAACGAAGGAACGGTCGAGACAAAACGGGAAGAAATTCTCGCATATTTTCACCAAACATTTTCTTTGTATGAAAGTCTGTTTGAGTGTCTGGTAGATGATGACGCTTATTATGCTCGGGCGAACATGCTGCGCCATCCTTTGATTTTCTACTATGGCCATACCGCAGTTTTCTACATCAACAAACTGAACGTCGCGAAGCTGATCAACGAACGGATCGACCCACATCTTGAGTCCACGTTAGCCATCGGTGTGGACGAAATGTCTTGGGATGACTTGAACGAGGCACATTACGATTGGCCAACGCCAGCCAAAGTGAAGGCTTATCGCGACAAGACGCGTGATATTGTGGATAACTTCATCAAGACCTATGACTTCACACTTCCTATCACATTCGACGATCCGATGTGGATCATCATGATGGGGATCGAGCATGAGCGTATCCACCTTGAAACATCTGCGGTTTTGGTGCGCGAACTGCCGTTGGACAAAGTCAAACCGCACGACGTCTGGAGTAACATCTGCACCGACGTCGGAACTGCCCCTACCAACGCACTGATCGACGTGAACGGCGGGTCGATTGAATACGGTAAAGATAAATCCAATCCGCTTTATGGCTGGGACAACGAATTTGGCCATGCCGAGGCAGAGATCAAACCGTTCAAAGCGTCGAAGTTTATCGTCTCGAACGCCGAATTTTTAGAGTTCGTGCAGGCCGAAGGCTATCTCACCCGCAGCAATTGGGATGATGAAGGCTGGCATTGGGTTCAATACGCCAAAGCCGAACATCCGGTGTACTGGGTGAAAGACGGCACGGACTACAAGTACCGCTCGATGCTGGAAGTGATCGACATGCCGTGGAATTGGCCTGCCGATCTGAACTACCTAGAAGCCAAGGCCTTTTGCAACTGGAAGTCCGCGAAAACAGGCAAGAATATTCGCATGCCCACCGAGGCCGAATGGTATCATCTACGCAACCTAACCACCGAAACTGACCAACCCTATTGGGTCAAAGCTCCCGGCAACATCAATCTTGAATACCAAATGTCACCATGCCCTGTTGACCGCCACGAGTTCAAAGGTGGTTTTTTTGATGTCATTGGCAACGTTTGGCAATGGACTGAAACCCCGATCGATGGTCTTGAAGGCTATAATGTCCACCCAATTTACGATGATTTCTCATCGCCTACCTTCGATGGCAAACACAACGTTTTTAAGGGCGGTTGCTGGATTTCCACTGGCAACTATTCGATTAAAGACTCACGATATGCATTCCGCCGCCATTTCTTCCAATACTCAGGTCTAAGATACGTCGAAGCCGGAGAGATCGAGAACCCAGTTATGAACATCTACGAAACCGACGAACAGATTTCACAGTACATCGAATTCCACTATGGGGATGAACATTACGGTGTGAAAAACTTCCCTATGGCCTGCATCCAAGCGTTGTTGCCCCATACAAAAGGCATGACTACAGAACGTGCCTTGGACTTAGGCTGCGCCACTGGCCGGTCGTCCTTTGAATTGGCCAAGACGTTTGATCACGTTGATGCAGTCGATTTCTCGGCCCGCTTTGTGGAGGCCCCATCCACCCTGCAAACTACGGGATCACAACGCTATGTCATCAGAACGCAAGGTGATTTGGTTGATTTCAAAGAGGTCAAGCTGGCCGATTTTGACGGCTATGAAGACATCAAAGACAACATCTCTTTCATGCAAGGTGACGCCTGCAACCTGACAGACAAATATACTGATTATGATCTGGTGTTCGCTGGAAACCTCATCGACCGCTTGTATTCGCCGCAAGATTTTCTGTCTTCGATCAAGGGCCGAATTCGCCAAGGCGGATTGTTGGTTATCACTTCACCATACACGTGGATGGAAGATTTCACGCCAAAAGAAAATTGGCTTGGTGGGTATAAGGCTCAAACGGGTGAAAGCTATACAACATTGGAAGGCTTGGCCGACAACTTGGCACCGGAATTCGAATTGGTCGGTGATCCGCAGGACATCCCTTTTGTGATCCGCGAAACTGCGCGGAAATTCCAACATAGCGTTGCAGAGATGAGTATCTGGCGCAAATCAAAATAAGCGCATGCAAGCCAAGTAAAGCCTGACCACCTGAGTTTGCTACAATCTGGTGGCCCGGACTGACCGAAAAGCTGCCGTTCGCATAGCCTGCAGCATCAGTCAGTATGGGCCACCAGATTGTTGAAAAACTCTTTCTTAATCGGATGCCCATTCGCTGATTCAATTACTTTATTGATTGGGAGATCGAGCGATGATGGGACCGAAGCAGGAAGCGCAAGCTGCGCTGTTTTACGAACTCTCTCTGGAAGACTATGTCCCGCAAGATCACCTGTTGCGGTCGACTGATCGGTTCGTTGATCTCGGCGACACTAGATAGTATTTGGCCGAGTTATACAGCCATACGGGCCGCCCTTCGATTGATCCTGAGCTGCTGATCTATTACCCGGCAGTGCATCTTTACCTGCATGAGAGGGCGGATGCTTGTGGGATATTGTTTCGGCATCCGTTCAGAGCGTTGGCTTTACGAAGAGGTCCATTTGAACTTGGCGTATCGTTGGTTCTGTCGTCTCGACATGTCTGATCCGGAGCCAAACCATTCGACATTCTCCAAGAACCGGCACGGGCGCTTTCGGGAAAGCAAACTGCTGTGGCATCTGTTCGAAAAGACCGTCGCACGGTATATTGCAGATGGTTTGGTGAGCGGGCAGCGCCTGGCAGCAGCACGCAAAGACCCCGCTTTCTTTAGTTATTCGACCAACGACCTCATCGACACTGACCAAAGTGTCTAGTGAACTTTGAGGGCACGCGGTCGATCCGAAAGGCCGAAGTCGGGTCAGTGCGCACCATGTTGGATCGCATCAAGGAACTGCATGATATTGATCCTAAACGATTGATCGCAGACATCGCGTATGGATCAGGACCGATGTTGGGGTGGCTCGTTGATCGCGATATCAAACCTCACATACCAGTCTTGGAAAAAGCAGGCCGGACGGATGGCACATGGTCCCGAGCCGACTTTGAATGGGAACCTGAGAACAATCGGTACATTTGCTCCGAAGGCGAGCCGCTCAAACAGTTCAGCCGTAATTATTCTGATCCTAACCGTAAACCTACGGGCAAAGGCGTTGCCAAGTATCGGGCTTTGAAACACACCTGTCAGGCCTGCCCATCGAAGATGAAATGCTGCCCAAAAGCCGATACACGCAAGATCACCCGCGAAGAACATGAAACCGCCCATCAGGTTGCCCGCGACATTGCAAAAACCAAGCAATACAGAGTCTCGATGCAGTTGCGGAAGAAAGTCGAAATGCTCTTTGCCCATCTCAAACGCATTCTAGGAATGAGACGGCTCTGATTACGCGGCCCCTCTCGGGATCATGGCGATACCGGACAGCGCATGCGGCGCAAATGACGAATTCCTCCTCGCCGCAACCGCCCAAAACCTGCGCAGACTAGCCGAGATCTTTCCTTCACCGCAGCAAACGGGCAAAGCCTGATAGAAAAGGCGCTCGCGCTCCGTTTGGATCGTCACTTTCTGCGATCGCAACACGTTGTTTTTCAATAGAAGCGACTCAAACCAGCCATTCGCTGCATCTGCACCCAGATTGTGAGCCTCAACTGTTGCATCATTGCCAAAGGGTGTTGGCGGTGCCGTCCAAACGTCACGAATAACGTGTCATGGACTTTCTGACACACGATGAGACGGTGGCGTTGCTAAAGGCACCCGATCGGTCGGCGTGATCGCGCTTTACTTCTCGACATGGCCCAGACAGGCTTGCGTGTGTCGGAGTTGATCAGTCTGCGTCTTGGCGATGTTGAACTCGGAACAGGCCCTCATCTCAGATTCATGCCATCACTTTGGGCATGGACGATCCTGTTCTGGGTGTCTTTCTGTTTTACCTCTTGTCTTACAAAATGAACCTAGCGACCCCGTCAGGATCAGAAAACCTTCCACTGGGTCAACCGACCGCCTATCAGAACAGAGACGTTAAAATTCAAGAATCCGGACTCATTCGTCTACTTTGGGCAGTAGTTGCAGCTGCCGCACTTGTTACTGTGGTAGTTTGGGTTTTCGGTTCATAAACTTCGAGGAGCTTCGCTTTGACACCTTTCACATTTAACACCTCCGCTAGCGTTCGCTTTGGGCCAGGCCTTCTTTCCCAGCTAGGCGACATCGTAAGAAACGAGATCGGATCGCGGGTTTTGTTGGTGACAGACCCTGGCATGATGACGACCGGTATCGTGGACCGTGCCCTGGCCGCCCTGAAAGAGGCGGGCGTCGAAGTAACCATGTACAAGGACGTCAAAGCAGATCCCCCCGAAAACATTGTGACCCACTGCGCCCAAATGGCCATCGACAGCGATGCACAAGGCGTGATCGGGCTTGGCGGCGGCTCCTCGTTGGATGTTGCGAAACTTGCCGCCCTTCTGGCAACCAGAAATGAAAAACTGGCTGATGCATACGGTGTAGGAAATGCAAAAGGTCCCCGCTTGCCATTGATACTCGTGCCGACAACGTCAGGCACCGGATCCGAAGTGACCCCTATCTCGATCGTGACTACCGGTGAAAGCGAAAAAATGGGTGTCGTCTCGCCAGTGATATTGCCTGATATTGCCCTCCTTGATCCCGAGCTTACGCTTGGTTTACCGGCACATATTACCGCCGCAACTGGGATTGATGCGATGGTCCACGCGATAGAGGCATATGCATCGGCCAGCGCCAACAACAACCCGATTTCTCGTAATCTTGCAACAGAAGCCCTGCGGCTGATGGGTGCTGCCCTTGAGACGGCTGTGAAAGATGGTGCTGATTTGGCGGCGCGGTCCGATATGCTGCTTGGGTCGATGATGGCGGGCCAAGCATTCGCAAATTCGCCTGTCGCGGCGGTCCACGCCTTGGCCTATCCAATCGGCGGACACTTCCACGTGCCGCATGGTCTATCAAACGCGCTTGTTTTGCCTTACGTCCTGCGGTTCAACACAGAGGTTACCCCAAAGCCCTACGCGGAAATCGCCCCGTTTGCCTTCCCAGAGCTTGCAAAAATTGACAACGAACGCAAACGTGCCGAAGCGTTCTGCGACGAGATGGCTGCGCTCTCTAAACGTTGCGGGTTACAGCAAACTTTACGAGAGATGGATATTCCGCGCGACTTCCTGCCAAAGTTGGCCAGCGACGCAATGAACCAGACCCGGTTGTTGGTGAATAACCCAAGAGAGCTGACGGAAGCAGATGCGCTAAAAATCTACGAGTCCGCTTGGTAAATCCTAGCTGAGGGAACGCTATCGAATGAACACACATCCAGAACGATTGGCAGGCCGCCTGACCCCGAAATCGCTACTGAAGTCTCCGGGTTTTATTGCCGGTGGTTGGGTTAAGTCACAAAATAGCTCCAAAACCTTTGATGTTACAAACCCCTCCACAAATGCGGTCATCGCAACCCTGCCGGATATGGGCGTTGCACAAACCAAAGCTGCGATTGATACCGCTTATGATGCGTAAAAGAATGGGCTGCTTGAACAGGTAGACATGAAGCCAAAGATTATCACATGCAAAGCGGGCATTGTTGTTTTGAAACCTGAACTGAGATCGGGTTCATGTTTCTTTCAACCACGGGGTTAACGCATGGACCCGTCGGAAAGCCCGGACGTTACAACAAACTGGGTTCCGCCGCATGATTTTGTTTATGTTGCGGTTGACCCACGTTTCAAAAGGCGGGGTTGGACAAGTCGACCCGTTGTTCCGACACTCTGCCCTCTAATGTTTGAAATAATCGCCTTTGCTGCGGCGCGGCCAAATCGATTGGCGTTTTGGGACACGGTCGTTAATGGCGGTGAAGTGTATTTCGACATTTCGATATTATCATAGCCTATGACAGCTATTTCTTCAGGGATCTGCCGCCCAAGTTGGGAAATCGCGGCCATGGACCCTATGGCAAGCGCGTCACAAAGAGCCATGACGCCATCAACGTTGGCCAACTTGGTCCCAGCGTCCATTGTTGCCTTGAAACCAGCGGAGAACGTCAACGGACTATGAATAATCCGAAGGTCGTTTACATCGAGCCCGTTCGTGACCCATTCCTGACGGAACCCTGACAGTCGCTCCACCATACGAGAATGGCTTTCGAGACCCGCCAGCACAAGAATGCGGCGGCGCCCCAGTTCGGCAAAATGTCTGGCTGCGATTTCGCCACCAAGGAAGGAGTTATCGTTGAAGGACGGAATGTCTTCATACTCGCCGGAATCTAGTGCAATCGTGGGCGTCTGGTTCTCCTCTCGCAGCACGTCTGCAAGCCCGCCTGATATACTTTCCAATAAAATAGCATAACCGTCTGCCCCGCGGTCCTTAAGGAATTTCATCTGTTCAACTTGCCGTTCTTCACGGCCATCGCAGATGGAAATAGTAAGCAGAAACCCCTCGTTGAAACAAACCTCCTCGAAGGCTTGAACAACTTCGGAGAAAAAGGGGTTTGTGGACTGTTCGACCAGCATCGCAATTGTTTGAAACGATCCCGCTTTTAACGCCCGCGCAGCCGAGTTCGCTTTGTAGCCCAAAGTCGCAATTGCGGCTTCGACATTTTCCTTGGTCTCTGGGCTAACATAACGCGTGCCATTGACAACGTGCGAGACGGTCGAAATCGAAACGGCGGCCAGCTTTGCAACATCTTTGATCTTGGCCATGTTGTTCTCGCCTTGGAAATGAAGAATTTATGCTCTTTGTGGCACGTCTTGAATAAGATGAACACCATCGCAAAAGGAACCACTTTCGCGGTCCCCTCTTACTTTTCGCCCATAAGTCCAATCCAAGTGTTTATGGCGACGTTGCGGCCAGATGCTCTCTGATAATGCCCATCAATTCGAGACCATCGACATCGTCAAACTGCACCTCAAATGTACCCAAATATTCGCCTTGATTAATCGCGGTCTACCTGTTGACAGCAAGCCGATACGTTGCTGACGTATCAATGTCAAACTCAGTAACATGGACATAGTCACCCGTCCGGCCGTCCAATGTGGCGACCGTGAACGGGTTCGACCGCGTTAGAATTTGCGCAAGCACATCGCCCTTGATCCAAGCAACTTTTACATCGCCTCCAAAGCGTACAAAAGCACCAAAATCATAAGCCGTCATTGGGCCCGACGCCAAGCGTGAGCCAAACGTCGTGTGACCGATCATCGCGACATCTGCATCGGTGGCCAAACGCAAAGCATCCGTTGCCACGAGAACGGACTGGTACATATCCAGCGCTTCGGGAATGTTCGCAAAGACAACACTGTCTTCTGGCGCCAGGTGTTCAGCTTTCTGAGCCGTCACAATCTCGGACAACGTAATGTCGCCACCAGACGGGGCGATGTCATGGGTTCGGTATGTGCTCTGGACACCGTCCGCCGATTTCACAAGCGAGACCACCCCAAGTTTAGCCCCCAACTTCCACCATGGAAGTAACGGACACCTTTTTGCACGATGTTCAGATCTAAATGGTCATGGGCTCCCTGAATGATCTTGCCTTCGGGCATTTGATCAATAATTGCTTTGTCAGCAGAGACCCCCGCGTGGCTCATGACAATGTTCAAATCAGCACTGGCAGATGTGTCTTCAAACGCATCTGCTACAAATTGTGTCGTGTCCAAAAACGTAAGCATATCGCGCACAACGCCTCGGTACACAAATGGGTTCGTCACACCAAGCCCGAGAAGCGAGATATTGATGCCACCAAGCCCAAGGCGTTCGGTGACGGGGCAAAAAAGCGACCAGTGCGACGATCAATGAGGTTTGAAATATCTGAACATTGGCTTGATCTGCCATCGCCACACACGTCGACATGTCGTCTAAAATAGCAGTTTCGTGGTTCCCAAGGTTTACGAGGACAGGCATTTCAGAGGCGACAGCCTTCAGAAACGCCCAATCGACTGCGCCACTCGAACGCTGACACACCACGTTTCCGCGTTTTAACACATCGCCGTTGAGCAGTAAGGCAGCCGGAACGCCAGCATTGGATGTCAGCGTGCGGATCGTTTCAAGCAGTGCAGGTAGTCGGGCATATGGCGCATGCAAATCAGATATCGTGAACAAAACCGCAGTTTTAGTCTACTGCAATCACTGTAATTCGGGCATCGGTGTGGGAGGTATAAGACCCCTTTTCGATGAGATAATCGGCAACAACCCGCTTTAGACCGGGGCCAAAATCATATGCATTGGCGGCGTCTTCGAACATCGCATAGCCGTCGCCCCCGTTGTAGGCATAATTGTTGGTGGCCAACAGATATGTCGCCGCCTCTTCAATTGGCGCACCCAAGACGATCACATCAGACACACAGGCAAAGGGCTATTTATTTAATTCGACCGTAAAGGTGATGCCCGCGACCTGCGGGAAACGCCCGGCGCCGTCTTCCATTTCATTTGCGCCATTTTCCAACGCGGCCAGACTATCACCGCCCGAGGCCTCAAAAGTCGTCAGCGTGTTTTGAGACGGCAGCATCGTGATCATTTCGCCCATGGTAATCTCACCGCTGTCTATCGTGGCGCGAACACTGCCGCCATTCTGGATCACCGCTACTACGCCTTGGTCCACTGTGAGATCCAGCATGGCGTCAGCTACAAGATTGCTCATGGCGTATTCCATCGCACGGCACACCTTACGCGACCCTTCGATGACAGCGGTGCTTTCGGACAAGACCTGAACCATCAGATCATCAATCGGACTGGCCAGCTCGGTGACGCGGGCCGCGATCGCTTCGTCCGCAGCCACGGAGGCATCCAGCAAGATCCGATCACCCGTCGCAGAAGTCACATTGCCCCACATATTTGGAGTAGGCATAGTCCTGTACTACGAGCACGTTGCCGACCATGGTTGGATAGACCATAGCGCCTTCGTTGGTGTTGGACATCAAAGCGTGAGAATGCCCGCCGACAACAGCGTCAATCCCATTGACTGCTTCGGCAATCGCCATGTCCATATTTACGCCGACGTGATTCAAGGCAACAATCATATTGTCGCCATCCGCCGTCAAAGCATCAACATCCGCCTGAGGGCTCTCTATTTCATTGGTGAAAATAACCGCGTCAGACGGAGAAGACGTCGCGGGCATGTCCGCCGCAAAGTGCGGAAATGACCCCAACGCGTTGGCCTCCAATCTCAAGCGCGACGTGGTTGTCCACGATTCCCGCCAACAGATTTGCCCTCGGCGTTGTCCTCAACGTTGCATGTCCCATCAAACCGACTGATCGGCTGAATGCGGCTGTATAAGTCATCAATATAAATGATGTGCTATGTTGGGTCGGCCGCAGCCGTTGTCGTCCAAAGTCCCGATGCCAAGACAGTGGCCAATTTTAATCTTGATGACATTTTTAATTCCATTGTTGGTGTGAGCTACTGCGCTCTTGCGGCGCCGCACGCCTAAAACGTTAGCTGGACGACAATGTAAAAAAACGTTTGCGCAAACGTTTTTCTAGCGCTATCCAAACCAATGGGAGGAATCAAAACATGAAACTTACACTTTTCACTTCATCCGTAGTGGCATCCATATTGGGCCTTACAGGCGCGACCCTTGCGGACCCTGCGGTCATCTTCGATCTTGGCGGGAAATTCGACAAATCGTTCAACGAAGCAGCCTTTACAGGTGCTGAACGCTGGGCCTCAGAAACTGGTGGTACTTATGCTAGCTTTGAGATCAGCTCGGACGCGCAGCGTGAGCAGGCAATCCGTCGCTTTGCAGAAACCGGCAACAGCCCCATCGTCGTCGCTGGATTTGCATGGGCCGCAGCATTGGAGACTGTGGCGTCGGATTACCCGGACACGGATTTTGTCATCATCGACATGGTGGTGGACCAACCCAATGTCCGCTCTGTCGTGTTCAATGAACATGAAGGATCATATCTTGTCGGACTGATGGCGGGTTTGGCGTCTGAAACGGATGTTGTGGGTTTTATCGGCGGCATGGATATTCCGCTAATCCGCAAATTCGGCTGTGGCTACGCTGAGGGTGTTCTGGCGGCCAATGCCGACGCGACTGTCATCGCGAATATGACGGGCACGACGCCTGCGGCTTGGAATGACCCCATCAAGGGGTCTGAGCTTGCCTTGGCGCAAATCAGTCAGAATGCAGACGTTGTTTTCGCAGCTGCAGGTGGGACGGGCGTGGGTGTTCTGCAAGCGGCGGCTGATCAGGAAATTTTGTCGATTGGCGTGGATTCAAACCAGAATTACCTCCACCCCGGGCAAGTGCTGACATCAATGGTCAAGCGGGTCGACAACGCTGTGTTCAGCGCGTTTTCCGAAGATGATCTGATCGTTGAGGGCATCAACGTGATGGGCATCGCCAACGGTGGTGTCGGCTACACGTTGGATGATTTCAACAATGCGCTCGTCTCAGAAGATATGCGCACCGCGTTGACTAAGGCGGAGGCTGCGATCTCTTCTGGTGCGTTGACTGTACACGATTACATGTCGGACGAATCCTGCCCCTTCGTGCAGTTCTAACTTCTCTGAGTTCTCCCTGTCGGTCAGGCTGTTCGCAGCTTGGCCGACGAAGTATCTGTCTTGAACGAGGATCGAAATGCCCCAAGAACGCACCGCGATATCCATTCGGGATGTCAGCAAATCCTTTGGCCCCGTGGTCGCCAACAAAAACATCACTTTCGATGTCATGCCCGGCACTATTCACGGGATTATTGGGGAAAACGGCGCAGGAAAATCGACGTTGATGTCGATCTTGTACGGGTATTATAAGGCCGATGCAGGCGAGATTGCGATCAATGGTCAACCTGTTCAGATCACCAGTAGTCAAGCGGCCATTGCGGCTGGGATTGGTATGGTGTTCCAACATTTCAAGCTGATCCAGACCTTTACCGTGCTTGAAAACGTTCTGCTGGGTGCAGAAGGTGGCGGCTTGCTGCGCGGTGCGATGGCGGATGCGCGCAAATCGCTTGAGGTTCTGTCACAGGATTACGGTCTTGAAATCGATCAGGATGCCTTGGTGTCCGATATCGGTGTTGGTATGCAACAACGGGTGGAAATCCTAAAAGCGCTCTACCGCAATGCGGAAATATTGATCCTTGATGAGCCAACGGGTGTCCTGACCCCAAAAGAAGCAGACCAACTTTTTGCAATACTTGAACGACTGCGGGTCGAAGGAAAAACCACCATCCTGATCACTCACAAGCTTCGCGAGATCATGGATATCACCGATACCGTCAGCGTAATGCGCGGCGGCGAAATCATCGACACATTGCCCACATCGAACTGCACGCCGGAAAAGCTGGCAGAGCTTATGGTGGGTCGTAAGGTGATGATGCAAGTCGACAAAGCCATAGCCAAACCGGGACCTGCCGTCTTGCAGGTCAAGGATTTGAGGGTGGCTGACGAACGAAACGTAGAACGGATCAAAGGTATTTCCTTTGATGTGAAAGCAGGCGAAATTCTGGGCATTGCAGGCGTCAGCGGTAATGGTCAATCCGAAGTCTTAGAGGTGCTAGGAGGATGTCTGGCAGCACACGGCCAGATCGTGCTGAACGGTGAAGCGCTGCCATTAAAGGGCCGTGCGTCTGATGCCGCCAGCCGTCGTGTCGCGCGCATTGGCAACATACCCGAAGACAGGCACCGTGACGCCCTGATTATGGACCACACAGCGTGGGAAAACATCGCGTTTGGGTATCACCGCACTCCGAAGTTCTGCCGCCATAAGGTGCTGATGAACGACGCGGCAATTCAGGCGGACACAGCTTCCAAGATGGAGCGTTTCGACATTCGCCCTCGCGATCCCTACCTTGCGGCGAAGAATTTCTCAGGCGGCAACCAGCAAAAACTCGTCGTCGCCCGCGAGATTGAGAGTAACCCTGATCTGCTGCTTATCGGACAGCCCACACGCGGCGTGGATATCGGTGCGATTGAGTTTATTCACAAGCAGATCATCGGGCTGCGCGATCAGGGTAAGGCAATTCTTTTGGTGTCGGTTGAATTGGATGAAATCCTCGCTTTGACGGACCGTGTTTTGGTGATGTTTGATGGTGAGATTATGGGCGTCCGGCAAACGTCGCAAACCAATGCCAATGAGCTCGGCTTGTTGATGGCTGGCATGCGGCAGGAGGAGGCAGCTTGATGTTTGGGCTTCCTAAATGGGCAGATATCGTCTTGGTCCCCCTGCTGTCTTTGTTGTCTGCGGCAGCAATTTCAGCATTCTTTGTTGCGGCCATTGGAGAGAACCCGTGGTTGGCTGCCAAGGTGATGGTCAACGGCGCGTTCGGATCAAGCTATGCGTGGGGTTACACGCTTTATTACACTACGAATTTTATTTTCACAGGCCTTGCCGTGGCTGTCGCGTTTCAGGCGCGGATCTTCAACATTGGCGGTGAGGGTCAGGCGATGTTGGGCGGTCTGGGGGTGGCTTTGGTTTGCCTTTATATTCCGTGGTCGCATTGGTCATTGGCGCTGGTGGCCTCAAGCATCGGGGCCGCCGCATTTGGCGCGGTCTGGGCATTGGGGCCTGCCTATCTCCAAGCGAAACGCGGCAGTCATATTGTGATTACAACGATCATGACAAATTTTGTGGCGGCGGGCCTTTTGAATTTTCTGCTGATTGGCCCCATCAAGGGTGCGGGCATGGCCCCTGCAACGGCCAAATTCCCAGAGGCAGCACACCTGCCGTCTTTGGCAGATATGCTGGCGCCCCTTGGCATTTCGTTTTCGGCACAATCGCCGGTGAACATCACTTTTCTTATTGCTCTGGCGGCAGCGTGTTGCGTTTGGGTGCTGATCTGGAAAACCCGGTTGGGGTATGAAATCCGCTGTTATGGTCAATCCGCACGCGCCGCCCAATATGCCGGGATCAATGCGACGAAAATCACCATTGTCGCGATGATGATCTCTGGTGGTTTGGCAGGGCTTATGGCGATCAACAACGTGATGGGGGAGGCAGAAAGCCTAATCCTTAATGCTGTCGAAGGGGCGGGCTTTATTGGGATTGCGGTGGCCTTGATGGGACGTAGTCACCCTGTTGGCGTGGTGCTTGCAGCTGTCTTATTCGGGGCGCTTTACCAAGGCGGGGCCGAGCTTGCACTGCAATCAAATATCCCCCGCGACATGATTGTCGTGATTCAAGCCTTAGTCATCATTTTCACCGGGGCTCTTAACAACATGATGCGCGCGCCTGTTGAATTTGCGTGGTTCATGCTGCGCCGCTCACAAATCAATGGGATCAAAGACTAAGATGGATATAACAGCCCTTTTTGACCTCGCCGTCCTTGACGGTGCCATCCGGTTCGCGGTGCCGCTTTTGCTGGCCTGTCTGGCGGGTCTGTTTTCGGAACGCGCAGGTGTCGTGGACATCGGACTAGAAGGCAAAATGCTGATGGCAGCCTTCCTTTCCGCCTCAGCGGCCTATGTTACAGGCAATGCTTGGGCTGGCTTGCTGGTCGGAGTCTTAGGAGGCGTTTCGCTGTCGCTCCTGCATGGGTTGGCATCAATCACCTTTCGCGGGAACCAGCTGATCTCGGGGGTGGCGATCAACTTCTTTGCAGCGGGAGTAACGGTTGTTACTGCACAAAGTTGGTTTGCACAAGGCGGGCGCACACCGCAACTGACCGGGACTGCCCGCTTCGAGACACTAAACTGGCCCCTCGCTCTGACAAAGATCCGTGAGATCAATGATGCATCTTTCCCGATGCGTATCTATTCAGAGTTAATTTCTGGTCATTCGATCATTACATATCTGGCCATTTTAACCGTGCCTGCCACATGGTGGATCCTGTACCGGACACGGTTCGGCTTGCGACTGCGGGCGGTGGGCGAAAACCCTGCTGCCGTCGATACAGCCGGTATTTCCGTCGTGAGGCTGCGCTATCATGCTGTGATTATCTGTGGCGTTTTATGTGGCGTTGCAGGTGCATATCTCGCGACCTCCCTTCAGGCAGGGTTTACGCGGGATATGACCGCCGGGCGCGGTTATATCGCCCTTGCAGCACTTATCTTCGCCAAATGGCGGCCATGGCACGCACTTGGGGCAACTGTGCTGTTTGGATATTTGCAAGCACTGTCGTTGCGCCCCGATATCGTCGAACGCATCGCGACGGTCCGCGTGCAAGGTCAGTTGCTTGATGTGCTACCTTATCTGCTAACGATTGTTATTCTCGCAGGGTTGATTGGCAAGGCCATCCCGCCTCGCGCAGCAGGCGAACCTTATGTGAAGCGGCAGTAAGATGTCAGCAACCGTCTTTAATCTAGGCTCGATCAACAGGGACAAAACGATCAAGGTGCCGCGGTTCCCTCGTCCGGGTGAAACCATCGCTGGCCAAGAGGCTTCAGCCTGTTTGGGTGGAAAGGGTTTGAACATATCCCTCGCATTGCACCGTGCTGGACAGTCGGTCAGCCATATCGGCGCAGTTCACAAAGATGACGCTGATACGGTGAACGAAATCGAAGTATTTGGGCTCAAGGCTGACGCGATTGAGCGCTCTAGCCATATGACAGGGGAAGCCTATGTGTTACTCGACGATGACCGCGAGAACGCAATAGTCTTATGCCCAGGTGCCAATATGGAAATCTCGCGGAACCACATCGATCAATGTTTCATCACAGCCAAATCTGGTGACTGGCTGGTCCTCCAAAACGAAACCAACAATCAGCATTATGCCGTGGGCAAGGCCCGTGCGAAAGGCATGACAGTTGGGCTTGTCGCAGCCCCTTTTGACGCCGAAGTGGTGGGGTCGCTTTCAGGTGATCTTGACCTACTCGTGTTGAACGAAATCGAGGCTGCGCAGTTGGAGCAAGCGAAAAGCACATCGATTTCCAATATTGGCATCCCTCTCGTTGTTGTCACCAAAGGTGCGGCGGGCGCCACGCTTTACCGTAATGGCCTGCCGCTTCATATCGCGAGCCTTCCGGTGAAACCCATCGACACCACTGCGGCGGGGGATACATTTTTCGGCTTTTTCCTTAGCGCGGTGTTGGCTGGTCTGTCCGACAACGACGCCTTGCGGAGGGCCAATGCAGCCGCAGCCCTATCGGTTCAAACTTATGGCGCTGCGCATTCCATTCCGACGTTGCGAGACGTCCAAGACTTCTTGAAAGGATACCCAAATGAAGACAATTCTTGATACAGATCCCGGCGTTGACGACGCAATGACATTCTATTACGCGCACGCCTCTGCTGGGACTGATCTGATCGCAATGACTACCATTTTTGGCAACGTCACGGTCGAAGATGCCACCCAAAATGCGCTATGGCTGGCAGAAAGTGTGCAGACCGAAATCCCCGTTTATCAAGGGTCAAAAACCCCGCTGGAAATCATACCAAACACCCCCAGCGCCCACGTACACGGCGAACACGGATTTGGCGATCTGAACGACCGTACCATCACGACCAAAGCCGAGGCTGAAAGTGCTGCTGAGTTTCTCGTATCAGAGGCGGCGCGCCAACCAGGCGAGTTGACAGTTTGTGCTATCGGCCCCCTCACGAACATCGCACTGGCGTTAGACATCGATCCCAAATTTATCGCCAACCTGCGCCAATTGGTGATCATGGGGGGATCTCTTGAAGCGGGGGGAAACATCACGCCTTATGCCGAGGCGAATTTCTGGAACGACCCTCATGCGGCGAACAAAGTACTAACGTCACCCGGCGGCGGAACAGTCATCATCGTAGGGCTTGATGTAACAACCCGAATTTCGTTCTTCCAAAGTGACTACGATGAGATGGCGGCCCAATCCCCCAAAGCGGGTGGGTTCCTCAAAGATATCGGTGAATTCTACATGCGGTTCTATGAGACGGTGACTGGCAAATATCAGGCCTATCTGCATGATCCAGCGGCCCTCATTGCCTGCGAAGCACCCGAGTTGTTCACCATGCAGGACGTCATGCTTAAAGTGATCACCGAAGGGGAGAATGTCGGTGAAATGGTGCCGCATTTGTTCTCGGAAAGGGTGTGCAAAGTCTGCATCGATGTGGACATCCCAGCCGTCTTGAACCGTTACAAAACCACCATGGCTAGATTGCCCTAACCCCAAAGACAGTTGGATCAAAATCTGTGACCAAACCTTTCCAATTTTGGGCAGACGTTGAACCCAACGCTAAGGAACCTTGAGATGTCGCGCTAAATGTCAACTTTTTCGAATATTGTTCACATCTGCAGCGAACGTCGGCTTTCCTGCCAAGGCGCTTCTCGATTTGGATGCGAAATATTCGCCATATGGAGCTTTGACACTTATCCTATTTGAGAAAATCCTGCACGACAGATGGCTTTTTCGAAATCAATGCCAGCAAGACCTGAGCGGGACCTGTCGGATTGCGACGTCCGTGCTCCCAGTTCAGCAATGTACCTTTAGCAACACCAATGCTGCGCGCGAACTCGGCTTGCGAAAGCCCCGTTTGGGCACGAATATCCGCGACATTGATGTTAGGCACGGTGACATCGTAAACAAGCGCGTCCCGCCCCTGCCCTTTTGAGAATGCTTTTGCTTCCTCAAGACCCTGTTTGATGCTGTCAAATGCACTCATTGCTTGTCACTCCACATACTTAGGATCTCTTTGCTCATGGCGGCCACCTCAGCCTGTTCCCTCGCAGACAGGTTAGTCTTTTCATTCTTAACAAACACCGTGATCAAAAAGATCGGAATGTGGTGGCCACCAAAAACATACATCATGTGAAAACAGTCACTTTTTCCGCCTTCATCCCGCGGGATCCGGACTTTGCGCAACCCGCCTCCCTACGAAGTTCCTGCTTTTGGGTTTTCAGCAATCCAAACGATTGCTAGTTACCGCTCGCTGTCAGACATGATCGCTTTAACACGGCTTTGAAATTCCGGAAGCTCGACAACTGTTTGAAACTTGGTCATGATGTATAAGTCCCTGGCGTATAAGTCAATGACGCACACCCCAGATCAGTTTCCTCAGCAACTTCCATTATCAGGCCCCTGCCCCATTGAGCCGTCCATAGAAGCTACGATCAAGATGCAATTCACCTATTTGGGCTTTTTCGATCAACCCACGTAGATACCCACCGGGAGATTTGACCTCACCATCGGAGGATTTATCGAGGATCAGAGCGATCGAAGCTGCCGCACCTGCTGGCCCTAAGACTTTGTTTGCAACATTCCACGCATCCTCAGAAATCCCTACAACGGGCCTAAGTGCCGCTGCTGCACGGTGTACATCGTTCCAGTCTTTCATGTATCCTTGGGTACCACGTGCCATATCAGCAAAATGCGGACATGAAGCCATCAGCATTGGCACATCAATGTCAGAGCTTCGGGTATTTGTATGCGTGCTCCAGCTGATATCAAGATCAACATCCTCTGGTCTCTCGAGAGGCTCTTCCTTCGGCTTTTTGAGCACAACGTCCGCTGCGTGCTTTGTTTCAAAGCGACTACTAATTACAGGATTAAGTTCATTTGTAGTTAGTATATGGGTGTCATTTTCGAGACTCGAGGGTCTCATATTTTTAACTTCTTTTTGTTTGCCTTCAACTATTGAAACCAACTTATCATCAACTTCAGCCGGCCAATCAAAGGATGCTGCAAATGATCGCTCCACTGAAGCTTGGAGAGCTCTGATGCGGTCGAGGTAGCTCTCTAGTCCCCCTGCTCTCTCAGATCGCGTTGGAAGGCCCTCTAGGAGTTCTGCGAACACTTGCTGAAGGTTCTTCCAGGGGCCGCGCAGACCCGCTTCTACGGCCTTCTGGATCTTTGCGCGGATCATACGCCGTGTCACAGTGATCGCATTGCGTAAGGAGGCGCACAGAGCCCTCTCAACATGCAGGTGTTCATAGAGCGTTTCAAACTCTTGTGCGCGGGCGGCCATGGGTGCGAGATCAAAGCCATAGGCTTCAATGATCACACCGTCTGCATCTCTGCGCCCCCAGCGCTTACCATTGGGGCTGTCCTTCATCGAAATTACCCCGACCTCGCAGAGCCGCCGCGCATGGCGTCTGAGCGTCGCCAGCGAAAACCCTGTCTGCTCCATAAGAAAATGGTTTGAAACCCACACAATGGGCCGCCTGCCCTGTTCCCAGTCCTGAGGCTGTGTCACCGCCCCAAAGGTATCCAGCAAAAGCAGGTCTTGGGATTTCAAACCGATCGCTGCTGCAACCTTTTTCACCGCAACGATTGCTCGTGTTTTGGGTATACTTAATTGTTCGCCGGCATCTGCGAACCGTTCGGCTTGCAGAAGTTCCGGCGTCGGCTTGCGCCAACCTGTATGTTTCATGTGATGTGTTGCCTCCTATGCTCGATGGAAGACAAAAGAATTTCGTTCACCGAATCGGTGTTTCGTTGACAACGATTTGCGAGGAGTGCTATCTATCAGTTGCAACACAGATAGAACGGCTCTCTTACCGCAAGGTGGAGGGCTTTTCTTTTGCCTTTAACTCACATTTTGTATGATCCTATTTTTGCCTCATTGCAGATCAAAGACTGTCGCTCATGCGACACCTGCTTCTTACTTTGATCCATGTTGTTCTAAATATTCCGCGATAACGTCACCCAAGCCAGTCAGGACGTCCTTGTCCAGCACAAGCCCAGTGGCGGCGATGGACAAGCGCCCTCCCTGCCCCGTCAAGCTCATCTTTCGCGTTCCAACTTTGCGTTGCACAGTGAGCTTTTTCGGCTTTGCAGTTTTCTTTTTCGTCGTGCTTTCCGCCTTGTTCGAAACCTCGTTGAGCACTTTCTCTAGGTCCCGGTGACTTAGCTCGTAGACATTTTTGCACACGTGCAAAATTTTCTCTTTCGCGGCAAAAACCGCGCGGCCTCTCGATACAGCGCTGTTGTGAATCCCAACCCTTTGTGAAAACTCTGTTGCCGAAAGTTTCCCGCCTTGTGCCACGCTTTGAAGCTGCTCAAACATTTCGCCAATCGAAACCAATCGCTCAAAAGCACTGAGGTTTTCACGCTCTTCGTTCTCACGAAACCGCATGAACAACATCTCGAACTGTTCTTCCTCCGAACCTCGTTGAGATTGTGGGACAAGCACCGCACGTACCGGCTGACCGAGGCTTTGCAAAATCGCATGGCGACGACGCCCAACAATCAAATGAAACGCAACACCTTCGACATTCTCAGGTGCGCGCGTATCAGGACGCCATTCAGGGTCAGCGGGCCATACATGGATTGGAGTATCCTGCCCATTTTTAGAAATACTCTCTTTAAGAGCCCTGAAAGCCGCTTGATCACGCCAATCTTCCCGACGATCTGTACCAATCACGTCGACGATTTGCGAAGGGTCAATACGCAGTTCGTGGCGCCCCGATAGAATGCGATCCACGATCTGCGCGCGCTCTGTCTGCAAGATTTGCTCTGCGTCAGATAAGGCACCAGCTTTCCATGCGCTGCCAGCACCGCCTAGACGCGGCCTTACCCCAGCGCCATGTGGTCCAGGACCATCCGCATTCAGATCCTCTGAAGCTCCTGCTCTCGTATCTGTCGTGTTCTCTTCAATTGTCTTCTTCTTGAGGACCGAACTGCTCAGCGTTCTCTTCATCAACTCTCCTCCTCAAAGTCATAGAAATCTTGCATCCAAGCATCCGCATAACCACGCTCGAGTCCGGGCCATAAACGCCCAACAATCGCATCGTTCACGGCATCGGCGTTTTCGATGAACCGATTGATGCCTTTCCTCTTGCCGGGCGTATCCGGCTCGTATTCATACACCGATTGGTACACATCCGAGGCGTTGGAAATCGCATCCGAGCGTAAGTAAAAGACCGGAAGCACCTCGTCTGGGCAATTCTCGAGCAGGTTTCCAACCTGCGTAAGGTCCTGTTCATTCGTTCGCTGAACAATTGTCGGCAACAGCATATGCGCGGCCCCACCCATGTCGATACGATCGGTCGCAAAAATATGGCGTAGCATCGTCAGCAAGCCCGTTACAAAGGTCGACAATGTCGCAATATCGAACCCCTTCATTGTCTGCGGGATGATCAGCGAAGTCGACGCCATGACATTGTTTAACTGGAACAACGTCAGAGCAGGCTGATAGTCAATTATTATGCAGTCTAACGTCTCGCTTAGAGCCGCATCCAATTTTGCGGGATCGACTCTATTATTGCTCACCAGCTCCTGAGGGCGCGTGACCGGGGGATGGCCGTCTTTCCAGCGGTCAATCGAGTCCCGCAGGAACCGATAAAAGCGTTTCTCGGGAGTTCCCGCGCGCAAAAGGCGCGCTATCTGAATTTCGCCCTCAGACGTTTCGCCATGCGCCGGCACCATCCGAATTCCTGGCCAGGACGTCCGCTTGAAAAATCCATCCAGTGTTTCAGCGTCATAATCCGTGTAGGGGACTGCTTCATCCGTCTGAAACAACCCCGCGAAATCCACCATGGTTGGCGTTTCGGAATCCGGCAGTGTTGGCATCTCTTCACCGCCAACAAAATACAGCGTTATGGTGCTCTGCGGGTCCGCGTCCATGACCCCAACGCGCATCCCATAGTTTAGGCTCAAGTATTGGGCGAAATGAGCGGCACTCAATGATTTGGCCGTGCCGCCTTTTTGGCTGGCAAAAGAGATGACTGGCAGCGGATCATCTGCCTTGCGCCATGCCAGAAAATGCTCTGGCTTCTTGGCAGAGGCTGCCATCAGCGCGCGGATATGCATCAACTCGGTCAGGGTAAAAACGCGTTCACGCCCGATACGTTTGCCATCGGGAAAATCATCATTGTCTTTGGCAAATTTCGTAAGATGTTGATGACTTATATTGAGCAAACGCGCGCATTGACGCATAGACCATGAACGCTTGATCCGCTCGCGCATCGTAAGCTCTTTGTTCACCGAGACCATCGTTCGGCCAAGGCCGCGCTCAAGCTCTTGTAGGAATTGTTCTATGCTGCCGCCCATACCGCTATCCTCTTTCGATTCTCTTCCGGAACCGATTTAGGGGTTAATAGCACGGTTTCGGGTGATTTGTATAGATACTGTACGCATATCCACTGATGTACGCACAATATAGGCCAATCAGACAAAAATACAGAACCGCAGCATAGAGCTTCATACAATTTTTGCACGCGTGCAAAAACGTGCAATTCGCCAATCCGCGCGCCATATCAAATGCTAAGCAGGGCAGGGGAGGGCTTAGACCAAAAATACCTCGCCAAAACTTAAACACCAGCGAGCCGGGAAGCCGGGCAAGGCACCTTGCGCAGTGGCACACGCAAGCATCCCGCGCCAGAGGGTCAGCACAAATGTAGCCGCCAAATAAAAAAAGGCGCAGCCGAAGCCGCGCCCATCTAAAATTTATTCGGTAGGTTGATCCGATTACTCGGAACTGATTGTTGCCCATCCAAACCGGCGCGACAGTGGATGATCACCACCCCGGATGACCGAACTGCGGCGCGGTTTGTTGGTGATCAAAGGCATCGGCCAAAACGCCCTGGACATATGCCGCCCGCCAGAAATCACAGAGGACGCGCTTCGCTTTTCTTTCAGCAACGGCATGGGCCAAAACGCCCGCGACATTCGACGCCCGCCATCCCGCATCGCAGATCTTTTGGTGCGCGATGGTTGCAACATCCGCATTCCAAACGCACCGGTGACCGGGCCGCGATCGGTTATCGCGCCAAACAGTGTTAAAAACCGGGGGTGGTCTTTCATGACGCTGCTAGACGTCTCTAACGGCGTTTTAACATAGCTTTCTTCGTCCAGCGCGCCCATGTCGATGGTTTCGACCTCATCGAGCATCTCGCGCGCTATGCGTGCCGCCTTTAGCGGCTTGAAGGTCGCGTTGATCAACAGAACGGCGCTGCCTTTTTCCTTATGCTTGGCATAGGCTTTGGCGGTATCACCTGCCACGCCAGCATCCACTAACTTGGCCTGCGCACTAGTGCCCCGTGGAAGCACTTGCATTGCATTGCGTGGAAACCCACGAAGCTGCATCTTGTTCATCTGCGCGCGCGCCGCATCTACAGAGCTAAAAAGTCGTGTGATTACCTGAGTCATGAAACCTCCAAGGGATTGGGTCGTTTATCTGTCAAAAGTACAGCCTTGCGGCCAGATGGGTCGGATGTCGCGAGCGACCGCGCCAGCAAGAAGGCGGCGATGAGAAAGGCTATTTCGATTATGAACACTACATTGTAGGGCGTTTGCGGTTGCAGTCCACTTAAGCTCTCGAGGCCAAGCAGCACATCACGCGTAACACCCGCCAACGCGACGCCAAATCCGGCGCAAGTGGCTTGCACAGCCCCCCATGCGCCCAGCGACAGGCCGATCTGATCGGATGGGGCGGCACGAATGGCCGCAGTCAGGGTGGCATGGCCAAACAATCCGGCGCCAAGGCCGGTTAGGAAAACACCAGTGAGGAACAATGGTATTCCCATGAAAACGGCCGATAAGACGATTGCCAGAAAGCCGGGCACACCAAGTGCAGCGCCAAGCCGCCCGAGAGTCGCGGGTATGCCGCCTTGACCCAACGTGTAAGATGCGAACCCAAAGCCAACCAACGTGCCAAAGGCAAATAATGCGGTCAATTGGGTGGTTTGCCCAACGCTGAGACCAAGCGCCTGCGCCCCGTAGGGTTCCAGAAGGACATCTGCCATCCCAAACCCAAACGTGCCCAGCCCAATGACCGCCAACAGGCGGATCATGCCAGGGCGTGCAATCAATTGCGACCAAGCCTGTTTAAACGTCGGGTGCTGGGCAATCTGCATCTGTTGTGCACGCGCTCTGTTGCGGGCCTCTTGTTTCCAAATGGCAAACAGGTTCAAGCCAACGGTTAGAACCGCAGTGCCCTGAATGACTTGGATCAATCGGCCGGGTGTATAGTTCGCCAATAGCGCACCATAGATCAGCGCGCTCGCGGCCATACCCAACAGCAGCATAACATACATCAATCCAACGACTTTGGGATGGTCCTCTTCGGGCACCAGATCAGTTGCCAGCGCAAGTCCGGTTGTTTGGACCATATGCGCGCCCGCACCGACCAATAAAAACGCGAGGGCGGCAGACGACAGGCCAATCCAGCGTGGGGCATCTACAGCCTCGCCATATCCGGACAACACAAGCAGCGCGAATGGCATGATGGCAAAGCCGCCAAATTGATAAAGTGTCCCTTTCCAGATGAACGGCACGCGCCGCCATCCCAGAGCCGAGACAAACGTGTCGGATTTGTACCCAATCAGCATACGCAAAGGCGCAAATAGCAACGGCAGCGCGAGCATGCCTGCCACAAGGGTTGCCGGAACACTGAGTTCGACGATCATAACCCGATTTAAAGTGCCAACCAACAGCACCAATGCCATGCCAACGGTCACTTGGAACAAAGACAGCCGCAAAAGGCGCGATAGAGGAACTTCTGCACTCGCAACATCTGCAAACGGCAAGTAGCGTGGCGCGATGTTAGCCAGCTTTTGCACTGAAAAGTTGCGGAAGTTGAAGCGCATCGTTGCAATTACCCGGTAAGGACGGCAGCCATCCCTGCTGTGAGGTGGTTAAAGGAAATGTCCGCACACCTAAGGCCTACGGACATTTGTTTATTTTGATGGGGCCACGATCTTCGTGTCCGCCAAAGCAAGCTCATCGTCGGGTTGTAAAATCGCCCGTGCGGTTGTGCCATCAGGCATCACCACAGTCACTTCGCGACCCAATTCTGTGTCACGCACGTAACTTGCTTTTGCAACGTTCGTATCCTCATCCGTTAGGATTGCAGACACTTTGTCACCTGCGCCAAGCTCTTGACCTGACAGAAAATCTGCCACCCAAGATGTGTTGCTTAGGACGGCCACGTGAACCGCGAAAGACCCAACCGCAACCGCGCCCAGGAAGATCGGAACACCAACAGCAGGCGAAACAACAAGCCACATTTTTGCATTGTTCATCTTGTCACTCCCTTACCCAAGCCACGGTGTAGCCACCGCCACAAGTACGTGTGCCAACAGCGCAATAGCGCCAAAGACACGTGTGCCATCGATCAGATAGCTGTGGACCTCTTCGGCCTCACGTAAGTTCAAACCTGTCGGCCAAACTTTGTCTGGATCATCGGACATCCAACTTCTCCTTTAGTTAAGATGGTCAGAACGAAATGACCCACAAATCCAGAAGAAAGCGACCCATCCCGAAAAACACGACAAAACCTAGATGGCTCTTGCCGATGATTTCAGTATGTCATGTTTTTAGTACATATCAAGTGTACCGAATGGAATACAGTATAACTACGCCGTGGATATGCGTATTGCGTCGGCGCAAACCCAACTCAACCCTTTGTAAAATAGTTGCAAAAGCCGATCTTCAAGACTTCGCCGTCGTACACAGTTAAAACGGGTCCCAAAGCGAATTTGGATCGCTTTAGGGGCACGAATGAAGAGAATCTGCTGAATTTTGTAGTTTAGTGGGACTTAGTCCAAATGACGCTGCAAACGGCGCAACACCTGCCAGACACCCAAAAGCACAACAGGCGTAACCCCCGCCGCTAGCAAGGTTTTGGATATGCCAAAGCCCAAGGCAATCGGACCCAAAAGGTAAATCATCAGGTTCACGGCGTAATAACTGACAGCAACCACAGACAGCCCTTCAACGGTGCGTTGCAAGCGCAGTTGAAGGTCTGCGCGTTTGTCCATACTGGTCAACAATTCTTGGTTCTGCGCTGAACGTTCCACATCAACTTTGGTGCGTAACAGTTCACCTGCACGCAAAGCGCGATCAGACAAAACTTTTAGCCTGCGTTCAGTCGATTCCACAGTGCGCATAGCAGGATCAAAACGGCGCATCATAAACTCAGCGAAGGTTTGGCGGCCTTCAAAGCGGTCTTCGCGCAGCACTTCTATACGTTGATTGACGATCTGAGAATATGCGCCGGTCGCGGCAAATCGATACGCAGATTGCACGCCCATATTTTCGACTTTCACGGACACATCCAGCAGCTGCGACAAAACACTCGCAGGATCAGAATCCACGCCCGCCATATCACCCAGCAAACTGGTCAATTTGCTATCAATCTCGTTCAGCTCCTGGCTCATCTCACCTGCATGCGTGCGGCCCAACATGGCCATTGCTTTGTAGGTTTCGATTTCGCAAAGCCTTTGGATCACACGTCCAATCCGTTGGGGGCCGACGTCATCGCGTGCGAAAATCGCCATGCGCATGTGCCCGGCAGGATCGATGCGGAAATCGGCCGCAATGATCAACGCGTCCCCTAAGGCGCGACTTATGGCAAGGCTTTCGGGAACGAACCACTTTTCGGCTTGGGCGATAACTTTGGTATCCTGAGGCGCGGTCTCTACGCGGATCAAAGCGGAGGTAACGCGTTGCCCGGGGATTTGCGCTAACCAATCTTCGGGGAAAACCGAAAACGCATCCGCTGAGAATGCGACATCATCCAACCCGTCGCCGAAAATAGTATAGGTGACAAACTCGGTATGGCTTTCCCATTTCAAGGTAAATCGCCCGATTTCACCCGAGTAATGCGTGGCATCTGGTTGCGGGTGCGCCGCGCCAAACCGATCGAGCAAATTGATCAGATGCGCTCGCTCTGCCGCGCGATCGCGAAGGCCATCGGGCTTGGTTGCAAGATAAGCGGCCTGGCTGGGGCATTGGACGCGCGGAAAGGGGCGTGCGTGCAATTCGTTGGCCAATGCATAGCGGAGCGGGTGATCTACAATCAGGGGCATATCTCAGTTTCACCTTGTCCAGTTTGCGCCTTCTTACTCAGTTCCGGCTTCAATTGCACGCGTTTTCAACAGGTTAAAGGTGTGCAGCGGTATACCGTTGCGCCCCCTCACACACATTGTGCCAGAGGCGCATGCGTTAGTCAGGCGGGGGCATTTTCGGTTGCGTTACGTGCGTGCAGCTCTGCCAGAACCAGCTTTGCGATGACTTGCGGGGCTTCCTCTTGCGCAAGGTGTCCAAGGTCGGGCAGCAAAACGCACCTCGCATCGGGCATCTGGTCCGCCGCCTTTTGCGATGTCGCGTAAGGAACAGCAGTGTCCCCCTTGGCAGCAATCAGCAAAGTCGGTGTGGCGTTTGACGAAAGGCGCGCCAATAACGGCTCTAGTTTCCATTGCGCCATCATCTGCAAGGTCGCGCGCACGTGGCTGCGGCTTGCGACAAGGCTGCGGTAGCGCCCAAGGCCCTGCGAAGAGAGTTTGGAACCTGTGCCTTCGATGATCTTGGCCACAGTGTTGCCTTGCGCCGCGGTCGCGCTGAACAATGTTGCCGCCATCGGCGTTGCGGCAATGGCTTTGGCCAGCACTGGAAACAGGATCCCAGCAACCCCTTGGAACGTATCCAGTGCGGCATTCAAGCCGATCACACATGGCACCGGGCTTAGTTCTGCCATCCGAAGCGCAATCGCTGCGCCCGCAGAATGGCCGATGATGGCGCAGGGCCGTAGGTTTTCAACCGCACATAGCGCAAGGATATCTTCGGCCATCGCATCAAGCCCGCAGCGATGCGGCGCACCAAGTTTGGTGAAGCCCTGACCCGGCAGATCAATCGCAACAACTCTGTGTGTTTCGCTCAAGGCAGGGATTAGATGTTGCCAGCAATGGGTCGACCCGCCAGCGCCATGAATCAACAAAACAACGGGGCCTGCGCCGACATCCTGAACATGCCAGCGATGCGGTTTGCACGAAACAACACGCGAATGCTGCGTAAACGGCCAAGTTTTGTGGTCTCTGTCCCAGTTCACGGGATCACTCTGCCAGAGAATTGGAAATCGCGGAAGACACACGTCGCGCATCTGCACGGGGCAGGGGGATATACGTTGCGTCCATTGTTTGGGCCAAGTGTTGCAGGGTTTTTTCGGGGCGAATGGTTGTGTCGATCACCAAGGCCTCTATGCCCGCGGCTGCGACTTTCGCGGCGATGGCTTGCGCGTCCATGTTGGCCTGTGCGCGGTCCGCGTCACCGTTCAACGCGATATTGGCGCGCCCATCTGCCAGCAGGACAACCGTTGGGGTCAGCCCTTTTTGAGTCGCCGTGTGTGCAATTTCGACGGCCCGGGACAGCCCCATCGCCAACGGCGTTGCACCCCCGCCCGGGATTGCAGCCAGACGCCGTTTTGTTTGCACCAACGACCGCGTCGGCGCGAGCAATACCTCAGCATCGGTGCCACGATAAGACACAAGTGCGACGTGATCGCGCCGGGCATAGGCTTGCCCCAACAACAACTCCACCGCGCCTTTGGCCTCAGCCAAACGCGACATCGCAGCTGAACCCGATGCATCGACCGCAAAGATCAATAACCGATCCGACAGCGTTTCATAGCGCTTTTGGCGCAGATCAGACTGACGGAAAATCGGGCCGAGGCGCGCTGGATCACTGCGTTTGCGCAGCGTTTGCCACGGGATTGCTGCGCGCAAGGTCGCGATCAGATCAATTCGGGCCGTATTTGTTCTGCCGCCGTGGCGGGCGGGCAGGGGGCGTCCTTTGCGGTTTCCAATCCGTTTGGTCCCTGATCCGCTGCCCGAAGCACCCCGTGTTGGCGTCGTGCTAAGATGCGCAAGCACGTCTGGCGGCAGGCTTGCCTTTATCGCGTCTAGCATAACATCATTTGGGGCGGGGAAACTGTCGGTTTGATCGGGCGTGTCGGCAGCGCTGTCTTCAAGGGGTACGGTATCGCTTTCCGGCTCTTGCGGTAGGCGCGTGGCGCGATGCGCGTACACCAATGCGACACTGGCTGACACGTCCTCGTTAATCAGCTCATCACGGCCTTTCAACGCGGCATGTGTTTGCGCGGCACACAGCGCAAAGGACGGGGCGCGCAAGCTGGAAATTCCAAGACTGACCGCAAGACCAACCAAATCCTCCAACATCTGTGCTGACACTCTGATTTTGCGGGCACGCCGCCTGAGAATTGCCAAATCTTCTGGTAAAGTGATCGGCGCAAGCTCACCCAAAGCAACCGTTTCCAAAGCAACGTGAAACGCCGCGCGGTCCGACAAACCCATTGGCAATGCTTCGCTGTCTTCTGCCCCTTCATCAAATGCCAAAATGGCATGAGAGCGCCCCGAATCCAAAGCCTGTCCCAGCCGCGCACACATATAAGGGTCCACGCGTTCGGCCATTGGCAACACAATCAATGACGGCGGGCGGTCCAACAATCCACGTTGCTGCACCAACGTGCCACTACTGAGGGTCGCAGAGAGGTCGATCTCTCCGTCCAGTACCTGCGCGGTCATATGCGGATGCAATCGCACCGATGGAATGGGTAATGCCGTTGCCGCAGCCTCGAACGCACGCCGGGCCGGGCCAATACGGGCGCGAACAATCATGCCCCCCAAGTTCTGCGGATCAATCGCCAGGAGTGTCAGCGCAAGTGTCGCGCGCTCCCACGGGGTCATCTAGGCGTCCAGCGTTTCTTGCAAAATACGCTCTACGCGGGCGCCTGAGCCTGCTTCATCCAGAGGGTCGCGACGCAAACGATGCCGCAGTGCCAATGCGGCCGTTGCGCGAATATGCGTCGTGGTCAGCACCGTGTCATCCCGAAACGCCGCATAAGCGCGGGCGGCCTTCAACAGGGTCAGCTCACCACGTAGCCCATCAGAGCCTAGATTGATGCAAAGTTCAGCCACAACACGCAACGCAGAGTCTGGCGTCTTGAGGTCTTTTAGGGTCTGGCGCGCAGTCACAATGCGATCCCGCAGGGCCGCGTCCTCAGTCTGCCAACGTAGCATAAATGCGCTGTGATCGTTTTCGTAGGCGTCGCGTCGTTTGATCACCTGCACCCTGTCGTCAATATCTGTGGGTGAGGTCACATCCACGGACAGCCCAAATCGGTCCAGCAATTGGGGGCGCAATTCGCCCTCTTCGGGGTTGCCTGAGCCGACCAAAACAAAGCGGGCCGGATGACGGATAGACAGCCCTTCACGTTCGACCACGTTTTCACCGGACTGCGCGACGTCCAACAGCAGATCAACGATGTGATCTTCCAGCAGATTGACCTCATCGATATATAAATACCCGCGGTTGGCCTGCGCAAACAGTCCCGGCTGAAACGCCTTTTCGCCCTTAGATAGGGCCTTTTCGATGTCCAACGCACCAGTCACGCGATCTTCTGAGGCGCCCAAAGGCAAATCAATCACCGGCGTGGGAATGTCCCCCGTGGAAATGTCCTGAATATCGGCCCAGTCGGGGCAATCTTCGGGCTGTGCGCAATTCACCGGGCAATCCTTGACGACGTTGATGGGGGGCAATAGTCCGGCCAAGGCGCGCACGGCGGTGGATTTGCCGGTTCCGCGTTCTCCGAAAACCAGTACGCCGCCGATTGACGGGTCAATCGCAGTCAGGATCATGGCCTGTTTCATGTCTTCCTGACCGACGATCGCAGAAAAGGGGAAGGGATGCTTCATGCGTTGTCCAGTTCTTGCAAGGGCGAGGTGCCGCCCCATGTGCCGCTGTCGGAAATCAGTGTGAAACGTGCGTAGAGTTCTTCTTTGAACCACCCATCTGCGCGCACCGCCTTGATGGCTTCGGCGTGGGGTCCGGTTCTTGCGAACTGAGACATGCTGTTGGCGTCGGGCCAAATCGAGAATGTAACCTGCTGCATCCACGGAACTTCCCCGATGCCCATTTTGAAGACGACGTTGGGGTCTTTGCCGATCACAGTCGAGATGTTGGGCACACGCGCCCAGAATTTGGCCAGCATGCGGGGACGCAGTGTTGCCCGTGTCAAAGCGGCCAGGGGGCCGGTCTGCGCAGCGGGGGAGGGGGCAAACGGTGTCTGTCCGGACCATTCACCCCGTGCGGTGTCAGGGCTCATGAAAACCGTCCAGCTTTCCTGTGCTTGTGTGCGATATCGCCGGAAAACGTCGGCGCTTTGAACCGAGTCCTGCGCGGCACGTGCATCAGGCCACGTCGCAAGGATCGCATAGACAGATGTGTCGGGACGCGGTGTAAACCCCTCGCCCGAACCTGACCCGCAGAGTTTCCAAAACCCAATACCGGGGATTCGGCCCAAAGGTCCACGCGCAAGCCCCATCATCGCAAAGGCCCAAAGGCGGCTTCGAAACGTTCCAAATTTAAAGAAGCTAAGGCTTACGACTTGCGTCATGGCGCTGGGATTCCCAATTATGTCAACTTACCTTGACACATTTGCCTTGCATTGTGAAGGTCTATCACCCTAGAATTGTCAAGTAAACTAGACATCCTACATATTGGACACGTATGACCCGGCTCGCTGAAACCGCTCAAGACAACCGCGCGATTGTGATCGGTGCAGGCCTTGGTGGGTTGGCGGCGGCAATGCGCTTGGGGGCCAAAGGCTATCAAGTGACAGTGTTGGACAAATTGGACCGGACCGGGGGGCGGGGCTCTTCGGTCACGCAAAACGGTCACCGGTTTGATCTAGGCCCGACGATTGTGACCATGCCGCAAGTGTTCGAAACGCTGTGGGCTGAATGCGCAGGCGACTTTCATGCGGATGTGGATCTGCGCCCGATTGAACCGTTCTACGAGGTGCGCTGGCCAGACGGGTCGACGTTCCGCGCCAGTTCTGATGACGACAAGATGCTGGCGGAAGTCGCGCGTCTTAGCCCGTCGGATGTGGCGGGGTTCAAGCAGTTCCTCAAGGACGCGCGCACCCGGTACGTCGTGGGATATGAAGGAATGGTCGCCAAGCCCATGCACAAGTTGTGGGCGACCGTGAAGGTGTTGCCCATGTTCGCGTGGCTGCGCGCGGATCGTTCAATTTATGGTCTGGTCTCACGGCGGATCAAAGACGCGCGCCTGCGCATGGCCTTGTCGTTCCATCCTTTGTTCATCGGTGGTGATCCGATGCATGTAACGTCCATTTACGCGTTGGTCGCACATCTGGAGAAGACCCACGGCGTTCATTACGCAATGGGCGGCGTGCAGGCGATTGCCGACGCGATGGCAGCAGTTGTGCGCCGTCAGGGCGGCGAGATTGTACACGAAAGCGTGGTGGATGAAATCCTTGTCCAAGACGGCGCTGTGCAGGGTGTGCGTCTAAGTGATGGACAACAGCACACCGCCCCCTTGATCGTCAGTAATGCTGATGCGGGTCACACCTATTCTCAGTTATTGCGCCATCACACCAAGCGGCGCTGGACTCCGCGCAAACTGGCGCGGCGGCGTTGGTCTATGGGTTTGTACGTTTGGTATTTCGGCACCAAGGGCACGCAAGGGAAATGGACAGATGTCGGCCACCACACCATCGTGAATGGTCCGCGGTTCAAAGGATTGCTGCGCGACATCTTCATGAAGGGCAAATTGTCAGATGACATGAGCCTATACATCCACCGCCCTGCGCTCACCGATCCAACGGTGGCACCTGATGGGGATGATACGTTCTATGTCCTGTCGCCTGTGCCGCATCTGGGCTGGAAAAACGCGGTGGATTGGCAACGCGAAGAACCGCTTTACCGGGCCAAAGTTGCTGCCGAAGTCGAAAAAATACTGCCCGGATTCCAAGATCACATTGTGACAGAAACAGTGTTCACACCGGAAACATTCCGCGACCGCTATTTGTCGCCCCATGGCTGTGGATTTTCCATTGAGCCGCGCATTCTGCAAAGCGCATGGTTCCGCCCCCACAATGTCAGCGAAGAGGTGCTCGGACTGTACCTTGTCGGCGCAGGAACACATCCGGGCGCTGGTTTGCCCGGCGTCGTCTCCAGTGCTGAGGTCGTTGCGAATTTGGTGCCTGATATGCCTGTTTCTGTCCAGCACAACCGATTGGCCGCCGAATGATCAAACCTGCCGACCTAGACCATTGCCGCGATGTGATCCGCACTGGGTCGTTATCGTTTCATGCCGCATCAAAGCTGTTGCCCGCATCGGTGCGCGATCCAGCACTTGCGCTCTATGCATTTTGCCGTTTGGCAGATGACGAGGTGGATGAGGGCGACAACAAAGCGCGCGCGGTGATCGATCTGCAGGAACGGCTGCGGCTGGCTTATGCAGGGCGCCCCCGGAATGCACCGGAGGACCGCGCATTTGCTGCCGTGATCGAGATGTTCGACATGCCGCGGGAATTGCCCGAAGCTTTGCTGGAAGGGCTTGCCTGGGATGCGACGGAACGGCGCTATGACAGCTTGGCCGATTTGCGCAGCTATTGCGCGCGCGTGGCCTCGGCTGTTGGGGCGATGATGTGTGTGTTGATGCGTGTGCGCGATGCAGATGCGTTGGCGCGGGCCTGTGATTTGGGTGTCGCGATGCAGTTGACGAATATTGCACGGGATGTGGGCGAGGATGCACGCATGGGCCGGATCTATTTGCCACTGGATTGGGTGCGCGCGCATGGGCTTGATCAAGACGCATTCCTCAGCGCGCCGCAAGCCGCGCCCGAGGTCAAACAGATGGTTAAGGACCTGCTGCGCGACGCACAGGGGCTTTATGTTCGCTCCGAGGCGGGGATATCCGTTCTGCCAATGCGTGCCCGGACCGGAATTTTCGCCGCGCGTTTTATATACGCCGCAATCGGCGAGGCTGTGCACCGCAACGGATACGATTCCGTCAACCACCGCGCGCGCACCTCCAAAACCCAAAAGATTGCGCTAATCGGGAAATCTGCCTTGCGCGCCGGCAGCTCGGTGATCCTGCCAAAATCACCCATCTTATTTGCCCCGCCTGTCCCTGAAACCCGTTTTTTGATCGATGCTGTGGCCAGCAATGCGCCGCAGTCACAAACATGGGGGCTGGGACGCACGGGGTCATTGCTTGCGGTGATGGCTGAGCTTAAGGCGCGCGAAAATGGCGGGCACACAAGTGGGGTGGCGGCAGAGTAAGACCTGCTTTAGCGTTACATTATGGATATTACACTCTTCCTCATCTTCCTTGCGGCCTGCTTTGGCGCAGCAGGAACAGGCGCAACATTCCCACCGGGTGTTTGGTATCAACAGCTTGCCAAGCCGACGTGGACCCCACCCAATTGGCTGTTCCCTGTAATGTGGACGACAATTTATGTGCTGATCTCCTTTGCGGCTGCGCGGGTCGCAGGGCAGGAGGGCAGTGCCTATGCGATGGCGTTTTGGACCGCGCAGATTGCGTTTAACGCGCTTTGGACCCCGATATTCTTTGGCCTGCGCCGCCTTAAGGGCGCTTTGATTGCGATGGCTTGCCTGTGGTTGTCGGTTCTGGGGTGCGTTGTGGCCCATTGGCAGTTGGATTTATGGGCGGGTCTGGCGATGCTGCCATATCTGGCATGGGTGAGTGTCGCGGCCCTTTTGAATTACACCGTGGCGCACATGAACCCGAACGTAGCGCCGCTGGATTTATCCAAGCTTTAGAACACCCAACCCCGACGGCGTGGTACACGTAATGCCAACATCGGCTTGATCAACGGGTTCGCATAGCGCCTTAGATCAAGTGCTTCGTGCACACCTTGCACGACCTCTCCGTCAATCTGGGTTTCAACGACCGCGCGCGAATAGAACGGCGCGTCCAGCATGGGTTTCACCTGTCGTGGTGTAATTCCAGGGTCTGCCCGTGTGTCCCGGCGCAAGGCCCATAAGGTCCGCTTGAAAGGGATCGAAGCCGGCGCGCCAACGGATCGTGCCTGCCCGTCTGGCAGAAAGTTAATCGCCGCATCAAGCTGTGATCCATCCGTGCGTTTGGCGTCATAAAAACATGTCGCCCCATCCGCTGTCGGATAGCGTGCCCATGTCCATGTGGCAAAGTCTTGTTCAAGCGGGCGTGTCCCAAAATTACTGTCAAAATAGCCGTGCCCCTCAAACTGCCATCCCGGCGCATCCAACTCGACCGAGATATCGGCAATCGGCGCAAACGGACGCCAGACATGCTCGCCCCCCTCAGTCAAAGGCAGCTCGACCTGCGTTACAGCGCTTGGCGTCAGGGTAATCTGCCCCCGCATGCGCGAAATCAAAGGCAATGAGGAGACTTCGTCAATGTCGATCACCAATTTGCGCCCGGTCCAGCGCAGGCTGGATGGTCCAACTTGCAGGCAATCTTTGGACTGACGCAACGCTGCGCGCCCTCGGTCGGTCATCGCGAAACGTCCCCCCTTCCCATAGGTCGCAACATTGATGCAGCAGTGGTTTTCTGGGTCCCCACGACCTGACCACGCGTACCAAGGCGAAAAGACAGACCCGATAAAGCCAATAACTGACACAGCCCGCGTTCCATCGTGACTGACCCCGTCCACGTACCACCATGCATAACCACCCGGTGGGACGTTTATGTCAAAGGCAGGTCGCTCAGAATCGCCGCGGCCGCGTGCTGCGCGGAGAGAACTGCCATCGGCACACCCGCGCCCGGATGTGCCCCGCCGCCCGTCAAATACAGACCCTTCATCGCGGTGCGCGCAGTCGGGCGTTGAAACGCGGCCATCATCCCGTGTGGGGACCGCCCGTAAAGCGACCCTGTCGAGGCCGGGAACATTTGATCGAAATCCTGCGGTCCAGTCACTGTCGTCACATCTGGTGTCGGTGAGAAGGTCAGCCCGTAGTCCCTGAGCTGTGAAAGGATGCGTGTCTGACATTGCTGTTTCACTTCTTGTGATGGGATATCAGCGCCCAACGGAGGGCTGTTTAGGATAATTTCAAACCGCTCTAGCCCGACAGGGGGATCGTGCCCAAACCTGTCTTGCGCACAGATATATAGGGTCGGGTCGGTTTGGTTCTGACCTTTGGCGAGCGACGCATATTCGTCCTTTGGGTCCTTGGCGAAAAACACATTGTGCGCGGCAAGCGGTTGCCCGGATGGTGTTGCCGCAAAACTCATCACATGGGCCGACAGACTGCGCGGTGCGACACCCGTGGGTGACACAGCCATCGCGCAGTCGGTTCCGAGTGCGCCCGTCGCCAGCGCGTTTGGATCACCGTTGAAGACAACAGCATCAACCTGAAATCGACGGTCCTCGGTCTGGATTGCGCAAATGGTGCCGCCTTGTGTTTCGATCCGCGTCACGTGGGACTCATAATGAAATTCAGCGCCCTTACGTTCTGCCGCCTTCGCAATACTGAGGGCAAGTTGGTGCATCCCACCTTCCACGTGCCACACGCCCTGACTCTCGGCGTGCCAGATTAAGCCGAGCAGCGCAGGTGTCGCCATAGGAAGCCCACCAACATAGGTGGCATAACGCGCAAACAACTGTGCAAGGCGCGGTTCTGAAAACTGGCGGTTTAAAGAGGTCGCAAAGTTGCGCAATGGGTCCATCGCCGGAACAATGCGCGGACCAGTGGCCACGATTCGCGCAACAGCCGCCAGTGATGGTGTGGGCGTTTGCATCATGGGAGCATCAAATGTCTCGAATAGGCGTTGTGCTTTGGCCGAAAAGGCAGAAAATTCCCGCGCAGATTTTGACCCGAACGCGGCGTGCACATTGTCAAAGCTCAACTGTGGATCATGCATCAGATCAAGGGTTGTGCCGTCGTGCCAGAAATGTCGGGCCAATAGGTCTTGTCGGTGAAAGGTCACAACATCTTCCAACCTCAATCCCACCTCCGAAAATAGGGCGTCAAACACAGATTTCAGCGTCAGAACGGTTGGCCCCGCATCGACCGGGCCAGCGGGTGTCGCCACTTGCCGCATTTTGCCGCCGGGCGCGCTGTGACGTTCCAGAACTGTTGTGCGAATACCGTGATGCGCCAGCCGTAGCGCGGTAGCCAATCCGCCTATTCCAGCGCCAATAACCACAACATGAGGCGAGGTCTGCGGCACGGATTGGGTTCCTTTCATGCGACGGTGATTGACAGGCTGCGCAATAATGTCCAGTTTAGTTTACACACAAGCCGTCAGCAAGAAAATACACTTTCCCACGCGGCACTGGCTAACAGCGGAGCACATCATGGCATTCAAAACCCGTATAGAAACCGCGATTGCAAACGCTATCAGCAAAGGTCAAACCGCCCCGGCGCCGGGCAAATTGGCGTCGGCTTTGCAGTATTCAGTGTCCCCGGGTGGCGCGCGAATCAGGCCAACAATTTTAATGAGCGTGGCAACCGCCTGTGGCGATAACCGCCCCGAGGTGACAGATGCCGCCGCCGCCGCCTTGGAGCTTATGCACTGTGCGTCCCTCGTACATGATGACTTGCCGTGTTTCGACGATGCTGACACGCGGCGCGGCAAGCCCTCGGTGCATCGTGCGTATGGGGAACCGCTTGCAATCCTAAGCGGAGACAGCCTGATCATTATGGCGTTCTCGGTCCTGACTGAAACCGCATCGATTGATCCGGCGCGTGCTATCAATCTGTTGAAAGTCCTTGCTGAAACCACCGGAATGCCCAACGGCATTTGTGCCGGGCAGGGTTGGGAAAGCGAAGGTCACATTGATTTGTCTGCCTACCACCGGGCCAAAACGGGGGCATTGTTCATTGCGGCAACCCAGATGGGCGCAATTGCGGCAGGCCATGACGGCGCGCAATGGGATGAACTCGGCTCGCGGATTGGCGAAGCGTTTCAGGTCGCGGATGATCTGCGGGATGCGCTCTATGACGAAGTGACACTGGGCAAGCCAGTTGGTCAAGACGATCTGCACGGGCGGCCCAATGCGGTCGCAGAGTTCGGCGTACATGGCGCGATTGAGCGGATGAAAGACATCCTCAGCGGAGCAATCTCGTCAATCCCCAAATGTCCGGGCGAAGCGATGTTGGCCAAAATGGTCACCGCACAAGCCGAAGTGCTGACGCCGATGAAGTGGCGCGCAGGTCAATCCAGTGCGATTCCCGGCGAGTAAATGACCGACCTGCCTCATGCCGGACATGTGCCCCCCGCCCAGCGGAGTGGGGCAGGGTGGGCAACGCGTCTGATCTCGTCGCGCAGGTTCCAGCGATGGGCAGCCGCGTTCCCGCTGACCCGCGGGATTGTGCGACGCGAAGGCGAAGCGTTGTTCGATTTGCTGGCAGGCTTTTGTCACAGTCAGGTTTTGATGGCCTTGGTGCAATTCGACATCCCGCACGTGTTGATGGAACGCCCTCTCACGGCCGCTGAACTGGCGCGACGATGTGGGGTGCCGCAGGATCGTATGGAGATCCTATTGCGCGCAGCGGTTGCGTTGGACTTACTAAAGAAGCCCCGCCGCCAGAAATATGCCCTGGCTCGCAAAGGCGCTGCCCTTGTTGGGGTTCCCGGCCTCGCGGCGATGATCAAGCATCATGATATTCTCTACCGCGATCTATCCGACCCGGCGGCGTTCTTCCGAGGTGAGACCAAGACTGAGCTGGCCGATTTCTGGCCTTATGTTTTTGGTGGTGACATGGACCGGGATGTCGCGAGGACCTATTCTGACCTGATGGCGCAAAGTCAGGAACTTGTGGCCGAAGACACCTTGCGTGCGCTGGATTTCTCGACCGTGAACACCGTGCTTGATGTAGGCGGCGGGTCCGGAGCGTTTCTGGAACAACTGGGCCATGCCTATCCAAAGCTGAATTTGATTCTGTTTGATCTGCCCAAAGTCGCCCCGACCGCACAGCCCCGGTTTGACCAAGCTGGCATGGCGGGTCGGGCAACGATTGCATGCGGCTCATTTCGTGATGATCCGATTCCTATGGGCGCGGATGCGATTAGCTTGATCCGCGTTCTTTATGATCATAGCGACGAAACCGTCCGAGCATTGTTGGCGAAATGCTATACTGCTTTGCCGCCCGGTGGGCGCTTGTTCATCTCTGAACCCATGTCAGGGGGGCAGGCGCCAGAACGGGCGGGCGATGTCTATTTCGCGCTGTATACGTTGGCGATGCAGACCGGAAAGGCGCGATCTGCTGCCGAAATAAGCGATCTATGTCAGGCTGTTGGGTTCCAACCTGCCGCCGCTCCCAAGGCCCCTCGGCCGTTTGTGACCCGTTGCCTTGAAATGCGTAAGCCGAGTTAACATTTCATGTGTCCATTTATGTTGACAGTTTATAGTGTCAGTTTTACCTTACATAAAAAGAGTGTCATCCAAGCCTGAGTCTTTTCGGAGTTTGGTCGCAAAACAGGGGAGCTACTTTGCACACCGCAGCCGTCATTTTGAAAGGGCCTAAGGATCTTGGTCTGGACGTTTTGAACGTCACCGCGCCCAAGCGGGGTGATTTGGTTGTGCAGATTAACCATTCTGGAATTTCGACAGGCACAGAGAAATTGTTTTGGTCCGGTGAGATGCCCCCATTTCCGGGAATGGGCTATCCTTTGGTGCCCGGCTATGAAGCCACAGGCGAGGTTGTCGAAGCCGCGCCCGATAGTCCCTACAAGCCCGGCGATACGGTCTTTGTGCCCGGCGCGAATTGTTATGACGGCGCGTTCGGCCTGTTTGGCGGCGCAGCACGGTTGTTGGTGAGCGCGCAGGACCGCGTGACCAAAATCGATAGCGGGTTTGGCCCGCAAGGTGCATTGCTTGCATTGGCTGCAACGGCACGTCACGCGATTGCGGGGCAGGGCAAGGCTGTTCCTGACTTGATCATCGGTCACGGTGTTCTGGGTCGTTTGCTAGCCCGGCTGACGTTGGCCGCAGGCGCCCCCGCACCAACAGTTTGGGAAACCGACCCAGCCCGGCGCAGCGGCGCGCAAGGCTACGAAGTCATCGACCCCGAAACGGATGAGCGGCGCGACTATGCGTCGGTCTATGACGCCTCTGGTTCGGCAGCAGTGATCCCATCGCTGATTGGGCGCATCGTCAAAGGTGGCGAGATCGTCTTGGCTGGGTTTTACACCGACCCAATCAGTTTCGCGTTCCCACCTGCATTCATGAAAGAAGCCCGCCTGCGCATTGCCGCTGAGTGGAACAATGACGACCTGACCTGCACCCGTGCGCTGATCGAAAGCGGTGCGCTAAACCTTGCGGGTCTGATCACACACACATCCAAAGCAGCCAACGCGCCTTGCGCTTATGACACCGCATTCAGCGATCCGGCTTGCCTGAAAATGATGCTCGACTGGAAGGATATCGCGTGAAAGACGAAGTGCCAAATCTCAGAGATTTCGACCAACGCCTGCGCGATGAAGCTGCCGTTGATCCAACGTTGGAAGTGCCGCAGGGCGAGCCGACGAGCAAAACACAAATCATCGCGATCTATGGCAAAGGCGGCATCGGCAAAAGCTTTACGTTGGCCAACCTCAGCCACATGATGGCCGAGCAAGGCAAACGCGTTCTGTTGATTGGCTGCGATCCGAAATCCGACACGACTTCGTTGTTGTTTGGTGGCAAGGCCTGCCCGACGATCATCGAAACCTCCGGCAAAAAGAAGATTGCCGGCGAAGAAGTCAAGATCGGGGACGTCTGTTTTAAGCGCGGTGGCGTCTTTGCAATGGAACTGGGCGGCCCTGAAGTGGGTCGCGGGTGTGGCGGTCGTGGCATCATCCACGGGTTCGAACTGCTGGAAAAGCTGGGGTTTCACGATTGGGATTTCGACTACGTGTTGCTCGACTTCTTGGGTGACGTGGTCTGTGGCGGCTTTGGCCTGCCCATCGCGCGTGACATGGCGCAAAAGGTGATCCTCGTGGCTTCCAACGATTTGCAATCGTTGTATGTGGCCAACAACGTGTGTTCGGCGGTGGAATATTTCCGCAAGCTGGGCGGCAATGTTGGCGTCGCGGGCTTGGTCATCAACAAAGACGATGGGTCGGGCGAGGCCGCAGCCTTTGCCGAAGCGGTGGACATCCCGATCCTTGCCTCAATCCCGCAGGACGATGATCTGCGCAAGAAATCCGCAAATTATCAGATCGTTGGCACCTCGGCCTCGCAATGGGGTGAGCTGTTTGGCCAATTGGGTGACGCCGTAGGCATCGCCCCGCCACAGCGCCCAAAGCCGTTGGATCAGGACGGGTTGTTGGGGCTGTTTGACGCCAAAGACACCGGTGGCGACTACGAGTTGGTGCCCGCCACCGACATGGACATGCGCGGCTCCAAATCCGCGCCCAAAGCCAGCCTTGAGGTGGTCTATGACGATGTCTGAACCACGCCACATGCACCCACGAGGTCACGCATGACCCAAAGTATTGACCGTCAGGGATTTGAGGTCGGCTTTGATGCCGATGGCAAAGTGCAAGTTGTCGAAACCAACCCCGTTGATGATGCGCCGGTTCTGATGGACGTGTCCAAAGCAGCCATCCAAGACACCGCATTGCAAGGAGGATGTACCGCAGGTGCTGCAACCTTGGAGGGGGCCGCGCGTGCCGCTGGCAAGTCCGAAATTCTAGATCAATACGCCGCTGATTACCCGCAAGGGCCCCATGACAAACCCCAAAGCATGTGCCCAGCCTTCGGGTCTTTACGTGTCGGGTTGCGCATGAAACGCACGGCGACGATCCTCAGCGGGTCGGCATGCTGCGTCTATGGGCTGACTTTCGTGTCGCATTTTTACGGCGCGCGCCGATCAGTTGGATATGTGCCGTTCAACTCGGAAACGCTGGTAACCGGCAAGCTGTTCGAAGACATCCGCGAGGCAGTGCATGACATAGCCGATCCCGAAAAGCTCGACGCGGTTGTGGTGACGAACCTTTGTGTGCCAACCGCTTCTGGCGTGCCATTGCGGTTGCTGCCTGATGAGATCAACGGCGTACGCATCGTCGGCATCGATGTGCCGGGCTTTGGCATTCCGACCCACGCCGAGGCTAAAGACGTGCTGGCCGGTGCAATGTTGAACTATGCCCGCCGCGAGATTGAGGCTGGGCCCGTTGCATCCCCTGCAAGTGGTAAGTCGGACCGTCCCACCGTTAGCCTTCTAGGCGAGATGTTCCCGGCAGACCCAATGGTGATCGGGCAAATGCTCGCCCCGTTAGGCTTGGCAGCTGGCCCCGTGGTGCCGTGTCGCGAATGGCGCGAACTTTACGCGGCACTTGATTGTGGTGCGGTCGCGGCGATCCACCCGTTCTACACCGCCAGCGTGCGCGAATTCCAAGCCGCCGGCCGCCCGATCATCGGCTCGGCCCCGGTGGGTCACGATGGGACGCGCGATTGGCTGGCCGGGATTGGTGACGCGTTCAACATCCCCGCCGACACCATCGCAGCCGCACAAAACCAATTCCTGCCCATGATCAAAGGCGCGCTGGAAACAGCGCCCATCAAAGGCACGATCACCTTGTCCGGCTATGAGGGCAGCGAGTTACTGGTCGCACGGTTGTTGATCGAAAGCGGCGCGGATGTGCCTTACGTGGGCACCGCTTGTCCCAAAACGCCATGGTCCGAAGCCGACGCCGCGTGGCTGAAGGACAAAGGCGTTACCGTGAAATTCCGCGCATCTTTGGAAGACGATTGCGCCGCGATGGAGGCGATTAAACCGGATCTGGCCATCGGCACAACACCGGTTGTGCAAAAGGGCAAAGAGCTGGGCATCCCATCGCTGTACTTCACCAACCTGATTTCTGCGCGCCCTTTGATGGGCCCGGCCGGGGCGGGATCGCTACAGCAAGTGGTGAATGCGGCCATCGGCAACAAAGACCGGATGACCCATATGCGCGCGTTCTTCGAAGGTGTCGGAACTGACGACACGGCGGGCGTTTGGGAAGGCAAGCCGAATTTGCACCCGAATTTCCGCACAACAAACGCCAAAAAGCTGGAACGCGCGGCCAAGGCCGCCAAAGCGGCGGAGATGATTTGATGCGCATTTTGTCCAAAATGCCCATGGTAACAGGCGGCTTTTGTCCAAACGCGGTGCCGCTCCGTTTGGGTAAGGGAGCGCCGCGATGCTAGTCCAAGACCACGACCGCGCAGGTGGATACTGGGGCGCAGTTTACGCGTTCTGCGCCGTCAAAGGTTTGCAATGTGTGATCGACGGGCCTGTGGGGTGCGAAAACCTACCGGTTACCTCTGTGCTGCATTACACCGACGGCTTGCCCCCGCATGAATTGCCCATCGTCGTCACCGGCCTTGGCGAGGAAGAGATGGGTGCTGGCACCGAGGAGTCAATGAAACGCGCGTGGGACGTGTTGGACCCGGCGCTGCCAGCAGTTGTTGTCACGGGTTCGATCTCGGAGATGATTGGCGGCGGTGTGACCCCGCAAGGCACAAACATCCAACGATTTTTGCCGCGCACCATCGACGAAGACCAATGGCAGGCCGCAGATCGCGCAATGACGTGGGTGTTCACTGAATTCGGCATGACCAAGGGCCGTATGCCGCCTGAAAAGAAGCGCGAAGAGGGTGCAACCCCGCGCGTGAACATCCTTGGGCCGATGTACGGCACGTTCAATATGCCTTCGGATTTAGCCGAAATCAGGCGGTTGGTCGAAGGCATCGGGGCCGAGGTCAACATGGTGATGCCGCTGGGTGCGCATGTGGCCGAAATGCGCGGGTTGGTGAATGCGGACGTGAATATCTGTATGTACCGCGAGTTTGGTCGCGGACTGTGTGAAGTGCTCGACAAGCCGTATCTGCAAGCGCCAATCGGGATTGAAAGCACCACCAAATTCCTACGCGCCTTGGGTGAGCTGTTGGGCCTCGACCCCGAACCATTCATCGAGCGCGAGAAGCATTCGACCATCAAACCGGTCTGGGATTTGTGGCGCTCGGTGACGCAAGACTTCTTTGCCACCGCGTCTTTCGCGATTGTCGCTAATGAAACTTATACGCGCGGCATCCAAACTTATCTGGAACGCGATCTTGGCCTGCCATGCGCCTTTGCCGTCTCGCGGTTGCGCGGGCAAAAGACCAACAACGATGATGTGCGCGCGATGATGCACGACAAAAAACCGCTGCTGGTTCTGGGGTCCATCAACGAAAAGATGTACCTGGCCGAAATGCAGGCGGGTTTTGGTCCGGCACCGTCGTTCATTCCCGCGTCGTTCCCCGGCGCTGCGATCCGGCGCGCCACGGGCACACCCTTCATGGGCTATGCGGGCGCGACCTATTTATTGCAGGAAGTCTGCAACGCGCTGTTTGATGCGTTGTTCCACATCCTACCGCTGGGCACTGAGATGGACGAGACCCCAGCCACACCAACACCTCTGCGCCGCGATTTCCCTTGGGACGCGGACGCACAGGCCCGATTGGATGAGATTGTCGCTTCCCATCCGATCCTAACACGAATTTCCGCCGCCAAAACATTGCGAGATGCCGCCGAAAAAAGCGCGCTCGACAGTGGGGCCGAGCGGGTTGTCCTGGAGATCGTTGAAGGTCTCCAATCTACTTCGGGAGTGAGCCTATGAGCGATCTATCAAGTGAAATGTCACACATGTCAAACGATGCCAAACGGCACCGGCACGCGACAAATGAATACCGAATTTACCTAGGCCTGATCTTCTTGGCCGCAGTTCCGTTCTGCATGGTCATTTGGGCTTACACCCTGATCCGCAACGCAGAATTGCCCGCCCAAGGGCCGATCCAAAGAGCCCTGTCCGAAGCCCGCACCATCACACCGCGGATTTTCTGGGCCTAAGCGAATACCCGGCCGCTTGGACCGGGTTACACCATCCGCACGTCTTTCGGGGCAGTGGAGTTCAAGGCAGGGGAAGAGCCCTTGTTGCACCCCAGCCGCGGGGGAATCGCGGCTTCAGTACATGTTTTCAGGAGAAAAAGATGGCTGATAAAAATGACCTGAGCTTTACAGGTCTCACAGATGAACAAGCGCAAGAGCTGCACTCAGTTTATTTGAGCGGATTTCTGATCTTCACGGGCGTTGCGTCCGTTGCTCACGTTCTGACGTACATCAAACTGCCTTGGTTCGCCTGGGGTTAGGGAGAGGACGATGTTAGCACAATTCTACAAGATCTGGCTGATTTTCGACCCACGCCGCGTGTTCGTGGCACAGGGTGTTTTCCTCTTCTTGCTGGCAGCAATGATTCACCTCGTTCTGCTTAGCAATCCCCAGACAAACTGGTTCGAACGCGCCTTTAGCGCAGAAGCCGAAGAGTAACTTAACGCTCAAATAATCGCCGTGGGCGGTGCGCAGTCGTGCCGCCCACAGCAAACAAAACAGCAATTTGAACAGGTGAGGGCCGCGTGTCCGGGCGCTTGCGTGAAAGGGAGTATGAAGATGGCATTGCTCAGCTTCGAAAGAAAGTATCGGGTCCGCGGAGGAACCCTCGTAGGCGGAGACCTGTTCGATTTCTGGGTTGGTCCTTTCTATGTCGGCTTTTTCGGCGTCACGACGCTCTTTTTTACGGCCCTTGGCACGTTTCTGATCTTCTATGGCGCTGCCCTTGGGGACACTTGGAACCCGTGGTTGATTTCGATTGATCCGCCCAGCCTAGACGTCGGTTTGGGCATCGCGCCTATGGCCGAAGGGGGCTTGTGGCAGGCGATCACGGTGTGCGCGACGTTCGCCTTTTTCAGTTGGATGATGCGCGAAGTTGAAATCGCGCGAAAACTCGGGATCGGCTATCATGTCCCGTTCGCCTTTAGCATCGCGATCTTGGCCTATGTGACGCTGGTCATCATCCGCCCTGTCTTGTTGGGCGCATGGGGGCATGGATTTCCTTATGGGATCTTCAGCCACCTCGATTGGGTGAATAACGTCGGCTACGCCTATGGCAACTTCCATTACAATCCCGCGCATATGGTGGCGATCACGTTCTTCTTCACCACCTGTTTCGCGCTGGCGCTGCACGGCTCGTTGGTTCTGTCCGCGGTCAATCCGGGCAAAGGCAAGAACATCGCCACGCCAGATCACGAAGACACGTATTTCCGCGATCTCATCGGGTATTCGATTGGGCCACTCGGCATCCACCGACTGGGGTTATTTTTGGCCCTCAGCGCAGTTGTGTGGAGCGCGATTTGCATCGTGATCTCGGGCACAATCTGGTTCGACGTTTGGTCAAGCTGGTGGGATTGGTACGCTGAATTGCCCTGGTGGGCGGACCTGTAGGAGAGGGTAAAGACATGGAATATCAAAATATCTTCACGCAGGTTCAGGTCCAAGGTCCGCCCGAAATGGGCATGGATCCTGACGGTAAACTTGAACGCGAGCGCACCAAAAGTGCGAGCTTCTCTTGGCTGCTAGGTCTGTTTGGCAATGCGCAATTGGGGCCGATCTATCTGGGTCCTTTTGGGCTTGTCTCGATCGCGACCGGCTTCATTTGGTTCTTTATCGTTGGCATGAACTATTGGGCGCAGGTTGATTATTCGCCGGCCTTGTTCCTGCGCGATCTGTTCTGGTTGTCGCTGGAACCGCCGGCCGAGGAATATGGGCTGGGCATGGCACCTTTGGACGAAGGCGGATGGTGGTTGATTGCATCATTCTTCTTGCTGGTGTCGGTCATTTCATGGTGGATTCGCACCTACATGCGGGCCGAAGAGCTGGGCTTGGGCAAACATGTGGCATGGGCGTTTGCCTCCGCAATTTGGTTGTTTCTGGTCTTGGGTCTGATCCGGCCAGTCATGATGGGAAACTGGTCCGAAGCTGTTCCTTACGGCATCTTTTCGCATCTTGATTGGACCAACCTCTTTTCGCTGACCTACGGCAACCTGTTCTATAACCCATTCCACGCCCTCAGCATTGTGTTCCTTTATGGTTCTGCGCTGCTGTTTGCGATGCACGGCGCGACCATTCTGGCGGTCAGCCGCTATGGTGGTGAGCGTGAGATCGAACAGATCGTGGATCGTGGCACTGCCTCGGAACGCGCCGCCCTTTTTTGGCGCTGGACCATGGGGTTCAACGCGACGATGGAAGGCATTCACCGCTGGGCTTGGTGGTTCGCGGTTCTGACCACGCTAACCGGCGGCATCGGTATCCTGCTGACCGGAACTGTGGTGGATAATTGGTTCATCTGGGCTCAAGAGCACGGCTATGCGCCGCCTGACGAATAAGGAGATCGGGAATGACTGAGAACCACGACTATTTACGACGCGGGCAAAACAGCCGAACCAGCCTGATAGCCGACATCACATTGTTGATGCTGAAAGGCGCGGCCTTTGCGGCGATTTTCTGCACCGCGATATGGTTCCTGATCGGCGCGACGTACTGGGTGGGCAAAATGTTGCCCGAAGAGTCCCGAGAGACTGAAGACCCAACGCCGTTTTCCCACCTGCTTGGTGATCAAAACACCGCGCAGAGTTAAGAAGCGCAGATTAAAGAGATTGCTTGCGGGCCACTGATCCGGCCCCTGAGCACAGATTTTCGGTTCTTCCCTGTAGTCCCGGGAAGGGCCGGAAGCATCGGGGCCTTAGCACCCTGATAATCCCTGTTGGCTACAGGAGGCAGATACAGATTTCTTAACCGGCATCTGTATCTGTCCCTGGCCAATTCGACCCGCAGCCAACTGGGAACACATTCGAACGCAAGGATTAGGTGTTATGACCCGTTCAAGTTCCCCGCTTCTTGACCACATTGCCGGACCGGCTGACCTGAAAGGGTTGTCTGACGCTGATTTAGCGGCTTTGGCTGATGAGGTCCGCGCGGATGTCATTCATTCGGTCGCACAGACCGGGGGGCACCTTGGGTCGTCCCTTGGGGTGGTTGAATTGACCGTCGCGTTGCATGCGGTTTTTGACACCCCGCGCGACAAGTTGATCTGGGACGTGGGGCACCAATGTTATCCGCATAAAGTCCTGACAGGGCGGCGCGACCGCATGACGACGCTGCGCCAAGAGGGCGGCTTGTCCGGGTTCACTAAGCGCAGCGAAAGCGACTTTGATCCTTTTGGGGCCGCGCATGCCGCCACTTCGATCTCCGCTGCGATGGGGTTCACTGTTGCGCGGGACATGGGTCAGCCAACCGGGGATGCGGTGGCCATTATTGGCGATGGCTCGATCAGTGCGGGCATGGCCTACGAAGCAATGAACAACGCAGGCTCCGAGGGTCGGCGCATGTTCGTGATCCTGAACGACAACGAAATGAGCATCGCACCCCCCGTCGGTGCGATGTCGGCTTATATGTCCGAACTGACCCGCTCCGCCGCGCCAGATATCGACACATTGGGCAGCGATTTGGAAGCCGCGATGCCCGGTCCGTTGCGCGCCCAAGCGCGGCGCGCGCGTGAATTGGTGACCGGGGTCATGGGCACTGACGAAACCTTGTTCGAGGCGCTTGGCTTCCAATATATCGGGCCGATCAACGGTCACGACATGGAACAGTTGCTGCCCGTCCTGCACGCGGCACGCACCCGCGCCACAGGTCCTGTTTTGATCCATTGCTGCACGGTTAAAGGCAAGGGCTACGCGCCTGCCGAAACCTCTGCGGATCGGTATCATGGGGTGTCGAAATTCGATGTGGCCAGCGGGGCGCAAGCCAAGGGCAAGGCCAACGCGCCAAGTTACACCAAGGTCTTTGGCCAAGCCCTAAGCACATTGGCGCAAACCGACAGCCGCATCGTTGGCATCACAGCGGCCATGCCCTCAGGTACGGGGATGGATGTCTTTGCCCAAACCTATCCGGCGCGGATGTTTGACGTCGGTATGGCCGAACAGCACGGGGTCACGTTCGCAGCAGGGTTGGCGGCGGCGGGGATGAAGCCATTCTGCGCGATTTATTCCACGTTCTTGCAACGCGGCTATGATCAAATCGTGCACGATGTGGCCTTGCAAAACCTCCCCGTTCGCTTTGCGATTGATCGCGCGGGCTTGGTCGGTGCCGATGGTGCGACCCATGCGGGCGCGTTTGATGTGGGGTATCTGGTCGCACTGCCCAACATGACCGTTATGGCCGCCGCTGATGAGGCTGAGCTGGTGCACATGGTTGCCACCGCCGCCGCCCATGACACAGGGCCAATCGCGTTTCGCTATCCGCGCGGCACAGGCACGGGCGTCGCGTTGCCCGAAATCGGTGAGATTCTTCAGATCGGCAAAGGCCGCGTTGTGCAACAGGGCGCTGATATCGCGATCCTGTCATTTGGCGCGCATCTGTCTGAGTGCCTGAAGGCCGCTGATCTGATCGCAGCGCAAGGGCTATCCGCAACAATCGCGGATGCGCGCTTTGCCAAGCCACTGGATCACGCTTTGATTCGCCAATTGGTCAAGCATCACAAAGCGCTGATCACGGTTGAACAAGGCGCCCAAGGCGGGTTCGGCGCAATGGTACTGCACTATCTGGCACAAGATGGATTGCTCGATGGGCATTTGGCAGTGCGCACGATGACGCTGCCGGATCGCTTCATCAATCAGGCTGCTCCGGATGCGATGTATGCAGATGCCGGCCTGACTGCGACGGACATTGCCGCAACAGCTTTGCAAGCCGTGCAGCGCGCGCCGCTAAGCGTCCACTGATAAACTGGCGAAGATCATTTCGCTGTGCTGTGCCATGTAGATATGTAGCCACGGCGTAAACGCGTCCGGATCTGAGGCCAATTCTTCCAGCAAAGCAGGGCGCGATATCCAACGCGTGGCGCGCACCTCGTCGGGGTTTGGGGTCATGGGCTGATCAAGCCGCCCCGGTGCGACGTAGACTTCAACCACCTCATGTTCGATCAGACCACCCCCGACATCGGCGCGATATTCCACTTGCCCGCAATGGCGCGGGGTTAGGCCTGAAATACCAAGCTCATCCTGCAACCGACGCGCTGCACACAGCAACGGGTCTTCGTTCCAATCAGGATGCGTACAGCAGGTGTTCGCCCACAGGCCGGGCGTGTGGTATTTGCCAAGCGCGCGCTGCTGCAACAGAATATGCGCCCCCGCGATCACAAAGACCGATACCGCCTTATGGCGCAGTCCCTGCTGATGCGCGGCCAGCTTTTCGACGGGTTGCAGGGTGCCGTTGACCCAAGCGGGGATCAAAATCTCCATCAGACGTGATTGGCGGCAACCAGCCGCGTCAGATGTGCTAGGTTTTTCAGCCCAATCTTTAGATGCGCCATAGGACGCGCTTTGATCAGACGCTTGTTCATATAGGCCTCAAAGGTCAGTTTTTGCACGTCCACATCATGGCAAAGCGAGACAAACCGCTCGCGCCGGTCGTCACTGCGATAATATGCGTTTTGCATCGCGCCGAGTACCTTGAAGACGCTTTTGTGTTCGCGCATGAACAGCTTGCGCGCCAGTTGCAGGTCTTTTACCCGCGCCGACGCAAGGCACGCACTTGCAGCTGTGGCTGCCACACGACCGCCCAACATCGCATAGTAAATCCCTTCGCCGGACGAGGGCGCAACAACACCGGCCGCGTCACCCGCAAGGACCACATCGTGGCCATTGTCCCAGCGATCCATCGGGCGCAGCGGGATCGGCGCGCCTTCGCGGCGGATGGTTTTGCAACCCGCCAAGCCAGAGGCAAGGCGCAGATCAGCGGTGGCTTGTTTCAGATCGATGCCCTCAATCCCTGTGCCCATGCCAACACTGGCCGATTTACCATGCGGAAAGACCCAGCCGTAAAAGTCAGGTGAAATCGCCCCGTCATAAATCACGTCACACCGCAAGGGATCATAGCTGGCATTGGATTCCGGGGCTTCGATGATCTCGTGATAGGCGATCACATAGGGGATCTTGTCGCCCCCCGGCACATCGGATTTCGCGACCTTCGAGCGCGCGCCATCCGCACCGATAACCAACTTGGTGTCCAGCGTGCAGTCCGCTCCAGTTTTCTTGTCGCGATAGACAACATGCGTGCCCGCGTCATCCCGTTCGATTCGCAGGAATGTTCCAGTCACGCAATGAGCCCCAGCCTCTGCGGCACGGGCGCGCAGGAACGGGTCAAAATCCTTGCGATCCACCATGCCAACAAAGCCATTTTCGATCGGGATGTCCACTTGCCGCTGTGTGGGAGAAATCATGCGCGCGGTGTTAATGCGCGCCACGATCTGACTGTCGGGGATCAAGAAATCTTCGATCAAGCGCGGCGGGATCGCACCACCGCAGGGTTTAACGCGCCCTTCGCGATCAATCATTGCGACCCTTTGGCCGGACCGCGCAAGGTCCTCTGCTGCTGTGGCGCCCGATGGGCCGCCTCCGATTACAACGACATCAAACATGATTATTCTCCCGGGACCATCGACACATCCGCCGTGGGACGTGTGGTTTCCATGACGCGCGCTGCCATCATGGCGGCGGCGAGAAATAACAAAGCTTCAAAAGCAAAAACGGCGCCAAAGGCTGGACCGTCAAGCGCAAACCCACGCGCCACATCGACCAGCACAGCACCGGTCAAACCGCCGAACCCGGCGGCAATCGCCTGTGCGGCACCCCAAAGACCCATACGCGTGCCTTCGCGCTGCCCGCGTCCTTCCGAGGCCAGCGCCATCATTGCGCCAATCGCGGCAACTGCGAACATCCCATTAAAAACGCCCAACGCAATGACCAAATAGGTGAAGTTCAGCCCCGTTTGCGCCAGTCCCGTCAGGCTGATCAGCCCCAGCACTGCGCAGGAGCCAATGCACCCGGCCATGACCCAGCCGCGCAAAGATCCAAGCTTTAGCCCGGTCGCTGCGATGCCAACGGTCAGCATTCCAAGGAAAACACCACCGTTTTGCGCGCCACTCAGGGCCGTAGATTGGCCCGGGGTGAAGTTGAACACAAGACCGGCATAGGGTTCTAGGATGAGCTCTTGCATGAAGTAAGCGTTCATCGACAAGAAAACGAACAGGGTGAAATTGCGGGTCTTTCGTTCAGCCCAGATGTCACGCATGCCTTGTAGGAACGGTGTTGAATCCGGCGCAATTTCGCAGGTCACTTTGGCCTCAATCCGCCCAATGGCGAGGATCGTCAACAAAACCGCAAGTCCGGCGATCACAGCCACCACGCTCAGCAAGCGTTGCGGGGAATAGGGGTCAAGGAACTGCCCGGCCAAACCGGCCGTCAGGGCAATGCCCAAGATCATCATCAACCACGTAATCGTTGCCGCCGCAGCGCGTCTGTGAGGTGCCGTTGCCGTTGCCAGCAAGGCCAGCAAAGACGTCCCAGACGCACCAACACCCACGCCAATCAGTGCATAAGACAGAACCGACAGCGCCAGCGCGAGTCCGAAACTTTGCGCGAACAATGTAACCCCAAGGGCCGCGCCCATGCCGCCGATGGCCAGCGCCACCATGCCACCAATGATCCACCGCGTGCGATTACCACCAGTGTCCGAGGTAAAGCCCCAACGCGGGCGCGACAGTTGAATTCCATAGTGCAGCCCAACCAGCGCACCGGGCAGAAGGGCGGGCAGGGCGAATTCCACCACCATCAAGCGGTTCAGCGTTGAGGTCGTCAGCACAACAATTGCACCCAACGCCATCTGCACCAACCCAAGCCGCGCAATCTGTGACCAGCTGAGCGTCATAGCAGCCCCCGCAAGGCGATTGCCGCAATCATCATCCCCGACACATACATCGCAACACCCGTTCCGTTATACCATGGCGCGCGCGCTTTGGGATCACGCAGCAACACGGTCATGGTCCACAATTGCGCACCAACAAGCGCCAGAATGGCGAGTGCGAATATCGGTTTGCCCCAAGTATAAAGCAGCGCGATCACAACCAGTTGCGGCACGGCCATCATCCAGCAGGCAACCTTTGCGGCACGTTCCGGACCAAGTGTAACCGGTAAGGAATTTACGCCCATCTGCCGATCACCTTCCAAGGCTTTGAAATCATTGAGGGTCATAATGCCGTGCGCGCCAAGCGCATAAAGCGCGGCAACGCAGATAACCTGCCAGCTTGGAGCGCCAACCGACACCACCGCAGCCCCGGTGAACCAAGGCAGCCCTTCGTAGCACAAACCCACCAAACCCGGCCCCCACCAGCCTGACTTTTTCAACCGCACAGGCTCTGCAGAATAAGCCCAGGCTGCCAGCACACCAAAGACAGTCGCGCCAAAGCCCCAAGGGCCCAATTGCGCGCCCACCAGCAAGGACAGAACCGACATCGCCAATGCAATCCACAACCCCCATCGACCGGGAATGCGCCCGGATGGGATGGGTCGATCAGGTTCATTGATAGCGTCCACATGGCGGTCACACCAATCATTGGCCGCTTGGCTCATCCCGCACACAATGGGTCCGGCCAACAGTACACCCAACAGGATCACACCCCATTGGCCACTGATCGCTGCACCTGACGACACGACGCCGCACAAATAGGCCCACATCGGCGGAAACCATGTGATTGGTTTGATCAAACACAACATCGCACCCGCTTCGGGCAGTCTGTGATCTGGAAGAACGGTGATCTCTCGCATGGTGTAAGATTAACGTTACACTATGCGACTCTTCAAGTGTAAAGTTAGATTGACATTTGCGTGTATTGCGCGATGATATCGTTCAAATTGGACGATGGCTTGATCTGACAGCCAATCGATTTAAATCGCGTCCTAGCAAAGGAGAATTCGGAATGAAAAAACTCGTATCGGCAACGATTGGAATGTGTCTCTTTGTGGCACCTGCATTCGCAGACGGCCATGCAACAGGGGATGCAGAGGCAGGCGAAGCCGTCTTCAAAAAGTGTAAGTCTTGCCATGCAATTGTAGACGCGGACGACAACACCATCGTAAAAGGCGGACGTACAGGTCCGAACCTTTTCGGTGTTTTTGAACGCACCGCAGGATCAGTTGACGGGTTCAAATATGGCGACTCCATCGTCGAAGCCGGTGCCGCTGGTCTGGCCTGGAACGAGGCTGATTTCGTCGCCTACGTAGAAGATCCAAGAGGCTTCCTGCGCACCTACCTTGATGACAAGAAAGCCAAGTCCAAAATGGCGTTCAAATTGTCCAAGGAGGACGACCGCGCAAATGTTTGGGCTTACCTCGTCTCTGTCGGAGCCGCAGCCAGCAACTAAGTTCAGAACGCTGTAAGAGTTTGAAAAGGCCTGTGCTTCGGTGCAGGCCTTTTCGTTTGGGCCTAGTGTTCGCACCGAGTGTGATCTTACGACCCCGTTTGAAATTAAGGGGCCGTTTGTGAACCCAAACACGCCGAGAGGGCGTTGCAAACAAAGTCTGGTTCGAAGCCAGATGTCGAATTTTGAAAGAAGGTCCGAGGGTAGCTGTGAACCCTGATTGACCGACGTTGCTGTCGGCACCAATGTCCGCTTTCTTTTAGCTTCCCTTTCAAAGGATTAAGGGCATCAGAATTAACCGACGCCCTCTGGACAATATTTGATACTTTGGTGCGCGAGCTTCAGCGTATTCTTCGCTGCATAAAGTTACGCTACGCGTTTTTTCCGGCGCTTAAGCCCAGCAATACCAGCAACGCCTGACAAAAGAAGGAGACCGCCTGCGGGCAGTGGAACAGCGGAAGGTTGTACACCCCCACCTGTTGCTGAAAAGTCGATCAGTGCAACTTGTGAAACTGTCCCAGAAATCGTACCGCAATCAGTACTACCATAGCCGACTACATCTGATGCTCCTGATCCTGCGAAGGGGTTGGCTGGAATGGTGAAAAGCCCCAACACTTCCGTACAAAATCCAAAACCCAAATTAACACTGCTTGCGCCGCTGAACAGATTGCTTCCACTAAAGACAATCCAAGACCGTCTTTCTGGGCTCGTCACATCTATAGGCGTACTGAGGCCGATCGAACGTGTGTAGGTAGTTTGAGCGCCATCATATTGGGTTAATTCGATCAAAGTATCTTCAGTTCCAAGGAGAAACGAACCGTTTGTGCCAAGAGTGCTAACACCACTCGACGATGGTGACTGAAGGTAGTAATCCCCACTGGTGCGTGTCGTCCCCACCAAGTTCAGAGACGTATCCGCATAAGTTTTCTGAGTGGCTCCATTTGAGCTGTAGTCAAATACAGCCCCATTGTCCGCTGTTGTCGTGAATGCAAAACCTTCAATCGTTTTGGCGGTGGTATCTAGTGTAAATGCACCGACTATCGAGGCTGAATTAACCGTCTCATTAACCTCATATGAAATTGTAGCAGCGGTCGCCATGCTCGCACTGGCCGCCATCATAACGGTCGTTAAAAGTACTTTTTTGATCACGAATTATCCTGACTAATCGGTTGGTTATCTATAATTTCGTCGAAAGTACCATGAAACCACTCTATGGCAAACAAAATGTTCGACATACGCCTCGGGAACCGAACCAACCATTTAGTGGCCGAATAGTCGGCCTGCAAATTAACATTAGCCTTGAGAGCAATCAAAATACGGTCGTTGGTGTAAGTACAGAAAAGGTTCATTATGTCCGCTGAACCGCCATTGATCACAAGGCGCGACACTCCTCTGGACCTTGGTGTCTACTGAGCGTTAAGCGTTGTTCTTGCCGCACCACTTTCGAACCCCGAGCGATGGTCCTGCTTTGCGCAATCGGTGACATTTCTGAATGGGTGTAACACACACAGCGACACGACATCCCGAGACTGAGTGCGAAGGGTAGTGTGTTCAGTGCCTAAGCCATACATAGGAACAATCTGATGACGCAAGAGTTGTAAAGGAAAGTTTACACCTCTAGACATGAGAGTATGACCTTTGAACGCCCAACACCGAGCAAGCCATTTAACATTGGCACCCGTGGATCGCCGCTGGCCCTCGCGCAGGCCTATGAAACCCGCACCCGGCTGAGCGCTGCTTTTGATTTGCCGCATGACGCCTTTGCCATTCAGGTCATCACAACGACCGGGGACCGCATCATTGATCGCCCCCTAAAAGAGATTGGCGGCAAAGGGTTGTTCACCCGCGAAATCGAGGAGGCCATGCTGGCCGGTTCCATCGACATTGCCGTGCACTCGATGAAGGACATGCCAACATTGCAGCCCGAAGGGTTGTTGCTCGATACGTATTTGCCACGCGAAGATGTACGCGATGCGTTCATATCGCTGAACACGCCCACACTTGCAGAGCTGCCAAAAGGCCGGGTTGTCGGGACCTCTAGCCTGCGCCGTCAAGCGCAGCTGCGTCTGCGTCGTCCTGATTTGAAGGTTGTCGAGTTTCGGGGCAACCTGCAAACGCGGCTGAAAAAGCTAGGGGACAAGGTCGCCGATGCCACGTTCCTTGCGATGGCGGGCCTGAAACGTCTGAAGATGGACGACGTGCCCCGCACCGCGATTGAACCCGAGGACATGCTGCCCGCTGTGGCCCAAGGCGCGATTGGCATTGAACGGCGCACCGATGATATGCGCGCCGCCGAAATGCTGGCCGCGATCCATGATGACCCAACCGGTCACCGTCTGAATGCGGAACGCGCCTTTCTGGCGGCCTTGGACGGGTCATGTGAAACGCCAATCGCCGGGCTTGCCCTGTTGGAGGGCGGATCGCTGCGATTGCGCGGCGAGGTTTTGCGCCCCGATGGGTCAGAGGCCATTGGCGATGACATGACGGTGCTGATCGAAGACGGTCCCGCTGCTGGCCAAGCGATGGCGGCGAAACTGCTGGAAACCGCAGGGGACGGGTTCTTTGACTGGCGCACAGTCTAAACGCGTTCTGGTCTTTGGGGCGTCCGGCACGGCTGGGCAAGGTGCTGTTCGTGCGTTGATCGCAGCCGGGCACAGCGTGACATGTGTCCTGCGCGCGCCGGCGAACTTGCCTAGCGGAGCCGACGAAATCCTTGCGGATGTTACACAGCCTTTGCAGATACCCGGCACGTTTGACGTGGTTGTTTCTTGCCTCGCTTCACGGTCTGGCCGCGCGCAGGACGCATGGGCAATTGATCACGCCGCTCAGATGAACGTTCTGACATGGGCCAAAGCGGCAAACGTCCACCAGTTCATCCTGCTGTCCGCGATCTGTGTGCAAAAGCCAAAATTGCCCTTCCAACACGCGAAACTGGCGTTTGAGGAGGCGCTGATGGCCTCGGGACTAGCCTATTCCATTGTGCGCCCCACAGCATTCTTCAAATCACTGTCCGGACAGTTGGACCGGGTGCGCGCGGGCAAGCCGTTTTTGGTCTTTGGCGATGGCCGTCTGACGGCCTGCCAGCCGATTAGTGATGATGATTTAGGCCGCTTTATTGCCGGGTGCATCGATGATCCGGCGCGGTACAATCAGATCTTGCCGATTGGTGGGCCTGGACCTGCGATCACCCCAATGGATCAGGCCGCCACATTGTTTGCGGCTGTGGGTCAACCGATGAACGTGCGGCGCGTGCCGGTGGTTTTGTTCCGGGTTATCCAGCGTGTGTTGCAGGTGGTGGGATGGGTGATCCCCAAGGCAGCCCAAAAAGCAGAGCTTGCTCAGATCGGGCATTATTATGCGACCGAGTCGATGCTGGTTCTGAATCCCGACACAGGGCAGTATGACGCCGCTGCAACCCCGTCGACCGGGGCTGAAACACTGGCCCAACATTACGCCAAATTGATCGCCCAAAACACGTCTGATGCGCGGGGCGATCACGCCGTTTTCTAAGTGGCCTTCTTAGGCGACCGCATGTGCGATGGCGCATTGCTTCCACAAGGACGTCAGAGCCGCGACCAGATGCGCAATATCAGCGTCCGAATGCAGCGGTGACGGCGTAAAGCGCAGACGTTCGGTGCCTTTTGGCACGGTGGGATAGTTGATGGGTTGCACGTAAATGCCCCACTCATCCATCAGATAATCGGCCAGCATCTTGGTCTTAACCGGGTCTTTGATCATCACCGGAACGATGTGGCTGTCATTCATCAAATGAGGAATGCCCGCACGATCCAGCCCGGCACGCAGTTTCGCGACTTGGGTGCGTTGCTGCATCCGTTCGGTGTCGGACTCTTTGAGGTGTCGGATCGACACCCGTGCAGCAGCTGCTACAGCAGGTGGCAATGCGGTGGTAAAAATGAACCCAGAGGCAAAGCTGCGGATAAAGTCACACAAAGCCGCAGACCCGGTGATAAACCCGCCAACCACGCCGTAGGCCTTGCCCAGCGTGCCTTCCAGCAGCGTGATCCGATCCATCAGCCCTTCTTGTTCGGCGACACCACCGCCGCGCGGACCATATAGTCCAACAGCGTGCACTTCGTCCAAATAGGTCATGGCGCCATATTTTTCGGCCACTTCGACGATTTGACGGATTGGCGCGATATCACCATCCATGGAATAGACACTTTCAAACGCGACGATCTTGGGGGCATTGGCGGGCAGGGCGGCCAATTTGGCTTCAAGGTCGGCCACATCGTTGTGCTTCCAGATCACTTTTTGCGCGCGCGAATGGCGGATGCCCTCGATCATCGACGCATGGTTGCCTGCGTCGCTCAGGATGATGCAATCCTTCAGACGAGACCCCAGCGTCGACAGTGCGGCCCAATTCGACACATAGCCAGAGGTGAACAGCAACGCGGCCTCTTTGTTGTGCAGGTCCGCCAGTTCACGCTCTAGCAACAAGTGATCGTGGTTGGTGCCCGAGATGTTGCGCGTCCCACCTGCGCCAGTGCCAGTGCGTTGCACCGCTTCGCACATCGCGTCAATCACCAGCGGGTTTTGTCCCATGCCGAGATAGTCGTTCGAACACCAGACCGTCACATCACGCACATCGCCTTCATGGTGATTGGCTGCGTGGGGAAACTTGCCGCATTTGCGTTCCAGCTCGGCGAAGTAGCGGTAATTGCCTTCGTCTTTCAACGCATCAAGCTGGGTTTGGAAAAGTGCATCAAAGTTCATGGGACTGTCCTGTCTTAGGGGTCGAGGGCAGCGCGGGAAGCATCCAGCGCCAAAGTTTCGCATCTGGCAATGGGATCACCATCAACCAGTGTTCAAAGGTTGCCAAAGTGCTCAGCGCCAACAGAAGGGCAAAACCCACCTGCGTCGGAGCCGTTTCGGCGGAATATAAGCGCTCAGCGAAGCACGCGGTCGCAAAGCTGAGGAACGTAACACCCAGCACAAAGGCAACCGTGACGTTGCCTTGGCGGAAGTAACTTTTCAGGTGCCCCAGTGGTTTGGGGACGAATTCTGTGTTGATACGCGGCACACCAAAGAACAGGTTCAACTTGGCAGAAATCCGCGCCACGAACAGGATCAGATAGGTCCAGAATCCGATGGAATTAGCGGAGTTTGCCGTCGTCACGGTGACAATCAGCAACCCGCACAACAACAGAATTTCGTGGTAAGACACGGTGTGCCACGCGCGCACAAACCGCGCCCAGCCTTGCAAGCCTTCGGGGCAGGGGCGGCGTTCCGGTCCGGTGATGATGCCCGACAAAAACGCCAGTTCGATCCAGCCCCACACCAAAAGCACCGAGAAAAACGCGACATAGGCGTTTACCACGCTAAAATCGGTGCCAGAGATGATCAAGCCCGCGACCCCAAGTGCTAGGAACGGCACGCCCAAAACAGTCGCCGCACGATGTGCAGCCCCGCCCGAGCGATCCGCGCGCCGCACCACCAGCAATATGATCCCGGTGAAGAACCACCAGGAAAATAACGCCAGCAGGGCAGCTATCGAAGGCAATGCAAGCATCAGTAGGCAGGCTCCATCCGAGTGTCTTGTGATACTTTGTGTTTGTGGGCGGGGATCGTGAAGATCGACACGAACGCGACGGCCGCTTTGGCCATGCCCGCAACACGCGACACCGTGCCCACCACACCGCCGCGCTTTTTAGCTTCGGCAATCTGGCGCGACGCAGCTTCCATCCGGTCCAGATTTGGACGCCAGCGCGGGTGATCAATGTCCAGCGTTATCGGAAAGACCTGCTTGGAAATCTCGGACGTTTTGCGGAACACTTCCTGCCCGTACCACGTCACATCAACCCCGAGCGCATCATGGAACACAGGGCGCTGATGATCGCGCACCCACATGGTCGAATATACGGCCGTCAAAAAGAACTTGATCCAAAGCTTGTTGGTGAAACTCTCTGTCAGCTTGGGGTCGGTCTTCATCAGCAATGCGAACGCCTCGCCGTGCGCGAATTCATCATTGCACCACTCGCGGAACCACTTGAAGATCGGGTGGAACCGCAATTCGGGGTTCTGCTCCAGATGGCGATAGATCGTGATATAGCGCGCATAACCGATCTTTTCGCTGAGATAGGTCGCGTAATAGATGAACTTAGGCCGGAAATAGGTGTATTTTTTCTGCTGGGTCAGAAATCCAAGGTTCACCCGAATTCCAGCTTCGCGCAGGGCGTCATTGATAAAGCCTGCATGGCGTGCCTCGTCGCGCGCCATCAGTTGGAACAGCGTTGTGATATCTTCGTTGGACCCGCGGCGCTTCATCTCTTTGTAGAGCACACAGCCTGAAAATTCCGCCGTGCAGGACGAGATAAGGAAATCGATGAACTCAGCCTTCAGCGCGGGTTCCATCCCGTCCCAATCGACCTCATCCCAATCGGCATTCTTTTTGAAATGCCCCTTGTTGGGGTCGGCCTTCATCTGCGCGATCAGCTTGTCCCAATCGGCCCGGACGGGAGTGACATCAATCGCGTCCATCTCATCGAAATCGGTGGTGTAAAAGCGCGGCGTCAGCAACGTGTTTTGCATCGCAACTTCGGTGGCCTTTTCGGACGTCATCGGCCCATCAAGCGCGTCTTGTGCCGCAATCGCATCCTCAGCCGTTTCGGCAAATGCGGAATGTGTGGGGGCGTTCATGTCAACACCTCTTCCGAGAACGAAAACTCACACAGTTCCATGAACTCAAAGTCGCCCGTGGCACGGGTCCAAAGCTGTTCCAGCTTGGAGGCACGGGTGATCGTGGCGGTGCGGTCCTCAATTACCACTTCGCCGTAGGGGGCCATAATTTCGGCCCCGTGTACCTGCACGCTGTCACCGGGATGCACGACGGCACCGTTGTTGAATTTCACATGCGCGGACAGCTCCTCGAAGCGGTGCGATATCGTCACCGTGCAGGGGGCGGTTTCTTTTGATCTTGTCAGAAGTCCCATTGGTTAAGTCCCTTTGGCTATAGTGGTTCAGTCGATCAGCTTGGCGAAAGCTGCGACGTTGTCTTGGCCATATCCGATCAGTTCGATCTTCCAGCCGGTGGTATCGTCAATCACGGCCACATGGCCGTTGGCGCGTTTCACAAGGCGCACAGGCGCGTCCGAAGGCACGTCTTGTACCAGTCGTTCGCGGTTCACAGACAGCCAGATCACGTCAATGAACCCGGCTTTGTGGTCATTGGAATGCGCCAGCTTGGATCCGTCAGCACCCAGAACTTGCACACCATCGCTGCGGTTGCCGATTAGCGTTATGGCAACCTCGGATACGATGTCACTGTGGGGGGCAACGGCGATCACCGGGCGGTCGGTCAGGCGGGCGTAACCCACCAGTGCGATCGCACCCAACATCAGCGCGAACATGGCTTTGACCAGCACGGTCGGTACCATGTCGCGGTCGCGGTGCTTCATCTGAGTGGCGAGAGAGTTTGTCGTCTGCATCTTAATCACTCCGCTGGAACGCCGTTAGGCATGGACACCGGCGCGATTTGCGGCGTGGACACCCGTGTTTCCGCCGCATCCGCAAAGATCGCAGCGACGCGGGCAGCATCGGGAATTGCACGGAACGAAGGCTGCGTGCGGCGCATGGTCCAAGGGCGCACATGGGGCCATGTCATCAAATAGGATAAACGTGTATCGCCCATCAGCTCAAACGTGATGGTGCCCAAACCGGACGGGCGTACGGCAGCATTGGCGTTGGCAATGCACACATAAGGCAGGTTCAACGTCATCGTCAGCGCGGCACCAATGCGCATGCAAGCGCGCTTGTTAGTAAGGGTATAAACCGTGCTGCGCGCTTGGACAGTAGCCACGCCAATCACGATCATTGCGACCAGTGCTCCGGCGACCAGAAACGGCAGGCCTTGTGCCATGGCGGCTGTCAGGGACACCTCACCCGTGGCAATAACAACGCGCGCCATTGCCAGCAGGGCAAAATACCCAAGGATCCAGTTCAGCGCCCATGCGTCCTTAGCCAAACGCAACGGATTGGGCGCGCCTTGCCACAGAATATGCTCGTCCGCCGGCAAGGCTTCGGGCAATCCGCGGACCGGTTCAAACTTGAAGTCATCATGATGCATTGTTGTCGTCCCTTTTGTCGTCACCGGGCCTTGGCTGAGACCCGGTGGTCCTATGTTCAGATCTTGGGTTCTATCCGAGCCGGATCGGCATAAAGCGTGCCGCCGCCGTAATAGGCCATGATCTTTTCCTCCTCGAGCAGCGTGATTTGTCCCGGCTGCGCAATACCCGGCACATCCGCAAACTGCGTGCTGTAGATCGAGCGCACGGCCACGCGATTTTTATGGATTCTGCAGAAGTTCATCGGGATCAAACGGGTTTGTCCGCTGCCTTCTGGGTTCAGGTCCACGGTCAGGAAACGCACCAACTGTTCAGGCACGTCGACCCACATGTCGATAACGCGGCCAATCACTTCACCGTCGCCGCCGACCACTGCTTTGCCGCGCGGATCAATGCCCGCAGACACACGAAACTCGTCCAGCATCGACAACGGTTTGATCTTCGCATGCCCATGGGCGTCCAACTCTGGCCAATCTTGGCGGGGCGCCCATGCAGCGGGGCCAACCCCGTCCAACATCGGATTGCCCGTGGGCACAAAGGGGGATCCCGCCGCGTGACCTGTCGCCTCAAGCGCCAGATCGTCCCGATCACCACGCTGACCCGAAGGCACAGTCAGCGCGCCACGATCATGGGGCAGGTGAAACGTCTTGTCTTTTGGCACCGGAAACGGCCCTTGGTTTGGAGAGTCGCCACCACTGTCATTCTCAAGCGGATACCCTTCGCGCATATTCTCGGTTTGCAGATAATAGACCAGCAGCGCGAAAAAGATCCAAAACATCCAAATCGCAGCACTTGCCAGATCGAAGTTCCCAAAGAACTCAGTGCCAAGCATTTTCATCTCCTATGCGTATCATGTGGGGAAATCCGTCAGTTCAAAGCTGCGCGGTGTCCGCGCAGTAAGGCCTTTGGTGCGCACAAGTGGCCCCAAAGCGATAAGAGTGACGAAAAGCAGAATAATTTCAGTTTGATAGACGACAGAATAGCCGACGGAGGGAGCCTGCAGTACGCCCCCCAAAAGGCCACTGTTGGCTGCCGAATTGACCAGATCGCGCGTTGCACCGCCGACAAAGATAGACAGACCGGCACCCGTTGCTTGCGCCGCGCCCCAGACACCCAAGGCAAGGCCACGCCCCGCAGCACCGGACACATCGATGGTCATCGCAGCCGTAAGGGTTGCCACCGCGAACAAACCGCCGCCCAAACCAATCAAAGCCGCCCCTGTGTAAAACAGCGCAGGTGATGCAAGCGGCGCGGACAACAACACAGCGCTGAAAGCGAACAAACCCACGATCACGCCGCGCGCGCCCATACGGTAGGGGTCAATGCCCAACGACAACCAGCGCGCAGCAAGGCCAAAGCCCAACAAAGCCCCCGCCGCCCACATCGCCGTCAACAACGTGGTCGCAGAAACAGACAGCCCAAGGACTTCGCCGCCGTAGGGTTCCAGCAGCACGTCCTGCATGTTGAACGCGATAGTGCCCAGAAAGATCGTGACAACCAACCGGGTCATATCGCTGTTGCGGTTCAGATCCGCCCACGCGGTGCCAAAGCTGGGTTGCGGTGCGGCGCGTTCTTCTTTGGTCATGGGCGACATCTTTTCCTGCTTCCACAGGGCGATGATGTTCAACACCAGCGTCAGCACAGCCGCGCCTTGCACGACCTGCACCAACCGCAGCGCGGCGTAGTCCTTTAGAAGCGTGCCGATGATCACCGCCGACACCCCCATACCCAGCAGGTACATCACATACAAAAGCGACACGACCTTTGCGCGGGTCTCTTCGCTGGCGCGATCTGCCGCCAACGCAAGGCCCGCTGTTTGGGTCATATGCATGCCGAGGCCTGTCAGCAGGAAGGCCAATGCCGCCGCGACTTGGCCAAACAGGCCTGCATCAAGTGCTGTATCCCCTGCCAGTGCCAGCAGCGCCATGGGCATGATCGCCAGCCCGCCAAACTGCCAGAGTGTGCCGAACCACAGATAAGGCACCCGTTTCCACCCGATCGCCGAGCGGTAGTTGTCCGACTTGAACCCCAGCAGCGCGCGAAACGGCGCGATTAGGACCGGAATCGCAATCATCAGCGCAACGATTACGGCGGGCAGTGAAAGTTCCACGATCATGACGCGGTTCAAAGTGCCAAGCAGCATCACCGCAGCCATTCCGACCGAAATCTGGAACAACGACAAGCGCAGCAATTGCGCCAATGGCAAGCTATCACTGGCCGCATCCGCAAAGGGCAACATCCGGAGCGTCATGTTTTTGACCGCGCGCTTGGGGATCATGGGCGGAACTCCAACGCCTGCGAGATGTAAAACCCCGAGGAGACCCGTTCGATTTCGCGCAATTGACCTGTGGTCGCGGCGGCGATCTGTGCGGCGCGATGCGGGATCATGGTGGGTGAGCGATCCGCACGCGGGAACAGTTTCCCGGCACGCCACATCATCATCAGCAAAGGCGTTCGGGGTGCTACGGTGAAGGTCATGTTGCCACTCAGACGCGGCGCGAGGCCATCCAAAATGCGGCCAATATCTTGCGCGGTGTAATAGATCAGGCTGTCCATCGCGACGATATGATCAAAGCGCCCCAGATTGGAATCCAACATATCCCCAGCCGCCAAGGTCAGCGACCCGGCCACATGCGTGGGACGGCGTTTCTGCGCGATCTCAATGAGTTGCGGGGAGATATCAACGCCCACAACATCCGCACCGCGTTCGGCCAGTTCAACCGACAAAGCGCCGGTTCCACAACCTGCATCCAATATGCGCGCGCCGCGCAAGTCTTGCGGCAATTGCTTGGTCAGCACATCGCGCATCCGATCCCGACCGGCGCGCACAGTTGCGCGAATACCCGACACAGGCGCGTCGGATGTCAAACGCTCCCATGTGCGGGTGGCGGTCTGGTCAAAATAGGTTTCGACCCGGCTGCGGGTGGCTTCGTAGTTCATCAATCAAACCCAAGCAGTTCAAAGATATCACGGTCGGGCAGGGGCGCGGGTGCCAAAGGCTCTGTCCCGTTCCATAGTGTTTCGGCAAGCCGCATGTATTCTTTGCGAACCTGCACGATTTCTTCGTCATCAGGCATTTCGAACAGGGTCTTCTTCTTCAACCGCGAGCGGCGAATGGCATCCAGATCCGGCATATGCGCGATGCGGTTGAAGCCCACTGTCTTGCAATAGCGATCGACCTCGTCGGTTTCACGCGACCGGTTTGCGACACAGCCCGCCAGCCGCACTTTGTAGTTCGCCGATTTGGCTTGCACGGCGGCAATGATCCGGTTCATCGCATAGATGCTGTCAAAATCATTGGCTGTAACGATCAAGGCGCGATCTGCGTGCTGCAAAGGGGCTGCAAACCCGCCGCACACAACGTCGCCCAGCACGTCAAAGATCACCACGTCGGTGTCCTCTAACATGTGGTGCTGTTTCAGCAGTTTTACGGTTTGACCCACCACATAGCCGCCGCAACCGGTGCCGGCAGGGGGGCCGCCCGCCTCAACGCATTTCACACCGTTAAAGCCGTCAAAGACATAATCCTCGGGGCGCAGTTCCTCGGCGTGGAAATCAACCTCTTTCAGGATATCGATCACGGTGGGCTGCAAGGTGCCGGTCAGCGTAAATGTGCTGTCATGTTTGGGGTCACACCCGATTTGCAGTACCCGTTTGCCCAGCTTGGAAAACGCAGCTGACAGGTTCGACGAGGTCGTTGATTTGCCGATACCGCCTTTGCCGTAAACGCTGAAGACTTTCGCGCCTTCGATCTTGGCATTGTCGTCCTGATGGACCTGCACAGATCCCTCACCGTCCCCACCAAGGTTGGGAATGTTTCTATCAAGTGGGCTCATTTTGGTCCCTTTCCAAAGGAAATGAAGGTCATTCGGCTGCAATGCCCTCTAGTCTGTCTTCGATTGCGTCGGCTGCGTTTTGCAGCGCAGCGAGTGTTTCTTCGTCCGGTGTCCAATAATCGCGATCAGTTGCTTCCAGCAGGCGATTGGCCATGCGCATCGACGCTTTTGGGTTCAGATCCGCCAGCCGTTTGCGCATCACGTCGTCCAGCACAAACGTCTCGGAGAGTTCTTGATACACCCACGGATCCACTTTGCCGGTCGTCGCCGACCAACCCACGGTATTGGTGATATGCGCCTCGATCTGGCGCACGCCTTCATGGCCGTGCTTCAGCAGTGGTTCGTAGAATTTCGGGTTCAAACTGCGCGCACGGGATTCCAGCGCGACTTGCTCGCGCAGCGTGCGCACTTTGGCACCGCCACGGGTTTGATCCCCAATATAGATCGGTGTTTCCGCCCCGTTCTTGGCGCGTTTCACCGCCGCTGCAATCCCACCGAGCGTATCAAAGTAATGATCCACCGTTGTGACGCCCAGCTCGACCGATTCAAGGTTTTGATAGGCCAGTTCGACGTTCTGCAGCGTGTCTTGAAGCAATTCAGATTGCTGAGATGCCTCACCATCCGTGCCATAGGCAAAGCTTTTGCGCGCCTGATAGGCATCGGCCAAATCGCCGTCATCCTCAAACGCCGAGCTATCAACCAACTGGTTCACATTCGACCCATAAGCCCCCTCGGCGTTCGAAAACACACGCAGCGCGGCGGTTTGCATGTCGCAACCCTGCGCAGCGGCAAAAGCCAGTGCGTGACGGCGAATGGGGTTCAACTCAAGCGGCTCATCGGCCAGCGCACATTGCAAGGCCGCATCCGCCAACAGCTTGGTTTGCAATGGCAACAGGTCGCGGAAAATACCCGATAGGGTCATCACTACATCAATGCGCGCCCGCCCAAGGTCCGCAAGCGGCACCAAATCCGCACCGCACAAACGCCCATGGCTGTCAAATCGAGGTCGTGCGCCCATCAACGTCAGGGCTTGCGCGATGGGACCGCCATTTGATTTGATGTTGTCCGACCCCCATAACACCAGCGCGACAGTTTCGGGCAAAGCGTCATGGGTGCGCAACAATTCCTCGGCCTGCACTGCACCCTCTTGCATCGCGTAGGCCGTGGGCATGCGGAACGGATCAAAGGCGTGGATGTTGCGCCCGGTTGGGAGAATATCCGGCGCATTAATAACGTCGCCCCCTGCCACGGGTTTAATGAACTGGCCGTTTAGCGCGCGCATCAATGCGCTCAGCTCACCACTTTGCGTCAGATGCGTGCGCGCCGCATTGCGCGCTGCATCCGTGTCGAACTGCATCAAAGCCAGCATGTCCTCAACCGCGTCTGCGCTGAGGTCCCGCCCGACAACGTACAGCCCATCCGGGATCAGCGCATCTTCGGTTTCCAGCAATTTGATCCAAAGGGTATTCAGGTCGCTGGCGTCCAGATGCACAGTCTCAGCCTGCGCGGCGATCAAATCTTCTAGTGCGCTACGCGATGCATCTTCGGGCATCATGCCGCGCCATTTGGTCAGACTGTCTTTCAGATCAGCCAAACCGCGATACAGCCCTGAGGCCTGCAAGGGCGGGGTTAGATGCGTAATTGTGATCGCATTGCTGCGCCGCTTGGCCAAAGTCGCCTCGGATGGATTATTCGCGGCATAAAGGTACACGTTGGGCATGTTGCCGATCAGCCGGTCCGGCCAATCGTTCCCGCCGCACCCGTTCTGCTTGCCCGGCATAAATTCGAGTGCGCCGTGCATTCCAAAGTGCAGCAGAACGTCAGCCTTCAGATCGTGCTTGAGGTAGTGATAGAACCCGTTGAAAGCGTGGGTCGGGGCAAAGCCCTTTTCAAACAGCAGGCGCATCGGGTCGCCTTCGTAGCCAAAGCCCGGCTGCACGCCGACAAAGACCCGGCCAAACTGCGCGCCCAGCACAAAAACTTCGCTGCCATTGCTTTGGATGCGGCCCGGTGCAGGACCCCATGTGGCCTCGATCTCGCTCAGCCAAGGCGTTTGCGCGACGATGGTATCCGCGCTGACCCGCGCGGCCACGTTGGCCTCTTGTCCGAAAGTCATTGCGTTGCCGTTCAAAACCGCATCCCGCAGATCGTCGACCGTGGCAGGCGGGGTTAGGTCATAGCCGTCGCGCGCCATTTGGTGCAGCGTATTATGCAAACTTTCAAAGACAGACAGATAGGCCGCAGTCCCAACCGCGCCCGCATTCGGCGGGAAGCCGAACAGAACGATCCCAACGGTTTTCTCACCGTTCTTGAGGCGACGCAGATGCGCCAACCGCTCGGTCTTTTCGGCCAGGGCGTCAATCCGTTCATGGCAAGGCGCCATCGCCTTGATCGAGCTGCCAGCGGGGCACTTATGGGCACAGCCCGCGCAACCTTCTGGCCCGTGACGACCCGCAAAGACGGTCGGGTTTGTCGCGCCATCAATTTCGGGCAGGGCGACCAGCATGGTGGCCTCAATCGGGCTAAGCCCTTGCCCACCATCTGCCCATTGCGCAAGGGTCTGAAACTCTAAGGGTTGGGCGGCGATATAAGGCACATCAAGATCAGCCAGCGCCTTAACTGCGCCGTCGCTGTCATTGTAAGCCGGGCCGCCAACCAGCGAAAACCCAGTCAACGAAACCAGCGCATCAATACGTCCAGCGTGATAGGCATCGATCGCGGGGCGCGCATCCAGACCGCCAGCAAAGGCCGGAATAACCTGCAAGCCACGCGCTTCTAGGGTGCGAATAACGCTGTCATAATGCGCCGTGTCGCCTGCCAGAATATAGCTGCGCAACATCACCAAACCGACGCATGGGCCATGTCCCCGCAGCGGCAGATCCGCGAAATCCGTCGCAATGTGATGCCCCGGCAGATCCGGATGATAAAGGCCAACTTCGGGGTATTCGATAGGCTCTTGCGCGGGCAAGCCGCGCCATTCAGGCCGCGACGCATAGCGCGAGATCAAGAACCGCACGAGGCTTTCGATGTTGTCGTCAGACCCGCCCAGCCAATATTGCATCGTCAAGAACCACGCGCGCAGGTCCTGACTTTTGCCGGGGATCAGGCGCAGGATTTTGGGAATGCGGCGTAGCATCTTCATCTGGCCCGCACCGGCACTTCCCGACTTCTTGGCGGGTTTCAGCTTTTTCAGCAGCGCCATCGCACCCGTGGCAGGGCGCAACATATCTAGATCGCCCATCTTGGTCAGTTGCACGATTTCCTGATCCGCGATGATACCGGCCATCGCATCACAGTGGTCCCGGCGCGCTTTGAGGTCGGGTAGGATCGCTTGGATGTGATCCTCAAGGAAGATCACAGAGGTCACGACCAAATCCGCAGTCGCAATGTCGGCCTTCGCTTGAGCGAGCGCATCTGCGTCCTTGGCCCATTCCGCCGCCGCATGGATGTGCAAGCACAGACCCGGAAAATCAGCCGCCAGTTTGGGCGCAACCCGTGCGGCAGGACCCGCTGCGTGGCGGTCCAACGTCAACAACACAACGTTGTACGGCATATGGGTTACATCATCGCGCAAAATGGGCCTTTGCTTCGTAAAGTGTATCGACCGAGATTTCCGAAACGCCTTTTTCAGCGGCATAAAACTCGGTGTTGCGGCGGGCTTTGCCGCGCACAAAGAACGGGATTTTCTTCAACTCGCGTTCCGCATCAGACAGCCAAATCACATTGTCCGATGTCGGCTCAACCTTTTGGGTTGGCTGCACTTGGTCATGTCCACTGCCGCCACCATGATGGCTGGGACCGGCGGCATCGTTGAATTCGAAATCCTCACGGAACATGTGCAAAAGGTGTTCTTCCAAGCCCATGACCAGCGGGTGCACCCATGTATCAAAGATGACATTCGCGCCCTCAAACCCCATCTGGGGAGAATAACGCGCGGGGAAATCTTGCACGTGGACCGGGGCCGAAATCACTGCGCAGGGGATCGACAAGCGTTTGCCGATGTGGCGTTCCATCTGCGTGCCAAGGATCATTTCGGGTTGCAGCGCTTCGATGGTTTGCTCGACCAGCAGATAATCATCCGTGATCAGCGCCTCGATGCCGTATTCCTTGGCCATCGCGCGCACGTCCCGCGCATATTCGCGGTTGTAACAGCCCATGCCGACGACCTCGAAACCCATTTCGTCGCGCGCAATCCGGGCGGCGGTTTTCACATGTGTTCCGTCGCCAAAGATGAAGACGCGTTTGCCCGTCAGATAGGTGCTGTCCACCGAGCGAGACCACCAAGTTTGGCGCAACCGTTGATCATCCAGTTGAGCCGTGCTGCCGCTTAGGGCGCGGACTTCTTCGATAAAATCCTGCGTTGCACCGGCACCAATTGGCACGGTTTTTGTATAGGGCTGCCCGAAAACCTTCTCGCAATGGCGCGCGGCCGCTTCACCTGTTTCAGGGTAAAGCAGCACATTGAAATGGGCTTGCCCCATCCGCGCGATATCGCTCGGAGTGGCGCCCATGGGGGCGGTGACGTTGACCTCGATCCCCAATTCGAACAACAGGTTGGTGATTTCAGCCACGTCATCACGGTGCCGAAACCCAAGGGCCGTCGGGCCGATGATATTGCAGCTGACGCGCGCAGTCTTGTCCATGGGCTTGGCCAGATGCTTCACGATCTGAAAGAACGTCTCGTCCGCGCCGAAATTCTCTTTGCGCTGATAGCTTGGCAATTCAAGCGGGATAACAGGGACAGGCAGACCCATGGTTTCCGCCAAACCACCGGGATCATCTTGGATCAGCTCGGCGGTGCAGGACGCGCCAACGATGATCGCTTCGGGTTTGAAGCGCTCATAGGCCTCGCGGCAGGCGTCTTTGAACAACCCGGCTGTATCGGCGCCCAGATCGCGGGCTTGGAATGTGGTGTAGGTCACGGGCGGGCGGTGATCGCGCCGCTCAATCATAGTGAACAGCAAGTCTGCATAGGTATCACCCTGCGGCGCGTGCAACACATAGTGCAGACCCTTCATGCCCGTTGCAACGCGCATCGCGCCAACATGAGGCGGGCCTTCGTATGTCCAAACGGTCAGTTTCATTCCGCAGCGACCCCCAGAATGGATTTGCGACGCAATGGACGCGCAAAAAGAGAGGCAAGATCCCCTGCCTGTTCGTAGAAATGCACCGGCGTGAACACCAACTCGATCGCCCATTTGGTGGACAGACCTTCGGCCTCCAACGGGTTGGCTAGGCCAAGACCGCAGACTGTCAGATCGGGCGCAGCGTCGCGGCACCGATCCAGTTGCAGATCAACATCCTGCCCTTCGGAGATTTGTGGACCCGCAGGCAACAGGTCGAGTTCCGGGCCATGGATCGCGTCGTGGATATAGGGCGAGCCAACTTCGATTGCCGTCATTCCGCATTCGCGGGTCAAGAACCGAGCCAGCGGGATTTCAAGTTGGCTGTCAGGGAAGAAGAACACCGATTTGCCATTCAGCCGATCCGCCGCTTGGGCCACAGCCGCGCGGGCACGTCGGCGCGGGGCTTCAGTGACGGTTTCGAATGTGGCCTTGGACACGCCAAATTCGGACGCGATGGCGGCAAGCCAAGCGGTTGTGCCTTGTTCGCCCAAAGGGAAGGGGGCCTGCAAATGGCGCGCACCGCGCCGGGTGAGGGCCGCATGGGTGTCGCCAAGAAAGGGTTGGGTCAGGGCAAACACGGTGTTCGGCCCCACGGCCACATCTGCATCAATGGTGCGGGCAGGTAAAACCTGAACGTTCTCGATCCCCAAACCATCCAACAAGGCCAACATCTGATCTTCAACCACATCGGGCAAAGCCCCGACGACCACCAGATTGCGCGCCTCGGTCTTGGGCAAGACAGGCACCATGGCCGCCAAACACGCATCTTCACCTTGAGTGAACGTTGTCTCAATCCCGGAGCCGGAATATTCCAACACCCGAACTTTGGGGGCATAGGCTTGGGTCAAACGCTCAGCGGCGCGGTTCAAATCCAGCTTGATCACCTCGGAGGGGCAAGAGCCCACAAGGAACAACTGGCGAATGTCGGGGCGGCGCGCCAACAGCGTCTCAACTTCGCGGTCAAGCTCGGCATGGGCGTCGTTCAACCCGGCAAGGTCTGATTCTTCCAGAATCGCTGTTCCGAATCGAGGTTCGGCAAAAATCATCACCCCAGCGGCGCTTTGCAGCAGGTGCGCGCAGGTGCGCGAACCAACCACCAAAAAGAACGCATCTTGCATTTTACGGTGCAACCAGATGATCCCGGTGAGGCCGCAAAACACCTCGCGTTGGCCGCGCTGTTTGAGGACAGGTGCGGATCGACATCCACCGCTGATTTGAGGGGGGGAAACTTCGGTCATGCGGCGCCCTCCGCTTGCAGGCGGGCCGCGCGCAACTTCCACAAAAACTGACCCGCATTCACAACATAAGCCGCATACGCGGCCAGAACGATGGCGATCAGCGTTTCAGGTGGCATCGCACCTGTCAGCAGCCCGTAAAGATACAAGCTATGCAGGGCGATAACGCCAAAACTGACGACGTCTTCCCAGAAGAACGCAGGCGCAAAAAGCCACTGGCCAAACACCACTTTTTCCCAGATCGCGCCGGTGATCATGATCAGATACAAAAGACCGGTTTTGGCGATGATTGAGGCGGTCGCAATCTCGTACCCCGCGCCTGTCGCCACGTAGCGCAACACAAGACCCAACGAGACCAGAAACACCACGAATTGCAACGGCGCCAAAACCCCCTGTACCAACGTCCAGATTGTGCTGTCTCGGCGCATCCGTTGGTCGGGCGTATATAATCCCAACTGAAAATTTGAAGATGCCGAAGCGCTGGTCATCGAGTCCCCCTGAGGCCAATTGCTGTTCAATGAAATTTGGCAGGGAGCATCAAATCTGTCAACTTTGATTTACATATATATTGCGATCAGATTGGAGAATTTCCGCTTGCAATGCCGTTTTAGCGTTTGCAAATCAGCCCATTATACGAAAAGTGTCATGTTTTATTGACATGTCGGCAAAGATAAAACACGATACCCGTGTTCTGAGCAATATCCGCAGCAGACGGCAACATGTTTCAGATCCAATAGATTAAGGGGGGCACCGTGTCTCGGCATGACCATGCCATTGTGAAGGACAATTCCAACGTCGTTGCTCGTGTGGCACTTCGGGCTTTGTCGACTCTGGCACCCACAGATTCAAATAGTCCGGACAACAACGGAAAACCCCGTTCGCTAGCTGGTAACCCGCGCACGGATGATCTTTTGAACAAATTATATTCTGCCGCTATCAGGCAAGATCAGGCACATTTTTTGCAAACGTTCCAAGAATTGCGACGGGCAGGGTGTTCCAATGATTTCTTAGCGTTTGATTTGATCCCAGACGTTGCACGCCGACTGGGCGCATCTTGGGTGGATGATGTGATTTCATTCGCGGATGTGACCATTGGATGCGCGCGACTGCAATCTGCATTGCGGCAATTGCCCGATGACGTTCCGATGTACGTTGATACGTGCAATGGCGTAGAGCAAAATTGTTTGATCGCAGTGCCGATCGGCGCTCAGCACACAATGGGCGCGATGGTCCTCGCCAAGCAATTGCGGCAAGCACGTCAGCGCGTGGTGGTTGACCTGACCGCACACGAAACCACGCTGTCTCAATTGGCCCGGCAACATGACTTTGACGTTGTTTTGATCTCTGCAACGTGCGCGGAAAACCCGGCAGAAGTGCAGGCCTTGATCGAGATTTGCCGCGTGCTTTGGGGGGCATGTAAGGTGATCGTCGGTGGATCATTTTGCGACTTGAACGGTGATGTTTTGTGCACTGTCCATGCGGATCATTTCACAAATGATTGGCGAGAGGCACTTGACGTGTCATCTAGGGATTTTACTCACGTATAAATACGTCTATTGGACTGACACACGGAATGTAAGAAAAAATTGTCAGAAGGGACGCGATGGATGGCGTCACATATTGAAACGACTTGGACCAGCGGTTTGATTTCTGCGATGAATTCCGATGTTGCCGCCCAGATCATTTCGCGTGTGGCTGATTTCGCTTTAATTATAGATGGTTCGGGAAAAATCTCTGGTGCGCAAAGCAGTTTAGAGTCTGTTGATCAAACGCATATCACCAACTGGTCTAGCCAGCAGGTGCAATCCACACTGACGGTCGAATCTGTTCCCAAATTCGAGTCACGCTTAGCGCAATTCCTGGCGGGGCAGAGTGATGTTCTTCCGGTTGAGCTTAACCACAAAGCTTCTGGTGACTTTTCTGAGCTGCCCGTCAGGTACTCCTTCCACCATTTGAATGATCAAGGCGCGGTTCTGATGTTGGGCAGTGATCTGCGACGCACTGCGGAAATGCAGCAACAACTTGTGTCCGCTCAGATTGCGCTGGAAGCGGATTACGAAGCGCAGCGCGAACAAGACATTCGCCTGCGTGTTTTGATGGAATCCTCTGACGTTGCCACGGTGTTTATCTCTGCGGCCACAGGACATGTCGTATCGTGCAACACGGCGACCGAGGTGTTGTTGGGCAAGTCAAAGGAAGCTCTGATCGATGCCCCTTTTGCAAATGAGTTCGAGGCGAAAGGGCGCAAAGACATTGTTGAACGCTTGATCAGTGCTGCCGCTGAACAATCACAGCCCCCTGTCATCGCCAAAAGCGCCCAAGGTAGCCGGAAACTGTCCCTCAGCCCGACGTTGTTTCGCGGGTCGAGCAGCCAAATGGTTCTATGCAAGATTACGCCTATTGGCGTGCAAAGTGGAACTGCCGATCAGTTGCAGCATCATCTCGCGGATCTATTTCGAAGTGGTGTAGACTCGATTGTTTTTGTGACCGAAGCCGGCACCATTCTCAGCGCGAACGAAGCGTTTTTGAAACTCGCACACGTCGCCCATTCACAAAGCGTCATAGGACGCTCGTTCATTGATTTCTGCGCGCGCGGCACGGTGGATCTGAATGTGATGATCGAGAATGCACGGCGCAGCGGTGGAATGCGGCTCTATGCGACCAAGGTTATCAGCGCATATGGCGGCGAACGTGCGGTCGAAATTTCCACGTCGGTGTTGAAGGCAGGCATGGAGCCTGTGTTTGCGCTGATCATTCGGGATTCACATCGCGTTGAAACCGTCAGCACCTCGAACAAACAGATCACCGATGTTGATATGAATTCTGTCATCGAGCTGATTGGCGGGCAATCGCTGAAAGATATCGTGGCCAAAACCACGGATGTCGTTGAAAAGATGTGCATCGAAACCGCGGTGCAAATGACGTCGAACAACCGTGTCGCCGCAGCAGAGATGTTAGGGCTGTCGCGCCAATCTTTGTACGTGAAGCTGCGGAAATACGATCTAATCAGCAAGACCTAACGGGCCATATTGGTCTCCCAAAGGGCGGACATTTGCGCCTGCGCGTCTTCGACGGTTGCCGCAATCACATCTAAGCCCATCAAGGTTAGGATCGGTCTGACCTCTTCAACGTTCGGACCGCTGACAGCAAGGATCGAGCGCGGACAAGAGATATGCAAAGCAACCACCAATCGCGACAGCGCTTCGATGGAATGTTCGCCACTAATGGACAAGCCAACAATTCCAGCTGGGGCCTGTTCGATTTCAGAAACGAGCTGATCGTGATCCAACCCGACTTTCAGCGCGATTTCCCAACCGTCTTTGCGGAAGATATCCGCAGCCATTCGCACGCCGAGTGTGTGATCTTCGCCAGGAACAGCCGCAAAGATCGCCGATTTATCTTTCTCGGGGAACGTAGGCTCAAACAGGTGACGCAGACTGCGCATAATGGCCAGCATCCGCCCAGTCCCAACTGTTACTTGGCTGAATGTCATTTCGTCACTGACCCACATATCGCCCAACATGCGCGCCGCAACAGCGAGTTGCTTTAAGTAAATGTCCTCTGGGCGCACGCCATCTGCGCGCAACTCTGAAATAATCTCCGCCGCGGCTGTTTGGTCGTCCGACACCAGCGCATGGCAAAAATCTCTGATATCTGCTTGCGATACTGCGAATGGCACATGTTCCAACTCTTGCTCGTTGGAGGCCACACGCAAGATCACCTCACGGGCCAAATTCACAACCAGATCTTCAGGCAAAATTTCGCGCAAGCGGCGGATATTCGCTTCGCTTCTGCGATACGTAATAAACTCTGGCGGTGCGATGGGCACACGTGCGGTCGTAACCTTACTGTCCCCGGACATCGGCGCAGCCTCCCTGACTCTGTACCTAATTATCTCAACGCCAAATCCACTCTGGATTGCGGCGCTTATTTTCTTAGTCCATTGATCGCCTGCATGACGTCACACTAATGTCGCCCATTTTTTGAATCAGGCTTACACTGGCTTTTTTGTTGTAGTGACCCACGCAATTTAAACCTTAGAGCGAATTACCAAAGGCGAGGTAGGTCGGAATTACCACTGCGTAAAACTACGCACGTAAAACGCGAATTTACCCGAGCATCCGAATCAGATCAGCCACGCCCCGCGCGTGCATTTTTTCGCGAATCCGAGAACGGTGACCTTCGACAGTACGCTGTGAGACGTCCAGTTCGCTTGCGATCTCTTTATTCAGTTTGCCCATCAAAAGATGGTCCAAAACGTCGCGCTCGCGATCGGTCAATTTCCCAAGACGGCTGGCAATGATCTTTTTCGAGACGCTCGCCGGTTGTCGATTGAACAGCAAACCAGACACCATGCCCACGGCTTCTAACAACTGCGCCTCTGAGGCTGGTTTTTCGATGAAATCAATGGCTCCCGCACGCATCGCTTTGACCGCGACGGGCACATCGCCATGCGCAGTAATCACCACAGTTGGGATTTGAATACCGTTATCCAACAGGTGGTTCTGAAGTTGAATACCACTCATTCCCGGCAGCCGAAGATCAAGGATCATGCAGGCTTTTATGTCGGGGTCATAAATCTGCAAGAAGTGTTCTGCCGATGTGCACGCAATTGTTACGTGCCCATGTGACGACAGCAACGCACACAGCGAATTCAACACAGCAGCATCATCTTCGACGATGTAGATTGAATAATATTCCGTCTTCTTAGTCATTTATCCCCGCACGGATCGGTAGTTGTACGATAAGTTTAGCACCGGCTTCGGTTGGTTCCACCCAAATCCGTCCTGCATGTGCTTCAACAATGGAGCGGCACAGGGACAGGCCGATGCCCATGCCTTTGGTGGTTGATGCGTGAAACGGTTCGAAAATATACGCCTGAACGTCCTCTGGGATTCCAGGGCCTGTGTCATGGACCGAAATCTCGACCAGCTCATCCACGCGCCGTGTAGCGATTTTCAAAGTTTGAACCTCTAAATGCGCCATTGCGGACATGCTGTTGCGCGTGAGATTCAACAAGACCTGACCAATCTGGACGGGATCTGCGAAAACACGTGGAATATCCGCAGCTAGGTCAAACTCTATTGTCAGTTGCGGTTTTTCGTTGGACACATGCGCCAATGCCACGCCCTGCCGGATCACTTGGTTGAGGTCAATAAGCTCGGCCTTGAGATCACCGCGAGAAATAAAATCTCGAACACGACGCACCAATTCACCTGCGCGCGCCGTTTCCTCAATGGCCGTGTCGATCAGGAGTTTGGCTTGCGGAGGAATCGCAACACCAGCGTTCTTGAACTCTTGCTGGCACGCGCTCACGTAGTTTGAAATGGCCGACAAGGGCTGGTTCAATTCATGGGCAATAGCCGAGGCGAGCTCACCCAAAGAACTCGCGCGCGCCGCATCTAGCAAAGAATGGCGCAGGCGCATTTCCTCAGCTTCGGCTTTCTTTTGTGCCTCAAGCGCCTGACGTTCGCGTTCCACTGAATTCAGGGCGAACAACGCGCGCCGCAAAATGCGCAGCGTGTCCCGGTCAATCGCATCAAACGGCTTACTTTTACCGATCCGTTCTTCTTGCCACAACGCGAACGACCCGCGCGGAGAGAGGCGCGTGATCCCGTCTTTGTCTTTGGTTTCTATCTTCCCGGGCTTTCCGGCCCATCGAATTGTCTGATGGTAGTTGCTGCGCAGTAAAACAAGGTAGTCTTTGCCATCATCCGATAGGTTGAGATACGCCGCCCCTGCAACGCTGGCCATTTGATCCCGCGTCATTTCGATGGCACTGGATAAGGTGTCCGTCGTCGCAACACCTTCGGCGCTCAGTGTGTTCAGTTGCGCGAAGTCCAGCGAACCATCCGGCAACGCGCCCGCATGCACCGCGTCGTCGCCAAGAACCATGCATAAGCCCTCGGCATCAACCAGCTTCATCAAAACATCTGCCTCTTGGGTCACCAGATCCGACAATGACAATCCACCACGGACTTGTTGTTCGATAAAGAACGCAGTCTTCTCTGCCTCGATGTTCTTTTTCAGCTGGCTGGTGTTTTCGATACTTTGCAACAAGGCCGAAACCGTCCCCCCCAACAATTCGGCAAAGCGCAACCTGCTAGAGGACACCAGTCGAGGGCTATAATGGTGGCAGGCGACCAGCCCCCACAATTCCCCATTTGTGATCAAAGAAATCGACAGGCTCCCACCGACACCCATGTTGTTCAGGTATTCGACATGCACCGGGGCCACGGCCCGCAGTTTAGAATAAGTAAGGTCTAGGGGCGTATCAGAGTCCGCATCAGCAACTTCGCCCGAAAGTCCAAGAATGGGGATATGCGCTCCATTAATATCGGGGATAGAGCGCATGACATTCAAAGTGAAATGTCGTCTTGCCGGGTCCGGGATATCAGAGGCCGGGTAATGCAGCCCCAAAAAACTATCCGGGCGGTTGGTGCTTTCCGCGATAACTTCACCGTGTTTATCTTCGGCAAATTTGTAGATCATAACACGGTCAAATCCGGTGACGTCCCGAATAATACGCGCGCTGACATCCGCAAGTTCGTTCAAAGCGTCAGGTTTGATGAGTTCCGAGATGATCTCGCGACGGAGCAACTCGTCTTCCCACACCGTGGCAGGTGCTGCCTGATGATGCAGGAACTCTAGTATGATGTGGTTCTTGTTTCGATGCGGTAAACATTCGGCCTGTATCAGCTCGCCCGTTGCGCCCGCAAATTCGATGAACCACGGCTTTAGCAACTCGGGCATTGTTGTTTCAGACGAAAACACCGGCATTTGGGCGAGGTTGTCGGGACCAATAAGAAGGTCAATTGGCTTTCCTAAGATAGCCTGTGCGGAGTAGCCGACAAATTCGGCAGAGTTGGCGCTGACGTAAAGGATCTCGTGGCTATCAACGTCAAAAGCGACCAGCGCCCCATGCGGCTGTACCGCGCCGATCAAATGGATCGGTTCCTGATCGCAGGTATCAAGATCAACGCGTTTTGAATTCACAAGACCGCGCCTTGCGAAATCAACTTGGGTTGGTCAAGCGGCGCAAGCCAATCTGCGAGCGCTTGAAACGTAACCATAGCGCCTTGCAAGACGGCATCTATTGGTTGGCCGGAGGCTTCCAACTGCGCCAAATAAGCGTTCAACATCGCCCAACGCGTCGTGTTATTCGCCCGCGACCAAGCCCAGAAACGGCGGCCATCGGGCTTATCAGGATGTAATAGCTTTTGGGCGGCTCTGTCGATCTGCGCAGCACCAAGGGTCGATCCTTCGATGACGTACAGCACACCGGCCAAAGATTGCGGGGTAACGACTTTGGAAATATGTTCGCACACAGGGTTATGGTCAATGGCCTGCGCGCTCAATCCAAGATCCTGCAAGTCCTGCACCAAGAGGCGTGAGCGATTTGCATACGAAAACGATACGCCACCGGGCGAAATTTGTGAGAGTGCGCGATCAATAGCGCGCTCCATTGGGACATAAAAACCGTGAAACGACTGCATCAATGCACTGTATTGTTGCGCTGCGACCGCACCGTTGAACAGGTCGACAAATATAGAATGCTCATGCAGTTGTTCGTGCACACTGCGCGTGCAAATTCTTAATTCGCCTCTGATCGAATGGGGGTGGGCTGCAGTTGACACAAGCAAATCTTCCTATTCCAAAGCCGCACAATTTTATTCGTGCTCACTGTGTGATGCTTCGCTTGAAGGTCGATGACCGTCACACCCAAGAGTTTAGTTAGTTCGGTTTGATTGGGAAACCACTTTTTCCGTACCGGATTGAAGAGAATTCGCCGCACTCAATTCCTTGAGGCCCAGCCGGGCGCTTTGCCTGCAGTCTATAGTCGTGAACCATACAAAGCGCGCCTCGTTCTGTATGATGTTCCAAACTATTCCGTCGTGAGTGTCAGCAAATTTCGTGCATAACGCATCCCAAAGCGTGACAACAGATACGCAACAGTCTTGTTTTGGACAGGATAACCGTGCACGTTCCATCAATCCCGACTGCGCCATGAATGGCTGGACGAGCTGATCCAGATTGGCCGTGCTTTGATCACCCTAAACATGGAGATCTTTTGTGCAACAGCTCTCAGGCCAAAGCCCGTGTTGAGCGCAAAAATCGCATGTTACAGGCTCGCTTGATTAAAGAACTCCGGCTGGCTGACATCTTTGCTATGGATGCGGCAAACGCGGTCCTGCCGAACTTCACGGAACGCTGTAACATCAAGTTCGCCAAAGCACCGCGTCGCGCTGGCAACCTGCACAGAACGATGAACATTGAACCTGACCAGTTGCGGGATATCTTCTGTTTTCGTGATGAACGGCTGGTCAGTGCGCAACTCGCACTCTCCTACGAGCGCAAGCGAAGCATCCGGGTTGAGAATGAGATCACGCGCAGTCTACCGGGCAAATACGTAGACACATATGCTTACCCGAACGTCTATGCGCAGATTATCGCAGGCGACATTTAATCCTATCTCGCCCTGTCACAGAGGCAGGGCGCGGTTGTTGGCAATCGCCTCCATCGTGATCAACGAGGTGACGGATTCCAGTCCGTCCTCTTTGATCAGACGTTGATAGACTCGGTCGAAGTCATTCATATCTTCGGCCACAACCTTGAGCATGTAGTCGTATTCACCCGCAATCCGAAAGAAATCGACCACCTGTGCGATGGCCAGCACCCGGCGGCGGAAATCTGTAAGCCAAGCATCAGAATGCTGCCGAGTTTTGAGCATCACAAACACAGTCAAGCTAAGGCCAAGACGTTCGGGATCAAGCCGGGCGCTTTGACCTAGGATGATACCCGCGTCTTTCATCAATTTGATACGCCGCCAGCATGCGTTTTGCGACAGCCCAACCTGATCGGCCAGTTCGCGTTGGGACAAGGATGAGTCCTCTTGCAACAACTTTAGAATCTTGCTGTCGGTTTGATCGAGTTTCACAGCTGATCCTTTAGTGATTGACCCACATAATTCAACCTAAATCAAACTATGACCCAAAAAAATACCAAAAGGCAAAATTTTTGTGACAAACACCCAATAGGTTTGGGTCATTCTAGGACAACACTTTACCAACCTATCGGAGCCGCCCCAATGTCCCTGACCGCGCTTGAACGTTTTGCCAATTCCCTGACAACTGCCGACACCATTGGCGATCTACGGCTGGGATTAATCGGGGATGGCATCGACATTCCCGGGCTCAATGGGACAAACAAAATGGTCTATGCTGACTATGTTGCGTCCGGGCGGGCTTTGTCACAGGTTGAGGATTTCGTGCGCCACGACGTGCTGCCCTACTATTCCAATAGCCACACTGAGGCGTCTTATTGCGGGGCGCATATCTCCGCTCTCCGGGCAGAGGCGCGGGGTGTCATCGCAAGGGCCTGCGGCGCGGATGAGAAATATGCGGTAATCTTCTCAGGATCTGGGGCAACGTCGGGGTTGAACCGGATTGTGCATTTATTTGGGATCCGGCAAGCGGCAGAGCAGGGGCGCCATCCGCTGGTTTTGGTCGGTCCTTATGAGCACCATTCAAACATCCTGCCTTGGCGCGAAAGTGGCGCTGAGGTGGTTGAGATTGCCGAAAGCATCACAGGCGGGCCTGATATGGCCAAGCTGGAAACCCAACTGCAAGCAGCCACAGGGCGCATGGTGATTGGCGCCTTCGGCGCGGCATCGAATGTGACAGGCATTCAGACCGACACCAAGGCCGTCACGCACATGTTGAAACAACACGGGGCGCTGGCCGTGTGGGATTTTGCTGGTGCTGGCCCTTATGTCCCAATCAATCTGAGTCCTGACGATGGATGCGCGATGGATGCGGTTGTGGTCTCGCCACATAAATTTCTAGGGGGGCCGGGGGCTTCCGGCGTTTTGATCGTCAAAACTGCGGCCGTTGTGGCAGACACGCCGACGCTGGCGGGCGGTGGGACAGTGAATTTTGTCTCCCCCTGGGCGCATGATTATTCCGAAAGCGTAATTGCCCGCGAAGAAGCAGGCACCCCCAATATCGTTGGCGACATCCGCGCGGCGTGCGCGTTCATTGTCAAAGCTGCGATTGGCGATGATGTCATGGCAGATCGCCAGAACAGGTTCTTTAGGGCTGCCAAAGAAAGCTGGGCCGCGAACCCTTTCATCGAAATTCTGGGCAATCCGGCGGCAACGAACCGCCTTCCGATCTTTTCGATGCGGGTCAAGGCACTGCAAGGGGCGGGGTATGTGCATCAGCAGTTGTTCACGCGGATGCTGTCGGATGTTTACGGCATTCAGGCACGCGGCGGTTGCGCCTGCGCCGGACCCTATGCCCACCGTTTGATGGGCATCGATGCCGCACAATCTGCGCATATCCGCAGTGCCATCGCCAAAGGGGAAGAGATGGAAAAACCTGGCTGGACGCGGCTGAATTTCTCTGTCCTGCTGAACGATGAAAAGGCGCGGTTTATCATTGATAGCGTGGATGAGCTGGCCCGCACCACAGAGCGTTATACTGCGCGGTATCTTTGCGATGAAACCAAAGCCCGGTTTCGGTTGGATGCGGCGTAGATCGAGGAATACATCGACAAATCAGGCGAGACTTTCTAAATTCAGTATAACGGAACGCAATATTGGTTATAAATTTGTCCACAACTGTCGAATTCCGTGATTTGCCTGAAATCGCCTTGCTGCAGAGCTTTGGCGCGATTGCTGAAACCCGCAGCGTGACCAAAGCGGCGATCCTGTCAGGGAGATCACAGCCTGTCGTATCCCAGCACCTTCAACGGTTGGAAACCAAGCTTGGCATGAGGCTGGTTGAACGCTCCAAACGCCCGCTGATGCTGACACCAGAAGGGGAAACACTGGCCGAACAATTGCCTGAAATTCTGGGCAAACTGGGCAGCGTGGTGGATGGGCTTCAGTCACAATTTGGCGCGCAGCTGCAACGGATCCGAATTGCAATGCCCGACAGCATGTCCTGTTCGATGGGCGCGGAATTTGTGTCCCAAGCCGGGGGATTGGCGGACTCCGTAGAGTTGTGCGCAGGCATAGTGCCTTGGGAACAGGATGTTTTCCGCGCGTTGCAAATTGATTTTCTTGTCGACAGCCCGCCCTATGATCCCAAGGAATTCTACCACCCCCGAGAGATATTCACCGATCCTTACATTCTGATTTGCCCGGCGGATTATGCCGAAGATTCCACCGAAGATATCCTTGCGAAATTGCCGCAAGTGGCCCATGCGCAGACCACCAAGTTCGGCCAACGCGCCACAAGCATTGCCCGCGCGCTCGGGGTCAAGCAAAATCCGAAATACAACTTCGACTCCAGCCAATCCGTGATACGCTTTGTGCAGATCGGGTA